>CAWAND010000001.1:0-141140 GCA_963783335.1 uncultured Chloroflexia bacterium
CGGATCCGCCCAAACAGCGAGTTGGGCAGGGCGGTCATGTTGACCGGCGGGTAATCCCACGACTTTGATGGGGCGCCAAGCCAATTGGGCCAGGTCGGGCAAAAAACCGATGGTGCCAGCGAATTGCATCAGGTGACCTTCTTCACCCCACCATGGGTGAACTTGCACTTGAGCGCAACTGTCCGGCGGGCTATACTTCAAACGGCCGAGAATGGTTGGGTCGTGCCTTCACAAGACCTTCTAAGCACCAAGTTCTCTGTTCCCCCTGTTCGTGCTGAACGTGTTCATCGTCCTCGGTTGGCCGAGCGACTGAATGAAGCCTTCGACCGGGCGCTGATGCTCGTCTCTGCCCCAGCTGGGTTCGGAAAGACCACATTGATCAGCGAGTGGGTGAGTGACCTGCGTTCGAATGGGCGGGTGGGGGAGGCGATCTACGACAGGATCGGCTGGCTCTCACTGGATGAGGGCGACGCGGTGCCGGGTCGGTTCTTGGCATACCTTGTGGCCGCTCTCGCTCAAGCTGGCGCGTTGGAGACTGCGGCTGAGGAGGAGGCTTTGGCCATGCTCCACTCTTCTCAGCCCTTCCCGACAGAGTCACTCCTCGTCTTCCTGATCAACAAACTGGCCGGCATGCCAGGTCGGACAGTTCTCATTTTGGACGACTACCATCTGGTTGGTGATTCGCCTGCCGTCGACGTTCTCACCTTCCTGATAGACAATCTTCCCCCCCAAGTTCACGTGGTCATCGCAACCCGAGTAGACCCTCAACTGTCTCTCCCCCGCCTGCGAGCGAAGAATCAACTGACAGAAATTCGCGCTGCAGATCTTCGTTTCACGCCGGCCGAAGCCACCGCCTTCCTCAACCAGGTCATGGGTTTGGGACTTTCGGAAGAAGCTGTCCTGGCTTTGGACAATCGCACAGAGGGTTGGATTGCTGGCCTGCAGTTGGCAGCTCTGTCTTTGAGGGGGCGGCGGAATACCAGCGAGCTCATCCATGAATTTACCGGGAGTCATCGTTTCGTCCTCGACTACCTGATCGAAGAGGTGCTGAACCAGCAGCAAGACGAAGTAAGATCGTTTCTATTCAACACGGCCATTCTCGACCGGATGAACGCGTCACTCTGCAACGCGGTCACCGGCCGAGACAACGGACAGGTGACACTGGACATGCTGGACCAGGCCAACATGTTCGTTGTCCCGCTTGATGAGGAACGGCAGTGGTATCGCTATCACCGCTTGTTCAGAGACCTGTTGCTTCAGCGGACGCATCAAGCTCATCCCGATCAATTCTCGATCTTGAACCTTAAGGCCAGTCAATGGTATGAGGCCAACGGTTTTACGGAGCAGGCGGTCAAGCATGCTATCAAAGCCGAGGATTTCGACCGAGCCGCCAATCTGGCCGAGATGACTTGGCGAGAAATGCACATGAGCTACAAGGGCGTCACATGGCTCCGTTGGGTGCAAGCCATCCCGGAGGACGTCGTTCGGGCGAGACCCAGGTTGAGTACAGGCATCGCCTGGTCGTTGATTGACTCTGGCGACCTCGAAGGGGCCGAACTCCACCTGAAAGACGCTGAACGCGGGTTGGTTTCAGAGGACGATGGATTGGCGGGGCCTTACGGCCAGAAGGATCAACCAGGGCGCTTGGCCGAGGAGGAACTTCGATCGCTGTTGGGATCGATCGCCAATGCGCGCGCCTATCTTGCTCAGGCATTGGGTGATCTCTCTTCCACGGTAGAAAACGCGGCCAAGGCCCGCGAACTGCTCCCTGAAAATGATTACTTCGAGCGCGGGCTCTCGGCGATCCTCCCGGGGTTTGCCTATTGGTCGGATGGTGATTTGGAGGCCGCCTATCGGTCGATATCGCATGCCATCTCCCATATGCGGAGACTTGGAAAGACACGTTTCATTATCAGCTTCTCCTCGTACTTGGCAGAAATCTTGGTCACACAAGGTCAACTCAGTGATGCGAAAGAGGTCTACCACCGGCTGCTTGACCTGGCAGAGTCGCAGGGGAAACCCGACTTGCCAGAAACGGCTGTTGTGCATTTCGGGCTGAGTGAACTCCACCAAGAGCAGGGCGATCTGGAACGGGCTCGGTGGCATCTTCGAAAAGGTGAGGAAATGGGAGAATTGCCGGCATTTCCACCTTGGTTTCGTCACTGGATACAGGCCCGGATTCGGGTGCTGAGGTCGGCAGGAAGATTGGGTGAAATCGTGCAGACCTTGGAGAAGTCACAAGACCTCTACTACCGTCATCCTATTCCTGATGTGCGCCCCCTGTCAGCCCTCATCGCACGGAGCCAATTGGCCGCAGGCAGCCTAGACGCCGCGCTGCGTTGGGTGCGTCTGCAGGGTCTGGCACCCGATGATGATCTCAGCTACCTGCATGAGTTCGAGCACCAGACTTTGGCCAAGATCCTTGTCGCTCAGTATCGTCGAGAGCATGAGGATGGATTGATTGAAAGTGCCATCGATCTCCTCGAGCGTCTTTTGAAAGAAGCCGAACTTGGCAAAAGAAAAGGCAGTGCGATTGAAATCTTGGTCCTACAGGCGCTTGCCCATGATGCGAAGGGGGACCGCGCTCAGGCCCTCTTGTCTCTAGAGCGAGCGCTTGCCCTGGCCGAACCCGAAGGATACGTCCATACGTTTGTCGTTGAAGGCGTGCCGATGTCTGCCTTGCTGGAGGCCCTCGATGGCAATCGGCCCGAGTTGGATGCCTACGTTCAAGAGCTGCTGAATGCCTTTTCCGAAGGGGAATCTCGCCCTCCCCGGTCAAGATGGACTGATCGAGCCGTTGAGCGGACGAGAGCTCGAGGTCCTCCAGCAGCTTGCCTCCGGCTGCACCAATCGGGATATTGCTGAAAGCTTGTTCCTCTCGGTCAACACCGTCAAGGCGCATACTCGAAATATCTATGGCAAGCTGGGAGTCAAAAACCGGACCCAGGCGGTGGCCCGCGCCCGGGCCCTGAGCCTGCTCGAGACCTGATCCTCACCCTTCTCACCACATCAAGAGGCGGAAGAGTTCCGCCTACGAGATCAGCGGACCGTCCTGCTTCTAAGTCATAACTCGCCACTCCCTGCTAGCGAGGATTCGACTCCGGCGGATTGCTCATTTGGGGTATGACAATCCAGTGCAAGTGCGTCAGTTCTCGAGATGGAGCGCCCCGAAAACGATCCGTCTTTGAACTTCCTTGTGGGGTGAGGCGCTCGCCCACAAGGCACTCGGAGGGGGGCGGAAGGTCATGAGCGACCAAGCGGCGGTCTTTGCGAAAGGGGTGTCGTCAAGACAGGGCAGGTCTCACAGGGCAAGATTGTTGGCATTTGGGCGGCCGCCGCGCTGCCTACGGCCTTTGTCGGCTGGATCATCCACCCTCTCGTTTCGCCCTGCTACGGGACAGAGCCCCTGGGATCGGCGGTTGCGAGAGTCGTGCTGCTCGCGCTGGGGTTGATGTGGGAGTTCGTGCTGGTCCTCATCGTTGTCCGCCAAGATGAGCGCAGCCTCGGTTGGGAGACCCTGAAACGACGACTCCGATTGCAGGCGCCTACTGATCCAGCGACGGGGGAGAGGCGAGGGCGATTGTGGCTCTGGCTTGTTCCGGCGCTGCGGGGGGTCGTGGTGTCGGAGGTGATCTTCGGCTGATCGCCAAGGGCGGACGATGTCTCATCCATCTCGACGCGGTTCCCACATCCTTCTCATCAGCCGATTAACCCCTTTGAATAGCACCTTCGGGGTATGACATGGCATCCACAGCGTTCTATGCTGAACGATAGAAGTCGGGGGGATCCGGTTCTAACCATCCAGAGCGAACACATGAAAATCGCCTCCGCCCTCGCGCCGATCACAAAAGGAGTGACCAAGGCCCCAGCACTGGCCGATCTTGTCCTTGGGATCATTGAGGACATTGACTGGCGTGACCCACATCGCGCTGTGAAGCCAGTGTGGATCGGTGCGCGTGCAGCAGATGATCACCTGCGAATGACCACGAACCCCAATGGCCCGCCAGGGGCTCGGGCGGAGGTTTGGATTGACCGAAAGCGCGCATGTCTGACTCCATCGGAAACGACAACCGCCCATGCCCAGGTCATCAGAGGGATGCGACATGACCCCGGCTGAAGACAAGCTCACCCTGGACAAGCCGGCGCTCTATCAGATTAAGGTGCCCGGCGAACTGGATAGCGAGTGGGCCGACAAAGTCGAGGGCATGGCACTCAAGGTCGATATGGATGAGGATGGCCAATCGTTTACGACCTTGACTGGAACGTTTGACCAGGCTGGCCTGCATGGGTTGCTGCGATGGCTCTACGCCCTGGGTCTGCCTCTGGTTTCCGTCGTTTGCCTTGAGTGTGGCGTTAGGAACGGAAGCTGACCCACGATGAATGGCAAGGGTCCCCGGAGATGATCTTGCCCGACGGGGCGGCTCTTACCGCTCTCACGAAGGCAAACTCATGGGGGCAAGCTCAATGTTCTTGTCCTTGGATGTTCTTGTGTTGAACAATCGCAAGAGTTCAGGCAGCGGGGTGGGTGGCCGTTGGGCTTTCGACGCTCCTCACGTGCTTCTGGGCTGTTTGGGGCATTATCGAGAACTTCCACGAAGGCTGGTTCCACGAACTCTCTGGTCTCCAACCTGAGCTTGATGTTGATCCAGTACCTCAGCCCGATGCTGCTGTTTCTCAGCTTGGCCCTGATCTCCATCTTCTATCCGAGACTGGGCAGCCTGCTCCATCTCCTGTTGGCATTGGCGGTGGCCTTCTTCTTTCGAGCGCTTACAAACACGGTCGCTCTGCTGCTTGTCCTGCCGCTGGTTGGCCTCGGCGTGCTGTACTGGTTTGGCCGTCCTCAGCCTCGAAAGATGGCGCTCTGGTTGGCGGTCGGGCTCCCGGTCTTGGCCCTTGCCATTTTTGGTTTCGAACCGGCGCTGCGGGTGTCGCAGCGCATGGACGACGGCATCCTCTTGGCTCGGAAGGTGTCCGGAAACGGGGTGGCACTGGTATGGGCCCCGGATGGGCCGGGCTGGCCGAAGGTGGGGGTGGATTGGTTCGAAGCGCGCCGAACGTGCCAGTATCTCGGTCAAGATGGCATGAGCCTCGAATCCGCACCGCATCAGATCTGGCGCTTGCCAACCGTCGACGAGGCCGTGCGCTCCATGACGCGCCATGGGGAGAACAGCGTAGGGATATGGGATGCTCTACTGGCCAAAGCCACCTACGCGACGACCCCGGACAAAGAATCGCCGCTCTGGAATGTCCATTCACAAGTGATTTATTGGTGGACGGCAACAGTGGTGGATGAGGGACATGCCTACATGATCGCCTACGACGGAAACGTTTGGTCGCGTCCGAAGGATTTTGGTCCGGACGATCTGGGCTTCCGGTGCGTGAGGTAGCCGCACGCCGGGGATGCTCCAGAGGCCCGCTTGGCCAGGTCGTCTGCCGCCTTCTCGATTGGAGGACACCATGGACGCTCTGCAAGCCATCACCGCCTTCTCTCAAATCCTTGGTGGGATCGGGTTGTTCTTCACCGGCCTGGGGATGCTTTGGCTCGTGACGGTCTATAGAGAGAAGCAGCCGTAGCCGTCCCAACCCCGAATGGCGATTTCCGAGCGAGATGCGGGATCGAAGGGGCTTGCTGTGCGAGTCACCGGACGGGAATGCGGGATGACCGGCGATTTGGCATGAGCATGTTTGTGACCAGCTGCGATCGTCAGTCGCTGCGAGCGGCTGGTCGTGGCGACCTCATGTCATGGTCGATCACTTCCACACAACGCGACCTGCTCTGGCCGTTGTCTGGCTTTGTTACGACTTGCGGAGAACGGAGAATCTCTCAGTGAAAGCGGTTGTGTTTGAACGATATGGTCCCCCGGATGTGCTCGAGGCCAAAGAGGTGCAGACTCCTGTTCCCGGCGATCGTGAGATCCGGGTCAGGGTTCATGCGACGACGGTGTCTGCCGGAGACAAGCGCATGCGTAAGGCGGACCCGTTCGTGGCGAGGATCTACAACGGGCTGCTTCGGCCGAAGAGGGTCATGGTTCTGGGGTTTGAGTTCGCCGGCTCGGTGGACAAAGTTGGGGGGAAGGTTGCGCGCTTCATGCCGGGCGATGCGGTCTTCGGCTGCACTGGATTCGGGTTCGGCGCCTATGCCGAGTACAAATGCCTGCCCGGAGATGGCCTGGTGGCCCTCAAGCCGGCCAACATGACATACGAAGAAGCTGCTGCCGTTCCCCTGGGAGGTTTGGCGGCCTTGAATTTCCTTCGGAAAGGCAGAATCCAAGACGGGCAGAAGATCCTCATCTTCGGTGCGTCGGGAAGCGTTGGCACTTTCGCGGTTCAACTGGCAAGTCACTTTGGGGCGGAGGTCACCGGAGTTTGCAGCACACGCAATCTCGACCTCGTGATGTCCTTGGGTGCGGAAAGGACGATCGACTACACCAAGGAGGACTTCAGCCAGCAGGGGGAAGTCTACGATCTCATCTTTGATGCGGCCGGTCCTTTGATCCATGGGCTGCCCAGCTCCGTTTTCAAGAAGGCGCTCGACCCCGATGGCGCCTTGGTTCATGTGGAGATGGATAGGAAAGACAGGGTCGAGGATTTGGAGGCTCTCAGGGACTTGATCGAGGCCGGGAAGGTCAAGACGGTCATCGATAGGTGCTTCCGCCTGGATCAGGCTGCCGAGGCGCACAGATACTCCGAATCGGGGCACAAAGCGGGAAACATCGTGCTCACCGTGATGCAAGCCTCGACGCCGATTGACGGCCAAGACTGAGTGGTCGCCCCATCATGTTCGAGGTCCGCAATGTCTGCCAGCCATGCGCGATCGCGTGATTCTGTGATTAACCCGTCAAATAGCCCCTTCGGGGTATGACGCGGCCCCCTGGCCATGCTACGTTGCTGTCATTGGAACGGCGAATGCGCGGATCTCTGACCCGGGGAGAAGACACCCATGCGGGCAATTGTCCATGAACAATACGGTCCCCCTGATGTCCTCAGGTTGAAAGAGGTTGAACGGCCAGTTCCAGGCGCTGACGAGGTCGTTGTTGAAGTACATGCGGCTTCGGTGACCTACGGCAATCTGGCTCTGGTGAAGGGAGACCCCTTCATCGTACGCTTGATGGTTGGGGGGTTGCGCGAGCCGGTGCACAGGATCCAGGGCAGCGACCTGGCCGGCCGGGTGGTGGCCATTGGTGATGACGTCAGGCAATTCCGGCCAGGGGATGACGTCTATGGAGACCTTTCCGAATGCGGCTTCGGAGCCTATGCGGAATACGCCGCCGCACCAGAAGAAACCTTTGCCCTGAAGCCAGCCAACCTGACCTTCGAAGAAGCAGCCGCCGTGCCGCAAGCGGGGCTGGTCGCCCTGCAGGGTCTTCGGGATTGCGGGCGGATCCAACAAGGGCAGCAAGTCTTGATCGTCGGCGCCTCGGGGGGCAACGGTTCCTTTGCCGTGCAAATCGCCAAATCCTATGGCGCCGAGGTCACCGGCGTGTGCAGCACAAGCAACATTGAAATGGTCCAGGCGCTGGGTGCGGACCGCGTGATCGACTACACACGCGAGGACTTCGCCAGCAACGGCAGGCACTACGATCTGATCTTCGCCACGGGAGGCTACCGGCCGATATTCGACTATCGGCGTGCCTTGAAATCAGGGGGCACATATGTGATGGCCGGGGGTGCCATCAAGCAGGTTTTCGAGGCCATGCTGTTAGGGCCGCTTCTGTCGATGGTGGGAGGCAAGAGACTGGTCAGTCTGGCTCAAAAGCCCAGCCAGAAGGACCTGGAAGTCATGCGGGAGATGATCGAATCTGGGAAGGTCAAACCCGTGATCGACAGGTGCTATGCGTTGGAAGATACGCCCCACGCGCTTGCGCACTACGGACAAGGTCACGTCCGAGGCAAAGTCGTCATATCTGTCGATCATGCGGGCGCGGAACCGCAGCTCATGGGACAAGTGAGGAAGCGCAGAGCGGACGGGATGCCTGCGCTTGCAGGCCGAGGGCAGTTCAGGTCGGAGCGGTGAAGGCCACATCCCCACGTCCCCGGGGAAGGGGTGAACTTGATGGATGAGATCCAGATCAAACTTTCCGCTTTGTGGATCGCGCTCATGCTGACTTATCTGCTGGGCGATGTCCTGCGCATTTTCAGCGGGGATTTCAAGCCTGGCGGCATTGGTGAGATGCAGGTGTCCCAGGCGGCCTATGCGGGGATGGCGGCACTTTTCGTTGTCCCGATTGTCATGGTCGTTCTATCCCTGACCCTGAACCAGCCGATCAACCGCTGGGCCAATATTGTCATCCCTGCGATCTTCTTTCTCATCAATCTCGTGGGGCTGCCCACCTATCCCTCGGCCTACGATAAGTTCCTGATCGTGGTAGGGCTGGCGTTCAATGTGACCACGGTCTGGTACGCCTGGAGGTGGGTGTAACAGGGGAAGGTGGCATATTTGGCGGCGCCGAGCTTCTGGGCGAAGTTGGTTCCAGCGTGAAAGCATGAACCCTGGCCCGTGAGGAAGGCGTGACCCAGTTTCGGGTGACTGGCACGCCGTCCACAGGACAAACTTGAATGAGGCGATTGCCGGGGCAGGTTCTCGGAAATCGCCCGATGTGCGAAGTGAGGGAGTCGAATGGACAACAGTCGAAGAACTGCCACCGCCGTCGGGGCTTTGTTCCTGGCCTCAAATGCCACCTTTCTTCTGGGGGCTTTCTTACTGGTTGAACCCATCCTCGGGTCTCCGGACTACTTGACCCTGACTTCGGCAAGTCGGGTTCAAGTTGTCCTGGGATCACTGCTCGAATTCAGCAACGGCATCGCCTACCTCGGGATTGCGATACTGATGTTCCCCATCCTGAACACGCGCTTCCGGAGCCTGGCGCTCGGGTATGTGGGATTCCGAATCATCGAGTTCGTGATGCAGACCCTGAGTGACATCAGCCCACTGGCCCTGGTGACGATCAGCGAAGAATTCGTGGGCTCAGGCGGCGCCGACGCCTCTTCCTACCAGGCCCTGGGCACGTTGTTGATCAGCCAACGCTATTGGTCGTTCCAGATGGTCACGATTTCCCTTGTCCTGGGTGCATGGGTCTTTTACACCATGCTGTACCGATCGAAGCTCGTGCCCCGCTTCCTGTCCATCTGGGGCCTGGCGGGCGCTACGTCGGTGTTTCTCATCTTCCTGCTGGACGTTTTCGGCATTCCTCAGGGAGTCCTGGGGGTGCTCAGTCTGCTCATGCTCACCAACGAACTGTTCTTGGGCATCTGGCTGATCGCCAAAGGGTTCAACGCTTCCGCCTTGGTATCCGGCGTCGTGCCCGGTGAGGCGTGAAGAGGGTGGGCTCCACCGGATGGATCCACCGACTCCGCAGGGCCGGTGGGCAAGATGACCCGGCTTGCCATGTGATGGCGAGAGAGTCTGAGCGGCGCGGACGAAACGGCTCATCCTGCCCTACCCTGGTTCAATTCTCCGCCGAGGGTGCGGGCTGACGTGATCGAGTTGAGAATGAAGAGGAGGAAGCAGAAATGAACTCGCCCAGTCGGATCGCCAGAGCCACGGGGCTCCTGTACCTGCTTATCTTCACGCTCGGACTATTCGCCGAGTTGTTCGTTCGGCAGAGCCTGGTGGTCCCCGGTGACGCCGTAGCCACGGCGCGCAACATCGTCGCTTCGGAATCGCTGTACCGGCTGGCTTTGCTCTGCGATTTGATTCGGCATGTGCTGCTCGTCCTGCTGCCTTTGGCGCTGTATGCGCTGCTCCGGCCGGTGCACCGCGAAATCGCCCGGCTCATGGCGGCCCTGGCCCTGATTAGCGTTCCAATCGCCATGATCAACATGCTCAACCACTTTGCCGTGCTGCTGCTCGTCATCCCGTCCCCGTTTCTGACCGCCTTCAGCGCAGAACAGCTTCAAGGCGCGGCCATGGCCTTCATCGAGCTGTTTGATCGAGGGGCCATCATCGGCCAGATACTGGGCGCGTGGCTCCTTCCGCTCGGCTATCTCGTATTCCGGTCACGTTTCCTTCCCCGAGTTTTCGGGATCCTGCTCATGATCGGGGGGTTGTGCTACGTGATCGATGTGATCATCTTTCTTATGCTCCCCGACATCAATCTTGGCCTGAGCTTGCTGGCCTTTGTCAGTGAACTCTTGTTTGCGCTTTGGCTCTTGTTCCGAGGGGTGGACGAGGCAAAGTGGGGACGGGCCGGGGCGGCTGGTGATTGACCATTTTCGGCGCACCGCCCCGCTTGTGAAGATTCACACAAACAGGGAGAATCGTCATGACGGTCAAGGTTTTGGGTGGTTGGGGGGGCATACTCACGGTGGTTGTCGGCGCCCTGCTGGTTTTGTTTGGCGTTCTGCCGTCCCTTTTGCTGCCCACTTCGGAACCCTTGATGCAGTGGGTCGCGGATCCGGACTGGGCTTGGCTCAACGGACTGGCCCTAATCATGACCCTCCTGACTCCCCTGGCCCTGGTCAGTCTCTATTTCGAGCAAGTCGAGGAGTTGGCGAAATTGGGTTTCATCGGTTTTGTGATGGCGTTCTTCGGCTCCGTGCTTTTTGCCTGCGTTCAATACGATGAGGCGGTGCTCTGGCCGATCTTCGCTGCTCACGCACCAGGACTTCTCGACCCCACGGGGCCGATGTTTGGCAATTCAGCTTTTTCGATGACGTACCTTCTGATGGGCATCCTGTACATCATGGGGTTCGTCCTGTTTGGCATCGCAAGCCTGAAGGCGGGTGTGCTTCCGCGGGTCGCCGCCATCCTGCTTATCGTTGGGGTTCCGCTGTTTGCCGGCGGAATGTTCGTGCCATACATCCTGCGCGCCCTGGGCGCGGGGGCTACTGGCTTGGGTCTGATTTGGATGGGTGTCCATGCCAGTAACCGGGGAAGGCAGGCTTCATATCAACCTTTCGCCTGATACGCTGATCGGCGGCGTCTATTCACCAGCCGGCTCTGCCATGCCTCGGGCCACACAGATCTGCCGCCCAAAGTTGGATCCAACCGTCATTAAAAGGAGAGTGCAGCATGTCCAATCAATCACCTGTCGATTATCCTGCCCGCCTTGAGATCGACTATCCGGAGACGCTGGATCGGTTTACGTCATTCTTCCGTTGGATTTGGATCATCCCGATCGCCATCATTCTGGGCCTCATCTCAGGTGCTGGCGAGACCGTTACCAACACGATCTATGTCAACCAGGCCGGCGAAGTGCTGAGAACCTCCCGAGACGCGGCCGGGGGATTGGCAGGCGGTCTGGCTGCGGCCACAGCGTTGATGATCATCTTCCGGCAGCGCTATCCACGCTGGTGGTTTGACTTTGCCCGCGAGCTCACCCGCTTCGAAGCCAGAGTCGGTGCCTACGCTGTGCTTCTGACGGACCAATACCCCTCGACGGTGGATGAGCAGGCGGTCCACCTGGAAATCGACTACCCGGACGTTGAGGCCGACCTCAACCGATGGCTCCCGATCGTGAAATGGCTCCTTGCTATTCCACACTACATCGTGTTGGGTATCCTTTCAGCCGTGGGCGTCATTGTTGTGATCTTGGCCTGGTTTGCCATCCTGTTTACCGGCCGTTATCCCAAGTCATTCTTCGACTTCATCGTCGGAATTGCCCGCTGGTGGCTGCGGGTGGCGGCCTATGCCGTCCTGCTGGTGACGGATCGCTACCCGCCGTTCAGCATGAGCTGACACTGACTGGCGATTGACTGGACTGAATAATCCTGACGTCCCGGCATGCCGTGCCCCGCCGAAGGATTTGCCGGGTGAGCGGGGCGCCGTCAATGTGGTATACGTTGGCGGTGCCTCGCTCATTCTTGGATTATGAATTACCTGACGGTATCCGGGATCCAGCCAGGGGGTTCATCCAGGCGATGCAGAAACTACCGGCCAGATGCAGAAACGACGTTGAGGGGCAAAACTGTTGACGGCACGATCAAAGAAAGTTCGCTTGATCTTCCTCCTTGGGGTGCTGCTTGCGGTCCTCATGATGGGACCCAGCCTTTCCCAGCTTGTGCTGCAGCCGGGTTCACCGTTTCCAAGTGGAGGCAACCCGGACCTAATCCGCCCATCGTCATCCCCTCCCTCAGTTGCATTGTTCGCCCTGCCAGTGGTCAGGGGATTCCTGGCCACGGCCTTTCTGGTGTTGCTGGGGCTGCTGGCTTGGCGGATCTTGAGCCTGGTGAACTGGGGTCTTATCTTCTGGGCAACGGTCGTCACAGCCGCTCTGCTTGTGTTGGTGTCGCTCATCCCTGATTTCACCCTTGGCCAGCCTGCCATCGGCTCAACTGGCGACATAGGTAACTCTGCCTCGCCTTCTTTCGGCTATCCCGTATCTCCTTTGGGTCAACCCCCCGACGCCCTCATCTTCCTGGTGTCAATGGGCGTCGTTCTCGGCCTGGCGATTCTCGTCTTCGCCTCATGGAGGTCGAGACGGCATCCAGCGCCAGATATCGACCCGGTGCTGCGTGAGGCCGAGGTGGCCGCCAGCGCACTGCGGTCAGGGCAAACCATTGAGAATGTGATCATCGCGTACTATCAGCAGATGAGCCGTGCTCTCGAGGAGGGGCGCGGCCTGGCGCGCCAGCGCACGATGACGGCGGGCGAGTTTGCGTCTCTCCTGATGGGCAGGGGCATCCCAGCCAACCCGGTGCATCGGCTGACCGGCCTGTTTGAACAGGTCCGCTACGGACATCATCAACTGGGCACCGATGTCGAACAACAGGCGCTGGAAAGTCTGGAAGAGATCATCCGCTATTGTCAGTCCTCCCTGGGCGGCAGATGATGGCGCGGGCCAGGACGCGGGTTTGGATCCTGCTGGGGCTGGGTGTCGGTCTGCTCGTGCTTTGGTTTCGTTCGTTGGTGCTCGGCTATCTTGTTCAACCTGTGGCTCTGCTGATTTGGGCGGCTTGGCGCGTCATTGCCAGCGTCGATCAGCAGATTTGGTGGGCCATTTTGGTCGCCGTGGGGTTCATCATCATCTTCCGGCTCATGGTACCCACGGGCGGCGAAGCCCACCCATCAGCCTTTCGATCGGAACCTTATCCGGCGAGTCGCACCAAATACTGGGAGATGTTGATCAACGAGGCTGCTGAGGGGTGGGAGAAGCGCCAGCGTCTGAAACGGAACATGGCGAATCTCCTTGACTCTGTGACCGCCTTCGATGAGCGATCTGCGAGTTCTGCCGCCGCAAAAGTTGATGTCGGATCTGGCGGTTCTCAACCGTCAGAGGTGCCACCTATTGCCCACGAGACGGCGCCGGCTAATCACGGGCGACGCGTGCCTAACTCCCTGGTCTCTACTATTCGGTGGATTCGAGGCTGGCCACCGTGGAAGAAGCAGTCTGATGAGGATTGGCTAGACCAGACTTTGACGTGGATGGAGATCCGATTGGATATCGATGATGCCGACTGATGCCATGATCAACCTTACACCTGAACAGTTCGTGTTTCATGCCCGAGCGCTTCTTGATGAAATCGAGAAGGCGGTGGTGGGGAAGAGGGCTATCCTGGAGCGGCTGCTGGCGGCCTTCTTGTCCAACGGCGGTCATATTCTGATCGAGGACTATCCAGGCCTCGCCAAGACACTGATTGCGAAATCATTCGCCGACGCTCTCGGATTGGCTTTCAGGCGGATCCAGTTCACGCCCGACCTGCTTCCGGGAGACATCACAGGGGGGTACATATTTGACTCCAGGATGAACGAGTTTGTGCTCCGCAAGGGCCCCGTCTTCACAAACATTCTGCTGGCGGATGAGATCAATCGAGCCTCGCCGAAGACACAATCCGCGTTGCTGGAAGCGATGCAGGAGTACCAGGTGACGTTGGAGGGCGAAACGGCAGATTTGCCCTTCCCGTTCGTGGTTGTGGCCACCCAGAATCCGATCGAGTACGAGGGAACTTTCCCCCTGCCGGAAGCTCAGCTCGACAGGTTCATCATCAGAATCGGCGTTGGCTACCCGGATGCCGATGAAGAACGCGAGATGTTGCATCGACGCGGGAGAGGAAGGACGATGCCATTCGGTTAGAGACGGTCGTGGCACGTGATGTCTTCCTGCAGATGCGCCGGATGGTTGAAGACATCTATGTCGATCCTGACATCGAAGGCTATATCGTGGACCTGGTCGCCAAAACCAGGCGTCATCCTCAGGTTGCCGTCGGGTGCAGCCCACGAGGGTCGCTCGCCTTGCTCAAGCTTGCCCGGGCATGGGCCGCCATGCAGGCTCGAACATACGTCCTCCCTGATGATGTCAAGCTCTTCGCTCAAGCAGCGCTTGGCCATCGGTTGATACTGCAGCCCAACCTGTGGGGGTCAAAGACGAGCGAACGGGATGTCATCGATGAAGTTCTTGGGTCTGTGTCGGTCCCAGTTATCCCTGCCGGCCATGAATGATTCGTCTCGCGTCTTGATCGTGCTGATGAGCGGCCTGATTCTTGTCGGCTTGACGATCCGCAACGGCCAGCTGATGCTCCTGGCGATCCCGCTCCTCATTTACCTCATGGTCGGGCTTTTCCTGGCGCCAACCGAAATCAAGCTCCATGCACGTCGCACCATGAGCGACCGCAGCGTTGCGGTTGGTGAGCTGATTGAAGTGGTCTTGCAAGTGGAGAATTGGGGTGCGCTGCTGGCGAACCTGTACCTGGATGATAGGCCGTTTCCTTCGATGTCGATCATCGACGGCCAGACAGCAGCCAGGCTACCCCTCGCCACGGGAGAGGTCGCGGAGATGACCTACACGGTGAAGGCGACGCTGTGGAGCCTACGCGTGGTCCACCCTTCACGTGCTGGCAGGTGATCCCTTCGGACTGTTTGACCAGACGATCGAAGTCTCGGCCCCGGGAGATCTGCTCGTTCGGCCCCGCCCGATGCCAATCCGTCGAGGACACATACGACCCAGAGCGACCAAGCTGTCTGCTGGATCGATCCCTGCTCGCCGAGCGGGGACCGGGTCGGACTACTGGGGTATCAGGGAATACAGGTTGGGCGATTCAATGCGTCGGCTCAACTGGAGGCTGGCCGCCAGGCACCCTGGGAAGTTGTTCACAAATGAATTCGAACAGGCAGAGATTGCTGATTTTGGTCTAATCCTGGACGCTGCGGAGATTGAGCAACGAGCGTGACATGGACGAGGTGCTGTTCGAAGCTTCGCTGGCTGCTGCCGCGTCCATGGCTGAAATCTTCCTGCGCCGGGGAAATCGGGTTTCGCTGCTCGTGTTTGGCCACACGATGAACACGGTGTTTCCCGGTTTCGGCAAGCACCAGCTAGATCGAGTTCACCAGACTCTGGCCCAAGCGCAACTTGGTCGATACATTCCTTTCGAATACTCTGCCTTCTTCCCGGTAGGCTTGTTCCCAACACATGGACAGCTTGTCATCTATAGCAGTCTGGATGGGCGCGATTTGGATGCCTATGCTCGGTTGCGAGCTCACGACTATGACGTGCTCCTGATTTCGCCTGATCCGGTGGACTATGCCGCAAAGATCCTATCGACAAGCCGAGTTCATTCTCTGGCCTGTCGGGCAGCCAGGATAGAACGGGTTGTCGGGCTGAAGCATCTGCTCGGCATGGGGGTGAAGGTCGTTGATTGGCAGGTGAACAAGCCAATTGATAGCGTCCTGCGGGCGGCTGCAAAACACTACCCACCTGGCAGATGGCTCTAGGCCAAGAGATATGAAGCTGCGTTCCTTTTTGCCGGTCATTGCTTTGACCATGAGCACCCTGTGTATCGCCGTTGGCTACCTGTCCGCCGGCAACATCATGGTCCTGCCTGGCATGGTCGCCTTGGCGCTGGTCCGGGTGATCGTCAAACGCTCTTCAGGATTCTGGGCGGCTTCGACGCTCTTCGCCGGCTACCTCCTGCTGGCCGGGATGGGCGTGGTTGACGGCTTGTCCTTCGACCTGATGCTGGCCGGTTCCATTGCGGCGCTGGCAGCCTGGGATCTCATGCGGTTTGACCTCGATTCTTCCCAGACCCCGGAGGCTAAGGCCAGCGCCAAGATGGGACGCCACCGTCTTCAGCTCCTGGTGATCACGCTGAGTATGGGCTGGCTCAGCGCAGGCCTGGCAGCCCGAATCCACCTGAGCCTACCGTTCTTCGCGGTTCTGTTCTTGGCTGTTGTTGCCATCCTGGGCCTGAACATCAGCCTCCAGAAACTTGCTGGTCGGCATCTGTAGCTCCTGAGGGGACTGGTGCCATCAGGCACGATACCTGGGTCCCACTCCGGTGCCCAGCCTCATTCTTGCGTTGCTCCAAACCATCCTACGAGGTTAACCCCCCTCAATAATCCTTTCGGGGTATGACACCCTAAGTCCAGCATTGCTATTCTAGATGCGACGCTCTGCCGTCCATTCGTGGCATGGCGATCGGGGCAAATTGGGAAAAGGGCATGCGGCGAACACGAACAAGCCGAAAGGACTAGAAACTGATCTGGCGTTGGAAGGATCCGGGCCTTGGGCGACCTTGATATCCATCTTCTGCCTCAAGGACATTCTGGGATCCTTCTTCCTGAGAACGATTTGACGGTCGTTTGGCCTGGACCGCTGGTATCGCCGTGTCCCAAGAGGTCTGGTTGTGGGCCCCATGAGGCATCTCAACAGCAAGGGCCTTCTTGACATGGCTGTGTCAATCCGGACCGTAGGTTGACCCGCCGGGTATCAGTTTTGGGGTAGGAGATACGCGCCGTTTGGCGCCTTCGGTGGCGCCGGGAGTTGGCGCCAAGATCACCCGGCACATAAGGAGCGATCACAATGGCAACCGCCCCCAGCTCTGCAAATCTAGCGGAAGCGCCACTCAAAACGGCCTCCGAAGGGAGATCTCGCCTGGTCTTCGTCGACCACCTGCGCACAGCATTGATTGTGCTTGTCGTTTTGCATCATGTTTCTCTGGTGTATGGGGCGAGTGTTACCCCGTTCTATTACTTTGAACCCCCGTTCACCGACCCCTTGGCCTTCTTGATCCTGCTCGTCTTCGCCCTCTTTAACCAAGCCTGGTTCATGGGCGCCTTCTTCTTGCTGGCCGGCTATTTCACGCCTGGCTCCTTTGATCGCAAGGGCCCTGGGGGTTTCATCAAGGATCGCCTTGTTCGAACTCGGCATCCCTATTCTTCTGTTCACCTTCGTGCTCAGTCCTATTTCGTGGATCGGTCTGTTTGAGATGCCAGCGGAAATCACCGGAATCACGACACCGCTCAGTTGGCAAGCCTATCCGGCGTTGATTGGCCTGGGCCCGCTTTGGTTTGTCGCCCTGCTGCTCATCTTCAGTTTTGGCTATGTCGGTTGGAGGTTGCTGCGAAAGACCGCGCCTCCTGCCCCCAGGGACGAGACATCACGGCCTGGCTACATGAGCATTTTGGTCTTCGTCCTGGCCCTCGCGGCTGGCAGCTACTTGATCCGCATTGTGATCCCGCTCGGCAAGTCTGTAAGCCTGGGTTTCTACTTCCTGAGCTTTCCAACGCTTGCCTACCTCCCGCAGTATCTCAGCTTCTTTGTTCTGGGGGCCATTGCCGCTCGGCATGATTGGCTCAAACAGATACCCCTCTCCATGGGCATTGTCGGCTTCGTGGTCGCATTGGCGGCAGCCATTCTCCTGTTCCCTTTGGCCATCAGTGGCCACTGGTTTTCACTGCAGCTTTCCGACGCCATCGGCAAGGCGTTCGGCCACGGACAATGGCAATCCGCTGTGTATGCCCTGTGGGACTCTGTCTTCGCTGTGGGGATGTGTCTGGGCCTGATCCCCTTCTTTCGCCGCTATTTCAATGGCGGGGGGCGGTTGGGGAAAATCCTGTCGCAGCAGAGCTACGCCGTCTACGTCTTCCATATCCCGGTCGTCGTATTCCTGGCACTCGCGATCAGGGGGATTGAACTCCCGACCCTGGCGAAGGCCGGCGTGGCGTCTCTGATCATCGTCCCGTCCTCCTTTTTGGTCGCCTACGTGATCCGGAAGATCCCGGGTGCATCGAGAGTCTTCTAGTGCCGATCTTCGAGGCATGGGCCAGGCCGTTTTGGACAGAAAGTGAGGCTCCCGTGTTCAACGCCGTGAAGAGGTCATTTCGACATCGTGATCGCGCGCTCATCCTGCTGGGTCTCATAGGGCTCCTGACCCTATCCCTGGTCGGCTGCGGTCCGTCGGTCGATGATCTTGCCGCCGTCGACTACTCGCCGATTGCGGGGGAGGGCTGGCCCGTCTCAACCCCCGAAGCGCAACGCCTCGATCCCGATTTGGTGGCCAGGCTGTACTTTGATGCGTCGGATCTGGAGACGCTCTACTCGCTGCTTGTGGTCAAGGATGGCTTCCTGATCTCCGAGCAGTACTTCAACGGCGGCTCGATTGACGATAAGAGGTTGATCCAATCGGTCTCCAAGAGCTACATCTCTGCACTGATCGGGCTTGCCATCCAAGAGGGTTGCCTGTCCAGCGTCGATCAAAAGATGATCGAGTTCTTCCCGGAGGTCGCGAACGACGTTACTGATCCACGGAAGCGCGAGATCACCATCCGGCAGATGCTCCAAATGCGCTCTGGCTATCCTGACGAAGAGACCGATTCTGCCTACCTTGATGCCTTGTACTGGGGGGTGTATCCACCGTTGATCGAGGGTTTCCCGCTTGCCAGCGATCCGGGTGCCGACTTTCACTATAGCAATCTGACCTACAGTTGGCTGGCGATCATTCTGGAACGTGCCTGCGAGCCGGATCTCAAAGCATTCGCCCAACGGCATCTCTTTGAGCCGACGGGGACCGAAGTTGGAGATTGGCTCAAAGATCGGGAAGGCAACTACATCGGCAGCGGCGGGATCCATGTCACCGCTCGCGATGCCGCTAGGTTTGGTTTGCTCTACCTGAGGGATGGTCAGCACGAAGAGGAGCAAATTGTTCCCGAAGAATGGGTGCGAGATTCGCTCCGAATCTATTCAGAGGGCGCCCGTGACTACGGCTTGGGCTTCGCCATGAAGGACCTGGGCTACGGGTACGGCTGGTGGTCGGCGCGTGCCGGTGATCACACTTTCAGTTTTGCTTGGGGGCATGGGGGACAGCTGATTGTCCTTCTGAAGGATCTTGACATGGTGATTGTCACGACCGCCGAGCCGTTCCTCGGCCAGCATGATGGCAATTCATGGAAGCACGAAAAGGCGACCATGAATCTGGTGGGGGATTTCATCGCCTCCCTACCGAGCGAGTGAATGGTCTACCAGGTGACGGCCGTCGGCGGCACGCAAGCAATCTGGGTTTGGAGAGGTGTCGGCAGTTGCCGGTGATTCTCCCGTTGCCTGGGAGGGGTTCACATGTGCTGAACCAGGCCTCGACGTTGACTGGCCCCGGAGCGGTCAACGCCATCGTCGTCGCAAGGTTGGTCACGTAGATCGAAGCTTGCGAAGGCAGGCAAGCTCACATGGCTGAGCTCCAATGCAATGGCCGCCGGCCCGCAGAATGACCAGCGTCCAACGAACCTGCCGCTGCCGACGTGATCTTCCCAGTTGAACCCTACAGCGAATCGAAAACACATGAAGAGGCGGCTGAGTGCAATCCTTATCGGCCTTGGAATCTTGTTCTTGATCAATGCGATCTTCGGACGGTACCTCGTCCTTCCAGGCTACCTGCAGAGCTTGGAACAGGGTCAGGCGACCTTGGCGCGTGTCAGTCAGACGACTTCGATCTGGAAAGTGGTTCGCTATCTGGTCTGGGCGTACTCATTCAAGCTCGGCATCTTCTTTCTCGTGGTTGGGGCCACATTCCGTACTGGGATGTCCGCTGCCGGTCGATGGTCCATCGCGCTGGGCGGATTGGCCTACGTCGGATTCGCGTATGTTCCGATGCCTGTCCCAAGTTCGCTGGTCTTTGGCCTATCGGGTGCCCTGATGACGCTGTTCATGGTGTTCATCTTCCTGCGCTGGGCACACGACCGCGATAAACTTGAAGAGCACCCGAGAAGGCAGAGTGATTATCGGATCGTGGGCTACTTCTTCTTCGCCATGGCGACTTACACCTTGTGCCCTCTGATGGGGGTGAAGGCGTTCGCCCTGTCGCCAGAAAAGATGATCGCCTATGGATTGCAGGGCGAGGCCGCATCGTTTGCCTTCCACGTCCTGTTCGAACTGGTTCTCGGATGGGTCTTCATCGCACTCAGCTTCCGCGGTCGTCCTGACGTCGCGTCTTCCCGGCCCGTTGCACCGGCTGTGGAGTGACCAACACACGAATTTTGGGTCGGGCGATCGGTCCGTCCGCCAGGGCGAAGGATGTTCTGGATATGCAGATGGCCCGGGGAGGCGAGCAGAGTTGAGGATGGAAAAAGCATGAGAATCTTCCGTCGCAAGCGAGCATCGAAGCAGCGCTCGAGATTCCCTGACATTCTGGCAGGTGCGCTCGTGATCCTGGGGATGCTTGTGGGATGTGGGCCCTCCGAAGAAGAACTTGCGACGGTCGACTACGTCCCGCTCACCCGCAGCGAATGGGATGTGTCGACGCCCGAAGCGCAGGGCCTGGACCCGATGCTGGTGGCGCGTCTCTACTACAACGCGGAAGACGTCGAGACCATCCGATCACTGCTGGTGGTGAAAGACGGCTACTTGATCGCCGAGAAGTACTTCCACGGAGGCTCGATCGAATCGAAAGACCGACTGCAATCGGTGACGAAGAGCTTCACCTCGGCTCTGGTGGGTCTTGCATTGGAAGACGGCTGCCTTGAAAGCTTGGACCAGAATGCCGTTGCGTTCCTTCCAGAGGAGGCCGGCCGGATCAGAGACCCCCGCAAGAACGAGATCACCGTCCGCCATCTACTGCAGATGCGGGCCGGTTTCCCATGGGAGGAATCGGCGACTGAGCTGTTTGAACTGATGTACACGGGGTTCCGGCCTTCGGTATTCGTCGACGTGCCCCTCGTGCGGGATCCCGGTACGGGCATGGAGTACAGCAACATATCATCGCACCTGCTTTCGATCATCGTTTCGCGAGCTTGCGATGCCGATCTGCTTGACTTCGGAAAGGAGAACCTGTTCGATCCTTTGGGTGTTGAGCCTGGGGACTGGATCACGGATTGGGAAGGGTATCGCAACGGCCACGCCGATCTGCACCTGCGCCCGCGCGACATGGCCAGATTCGGACTTTTGTACTTGAACGACGGGATGTGGAATGGGGAACAGCTGGTGCCTGCGCAGTGGGTGCAAGAGTTCACATCAAGTCTATTCCCGAGAGGCTTGGCCTTTCCACATCGGCAGCAACTTCGAGGACATGTCCTACGGGTATCAGTGGTGGTCGGCGCAGGCCGGTGATCGACGCTGGTGGTTCGCCTGGGGGCACGGAGGCCAACAGATTGCCTTGGTTGATGATCTCAATATGGTGATTGTGGTCACTGCCGATCCGCTGGTAGGGGAGCACGGAGATGCCCCCTGGCGTTTAGAACGCCAGAACCTCAACCTGGTGGGAGATTTCATCGCCTCATTGCCGAACAACTGAGAACGGCGATTCGATAGTGAGACAATTAATCGGGGACTGTTGATGGCCGACGACCCTTGCTGCAGGGTGCTGGTCCAAAGGGGCACCTTTGGGGGGAGATCGGACCTTGGTCGCCCAATTGCCGGCTGCGTACATAATGGCGGTCGCTCTTCTGCCGTCGGCTGGAGCGGCTTGCGCCGCTTCGGTCCGCATTCATCATCGGTCGTGCCATAATCTCGAGGCGCCGAGCTGGCCAACAAGGTCGCCTCGGAAAAGGCGCATGCGTACAGCCTCCGAAGGATTCCCCATCATCTGTTGGTCCATGCCAAGGCACCCGGTACCGCCAACTGGAACCCGATGAAGACCGATGTTCGCGCAACCTACTGGTGCTTCCCGGGATCGGGAGCCTGGTTTCAACTCACCCCAACCACCCAAGGCTGACCCCGCTCCCTGGGACCCCCAAGCGGCTGTTACTTGGGCAAGGGCCGCTGCCTGTTGACCGCTAAGCAGATCAAGCACCGGCGCCTCAACAAGCCCACTTTCGAATCACTTTCCACCCACCATGCAAATCAAGGTCTGCAGCACGATCTTCTCAGGCGTCGCCTTCTGAGCTGTGACCACCCACACCTCGCGCAGCTCGTCACGTTCGCAGGCATAGTTCACAAGGGCATCCCTACAGACTAGGTAAGAATGCTGTCCGGAACCGCGTCATTTGACTCAGAAGACCCAAAGTCAGGGATGCCGACAAGGGTAGGGAAGAAGGGTCACCTTCGGGCGACGCGTTCAGGGACCTCTTTCGGGACCGAAAGGTGCCGCAGTATGGACAAGCATGAGGGAGGTGATGGCAGGGAGTCCGTCCTTGGGTAGCCCACCCGACAAGATTTCTGAGTAGTCGACGTTAAGACGCGTGAAGTCGGTTGTGAACTCGGCGGCTGCGCCTGCGGGTGGGGTGTCCGCACCTATGGAAGGCGAAGAAATCGCACCTGCTGTAGGTGCCGGAGATGGGGGGACCTGGGTTGCGGCGGACAGCGATGGCTCAAAGCCGCGTGGCAGGCAGCCGCTCATCGGAATACAGCCGGCAGCCAACGCCGACCATTTGGTGAGGGAAATGACGCTACCCCGTAGGAACACAGCCGAAGAAACCTCCCTACCCTGGGGAGTTAGACGATGTGTGGGGGGCGTATCTTACGACTCTTCGGTTTGAAGGATGTGGAGCAGGGCTTGGAACTCAGCTTGGCAATCGGGACAGCGCTGGAGATGGGCGCGGATCAGGTCCATCCAAGGTGCCGCATCATCGCCGCGAGCTACGGACTCGGCGAACTGATCCAGCAGCGCACTCGTTTGCTCGCAGTCGAACTCCTCATCACGAGTGGTCTGGATCGCTTTGCCTATCAGAGCGAGCGATGAGGGCGGCAGAGCCTTTCCTTCCGGCTCTCCACCGTGAAACCACCGGCGAAGTGTATCGATCATATTCTTCATGCTAGCCATCCCTGGGTTTGACAACATGGCCCTCCGGCGTCTTACCTTCTCCGAAGGAGGCCAGGACATCTTCAAGCTCAAGCCCTTCCAGCAGCAACCGTTTCTTGAGCTTCTTTCGGGCATCATGCATCATTTTGTACAACGCGTTGCGCTGGACACCCATCTTCTGGGCGATAGCTTCCATGGGGATCCCCTGAAGGACGGCGGCTTGCATAAGAGCCATCTGCCTGTCCGTCAGTTCTTCCTGCAGGATTTGCCCCATCCTCTCCAGCGTCTCCTTCTGTTCAAGGGATATTTCCGGTCCGACCTCTGGGCTGATCACCGAAAGTCCTGGGCCCCTTTCTGGATCTGGATCCAACATTTGGTCGAGGGAGACGTTCTTCCACTCCTTCCGACGGAGTTTGCTCAAGGCAATATGGATTGTGACCTTGTAGGCCCAGGTGGTGAAACGGCTTCTACCCTCGAATGAATCGAGACGATCGAGAATACGGACCAGCCCCTCTTGTGTGGCGTCTTGGGCGAGATTCTCAAGCTCTGGCGAGTTGGCGTCCAGCCATTTCGTCAAGCCACGCCTAAGACCTGAGAGCAGCTTGGCCCGCAGATCGGCGATCGCTACCGCTTGAATGGACCCCTCTGATCGAAGCTCAGAGAGCCACTGGTCGTTGTCCCTGGATTCTGGCAAGCCGATTTCGTCCCATCAAAGTCGTCGTGGGATCATTCTAGCATCGCCCATTGTTGGCCAGGAGGTAAGACCTCCGGACCACGCAACGTCTCACTTTCTGGAGAGCTCAAACCCCCATTGAACCACGAAGGAGGTTTCACAATGCAGGTGCCTGAGAGAATAGATTTGCGGGCAGAGTATGGAAGTGATCGAAGCATAAAGAGCAGCTGTGAGCTGGATGAACAAATCGAGGCGGATCCCCGCACTTTTCTCGGACCCGATGTGGCCCTTGAAAGGGCCGTGTCACAAATACTTACGTGTGTTGGGGAGGATCCAGAGCGCGAGGGGTTGAAGAACACACCTCGACGTGTGGCACGCATGTATGGCGAATTGCTCGGCGGATATGCCATGGATCTTGAAACGCTCGTCAATGGCGCCCGTTTCGAGGTGCACTACGGGGGCAATGAAATGGTGATGGCCCAAGCGATCGAGTATGCCTCAATGTGCGAACATCACATGCTTCCCTTCGTCGGTAAGGCGCATGTGGCCTATATCCCCAGCCAAAGGGTGATCGGTCTGAGCAAAATCCCGCGTATCGTTGACATGTTTGCCCATCGGTTGCAAGTCCAGGAAAGGTTGACTAACGACATTGCCGATGCCCTTGAGACAGCCATAGCTCCAAAGGGTGTCATGGTGGTGCTGGAAGGTGAGCACAGCTGCGCTTCCTTGCGGGGCGTGAAGAAGCATGGGATGTCGATGAAAACGACTGCGACGAGAGGTGATTTCAAAAGTAAGCCCGAGCTTCGCCAAGAATTCTACAGGATGCTGGGTCAATAGTCTGATCGGGCATCGTAAGATTTGTGAGCCCTGAGTCGTCTGATGAATAGCAGACGAAAGCAAGGAGTGAATAAACCTATGACAACACCTATCAATGTGACGAGCAATGACTTTGACGCCCGGGTCTTGGGTTCTGATCAGCCTGTGGTGGTCGACTTTTGGGCTGAGTGGTGCGGACCCTGCAAGATGATGGCACCGGTGCTGGACGATCTGGCCGAAGAACTTCAGGGCACCGTCGGGTTTGCCAAGCTGGACGTCGATCAGTCCCCGGAGATTCCCACCCGCTACGGCGTGGGAGGTATCCCTACACTGATCGTATTCCGGAGCGGCGAAGAGATCGGCCGGCTGGTGGGATTTGCCCCCAAGCCAGATTTGAGGCAGAAACTGGGTTCGATCATTGGATCTCCTTTAAGAGATAAGCTCGCGGGCCGCAGCCTGAGCCCCGCCCCTTTGTTGGCGCTTGAACGGCGGGGTTGATTGACGGGCACACCGCCGGAGGGTCCACCTCCGGCGGTGCGCCTTTTCTTGCCCCACACGTTTTCGAAAAGATGGGCGTCAGCTATCCTAACGTGGTACCGCTCTCGAGACCGAAGGAGGCAGAGCACAATGTCCTTGAAGGACACCCCCAGATGGCCAACCAGGGAAGGAGGGACACTTCCCGCCCTCAGCGCCGATGAAATGAGGCAGGTTGACCGTCAAGCCGTTGACGTCTATGGGATCGCTCTTCTCCAAATGATGGAACTTGCCGGGCGAAGTTTGGCGCTATCGGCCCATGAAATGATGGGGGAAGGGGAAGTCCCGGGCCAAGTCCTCGTTCTCTGCGGCGCCGGCAACAACGGCGGTGGGGGCATGGTGGCCGCCCGTCACCTGCATGGTTGGGGTTTCGATGTCACCGTGAGGCTGGTCCCGCCTCAAGAAAGATTGAAACCCGCACCGCGACATCATTGGTCCATTCTAGAAGTACTGGGATTGGTGCCATTCGCGGGGGAGGCTGCCCCGACCAGCTCGCCGAGACTGATTGTCGACGCTCTGTTCGGATACGGGTTCCACGGGGAACCTGAACGCCGCGGCAAGACGATGGATCCAGTGGGCAAATGACCAATCCTGTCCGGTCGTCTCGCTCGACCTGCCTTCTGGGTTGGATGCGACGACGGGCTCGACTTCTGAACCCTGCATCCGGGCCGCACGTACTCTGACGCTGGCTGCGCCCAAAAAAGGCCTGTGGACTGTTGACGCACAGCCATTCGTCGGTGAGGTCTGGCTCGCCGATATTGGGATTCCTTCCCAAGTCTTCAGCGATCTTGGGCTGGGTGCTGGCCAGTTTTCAGCGACGGGCCCATTGTATTGTTGTCTTAGCGGGAGGTCTGAGGTCCTCCAGGAATCTGATTTCGGGGGGCGATTGAGATGGGCTTTGCGCTCCGAACGGGGCGACATGAGAGGCTGAAAGGCGAACTCTACCGCAGGAAACAAGGTGGATCATGATGGAGGTTCTGGAGGACCGGAAAGGCTGGCGGGAGGCATTCAGGCGCGGCTGGCTGGCGCATTTCGAGGCTACCGGGGAGTTCGACTGGAGCCTGTACAAGCGCCCCACCAACACCCAATCTCCCTCGGGGCCGGCCATTGATCTGGCAGGCGCTCAGCTGGTGCTCATATCGACAGCCGGTGGGTACCTGCCGGGTGAACAGGATCAGTTCGAGGCTGCGGACCCGCTCGGAGACTACTCGATCCGGCAGTTTCCGGCTTCAACGGGCCTGGATAGAATTCGTTCGCGCACGGACACTATGACCATTCCGCGGTGGAGCTCGACGCGGAAGTCCTGCTTCCCTTGCGCCTGCTGGAAGAGATGCGCCAAGAGGGGCGAATTGGCCGGATTTCGGACAGTGTCATCAGCTTGATGGGGTATCAACCGGATGTGATACGTGTGCTAGACGAGACCGTTCCGGCTGTCGTGTCTGCCGTCAAGGAACAGAGGGCCGATGCGGCGCTCCTTGTTCCTTCCTGACCAATATGCTGTCAATCCGTGGGATTGATCGCCAGGGCGCTTGAGATGCAGGGTGTGGCCTCGACGCTCACCAGCTGGAATGCGGGAGTGACGAGGCTCACAGCTCCGCCGCGCGCTACCTTCACCCGTCTGCCTCGAGGCTCGACACTGGGGCATCCCCATGACAAGGCACAGCAGCGAAGGGTGCTTGAGCAGACCCTGGAGCTTCTCAAGCAGGAAGCGCCCCTGGAGCCCGTCATCCTCGACGAGAGGTGAGCTGCCGCGCAGGGTAGGAATGGCCGGTCCCTGGAACCGTGTTGCGCCGGATCAGGGCACGGGCAGAGCCATCTTGCTCCGGATCTGGATGTCCCCGGTCAATGTCCGGTGCACCGGACAGCGTTCCGAAATCTCAAGCAGGCGAGTTCTCTGCTGCTCTGACAAATCGCCTTCGAACTCAATGTCCACGTCAATCAAATCCAGCGTGGCTCCCGATTCAAATGAGCCTTCTCCCAGAGCGCCAGCGTCGACCTTGTGCCGTTCCAGCTTGGTCCGAATACGTTTAAGGGGCCAGTGCTTGCGTTCAGCGTACATCCGGACGGTCATAACCTTGCAGGCGGCCAGCGCACTTAGTAGGAGTTCATACGGAGCGGGGCCTGCATCATCGCCCCCGGATGATACCGGTTCATCGGAAATCCATCTGTGCTGGCCTGCCCAAATCTCTACCTGATAGTTGTTTCTGCTCTCGGCAGTTACCATGTCGCTCTCCTCGCGAAAACTTCTGCGGCTGTGCAACCTTTTAAAGGTCCTTGCCTCCTGATTTGACGGACATCCAAACATGACCATCCCTTGTGGGGGCAACCCATACCTCTGATCATGCTCCCCAAGCATGAGACGATCCGTGACGCCTTGTTCTTACGTTTGATCGATCATCTCCGATCTTCGCCGAGGGCGGTAAGAATTCCGGGCACGAAGGCGTCTGATGGGTAGGCGAGGTAGGGCACGGAGCCACATGCCAACCATCACGGCATACGCCTTGGTTGAGAGCGAGACCGGTCTTGGGCACGATTGCAAAGATGCTTGCCCCACTGGCAGCAACCGGCGGAGTTACACGGCCAGCATGGGGCGCGAGCTTGCCAGAACCAGGCGAAGAATAATGAGAAGGTAGAAAAGGAGTCAAAAACGTGAAGGCGATATGGAACGGAACGGTTGTGGCCGAAAGCGATGAAACGATCCCGTTGGAGGGAAATGCCTACTTTCCTCCGGATTCCCTCCAAAAGCAGTATTTCACGGCCAGTCAAACGCACACAGTATGTCCATGGAAGGGCGAGGCAAGCTACTTCAACATAACTGTCGATGGCCAGACGAACCGTGATGCTGCCTGGACGTACCCTAAGCCGAAGGATGCCGCGGCGCGCATTCGAGGCTACATTGCATTCTGGAGAGGGGTGAAGGTCGAGGCCTAGGTCCGGCCCACTCGGGGCGAATCCCCAAAGGCAGCGCCGGGGTTTCCTGAAACCTGGGAGAACCCGGCGCTGCCTTTTCCGCGCGGTATGCCCACGTAACCGGGACCAGATGAGTAGGGAACGACGAGCATCAAGAGGTTGCACGGAGGCAGATGCCGAATGGTCATCCTCCCCGGCAGGCCTCGGGATCGTTGGCAAGTCTGTGACATCATTTGTCTGATTTGACACCGCGCTGGGATGAGGCGGTGACACAACACCCTCATTCTTGGGACATGAAGAGCAAAGTCCAGCCGCCGCAGGAGCTGATGGCGGACGAGGGAATGAACTGTCGGGACAATCGCAAGCTACTTGGGCTGATCCTCAGGCTTTTCCTCATCCCGCATCTCATCGGCGGCGGGAATTCAGGGGACGAAGCCTTGAGGCGGTACAAACTCGACTCAGAATTGAGGTCGCACCTGGCTGGGGCTCGTGCTACGATCTGGGGGCTATGCGGAGGCTGAGTCAACCTATGGACAAGAAGACCAAGATCCTGCTCGTGGATGATGAAACAGCCATCACTGCCAATCTGGGTCCCTTTTTGGAACGGTCGGGGTTTGCTGTGATGACAGCAGCCGATGGGCAGGAAGCGCTGGAAGAAGTGGGCAGTTTCGGTCCGGATGCGATCGTGTTGGACGTCATGATGCCGCGCATGGATGGTCGTGAAGTCCTTCGGCGGCTGCGAGAGGCAGGCAACTGGACCCCCATTGTTCTTCTGACTCAGGTTGGAGAAGCGACCGAACGAGCCATGGCCTTGGAAGAGGGCGCTGACGACTATCTCAACAAGCCCTTCGACCCACAGGAGCTTGTGGCGCGAATTCGAGCTGTGCTTCGCAGGGCCCAGACTGGCCAACCACCCCTCACCAGCTCCCAGAAACTGGCCGCCGGCCAGGTGATTCTCGACCGCGTCTCCCGGCGCGTGTCCCTTTCGCAGCAAGAAATCCAAGTGACTCCCAAAGCGGTTAATCTTCTCGAATACCTCATGACTCACCCTGATGAGCTGCTCGCTCGCGAGAGGTTGTTGGACGCGGTTTGGGGCTGGGACTATCCGGCCGGAACCCGGACGGTGGACACACGCATCGCCGAACTTCGAAGGATCCTTGAAGATGATTCCGCCGATCCACGCTATATCGAAACCATCCCGGGCCAGGGCTATCGCTTCATCGCCTCCGTCGAGGCTGTCCCATGAACTCGGCGCAGATGGATTCTTGTGTTTTGCCTCTACTTGGGATCCATAGCGCTCGCCTACGCGATATCACTCACACAGTTCGGTAGCCGGACGCTGCGCATCGGGATCGAGCTGGATACCCTGGCGCTCGTGTTGATGGTGATGTTTTCAAGCGTCATCAGCCTGTGGCTTGTCATTCGGAGCAGAATCGGATGGGCCGTCCGCCAGGCAGTTGAACAGTCAGAACATCTGGCCATGGAAGAGCGGCGCCGATTCCTGCGCCGGCTCGACCATGAATTCAAAAACCCATTGACGGCCATCCGAGCCGGGCTGGCCAATCTTGATTCATCGAGCCCGGGAGAAACTTGGCGTGAGATTCGCTCGAGTATCGAGAGTCAAGTCTTGCGACTGAGTAGGTTGACATCTGACCTGCGCAAGCTGGCCGATCTCGAGTCACGTCCGTTGGAAGAAAGCGGCTTGGTGGATGCTGAGGAGCTTCTCAAACAAACTTATGAGGCTGCCCAGGAGACTCCCGCCGCAAAGGAGCGAGAGCTGGCTCTGATTACGCCTCAGGCACCCTGGCCGTTGCCCAAGATCAGAGGTGACGGCGACCTTCTCTTTCTGGCGTTCTTCAACCTTCTCGACAACGCGTTGAAATTCACCCAGGCCGGCGACACGGTAGAAGTTCGGGCTATGGACGGCGGCGACGATGTCATCGTAGAGATCGCAGACACTGGTGTGGGGATTTCGGACGAAGAAGCCAGCCACGTCTGGGAAGAGCTTTACCGTGGGCGGGATGCCCAAGGGGTGTCTGGCAGTGGTC
Organism: uncultured Chloroflexia bacterium; assembly: GCA_963783335.1. Lineage (GTDB taxonomy): Bacteria > Chloroflexota > Anaerolineae > Anaerolineales > E44-bin32 > CAWAND01. The sequence continues at coordinate 29,860 of CAWAND010000001.1, forward strand.
TGGGACTCTCCCTCGTAAGGGCAATTGTCGAGCGTCACGGCGGCAGTGTTGAACTCCGAAGCAAACCCAATCATGGAACCGTCATAGCGATCCGCCTGCCTCAAGGATCCTGAGTGTCGGATCGGTAACTTGGCGTAGCCAGGCCGCGACAATTCTGTCATCCATCCATGACACCTGGTTGCTATGATCTTGGACGTGCAAATCATCCGAAGATGAACATAGGCGGTCGGATCCTTGAACCGCTCGAGGAGATCAGGACATGTCAATCCCTTTTCGGTTCAGATTGAAGTGGATTCGCCTGAAGTCATTTGGGTCGGATATGTTGGCTGCGCTTTGGCAGGGGATGAAGGCGCGCTGGAGTGGACGAGGGAAGAACCAGGCACGCTGGATGGCCCTGGCCTTCATGCTGGCGGTTCTTTCGGGGTGTGGGCCGTTTGGCATCAGTTTTGAAATTGACCAAGGCCATGTGAACGCGGCAACGCCACCGGCCGAAGCGCCCACACCAACACCATATGTCATGGACAGCGCAACCCCTACCGTCAACCTGGATGCACCAAGTGATATCCCTGAGTTGGTCTGGATGCCCCTTGGACAAGGGCCGACGGAAGATGGCAAGGTCATCACGGTCCGGCCCCAGAAGGTGGGATTCGAAGACAGCCCGGTGGATTTCTCCATGTACTGGGATTACAGCGGGGCAACGGGTCAACTGGCCTATGCCTCAGAATTCTTTCATCCTGCTCGGGGTTCGAACACGAGTGTGTCCGATCTGTGGGTCTACGACTACGACACTCATAAGTCCGCAATGTGGTTGCCGAACAACATCGCCCGTGCGATCTGGTCCCCATTGCAGCCGGGGCATTTCTCTGACCAACGCCTCGCAGCAGCCATCTACAACTCCGAAGAAGGTCGTTATGACTTGGGCTTGGTAAGTGGGCCCGGCCAGGTGCGGTGGTTGGCCACATGTGCTTCGCCGCATTTCTCATGGTCCCCGGATGGCTCCGAACTTGCCTACGTTGCATTTCCTCTGGGCGGGGATGGGGCCGGTGTGCCCCAGGAGTGCAAGGGTGTGTTCACCGTGTCCGTCGATGATGGCGAGGTCCGGCAGCTGACAGACATCCCCAATCTCTCTGGAGGTTGGTTTGGCGATCAACCACTTTGGGCCGAAGACCAAGGGAGCCTGCTCTTCACAGGCGCCTCGCCCAAGTCGGTGTTTTGGGCAATCAAGACGGATGGCACAGAAACGTTTGAGACGTCAGTGGGAGATACGATCAAGGAAGACTATTTGCCTTCTCCACAATACAGCCTCTGGTCGTCCGATCATCGCGCGGTGATTGGTCAAACAGAGGGCATGATGGACCCCTTTGGGGTGTGGGTCTACAACTTCTCTGACGATATGCACACCATTCGTGACGCCTATCGGATCAACTGGGGCGACTACACACACAATATCGTCCTCCTCGGCTGGTGGGAACCGGGTGAAAGCGTTCTCCTGCGCGATATCAGCAACACCAGCGCTCTGAATCCCTTCGGCGTAGCCATGGTTTGGTCCCTGAGTGATCGGTACGCCTTTGAGCTTTCTTTCTCGCGCCCAACCATTGATGTGCCTGTCTACCCTTCCGTCGTCCGCACCGGCGTAGACGCAAGTTGACCAGGTGATTGAGAACTTCCTGGTGCGCAAGTTTGACTGGCGCCGGGATATGTTGCGCACCATTACGGTCGCGTGCACGACGGATCAAGCCAACGTCGGGCCGCCAAACTGCCCGCCCGGCACTCTCGATGGGACAAAGGTGGAGGTCTTCCCATATCGAGAGCACGGAAACACCAAGTACGTTTCCCCAGATGAGCTGGACAGCTTTCTCGAGTTTCCCCTTGGCGGGCTGTACGCGGTCTACAAGATCCCGGAAGGCGGTTTTCAAGCCGATTGGCAGCCCGCAGGAAAATACGCAGTCGTCTTCGTCGATCAAGAAGGCAAGCTCGGAGTTGAGCTGGCCGTAGACGGGGCCGGCAAGGTCGTTCGTATCGAATTCTGGCCTTTGACTCCGGTGGAGTACCTCTATGATTCTGAGTTCGACTACTTGCTTCCGCCTCTATCTCAATAGAGGGAAGCCACAAAGCCGACGACAAGGTGTTCCATCTGAATTCATCTGTCGGATCAATCGAAATCCAAGGGAGATTCATATGCCTTCACGTCCCTATGTTCTTGTACTGGTGTTGGTCCTTACAACCACCCTTGCAGCTTGCTCTACGTCGGTCGTTGCCACAACGCCTCCACCGGCTGTTCAACCAACGGTCATGAGCGTGCCGACCAGCGTCGCCATTGAGCCAACAGCCACGCAGCCCCAACCGACCCTTCCGCCTGGACCGGCATTCAAACCCGTCACATACACCGACAAGGTTGCAGGCTTCGAATTCGACTATCCGGCTGGCTGGACCGTCGGTCCGGTGGAGCAGTATTCCCGGGGCGGCATCACCGCTTTCACATCGTGGGAACGCCCTGCGGACGTGCTTCCAGATGTAACCCCCCCAGGCGGGACTCGGCTGGACGTGGTCGTGCAGCTTTGGGATCCGAAGGGAGACCTGGATGCATTTATCCAGCAGCGCAAGCTCGCCTGGGACGCCTCAGGTACCCCGGCCGATCCCCAGGAGGAGTGGACCTTGTCTGATGGCCGAGCAGCCAGGTCATTCTTGGTCCACGGAGCGGATGGAAGCATGAGCTACGTGTTCGTCACGACTCTTGGAGAAAAATATCTGACGATCAGCGGCTACGGCGATCTGAGCCAGTTGGCGGCTATTGCGCACACAGTTCGACCGATCCCATCGGGCGGGTGAAACCTGCTGTTGCCCATGACGGTGCTGAGGCCCCCATCGGGCAAGAAAGGAAACCGGCACGTGGGTAATCAAGTGAAAACTGTGGCCGCCTGCTTGGCGATGGGTCTGATCATTGGGGCATGCAACTACTCAAAATCTGGACCAAGTCCGAACGTCTTGCCCAGTGAGACGATAGAGGCACCAGAACCACCAATTAGCGGCGTGCCGACCTTGGAGCCGACGCGTGCCACGCTTCAGCTGGCGGTCTACCCTCCAGAGGCTCGAACAGGGATTGAGGCGCTGGATGCCATCATCGACGCGGTTCTGGCACATGACGCTGACCGGCTTCGTGGGCTGACCCAGGTCACACGGGCCGCATGTATTCCGGAAGATGGCCTGGGGGGACCACCCAAATGCGAGCCAGGCGAGACCGAAGGCAACGTGGTGGACGTGGTTCCTTTTCTTGGCCCAGAAGGGCACCACATGCGCTACGCGGCGTTCATGCAATGGCCCGGGCCAGATGTTCGTGGGCTACTTGCGGTCTATGGCGTGTCATCCGATATCTTCTCTGCCGCGGACTATCCGGCAGGGGAAGATGCGATCGTATTCCTGAACGCCGACGGCGTCACGACCTTCACCTTGCAGGTTGTGGACGGGAAAGTGGTGCGGTTTGACACGGGGGCCGGGGAAATGCTTGAGCAGGAATTGGCCCAACGGGCCGCCAGCCTGATCCTGCCCCTGGCGTTCAATCCCACCCGACGGCGGTCCCTTGGCCTCAGTACGATGATCGTGAGGGTCGTTTCGCGTTCGTCTATCCGCCGACGATGACGATTTCACCTGACCCTGGTGGCAACGGCTGGCGTCTGGGCGACCAGATCGAGTTCTTTGTCGCCCGTCCAGGCAGATCATGGGTGGCTTGTTTCGATCATGCGCTGGGCGACTGCCCGGTTGTGGATGATGACCGAATTGTCGAGATCAATGGCGCCGAGGCGAGACGCATCAAAGGCTGGATGGGTGCGGTTGGAGGCAGGACGCCGCAGGAGTTCATCGCCTACATCTATGGCATCAAGGGTGAGCAACTGGTCTTTGCCTTGTACGCACTCCCCTTCGATACGGCCCTTTCAGACTTCAGCAGGGTCTGGCCCGTGGAAGGCATGGCGTTGGATTTGTTTGAACACAGCGTGGCGACAGTCGTCTTGCACGACTAGTGCCAGTTGAGCTGATCGATGGAGAGTTTACCTACTGGGCAAGCTGAAGTCATGAAGCAGGGCACGCGCAATAGATTGGAAGTAGAATGTCGGCACCGATATTTCCCCCGCGGCGCCCTGCCTAGACTGGGAGAAGCACGCAGCACGGTCCGCAGCAGCGGCACCTCGCAGGAGATGGTTGAGTTAGAAAGTCGGATTCTGAGGACAGTCTTGAGGGGTGGTTCTTTGCCGAAAGCTATGGCTTTGGTCGACTACGGGAAATGCCAGCCCGAGAGGTGTCCATCGGGGCTGTGTCGTTCCGTAGAGGCTTGCCCCAAGGGGATCCTTTCTCAAGAAGCCCCATTCGAAATGCCTGATCCCTATCCCAGCATGTGTCTGGGCTGCGGGATATGCGCCTCCGCTTGTCCGGCCGGTGCTGTTCGCCTGGTCTGAACCACCTTCCTCAACCGCGCAGATGAGTCACCCACCCGGACTCCGTCAGGGGCCTTCACTAAGGCCCAGCCGCAAAGAATAAGGTGTGCTCCGTTCGCATCCCCATTTCTTGGCGGGGTCTGGGAAAAGCCAGTGGAGACATCCACTGATCGATCGGCCAAGATCCTCAAAGGTCATTCCAGGGGCAGGCAACTGCGGTGAACATCCATCAGCAGGCGGAGCGGGAAGGCACCTCTAATCCTCCCCGTGGATCCTCGGGTGTCTTTGTCTTCCGACCGGGCCGGTACCTCGTCCTCTTATGCTGCCGACTCCAAAGTGTCCAGAGCACAGCCGAAAGTTCCGCGGATCCGTCAAGACGGGGGAACCATCTGACGGATCCGCGGAAAACGATGGCCGATCTACGAGTTGCGGTCCGATGAGCCTAGAACGGTGTCTGCTCAATGTCCTCGGCAAACCAGATTTCTGGCCGACCGGCAATCCCCGAGTTTGCCATGGCTGACTTGAGGTTTTCCGATTCGGCGAAAGAAGTGGCTGTGTCCAGGTCGTTGAAGACGTGGGTCACGATAAGCGTATTGGGGTCTGATGCGTCACGACGTACGTTGGCTCCGATGACTCCCATCTCCTTGCGGGTCGGAGCGAAATCGTCGTAGACCTTCTTCCACTGCTCGTAGTTGTTGACGGTGTGTCGCACAATCATGGTGGTCATCTTCTTAATGCCTCCTCATTGGATGCTCAGCGGGTCAGAGTTGGTGCATCTGTCGCTTGGTGTGTGTCAAAGCGAGATCGTACAGATTTCTGTTGGTTGTGGCTCGCACCTCCTTGGGTGGCTGTGTTGCTCCTCGGGCATTGCTGTGCCCAGAAGATACCAAGTCGCCGCCAGCACATCGTCAGCGCAAATCCGCCTATCGTCAGCACTCTCCAGGTGAGACAGTGTGGGATCGTGCTTTCCAGCATTCCTTCAGGGGGGCGGATATAATCGATTCGTAGCACCAACTGGCAACGTGTCATTACCCGAAGTGTCTATCTGTGACCCATTTGTTCCTCTCATTCTTGGGCTCCTTCCAGGTCACCTTGGCCGAAGAGCCAATCACGTCATTTCGTTCGTCGAAGGTCCAGGGCTTGCTGGTGTATTTGGCCATGACAAGTCCGCAAGTCCACGAGCGCGAAGAGCTGGCAACCCTTCTTTGGCCTGAGCAGTCAGATACTGTGGCCAAAAGGAATCTCCGCCAATCTCTCTATCAACTCCGCAAGGTGCTGGACGAAGCCAATTCTGGACCCGCCCCGTATCTGATCGTGACCCGTACGACGGCTCAATTCAATCCGGACAGTGATTACTCCCTTGATGTCGAGGAATTCCTCGGCACCATGGCGCAAGGTCAGCTCGAAGAGGCATCTGGTCTCTACCATGGTGACTTGCTCGTCGGATTTTCATGTGACAGCAGCCCATTCGAGGATTGGCTGCGACGGGAAAAAGAACGGCTTCACCAACTGGCGCTCGGGGCCCTCTACGAACTGACAAGGATGACTTTGGAAAGGGTGGATTTCAGAAGGGGGCAAGCACTTGCCCAGAGGCAGTTGGCTCTTGAGCCATGGCGAGAAGAAGCCCATCGTCAGCTGATTCAGGTGCTGGCCCTGCTTGGCGATCGGAGCGCTGCTCTAGCTCAATACGATACCTGCAAGGCCATCCTTGACAAGGAGTTGGGGGTGAAACCTTCGGCGGAAACGGAGGCCCTGGCGGCACGGATTCGCGCTGAAGGGGGGAGGCCGATCGCTGACACCACAAGGGAGAGATCTCGACGCAGCCGAAGATTGGAGCTGGCGTTCGTTGGACGAGCCAGTGAGCACGGCACCTTGGTCAGGGCCTATGAGCGCTCAATTGTGGAAGGCCCCCAGGTTGTAGCGTTGATCGGCGAGGCGGGTATCGGAAAGACTCGCCTGGCCGATCAGTTCCTCGTTTGGGCCACCGCACAAGGCGCGGACATCCTACGCGGGCGTGCTTTTGAGACCAGTGGCGGGCTTTCGTATCAACCGCTTACCCAGGCGCTGCGCCAACGGCTGGAGCGAGTGAACGCTCCGGAGGATCTGCTATCTGACTTGTGGCTGAGTCAGATAGCACGCATTCTGCCGGAATTCCGCGATCGTTATCCGGATCTGCCTGAACCCACACAAGACGAAGGCACGGCCCGTCATCATCTGCTTGAGGCCATAACTCGCCTATGCCAGTCCTTGGCAAAACGCTCACCGATGGTTCTCTTTCTCGATGATTGGCACTGGGCCAACTCAGCGTCAATGGATGCTTTGCACTATGCAGCCATGGGTTGGTCAAAATCACATGCACCCATACTTATGTTGCTAACTATGCGCCAACAGGCGCTGGCCGACAGACCTGATCTTTCGGTCTGGCTCAGCCGGCTCAACCACGATATCGACAGCTACCAACTGCACCTGGGAACGTTGTCCGAAGAAGATACAGGCAGGATGATCCAGGCCATGGTTACTGTAGGTACGGCCGAAGCCCCCTCCGGGTTAGCTGGGATCGCAGACGGTGACGCTTCCGATCGATTCGCGAATTGGCTATTCGAGGAAACAGAAGGCCAGCCCTTCTTCCTGGTGGAGACGTTGTCGGCGCTGATCGACAACGGTTTGCTCCATTGGAAGGAGGACTCGGAAACTTGGTTTGCAGATTGGCCAACCATCGCCGAACAAGTGCTTGGATCGAAGACCCACATTTCACAAGGCTTGTGGGAAAGGATGCAAGTGTGGGTGAGTCGAGTGAGTGATCCTGCGAATGACCTGCTCAGCGCAGCAGCCGTACTCGGTGAACATGCCACGTTTGGCCACCTCTGCCAGGTCGCCGAAATGGACGAGGAACCAGCTCTGAATGCGGTCGATGAACTATTGTCCAGGCAGTTGTTGCACGAGACGAAGAGTGCGTCTCCAGGCCTTGCGAGCGATGTTGTGTACAGCTTTTCGCATCAGAAGCTGTCTGAATTGGTGTATGCGGAGGCCGGTGCAGCAAGGCGGCACATTCTTCATCGGAGGGCATTGGATGCCCTATTGGGCGAGGATCTGCCGGCGGCTGCGTTGGCGTTTCATGCCTTTCACTCAGGTCTTTGGGAGGAATGCATCGAGTATTCCATAGCAGCCGGTGATGAAGCCATGGACTTGATCGCTGTTCGCGTTGCCATTCCTCACTTTGAGACGGCGGAACGCGTGGCCAAAGAGCACGGATGGCCCGAATCAATGCCGGTTGAACTCAGGCGGCGTCTCTATGTCGGCCTGGGAAGAGCCTATGAGCTCGATGAAGCCTGGGATAGCGCAGAGAGAACGTATCGAACCCTGATCGCCGAAGCACGGTCCGTGAATGAGGCAACCGTGGAATGCGATGCCCTCAACCGTTTGGCCACGGTTTACACCAACGGCCACAATGATGCCACACGAGCTATTCCTTTGTTGGAAGCGGCGCGGAGCGTCGCAGAGAAGAGCGGGGACCAGCGCGGATTGGCCGAGACAGAGTGGTCTCTCTCACTTGTTTCGCGCAACCAAAGAGACCCGAGTGCTGCAAGGCGTCACGGTGAAACAGCGCTGTCGATAGCCCGTGAACTTGGTGAAAGGCCATTGATCACGCGTTGCCTCAACTCGCTGGCTTATGTATACGCGCGGATGAGGCAGTGGGATCGCGTTGGCCGATATGCAGATGAGGCCCGCGAGATTTGCGCGACGGCTGGGAACCGTGTTCTGGAAGCCGATAGCCAGCGCATGGCTGGGTGGAGTCGCCTACTCTCCGGACAGCCTGCCGAGAGCCTCGCCTTGCTTCGAGAGACCTATGCTTTTAGCCAAGAGATCGGAAACCTTTGGGGTGAGGCAGAGGCCTCCTGGAGGTTGGCCGGAGCTCTGATGGAATCGGGTGACTATGGCAAGGGGATCGTTCTGGCCAAGCAAGGCGCCAGGCAGGCCCGAGAAGTCGGCCACCCAACGATGGTTGAATTGGCACTAACAACCCTAGGGTCAGCGCAACGGACGATCATGGCTCTAGATGCGGCAAGACAGACGCTCTTCGAAGCCGTGGCCACGGTAGATGTGCATGGGCTGGCGTCGTATGGGGACTGGGCTCTGGGTGAGTTGTGCGCAGTCCACGCAATGACTGGGCACTGGAAAGAGGCAGGCGCCCTGGCAAACAAGGCCCTCCTGATTTCGGAACGAAAATGGATTTCTGCCGATGGGGCTGATCACACACTATGAGATCGCTGCGCTTCTCAGAGAAGACGATACGCTGGCGCGCGCTGAGGTCGAGCGCATTGCAGGGGTCGTCGGCAACATGCCCCGCTACCAGCTGTTGCTTTTGCGATGTCAGGCGACTTTGGCTCAATGGGATGGGGCGGTGGACCGGGCGGTGGCCGATCTGCAGTCGGCTGCTGCCATCGCGGGCGAGATAGGCCTTCCGGGAGAGGAGTGGTCGGTCTTAGCGCAACTTGGCGATCTATACGACCTCAAAGGGGATCAGGAGGCGGCTCGGCAAGCACGCAGATCAGCCGCTGAAGTCATCCTGCGACTTGCAGATACCATCGACGACGAAGTTCTTCGGAAGGGCTTCGTTGGCGCTGACATTGTGCGGTCAATCTTGCAGTCCAGCGAATTGAGCTGAGCTTTCGTAGTCGGAGTCCCGCTTCAGACCCGGTGGCTCCGTCTTGGCAAGGGTGCGTGAGCGACTCCGTCGAAATCAACAGCCGGCCCCCAAACAAACCTCGCACCAGGTGGTGATGACGGGGTGATCCTATCCAAATCGCGGCGAAAGGATGCTGCGCACAGACGAGGAGGGGCTCGCCTCCGTGCTTCACTGACCCCAGGCGGGCATTCCCGAATCCTGCTCAAGGGGCATGGATGAGTGCCTGGCCGGACATCCGCAGGCAACATTCATCGCCATGCATCTCTCCTCTCGATACGAGACCACGCCAATAAGCAAGCCGGCACCCGTGTTGGTGCCCAGATTGTCCCTTCAGATACGGGCCCTCGGGTACGCCTTTCGGGCTGGTTCCCCAAGGGCGGTGTAGGCTCTGGGGCACATCCCAGCCTCGGATGATGGCCCCAGCACCACCGACCATCGGCGGAACCTCCATCACCGATTGTGACGATTGTCACTTGTTGTCAACGAGATGGCTTCCTAGGATGGTGCCGACAACAGAATGTATTGGCAGCTTGGGTGCCCGCTCCCCCGGATGGGAGGGCACAATGGCGAAGCCGGTGGCGGCCCGCAAGGGCCGGAGTCCGGCGCTGACCCGCAACTGTGATCCGCTTCGGCGGTAAGCCAGGACGCCCGCCCAAGCTGCGTTCCAGAACACTCTCGCGGCGGGGGTGAGGAACAGCGGCATTTCGCGCGATGGCCCCTGCTCACGAGCAGGGGCTTTTTGATTGCAGACCTGGGCGGTGAATCCGCCCCCAAGAGTCGAGGGAGTCCAATGAAGAACGTGCGTATCTATTTACCCGTTGTCCTTCTGGTGGCCGCATTGATGGCAGCTTGTGGCACCGTGCCAGGCCGTCCGGCCTCTAGCGCCCCAGCGCCCACCACACAGGTTGAGGTGCCGGTGACGGTGGCACCGACCCCGACCCTCATGGTGCCTGCCAGTCCCACTCCGATTGTGGTCCACGACGGGGCTGGAAGGACGCTGACGCTGGACGCACCGGCCCAGCGCATTGTCTCCCTGGCGCCGTCAAACACCGAAATCGTGTTTTCCGTCGGCGGCGGACAGCAGCTGGTGGGCCGGGATGAGCGTTCTGACTACCCAGAGGCAGCGGCTTCGGTGGAGAGCATTGGCAGCACCTACGGAGAGCTCAACATCGAGGGAATCGTCAGTTTGAAGCCAGACCTGATCTTGGCGGCGGCGGTCACACCTCCTGAGCAAGTCAAAGCTCTTGAGCAGGTCGGCCTGTCGGTTTTCGTCGTCGGCAACCCCGATGACTTTCCGGCGTTGTTCGACAATCTTCTCCAAGTGGGGGCGCTCACCGGACACACTGACGTCGCCGAAGCCTTGGTGTCTGATCTGCGTGCCAGGTATGCCGCCGTGCTCGATGCCGTGGATGGCGCAGATTCGGTAAGCCTGTTCTATGAGATTGACGGCAGCGATCCGTCGGCACCCTGGACTACCGGCAGCGGCACCTTTCAAGATCTGATGTTCTCGCTGGCCGGGGGCAAGAACATCGCCGCCGATATCAATGGCTGGGGCCAGATGAGTTTGGAGCAGATAGTGGTCGCCGATCCGCAGGTGATCATCTTCGGCGGAGGTCCGTTCGTCCCGACCACGGTTGAATCACTGAAGGCGCGTACCGGTTGGGGTGGGATCAACGCTGTCAAGAATGACCAGGTCTATGATGTGAACACCGACTTGATTGACTTGCCGGGTCCCCGGCTGGTGGACGGTCTGGAGCAGGCTGCCCAGATCTTGCATCCCGATCGATTTGAACCATGAGTGATACGGGAAGAAGGCCGACAGCCGCGAAGACGGCCGCCGACCCAAGGCCGGTCTCGCGTTGGGCGCCATGGCTTTGGACCAGCGGGTCATTGCTGGTGATGCTGGTGCTCAGCGCGGCCGTGGGATCCGTCACCTTGCCTCCCTTGTCGATTGTGCAGATGGTGGTCGACAAACTCCCGGGGGTTGATCTCGGCATCGTCTGGCCTGCAACCTTCCGTACGATCCTGTTCGACATCCGCCTTCCTCACACGGTCCTCATCGCGTTGGCGGGCATGGCCCTTGGCGGCAGCGGTGCGGCCTACCAAGGGCTCTTTCGCAACCCCCTGGCCGATCCCTACATCATAGGTGTCGCCTCCGGGGCCGGACTCGGCGCAGTGCTGGCGATGACCGCCAGCTGGCCGACCACCTTGTTGGGCATGGCTGCCGTGCCGGTGGCCGCCTTTGTCGGGGCCGTGTTGACGGTTGGTCTGGTGTACACGATCGCGCGAGTTGGCCGATCGGCACCTGTCACCACCTTGCTCCTGGCCGGGGTGGCAGTCGGCACCTTCGCTTCGGCCATCACCAGTCTCCTAATGCTGCTCTCGACCAACGAGCTCTATCGAGCGATTTCATGGTTGCTGGGTGGTTTCAGCCTCGGAGGCTGGCAGCCGGTTCTTGTCTCACTGCCTTATCTGGCGATTGGGCTGGGATCCCTGGCGCTGCTCGGTCGGCCTCTAAACGTGCTTCAGTTTGGCGACGAAGAAGCAACGGCGCTGGGATTGGATACAGAGAAGTTCAAGCTGGTGATCGTGATCGCCGCCTCCCTGGTAGCGGCGACAGCAGTCGCTTTTTCGGGGATCATCGCTTTCGTCGGGCTAATCGTGCCTCACCTGGTGCGGATGCTGTGGGGCGTCGACTATCGCCGCCTCATCTTATTGGCGACGATTGGGGGCGGGACCGTGCTGCTGGCGGCCGATATCGTCAGCCGGACCATCTTGGCGCCGCGTGCGCTGCCGGTGGGAATCGTGACGTCTGTGGTTGGTGCGCCCTTCTTTCTCTACCTGCTGCGAAGGGCCAAGCGGGAGGTGTTTTGGTGAGCGGTCCGCTGGTGCTTTCAGAGATCAGTCTGGGGTACCCGGACCGCATGGTGCTGGCCGACGTTTCCCTGACAGTGGAATCCGGGGAAGTGTTCGCTGTGGTGGGTCCTAACGGGGTGGGCAAGTCGAGCCTCATCAAGGCCGTCAGCGGCATCTTGCCGTGTCAACGGGGCCAGGTCGATGTGTATGGTGTTCCCGTCAGCGAGCTCAACCCGGCCCAGCGGGCGCGCCAGATTGCCGTTGTTCCCCAGGCGACCCACGTGCCTCCGGCGTTCACCGCCAGACAAGTCGTCGCCATGGGCCGCACGCCGTACCTGGGTTGGCTCGAGCGCGAGGGACCGGACGATCGAGTGAAAACCGATGCGGCGCTTGAACGGTCCGGTACTCTGGCCCTGGCCGGTCGGCGGATGGGCGAGCTCTCAGGGGGTGAGCAACAAAGCGTGCTCATCGGCCGGGCGTTGGCCCAGGACGCTTCGATCATGCTGCTGGATGAACCGACGTCCCATCTCGATCTGCGTCATCAAGACCGGATCTTGAAGCTCGTCCGGACACTGGCCCATGACCAGGGCATGGCCGTCCTGATTGCCTTGCACGATCTCAATTTGGTGGCTCGCTTCGCCGATCGTGTGGGACTCCTCTCCGATGGCTCCCTTCGCAAACAGGGGGACCCGCGCCAGGTGCTCACGCCGAAGGACCTGGCGGCGGCCTACGGGATAGAAATTCGCGTGTTGGAGCATCCCGTGTACGGCACCCCCTTGGTGCTCACGGGCTGAATCGCCCAAGGAGGCATCAGATTTTGAAAGCAAGAGCGGTCATGCTGCAGGGGACCGGTTCCCATGTTGGCAAGAGTGTGATCACCGCCGCCCTGTGCCGTCTGTACGCCAGGAACGGCCACCGGGTGGCTCCATTCAAGGCCCAAAACATGTCCAACAACTCCTTCGTCACCTCTGACGGCGGCGAGATGGGGCGGGCACAGGCGTTCCAGGCGCAGGCAGCCGGCGTTGAGCCTTCGGTGGACATGAATCCGATCCTGCTGAAGCCAGAGGCCGACACACGCGCACAGATCGTGCGGCTGGGGGTGCCGATCAACTCGATGGACGTGCCTGAATACCATGCCTACCAGGAGATCGCCTGGCCGGCCATTACCGCAGCCTACGACAGACTGGCCTCGATGAATGACCTGGTGCTGCTCGAGGGTGCTGGCAGTCCGGCGGAAATCAACCTGCGAGGGCGGGACATCGTCAATATGAAGATGGCAGCCTACGCTGAAGCGCCGGTGGTCCTGGTTGGCGATATCGAACGCGGCGGGGTCTTCGCTTCTCTCTACGGCACGTTGGCACTCCTGGAAGCGGAAGAGCGAGACCGGGTGCGCGCCTTCTTGATCAACAAGTTCCGCGGGGATTTGTCGCTGCTTGATTCTGGATTGGTCCGCTTGACAGAGCGCACGGCCGTTCCCGTGCTCGGCGTGCTGCCTTACGTGTTCGGTCTGCCGGTCGACGAAGAAGATTCAGTGGTGCTCCAAGCTCAGGGCGGTGCGGCTCCCAAGGGCACACTCCACGTCGCAGTGATTCACTTGCCTCACATATCGAATGCGACCGACTTCCAACCCCTGGGCGCCGAGCCCGATGTGTCTGTTCGCTATGTTGAGTCGGAAGGTGAATTCGGCGATCCAGACCTGCTGATTCTGCCAGGTAGCAAGAGTACGGTGGCGGATTTCGAATGGATGCAGCAGCAAGGTCTGGACTCGCGAGTGCTTGACCATCGTTCGGGCGGAGGCTGGCTGATCGGCATCTGTGGAGGCTACCAGATGCTGGGTGAACGCATCCTGGATCCGACCGGCGTTGAATCTGGCCGGCCAACGATCGATGGGTTGGGCTTGCTGCCGATGGTGACGACTTTCCAAGCGCGCAAGCGAGTGGTCAGGGTGGAAGGGGCCTGCCTGCTTCCTGGTATCTCATCGCCGATCCGCGGATATGAGATACATCAGGGCCGGCCGGAAAAGGGGGATTTACCCCCGGCGTTCAAGCTGACGCGTGAGTTCGATCGTGCGACAGACGAGCTTGATGGGGCTGCCCAAGATGTGGGCTGCTTCGGCACCTATCTCCATGGTCTCTTCGACCACGGGGAGTTCCGGCGAGAGTACTTGAATGCGCTGCGGGCCAAGAAAGGCTTGGCACGTATTCCGGTGCATGCCTACAATACGCGCCCCAAGGACTTTGACCAGCTGGCCGACTGGCTCGAAGATCACATCGACGGAGCCCTGCTCGACTCCATTGTCGGCGTCCCCCTACATCGCTAGAACACTGCCCTATAGCGCTATCTGCACCACGCCTCGTCTCTCCGCTCCAGTCGTGACGTTGGCTGAGATATTGCCCTTCCGACTTGGGTGGTGAAAATCCCTACAAGGACAGATGGTTTCTCCGACAGTGAATTGCCCTTCGCCTTCCTATGATTGAGGAAGATTGCCGAAAGGAACATCGGGCCGTCTGCGCACGGACATCTGGTCCGCTGAAGCCGCAGAAAGATGCCCACGATCCGGAAAAGAGACAGCTTGAATCTGCCGCGGCGTGACTTCCTCAAGATCAGCGCAATAGCCGGAGCGGTGCTGGCCGCGGGTGGGGTCTGGGGCCGCCGGGTCTTGGATGGGCCATCGGTGGTAGTTCGTGAAACCCGGCTTCTAATGGGCATCATCCTCGACTTGGAGGTGGTCGCCCCCAGCCAGGCTTCGGGTCGCCGGGCGATCCGGGCAACGCTGGATGAGATGTCCCGCCTGGTTGGCATCTTCGACCACCGAAAGCCGACCGCCACCCTGGCCAAGCTGAATGGGGAAGGCGGGCTGTCTCTGGCTCCACTTGAGTTGGTGCAGGTCTTGAGGCGGTCAGTCCAGTATGGGGACCTCACTTCTGGGGCTTTCGATGTGACGGTCAAGCCCGTCCTCGACGCAATCCGCTCCGGCCGCTACCCAGCCGGAGCACAAGATCTGGTGGACTTCCGAAAGATTCGGATCGACGGCTCGCGGCTCGAACTCGTGAAGAGCGGGATGGCGGTGACGCTGGACGGAATAGCCAAGGGATACATCGTCGATGGGGCGGTCGATGTCCTGAAGTCGCGTGGCTTTGTCGACGTGCTGATAGAGGCCGGTGGAGACCTGAGAGGCGTCGGCTCAGCCCCAACTCGACCCTGGCGGATTGGCGTGCAAGATCCGAGGGCTGAGCAAGACCCCAGTCTGCTGACAATTTTCGACCTCCCGCCGGGGGCTGCCGCCACCTCGGGTGACTACCAGAACGCATTCACTGCCGATCGGTCCATCTATCACATCATCGATCCACGGCGCGGAACATCGCCCGCTGAGTTGGCCAGTGCCACAGTGCTGGCACCGCGCGCCGTCGACGCGGATGCGCTGAGCACCTCGCTGATGGTTCTGGGCGAGACGCGAGGATTGGCCCTGATAGAACAACTGCCCGGGATTGAAGCCCTGGTAGTGACCAAGGACAAGCGCATTCAGTGGACAAGCGGCTTTCCCGCCAACAAGCAGCTGCGCGTGAATGAGCGTGCAAAAGACGGGGAACTCTAAATGGACGGTGGAGCCAGGATTGCTCATCGGAGCCGGTGCGGGCGACGAAGGACGCTCGCGGCGAGCTCCGGGGCCCAGCGCCAAGCTATCGGAGACTTTCTCCCTTCGATCCGATCATTCAACAGCCAAAAGGGGGTTGGTCCCCAGCGCAAAGCCTGGACCGGACCATTGTCCGGCAGGCGTGATTCCATACGAGGGTGTGCGGCGTTGAAATGACGATCTCTGGAAGAGTCAAAGCGCTCTTGGGCCGGCATGCCACCGACCGCCTCTTGGCAGTGGCGGCTGTTCTAGTTCTGCTCGCCGCCTGGTTCTATGGATGGGCCAACAGCACCGAAGATGTGGCGCCCCTCGTGGGAAGCGTTCTCCCTGACGCTTCGCAGATCGAGCAGGTCAACGGTATCTACGCCGGCTATCGCCTGGATGTCGAGGGCAACCGTCGGCTGGTGGGCTATGCCGGCGTGGGAGAGGCTTCAGGGTATGGCGGACCGGTGCGGATGCTGGTGGGTGTCAATCCGGAGGGAACAATCATCGGCGTCCAAGTCGTGGAACAGCGCGAGACCCCCGGCTTCTTTCGCTTGCTCCCTCAAACAGGCTACTTTGACGAGTTCCTCGCCCGCAGCGTGAGCGCTCCGCTCGCGGTGGGCAAAGACATCGACGCCGTCTCCGGCGCGACGCTGAGTTCAGAGGGCGTGGCAGAGGCCGTTCGTCGGGCAGCAAGCCAGGTTGCCACAGACCAGCTCGGCATGGCTGTCCCACCGGAGCCGTTTCACGTTGGTTTTGGCTTCCCTGAGCTCACCTTGTTGGGGCTCTACGCGGCCGGTTTCTTTGGACATCAGACTCGAAACAAGACATGGAAGAAGTGGCTCCGTCGTGCAAGCCTTCTTGTGGGTGCGTTGGTGCTGGGATTCCTGTACAACAAACCGTGGACTCTGGCCAACGTGATCTCCTTATTGTCGGCCTATTGGCCGGATTGGCATACCCACCTGTACTGGTACCTGCTTGTTGGCGGGATCGTGTTGGTCACCACGGCCCAGGGCAAGAATCCCTATTGCAGCTGGTTCTGCCCCTTCGGTGCTGTCCAGGAGGGTTTGGCCAGGTTGACCGACGCTAAGCTCTATCGGCCACGGCGACTTCACCGGCCGCTCAAATGGATCCAACGCGGCCTGGCATTCGCAGCCATAGCTCTTGGTCTGGCACTGCGGCAGCCCGGCGCGTTCAGCTATGAACCCTTCGGCGCTTTGTTTGACCTTCAAGGGGGATCTCTCGTGTTTCTACTCTTGGCACTCGTGCTCTTCGGCTCGCTCCTGGTCTACCGTCCATTCTGCTCCTATCTTTGCCCCCTCGACCCGGTCGTCGAGTTGATCGGTGAGGGCAGGCGCTGGGGCAAAGATCTTCGCCGGAGGCGAACCGATGAAGCGTAGCCTGTTCCTGCTTTGGTTGGGGCTTTGTCTGGTGCTGATCTTGGCGGCGGTGGGTCAGTCGGTGTGGGGGATCACCACGGGGCAAGGTGACGGTTCCACTCAAGTACTCGGCGCGCAAATCAACCAGACCCCTACGGCGACCACAACGGCCATCGCAACCCTCTCGCCGCTCGGAACCCCCGGTCCCACCTTCACGCCGGTGGCCACTTTGTCCAATACGTATCTGGATCAGTAGCCGAACTGGCTCCAACGGCTCGGGACTCTGTCCGCAAAAGCACCACAAGCTTGGTGAACTTGCCCGATACCGTTCAGGGACACGTCCTCCTACCATGAATATAGGATCGCCGCAGCATATCAGTGGCCGATCCGGATACCGCCTAGCATGAGGAGATAGACCATGAGCGAAGAGAAGAAGCGTGTCAGCCGGCGTGATTTTCTGCGACTGGCTGGCCTAAGCGCGGGCGTCGGCCTGGCCGCACCCCGATTGAAGGGCAAGGCCGAGCCAAAGGCTGGGGCGACCTACGCCGACCCTGCCGCTCGGCCCAATCGGCCCTGGTGGGTCAAGACCGTTGAAGAGCCGACCATCGAGATCAACTGGGACAAGATGGAACGCTTCAACGAGCAAATGGGCAGTGTCCGCGGCCCGGGCATGGCGAAGTACGTCGGCCAGGATGAAGTCGACCGGCTCAAGAAAGTCAATGCCCAGCGAACGACGGAGCGCATTCTGGCTAATGAGCCGGGGTATTCGCTCAAGGACCAGGCCCTTTATAGCTCGCACGGTGTCCGGGTGGGCCGCAGCTATCTTGGTCCACAAAAGGCTGCCACCCCCGAGGATCGAGGCGTGCCCAAGTGGCAGGGGACCCCAGAAGAGGCCGCACGCATGTTGCGGGTTGCACTGCGCCACTACGGTGCGGCTCAAGTGGGCTTCGTTGAACTGGATGACAAGACGCGCAAGCTGGTCTATTCCCACGACCCGGACGGCAAAGAGCTGATCTTCACCGATGACGCTGCTGCCTCCGAAACCGACGACGCCCGCTACATTCCAAACCAGGCAAAATGGGTGGTGGTCTACACGGTTCGCATGTCGACCGAGACCCTCAAACGAGCGCCCACGCCGGTCGGTGCTCAGACCACTTCGCTTGCCTACAATCGAAGCGAGAACATCCAGGCCCAACTTCAGGAGTTCCTACGGGGGCTCGGGTATCAAGGTCTGGGTGAATCGAGCACCAATGCGCTGACCATTGCCCCTGCCATGGCGGTCATGTCAGGTCTGGGTGAGCTGGGGCGCATCAACCGCCTGATTACGCCTGAATTCGGGCCGATGGTCCGGATCTTCACCCTGATTACCGATCTGCCTGTGGCCACCGACAAGCCGATCAATGCCGGGATCACGGAATTCTGCAAGACCTGCAAGAAATGCGCGGAGGCGTGTGTGCCTGGCGCCTTGAGTCTGGAGACGGAACCGACCTGGGAAGTCCAGGGAGGCTGGAACAACCCTGGGCACAAGACTTGGTATGAGAATTCCGTGAAGTGCCTGACCTACTGGCGAGAAGAGGTGCAGACCAACTGCGGGACCTGCTTCGCAGTATGCCCGTTTGCCAAGGAAGACAAGGCCTGGATCCATCAGTGGGTGAAGGGCGGCATAGCCAGCGTACCGGCACTGGATGGCTTCGTTCGCAGCATGGATGACACCTTCGGTTATGGTCAGAAGGATCCTGAGTCGTGGTGGAATGAAGACCTGCCGGAGTACGGTATCGACACGATGAAAACGGTCCAGGAGGCCTAGCCGATGGAAAAGGACAACACTCTCAAAATCGAACTTGCTCGCCGGCCATGGTATGAGTGGCTGGCATGGGTGGTGTGGCTGTTCGTGCTGATCTTCACGGCCCAAAACGCCATCGGCAGCGGTGCCGAATACGAACCGACGGCAGCCACCATCTTTTGGGCGGTCTTTGCACTGCTCTTGATCGGCGGGGGCATCGTCTGGTACGTCCGGCGCCAACGTTTGATTTCCTAACCTCCTTCACAGCCGTCCAGTTCGAGGCCGTGGCCCAAGGCATTCGCCTTGGGCCACATTCTTTGTTCCCCTTGTCGGGAAAATCCCTACAAACTCATTGGGGTTTCCTGACCCTGGCAGGCTTTCTTCCCTCCTACGATGAGCAGTGGAGGGGCGTATTGCGATCGGCGACGAAAAGCTGCAGACGGCATGGAGGGTTCCATGGGTGAGGGCAAGCGGCGCCTGAGTCGAAGGGATTTCCTGCGTTTGGCGGGATTGGGGGCGGGCGCCAGCCTGGCGGTCCCCCAACTTGGGGGACATGGCGCCAAACAGGGCGCGCCCCAGGTGGAATTCGCAGACCCCGCCGGGCGGCCCACCCGGCCGTGGTGGGTCAAAACGACCGACAAACCCACCGTTGAGATTGCCTGGGACAAGATGCAGCGCTTCGACGAGCAGAATGGGAGCGTTCGGGGCCCAGGTTTTGCTAAGTATGTGGGTCAGGCCGAGGTCGATCGAACTCGACGCGATCCAAGCCGACAAGACTCGCCAGCGTATCTTGGCGGAAGACCCCGGCTACACGCTCAAGGACTATGCTCTTGCTTCTGCCCAAGAAGTGCGCACCGGAGTGTCCTTCTTGGGCCCGCGGCTTGCGGCAACTCCCGAGGAGCGTGGCGTGCCGAAATGGACCGGCAAACCCGAGGAAGCAGCCCGAATTCTGCGGGTTGCCATGCGCCATATGGGGGCCGCCAATGTTGGATTCATCGAGCTGGACGAGAACACTCGCAAATTGATCTACTCGCACGACCCCGATGGGAAGGCACTGGTTTTCACCGATGACCCCGTGGCATCAGAGACGGACATGACTCGATACATTCCCCATGCCGCAAAGTATGTCATTGTCTACACCGTCCAGATGTCCCGCGAAGCCTTGAAGCGGGCGCCGACCATGCTGGCCCAGCAGACCACCTCGCTCAGCTATTTGCGCGGAAACCAGATCCAGTCCTCAACTCAGGAGTTCCTGAGAACTTTGGGCTACCAGGGTCTTGGAGAGTTCGAGCACAAATGCTCTGGGAATCGCTCCGGCCTTAGGTGTCTTGGCCGGCCTGGGCGAACTATCGAGGCTCAACCGTTTGATCACCCCCGAACACGGCCCCATGGTACGTGTGTTCAAGCTGTTGACTGACCTACCGGTCGCCACCGACAAGCCGATTGACGCCGGGATCATGACGTTCTGCAAGACATGTAAGAAATGCGCTGAAGCCTGTCAGCCGGGTGCGCTTAGTTTCGACGAGGAGCCGACTTGGGAGGTGCGTGGGGGATGGAACAATCCCGGACACAAGGCGTACTTTGAAGACTCCACCAAATGTCTGACGTACTGGCGCGAGTCAGTCCAGAGCAACTGTGGCATCTGCTTCGCAGTTTGCCCGTTTGCCAAGGAGAACAAAGCTTGGATCCACGAATGGGTCAAAGCTGGGGTGGCTACGGTGCCTGCCCTGGACGGGTTCGTGCGTGCCATGGATGACGCGTTCGGATATGGGGCCCAGAAGAGCCCCGAAGCATGGTGGCATCTCGACCTGCCGGAACTTGGGATCGATACGACGTCTTCGGTGGCCAAGGGGTAGATGGCGCGTGCCAAGTAGGGAAAATGACTACGCCGGATTTGACGGATGTCACTGGAGCTTTGTAGGGAGGCTCGCCATACTTCAAGAGAGAAGCGTGGTCGAAGGTGTCGAAATCCCGGAAGATTGGCAAGAATGTCATCTGAAGAGCAGAAGTTGAGGAATATCACCGGCGCGGTGAGGCGGCAGGCAAGTAAGGCGGCCGAGTCGCTACGCACATTGATTCTTGGTGTGCCCATTCGGGCCAAGATCTTGGGAACGATTCTTCTGCCGGTGGTCATTCTGGGGTTCGCCATCAACTACTGGGTGCGGGCCTCGCTCTCCGACTGGCTGAGCTGGATTCTCGACCCACGACAAGTCGAGGTGGCGATGCAGGCTGGCGGGCGGTCCGTCATGCTGGTCACGGTCCTAGCGGCTGGCCTAGCACTACTGGTCGGCTCGGTCCTGATTCTGCTTCTCACCAATCCCCTCTTGGAGCTGAAGCGAATTGCCGACCAAGTCCGCAAGGGAGACCTGGAACGCCGTGCTCCCGTCCGGACAAAGGATGAGATCGGGCAAGTGGCCAACTCCTTCAATCGCATGCTTGACCAGCTGGTCGAGAGCCAGGAACAGCTAAGTCGAAGCAATCGGCGTTTGGGAGGGCTGGTGCACGTCGCCAGCTCTGTGGGTAAAGGCCTGGAGCTTGAAGAGGTGCTGCCCGCCGCCCTTCGGAGCACGCTTGAGGTCACCGGTCTCGGCAGCGGATGGATCTACCTGCGCGAAAGGGACGGGCGCGAATTTGCCTTGGCCAGCGCCATCAGCGCGCCAGATTTTGTCGTCGATCGGACCATAGAACACACCGGGCTGTGTGCCTGTGAGGAGAATCTTCTTAAAGAGCCGGACTGGCAGGTGCCACAACTGCGGATCTGCAACAGAGATCCGTCCTGCAAGGACGGGGCCTCCTGTGAGCAGGTTCAGCACCTGTCAATACCGCTCAAGGCGCGCGGATTACCCCTGGGAGTGCTGAAATCTTCTTTGGGTGTCTGACAGCACGCCGGGAGATGAGGAGATCGACATCCTCCAGGCGCTGGGGGTGCAGATCTCAGAGGCTGTGGCCAATGCCCGCCTGCATGCCGATGTCCGCGAAAAAGAGGCGGGCATGGAAGTCCTCATCAACGAACTGGTGCGGGCTCAAGAGGACGAGCGCAGCCGCATCTCGTCCGAGTTGCACGATGGTGCGGGTCAGGAACTCACGAGCTTGCTCTTTCGGCTGAAGGCGATCGAGGGGAAGAACGATAGCCCCGAGATGCGCCAAGCTGTCGGGGCGTTGTGCACCGATCTGTCGCAGGCTATCGAGCACATCCGTGAGCTCTCTCACGTGCTGCGACCTCCGGATCTCGATCACCTTGGCCTCACGCCAACCTTGCGCAATCTGATGGACGACATGACGAGCAAGGCAGACATCCTCGGGGTTTTCGAAACCAATCTTGAGGGATACCGGCTTGAGCCCAACGTGGAAATAACGCTCTATCGCATCGCTCAGGAGGCGTTGACAAATGTCGTCCGACATGCAGGAGCTAGCCAAGTGCGTATGGGCCTGCAGCGATGCGGTGCTGATTTGGAGCTGAGTATTGAGGATGACGAAGTCGGATTCGACACCGATGACGTCGCAGACGGCGTGAATGCTCATATTGGCCTGGCCAGCATCGAGGAGCGCACGGCGCAGCTGGGAGGCGTAATGGAGGTCACAACGGCAAGGAACCAAGGCACCCGGTTGATGGTCCGAATTCCGGGATAGGGGCTGTGCTATGAGCGACATACATATCATGCTGGTGGACGATCATGCCGTCCTTCGGGCCGGATTGTGTGCCCTATTGGAAGGCGAGGAGGGCATTGTGGTGGTTGGCCAGGCTGAAATCGGCCGACGAAGCGCTCAAGCTGATGACAAGCCTCACACCGGAGATTGTGGTCATGGATCTCGGAATGCCTGGCATGAGCGCGTTCGACGCCATTCGCCGCCTCCGAGAGGACTATCCCGGCGTGGGCATCATTGTGCTCTCGATGCACAAGGGTAAAGAGATCGTCACTCGGGCTCTGGAATCGGGCGCCGATGGCTACGTTCCCAAGTCCTCTGCGCATACCGACCTATTGCGAGCCATTCGAGCGGTGTTCAACGGCAAGGCTTATTTGCACCCCTCGGCAACGAGTGTTTTGGTTGATGCTATGCACAACGTGGGCGATGCCAAGATCTTGCTCAGCACCCTGTCCGATCGGGAGCGAGAGGTGCTGCTTTGGACAGCGCGTGGGTACAGCAGCCGCGAGATTGGGGAGAAGTTGTCGATCAGTGGGAAGACGGTCGACACTTATCGTCAGCGGCTGATGCAAAAGCTGAGTTTGAGCCATCGTTCAGAGCTGGTCGATCTCGCTTTGCGCGCCGGCATGCTGCGGGACCTTTCCCTCGACACTTGACACACTGGTAAGTTTTGGGCGAATTCACGGATAGGAGATGGTGATTTCACATGGTCAAACACCAACCCATCGAACGAGACAATTCTGGGTCCACAGCCAATGCTCCGCTGCAGCAAGCTGAGGTCTTTGCCAAGCAGGCGGTGGAACTCGCCGAAGGTGGGGACATCCAGGCCGGGGCAGGGGTTATGGACCAGGCCATCGACGTCGTGGCCTCCCAGAACAGGATCGATCTCCAAGCGCTCTTTCTCGCTCGGAAGGGAATACTTCTGGCGAAGGGGGGGCGCCCTGATGAGGGTCTACAGGCTTTCGAAGAGGCGCTGGCGGTGGCTCGGCAGGCCAACAATCCGCGGCTGCTGGAGGACGTGCGCAGCCGCCGGGGTTTGGTCTTCGTTGACCTCGGCCGGGTGAGGGAAGGACTGAGCGATTTGGAGGCAGCGCTGGCGGAAGCGGAGAGTCGGGGCGACACCGGTCAAGCCTTCCGCAGCCTCAAGTTGATAGGCGATGCCTATCGGATGGCGGCCGACGAGACCCAATCGGAAGCCAACTATGAGCGCGCGATAGCGCTGGCCGAGACGGCTGACAGGCCCATCGATACCTTTGCCGTCCGACTGGGTCTCGGACAAGCTCGATTGGCGGCCGGCAAGCCGACCGGGGCAATCGATGCGCTTCTGCCAGCCCTGGAGTTGGCGAAAGGAGCGGGTGACGAGGTTGAGGAACATCGTGTGTTGACGACGCTGTCCGAAGCCCACTACGAACTCGATCAGCGGGCGGCCCTGCTGGACGTCACGCGCCGTTTGCTTGCGTTGGCTGAAGGCCACGGTGACCAGCGTGAAGCGATCACCCAACGGGAGAACCTGATTACTGTGCTCTTGAGCCTTGATCGCCTGGACGAGGCGCGGCCCGAAATCGAACAGGCGTTGGACTATGCCCGGCGCAGGGGGCCGCGCGAACGGGTGCTGGTGCATCTGCTCAACAAGGGCCGCGTGAATTACGAACTGGGCAACTTTGCCATGGCCGAAGAAGTCTACAAGGAGGCCTTGGATCTGGCCGAGGCGCAGGAAAACAGGAAGGCTGTGGCCACCATCCTCGGCCGCTTGGGCGCGCTGTACGCCGAGATGGGTGATCTCGACGCTTCCTTGAACTATGCGGAACTCGCCGTGACCAAAGCGCGGGAAATCGATGACCCAGCGGTCGTGGCCGAACAGAGCATTCTGCTGGCCATGACGCATCAAGACCGGGGGGAAACCGAGGCTGCAAGGCGCGCCGCCGCACGCGCCAGAGAAGCCTATGAGAGTGCAGGGAACACGGCCTTGGCGGCCCGAGCAGCTGCGCTGGTCGATGACATCGAGGCGGCAGAGGCATCTGCTGCCTAGCCGAAGTTTGTGACATATTTCACAAGAGGATCGACAGCTCGCCCATGATGAAACGCACAAGTTGGCATGGCGCCTGGGATTTGCACCAAGGAAGGGGCAGGGGGGCGCCTCTTTGCCAGGCCGTGCGCCGCATTCAAGCGGAAGCTGGGTAGAGGACAATGCCCGAGGACCAGAAGGGTTGCCGAATCCTCCCATTCCCCAAGATCTGGATAAAGCAACTTGCGGTTCATTGGGGCGCCCAGCGATTGGGTGGGGGGGCTGCTGGATGTCCTTTCCCGGAAGGAAAGTCAGCTCAGTAGACGGTCTAAGAAACAAAACTTGCCCTGGCGGGCGGTTCAAAGCAAACCGAAGGTGGGCAAACTTGCTGCGCCTCGCCCAGGGATCATCTCGCGACCTGGCGACAGAAGGAGCGGCTGAGGCATTCCCTGGCTCGGGATAAATCTCAGCCGCTCAATCCACCAGAGGGTCGTGGAGTGATTACTTTTGGGCCTTTAGGATCTCAAGCGCCTTCTGATTGGCGTCTTGGAGCAGAGCCATAACGTACTTGTGGTTGTGAAAACCGCCACTCTCATCCAACTCGGCGTAGGTCATGTTGTCTTGCGCTTCCTTCAACATGGCCTGTTGGGTGGTGTCATGGACTCCCTGTATGGCCTTGGCGGCCGCCGCCACGTTCTCTTGAACGGTGGCTTCTAGGGACGCGAACTCTGACTGCCACTTCTTGATGTTGGCCTCGGCATGGGCGGCGTTCATGTCGCTGTGACACTGCGTGCAAGATGAAGTGGTCGCCCCGTCGGCTTCCTTGACGTTGATCGCCCCGCTGTGCCCGTGGTACATGGCCGAATTGCTGCCGTCGACATCGCTTGAGTACATGTGGCAGCTGGTGCAAGTGGCGCCCGGCATGGTTTTTTGATCCGGGACGCCCTCGCCGCCTGTCCCGCTGAGGATGTTGTAGCTCAGGTGATCGGTGTCCGGGAATTTCAAGTTGCCGTGGCATTGGCCGCACAACTGGTCCGCACTCGCCATCGGCTGATAGGTCTTAGTGGCAGGGTCAAAGTAGACTGGTTTCGCAGGGTTGTGTGGATCGTGACAGGCTGTACAAGACACGCTGGGCCATTGGGGGGTGTTGGCGGCTGCGGTTGTGGCGTTGAACTGGCCGGCGCTGTCGGTGGTGAAGAAGTACCCGATGGCCTGAACCTCGGTCATGCCGCCATTCGCCAGCACAGCTGTCGGGGCATGGCAGGCGATGCAATTCTCGGCATCCTGCCCCTGGATGACGTCGGCTGGTGTCTGGCCCGCGCGCTCAGTCGAGAGTTCGTCAGCCACATCGGTCTGAGTCTGACTGTGCCTGCTCGTCAGCCAGGCGTTGTAGATCTGATGATCGGTCCCTGGGAAAAGCAGGTTGCCGTGGCACTGACCACACAGCTGGCCGCTATTGGCGACGGATTCGGTCTGCCCTGTCGTGGAATTGAAGAAGGCCAACGAAGCGTTGCTTGCCGGGTGATCGGATGGGACGTCATGGCAGTCCATGCATGACACGTGGGGCCAGGCGCCGGTATGTGCCGGGGTCGTATCTGGGCCGAACTTGCCGGCTTCGGTCGTGTAGAAATAGGCCAGGGCCTGGGCCTCAGACATCCCTCCTTTGATTAGGACAGATGTGGCTGCGTGGCAGGCGATGCAATCTTCCGCATCTTGACCCTTGATCACGTCAGTGGGCGACTGCCCCGCGCGTTCGCTTGAGAGTTCCTTGGCGACATCCGCCTGCGTGTTGGCATGGGCGCCCGAGGCCCACAGGGTCACCTGGGCAGCGTGGCAAGACGAGCAGTCCAGCGACGCGCCGGCGATTGGGGTATCGCTGGGTGTGGCCGGTGGCGCTGTTGGCTGGGTCGTGGCCGAGGCCGATGGTGAGGGAGGAAAGGTCGGCATGACGATGGTTGGCGCTTCGGTGGGGAATGGGGGGGTTGGAATTGATTGGCAGGCTGCGAGGAACACCAACGAACCTGCCACCGTTAGCCCAGCCCTGAGCGGTTTGGACCACATATGAAAAGACCTCCTGCTGCTCAGACGTGTTCGACGCCTTGCTGCGTGAGCATAGGAGAGGTCCAGGACCAACCCCTCAGTGGCTGAGGGCCTCTGAGGCAAGTGAAACGTAGCCCCGAGCCCACCTCTCCGTTAGTGAAAAATGTCACAATCGCGTCTGAAGAACATCATCCGGGCCACTGGCGGCCACGACAACTCTGTTAATGGACTGGCTACAGGTAACTTCCGGGGGCGCATTGGCGGTCTACTGGCTGACTCGGCGATCAAGATGCAAAGAGGTGTGCCACCAATCGAATGGACTCGGACTGGCGAAGATCTGGCCGGGAACTCCGGCTGACCCCCAATCGCCAGCCCGATGGGCTGGAATCCTGGACTTCAAGTAGATGGGGCTTGCCAGCGTTGGCGTGGGATTGCCTGTGGAGATCTGGCTTCCAACGCACCTTGCATGTTTCGACTGCGCGACCCTGGCGAGGAATCGGCTGGGCCGCCCAAAGATCCTGGCACGTCCACGAAACTCTTCGAGCGGTTCTCCGGAGAAGACACACTCATGAGGCGGCGACGGGATTCCCCCTTCGCTTTTGCCCCAAGGCGCTCGGCAGAACCCGTGTTGCGGGATTTGTAGAGCTTTGCCGCCGATCCTCAGATCCTTGCCCTCGTTTTCTCGAATTCCGTCTCTGGGTCGTGGCATTCCCTACTGCACGATTCGCCAAGACCTTTGCCTGTCAGTGTCGGCCCAGTCCTGGTCATGGATACGGAGGCATGGGATCTTGGCTCCCGCTCCCGGACGCCCGCTGATCAAAGGTAGCCTGCATTTGCAGAAAGGCGCTCACGACCGCCGGATCGAAGTGTTTTCCAGACTGCTCCCGGATATGGTCCAGAGTCCTTTCATGTGTCCAAGCCGGGCGGTAGGGGCGGTCGGAAGTTAGGGCGTCCCAAACGTCCACGACCGCAAACAGCCGGGCGCTCAAAGGAATTCTGCTCTCCCTTCAAGCCGCGAGGATAACCTGTGCCGTCCCATTTCTCATGATGGCAGTAGGGTATGTCGAGAGCTGGGCCCAAGTAGTGGATTGGCGAAAGCATCTCAAAGGCAAACTGGGGATGCCGGCGCATGAGGACCCACTCATCATCTGTCAAGGGCCCCGGCTTGAGAAGGATCTGATCCGGGACGCCCATCTTGCCGATATCATGCAGCAGCCCGCCGCGGTGGATGTGAACGATGTCTTTGTCGGGCAATCCTAATAGGCGAGCAAGCCGCTCCGCCATGTTTGTGACGCGTAGCGTATGGCCTTCGGTTTCTTTGTCGCGCAAGTCCATGGCATGGGACCAGCCTTCGATGGTGGCATCGTAGGCCAGAATCAGCTCCAGGTTGGTGCGCTGTAGGCCTTCGAACAAGCCTGCATTGTCGATGGCTATAGCCGCCTGTCCGGCGAGGGCGTCCATGAATCTCAGCCAATCATCGTTTGGCTCAAACTCGCTCCAAAAAAGGAATTCGAGCACGCCTTTGACTTTTCCTTTGGCGATCAGGGGGGCAGCGTAGTAGCTGGCAAAGTCTCGCAGCGCCGAATGACTCGCCATGTCGGGGTTGGCAACCTGGGCTTCGAGCTGTCGAATGTAGACGGGCTGACGGCTTCGGGCAACCCGGCCAGCGATTTGTGTGCCGAGATGTACGTTTGCGTTATCTATGACCTTGGTCTCGAGGCCAATCTCCGAGAGAAGCTCTAGTGTCCCCTGCTCTGGGTTGTACAACAGCACGCGAGACGCATCCGCCTGCAGCTCCTTGGCTACGTTCTCCAACAACACGTCGAGAGTGAACTGCAGGTCAACGCTTGATGTGATCGCCAGGTCAATGCTCCTTAGCGATTGAAGCTGACGTAGCTGGCGGGTGGCCTCCTCGTGGAGCCGCATCCTGTGCAGGGCCGTCCCGGCCATCTCGGCAAGGGACTCGAGCAGCCTGATCTGGTGGGAAGAGACCGTCTTTAGCGGCGGCAGGGAAGCGAACATCACTCCGGTGGTCGCATCACCGGTTCTGATGGGGGTACATGCGCCACCCCAGCCCTGCGGGGCATGCTGACGCAGAATGCTGCTGGCCAGAGGGTCTGTCCGAAATTCCTGGACAATGTGCGTCAAACCAGTGCGGAACACATGGGCTGCCATGCCGGTCGGTGCTGCCGGATCGTCGTACAAATTGGTGAACCAACCCCGGTGTGCCTCCGAGATGAGCTCTCCGGTGACGTCTTGGGCAATCAGGATGGCACCCGTGTCTGTCTCCAGTGCCGCCAGGGTCTCGTCGAGCAAAATGGGAAGGGCTTCTTGCTTGTCGGCGGCCGCGCGCAAAGAGAACGAAACTTGGTGCAGGGCCTCCAGCTCAGCAAGCCGATGGCGCAGCGTTTCTTCGGTCCGCTTCTGCTCTTCGATGACTTCTAAGAGGGCGAGCCGGGCCCGATTTGAAGCCTCGAGCAGTTCCTTGGCCGCGGTCAGCGAATAGACTTCTTCTCCTTCAGCCCCCGTGATGATCAGGGAGTCCACCTCGCCGCTTCGTATGGCGCGCAGGGTTTCTTCGGCTTCTTCCAGCTGAGCCCGCAAACCGGCGTTCTCCCGTGCAAGTTGGGCGGCGGTCGCGGAGGACGGGCGGGTGGGCATGAGACCGTCAGCCTGAACTTCTGCTTGCTGATGCGATCCCGGGTTCAGCAAGCATCGCTGATCCAGGACGGGCCACCGCACGTTCGCTCATTTGTGCCTCAGACCCTCTTCCGCAGATCAAGGCCCACCAGCACGCGTTCTGTATCTGATAGATCGCCAATGATCTTGCGCATGGGCGTCGGGAGCTTGCGCACGAGGGTGGGAATGGCGATGATCTGATGATCGCGCGCCAGCTGGGGGTTCTCCAACAAGTCGATCACCTCGATCTCGAACTTGCCGGGCATGTGTTCATCGCAAATGGCACGGAGGTTGGCAAGAGCCATCATCGACTTGGATGTTTGTCCAGCAACATAGAGCCTGAGCAGGAAACGTTCCTTTGCCGGATCTGGGGTTAGGGGTTTGGATTGTGCAGACTTGGTTGTCGGCTTGCGCTTCATTAAATGCTCCTTTGCCCTGTTCCCCCGGCCCGTCCGCTCATCCAAACGGGCGGATCAAACAGCTTGGTTCTTTTGTTCACACAATCCCATATCTTGGCTTCACGCGTCTACCAGCTCCACGCCATGGTCTGTCAGGAGGAAGTTACGGATCCGGTTGGAGTGGGCCATCCCGCGCGATTTCAAGATATAGACCCCGCGATTCCGAATGTCATCGGTCTCGATGACACGCAGCAAGATCCACGTATCGATTAACGAAGAGATGGCGAGATCTGTTTCTTCGAGTGCTTCTCCGCCCAGAGTCAGCGTGGTGAACAATCCGGTGATGTTTCTCGACTTCAAGTTGTCCACCAGGCGCATGAACATCGACTTGATGTCCATCTGACTCTCCGTGGCGAGAAAGCTGTTCAGCGGATCCACGATGACGACCTGCGGTTGGAAGGCATCGATGGCTTCGTACATCATGATCAGGTGCATTTCCATGCCGGTGAATGTGGGCCGGGTGGATTGGAACTGGAGCAGACCCTTCTTCATCCAGGATGCCAGATTGATCCCGATTGAACTCATGTTGCGTATGATTTGACTGGGAGATTCCTCAAAGGAAAAGTAGAGTGCCCGTTCGCCGCGTCGGCAGGCGGCGTCGGCAAAGTGTGCCGCGTAACTGCTCTTGCCTGCCCCCGCCGTTCCGGAGATTAAGACGCTGCTGCCACGGTAAAAGCCCGCACCGCACAGCATGTCGTCCAGGCCCTCAATGCCAGTGTGAACACGCTCCTCGGAAACCGATTGCTCAAGGCTAACTGATGTGATAGGCACGACTGAGATTCCGTGATCGTGGATAAGGAACGGGTATTCGTTGGTGCCGTGGACTGAGCCTCGGTACTTCACGATGCGCAGCCTTCTTGATGACATCTGGTCACGAATGCGGTGGTCGAGCAAGACCACGCAATCAGATACGTATTCCTCCAAGCCCTGTCGGGTAAGAGACTTGTCGCCGCTTTCGCCAGTGATAACGGTGGTGACGCCTTTGGCCTTGAGCCAATGGAAGAGTCGGCGAAGCTCGGCGCGAAGAATGTGCGGATTGGAAAACCCCGAGAAGAGCGACTCAAGGGTGTCGAGCGAAACACGCTTTGCGCCGATGGACTCTATCGCCTGACCGAGCCGGATAAACAATCCTTCGAGATCGTATTCGCCGGCCTCCTCGATTTCACTCCGATCAATCTGGACGTAATCCACGACCAACTGTTTGTTTGCTATCAGGGCCTTGAGGTCGAATCCAAGCGAAGCCACGTTCTCGGCCAGCTCCTCAGCGGTCTCCTCAAACTCCATGAAAACGCCCGGCTCGTTGAATTCGGTCGCGCCGCGCACGATGAATTCCATAGCCAGGAGCGTCTTGCCGCAGCCGGGGCCCCCACAAACAAGTGTTGTTCTACCCCTAGGGAAACCGCCACCGGTAACCTCGTCCAATCCCTGGATACCGGTCGGTGATTTGGGCAGTCCCTCTCTCACAATGGAGCCGGGCATGACTTCCTCCTTACATCTATCATTCGGGCTAGAGCGGTCTTGTGGCGGTGTCCTGCGGACGGGAACCTGTAAGCCTCCCCGAGCCCTTAGGAGGATGGTGTTCCGGAAAGGCCATCCCAGGGATGGTTCTGATCGAGCCAGGCGACGCTGTTGGTCACGATCGGCGGACGCAATGAACGGCCTATTCATGGGCCCTTCTTGCCAAGCCACGCATCAATCGCTTCCCGTTGGAATCGCCAATGCTGGCCCACTTCTTGGCATGGGATCTCGCCGCGGCGGGCCCGCTTGCAGATCGTTGAACTCGGAACTCGAACATAGAGCGCGACTTCGGCAACGGTCAAGACCTTGGAAAACTCCTCGCCTTTTGGCATCTTTTGTTCACAGAAGCAGGCCCGCTCGATGTTCTTTTCTCAATAATCGTCTGTTGTTGTTCATCATCTTTCATCCATTGTCCGATACGCAACGGACGTAAGGTCCAGGCGCAATGTAAGCTGCCGGCTTGGATCCAAAGGGTGGGAAGGCAGATAGAAGTTGGTGGTCCGCGAAAGACAGAAGCTTCCACATTCCACACCGACTTGTCCCGACCTCATCGGTCTCGCCCCTGGCTGCCAAGGAAGATCCCAGCCTCCACCTGGTCCGTTTCAGAAAGTGTGGAGAGTTGGATCAGCCAGCGGATGGTTCCCGCAACAGCCTTCCGGATCAAAGCTGAAGGGGGCAGCTTCGACAGAATTGCATCCGCGTTCAATTCGTATTGATCAGCCTCAAGTCTCATTCCGATGCCTCGTCATCCGTTGCATCTGAGTTTGATGATCGTTGGTCGTCGTTCTGGTGACGCCTCCAGGCAGCGTTTGAGGCGAAGGTGTGCAGGTACTCGGCCAGGCGCTCAGGCGTATCGCCCTTGCTGATAAACGCGTCGGCGCCAGCGGAGAGGGCGGCGCGCTGACGGGCGTCCATTTGACTGATGAGCACGATCACCAGCGCAGCCGGGCAGGCTTGGCGCAGCTCTGCCAGTGCGGCATTGGGCGAGTCAAGCAGCAACTCCCAATCCACAAGAAGCATGTCCACGTGACTGTCCGGAGCCTTTGCCAGGGTGGTCGGCCAATCGGATGCTTCGCCAGCCAGCTCCAGGTTCAGATCCTGGAGCAAGAGGCGCAGGGCGGAGCGCTCATCGAGTTTGGCATCTGCCAAGTAGACGCGGGTCATGAGTTTAGCGTACTGCAGGGGGGTGCTGGGCACATCCATCGACGGGGGGGCTTTTGCCTCCGCCGCTTGGGGGAGGCATCAGGCTAGGAGGGCAAATGACCTGCTGGCAGGTGACAGGAGAGAGGGGGGCGAAGCGAGATTTATTCTGGAGAATCCGGATCTGCGACCACCACCATGCCACGTCCCTGGCGTTTGGCTCGATAGAGGGCCGTGTCGGCGGCTTTCAAGAGGGCCATACGGTCGGACCCGTTCTCTGGAAAGGCCGCCACGCCGATGGAAAGCGTGACAGATTCCAGGATGCCTCCTTCGAACGGGACGTTGAACTCGCTGATCTGGCGACCGACTTGTTCGGCCCGTTGGCGAGATACGTCACGCGCGGCATCGGGCATGACGATCGTGAATTCATCCCCGCCATACCGGCAGGGAATGTCCTCCCCACGGAAGTTGGCAAGCAGGAGGCTCCCCAATTCGCGCAGGATCGCATCGCCCGCTGCGTGACCTCTTTCGTCGTTGTACTGTTTGAAATCGTCCACATCCAGCAGGATAATGCCAATTGAGTCAGCCCTGCGTGTGGCTCGATGCAGCTCACGATCGAGGGTCGCCTCCAGGTAGCGCCGGTTGAACAGCCCCGTCAGATGATCCCGAACAGACTGCTCGCGAAGAAGAGCTTCGCTTTTCAGCAAGGCCACCTCGGCTCGCTTACGCTCAGTGACATCTCGGATATTGCATTGAATCACGCGCTCGCTGCCTGCCATGTACACATTGCTGACGAATTCCACTTGCATCAGCCGCCCGTCTTTTGCCCTCAGCGGCAAGTCCTCATAACGAATGTACTTGCGTTTCTGCAGTGCCTGGAAAGCCTGCTGGCTGGCTTCGACATCTTGGAACGCGCCCACTTCCCAGAGCTTCTTTTGGATGAACTCCCTCCGCGAGTAGCCAAGCATGTTGATCAGATAGGGGTTGACATCTGTGATCGCCCCGGACTCGGCGTCCAGGATCAGGATTCCATCCTGAGCGGCTTCAAAAAGCCGACGATAGCGGATCTCGGACTCTTCCTGTGACAGTCTTCCATTTGCCTTGGGATCTTTCTGAGCCTGAGCCATGATCTTGGGCACCTAGCCTTGTCCGCCAAAGTGAGGCCTTGGAACGACCGGACTCGCCCGCCCACTATCGTGTCCGGGGCAAGCCTCGGCCGAATCTGCCGACCGGGCTTCGCGTTGTCCGCCGTGTGTGAGATGCTGCGTCGTCATTTAAAAGTCCGCATGAACATTTCCACCACTTCCGGATCAAAGGCGGTTCCTGACAAGTCAAGGATATGCTGGCGCGCCTTCTCCGCCGTCCAGGCTGGACGATAGGGGCGATCGGCGGTAAGCGCATCCCAAACATCTATCACGGCGAAGATCCGTGCAACCAGAGGGATCTGCTTACCTTTCAGACCGCGGGGGTAGCCGCTGCCGTCCCACTTTTCATGGTGGCAGTAGGGAATATCCAGAGCCAGCCGCAGGTAGTGGATGGGGGAAAGAAGCTCGAGCGCGAAAGTCGGGTGCTTCTTCATCTTCACCCATTCGTCATCCGTCAGCGGCCCGGGCTTCAGCAATATTTGGTCCGGAACGCCCATCTTGCCAATGTCGTGGAGTAGAGCTCCCCAGCGGGCATTGGCCAGTTCCACACTGTTCAAGCCGAAGGCATGCGAAAGTTCGCCAGTCATCTCTGTCACGCGGAGCGTATGCCCTTCCGTTTCCTTGTCGCGCAGATCGAGGGCGCGTGACCAGCCTTCGATTGTGGCGTCATAGGCTTGGACGAGTTCCAGATTCGAGCGCTCCAGGCCCTGAAACAGCTTGCTGTTCTCGACCGCAATTGCCGCCTGCCCGGCCAAAGACTCGAAGAAGTCTAGCCATTCTTGGTCGGGATTTAAGGGACTGCGGTCGAAGACCTCGAGCACACCCATCACCTTGCCCTTGGCAATCAAAGGCAGCCCGTAGTAACAGCGAAAACCCTCCCCCGCAAAAGTCTTCGCCAACAATGGGTTGTCGACATCTTCACTTAGGTTCGGTATCTGGACAAGTCGGCGCTCCAGTGCGGCGCGGCCAGCGTAGCTATCCGACAAGAAGACCTTCCTGTCGTGCGCAGAGCTGGAGCGGAAGCCGATGTCGATCGCGCATTCCATAAAAGTCAAGCCGGGAGTCAAGAGCAGGATGTCCGATGCATCAACGTTCAGCTCATTCGTGACCTGAGTAAGAATCTCGGTAAGGGAAAAGTCCAGGTCAAAGCTGGATGAGATGACACGGTCGATTCGCCTCAAAGCGCTGAGATGTTCATACTGGCGCTGGATCATCTCTCTGGCTCGTACTCTATCGCTGATGTCAGTGTACGAGCCGAGCACGCCGATGATCTGGCCCTTTGAGTTGCGCAATGGCACCTTGCTCGTAAGAAGGGTGATGTTGTCACCCTGGGGCGTCGTGAGGGGCTCTTCGTAGTTGAGCTTGGGAAGCCCGCTGGCGATGACCTGGCGATCAGCTTCGCGATACCTTTCCGCCTGATCACGCCACGCCATCTGGTAGTCATTCTTACCGACGAGGTCCGATGGTTCAGCAAATCCTGCGTGGATGGCAAATTCCGTGTTGCAGCCCATGTACCCGAGATTCACATCTTTCCAGAAGATTCTGGCGGGGAGCGAGTTGACAATCTCTTCGGTGAGCAGGGTCGAGTCCCGCAGAGTTTCCTCGGCCCGTTTGCGCTCCGAAATATCGGCTTTTATGGCGATGAAGTGGCTGATCTTTCCGTCGGCGTCGACCAACGGAGTGATCGTCTGGTGTTCGGTGTAGAGGCTTCCGTCTTTGCGGCGATTTATGAGTTCGCCGGACCAGACTTCTCCGGCGAGGATGGTCTCCCACAGTTCTCGGTAAAACGCCCGATCCTGTTCGCCCGAACGTACCAATTCGCGAGGGTTCTTGCCAAGGGCTTCTTCAATGGTGAAGCCGGTGAGGCGGGTGAAGGCCGGGTTGACCCATTCAATCTCCCCGGCCGGGTTGGTTATCACGATGGTGTTGGCCGCCGCGTTCAGGGCCGCACTTTGAAGGCGCAATGATTCCTCGGATTGCTTGCGCGGTCTGAGGTCGCGATTGACGCTGACGTGGCCCGCTATTTCCCCGCCTTCATCGCGGAGCACGCTGTAGGAGATCTCGACGGGAAATCGCGCACCGTCTTTTCCAAGGTGAGTCCCTTCCCCGGCCCAGTACCCAGTCTCGGCGAGCACGCGTTGCATGTCCTCGGCTTGCTCGCTGGGCCGTTCGGGGCGGACAAGCTCCATGAAATCCAGCTCGAGGACTTCCTCCGCCGTCCATCCATAGAGCGACTCGGCTCCCTTGTTCCAAAGCTTGATCTTGTATAGAGCGTCGGTTGCGACGATGGCATCATTGACATTTTCCAGCAGCCCCGCCTGCTGCAGCACCTGCCCTTCCGCGTACTTGCGTGCGGTGATATCTCGGATGTTGCATTGAATCACACGTTCGGAGCCCGCAACATAGGCGTTGCTGACAAATTCGACGCTTATCAGCCTGCCGTCCTTCGTCTTGAGAGGCAAATCTTCATAGCGTATATAGTCGTTCTCCTGCAAACTCACGAAGGCGTCTTTATTGGCTTCAATATCCCCGAATGCGCCAACCTCCCACAGCCTCTTGTTCGTGAACTCCTCGCGGGTATAGCCCAGCAGGTTGGTCAAGAACGGGTTGACGTCATCGATCATCCCCGTCCTGGCATCCAGGATCAAGATCCCATCCTGGGCGGATTCAAACAGACGGCGATAACGAATCTCCAAGTCTTCGGTCGACAGGCGATAGGATTTCTTGGCGTTTGCTGGGGCTTTGGCCATGGATTTTCCACCCCCCTCCCTGGATGAACACGACGGACACAGGCGGCATGTATAGAAGGTGCTACTCAATCGTACCTACGGCTATCCCTGCGAACATCCATCGCCAGGGGAGTTTTCGCCTCCGCCGTTTGGGGGAGTTAGGAGTGGGGGGTTAGGTGACGAGGCCCTGGCGCAAGGCCAGGGTCACAGCTTCGGTGCGGCTGACGACGCCGAGTTTGGTGAGAATATTGCTGACGTGGGACTTGATAGTAGAAGGGGAGACGGTCAGTCTTGCGGCAATCTGATCATTGGTCAGGCCCTCCACCAACAGGACCAGCACCTCACGTTCACGGGCGGTCAGGTCGAAGCCGGGCGCAGGGGGCTGGCCTGCGGAGCGGACGATGACCTTGGTGGCCTCGGCAGACAGGGTGGCCTGCCCGGCGTGCGCCGCCCGGATGGCATGTGCGAGCTCGTCCGCCGAAACATCCTTGAGCAGATAGCCAATGGCGCCGGCCTCGAGAGCGCTCTTGATAAGTTCCGGCTCCTTGTAGCTGGTCAGCGCAATGACCTCTACCTCCGGTGACTGCTCGCGAATGGCGCGTGTCGCCGTCGCCCCATCCATGTCCGGCAGCATCAGATCCATCAAGATGACGTCCGGATGGGTCTCATGGCAGAGCCGGATGGCGGCCTCCCCGCTGCTGGCTTCGCCGGCCAACTCCAGGTCGTCAAAGACTTTCAAGAAGGTTGTCAACCCTCGGCGAACCATGGTGTGGTCGTCGACCAACATCACGCGGATTGGCTTTGATGAGTCGCCGCTCATGAACCCTCCTGCCCGCCCCATCGGGCGGTTACTACCGTGCCCTGGCCCTCCTGGCTGGCGATGGTCAGGCTTGCGCCTGATCCTTCGGCGCGCTCCCGCATCATGCTCAGGCCGTAGTGCCCAGAGATTTCCGGTTCAGAAGTGACAAACCCGCGGCCATTGTCACGTACCTGCAGTTCAAGCCCATCCGGCGCATGGCGCACGCCGATTTCCACCTGAGTGGCCTGGGCGTGTTTGGCGATGTTGTTCAAGGCCTCCTGGCAGATGCGGTAGAGGGCCACATGCGCCTCAGTCGGCAGCGTTCCGCTGCCGCTGACGGTCACCGACACCGGCGTGTTCGTTCGTCCCGTGAAGGCGTTGCCCAACAGGCGCAGCAAATCTTCTAACTCAGTGTCGGTCAGCGTGCTGGGTCGCAGTTCCGCCAGCAGGCCGCGCATCTCGGCTTGTGCTCCGCGAGTCAGGCGGCGCAGGTCCGTCAGCGCGCGTCGGCCTTCAGCCTGATCTTGCTCCCAAAGGCGCGGCAGAACTTCGGCGATCAACCCGGCAGAAAAGAGCGACTGATTGACGGCATCGTGCAGGTTGCGGGCAAGTCGCTGACGTTCCTGGAGAGCGGCCAGGTCCTGGGCACGTTCATACAATTCGGCGTTGGCCATGGTCACGGCCGCCTGGTTGGCGATGGTCATGGCCAGGCTGGCCATGTGCGGCGTGAAGTAGTCACGTTCGGCGTGGGCGAGACCGATCCCACCGAGCATGCGTTTCCTGACCGCCAGCGGCACCCACATCCAGGAGTGCATGCCGGCCAACATGCCGGTGGGGTCGTCCCCGAAAAGCTCGCGTAGGTGCTCAGCCGAGCGCTCAGAGGCCCAAATATCCGGAATGCGGATGGGATAGCGCCCCTCGAATAGGGAATCCATAGAGGCCGGGGTCCCGTGCCAGACGATCTGAGGTACGGCGGTCTCAGGCTGATCTGTGCCTCGCACAGCGGCTGCCACCACGCTCGAATCTTCTTGGATGAACAGCCCGGCATGCGTGTATCTGATGAGCAATCCAAGCTGGTCAAGGATCAGAGCCGGTTTAGGTTCCAAGGTGGAGGCCAGAGCCTGGGAAGTCTTAAGCAGCACAGCGTTTTCGTTGGCGCGTGCGCCTTCCCGCTGCTGAACAAGCTGTTCTGAACTCGACGCGTTGGCTGACATCACGGACGACGCTGAGCAGGCAGGGGCGGCCATGATAGTTGAAATCTACCGCGTGCCATTCTGCGTAGAAAGCCGACCCATCCCGGCGAATGTGCCGCACAAGACTCTCGGCCAGGATGTCCAAGCGAGAGGCCCCAACATTAGTCTTGAATAGGTGCAGGCTGTCGGGGTGAATATAACCTTCCGGGAGGAGCCCGACGAATTCGTGCCGCAGGAAGCCGTGCATGGCACAGGCTGCGGGATTGGCCTCAACCACAGCGCCGGTCTCCAAGTCTGTGATGATCAACCCGTCAGCCGCAGAATCATAAATGCTGCCGTACACCCCCTGCTTTCTTTCGGGCAGCGGTAGATCAGGTGAAGGGTTCATTCGGGTGCCTTCATGCCTTGCATGGTGGCCCGGGGCGACCCATGGTTCCAGCTTGGAATGCGAGGGGAAGATGGGTCACGTGTCAGCCCTGCCCCATCGGCCAGATCGGAAAAGAGAAGGTCCCCAGACTCCTCATGGCCCAGCGTCCGATCAGCAAGCCTCGCAGCTCTCATTATAGTGATTCTTTGGAGTGGGGGCCATTGTCCCCTATCGCCTGACATTTCCCGGCGCCGTCAGGTATCGCCGTGGCGCCCAAACCTGCAAGCTGTCTTGGATGCGAATTCCCCCATTTGGAATCGCAAAAAGTGCAAAGCGGTCGGAGCCCAGGAGGGTATGTCTCAGTCCAAGCACGCCAGCAAGAGGGCTTTACATTGATCCCAGCCAGCTGCTGAGATCATATCCTGCCCTGATCTCCTACCACGAGAGCCTGCCTTGACAAAGGCAGATTCCCGCGCAGGCCTATCTGACGAAGCTGTTGAACAAACTTGGGGACGTCTCCCCGTCCTGCTTCCAAGAGATGATCCCGGTTCCGGAGGCGAAGAGAGGCAAACGATTCTCGCAATGAGTTACTCCCGTGAACGAGCTAAGGCCACGCTTCCAGCCAAGCTCTCCTCGTCCGGCTGACCACGTGCAGAGGGGAGAGCATGGTGAGAGGAAGCTGTAAGTCTTGTGAGCTCTGAGAATGACTACACTTGGGATTGTCCCCCTGACGGCTGGGCAAGGCATCGCGTAAGGAAGTGGCAGGCTTTCGCGATCACCGGCCGCGTCCCCACAATCACTGAGACGACCACTCCTGACACCGGCAGAAAGAGAGGAACATGGATTATTCAGTTGAAGATCGGGGCAAGATCTTTACGGATGTCATTCGGAAGAGGCCCGTGAAGGCGGAAATAAGGACGGTTGGTTCAGTCATCGAAGGAACTATTCACGTCCATCCCGAGCGGCGAGTGAGCGATGAACTGAACAGCTTGGAAGGATTCCTTGCGGTCACAGAAGCCACGATCACCGATTCGAATGCGGAAAGACGCGTTCCCTTTGTGGCGGTGAACAAACATCACATCTTACTGGTCATTCCTGTCGAAGAGGAGTCAGGGGGGCAAGATGGCTGACAGGGAAATGGACCATCCGACAGCCGAGCAACTGGCCAAACTCCATGAATGGTTGAAGGCCCAGGTTACCCAGTCCTATGAAGGCACGTCACCGTCATCCCTGACTCCTGATGAAGTGCGTGCAAGGATCGACCAAGCGTATGAGCGGGCTGAGGTTCAACTCCCCAGCGGAATGATGGAACAGCTGCTAGCGGATGTGCTCAATGGACTTCTCGGTTACGGGCCCATTCAGCCTTTGTTGGACGATCCACAAGTGACCGAGGTGATGGTAAACGGACCCAAGTCAGTCTTCGTCGAGAGGGATGGCCAGCTTGAGCTGACAGGTGTGGTATTTGATGGTGATTCCGAGATCCTGGATCTCATTGACCAAATCATCACACCCCTTGGCCGACGCATAGATGCCGAGAATCCAACTGTCGATGCAAGATTACCGGACGGATCGCGAGTGAACGCCGTCATCCCTCCAGTGGCGATCGACGGCCCCAGCATCACCATTCGCAAGTTTCCCAAGGAGCGACTCCGGATTGATGACTTGATCGCTTTCGAGACCCTGACACCACACATGGCGGATTTCTTGAGAGCGTGTGTGGCCTCTAAGCTCAATGTTGTGGTTTCTGGCGGTACGGGATCCGGAAAGACGACCCTGCTCAACATCCTTTCAGAATTCATTCCTGAGGGGGAGCGGCTCGTGACGATCGAGGACGCGGCTGAACTTCAACTGCATCACATCAACCTCGTACGGCTCGAAACCAGGGCGCCAAATGTGGACGGCGAGGGAGAGGTCCCTATCCGCCACCTGGTTCGCAATGCCCTGAGGATGAGACCGGACCGGATCATCGTCGGCGAAGTTCGGGGCGGAGAGGCCTTGGACATGCTGCAGGCCATGAACACCGGCCATGACGGATCGCTGACGACGGTGCACGCGAATTCCCCGAGAGACGCCATCTCGCGGCTCGAGACGCTGTGCCTGGTTTCTGGCGTGTTGCTTCCTCTCAAAGTCGTCCGCGAGCAAATCGCTTCAGCTGTTGATCTGATTGTTCAACAAACGCGGCTGCGGGACGGGAGCCGCAAGGTCACGGCCATCTCTGAGGTCAATGGCATGGAAGGGGATATCGTCGTGATGAGTGACATCTTCAAGTTTGCCGAAACCGGCATCGGCGAGGATGGTAAGGTCATTGGCGAGATGAAGCCGACGGGCATCCGGCCCATGTTCGGCCAGCGGCTCGAAGCGGCCGGGTTCAAGCTCACTGCAGAAATGTTTGGGAGTGGAGACGAGAGTCTTCTAAATCCGACGAGGCGGTCTCGATAGATCTGGACGACTGCGGGCGGGAAGTCAGAACATCTACAACGTGCCTGGGATCTCGTTTGGCGCCCTTTGACTGATATCTCCTGCTGCCAGCCCGACAGACAGTCCGTCGCCGTCGGATCCTGATCCCCATTTGATGGCCAATCCAGTGTTGTTTTTTGAGTGCTGCTGGCTGTTGTCGTCCCGCCTTGCCGGGGCTCAGGATTCTCGGCATCGTTCCACTCTGTCCGCGCCCGGGCCCCTCATGGAATCAAGATCGCCGCCAAAGGCTCCCCCGATTTCTCCCAGACTTCTAAGTCCCTTGGTGCTTGCCCTGTATCGGATGTTGATCAAAAGGCGGCCGGCACCTCGGTGGGTTGTACGTCTTTGATGAGCAATCAGCGCGCCGGGCGCGAGATGGCGCTCAAGAACAAGCGGAGCCAGGCAGATACTGAAGAGCCAAGACAAGCCAAGATTTACTACCGATCTCTAATCGAGGATCTCCAGGGAAAAGCGCTGGCCGTCGCTGAAAACAAGTTGCGATGAATTGAGCGGCTGGGAGAAGAGCAAAAACATCATGATTGCCTCAATGAGTGAGAAAGCCGTGGGTCTCCTGCCTCGAGGGGATGGGCCAGGGAAGCCTTTCGTCGTTACCAAGGAGCACCCGAAAGGGTGCCTTTTGCTTATGCTGAGGCTGATCAATCGGCTGTCGATCGTGTGGAGAGTGCATACGGTCCTGCCATCGCAGTCGTCGCTTCTAGCTGCCCTGCCCACAAGCATCTATTGGACGGGGTGCGTCACGCCTTCCGGTCTGAGACCCCTGTCGGCAATGGCCCGCAGCATTAGGCAGGAGCCTCCGCGATTACCTTTCCGTTTGGCATTGCCAAGCAAGGTCGGCCAGTGTTCAAAGCGCAGGCTCCATCGGTATAATGGCCTCCATCAAGGACGGGTCCAGGGCGGGTCGCCAGCCGCGGATGCCGAAGGGATGTTGCCATGCGCCAGTCTCTGCTGACCGATGAACAAGCCGCATTCCTGCGTGAAGAAAAGGAAGCGCTGGCCGACATTCGAGTGGCACTCTCGGAGATCGATGTGCCGCGGGATGGGTTGGCAAGCCTGCAGACGTCCATCCTTCAACTGGATGAACTCTTCTTGCTCGTCGTGGTTGGGGAGTTCAATGCCGGAAAAAGCGCCCTGGTCAATGCACTTCTCGGTAATCAAATTCTCCCCGAAGGGACAACCCCCACCACTTCCAAGGTTACCTTGGTGAAATGGGGGGAGAAGGTTGCCGAGCAGGCTGTGGATGAGGGTTTTGGCATTCTTACCTACCCCTTGCCGTTGCTGAAGGAGCTGAACATCGTCGATACGCCGGGCACCAATGCCGTCATCCGCCGCCACGAACGGCTGACGGACGAGTTTGTGCCGCGCAGCGACCTGGTGCTGTTTGTGACTTCGGCTGACCGTCCCATGACCGAGAGTGAGCGACTCTTCTTGGAACGGATCCTTGCCTGGGGCAAGAAAGTCGTGTTTGTGCTCAACAAAGCCGACATCTTCGAAGACGAGACCTCGCTCGATGAGGTGCGAGATTTCGTTCTGAAGCACGCTACGGCAGTTCTGGGGGACCCGCCCGAATTCTTCCCAGTATCGGCCCGGATTGCTCAGCGCGCCCAGAATGAGCCCGATCCTGAGCAAAGCCGCCTGATGAGGGCTTCCAGCGGTCTGGATGAACTCGAGCGCTACGTCACAACCACACTGGACGATGCCACACGACTCGAGCTCAAATTGAGCAATCCGTTGGGCACCGCCGAGAACCTGGTCGTCCAGGCTCAATCAGCTGTGCGAGATGAGAGCCAGGAATTGCAGGAAGACATCCAAACCACGGCCTCGCTGGAATCGGTCATTGAAGATTATGCGAACGAGTTGCACAGTGAACTCGAACCTCGCCTGGCCTCGATCGAGAATATTCTGCACAGGTTTGAACAGCGCGGCCTTGATTTCTTTGATACGACGCTCAGGCTAACCAACATCGCCAGCCTGGCGCGCGGATCTCAAATCCGGGCAAAGTTCGAAAAAGATGTGTTGGCCGATGTGCCCCAACAGATCGATGACCAAGTCCAACGATTGATCGACTGGCTGATTCAGAAGGACCAGCACCAGTGGCAGCAGGTGATGGACTACCTCCAGCGAAGGCAAGCACACTACCACGACGCATATCGTCGGGGAGCGGGGCGGGGGGGCATCCGAGACGCGCCGGCGCGAACTCATCGACACCGTCGGGAAAACCGCCCAGGCCATCGTAGAGAGCTATGATCGAAATCTTGAGGCCAGTGAATTGGCCAAAAGTGTCGAAAATGCCGTGGCGCAAACGGCATTGTTGGAGGCTGGCGCCGTTGGCTTGGGGGCGCTGGTTACGATTGCGGTTGTGTCTTCCACAGTGGATGTCACCGGGCTTTTGGCCGCCGGCAGCATGGCCATCCTGGGCTTCCTCGTCATCCCTTACAAGCGCAAGCAGGCCAAGGAAAGGTTCAAAGAGAAGATGGTCACCTTGCGCACCAGGCTTGTGGGCGCCATGAGCACGCAGTTCAGGGGCGAATCAGAAAGCGCCATCGCCCGACTGAAAGACGGCGTCGCACCCTACACACGTTTCATCAAAGCTGAGCGCCAACGCCTTGAAGAAGCTGCCTCATTGCTATCGAGGCAGGAGCAGCGAATATCGGGCCTCAAGGCGCGCAGCCAGGCGGTCGCAAAGTCGGGAACCAAGTCATGAGTTTGATTGGTATGTGAGAGGGTTGCTGTGGCAGGCAGGCGGGCCAGGTGCCGCGCCAAGTCATGACCGGCGGTGGGAGATACGGTTCTTCGCCATGCCTGGCATGTAGGATGGCAGTTCCCGCCATCCTATCTTATGGCCGGCGCCAACG
This sequence comes from uncultured Chloroflexia bacterium, assembly GCA_963783335.1. GTDB lineage: Bacteria > Chloroflexota > Anaerolineae > Anaerolineales > E44-bin32 > CAWAND01. The sequence goes on from CAWAND010000001.1 coordinate 73,656, forward strand.
GCCTCAGGCATGCCAGGTCCATCGGAAAGCCTGAGGACCCCTGGGAAGCGCGGACCGACTCCCAGGGGCTCAAGCGCTAACAGATGCTAAAGATTCTTCAGAAGTGTGGCCAACGCCAACAGAACGAATGCGGCTGCAACAAGCCAAAACGCGTACTGACTCAAAACGGCTATCGTTCCAAAGTGACCGAGGAGCCCTAGCACGCCCAATACAACGGCGATCCACCAGGTGATAACTTTCGGAGCAGAGAGTTTCATATTCATCGTCGTATCTCCTTTTTTTGTCGGTAGCTCTTCAATCGGGGTCCGATCTTGAGCCCGGGTCCGGCGGGTTCGGACAACCTGCCGGGAGCCTCATCATGCCGGGTTTGGTACCTATCATCGCCCGAGATGCCTTTGAGTGTTACGTCGTTTTGGGCTGAGACAGAGCCTCGGCTTCAAGCTGATCCAGGCGGGTGTAGTAGTCGCCTATTTCCTTCAAATGTGCCCACGCAATCTTGCCCGTCAAGAGCATGTCGTCGTGGGTCACATCGGTCTCCGGATCGTGGGATCCATGTTCGAGTTCCACCTCAAGGCCCCGCCGGAACTGCTCCAGATCGGTTTTTCCCCAATCCAGTCCCAACTTCGTTCCGGTCGTCCGCGCCTCCTCGGTTGTGATCTTTGGTTTTTCGCTCAATCTTGGCCTCCTCATCACTGAATTTCTCTGCCTCGACCATGTGATCTGGGACTGGCTCCCTGATCAGGCGTCGACACAGAATGGTTTGTGCCCGCGTACCGGAAGAGGTTCTTCTAGATGATCCCCAACAGCCTCAAGATCACCAGGATGACAGCGATCACGATCAGTGTGTGAATGGCGTTGCCGGTGTTCGGGATGCTGGGGATGATGCTCCGACCAAACGCGCCCAGCAGCCAGAGGACGATCAGAATGACGATAATCCAGGTCAACATGTGATGCTCCTTTTATTCTTCCACGATCCGGTTTGCGATCTCGATAGCTTGAGCGACAATCCCGCTAACGGCCCAGAAGGATGAAGATGCCGGCGGCGATGGCGATGATCGCCAGGATGGCACCCAGGCCGCCAATCCCGAGAAGCTGTACAAGACCCCACGCAATCAGGAAGACTGCAAGCAAGAGCATGCCAATGTTTCGGGTGAACTTCATGCTGATGATCCTTTCTCGGTGTGATGGCTGGACGGCGAGCGCAGATGGAATCGGCGCTCGCCACCTGCGCTGATCAAGAGACTTGTCGTTCAGGCATCCCTGACGGCCACTTTTCCGGCGTCAAGAACCGAGGAGGCATGATCCATCCCCGCCACGAGTTTGTCCTGTCCAAGCTGCTTGAGCTGGCCGGCCCTCTCCCGAACATCGCTTGCTATCTCCTGTGAGTTCGAACGAGCCTGGGCCAGAGCTTGGTCAACCACTTCGGTTGTCCGATCCCGCACTTTGACGCCCTTTTGCTGGATCAGAGCCCGTGTCTTCTCACCCGAGTGGGGTGCTAGCAAAAGCATTGCTCCTGCGCCGGCCAGCCCACCAATCAGCATGCCGGCCAAAACGTTCACCGTCCTATTCATGTTGTCTATGTCCTCCATTGGTCCCAATCCCTGTGATGCTTACCGTATCCATACCTGTCTACTTGCCAGGGCAAGAGCACATGCCGTGAAGGATGGAATCTCCCACCTACACGCCGCCGCGCGCGGGCCCTGAAGTTCATCAGTCTCGCCCTTGGCCACCGAGGAAGATGCCGGCTTCCAACTGGTCCGTTTCAGAAAGTGTGGGGAGCTCGAACAGCCATCGGAGGGCTCCCAGCACCACGTCTCGGATCAAAGCCGAAATGGGCCCCTTCGACCGAGTACCATCCGCATCCAACTCATAGTGATCAGCCTCAGGGCTCATATCGATCCCTCCTCGGACCAACAATCACATCTGGGTATGATGATCGGTGGTCGTCGTTCTGGTGACGCCTTCCACGGGGGCGGTGGGGCGGTAGAAGATCAGCCAAATGATTCGCTCAAGCCCCCAGGCAATCAAGGCATATACGACCATGGCGATCACGGTTGAGATCTCCAGCACCATGCCTCCGGCCGATGGCGTTCCGGTCAACCCAGCAAAGGGGAGCAGGAAGAGGCTGGTGAAACCATATACGAATGCGGCAATTGGGCTGTCGGGGTTGGCGGCGATCAGCTTCAGCCCAACACGCAGCGCCAACGCAGCTTCCAGGATTCCGAACAGCAGCCAGACCAGCTGGGTGGCCTTGAAGGTGAAAATGCGCCGTTCTCTTTCCGGTTCCTTTTGTGTCATTCGGACTTCTGAAACACTGTTGTCTGTCATTTCGACCTCCCAAACGATATGTGAAGATTTTCACAAACGCGACGGGTTGATCCGAGAATTCTGCAGGGGTGCACAGGCGCACCCCTGCTCAAGGAAGCCTCTAAACGGCGTGCCAGAAATTGGGTGACTGGGCTCACACTCTGCGGCGGAGAAGATGGACAATCGCGATCACGATGACGGCGCCCAGCAGCGTCACCAACATGGTGGGCAGGTTGATGGCATCGTTGATCGTCCCGACATGGAAAATCGGGCTGAGGAAGTAGCCGGCCAGGAAGGCGCCCACGACGCCCACCACGATGTTGATCAACAGGCTCGACCGGTCGCGCATGATTTCACTTGCCAGCCAACCGATGATCGCCGCAGCGACGAGGTAGATGAGGATATTCATGGTTTATCTCCTAATTCTTCTAACTGAGGGGCACGGCTTGGCACTTGTCGCCTTGTCTATCCTTACGAATCTTTGTCATTCATAGGGACCTCCGGTGATTCCTTGCAGCTGTCCCAAGTTTGCGCCGGCGCTCGGGGCAGCGGAGTGCGCCGGGATATCGGACTCCAGCCAACAGCCAGGTGTCATCAATTCATCGCAGCACTTGAGGCGAAGGTGCGCAAGTACTCGGCCACGCGCTTAGGCGTATCGCCTTTGCTGATAAACGCATCGGCGCCGGCAGAGAGCGCGGCCCGCTGACGGGCATCCATTTGACTGATGAGCACGATCACCACCGCAGCCGGACAGGCCTGGCGCAGTTCTGCCAGTGCGGCATTGGGGGAATCAGAAAGCAATTCCCAATCCACCAGGAGCATGTCCACGCGACTGACGGGTGCCTGTGCCAGGGTAGTTGGCCAATCGGTTGCTTCGCCAGCCAGCTCCAACTTCAGATCCTGGAGCGTGAGGCGCAGGGCGGAGCGCTCATCGAGTTTGGCATTGGCCAAGTAGACGCGTGTCATAGGTCCAGCGTACTGTAGGGGGGGGGGCAGGCACATCCATCCACAGGGGAGCTTTTGCCTCCGCCGTTTGGGGGAGCTAGGTGTCGGCGACTAGGTGATCAGCCCCTGGCGCATGGCGAGGTTCACTGCTTCGGTGCAACTAGCAACGCCGAGTTTGGTGAGGATAGTGCTGGCGTGGGATTTAATGGCGGAGGGAGAGACGGTCAGCCTTACGGCAATCTGGTCATTGGTCAGACCCTCGACCAACAGGGCCGGCACCTCTGCTAGCGGACGGTCAGGTCGCAACCGAGCTCAGGAGGCTGGCCGGCGGACCGGACGACGCCCCGGTTGGACTCGGCAGACAGGTTGGGGGGCATCGGTTCAGATTGGCAAACGGCGGACCCGGCAGATAAGGGCGTTGGTCGGATGGTGAACTGCTGCGCCCAGTTAGGGCTTGGGAAATGCAGCTCCGATCCTTGGGAGCGTTGTTGGCAGTTTTGCACAAGGAGTCATCAGAGTCTCCCCTCATGGGATTTGAACAATCCGCACAAGCTTGCGCTAGAGGGGTTCTTGATTAGGAAGGTGAGCTCAATCCTTGTTCGCTCCTTCCTCTGGTGAGGGTCCGGCCGCAGTGTTTACCACAGCACGATGCCCGAACTGATCCAGCGAGGCCATGTCTGTGGATGATTTCCTTGAATGGAGAGCAATCTCATGAGCCAAGTACTTGGCGTCCCGGCCAACGCCCGGAATCAAGGCTGAGCTGGCCGCATACTGAAATGGAAGGCCCAAGAAATACATGCCGGGTTGTCTTTCGACGACGCCGCGCGAGTGCTTCGGCTTCCCGTCTGAATTGAAGATGGGCAAGTCGATCCATCGGAAATCCAGGCCAAAACCGGTCGCCCAAATCACAACGTCGATGTCCAGGTTTGTGCCGTCCGCAGTCGTAGGTTTGCCTTGCTCGACCCCCACCGTCCTTGGCAGGCGCTTGATTCCCGCTTCGGTGAAGTCGTGCTCCATGATGCCCTCGACCGGCGTGCCTTTTGAAACCATCTTGCTGATCACCATTCGACCTATGGGGTTGCCTCTCGAGATGATCCGGTGGAGGGCGAAAAAGACAATGCCGGCAAGAGCGGGATGGGGCGGCTTTGGCAGCATGCCTGGCGGTTTGCCCGAGAGGAACACCTTCCGTGAGGCTGCGAGCTCGAGCGCAATCTCAGCTCCGGAATTGCCGACACCAACAACCAATACATCGCCATCAGGCAGGTGGGTCGGGTTGCGGTATTCGCTGGAGTGGATCTGAAGAATGCTGGGGTCAAGACCGCCAGCGAAGGGTGGCACATAAGGCGTTCGTTCTGCCCCTGTGGCTACCACGACCTGGTCAGCCTTGAATGAGCGGTCGCCAGCCGTGATCTTGTACCGGATGCCATCCCGACTCAAGCTTTCGACGTGTGTGTTCAACTGAACTGGAAGGTCAAAAGCGGCCGCGTAGGATTCAAGGTAGTCGGCCATCTCGTCCTTGGTAGGATAGCGATTCTGGTCTCCTGGAAAGGGTTTCCCAGGCAGCCGGCTGAACCGGGCCGGCGTAAACAGCTCCAGGCTATCGTAGCGCTTACGCCATTGATCGCCGATCCTCCGGCCCGCCTCGAGGATGACGAAATCGGTGCCTTGCTTGGCTAAGTGGTACCCCATTGCGAGGCCTGATTGGCTACCCCCGATGATCACTACGTCGTGACTTGAGTCCATTTCCCGCTCCCATGCTGATCCATCCCTCAGGGTCGTCTGGGCCTTAGGATAGAACAGGGTGGGGAGCAGATCATGCCCCAAACGGGGTATTCGCGCGGGGTATGTTGGCTGTAGAGGTGTGGGGTAGCTTTATTCGATGAGGCCGAGCTGGCGGGCTCGAGCCGCCGCCGCGGTGCGGCTCTTGACTCCTAGCTTGCCATAGATGTTGCTCAAGTGCTTCTTCACGGTGCCCGGAGAAATCACCAGTCTATCAGCTGTCTCTTGATTGGTCAGCCCAGTGGAGACCAGCTTCAAAACCTCTGCCTCGCGATCGCTGAGAGGTTCTGGGAGGCCCACCGGCGAAGCAGGGTCCAGCCCGAAGTGATCCTGAAAGCCCAGCAACAGCTCTTGACCATAGGCAGGCAGCGCGTCGCGGTGGTCTGCCTCAAGCAGGATGCTCGCCATTGGAAGACCCAAGTCGATGAAGACACGTTTGTAACCATACAATTCAGCAAGACGTAATGGCCGATCAATCCCGGCAAGGGCCGCCGCTCTCTTGCCGAGCCGCCAATCTACCACGGCCCCAAGCGCCGCTGCTTCAGTCTCAATGCCGACCAGTCCATCCCGCCGGCTGGACCCTTCTTCAGCGTGCAGCATGCCTCTGGCACGGTCTAGGGAGGCCTTGTCGCCAGCGGCCATGAGGACGCGGGCGACGGCCAAACTCAAGAGCGGAGCTTGGTCCTTGCCGACCCGGCCCCATTGATCATTTACCCAGTCTTCGGCTTCCCGTTGCTCAGCCTTTGTAAGCCACAGATCGACCTGAAGGCGATCCAGTTGCCCCTTCCATTGGGGGAGTTGGGATTGATCTAGCAACAAACGCGCTTTGTCCAGTTGAAAGGAGGCTGCCTCTACGTCTTGCTGGACCAGGGCCAGCCGAGCTGTGGCCAGATGGCCGGCTATGCGCGCACTGACATCGCCTCCCAATTCTGCCCGCTGGAGACCTTTTTCAACGTAGTTGGCTGCGCGGTCAAGCTGATTCCACTCGATCTGAATCTCCGCCAACCTGATAAAGATCCATCCCGTCAGAGGCAGCGGGAGCCCGCCCCAATTGGCGACGTTATCGATCTCGGCCAGGGCGTCTTCCCAGGACGCGGCCGCCTGCTTGAGATTGCCTCTTCGCATATCCAAGTCGGCCAGCGCGCCGTAGACGTGAACCGCCAGTTGATGGAACAGCGGTTTGTCTGTAAACCTCAGTACCTGTGCGTAGTTGTTGCGGGCGAGGTCCCATTGAGCGTTCTTGCGATAGGTGTCTCCAAGCACGATGTAGGTCATGGATTGAAAGAAAACGTCGTCGTCCGGGAGTTCCTTGAGTGCTTTGTTGGCCAACGTCTCGGCGACCTCCAGATCATTCCTGAAGCAGGCAATCCCGCAACGAACAGCGTTGGCTCTGGCCCGGACCAGCTGGTGCTCGAGGCGACGGTTTCCACCCAATTGTGTTTCGATGCGGTCGAGCAGAGCTTGTGCAGCATCCAACGCGCCGGATTGCAGCAAGTACCCGACTTTGGCGGTTGCCAGGATTGGATGGTTGTCCAACCATCCGGCTGGGATCGAATCGAACCATGCCTTCAGGGTGGCAAACTCGCCCATCAAGAGCATACGGGGGACGAAGCGTTCGCAGACTTCGATTACCAGGGCCGGGTCGAGCGAGTCAACGGCATGCCGAAAGGCTTGATGGGGAAAGTCATGGTTCGCAAGCCATCGGGCCGCATTGCTGTGCAGGCCCCGTACCTCTTCAGGGCTCAACCTTCGTTCAAGCTCCATGCGAAGGAAGTCACCGAACAGTGGCTGGTACCTATACCACTCTCCCTGCTGGTCCAAAGGCTCGGTGAACACCCCGTCTTGCTCCAGGGTTTCCAGCACAGATTGGGAACCATCGCCGTTCGTGATCGCATCGCACAACCCCTCGCAAAGGCGCGCCACGATGGATGTCTTGAGCAAGAACGTGCGAAGCTGATCGGGCAGATGCGAGAACACATCCTGCCGGAAATAGTCCGCGATGAAGCGCTGAGACCCTTCCAGTGTAGGCACCTGGGATTGTGGTGACCTCAGCAGACTCAGACCGGCAAGCTGCAAGGCGGCTGCCCATCCCTCGGTGGCTTCGTGCAAAGCTTCGACCTGGGGCGAATTCAGTTCGAGCCCCATTTGTCGCAGCAATTGATCCACTTCCGGCAATGTGAAACCGAGCGTCCGGGACCCGATCTCTCCAAGCACCCCGTGGCCCCGGTACCGGGCAATGGCCAGCGGTGGAAGCGTTCGGGAGGCGACTGCCCAGTGGAGCGGTGCTGGAGAATTCTCGATCAACGAATCCAAGGCTTCTTCTGCTGGGCCGTCCTGGATGTGATGGTAGTCATCGATTACAAAGACAAGGGGATTGCTGCTGGACGCGGCGGTGTTCAGGAAGACAGTCGCAGCCTGGGCACCATCCGGATCTCGTGATCCAAGCACCATGTCAAGGGGCGTCCCAGCCAACTCGGGCTGGAAGGCACGCCAGGAGGCAAACAGGTGTCTAAGAAGGGACAGCGGGGCGAGGATAGTGTCGGAGGCACTGAGCCATCCGACCGGTGTTGTGGTGGCGCGCGCCCAATCTGCGATGGCGCTGCTCTTGCCGTAGCCTGCCGGTGCCAAGAGCAGGGTGAGTTTGTTCGACAGAATGTCCTGCTCTAGCCGTTGAGTGATTCGGGGTCGCTCGATGTGATACCGGGTCGGGGCAGGGATCTGAATCTTGCTCTTCAGGATGAGAGGATCGATCATCAGGGGAATTCCCTAATTCCGGTCGGATTGGAAGTCGGCAGTGAGGGGCGTCGGTGGGTAGAAAGAGATTTCGGACCCAGCCGCGATTATACCAATCGCATACGGCGGCTTCCTGGGGCCCCATGATGTGGATGGGGTAGACGAAGTCAGGGGTTGACCAGAGCGAGGTTTCTGGGCTGAGGATTAGGCTGTTGCGCCTCTTTGGGATGTAGTCGATGGCGGTTCAGCGGAAGCCTCAGGAGAGGGGCAATGAAGCAATTCGAGGCGTACAAAGAGCTACGTATCGGTCGCGGTGATTACACCACCCCTGAGACGGCGTTGTTCAAGACCCTTGCCTAGAGGCGACGACGGGATGCGCCCTTCGGCTACGCCTCAGGACGCTTCGCGGAACCCGTGATGGAGGTTTTGCAAACTCTTGCATGCCTTTCGGCAGATCCCGTCTAAGGGTTATGGAGTGGTCCACTTTCTTTTCGATCAAGAACTCTTGCCTGCCGATTTTGACCAGGCAGCGGACGACAAGTGAACGTACTACCGATCAGCGCAAGTCTGCTTCACATGATTTGGGGTGGCAAGCTCAAGTGGGGCTATGCAGGCATGGATCCGCCCATGCAAGCCATCCTGTCGAAGATGCAGACAAATGCTGTGTGCAGTCCATCGTGGCGGGAGTCGGAACCAGCCGGCGTACAACTGTCTGCCGATGAGGCAGATCAAGGCGCCGAGCAACGCGGCGAGCCGGTTAGAGCGCAGACGCTTGGTCGAGATGGCCGCCTCCGCATGGCGCAGGTCGGACCGAATGCGTAGCTTGTGCCCAGAAGAGCGTCCCCCGCCACGTGTCACAAACCCAGACATGACATTTGTCGATTGCATTGATTCTCATCTTCTGCTAATGTGTAAACGATACCGGGAACGATAACGGGAACGATAACGGGCATGAAACGCATTGGCCGAGCCACAATTAAGCAAGTTGCATCGGCAGCCGGCGTCTCAACGCAGACCGTATCGCGTGTGATCAATGACCGACCGGATGTCTCTCGCCAGACCAGGGAGCGAGTGAAACAGGTCATCGATCAGCTGGGGTATCAGCCCAGTGCCGTTGCCCGGAGTTTGATTCGTCAACGCAGCTACACCCTGGGTGTCGTCACGGCGGGGTTGAAGTTCATCGGTCCGTCTCGTACCCTCAGCGGTATCACCAGCGCAGCCGAAAGGGCGGGGTACTCGCTTCTGCTTCAGGAGCTGGGCCGTTTCAATCCTGAGGAGATGGCGACGGTCTTCCAGAGGTTGGTTTCCCACCAGGTCGATGGGGTCATTTGGGCGGTGCCCGAAGTCGGTGAGAACCTGCGATGGATCAATGATCCCTCCCTGGACCTGGGAATCCCCGTTGTCTATCTGACCATCCACTCGCGCAAGGCAATCAACATCGTCTCAATTGACAACTATCTTGGTGGACAGCTCGCCATGACGCACCTGATCGAGCAGGGTTATGAGCGAATTGGTCACATTTCGGGTCCCTTGGATTGGTGGGAGGCTCGTGAGCGCAAGGCGGCCTGGCGTGAGGGTCTCAAGCAAGCCCAGCTTCCCTACGAGGAGGAATACTGCGTGGAGGGGACTTGGTCTTCTCGAAGTGGTGCCCGGGAGATCAAGCGTCTCATTGAGCAGTACCCAGAGATGGATGCCGTGTTTGCGGCCAACGATCAAATGGCTTTGGGTGTGCTGCAGTATGCCTGTCAATCCGGAATTCGAATTCCCGATGACCTGGGCGTTGTCGGGTTCGACGATATTCCAGAGTCTGAATTCTTCTGGCCCCCGCTGACAACCGTCCAGCAGGATCAAAACAACCTTGGTGAAGTTGCGATCGAAGAAATCATCAAGATCATCGAATCTGAATACGACGAACGTGATCCGGTTCGGCCGAAGGCCATACTGCTAGCCCCAACTTTAGTTGCAAGGCAAAGTTCCATGAAGGGGATGGGGCAAGAAGGAGGTGGAGCTGAGACATAACCATCGTGGGGAAATGAGGTGCCGGTCTGGCTGTCGAGCCATGTAGGCGGGCACCTCGGCCAGAGCGAATCAGCTGACTCAATCCTCGAATCGCTTTGCGCACACAAACTAGAAGGAGAAGACGTCATGTTCAGTTGGAAGAAGCTCGCGTTTCTGTTCATCGTTACCTCGATGATCCTGGCTGCCTGCGGTGGTGGTGGAGCTGCTCCTGCCTCGGATGAATCATCCTGTGCACCTAACTGCACCTATGCCGACATGGTGCTCTGCTATCCACAGCTCGGCGCCGAGAGCGACTGGCGGACGGCGAACACGGCTTCAATCAAGGAAACCGCAGATACGCTTGGCATCAAGCAGCTGGTCTTCTCAGATGCCCAGCAGAAGCAGGAGAACCAGATTTCGGCCGTCCGGTCTTGCATCGCCCAAGGGGTGGATGTGATCGCTTTGCCCCCGGTGGTTGAGGATGGCTGGGAAGCTGTCCTGACCGAGGCCAAGAACGCCGGCATTCCGGTCATCATCGTTGACCGCAGCGTGAGTGCAGATCCGTCCCTCTACGCCACCCACATCGGCTCCGACATGGTGCTGGAGGGCGAGCGGGCGGCTGCTGAGTTCAACAAGATGATGCCCGACGGTGGTGCCCTTCTTGAGCTGTCTGGCACGACCGGATCCGGCGCCGCAGTTGGCCGCGCCGAAGGCTTCCGCAATAAGCTGGATGACAATATCAAGATCCTTGATTCCCAAACCGGCAACTTCACCCGTGCAGAGGCGCTGCCCGTCATGCAGGCCTTCCTGCAGAAATACAAACCAGGGGAAGACTTCCAGGGGATCTTCATCCACAACGATGACATGGGGATCGGAGCCATTGAGGCTCTGAAGGCCGCTGGTGTCAAGCCCGGCGAGCTGGACATCGTTTCCGTCGACGGAACACGTGGCGGATTTCAGGCCATGGTCGATGGTTGGTTCCAGGCTGACGTCGAGTGCAACCCACTGCTTGGGCCGCAGGTCTATGAACTCGCCCTCAAGCTGATGAATGGCCAACCTGTGGATCGCGAAATCCTCACCAACGAGACCGTGTACTATCCCGACAAAGCGGCTGAGCTCTTGCCGTCACGCCAGTACTAAGCCGGACCTACCAGCGTGAGGTTGAGACTCACACACGGGGACTAGCCTAGTGGATAGAGAAGCGGTGCATGAATGCTCCGCTTCTCTATCCCAGTCCATCCCGGTCAGGGTATGACCATGAACGATGAACAAATCGTCGTGAAGATGACGGATATCACCAAATCCTTTCCCGGGGTGCTGGCCCTGGAGCATGTGGACTTCTCCCTGCGGCGGGGTGAAATCCACGCCTTGATGGGCGAGAACGGAGCCGGAAAGTCCACGCTCATTAAGGTTCTGACCGGTGTCGAACAAGTGGATGCTGGCACGATTGAGCTGGAGGGAGACGTTGTTCACGTTCGTTCCCCTCGACATTCCCAGGAACTTGGCATCAGCACCGTATATCAGGAAGTGAACCTCTGCACCAACATCTCCGTCGCTGAAAACATCATGCTGGGGCGGGAACCTGCGCGCTTTGGCACCATACACTGGGCCAGGATGAATGAACTGGCACGAAAGTCTATCAAGCGCTTGAACATAGATGTCGACGTAACTCGGCCGCTGGGGGACTACTCCGTAGCAATCCAGCAAATGATCGCCATCACACGGGCGCTCGAAATCCTATCCGCCAAAGTCCTGATCCTGGATGAACCTACATCCAGCTTGGATGTTCACGAAACCAACTTGCTCTTCGACGCGATGCGCAAGCTGAAGGGCGAGGGTATCGGCATTATCTTCATTACACATTTCTTGGGCCAGGTCTATCAGGTCGCTGACCGGATCACCGTTCTGCGCAATGGAAAGCTGGTGGGGACATATGAAGCCGCTTCCTTGCCACGCGTGGAGCTGGTAGCGGCCATGCTTGGACGCAGCATGACAGAATTGGACGCTATCTCGAGAGTCAGATCAGAGGGCGAAGAGCAGAAGGAAAGACAGCATCTGGTCGAGGCCAGAGGTTTGGGTTTGACCAACAAGATCGAACCGCTGGACCTCGACCTGAACGCTAATGAGGTCTTGGGCATTGCCGGTTTGCTGGGCTCCGGACGCACGGACCTGGCGGGCATGATCTTCGGTATCGACGCGCCTGACAAAGGGTCCCTTGTCGTGGACGGGGAGAAGGCGGACAAGGTCTCTCCCCAGCAATCTCTGAAGCGCGGAATCGCGCTTTGTCCGGAGGATCGAAAGGCGGAAGGTATTGTGGGCGACCTGACCATCCGCGAAAACATCATTCTGGCGCTGCAGGCCCGATACGGGTGGTTTAGGTTCATCTCCGTTCAGAAACAGCACGAGATCGCTGATGAGTACATCCAACTTCTGGGGATCGTGACACCCTCTGCTGACCAATTGGTGAAGAATCTGAGTGGCGGGAACCAGCAGAAGGTCATCGTGGCGCGTTGGCTGGCCACGAATCCCAAGGTGCTAATTTTGGACGAACCAACCCGAGGGATCGACGTCGGAGCCAAAGCCGAGATCCAGCGACTGGTCATGAATCTGGCAGAGGAAGGAAAGTCGTGTGTTTTCATCTCCTCTGAATTGGAAGAAGTCTTGCGCGTTAGCAATCGAATCGCGGTCCTAAGAGACCGGAGGAAGGTGGCCGAATACGAGGGCGACGTGGATGATGCCACCATCATCCATACCATGGCGGGTGGCGAAGCATGAAGAACTTGACAGAGTTCCTAAGGAAATTCCGCGAGAGCCAGCTCTTCTGGCCGCTGGTAGCTTGGGCCCTGATTCTCATGTTTAACGCCATCGTCGAACCTGGCTTTTTCCAGCTTGGGATCATTGATGATCCCATCTACGGAAAACACCTCTATGGCAACCTCATAGATGTCTTTAAGAACGGGGCCCCGCTGATGCTGGTAGCGATCGGGATGACCATGGTGATCGCTACCGGAGGTGTTGACCTTTCTGTGGGGGCCGTGATCGCCATTTCGGCTGCTATGGGCGCGGTATTGATCAACCCGGCTCTCGGCAATGAGCTCATCACCAACGACATTCTCACCCGCAACGCCACCAACACCCCGTTGCCGATCATCATCTTGGCCGATTTGGCGGCCGGCACCTTGTGTGGCTTGTGGAACGGTCTGCTCGTTTCGCGCGCGCGAATTCAACCGATGGTCGCCACCCTCATCCTGATGGTGGCTGGTCGTGGTATTGCGCAGTTGATCACCAACGGCCAGATCATGACCATCTATTACACGCCGTATTTCTGGTTTGGCAACGGGTACATCCTTGGACTGCCGGTTTCCATCTACATCGTGGGAACTCATTCTTGTATTGGCTTGGTTCTTGGTCCGCAAGACTTCCATCGGCCTCTTCATTGAATCGGTCGGGATCAACTCGAAGGCGAGCTTCTACAGCGGAATCGATGAGAAGAACGTCAAGCTTCTGGCCTATGCCTTCTGCGGCTTCTGCGCTGCCATCGCAGGCTTGATCTTGAGTTCCTACGTCCATAGCGCGGATGGCAACAACAATGGGTTGAACTACGAACTCGACGCCATCCTGGCGGTTGTGATGGGCGGAACGCTGATGACCGGCGGACGGTTCTCCCTGGTGGCCAGCGCTCTAGGGGCACTGGTCATATGGACTTTCACCGTGACCATCTACACCCTGGGCGTGCCGGCAAACGCCCTGCTGGCAGCCAAGGCTGTCTTGGTCATGCTGGTGATCTTCCTCTACTCTGACTACAGCCGCCGCTTGATGAGCAGGATTTCCGAACGCAGAGGATCTTCTCATAGTGCATCGAACTAAGACTCTCTTCTGGCGATATGGGCCCCTGCTGACCACGATCTCGATCTTTGTTGTCGCTTACTTTGTCGGCAGCAGAATGTACCCTGCCATGCAGAAGCCACAGGTGTTCTTCAATCTTTTCATTAACAACGGGAGTTTGCTGCTTGTATCGATCGGGATGACCATGGTCATCCTGACCGGCGGGGGTGGGATCGATCTTTCCGTGGGCGGGGTTCTGGCTCTGACAACGGCCGCCTCGGCCGCTCTGCTGAGAGACGGAATGAGCCCCATGCTCGTGATTCCGTTGATGATGCTTATGGGGGTGGCAATCGGCGCAGTGCTGGGCTCCATTATCCAGTACTTCAAAGTGCAGCCCTTCATAGTGACCTTGATGGGCCTGTATTTCGCCCGCGGTATGGCGTACATCATCAGTTTGACTTCGGTCACGATCTCGGACCCGGTGTACAAGAAACTGGCTCTAACGCCAATCTACATTCCGTTCCTCTCTAAGACTTATGTCTACCCCCCAACTCTTGTGGCGCCGATCATGCTGCTGGTGGCATTCCTTTTGCTGACGTTCACACGCTTTGGGCGCACGATATACGCCATGGGCAACAATGAGCAATCCGCTTTGCTCATGGGCCTGTCTGTAGCCCGTACAAAGATCGCGGTTTACGCATTCAGCGGCCTTTGCTCTGCTCTGGCCGGGATCGTCTTCAGCATGTCGTTGCTTGCTGGGTATGGGCAGTTCGCGACAGGCATGGAACTTGACGCCATCGCTTCGGTGGTCATGGGCGGCACGTCGCTCGCAGGGGGCGTAGGAAATGTCATTGGCACGCTGTTCGGCGTGCTGATCAACGGCACCATCGTCTCCATCCTCCAGTTCAACGGCACTTTGAGTTCGTGGTGGACTCGAATCGGGGTTGGTTTGCTGACCCTGGTTGCCATAGGCCTTCAAAGCCTGTTCTACATCAGGCAGAAACACTCGTAAGCCAGTTGCTCATTCAAGGGCGGGCGGCTTTCGCCGATCAACAAGTGACGTTGCCAGGTGTATAGGAATGGATCTAAGCCAATCGCCTTCCCCCGCTGAGCTAAGTGTCAAACTGGATCGCATCCGCGGTTTGCTGGCAGAGCGCGAGCTCGACGGGCTTTTGCTCCGGCGAACAGAAAACCTGGCCTGGGCCACCTGCGGTGCAGATGCGCACATCAACATCGCGGATTCGATTGCTGCCGCATCCCTGTTAATTACGCAAGCTGAACGAATGGTCCTGACCAACAACATCGAAGCTGCCAGGTTGATGGAAGAAGAGGGTTTGTCGCAACTGGGATGGAAATTCGAGGTCTCATCCTGGATTGATGGGGATGGCCGCCTCCAAGAACTGACCCGCGGAATGCGATTGGGTTCTGATTCCCATCACCTTCAAGCCACGGACTTATCGGGGGATATTGCCTCGCTACGTTCTCGCCTGACCCCAGAAGAAGGCGGCCGCTTCAGGCTCCTGGCACAGTTGTGCGCCCAGGGCATGCAAGATGCGATGGAGGCAGTCCAGCCGGGGATGAGTGAATTTGAAATCGCCGGAGTTCTTGCAGAATCGGTTAGGAGCAGAGGAGTGCAACCTGTTGTGAATCTGGTGGCGGTCGATGAACGCATCTATTCATACCGTCATCCCCTGCCAACGAACAAGAAGCTGAGCAAATACGCCATGTTGATCTTGTGCGGGCGCAAGTGGGGTCTGATCTGCTCGTTGACCCGGCTCGTCCATTTTGGGTTCCTGCCGGATGAGATTCGCAAGAAAGCCGAAGCCGTTGCTCGAATCGACGCGGAGATGATCGGCGCAACTTGTCCTGGCCGAACCCTAGGAGACGTCTTCGGTCAGGCACAGGCAGCCTACGCAGCCAATGGCTATCCGGATGAATGGAAACGCCATCACCAGGGGGGATCTGTCGGGTATTCCCCGCGCGAAGTCACGGCCACGCCTTCGTCGTCCGAGCCAATATTCTTGGGCCAGGCCTTCGCCTGGAACCCATCCATTGCGGGGGCGAAATCTGAAGACACGATATTGGTCGGCGAAAGATCGAATGAGATTATCACCGAAATGCCCGGGTGGCCTTGCGTTGAGGTGGAACTCGAGAATCTGGTCGTGAGTCGTCCAGCCATTCTGGAGAGGAAGTGAGGCGCGCCCTGGTAGGGGCATGGGCGGGAGGCGACTGCCGTGCGAGGGTCGTCCGTGACTCTGCATCTATGCAAAACGTGGTGCGGGTGCTCTTGGAGGGTCCTCCTCGGCACACGGGGGCAACCCTCTGCCAACAAGGCCCCATGGCCTCAACTCCATTGGAGATGATATGAACCGGAACGAGATCCAAGAGGCGATTGAGGCCGGAAGAACCGCGCTGGGGATCGAGTTTGGTTCAACGCGCATCAAGGCGGTCCTGACGGGTGAAGATCTCATGCCGGTTGCATCCGGCTCTCATGAGTGGAAGAACCGCCACGAAAATGGAATCTGGACCTACAGTCTGGATGATATGTGGTCCGGCCTCCGAGCATGCTATGCTGGTCTCCAGCATGAAGTCATTGAGGCTTACGGCGTCGAGCTCCGTAGTATTGGGGCGATCGGATTCAGCGGAATGATGCACGGCTACATGGCCTTTGACGAACAGGGCGAGCTGCTTGTCCCCTTTCGTACCTACCGGAACACAATGACTGAAGAGGCCGCCAAGGACCTGACGCAGCTGTTCCAGTTCAACATCCCCCAGCGCTGGAGCATTGCGCACCTTCAACAGGCCATTTTGAACGGGGAACCCCATATCAAGGACATCCGATACCTATCCACGCTCGCCGGGTACGTCCATTGGAAGCTGTCAGGTGAGAAGGTTCTGGGTGTGGGCGAAGCCTCGGGTATGTTCCCCATTGATAGCCAAACCAAGGACTATGACCAACGCATGGTGGGGCTCTTCAATGAGCGGCTTGCGGAGGAAGCAATCTCTTGGAGGCTCGAGGATATCCTTCCCAAGGTACTTGTGGCTGGGGAGGACGCAGGGTTGTTGACAGAGGGAGGAGCGGCCGCACTGGACGCCACCGGGCAGTTGGGTGCCGGGATACCGCTTTGTCCACCTGAGGGCGATGCGGGCACTGGCATGGTGGCCACCAACAGCGTTGAAGAGCGGTCCGGCAACGTCTCTGCGGGCACAACCGTGTTCGCCATGATTGTCCTGGAGCGCGGGTTGTCGAAAGTACACCCCGAGATCGATATGGTGACAACCCCGACGGGCAAACCGGTTGCCATGGTCCATAGCAACAACTGCACTTCCGATATCAATGCATGGGTTGAGCTGTTTCAGGAATTCGCAGGTGCGGTGGGCGCGCAGATCAGCCGACCTGACCTGTTTGGGATGCTCTTCGAGACTGCGCTGAAGGGGGATCCGGATTGCGGGGGTCTGCTGGCCTACAACTATCTTTCTGGCGAACACATCACACAACTGGAAGAGGGACGGCCGCTCTTTGTCCGCCGCCCCGACGATCGTTTCACTCTACCGAACTTCCTCCGTGTCCACTTGTACTCAGCGCTGGCGGCATTGAAGATCGGACTGGAAATCCTCTTCGACGAAGAACGGGTGAACGTTGATCGCATTCTTGGTCACGGCGGTTTCTTCAAGACGAAAGAGGTGGGCCAGAAGATCATGGCGGCGGCGATGAATGCTCCAGTGACTGTGATGGAAACGGCAGGCGAAGGCGGCGCCTGGGGATGCGCATTGCTCGCCGCCTATTTTGCCACCAAGTTGGAGCAGGAAACCTTGGAGGCTTTTCTCGCCGAACGGGTCTTCGCTGGCCAGAGGGGGGCGACCATAGCTCCCGATTCAAGCGACGTTGAGGGGTTTGCAGCCTTCATCGATCGCTACAAGGAAGGACTCATCATCGAAAGAGCCGCCGTGGACGCATTGAGGTAGGGAAACCGTGTTGGAACACCTGAAGGATCAAGTGCTGCGGGCCAATCTGCTGCTTCCAAAGCATCAACTCGTCACTTTCACTTGGGGTAACGTCTCGGGCATCGACAGAGAGCGAGGGCTGATGGCGATCAAGCCCTCCGGGGTCCCATACGAGGATCTGAAGACGGACGATATCGTCGTCGTGGACGTGGAAACGGGGAAGCGAGTAGAGGGAGACCTAAGAGCCTCCTCCGATACCCCGACGCATCTCGAACTCTATAAGGCGTTCTTGAACATCGGCGGCATCGTCCACACCCACAGCCGCTGGGCAACGATCTTTGCCCAGGCCGGTCGCGGCGTGGGCGCCCTTGGAACGACTTACGCAGATCATTTTCATGGCGAAATCCCTTGTACGCGCAAGATGACCGAGGATGAGATCCAAGGCGACTATGAGAAGGAAACGGGTCTCGTGATCAAGGAAACCTTCGAAGACAAGGACCCCGACGCAATCCCTGGCGTGCTCGTCCTGAGCCATGGCCCGTTTGTGTGGGGCGCCGACCCTCTGGATGCCGTGCACAATGCGGTGGTCCTCGAGGAAGTCGCGTGTATGAACTTCCACGCCCTGATGCTCGATCCGGACCTCGCATCCATGCCGAAGGCGTTGCTTGACAAGCACTATCTGAGAAAGCACGGCCCGGGTGCTTACTATGGCCAGGCGAAAGAATCCGAAGAGGAGCTCTAGCTATGATGGATCTCGGCAGTTATGAGGTGTGGTTTATCACCGGCAGCCAGCACTTGTATGGGCCGGAGACACTGGAAACCGTCGCCTTGCATTCGAAGGAGATGGCGGCATATCTTGACACATCCGATCATCTGCCCGTCCAGGTGAAGTTCAAGCCAGTCTTGACCACACCTGATGCCATCCGCCGGCTCGTCTTGGAAGCGAATTCGGCCGAGGACTGCGTTGGCTTGATTGCCTGGATGCATACTTTTTCCCCCGCCAAGATGTGGATTGCCGGCTTGAATCTGCTCAAGAAACCCTTCCTCCATTTGCACACACAGTACAACCGCGAAATCCCCTGGTCTGAAATCGACATGAACTTCATGAACCTGAACCAATCTGCACATGGAGACCGGGAATTCGGTTTCATAGGCAGTCGAATGCGCCTGAACCGCAAGGTGGTCGTCGGTCACTGGCAGGAAGAAGATGTCCTTTCCAGCATCGGCGTATGGACACGGGCGGCCTGTGCCTGGGCTGATTGGCAGGGTGCAAAAATCGCCCGCTTCGGCGACAACATGCGCGATGTGGCGGTGACCGAGGGTGACAAGGTCGAGGCACAGATACGATTTGGCTACGATGTGTACGGCTTTGGAGTGGGGGATCTGGTCTGTTCAGTAGGCGAGGCATCTGAGAGCGACGTCCGAAGAACCGTCGATGCCTATCTAGAAGAATACGAGGTTGTCCCCGAACTTCAGCCGGGGGGTGAAAGGCACCAATCGCTGCTCGAAGGTGCACGCATTGAGACCGGCCTCCGCACCTTCTTAGAAGGCGGTGATTTCAAGGCATTCACCACGACCTTTGAGGATCTGCACGGACTGGCCCAACTCCCAGGGTTGGCGGTACAGCGGCTCATGCGGGATGGCTATGGCTTTGGTGCCGAAGGGGATTGGAAGACCGCCGCGCTGGTGCGAGCCATGAAGGTCATGAGCGCCGGGGAAGAAGGCGGCGTCAGCTTCATGGAAGATTACACGTATCACTTTGGCTCATCTGGGAACAAGGTGCTGGGCGCACACATGCTGGAGATCTGTGAGTCCATCGCCGGGACGAAGCCCAGATTGGACATCTTCCCGCTTTCGATCGGGGGCAAAGCTGATCCCGTGCGGCTGATCTTTGATACCAAGACCGGCATGGCGATCAACGCCTCGATCATCGACATGGGCCAGAGATTCCGCATGGTTGCCAACGTGGTCGACGTCGTGCCAACTCATCAGCCGCTACCGAACCTGCCGGTGGCGCGCGCGCTGTGGTCGCCTTATCCGAATCTCAAGACTGCGGCTGCTGCCTGGATCTACGCCGGGGGCGCACATCACACAAGCTTCAGCTACTCTGTCAGGCCTGAGCATCTCCGAGATTTCGCCGAAATGGCTGAGATGGAATTCTTGCTTATTGACCAAGACACCAAACTCGAGGACTTCAAGAAGGAGCTTCGGTGGAATGACCTGTACTACCAATGGGGTGGAGGCTTGAGATAGTCCATCCGTCGGGCCCCGAATTCGTGCATACTGGTTTGGCAGTGACGGTGATGCTCACGCTGGGAGGTGGAGAGGCATGAATCGAAGAACACTCGGGCGCGCCCTGATTTTGATACTTGCCTTTGCCAGTCTAGCCTTGGCTGGCTGTGGTTCGTCCAGATCCCTGCCGGGCTTCAAGTCCCCTCTGAACCAAGCCGGGCTGGCCGAAACTCCAGATTGGTTCGATGTCGAACTGACCGATGTTCGCACCGGGAAGACCTTCACCATGAACGACTTCTCCGGGAAAGTGGTGTTGGTCGAGACGATGGCCATGTGGTGTCCTAACTGTCTATTCCAGGCGCACCAGGTGAGAGAAATGCACAAGCTGCTCGATAACCCTGACGAGGTCATATCGGTCAGCCTGGACGTTGATCTACACGAGGATGCCAGCGACTTGCATGACTACACTCAGGAGTTCGGCTTCGAATGGCGCTTTGCCGTAGCGCCGCTTCAGGTCGCACGAGCGCTTGGAAATCTTTACTCGGCGCAGTACTTGAACCCCCCTCTGTCGCCCATGCTGATCATCGATCGAGAGGGCGGAGTCCATCAGCTGGGCTATGGTGAGAAGTCCGCTGAAGTTCTTCTGGCGAATGTTCAACCCTTCCTGGCCCGGTAATCGAAGATGGATGTCGCACTGACCTCCCTGTTTCTTGGTCTGCTGGCGACCACCAGCCCCTGTGTCTTGCCCCTCTATCCAGGGTTTCTCGCCTATCTGAGCGGTCAAGGGGAAACCGAGCGGCACAGGCAGAAGTACTCTCTGGGTCTTTTCGTCCTGGCCGGCGTGCTGACCATGATGCTGGCACTGGGGGGTGTGATTGCGCTGCTGGCCGTTTCGGTCGCCAGCATCTTGATCTATATCGTTCCTTTGGCAGATTTGTTGATACTGGCACTGGGGATTTTGCTCTTGCTTGACCGCAACCCTTTCACCACCTTGCCGCAAATTCAGGTCCCAGTCCTACGACATCCCTTTCTCAATGCCTATGTATACGGTCTGCTCTACGGACCCATCGCGCTGCCTTGTTCCGGGCCCCTGGTCGTGGGGATCTTCGCACTCTCGCTGACAGCAGGCGAGGCTTTTGGACAGCTCTGGTCTTTTCTTTGGTTTGGATTGGGGTTTGGCATACCCCTCCTAGCCCTATCTCTGCTCTCCGGTGCATTTCAACACCAGCTCGTTTCGCTATTCGCTCGCCATCAACGTGCCGTCAACGTGGTCGGTGGACTGCTGCTGGTCGGGATCGCCATCTATGACGTTGTTACGAATTGGAGCCTGTTTAGACTCTATTTTTCATGAGCCGGGTGAAGATCTTCCCGCAGGATTGACCTGCCAGGCAGTTCCGCAGTTTGGGCCTACTCTCGGGCCCCTCGAACTTGTGATGTCGCAGGCAACATTCGGTACGGGTAGGTGGGCGGCGAGGCAGCGACAGAAAATCATCGGGGTCCTGCCTGACCCAACCACAATCTCTTTCCCTTTATCCCTTAGGTGATCGCGCAATTCCTGGAGCAACTTCTGCAGACCCTATGCTGCTGCAAGACAGTCTCCAAGAACTGAGCGCCATTGGCCATATCTTCCTGCGCCCTGGCGCCCGCAGTTGAACAATAAGGCCGTCCAAGGCTCTTGCCTATTCACGAGACCCTAGAACGGCTTCTCTTACGACCCTTGTTCAGGAGGCAACGGCGGGATTCGCCTTTCGGCTACTTCTAAGGACGCTTCGCGGAACCCGTGATGGAGGTTTTGCAGGCCTTTCCACTTGTCTCCCAAACGCTTGTACGCTTACTGTGGATTCCTCCCCAGGGTCATCGAATGGTCTGTTGCCTCTCTCACCTGGGCCCATGCAGCTCATCCAGTTAGGTGAGCTTGTGGCCAGAAGCGGTGGCCCAGACTGGTCGATGTAACTTCCATCGCCGCTCGGGAAGAGGCAGGCTGGCTGTAGAAACCGGAGAATCCCACCGTTTCCAGATAGATGCCAAGTCCGATAGATCACAGCTTGCCCTTGCCCTGCTGGGCAGGACCCATCCTTGTGCGACTGGTTTCCCGGTGTGCACTGTTCGGACGGATCGCCGCACGCGGTGCGGGGGGATGATCTTGTCTGTTCACCAACCTTGTGGTTCCTCCGACCATTGACACGCAGGCGGGACCGAATTAAACTTGTGCCCGCTTAACCATTAAGCGAGGTGAGATATGTCTGCCGATCACTTTGTTGCCACCCTGCAACACTGGGTTGAGGTCTCGACGCGGCGATCGATGCGCGACTTCCTGCGCTACGCACGCGAGAGCAGACTGTCTATGTCCAATCTGGGGGCCATCTTCTACGCACACCGCTGTGTGGGATGCGCCGTGTCGGATGTCGCCGAACACTTGGGGGTCAGCAACTCAGCTGCCAGCATGTTGCTCGATCGTCTGGTGGATCAAGGCTATCTGGCGAGATTGGAAGATCCTGAGGATAGGCGTGTGAAACGAATTCATCTGACCGAAAGGGGCGAGCGTGTATTCGAAGAGGGCATTCAAGCGCGTGGCGGTTGGATGAGTGACCTGGCCGCGGAGCTCTCGGAGGACGAGAAGCGGATGGTCACGCAGGCTCTCGATCTCATGATTCCCAAGATGGTTCGACTTGACCCTGAATTGGAACACGACGCCTAGTCGGTTCACGGAGGCCATCATCTGACATGGTGCGTCTGCTCAAGTATTTGAAGCCGTACATACCTTTGGTCATTCTGGCCATTGTGCTGCTTTTTGTGCAGGCTGTTGCAAACCTGGCCCTGCCGAATTACCTCTCCCGCATCGTCGACAATGGGATACAGCAGAGTGGGGTGGAGAATGCCGTGCCGTCAGCCATCCGGCAGAGTGAGATGGACAAGCTGTTCATCTTCATGACCGCTGACGAAAAGCGGCGGGTGTTGGGCGACTACATGCTTGTAACACCCGGCTCGTCCGACGCTGGTCAATATGTCAAACGATATCCGGCGCTGGCTGATGAGGCGATCTACGTACGGAAGAGCATAGGCACGAATGAGGTCAATACTCTCAATCCGGTGATGGGCCAGGCGTTCGTCGTGGTTTCCGGCATTGAGCAGATGACCGCCAACCCTGCGCAAGCCCAAGCGATGGCCCAACGGTTGGGCATCGACCTGAACAAGCTGCCGGCAGGGGCCGATCCATTCACACTGTTGAGGGCCATGCCGCCGGATCAGCTGGCCGCCATCACCAAGGCGATCCAGTCGCGCTTTGCCACGCTCGGGCCGAGCATGGTAAACCAGATGGCTGTTGGATCGGTGAAGAACGAGTACCAGGCGCTGGGCGTCGACACGGCTTCCCTTCAGACCAACTACATTCTCAACGTGGGTGGCATGATGCTGCTCATTTCGCTACTAGGCGGTGTGTGTGTCATCGCCGTGGGCTATCTGGCCTCCAAAACGGCTGCCGGCGCGGCACGCGATATCCGCCTGGATGCCTTCAAGAAGGTGGAAGCCTTCTCCAGCGCCGAGATTGATAGGTTCTCGACCGCCTCCCTGGTCACACGTTCAACGAACGACATCAGCCAAGTTCAAAGGGTCATCTTCATGACCATGCGGATGGTCTTCTACGCGCCGATCATTGGCATAGGGGCCATCATCCTGGCAATCGGTAAAAGTGCCAACATGTGGTGGATGATCGCCTTGGCTGTGGTTGTCCTGCTCGGGCTCATTCTGACCATCTTCTCCCTGACCCTGCCCAAATTCAGGATTATGCAGAGCCTGATTGACCGGCTCAATCTGGTCATGCGCGAGAACCTGTCGGGGATGATGGTTGTGCGTGCCTTCAACAAGGAGGACGCCGAAGAAGAACGCTTCGACGTGGCCAATCAGGATCTCACTGACACAAGTCTTTATGTGGCCCGGGTGATGGTCACCATGATGCCTGTCCTCATGCTCATTATGAATGGTCTGACGGTGGGTATCCTGTGGGTCGGAGCTCACCAGGTCGCGCAAGCGAACATCCAGGTGGGGGATATGATCGCATTCATGCAGTACGCGATCCAAGTCGTGTTTGCCTTCCTGATGATGTCGATGATGTTTATCTTCCTTCCGAGAGCCGCCGTGTCGGGGGGACGCATCGCCGACGTTCTGGAAACCGAGGTCAGCATCACGGACCCGGACCAGCCCAGGCAATTCGGAGATCCTTTCTCGGGGCGGATCGAATTCCAGAACGTGTCGTTCCGCTATCCGGGGGCTACGGAAGATGTGCTGCATGGCATCAGCTTCCGAGCCATGCCCGGCGAGACCACGGCCTTCATCGGTTCGACGGGGTGCGGAAAATCAACGGTGATCAACCTGATCCCCCGTTTCTATGACGTAACTGGGGGCAGCATCTATGTGGACGGAATCGACGTCCGTGAAGTGTGCCAGAGCGACCTACGTGACAAGATCGGGTACGTGCCTCAGAAGGGAACGTTGTTCTCAGGCACAATAGAAAGCAATCTTCGCTATGCGGATGAGGACGCCACCGACGAGACGCTCAAGCAAGCGACCGATATCGCCCAAGCCAGCGAGTTTATCTTCGCCAAACCGGAGGGGATGGATGCCGAGATTGCCCAGGGGGGGCTGAATGTCTCCGGTGGTCAGAAGCAGCGCCTGGCCATCGCCCGAGCACTGGTCAAGAAACCTCCGATCTACATCTTCGATGACAGCTTCTCGGCCCTCGATTTCAAAACCGACTCGGCTTTGAGGAAAGAGCTCAAACAGAAGACGGGGAACAGCACCGTCCTCATCGTGACCCAGCGAGTGGCAACCGTCCAGAGCGCCGACCAGATCATTGTTCTAGAGGAGGGACACGTCGTCGGGCAAGGAAGCCACGACCAGCTTATGCAGGACTGCGAAACGTATCAGGAGATTGCGCTGTCACAGTTGAGCAGGGAGGAGTTGCTGTGAACGCCGGCCGAGGTAGACGGCCTGTGCGGCGCAGAAGCGCAACGACCATGCGGAGGCGTGGCCCGATGGGACATGGCGGGCCTATGGCCATGATGCAGGGCGACAAAGCCCAGGATTTCATGGGCACAATGGTCAAACTGGTGCAATACCTCGGCTCATACAGAATGGCAGTCTTGATCGCAATTCTCTTCTCAATTGCGTCGACCATCTTCACCATTCTGGGCCCGAAGATCCTGGGGAACGCCACGACCACGCTCTTCGAAGGTGTGTTGGGCCAGATCAGGGGGGGTACCGCCGGCATTGATTTTGCCACCATCGGCCGCATCTTGCTCACGGCCCTGGCGCTGTACCTGGCTTCTTCGCTGTTCAGCTTCGTTCAGGGATGGATCATGTCGGGGATTTCAGTCGATGTAACGTATCGATTCCGACAGGACATTTCGAGCAAGGTCAACCGGCTGCCGTTCAGCTACTTCGATCGAGTCAGCCAGGGTGAAGTCCTGGCCCACCTGACCAATGACGTGGACATGATCAACCAGACTCTGAATCAGAGTCTGTCACAGATCATTACGTCCACGGTAACGGTGGTTGGGGTGTTGATCATGATGCTTACGATCAACTGGCAGATGACTCTGGTGGCGATTGTCATGGTTCCTCTTTCGGCGCTGATCATCATGTTCGTCGTTCGCCAATCCCAGAAGTACTTCAGTCAGCAGCAGGACTACCTGGGGCACATCAACGGCCACGTCGAAGAGATGTTCGGCGGCCACCGGGTTATGAAAGCGTTCAATGGCGAAGCCAAGAGCGTTCGACAATTCGCCGGGCTCAACAACACCCTGTACTCAGCCGCTTGGAAATCACAGTTCCTCTCGGGACTTATGTTTCCAGTGATGAACTTCGTAGGCAACCTGGGCTACGTGGGCATTGCCATCTTGGGCGGCTACTTGGCGGTCCAGCGAGCCATCACGGTGGGCGACATTCAAGCCTTCCTGCAATACGTTCGCTCTTTCACGCAGCCGATTATGCAGATCGCCAACATTTCCAACGTTCTTCAGCAAACGGCGGCCGCCGCCGAGCGGATCTTTGGGTTCCTGGCCGAGGAGGAGGAAGAACCGGAAGCGGAAGTTCCGGTCCAATTGGAGCGAGTTCAGGGTCATGTTGTCTTCGACCATGTGCATTTCGGCTATGAGGCAGACAAACCGGTCATCAAGGACTTCTCCATTGACGTGCAGCCCGGCCAGCGGATCGCCCTGGTGGGACCCACAGGTGCAGGGAAGACGACCCTGGTGAAGCTGTTGATGCGTTTCTATGATGTGGACAGCGGTGCCATTCTTGTCGACGGGCATAACATCAAAGACTTCCGTCGTGAAGATCTGAGGTGTATGTTCGGCATGGTGCTCCAAGATACCTGGCTCTACAACGACACCATCATGGAGAACATCCGCTACGGTCGCCCCGCCGCCACCGACGAGGAGGTCATTTCAGCTGCCAAGGCTGCTCGCGTGGATCACTTCGTCCGAACCCTCCCCGAGGGCTATGGTCAGGTTCTCAATGAAGAGGTCACCAACATCTCGCAGGGTCAGAAACAGCTCTTGACGATCGCCAGGGCTTTCGTTGCCAATCCGGAAATGCTGATTCTGGACGAAGCGACGAGTTCGGTGGACACTCGAACCGAGGTCCTGATTCAAGAGGCGATGGAGGCCCTCATGAAGCACCGGACCAGCTTCATCATCGCTCACCGAACTCTCGACCATCCGCAACGCCGATTGGATCCTGGCGGTGAACGAAGGTGACATCGTTGAGCAAGGGAAGCATGAAGACCTTATCCGGGCCAACGGCTTCTACGCCGAGCTGTACAACAGCCAGTTTGAGAATGTGGGAGCCCTCGCCTGATGATCTGGAACATTAACCCATTGTTGTAAGGGATGAGCACCTGCGTGGGTTGGCATTGTGGCCGACCCTACGGACGGCGTTCGCCACGGCATGAAGGCCAGCTCCCACATCTCCCTCTCGCTGGAGACCCCACGGGCGCGCACCTCGTTGGAAATGGAAACGCGCACTCTTCACTTTCTGGTCCTTTGAAGATCCCTCCTAGGGCGATCGCCCTTGGGCATCGCTCGATCAGAGGAAGGTCCATGGGGCCGCACTCGGATAGCGTGCGCGGGCCAAGATGGGTCCGACGCTCCGATACACTTGGAGGGACCGCACGTATCCGTGCGATGCATGCAGGCCGACAGGAGGGTCGTGGTGCCAACACTGATCGTAGCTACCGGCGATGGGATATTCATTGTCAGGCCAGCCGACGGGGACTCGGTAGAAATTCATTTGCAGGGGAAACCCGCCGAGGCCATCGCCGTCGACGGTGCCGATCCGAAGCGCGTCTATGTTGGCACGTGGGGGCAGGGACTTTGGCGCAGCCTCGATACAGGGCGAACATGGGAGCGTTCGGGGGAGTCGATCCCGCACCAAGACATCACAGCCGTGGCCGTTGAGAAAAAGGCAAATCGTCGACCGGGCGCTATCTACGTGGGGACTGAGCCCAGCCGGCTGTCTCGCTCCGACGATGGAGGCGAGACGTGGCGGATGATGGACAGCTTATTGGAACTGCCCTCGGCGGACAGTTGGAGCTTTCCGCCCAAGCCCGACACGCATCATGTGCGCTGGATTGAAACGGACCCGGCGGCAGCGGAGAAGCTGTTTGTGGCGATCGAAGCCGGGGCCCTGCTCCGATCGGATGACGGCGGCGAGACATGGCATGATCGAGTTGATGGGGGACCCTACGACACCCACACCGCGGCCACGCATCCGGAGGCGGAAGGTCGAGTCTATGCCGCTGCCGGCGATGGCTACTTCGAAAGCCGGGATGGCGGCCTGACCTGGAGCCGGCCGATGCAAGGTCTTGCGCACCGCTATCTGGTCGGTGTGGCCGTGGACGCCGGTGATGCGGAGACCGTCATAGTCAGTGCCGCGCCGGGCCCGCACGTCGCCTATGGGCCGCGCAACGCGGAATCCTACGTCTATCGGAAGATATCGGGGGACGGATTCCAGCAGGTGACCGAGGGCTTCCCATCCGGAGACGGCGTCGTCGCCAGCCGCCTCGCAGCGCATCCAACCGACGCAGGCGTGCTCTATGCGGTCAACAATCGCGGTCTGTTTGTGACGAAGGACGCCGGGAATCGCTGGCGGCAGGTGGATGTGGATTGGCCGGAGGGGGCTTTTGCGCACGGTGTGCGCGGGTTGGTGGCTTTCCAGGAATAGCGTGCAGAGGCCAAGCATCGCCCCACTTGTTACTTCTTCCTTGTTGCCTCGTATTTCCCCATCATCAGTTTTCTACTGCCTGGGATTGTCTGGGATTGCTTGACTTCAGCATGGTGCTTGAGAACCTTGCCCGTCTTTCGGATTCATGCCCCTTGCACGGAAATCAAAAAACCGTCAAAGGTTCTCCTTTCTTCCAGGAGACCCTTAGACGGTTTGGGTCTATGACCCTTGCTCAGGAGGCGACGACGGGATTCGAACCCGTGAATGAGGGTTTTGCAGATCCTTGCACTCTCCTTTGATGAGCTTTTGCCTGCTTTGTCCGATTCGGTCTGGGGATTTGGACCTTTCTTTCGCCTGCCTCGCCAAGTTCCTGGCAGGTCGCTTCGAGTCGACCGATTGCGGAGAAACACCATTCGGCTCAATGATCTATCTGGCCAAGCAGGCAGGAAGCCAAGAATGAAGATGGCTCGGATGCAGGGATTACCCCCCGATCCGAGCCATCCCGATGCGAATGGCCAGAATGCCAATCTCAGGTCAACTAAATCATCTCGTAGGCGTTCTCTCCGTGAAGCGCCGCGTCCAGCCCCGTCTCTTCATCCTGCCGTGTGACCTTGACCGTGGTTATCTTGTTGATCACCCACAACATCGCATAGGAAATCGCAAAGGCATAGACCGAGGAGAAAACGGCGGCGACGAGCTCCTTGAGGAAGAAGCTGGCATTCCCCAGGAACAATCCGTTCACGCCGGCAGCATTCACGCTTGCATCAGCCATGAGGCCCAGGCACAGGATCCCAAGAAATCCGCCGACGCCATGCACACCCCAGACGTCCAGGGCGTCGTCCAAATTCATGCGCGTTCGAAATGATATGGCGAAGTAGCAAATGGCCCCTGCCGCGATTCCGATGATGGCGGCGCTGGTTGGGGTAACGAAGCCGGCAGCTGGCGTGATGGTCGCCAATCCGGCGACCGCTCCGGTCAGCAGCCCGAGGAACTTGGGTTTCTTCTCGAAGATCCAGGCCATGATCAGCCAGACGACCCCGGCGAAGGAGGCGGCGATATCAGTATTGAGAAAGGCGGTCGCCGTGACGGCGTTGACGCTCAGTTCACTGCCGGCGTTGAAGCCGTACCAGCCGAACCACAGTAGCCCGGTGCCGAGCGCGACGAGAGGGATGCTGTGCGGGCCCTTGTCCTGGAAGACTCGCCGGCCCACGAAGATAACGGAGGCTAGGGCTGCCATCCCGGCGATATTGTGCACCACAATCCCGCCGGCGAAATCTTCAACTCCCCATTGTTGCAGAATGCCGCCCCCCCAGATCATATGTACCATCGGGAAATAGACGAAGATCAGCCAGGCAACCAGGAAAAACAGATAGGCACTGAACCGTACGCGATTTGCGAAGGCCCCGGTGATAAGGGCCGGTGTAATGATGGCAAACATCATCTGGTAGGCGACAAAGACAAACAGAGGGATGCCCGCGGTGCCAAAGGCAGAGTTCACATTGATCCCGTGCAGGAACGCCTGGTCTAGATTTCCGATGACCCCGCCAACATCGCCACTGAAGCACAGTGAGTATCCGACCATGAACCACAGGATGGTCGTCACGCCCATCGACACGAACGACTGGATCATGATGGTCAGAACGTTCTTCCGGCCGACGAGCCCGCCATAGAAGAACGCCAAGCCCGGGGTCATGAGCATAACGAGACTGGTGGCGACAAGCATGAACCCGGTGTTGCCAGTATCAAACATGACTCGCCTCCTAAGTGGACCGGACGGTTCAATCGTACAGTGCCACAGGCCGCAGTTGTATTTCAATTTCTCGGCAGTTTGATTGCTTTGGACTGACCGCTAATCAGGGGAAAAGATGTAACCAGAGCCTCGGACGGTGCGCAGGATCTGGGGATCCTGAACATCATGCTCCAGTTTGCGCCGCAATCGTAGGATGTGAGGGCGTACGATGGCCTGGGCTTGGACTTCGTCCATATTCTCATACCCAAGAGCTGCTTCAGCGATTTCCTGGCTGCTGACTGCACGATAGGGATGACACACCATGTAGGAAAGGATAGATGCTTGGTAGGCAGTCAGCGAGGTCTTCCGAGAACCGGTGGGACTGTCGGGTTCGGACACGAGAATGTGTTCTTCGGCATCAAAAAGGAGATCGTCCCCGATTCTGATCAAACAGGGTGCCGGAGCGGCCGAATCCATGCTCGGCTCTCCAAGGAAGGCGTCATCCTGAAACATCTGTAAAGCCGAATCCAGGGCGCTGATCATCCGGCGCCTCTGTTGCTGCTCGACCTGGCGTCTGAGGGCATCAAGCATATGCTCGGTCTGACGAGCCCGGAGGAGCAGGCGAACGCGCTGCCGTAGCATCAACGGATGGATCGGGCGCATAAGGACGTCGGTTACGTTGAGGTGAAAACTCGGCTCAACCCATCGTGCACCATCTTCGTCGACGATCAGAAGAACCGGCAAAGGCGGCTTCTCCCCGACATCCTGGATCGCCCGAATGATGTTCTCCAGTTGTGGGAGTGCGTCCGGAGATGCATACGGGAACCATACGATGGCCAGATCGGGGGTCGCACCTAATGAGGGTAGGGGAAGGGAGAGGGACAGGACCGTTTCAAGCTTGTATCCGTCGGATTTCAAAACGGGTGTCAGACGTTCGGCATGGTTCTGATTGCCGACGACAACGAGGATGTTGGCGGCCGGTCCGGCTGGATCTAGATCGCTTTCCGGCATACCGAGGCTCCTTGCTTCCGCAGGGGTGGGAGATCAGATTACATTGTAGACCCGGCTGTCCATGAGAGAGATTGGAGATGTCACTGACTCCGACCGCGGTTCGTCACCAAACATGTGACAATGGTCAACCGAACAAGGAACTAGGCGATGAACTCCCCTCCTTAAAAATGGGCCTTGACCGGCTTCGTCTGGGTGCTCTTCTCAGGAGGCGACGACGGGATTCGCCTGTCCTGAGCGGAGCGAAGGGAACCCGTGATGGGGGTTTTGCAGACCCTTGCCGCCGCTCCCCAGACCCTTGCACGCCTTTCGGCAGATTCCGTGTAAGGGTCATGGGTTCATATCTTGTCTTTTCGACCAAGACCCTTGCCCGTCAATTTGGGCCAGGCAATAGACATAAACTGGCAAGGCGTCGTATGTGTAAATGACCATGCGCGTCGAGGGTGCCCATCGCTCGCCGATCGGAGGTGTAGCCAATAGTGAGAGGGTCCCGTCAGCTGGGAGCGGAACAGATTCGGGCGCCATGGGGCAATCGGGCCGGAAGCCGATGTTCGCTGGAAAACAGATGCCGGGCGAATGCTCAATTGTTCCGCGGCTTCAATCTGATCCCCAACAGTCCGTTTCCCAGCTAGCTGTGCTCGATGGTTATGCATCCAGCATCCGAGCTTGATGCCCCCGTCCATCTGGATTGGTTGTCCAATCTGCACTAGCGCTCCTGTCCAAAGCCCATGTAGTGGTACCATAGAATGACGAGCAACCTTCACAGGGTTCGCTCGGGGCCTGAGTATGCCTAGGAAGGCCGAGGGCCCATACCCCTCTACCCGCGCAGTCTCGTGTCTTCTCGCGTAGCCATCCTGCAAACTCCTGCTCGAGAGTGTACGTGTCCCCGAAGAACGGTTCTTCAATGAGGAGGGCACGGTGTTCGAGCACCTTTTGGTTCCCCTGGACGGCTCGTCTCTAGCGGAATGCGTTCTGCCCCATGCCTTGGCCATGGCCCAGACATTAGGCGCCCGCGTCACATTGCTGCAAGTGGTGGAACAGGAAGAACCGGCTGGCCGAACACGCGCTATCGATCCACTGGATTGGCAATACAGCGAGGCCGAGGCCGGTGCCTACCTGCAAGACATTGCCGAACGGCTGCGCGCGGCTGGATTGTCCGCAGCCCAAGTGCTCTTGCAGGGCGACCCGGCTGAGTGCGCGATTGACTATGTTCAAGCCGAGCAAGTGGATCTTATCCTGCTCAGCTCGCACGGCCGCAGCGGTCTCAGCGGCTGGAACATCAGCAGTGTCGTGCAGAAGATCTTCGCCCGGGCGCATGTTTCCATCCTCCTTGTGCCTGCGTATCATCGTGCGACGTCAGAGCTTGACGCCCTGCGCTACGAGCGCCTGCTCGTGCCATTGGATGGGTCACAACGCGCCGAATGCGTCTTGCCTTTGGTGGGGGCGCTGGCTGCCGAACACACATCTAAGGTCATCCTGGGCCACGTGGTCCGCAAGCCTGAGTTGCCGCGCCGGGCTTCGCCGTCTAGAGAAGATCGGGCGTTGGTCGAGGCGCTCACTGAGCGCAATCGCTCCGAGGCCAGCCTCTATCTGGAGGAGCTTCGGGCCAGACTGTCGGCGCCCGCCGACATCCACCTTCTGGTCGAAGACCATGTCGCCGCTACGTTACACCAGCTGGCTGTAGGGGAGGACGTCGACCTGGTCGTCCTTAGTGCGCATGGCTATTCAGGGGAAACGCGCTGGCCCTATGGCAGCCTGGCCACGTCCTTCATTATGTATGGCAACAAGCCGCTCTTAATCGTCCAGGATCTCCCCCGGCATGCGTTTGAACCTACGGCAGCGGAGCTGGCCACCCGAGAGCATGGGCGGCATTGACTCCCCCGCAGGGTTGGGACGCATTGAGTTCATTGCCTGAGCCCATCCTCAAGGAGCACGAAGGCATCCCGTCGCCTGAAGGGATTGGGGATCTGGCACGTCGCTTGGCGGGCCTAGCAGTCTCACGCGAGGGCGGATCCCGTGTGCGGCATCTCCATCAACTTGAGAATCTGGAAGCTCTCCTGGCACGGGCGCGGAATCAGTTTGCCTCCCAGGCCGATGAAAAGATCGAAGTTCCCTCCGGCGCCGAATGGTTGCTCGACAACTACTACCTGGTCCAGCAGGTCGTGCATCAGGTGCGGCAGGACTTGCCGGAAGGGTTCTACCGTCAGCTACCGGTCTTGTTGGATGTGCCGTATGCTGGTCTGCCGCGCATCTACCTCCTGGCCACCGAATTGACTTCCGCTCGAGAAATCCACTTAGACGCGAATGCCGTCCGTCGATTCGTTGCATCCTATCAAACCATTTCTCCGCTGACCATCGGTGAGTTATGGGCCCTGCCAGGACTGCTGCGTCTGGCAGTTTTGGACCGGCTGGGCAATGAAGTTGCCAGGCTGCTTGGTGTGCGGTCTTCTTCTGGCGGGGCAGCCAACGGGAATGTCCGGCGTGGGAATGGCACCGAGTTGCCGGCAATCGCTGGCTGCATCCTCGACCTGAGAGCCATCGATATCCAAGACTGGAAGCTTGTCTTCGAAGATCTCAGCCTAGTCGAACAGATCTTGCGCAAGGATCCGGCAGGTGTCTATGGTCGGATGGATTTCGAGACCCGAGATCGCTACCGTAAGGTCATCGAAAACTTGGCTCGCACCACGGGACTCCCCGAAGAGGTTGTGGCCCAGCAAGCTATTGACCTGGTTGTTCCTGGGGAGGGGCTGGGATTTCACACACCCTCTGAGCGCCAAGGATCTCCTGCCGGCGAGGCCAAGGCAGAACCCCCTACGCTCTTCGCCGATCGCACAGGGCACATCGGATATTACTTGCTCGATCGCGGGCTAGGCGTGCTGGAGGGTTGTCTCGGGTACTCCCCGGCCCTCGGGGTACGCCTGCGCCGCTGGTTCACGGCACATGTCCTGTCGGTCTACCTGGGCAGCATCCTTCTCCTCAGCTTGACGGGGCTGGCTATCGTTGCAGTCATGACCTCCGCATGGGGGGGCAACCTCCAGATGGCTACGCTGGCGGTGCTGATCAGTGTGGTGCCGGTGATAAGTGTGGCCGTCGGTCTGGTCCACTCGCTCGTCCCAAGCATGGTGGCCCCGCATGTTCTCCCAAAGATGGATTTCGACGGCGGAGTTCCGCGTGAGTGCTCGACACTCGTCGCCATCCCAGCGCTGCTCACCAGTTCCACGCAGATTCGGTCCCTGCTGAGCCAACTCGAGCAACACTACCTGAGCACGGCCGACGAACACATTCTGTTTGCCTTGCTCACCGATTTTGGTGATGCACCCGGTGAGAATATGCCCCAAGACGAGGCTCTTCTCGCAAGGGCAAGGGTAGGGATTCGCCAGCTCAACCAGAGATACGGGCAGGGTGGGCGAACGCCCTTTCACCTCCTTCAGCGCAAACGAGAATGGAACGCGAGCGAAGGCGTGTGGATGGGTTGGGAGCGCAAACGTGGCAAGTTGGCTGATCTCAGTGATTGGCTGACTGGGTCGACCAAATCATCCTACGAGATCGCCGATCCAGATGTGCCCCTGCCTCCCATTCGCTACGTGATTACCTTGGATACAGATTCCTTGTTGACTCGCGGCGGGGCCAGCCGGCTGGTAGCCACACTCGCCCATCCGCTCAATCAGGCGGCCTTCGAACCGGAGACAAACACGCTGATGGCCGGCTACACGGTGCTCCAGCCGCGTGTCCGAGTCAAACCCGCCAGTGTCAACCGCACTCTCCTCACCCGCCTGTTTGCTGGCGATCGTGGTTTGGACCTATATTCGCTGGCCGTCTCTGATGTGTATCAGGATCTTTTCCAAGAGGGCATCTACGTCGGCAAGGGCATCATGGACGTGGCGGCCTTTCGTCGCAGCCTGTTAGGGCGTGTTCCGGAAAATGCACTTCTCAGCCATGACCTGTTCGAAGGCATCGTCGGGCGGGCCGGCCTGGTATCTGACGTCGTGGTCCTGGAGGACTATCCCGACCGATTCCTGGCCTTAGCCGAGCGCCAGCACCGCTGGATTCGGGGTGACTGGCAGCTCCTACCTTGGCTCATGCCTCGGGTGCCGGTCGAGGGGGGCGGGAAGATCTCCAACGATTTCTCGACACTCGATCGGTGGAAGATCCTAGACAACCTTCGACGGAGCCTGCTGGCGCCGTCGCTCCTGATCCTCCTTGGGGCGGGGTGGCTCCTGTTCCCCGGCCCCGCCCAGTTCTGGACCGGCATCAGCCTGCTCACATTGGGCGCTTCGACATTGGCCGGCATTGCGCTGGGATTGCGCGTCGGCTTGCCGACTTTCCAGTCATTCGAACGCCTGCGCCCGCTTTGGATGGACCTGGCTCGATGGGCTCTGGCGCTGGTCTTTCTGCCCTTCGAAGCTCTTCTGGCTCTGGATGCCATCGCTGTCACTCTGGTACGGTTGTTTCTCACCCGGCGGCGGCTGCTTGAGTGGACGCCAGCGGCCGACTTCAGCCGGGCCTTGGGCAAGCGGTCCGCGGCGGGTTCGACGTGGAAACGGATGGTCTCGGCGCCCGCCGTGGCATTGGCGGTCGGGGTGTTGGTGGGGCTTGTCCGCCCATCCTCAATGTGGATTGCTGGGCCGCTGCTGGTTGCCTGGTTGGTCTCGCCGCAGGTGGCGCATTGGATCAGCCGCCCCGTGCGCCGTCTTCAGCCTGAAATCTCGAAGAGGCAGCGGGAACAGCTGGGGCTCATTGCCCGCCGCATCTGGCTCTTTTATGAGCGCTTTGTGGGCCCGGAAGACCATTGGCTTCCTCCCGATCACTTCCAGGAATGGCCGCGCGGCCAGATTGCTCATCACACCTCTCCTACCAATATTGGTTTCTTGCTGCTCTCCGGGCTGGCGGCCAGCGATCTGGGCTATGTCGGCCTGCTTGGTTTGGCACTGCGCTTGGACTCGACGCTGGACTCGCTGGACCGTCTTGAACGCCATCGGGGCCATTTCCTGAACTGGTACGACACACGCACGTTGGAACCTCTGCCGCCGCGCTATGTGTCGACCGTGGACAGCGGCAACCTGGCCGGGAGCTTGATCACTTTGGCCCAAGGGTGCCTGTCGATGCCCGACATCCAGCCGTTTCGATGGGCGCGCTGGCAGGGCCTGATCGACACCCTCGAACTGCTGGAAGAAGAATTGCCGGCCGCCGAAAGCGGGGCAGGGCCCTCGCCCCTGCGCACTGGCCTGGCTGAAATCCGGGCTGAGATCCAGCGTGTGGAGCACAAGCCGGACCGCTGGCAAGCACTCCTGGAGCGCGTGTCTCTCAAAACCCTGCCCGAGATCGATCACATGCTGATGCAGCTCATCGAAATCCGACCCCACGCGCTGTCACCGGAGGTGCTGGAAGGCTTGCGCCTGTGCTCAGATCGCTTGCGCCACCATGTCATGAGCATGCGCCGCGAAGTGGAGCTCCTCGTCCCATGGCTGGCGTTGGTCGAGCATCCACCGTCACTGGTGACTGAGGGTGCGGCGGACCCTCGAGTTCCTCAAGGTGTGGCACGAACTGCGCGAGTGCCTAGCCGTGAACCCTCGCTTGCGCCAGATCGCCGAGGTGGGCCTGGCTGCCGAGCCAAAGCTGCGAACGCTTCGAAATCTGCTGGAGGAGGCGGATCAGTCAGCTGAGCCTGATGATGGAGCCGACAGCCGGAAGCTTGAGGCGCTGGCGTGGTGTACCCAGGTGACGGAGGCGCTGCAGTCAGCCCGCCTGGCGGCTGGCAGCTTGCAGATTGGCTACCGCCGCATCAGCCAACGCTGCGATTCGCTGGTATCAGGCATGGATTTCAGCTTTCTGTTTGATCGGCGCCAGAAGGTGTTCCGAATTGGGTTCAACTTGGACGCCGGTACGGTGGACGAGAATCATTATGACCTGCTTGTCTCGGAGGCCAGGCTGTCCAGTCTGATAGCCATCGCCAAAGGTGACGTCCCGGCCTCGCATTGGCTCCACCTTGCCCGCCCGCTGGGGCGAACTGCCGGTTCGTTATCCCTACTCTCGTGGAGCGGGACGATGTTCGAGTACCTCATGCCTCTGCTGTTGACCCGCAGCTACCCAGGTACGCTCCTGCATGAGAGCTGCCATACGGCAGTCCAGCGGCAGCAACAATACGCCAGCCGACGAGATGCTCCTTGGGGTGTTTCCGAGTCGGGCTACTATGCCTTCGATGCCGATCAGAACTACCAATACCGCGCCTTCGGGGTGCCCGGCCTGGGCCTCAAGCGCGGGCTGGATGACGATTTGGTCGTGGCCCCCTATGCCTCGCTCCTCGCATTGCCGATGGCCACCAAAGACGTCCTCGACAATTACCAAAGGTTCAGAGCCTTGGGGATGATCGGCCTCTACGGCCCATACGAGGCAATGGATTGCACGCCATCGCGCGTGCCCGTTGGACAGGGCCGGGCACTTGTCCGGTCGTATATGGCTCATCATCATGGTATGAGCATGGTCTCCCTGACAAACACCCTGCACAACGACATCATGGTGCAGCAATTCCATGCAGATCCCAGGTTACAGGCGGTTGAGCTCCTGTTGCAGGAGCAATTCCCGGCTGGCGCACCCATCTCCGATTTGCGGACAGCGCCAGCGCCCCGTGAGCTGTCATCGCGAGCACAAGTCAGTCTCACCTCATGGAGGGCGCCGGCAAAGGCGGGTGAGCCGCGCGCTCACCTACTTTCCAACGGTCACTATGGCGTCCTGATCACCAGTTCCGGAGCCGGCTTCAGCCAGTGGGATGACTTGATGCTCACGCGCTGGCGGGCAGACACGACCTTGGAGGATGGCGGCGCATGGTTGTACTTGCAGGATCTGGATCAAGGCTCAACAGTGTCGCCAACCTTCCAGCCCCTCGCCTCGAATTCGGGTGACCCACAGGTGTTCTTCTATCCCTACAAGGCGGAATTCCGTCGGCTGCAAAATGACCTGACGCTCAAGCTGGAGATCGCCGTGGCCGCGGAAGATGATGTCGAGATCCGCCAACTGGAGGTGACCAACCTTCTCGATCAAACTCGGCGACTGAGCTTGACCAGCTATGCCGAGGTCGTTCTCGCGGCTCAGGAATCCGATGTGAGGCATCCTGCCTTCGGCAAACTGTTCGTGGAAAGCGAATATCTCCCCGAGCTTAACGCGCTCATCTTTCACCGCCGCCCACAATCGGCTGGGGAACAACCGGTGTTTCTGGTGCACATGCTGGTGTCGGATTCAAATGCTAGGGGCAGGGTCGTGCATGAGGCGGATAGGGCTCGCTTTCTCGGGCGCGGTGGAACACCCCGCTCCCCGCGTGGTCTGACCGCTGAAGCGCCGGGTCCCTCTGGTGCGTCGGGGGCAACCTTGGACCCGCTGATGTCCTTGGGGTTGAGCTTTGAGTTGGCGCCGAATGCAACAGCCCGCCTGGATTTCCTGACCTTGGTGGGACACGGCCGGAGTGAGGTGTTGGCCACAGCTCGGCGCTATCAGAGCCGAACCATGATTGGGCGGGCCCTCGGCCAAGCGCGGAGGCTGATCGAACGCGAGCTGGGCGAGCAGTCATTGAACACGCAGGATCTTGAATTGATGGATCGCCTTCTATCGGCCCTGTTGTACCCGAGCGCCAGATTGAGAGCCGCCGCGGGCACGCTGGCCGCCAACCATAAGGGACAGCACGGCCTATGGGGTTTCGGCATTTCGGGGGATTACCCCATCCTGCTGGTCCTATTGAAGAGCGGCGAAGAAAGCCTGTTGGTGCGCGATGTGTTGCGCGCGCATTCCTATTGGCGTCGGCGCGGGATCAAAATCGACATCGTCTTGCGAGTTGACAAGGAAACGGGCTATGGGCAGGAACTTCAGGGTGAGTTGTATCGCTTGATGGTACGCATGCACAGCGACACCTATTTGAATCAGCGAGGGGGAATCTACCTGTTGAGTTCAGACCAGATGGCCATCGAAGATCGCGTTCTCCTGGAGACCGCCGCCCGTGTCGTTCTTGACGGATCTCGCGGGACACTTGCCAGTCAACTGAGTGAGCCGGCGGCTGAGCGAGCCCGCCTACCTGCCTTTGGGCCGACATTAGGCTCCCTCGACGATGTTGAACCCACTGAAGATCTGCCACGACCACCTAACTTGACCCATGACAACGGGCTGGGTGGGTTCAGCCCGGAGAGTCTTGAGTACCAAATCTACTTGAGGCCCGGCGAGCACACCCCGAGGCCATGGATCAATGTTGTTGCCAATCCCCACTTCGGCTTCCTGGTTTCAGAATCCGGTGCTGGCTCGACCTGGGCGGAGAACAGCGCCGAGAATCGACTGACTCCATGGGCGAATGATCCGATCAGCGATCCGCCAGGCGAGACGATCTATCTGCGCGACGAAGAGACATCCCTAATTTGGACGCCAACACCTCAGCCTGCCCCCGCCCCGACACCGTACCTGGTTCGGCATGGCCCAGGTTACAGTGTCTTCGAGCATCAAAGCCACGGGCTCAAACAGCACATGCGCATGTTCGTCGCCCCGGACGCGGCGGTGAAGGTGATGGCTTTGCGCCTCCAAAACCAGTGGCACCGGCCGCGCAGATTGACAGCGACGTGCTACGTACCCTGGGTGCTTGGCGGTGACCGGGAGGCGACGGCGCAGTATGTCATATCCGAGTACGAACCCCAAGTTAACGCCCTGCTGGCCCACAACCCCTACAACGCCGAATTTGCATCGCGCTTTGCCTTCCTGTCCGCCAGCCAGCCGCCCCACGGCCTGACCGCCGATCGAAGGGAGTTCTTGGGGCGCATGGGAGATCCTCGCCGGCCGGCTGCCCTTGGCCGGGTTGGTCTGGAGGGCACGGTGGGAGCCGGCCTGGACCCGTGTGCCGCCATCCAACTTCACATTGAACTCGAGGCCGGGCAGACCAAGGAACTCTTCTTCCTGCTCGGCCAAGGCGCCGATCGAGAAGAGGCAATCAGCCTGGCGGGTAGATTTTCTGATCCCGAGACGATGGAGTCTGCATGGCATGATTCAAAATCCTTTTGGGAAGAGACACTAGGTACGGTGACGGTGAGCACGCCCGACCCTGCCATGGACCTGATGCTCAATCGGTGGCTGCTGTACCAGGCGCTGTCATGTCGCATGTGGGGACGCGCTGCGCTCTATCAGCCGAGCGGTGCCTTCGGCTTTCGTGACCAACTTCAGGACAGCCTGGCCTTCCTGCATGCCGCACCTCAATTGACGCGTGAGCACATCTTGTTGGCGGGGCGGCACCAGTTTGAGGAGGGCGACGTGTTGCATTGGTGGCACCCACCTTCCGGGCGCGGTGTACGCACGCGTATATCCGACGACTTGCTGTGGCTGCCTTTCGTGGTGGCGCACTATGTCGAAGCGACTGGAGATGAGGGTGTGCTGGCCGAGCAGCTTCCGTACTTGAGAACTGAGGAGCTTCAAGCAGAAGAAGGTGAACGCTATGGCCTGTTCCCAGAAACAAACGAAACTACCACCCTTTACGAGCACTGCCGCCGAGCGCTGGAGCGGGGATTTACCCTCGGCGGCCACGGGCTGCCGCTGATCGGTACCGGGGATTGGAATGACGGCATGAACCGCGTCGGTGCCGGAGGACAAGGGGAGAGTGTCTGGCTGGGCTGGTTCCTGCACGGGACGTTGAAACGCTTCGCCGATTTGAGTGACAGAATTGGACACGGGGAACAAGCCGT
The DNA here is from genome assembly GCA_963783335.1 of uncultured Chloroflexia bacterium. Classification (GTDB taxonomy): domain Bacteria; phylum Chloroflexota; class Anaerolineae; order Anaerolineales; family E44-bin32; genus CAWAND01. The sequence goes on from CAWAND010000001.1 coordinate 114,078, forward strand.
TGAATATCGAGGGCGGGCCGATAGCTTGTGCGAAGCACTGGAATCGGCCGGCTGGGACGGGGACTGGTATCGGCGGGCCTACTATGATGATGGTCAACCTCTGGGCTCCAAGGAAGATGAGGAATGGCGCATCAACTCAGTGGCACAGTCCTGGGCGGTCCTCTCGGGGGCGGCCGACGTGGGACGGGCCGAGCAAGCAATGCGCCAGGTCTTGCAGAGATTGGTTCGTCCAAATGACGGATTGATTTTGCTGGCAGAGCCGCCTTTCGATAAGGCCCGCCGCGATCCCGGTTACCTGGAGGGCTATCCGCCCGGCGTGCGCGAGAACGGCGGCGCCTATTCGCACGCCGCCGTGTGGGTTGCCTGGGCCTGTGCCGACCTCGGCTGGGGGGATGATGCCCACGCTTTGTTCAGCCTCCTCAACCCAGTTTTGCGCGCCGATACGTACGAGAGATCGGAGCATTATCGGGTTGAGCCCTACGTCATCGCCGGGGACATATCCGCCCAGCCTGATCACGTCGGGGAAGGCGGATGGACATGGTACACGGGGTCGGCAGCTTGGATGTATCGACTGGGCGTGGAGCGGATCCTTGGCCTGCGACGGTTGGGAGCGGCTCTGGAGATCGATCCGTGCATCCCGGCCAGATGGCCCGAGTACAAGATCGACTACCGCTTCGGCGGCAGCATCTACCATATCGACGTCCAGAACCCGGAAGGCGTTTCTCGTGGGGTGCGTCAGGTGAGGCTCGACGGGACTCCACTTGCCTCTGGAAGGATCCCCTTGGCAGACGACGGAGGTTCACATACCGTGCAAGTCTGGTTGGGCCGACTGAGCGGTCAGGGCATTCGAGAGAACCAACATACCAGGAGCTGAATCGGCCAGATCTTGGAGGATTGGATAGTCTGGGCCGTTAGGCCCGAGAACTCGGTCTATGGCCGGGAGGATTACATGCCCCGAGACCCTCAACCGTCCTTGGGAATCGGGCCTTCATCCAAGGAGGCGACGGAGGGATTCGAACCCTCGATCCGGGTTTTGCAGACCCTTGCCGCCGCTTCCCAGACCCTTGCACGCGTTTTCGCGCATTCCGTCTAAGGGTCATGGATTTGTCTACTCCCTTTTTGGCCAAGACCCTTGCCCGACCTTTTTGGCGAGGCAATAAACATAACTGCATGCGTTGATATGTGTTCAGACTTTACATCAAAAGTCTCTGGCGGGCAAAGAATTCAAAGGTCTTGTCTGAGAGTACCCTTCTCACTTTACCAAGTTGCGCACCAGAAAGCCGATAGGGAATCTGCTGCCAACCCGGCTTGGGCGCACAGAATTCGATACTGACGACGGAGGTCCGGATAATCCTGGGCACGAATGTCTTTGTGGACCAACCTACTGCAATTCTGTGGATTCGGAGAATCGAAGGAAATCCCTCCGTGATGTTAGGAGCAGCTGAAAAGCGAACTCCTTTTCAGTTCAAAGGTGAACCGCAAAATCCAGCAACGGCAGGTCGACCGTGTGAGCCAGTTCTTCCTTGTGCCAGATGCGGATATGCATGACTTCCATTTCGAAGTTGGGGACCATATGCACATCCACCCTCTCGCGAAGGGGGACGTTGGCCACCCGGATCTGGTGATTGAACAGCGAGATGCGGCCGTAGCCGTTGGTCACCCGGGTCTCCTGCAGGCAGAAGACATCGTCGGCTGAGGTGTAGGGGGCGGGGACGGAGAAGGGTCGGAAGAGGTTGTTGGCTTCGGCCAAAGCCTGGCCGAAGCGAATGGCGGGGATCTCTTTGGTGGTGGAGTGGACCTGGCGCTGGTTGTACCTCTCGACTTCTTCTCGCAAGACCTGTCTCACCTCGTCCAGCTCAGTGACCTTCTCGAGGGCACAGGTGCGGACGACACGATCCTGTATCCAGCGGTAAGGTCGCTCGATCTTGCCCTTGGCTTGGGGTGAGAGAGCGTAGATCACATCGATACCCAGGCGGTCCATCATCTTGCCCCACTGGGTATCGACGTCATCCGTCTGCAGCACGTGATTGCGCCAAACGCTGTCCCGGCCCTGGACGAAGCGGAAGACCCGCAGGGAGTCGACATAGCAGCGCAGGGGCACGCCGAAAGTCTCCACCACCGCCTGGATAGCTTGAATATGAGCCCAGGTGGTCTCAGCGGAGAAGAAATCGGCAAAGAGCAGCATCCGGCTGTCCTAAGATACCAGGATGGTAAAGTCATCGATAGCGGTGATCAAGGTCCATTTCTCATTGGCAAAGGGAGACCACCGGTGCGTTGAACCATCCTGCTGCACCAGGGCGCCGATCGAGCTGGTCAGCACTTCTCGGCCATGGGTCTTGTGCTTCCGCTGGGGCTTGTGGCAGCCAAGCTTCCTGGCCCGATCGATGATCGTGTTGACCGACACGGTGATGCCCCGGTTCAGGAGACGGTCGCGCAGCGCCGAGTAGTTGTACGAGGTGATGGGCAGCTCATCATCTTCGATCAGTTCCTTCTCTCGGAGGAGTTCGCGTTCAATCACGGCCTCGGCTTCCGGTGAGATGCGCCCAGGCGATGGACGCTCGTAGCTGATGGAGAAGCCTTCGGGATTAGCCCGATACATCTTCCAAAGCTCGAAGAAACGTGTCTTGCCGATGCCGAGCCTCTTCTGTATCTCATTTCGCCTGAGGAGCCCCTGAGCATAGGACTGCAACAGAAAGCCAACCTCTTGATCGGTGAACCGTTTGTGAAGCTGGGACATGACCACCTCCTGACCCTGGAACAGGCAGCCAGTATGGGTGTCCGCTTTTCAAATGAAAATGGTTCGCTTTTGAGCTGCAAACGGTTCACTTTTGAATTTCAAGTGACATACTAGACTTCCACCATTGACATGCTCATGACTAATGTGTATGATGGTTGTGTAAGTCATTTGCGCACAAGTGAGGTGCATTATGGTTGCGCAGGATTCTGCCAAATCTAGACGGCTCAACATCGTGATTAGCGATCAGCTTGTCGAATGGGCATCATCAACGGCAGAGATGCGAGGCATTAGTGTTTCGGCGTTCGTTCGAGATGCTCTTGAGAAGGAGCGGCAGAGATCGGTGGAGCGGGAGATCTCCGAGGCAGCAACCTCACTTGCACATCTCTACGAATCTGACGCTGAACTCAGAGCGTTCTCTGCACTCGACGGAGAGGACTTTACATGAATTGGGGGGAAGTCTGGGAAGTGAATCTTGATCCCACAATTGGGGCGGAAATCAAGAAGACCCGCCCCTGTATCATTGTTAACAGGGATTCGCTTGCCCGATTGCCACTAAGAATCATCGTACCTGTGACTGAATGGAACCCGGCATTTGCATCTGCACCCTGGCACGTCCCGATAGAGGCGGTGCCCGGAACCGGCCTCTCGAAGAAATCCTCGGCGGACACGTTTCAGGTGCGATCCATATCTCAGCAACGTCTGGTTCGCCGTCTAGGCACGGTAGCTCCCGACATCATGGAGCAGATTGCCAAAGGGCTGGCACTTTCGCTCGCACTAGAGCAATGAGGCATGGTAACGCCTCCTAACATCTCGCTGGATCGGACCGGGGATGCTGGGCGAGTTTGGCGTGAGTGTTGTATGCTCCCATGAAGGCGATCTTGTCAAGGGGTGGGCAGGGAGCAAGGCCTTCCCAAGGCAGCGTTGAAAGAGACGGCTGCTGAGCAATTGAACATGGGTAGAAGATTGCATCTCCATCCAGGCAGTTAGGCGATCAACGTCGGGCGAGGAATCGCCCGGACCAGCTCCCATCCGTGCTGGCTGACATTCCGCCAGACACCGTATACTGCATGCGCCGAAAGGCGAGGGCAAGAAGGGGGCGGGCGGGACCCATCTCTGGATCGGTTTCCACGAGGAAACCCGGCATACAAACGGTCCGTCCGCCCCTGAGCCCTGCCGAATGAGCCTGGGGGAGGAAAAGAATTCAAGTCGTTACTGGTTTGAGACGGGCTCCTTTCGGGATCTCTCCTTCTTCCAGGTATTTCCAGAGAGCCACAAGCAGCTTGCGGGCGACAGCCACGGCGCCGATCTTCCGAACGCGGCGGCTGCCGCGAGCGTAGCGCTCCTGGTACCACAGGCTGAGTTCACTCTCGGGCTGGTATCGGAGCCAGGACCACCGTTCGTGCCGCGAGAACCGGCGGCACGCCGGTGCGAGACGGCAGGCCATCTCGATGGCGAGGGCGCGGAGGCGTCCGTTGCCGGCCTTGCTCACGCCCTGATCCCGGCTGGTGTCGCCGCTCTGGTAGGGGCACGCTGGCCAGACCTGCCAGCCCGCCGATCTGGCGGCGATTGCGGAATTTCCTCCACCTGAACAGTTCCATGGCCAGGGGCCAGGCGGTGTGGACGCCGATGGCCTTCAGGCGCATGAGATGGCGGACGATGGTCACGGCCGGATCGTCCGAAGAGCGCAGGATTTCAGCCTGCTCCAGCTCGACCTGGCCGATCTGGCCCTCGATAAACCGGAGGCGTTCATATTCGCGCAGCAGCCGAGAAACCAGGCGGGATGGAAGGGGGGTGCCGTCCCAGATGCGGACCGCGTTCAGGCTTTCAGGGAAATCCCTTCTGATCGACAGGTGGACGCCCTGGGAGGCGAGCAGCCCTTTGATGCGGTTGATGTGGGAGGTGCGCTCGTCGGACAGGGTCCAGCGCTCCCGATGGAGATGGCGCCGGTCCTCGTCTTCGACGCTGGGCACGTGAACGATGCTCCAGACGCCCTGCTCGCCGGCGTGGTGGTGCACCAGCATGCGGAGCAGCTTGGCGAGGTCGACCTGGTCGGTCTTCAGCCGTCGGCGGCGCTGCTTGACCTCGATGCTGGCGGCGTCGACAACCAGGCTCTCAATGCCCTGAGCGATGAGGTACCGATGCAGCCAGAATCCTTCGCGGCCGGCCTCATAACAGCTCAAAACCGGGGTATCTGGCGGCAGGCCGAAGTGATTCCTGGCCAGAGTGACTTCCCTTAGCAGAGCCTCCAGATCTCGCGGTGGGATGCTGCGCTTTCGTGGATCTCTACCAAGGCCGGTGGTGAACCCGAGTTTCCAGCCCCGGTCGTCCAGCTCGAAGGCGAGGAAGAGGGAAGGACCCAATGTATACTGGGGCTGGCTGGTCGCTGCGTTGTCCATGACTCACTCTCCTTACAGGGGTTTTGAGGGAGCATACACCGCAGCGGCCTGCCGCTTGAAGGCGAGCCCTTGCATGGTATCTCGGGACAGTTCAGGGGCAGGGCGGAGCGTAGCCCCGGCACTTCAGATCGAGGCTGTTGTTTGGCGGTTACGAGAAGTGATACCTTTAGGAAAAGAAATGCGTAGACCTCTGGAAGAATGTGGGCAGAATGGCTAGAAGAAGCATTCTTGCGTGCATTCGCACTGATCGTCAACCGCCATGGACAAACAGAAGGAAAGGAGCATAGACAGATGCACGTTCAGATCAACACCGATAGCAACATCGAAGGCATCAATGAGCTGACCCAACATGTCGAAGCCGTCGTTAGGGGGGCGGTCGACCACCTCAATGAGCGAATCACACGGGTGGATGTATATCTTAGCGACCAGAACAGCGATAAAAAGACCGGCTATAACGCTATACGCTGCCTGCTGGAAGCCAGTCTCGTGGGCCTTCAGCCAATAGTGGTCAGCGATCAAGCGGAAACTGTGGAGCAGGCAGTTGAGGGCGCGGCCGAGAAGTTGAAGCATTCCCTCGAAAGCACTCTCGGGCGGTTGGGCGAACACTAATGTGCGACAGATTCGATGATCTGGTTAGAAGTGCCAGTCCAAGGAGGCCGCCCAACATCTATGAACACGCTGCTTGCGCCAATTGGGTCTTCTCGGAATCAAAGAGAGCTGTCTGGTCATAAGCACCTTTGCATTTTGGGATGCCAATCGCAATCAAGCCGGTCTGCCCGGAGACTTCTATTCGCCGTCTATGCGGCATGAGTATGTTCGGCAAGGGAGTCGCAATCAACTCACGGTTTCACTTTCTCCATGTTAGGCTCGCGCTGACCCTTGCCTCGGGTGACCACATGTAGGAAGGAAAGCGGGTTCTGTGCAGTCCAAGAGTGAGCGGGATAACATCCATGAAAGCCCTTCCCCTGTCAAGATCCCCGTTCGTTAAATGAAGTTGTTCTCCCCCTTCCGGGGAGTTTTTTCTTTGTTCGATTGCCCTCCAGCAATTCAAGACCCAGCCGGTCTCGCCGGAAACATCCATCCTGTAGGACACCGGGACGGTGTGCGCCTCTCGGTGGAGGCATGAGCTGATTCGCCAGGGGAGGCCCAATCATCTCGCGGATCTCAAAGGACCCATACCGCCAAGAACGCGGCACCTTGCTAGGCGGGGACCTTCCCCTGACTGAGCGAGATAGGGTGTTCTATCCCTCCGGGAGCCCAGTGAGGCGGCTCCTGGTAGGGCTCACTCTTCTTGAGAACCCAGAAAGCTGACTCAGCGAGATAACGAGCGGTGGCACCGATGGCGACGGCGTGGCCCTTGCGGCGCTTGGCCCGTTCGTAGAGGTGGGAGACGTACTTGTTTCTCCAGTTGGGGTGATGCCGGTGTCGGACGACCACGTTGGCGGCTTCGATGAAGGCCCATTTCAGGTAGTTGTTGGCTTGCTTCCCGAAGGACACCGGGACGGTGTGACCATGCGGCCGTAGTGGACGTGCCCCCCGCTGGCGCTGAGCCTGGGGACCAGGCCCGAGTAGCCGGCCAGCTTCTTGGGGGTGCTGAAGCGGTCGATGGAGCCGATTTCCAGGGTGATGACGATCGAAAGGATGGTGCCCACGCCGGGGACGGTCTGCACGACCTGCATGCTGGGGGTGAGCTTGATCCGCTCCTTGATCCTGACTTCGAGCTGATTGATCTGCTGCTGGACCAGCTCAAGCAGCTCGAGCTCCTGGACCATGCAGCGATGGGTCTCATCGGGCAGCTGATCGAAGAGCTTGAGCAGGGAAGGGCGCCACTTGGGAGCGAAGATGTCGCTCTCGGTGTTGAGGGTGAGAGCGTACTTGGCCAGGGTGGAGTGCATGCGGTTCTTGAGGGAGGCTCTAGATTTGGAGAAAGCCATCCGTGTGCGAGGGAGTTCACGGGCATCACGGACGTCTCCGGGCGCAATCCACACCGTGGGCAGGGAGCCGAGGTGTTCAAGGGTGGCCAGGCCTTTGGCGTCGAGCTTGTCACTCTTGTGGATGTTGGCCATCATTTTCTTGGCGAAGAGGGCGTGGGCCAGCCTGGGGGTGCACCCGGCGGCCTCGATCTCATCGACGATCCACACCGTCCCGGTGTCCTACCGGGAGTACCAGTTTCCGACGGTCTCCAGGGCGACCGGCGTGCCGGCTGGGAAGCGGGAGAGGTAAGCCCGGATGCACGCCTGGCTGGTGTGCAATCCGCTGCTCTTCCACAACGTGGCCCTGGGAGTCCAGAACGGCGAAGAACGAGTAGTGCTTGTGGGCATCACAACCGATCGTATAATCGGAATGGAACATGTTGCACCTCCTTTGGTGGACTCGGATCCTGACAGACCCAGTCTACTGGGAGGTGCAGCGCTTTCATACTATCATCTCGCTGGATGGGACCGCACTTGCAGTGTGCTTCGCGAGGGACGCTGGGCGAGTTTGGCGTCATTGCTGCATGCTCAGAACGAGGCTGGGGCGGTGCGGTGCGTGGCCCGGGCCGATCCCCTTCGGCTGCGCTCAGGGTGCTTCGCGAAGCTCGAGGGCGTTGGGACGCTCCTTAGCGCTGCACCAAAGGAGACAGTTGGTGCCCGGTCCCACACAACAGGCCCAACTCACAGGTTCCTTCGCAATTGCGGGCCTTGTCGTCGGCGGTCTTCTTACGCTCGCAATCGAAGGACTGTGCTGTTGATGGTCCGTTGCTGATCGCGCGTATGCAAGCAAGACCAGCGTGCTTGATGGTCGCTGTGACCAAGCCGAAACCTATGCTGCTTCCTTCACTGAGGATTTACGTCGCCTCATGCATGATGCAGAGGCATCCATAAATGATCCGGATCCAGCCGCCCCCCCAGTCGCTCCCTTCAACCAGACCCCGATCGAGCAGTTGATCCCGGATGAGCCGGCGTGGTCCCATCGATCCGGCGGCCGCCAGCACCAGCAGGTGCCGAACCTGCGCCACCAAGCCTCCAGATCATCGACACACACGATGATGCAAACCCGACGCTATCAGACGATCTGCGCCGGGTCGATGACCTGGCGAGTTTCACCCAAAGTTCCTATCTGATTGGGTTTGACAAGAATCGTGTTTGCCAGACCTTGCTGGACACTCAAGGCTACTCTCTGCGGATTTGTGAAAGATAGATCGTCCCCGACAAGCTGGACTCTCTCACCAATCCGATCCGTCAACCGCTTTTAGGACTCAAGGTCGTCTTCATTGAAAGGCTCCTCGATCGACCTAGGCGGATATGCCTCGCACCACGCTTCGGGCAGTGTTTCCAAGTCAGTTGTCAGCACCAACCGACCACCAATCACGTAGCCTTCACTTTCCCGGGAGTAGTTGGCGGCGGCGTCGATTGCCATCTCCAAGTCGAGGCCCGTCAGTAGTCTGCATCTTCAATGTAACAAAGGACAAGGTCAGCCGCAAGCTGATTCTTGCGCAACGGAAGGGGCGAATCCGCTCCCATCCCCTACCAGGGCCGAGTGTCCCACCTGGCGGACCCGCCCACCTGCCGCCCGACGGATCTTCCCGGGCATGTAGACGGCCTGCGAGAGGGCCTCTTCGCCTACCGGAACAACAATGAAGTCCTGGAACTCAAGCGGGGTGTCGGCGTGAAGTCTACCGCCGATGATGCTTAGTTGGGGCATGGGCAACGTGTAGGGTCCTACTGGGTTCTGTTAGATTCACGAGGGGAGCCCTTCCGATGCCGCTGCGGCGCGGTTGCTCCGCTCGCGTGGCACCGACCCAGCCTAGCTGCGAAGTCAATTTTCCACTGCGTGTGGATCAGTTCGAAAGCCAGATACCGCACCGATTCGAACACGGGATATTCGTGGTTGCAGGTCGCGGCCCTGGTATCAAAGCGCTCGGGGATGCTTTCCCGCCCGCCAGAGGGATTCGATTTCTTCCAGGCTTTTCCCTTTGGTTTCTGGCACGAGAAAATAGGCAAAGAGCCATGCCCCGATACTGACAGCCCCATACAACCAGAACGTGACGGCTTTCCCCACAACTTGCGTGAGCGTCAGGAACGACAAGGCCACAATCAGGTTGGCGGTCCAATTGGCGATCGTCCCGATGCTCATGGCCCGGCCCCGGATGCGCAGCGGGTAGATCTCCGAGAGTATCAACCAGAAGACTGGCCCCAGCCCCACAGCAAACGAGCCGACGTAGACCATCAGGCTCACAACAGCGATCCAGCCTAAGCTGCCGGACAATTGCGGCAGCCAAAACGCCAGCCCCAAAACGATCAGGCTCAGCGTCATGCCCCCCAAACTCACCAACAAGAGCGGCCGCCTGCCGATCCGGTCAATCAGCTGCATGGCGACTAGTGTCAAGAGCACGTTGACGACACCGACGCCCAGACTGGCCAGAATCGCCGCCGACGCCGAAGAAAGGCCAGCGAAGGTGAAAATGGTTGGGGCGTAGTAGATGACCGTGTTGATACCCGTGATTTGCTGGGCAATGGCCAGACCTACGCCTACGATCATTGCCATTCGCAAGAGCGGGCTGAGCAGTTCGGACCAGTGTCCTTTCTGTCCCGTCACGCTTTGTTGAATCGCTTCGAGCTCGCCGGATACGTTTTCGGGGACGCGAATTCTGTTCAGCACGTCCCGGGCTTGATCCACGTGTCCGCGAGCCACCAACCAGCGTGGGCTGTCGGGGACAATCATCAATCCCATGCCAAATGCGGCCGCAGGGATCACCGCTATCGCAAACATCCAGCGCCAAGCCTGCGACCCGGCAAAGGCGTAGTCCACTAGGTAGGAGATCACAATACCGCTGGTGAGAGCAACTTGATTGATCGAGACCAGTTCCCCACGAATTGCCACTGGAGCAATCTCGGAGATGTAGAGCGGGGCCACAAACGAAGCCACGCCTATGGCGGCGCCGGCCACGATCCTTGCGGCGATCAGCCAGCCTGTGCCGGGCGCCAGAGCCGCCCCGATGGCCCCCAAACCGAACACACACGCGGTGACGATCAATAACCTACGGCGTCCCAGGCGGTCGGCTAATATTCCTCCGGCTGCCGCGCCAGCCAACGCTCCCAGCAAGACTGCGCTGACGACGATTTCCTCGATTCCCGCCGACAGAGAAAAATCATGCTGAATGAACAGAATGGCGCCTGAGATAACTCCGGTGTCATAGCCAAAAAGCAGGCCTCCCAGCGCCGATGTGGCAGCGGTGAGATAGACGAACCGATTGTTGACCGGCTTAGGCTTGTTGTTCATTTGACGCGCTCTTCCGGGCTGAGGCAGACTCTTCCTGGACCGACGGACCGACACGAACAATGAAGTCCGTACCCTCCCAATGACCAGCTTCGGGCCAGTAGAACGTAAACATGATCTGCTTTCCTTTGGAAAATGCCTGTGTTGGGAGATCGACGATGTGAATCCCCAGTCCCACATCGTGTGTGTGAGCATCCGTGACGGTGTTCCAATCATCGGCGCTCCAATGAACAACAGCCGGCGCCAGTGTCTCGATGCGCAAGTTCTTGCCGGCCGGCAGCCATCGGATCTTATGATTGAATCGCCACACCACTCGTGGGGATACGGTCTTCCCTGTAAGGTACCGCTCGACGGTTTGTGGCGGTAGATCAAAAAGGCGCCCGTCGCGCAATGAGCGTCGCAGCTTGAGGTACTCAGCATGCGCCCACACTAGGGGCATGGCCGAACCAGAAGGCCGACCAAAAAACAGCTCCCGTTCAGGGATATCCGGCGAGTCCCAGACTTGCTCCGAGATCAGGCCGCCTTCATTGGCGAAAGATTCCAATGTCGCCAGGAGCTTATTGGCACGTTCCACTCGGTTTGCTGCCAGTTCGTAGTGGGCCCGTTCACCAGTAAGCAATGGCCATCCGCGGCCAACCCCAGTTCCGTCAAATGGCGCGCCATCCAAATGCTCACCATAGCCATCGTCGTTGTAGCGATGCCAGGTGGAACCCGACGGTGTTTCCACCTTGAGCAAGGCGTCAATCACTTGTGCAGTGTCACGAATACGAGGATCGTCGGCGGTGCGCAGCCCAAAACGCACCAGGGCCAATGCGTCGGGACTCACCAGATGTTCGGCCTCGCGGGTTTCCTCGGCAGCTGTAACGTTCTTTACTTGCACATCTTCCTGGAAACGCGATGCACCATCCGCAGTCGCCTGTGGGGCGATTCGAACGTAATATCCATTGACGTTGAACTTCCGGCACCAGTCCGTGCCAGACACATACATCCAGTGATCGATGGAGCTGTACCAAACATCGGCTGTCTCTCGCAGGTAGACTGCTATGGAGGCTTCGTGATTTAGATCGGCCAGGTCCGCCGCAGCCAGGAGTGCGGCAGTTTCCGCGGCGACGGTGAAGGGTGAATAGCCCGGATCTTCCTCCCAGCGATCCTCAGGGCTAACCGGGCCGTTGCGCGCCAAATAGCCTGCGGCCTGGCGGACCATTGGCCAAAAGTGGGCCACGTCACTATCACCCAATGCTCTTTCGCGACGGGCCAGGTCAACCAGCAGAATCGGCAATGCGGTCTCGTCCATTTGGATTCCATCCCAATAAGGGGAACCATCCAACCACATGTTTTGGGCCCAATGCCCATCCGCCTGCTGAGTGGTCCGCAAAAAGTCCAAAGCACGGTGCACGTCCTGGTGCGCGCCAGCAGCTAGCAGGCCGCCTGCCGTTTCCACCATGTCGCGCGACCAGACAAGATGGTACCCGCCCAGATCATCGTCCCCCTTGCTGAATCCCCATGGGATAGACAGGCTGGCGATAAAGCCTCCGGGGGCAGTTTTGGACTCGTGGGTGCGCAAGACGGCGAGGCTGATCCGTGATAGGTCCTTTGATCCGGGTCCCTTCTCTTTCAGCGAGGCGTGTGTCTTTGTCCATTCCTGCCAGCCGGAGATGTAGACGCGCTTCGCCTTGTCAAAACCTTCGCCCAGGCTGGCGAGGGCATTTCGGGCCGCGCTCGCTGGGCTGCTGCCGAAGCCGAGCGACAGCACGAAGCTTCCCTGTGACTCGGCGAGGTCGATCTCAGCCGTTAGAGCGACATTGCCGTCCTCAGCCCGCACATATTCCCAAATCATCTGTTTGTGCGCTCTCAGGTCCTGCCATCCATCAGACGAGCCCACGTAACCTGCAGACCGCCTTAGCCACGGTGCGGAACATGCCAGCGCCAAAGCAAAACCGTTCCGCTGTGCAAACAGCAGCGGGGTCCTCTCGAATTCCTCCAGCCAGGCGGTGTTGCCGCTGCCGCGATTGCCCAGGTGGGGCGAGAGGAGGACGTAAAGATGATAATCGGACAGTCTTCCTTGCCGCGCGACAAACCGGACCTGCTGCAGCACTGTGTCTCTTTGTGGGTCAGCAACAACCTGCTTCTCAATGCGATAGCGGCCATCACGCGAAGTGTTGTCCAACCCGAATCCGGGCACGCCATCAGCCAGCCAATGAACCGAGGAGTTGGCGTCTCGCTTCTCCTCGGTGAAGTAATTCGTTCCGTCTGTAACAATGAACCCCATATCGCGGACGCAGGCTTGATCGATACGGGGGTAATACAACTCGTTCAAGATACCGTGGCTCAACGTGAACCATACGTGACTTTTGCTGCTGAGGGCCGTGCCGACGCCAGTTTTGGCACTGGATGTCCAACGCGCTGGGATCCCGGGCCCTCCCGGCGCGGAACTAAAGGATGGACACATGCCCTTTTCCTTCTGTATGTGGCGGCGTGCAATTAGCCACCATGAGCGAAGTCGGGGTAATCGGTCATACCGCCATCCACGAATACCGTGCGTCCAGTCAGATAGGAGGCGGCTTCCGAAACGAGCACCACCGCCATGTGAGCGATTTCATCAGGTTCTCCCATACGGTGGAGCGGGATCTTCTCCAGCAAGTCTTGCAGGCTCTGAGGATCGCTCCAGACTGAGCGGTTGATGTGCGTTTTGATCGCTCCGGGCGCAATTGCCAGCACCCGTATCCCGAAGGGGGCTGCCTCTTGCGCCAGAGTCTTGGACAACATGGCTACGGCTGCCTTGCTGGCGGTGTAGGCACTATGGCGGGACCAGGCAATTTCCTCATGCACCGAACTCATGTTGAGCACGACCCCGCTCTTCTGGGGCACCATGCGCTTCAGGGCCTCCCGGGCGCAATAGAAAACTCCAAACAAATTCACCTCGATCACTTGTCGCCAGGCCGCAATATCATCATCCCAACCCAAGGCGGAGACGCCGTCAATGCCGGCGTTGTTGATAAGAATGTCGATTCCTCCCCACGCCGCATCGATTTGCCTGAAGAGATCCCCAACCGCCTTTGGGTCGGAAACATCTGCCTGAATTGAAATCGCCTCCCCGTGGTTCCCGTTGATGTTCTGGACGAGCTCATCCGCCGCTTCAGGATGAGTCACGTAATTTATCGCCACTCTTGCGCCGGCGGCGGCAAGATCAAGCGCGATCGCCGCGCCGATCCCGGAATTGCCGCCAGTAACGAGGGCGCGTTTGTGATCGAGTCTCACGTTCATATTGTTTCTCCTATTCAGATACGAACAAGGGTCGAAGAGTTGCCTCGATGGGCGAGGAACCCGGGGACAACTTCACGTGGCCCGACATACCTGTCGATCATCCGACAAGCCCACTTCCATGCGGCGGATCTGTCATGTTTCCTCTTGTCCGCCAGACGGTTCTGTATTGCTTGGGCAAGATGACCGCATCTGAAACTTCCATGAAAAGCGCGTGGCGTCATACACATCTCGGCAATCCTCGAGGGTTCCGGCAAGATCCAAATCGGAAGGGCGATTCCTTGGTCAGGAGGCTGCATTATGCTCGATGGGCATGAACTAGCTAGACGCAAAGCCGCGCCACAGATGAAGGGACCATACTTTAAGGATAGCAAACTCTCGTTGGACCTCAGTCTTGCGACAAGAACCCCGAGGATTTCTTTCTCAACATCGATGGTGGCAACCGCAGGTATGCGTGCAAAGGAGAGGGGCGTTGACGACCAAGTCGACTTCGTGCTGTCAGATGCAAGTGACCCGCTTCCGTTCGCTTACGGAGTGTTCTCGGCTGAGACTGCCCTTGGCGTTCTGGAGAGCATGAGAAACCCCGACCATGTCCTCGCAGAAACATAACGCGTTCTTGAGCCCGAAGGAAAGCTAGTGCTCAGCGTGTACAGGGGCGCATCGTCGATCCTGGTCTCGGTCAGCGAGCCGTGGAACAAGGAACAACTATCCAAGTTAGCGAGGTTCACGACCGAGCGCCGCAGACTAGGGAAGGGCCGCGATGTCCTAATCGCGTCAAGATTGAACGGGCCGAGTGACCTGCCCCCCAAAAACTGATCCAGATGTAGAGTTAGGGTCAGATAAGGGAGAAGGGTCAAATGCCACGACGAAGATACACCCCAGAACAGATTATCAGCAAACTCCGTGAAGCCGAGGTTCTGCTCAGCCAGGGCCAAACCGTGGGGCAAGCCTGCAAGTCCCTGGGCGTGAGCGATCAGACCTACTACCGCCCTGCCCAAACCGCAGGACCTTCGGCTGGAGAAAAGAGTACGGTGGGATGCGGACTTCGCAAGTCCGCAGGCTCAAGGAACTCGAGCGGGAGAATGTCAGGTTGAAGAAGCTGGTAGCCGATCTCTCGCTGGACAATGCCATCCTGAAGGAAGCCGCCTCGGGAAATTGACGAGCCCGGCCAGGAGGCGCAGGGCTGTCGAGCGGGTTCAGCAGACCCTGGGTGTCTCCGAGCGCCGGGCGTGCAGGGTCCTGGGCCAGCCTCGATCGACACAGCGCAGTGTAGGGCAGGAAGCTGGAGACGAGGCTGTGCTCACCGAGCACATTGTTGAGCTGGCAAGCCGGTATGGCCGCTATGGATATCGCAGGATCACGGCGCTGCTCAGAAACCAGGGGTGGAGGGTGAACCACAAGCGTGTTGAACGGATTTGGCGGAAAGAGGGCTTGAAGGTGCCTGCCAGGCAACCTAAACGCTCCAGGCTCTGGTTGAACGATGGCTCATGTGTGCGACTTCGTCCGCTGTACCCGAACCATGTATGGAGCTACGATTTCGTCCAGGAGCGAACACACAACGGCCGGGTATTTCGGATCCTGAACATCATCGATGAGTACTCCCGGGAATGCCTGGCGTCGATCGTGGCCCGGAACATCAGGCATGGGGATGTCCAGGATTGCCTTGCCGATCTGTTCTGTCAGCGAGGCGTCCCTGTGCACCTCCGCTCGGATAACGGGCCTGAGTTCACAGCCAAGAGGATCCGGGAGTGGCTGACCCATCTTGGCGTGAGGACCTTGTTCATCGAACCCGGGAGCCCCTGGGAGAACGGCTTCGTTGAATCGTTCAACGGGAAAATGCGGGACGAGCTGCTCGATCGGGAGATCTTCTACACCGTGAAAGAAGCCAGGCAATTGGTTGAGATGTGGAGATGGGAATACCCCGTGCCGGGACGGTGCAATCACATCAGGCCGCACAGTTCGCTGAGCTACAAGCCGCCCGCGCCGGCAGCATGGATCACCATTGGACAACCGCTGCAACAGGTGAGTCTAACTTAGAAAGTGGATCAAGAAGTGGGGGCACGTCAGGAGCAGAGAGTCTCATATTCATTGTCGTATCTCCTTTTGAGTCAGTAGCTCTTCAATCGGGGTCCGACATTCGGCTCGGATGCGGCAGGGTCGGACAACCTGCCGGGAGCCTCCTTCAGCCGGGCTTCGTGTCCATTCTCGCCCGAGGTGGCTGGATGGATTCTGTCGTCTAGGGCTGGGACAGGGCCTCGGCTTCAAGCTGATCCAAGCGGGTGTAGTAGTCGCCTATCTCCTTCAAGTGAGCCCAGGCGATCTTGCCCGTCAACAGCATGTCATCATGCGTTACGTCGGTCTCCGGATCGTGGGCGCCGTGTTCGAGTTCCACTTCGAGGCCCCGCCGGAACTGCTCCTGATCGATTTTCGCCCAGTCTAGACCCAACTGTTTTCCGGTCGTCTGCGCCTCCTCGGGCGTGATCTTTCGTTCTTCGCTCAATATTGGCCTCCTCCTCATCCTGTGTAACGCTGCCCCCCGGCCATGTGGTCTTGCATTGGCTCCCTGGCCGGCTCTAAGAGCGAAAGTGCTCTCGTACTTTGGCTGCGATCTGGGCATCGGTCATCTTGTCTTCGGTTTCCAACTCAAGGACAACACCCTTGACTCCTGCAGGCTCAAGGCGCTTCATCAGTTCTCCTTTGGCCTCGCCGGGACCGAAGATCAGGATGGTGTCTGCGTTGCGAATCACGGCCACGACTTCATCGTAGTAACGGTCGAGTTGGTTACCGAATTGCCGATCCCTGATATCTTCCGTCGAGCTCTCTTCGGCCCTCGACCGGCCTGGAGCGTGGATGTTGCCCTCCATGTTTGAGCCAATTTCCTTGGTCTCCTCCCCTTCATCTGAAACCATCACGATGACGGCCTTGCGATGGTCGATCCACAGGCCAGCCAGTCTTTTCAAGGGAGATCTCCTTTGCTCAATTCGCCAACAGCTCCACGAGTCTCAATCCTAATGCTTTGATGAACTGACTCTCTTGAAATCGATGAACCCTTTCTGCACATCAAGCGATGTCAATTGCACGCGGACTTGGGTGCCGACGTCTAGGCCCTCAAACCCCTGAACCAGCTTTCCCTCAGCCGGGGTGTCTATCAACCGAACCCAGGTCCCTTTCTCAGAAGCGCCCGTGACGATCGAGTCGAATTGCTCTCCGATTCTCGATTGCAGCAGAAGGGAAGCTGCGGACTTACCAACCTGACGTTCGACCTTGTTGGCGGAATCTTCCGCCTGAGTGCAGTGAGCCGCCAGAACATCGAGCTCGCCCTTGCTATAGGGCGCAGGCTTCCCTTCCAGGGCGGCTTTCAATAGCCGTTGGGTAAGCAGGTCGGGATAGCGACGATTGGGAGCCGTCGAGTGACCATAGTCCTTGACGGCCAGTGCAAAGTGACCGGGCGCATCCGCGTCAGGAAGTTCGGCAATATACTCGCCGGCCCCCAGAAGCTTGATCACGGCCAAAGACAGATCGGGAAAGCGCAGCGGATCGGCCGTCTTCTGGCTGACCAAGAACTCCTCCAACGCCTTCGAATCCGGGCGCTCAGGAAGGTTGAACCCTCGGCCACTGGCAATTTCGACGATCCGGTCCCAGCGCTTTGGCGTGCGAACGACGCGGCGGATTGAGGGATAGCTCTTGGTGGAGAGATAACGTGCGGTCACACCGTTGGCTGCGACCATGAAGTCCTCGATGATTTCTTTGGCACGGTTCTTTTGTTCTATCTCCAGGGTGCGGATTTGGTCTCCGTCGAACATGGCCTTGGCCTCAATTGTTTCCAGGCTGAGCGCCCCATGCTGATGCCGTAGCTTCTTCATCCGTTGCGCAATGTGATCTTGCAGGCGGATATTTTCGGCCAGGTCCTTGACGGCGGTGATGGCTTCCGGCGCACTACCGCTCCCGTCCAGCCAGGCAGCCACGCTGTTGTAGGCAAGCTTGGCGTGGTTTGTCACTCGCGCCTGGTAGATATCGGAATTGCTGAGCTGTCCATCCTCATCTATCACCATGTCGACCACGATCGACGGGCGCTCCTCACCGAAATTCAATGAGGTGAGATCCGTCGAAAGCTCATTGGGAAGCATGGGAAAGACTCTGGCAGCTGTATAGACGGAGGTGGTGTTGTGCCGGGCATGCTCGTCGATAGCCAGGCCATGCTTCACCAGCGAGGCTACGTCAGCCACGGCGACGAGGACTCTGACCTTGCCTCCTGGCAGCTGTTCGGCAGCCGTGAGTTGATCGAGGTCGCGCGAGTCGTCGTTGTCAATCGATGCCCACAGAAGGTTTCGCATGTCACGTATTTCCGGTGGGCGGTTGGCGGAAGCCTCTCCTGCGGGCGCAGGTTCCTTCAGCCGCCCAAGCTCGGCCATAACCGCCGCCGAAAAATCAGGCAGCAGCCCATACTGAAGCATGGCACGGTGAGCGATGGCCTCAAGAATAGCGCGCTGGTTCTTGTGTCTAGTTTTCATGGCTACTCGGCAGGAAAAGCCACCCGCACCGACGGGTGGAGGATTCCGCACACCTCCGTCTTGCTATGGGTCCCCGCGAAGACGACAGCACTCGCCCTCGTCTGCGGAGCCACCTAGAATGCCCAACCCCTGAGCGCATAGGGTATCTGGACCCACGCGCTAGCTCGAGCTCTGGGACGACAAGTCGTCAACTTGCGCCCTTGGTTGAGCGCTTGCCGTTGTCAGACTGCCGGAAGCCAACCCAAATGCTTGGGTCGCTCACCAGATCGGCGACCCGGAAACGGCTTTGGCGCGAGCCGGCAAAGTTGCGCCTAGATGATGCCCAACAGCTTCAAGACCACCAGGATGATGGCGATCACGATCAGAACATGGATCGCGTTCCCAGTGTCCGGGATGCTGGGGATGATGCTCCGACCAAATGCGCCGAGCAGCCAAAGAACGATCAAAATGACGATGATCCAGGTCAACATGCGATTGCTCCTTTTTCGAACTTGAAAGATCCGGCTTGACAGGTCGATAGATGAAGGTCAACCTCCCTAACGTCCCAGAAGGATGAAGATGCCAGCGGCGATGGCGATGATCGCCAGGATCGCGTCCAGGCCGCCAATTCCGAGGAGGTGTATCAGACCCCATGCAATCAGGAAGATGGCAAGCAGGAGCATACCGATGTTTCGGGTGAAGTTCATAATGATGGTCCCTTCTCAATGTGACGGGAAGTCGGCGGGTGCCCGGTCAAGCGGCGCCCGCCGACGAGCTGATCAAACGGCTGCTCTATCAGGCGTCCCTGACAGCCACTTTTCCGGCATCAAGAACTGAGGACGCACGATCCATCCCCGCCACGAGCTTGTCCTGCCCGAGCTGCTTGAGCTGGCCGGCCCTCTCCCGAACCTCACTCGCAATCTCTTGCGAGTCGGAACGAGCCTGGGCCAGGGCCTGGTCGACCACTTCGGTCGTCCGATCCCGCACTTCGACGCCCTTTTGCTGGATCAGAGCCCGCGTCTTCTCACCCGATTGGGGTGCTAACAGAAGCATTGCTCCTGCGCCGGCCAGCCCACCGATCAGCATTCCGGCCATAACGCTCATCGTCCTATTCATGTTGTCTTTGTCCTCCATTGTCTTTGTTGTCAGTGAAGCTCGTACCCATGCCAGATTACTTGCCGGGAGATCAGGTGGCGCGGCAGCGAGAGACGCAATCTCCCACCTACACACGCCTTGCGACCAGACCTTACCGGTCTCGCCCCTGGTGACCCATAAAAACTCCAGCTTCCAACTGGTCCGTTTCAGTCAGTGCGGTGAGCTCGATCAGCCATCGGATGGCACCCACCACGACGTTTCGGATCCAGGCCGAAAGTGGCGGCCCCGGCTGAACAACTTCCGGCTCCGATTGGTGTTGATCAACCGCAAGTCTCATCCCGATCCCTGTTAATCATCTACGTCTGAGCGTGATGATCGGTGGTCGTCGTTCTGGTGACGCCTTCCACGGGGGCGGTGGGGCGGTAGAAGATCAGCCAGATAATTCGCTCAAGCCCCCAGGCAATCAAGGCATATACGACCATGGCGATCACGGTTGAGATCTCCAGCACCATGCCTCCGGCCGATGGCGTTCCGGTCAACCCAGCAAAGGGGAGCAGGAAGAGGCTGGTGAAACCGTATACGAATGCGGCAATTGGGCTGTCGGGGTTGGCGGCGATCAGCTTCAGCCCAACACGCAGCGCCAACGCAGCTTCCAGGATTCCGAACAGCAGCCAGACCAGCTGGGTGGCCTTGAAGGTGAAAATGCGCCGTTCTCTTTCCGGTTCCTTTTGTGTCATTCGGACTTCTGAAACACTGTTGTCTGTCATTTCGACCTCCCAAACGATATGTGAAGATTTTCACAAACGCGACGGGTTGATCCGAGAATTCTGCAGGGGTGCACAGGCGCACCCCTGCTCAAGGAAGCCTCTAAACGGCGTGCCAGAAATTGGGTGACTGGGCTCACACTCTGCGGCGGAGAAGATGGACAACCGCGATCACGATGACGGCGCCCAGCAGCGTCACCAGCATGGTGGGCAGGTTGATGGCATCGTTGATCGTCCCGACATGGAAAATCGGGCTGAGGAAGTAGCCGGCCAGGAAGGCGCCCACGACGCCCACCACGATGTTGATCAACAGGCTCGACCGGTCGCGCATGATTTCACTTGCCAGCCAACCGATGATCGCCGCAGCGACGAGGTAGATGAGGATATTCATGGTTTGTCTCCTAATTCTTCTGATTGAGGGGCACGGCTTGGCACTTGTCGCCTTGTCTATCCTTACGAATCTTTGTCATTCATAGGCACCTCCGGTGATTCCTTGCAGCTGTCCCAAGTTTGCGCCGGCGCTCGGGGCAGCGGAGTGCGCCGGGATATCGGACTCCAGCCAACAGCCAGGTGTCATCAATTCATCGCAGCACTTGAGGCGAAGGTGCGCAAGTACTCGGCCACGCGCTTAGGCGTATCGCCTTTGCTGATAAACGCATCGGCGCCGGCAGAGAGCGCGGCCCGCTGACGGGCATCCATTTGACTGATGAGCACGATCACCAGCGCAGCCGGGCAGGCCTGGCGCAGCTCTGCCAGTGCGGCATTGGGCGAATCAGAAAGCAATTCCCAATCCACCAGAAGCATGTCCACGTGACTGACGGGTGCCTGTGCCAGGGTGGTTGGCCAATCGGCTGCTTCGCCAGCCAGCTCCAACTTCAGATCCTGGAGCGTGAGGCGCAGGGCGGAGCGCTCATCGAGTTTGGCATTGGCCAAGTAGACGCGTGTCATAGGTCCAGCGTACTGTAGGGGGGGGTTAGGCACATCCATCCACAGGGGAGCTTTTGCCTCCGCCGTTTGGGGGAGCTAGGTGTGGGCGACTAGGTGATCAGCCCCTGGCGCATGGCGAGGTTCACTGCTTCGGTGCGGCTGGCAACGCCGAGTTTGGTGAGGATAGTGCTAGCGTGGGGCTTGAAGGTGGAGGGAGAGACGGTCAGTCTTGCGGCAATCTGGTCATTGGTCAGACCCTCGACCAACAGGACCAGCACCTCACGCTCGAGGACGATCAGGTTGAAGCCGGGCTCGGGGGGCTTCGCGAAGCTCGAGGGCGTTGGGTCGAGCCAACCTACTGTCTCAGGTTCTGCTCAATGAAGGCATATCAGCCTTGACCCCTCGTTCAGAATCCCAGCCCCAGCAATTGCTCCACATTGAGTTCTTGCCAGTGGAAAGGATCCGATGTGCGTGCATGTCCCTTGTCATCCAGCTACCCTATGAACCACTAACGCGCGCCAGACGAACGTCAAACACAACTCCTGACAATTGACACATGAACATTGCGCATCTACATCTAGAGTATATTCACGGATATGAATATGACCAAGGGCACGGCTGAAAGAATGGTGGGGCGATTGCTTCGGACTCTGGGCCAACCCGCTCGCCTCCGCATCCTTCTGGCGATCGGCGAGGGGGAGGCTTGTGTGTGCCATTTGGAAGCGGTGCTTGGGCTTCGGCAGGCACTGATATCGCAGCACCTGATGGCCCTACGCCGAGCGCGGGTTCTTCAAACTCGTCGAGATGGCCGATATGTCTACTACCGTCTTCGCGATCCGGCCGTGCTCGACCTGGTCCAACTGTCTGCAGAAGTGGCAGGTGTCGGCGACAGTGCGGCCCGCCCGGCTCAGCCGACGGTCCGAGTGGCGAATTGTGGGTGTCCATCCTGCATCCCCCAAGCCTAGAGGTCCACTCCCCTTTTTTGAAACGACTTATTCAGATTCGTGAATGTAAGACTGGCGAGGTCCTGTGAGGTAGGGCTGACCAGCAGCCACCGAAAGAATGGACCGGGATCGAGTTTGCCAGCCTCGCCCGCGGTATCGACGGGAGGAATCCTACGAGCCACAAGAATTCAAGAAGATCCTCTCTTCGCAGCTTAGCGACCAAGTATGAGTTCACCTGTCGTCGTGAACGATGACAATGGTCCAGATCCAGCAGAAAGGGAGCCTAATGAACGCTGACGAGAAAGTGATACTGATGGATGCCCTCAAGTTCCATGGGCACAAGTGCTGGGCGAGCACGGCCGGAGTTCGGGCGGGCCTGGCCGCGATGACAGCCCTGGGGGTGGAGCGCAGCGGAGCCAAGTCGTTGCATGCGATTTTGGAGAACGGATACCACCACGGTGCCATGTGTTTTGGCGATGGAGTTCAATACACGACAGGCTGCACCTTTGGAAAAGGCAACATGGAGAAGGTGCCTAAGGGGAAGCTTGCGGTGACCCTTGTTGACAAGGCCAATGGGCGAGCTGTTCGTGTGGCCTACAAGCCGACACTTCAAAAGCAGATCAAAGACTCGGCCTTCATGAAGAAGCGAGCCGCGGGCATTCCCCCCACCGAGATTCCCGAGGAAGAGCAGTGGGAATTGGTCAACCTGATCTGGAATGCCTCTGAAGACGAGGTCCTCACAATTGGGCCAGTAGTCGATCGTGTCTGGAATGAGCCGGCTGAGGTCGTGAGGTTCGCCGTGTGTGAGGGCTGCGACGAGTTGGTCGCCGAGCCGTACCTTCGCGTGGTCGAAGGAAAGCCCTTGTGCATTGACTGTTCGGGGTACCCCGCTTGAGTTCAACCGGCCCTGCAGGGGGTCCACGCCTTCAGCGCTTTGGCCCCTTGGCGCCTTCAGATGGACGGGCAATGAGCAAGCGGCGAATGGGGCCGTGGCCTGGAAAGCCAGGCGGCCGCAACCTGTCCGCGCGGAGGTTGTGATCTGATGTTGGTGCTTCTGGTGAGCCTGATCCTTGTGCTTGCGTTCCTGTTCTCCATGCTGGGATTGGGCGGTGCAATGGTCTACAACCCGTTGATGCTCTGGTTCGGCTACGATTTCAAGAGCGTCGTCGTGCCTGCTGGGCTCCTCCTCAACGGACTCACCGCTGCATCGGCCGCCTGGGTGTATTACCGAAGAGGGATGATCGACTTCGGTGCCGGCCTACCCCTCGTGGTTGCCTCAGCGGTGGGCGCCCCCCTCGGCGCCTTGCTCACCCAGGTCGTCCCGACCAATGTGCTGTTGTGGCTCTTCGCGGCGGCTGTTTTGCTGGCAGGCGGCCGGATGATCATCGTGAGCGGGTCAGTTGAGCCTCTCGCTGTCCGAGGTTCGCCCTGGCAGCGTGTCATCTTGGGGTCCTCACTTGGGCTGGGCATTGGGGCGATCGCGGGACTGCTGGGGATTGGTGGAGGATTCCTGATCGTGCCCTTGCTGATTTGGATAGGGTATCCCACCAAAACCGCTGCCGCGACCTCGGCCTTTACGGTCATATTCTCGTCGGTCACAGGGTTTCTGGGGCATCTGGCAGTGGGGCATTTCGACTGGCTGCTCATGGTGCCTGCCGCGCTTGCCGTGATCCTGGGGTCTCAATTGGGGGCAAGGTTCATGCACGCCCGTATGCAGCCTCGCCAATTGAAGCAACTCTTTGGCGTTGTCTTGCTTTTCGTGGCCGGCAAGCTGATCCTGGGGTTGGTATGAACAGCCCGACGAGAAGCTACTGGGCGCATTCGACGAGTTGCCCTGGCTTCCCCGGCTGTTTCAGGTGACCCGTCCGAAGTACGCCTTGTGTCTGTTCCATGTTGCCTGGTGTTACCCAGTATTGTCTGGCGTTGCCTGACGAATCCTGTTGGTCAAGACCCTTGCTAGGAGGCGACGACGGGATTCGAACCCGTGAATGAGGGTTTTGCAGACCCTTGCCGCCACTCCCCAGACCCTCGTATGTTAAGTCACACATCATGATGTGTCAGTCAACGTACTCTCCAGACATGCCAATACGCCCTTGACCCTCCTGTAAGCGGAGACTGTATACTGGCTCGAGTTGTCAGCCAGCTTTCACTCTTCAGTCTGTGTTGGTGGCGATGCTAAAGATTGGCGAATTTGCGCAGCTAAGCCAGGTCACGATCAAGACCCTTCATCACTACAGTGATATTGGGCTGTTTGAACCTGCCCATGTTGATCCCTGGACCAACTACCGCTACTACACCATCGAGCAGCTGCCACGCATACACCGCATCATGGCACTAAAAGAGGCGGGGTTGTCCTTGGATCAAATCGGACCTCTTGGTTCATGAAGATCTTTCAACAGAAGAGTTCCGAGGAATGCTGAAACTCAAGCAGAAGGAGATTGAAAGCCAACTTGAACTCTCCCAGCGCACGTTGTCGCTGATCGATTATCGGTTGCGAATGCTTGATGCGGAAGAGAACTTTCCTGAACTCGATGTGTTGCTGAAAGAACTGGAGCCACTCTTTGTCCTCTCCCTGGTGGTTAAAGAGCATCACACGATGAAGAGAGTGGCTGGGAGGCTGCATTCTGCAATCCGAGATGGCTTGGTGAAGTACTCGGGTGTGCAGTTGGATGTGTTCTACGGGGATACGGTCATACCTCTGGAATCTCCGGACCTTCAGGAAGGACAACACGAAATCTTGCTGGGGGTCGATTCCTCGCAGGAAGATCTCCTTATTCCAGAGCTCGGGTTGCTGAGAACTCGGATGGAACCTGGTGTAGGAGTGGCGGCGACGCTGACGTTCGCGGACAAAGAACGAGCCGAAGTATGGGAGTCGGTCACACTTCTTCAGCGCTGGGCGGTAGCCCATGGGTATGGACTTCGCGGCCAAACTCGCTACTGGATGCACCGAGGGCCACTCGATACCCTGAACCGCCATGAATTCGTGGCCGAAGTGCAGTTGCCCATCAACTCTCCAGAATAATGTCAACCTGGCATCTGTCTGATTGAATGGGGCTCGACCCTAACCAACAATCTGCTGGCTTTAGGCCGTCACCGTTGATGTGCATTAGTCTTGGGAGGGCGACATGCGCACAGTTATCCAACGAATTGGCGTTTCCGTGTTGGGTTTGGCCATGCTGGCTGTCCTGCTGGTCTACGTGGTTAGCACGGTGCGTTGGAACTATGACTACCAGGGCTTCGATGTAACGGCAGAACAGATCAATATCCCCAGTAGCGAGTCAGCTGTTTTGCGGGGCGAGCATGTTGCGACAATTCACTACTGCGCCGCCTGCCATGGAGCAGATTTGTCCGGCGGCTATCTCATGGATGAACCCTTGCTGGCTGTAGTGCCTGCACCGAACCTGACAGCAGGGGTGGGTGGGGTAGGCGCGGACAACAGCGCTGAGGATTGGGTTCTCGCGATTCGGCACGGGATTGGCCACGATCGGCGCGGCCTGATCGGCATGCCGTCGCGCGTCTGGTACCACTTGAGCGATAATGACCTCGGAGATCTGATTGCCTATCTGAAGCACTTGCCTCCTGTGGACAACCAGATGCCTCCGCGCAAAATCGGCCCGCTTTTCCGCTTGATGCTGACTCTTGGGAAGGCGCCACCTTCCCAGGCGATGATCATCCCTCATGATGCTTCGCGACCAAAGGCGCCACCTCAAGAGGTTAGTGTAGCTTATGGGGGGTATCTGGCTCAGAGTTGCATGGGTTGCCACGGAGCCAATCTCAATGGTGGAACCGTGCGAGACTTGGATGGTAACTTGGTCGTTGCACACAACCTGACCCCCGGTGGAGAGATCGGTGGTTGGTCGGGGGACGATTTCATCAAGACATTGCGGACTGGCGTCAATCCCGCCGGGCATGAATTGAATGAGGCCATGCCCTGGCCGTACTTGGGGCAGATGACGGACGAAGAGCTGCAGGCGGTCTGGCTGTACCTAAAGTCACTTCCCGCGCTCGAGCAGAGCACCGATCGAACTGATCTCTAACCGACCCGATGCGGAAGTGGAGATAGGCGGGAAGAGAGTCTTAGAGGATTCCTTTGGCAAGTGCTGGGAAGCGCACTGGCGTCTACGTTGCCCCTGGCGGGCATGTTGTGGTTGGTCTTTGACGCCTCACTACTGGATAACTTGGTGATCCATCAAAGCACGTTTACGGAGATCGTCAGTGGTTCCTCGCTCATGATTACACTCCTGTTTGGGAGCGGGGCGATCTGGGGACTCGGTTTGGGACTTGTCTTCACCAAGAATGCAAAACCGATCATCAAGACGGCTGCGCTGCATTGGGGGCTCAGCGCCTTCATGGCCGCTGTGATCTTAGAGTTTGTAAATGGTTTTCAAGATCTGCTGAGCCAGTGGTTCGGCATATCCCGGCATTTTATCTTTGCAACGGCATTCGTTCTGTCCGTGGGGATAGTCGTGTCCTGGTGTGCCTACATGGTTCTCCAACAAATCGAGGGATCCATAAGGAGGAGAAGAGCGGCAATAACATGCGGTTCGTTAGCTGCGATTGCATATCTTCTGGTCGATCGCACCATGTTCTTTCAGGGCTGGGTACTCGGAACAACAAGGACAGATGGCTCTTCTGTGATGATGACGGTGATGCTGAATGGAGTCACAGCGGCGGCTCTTGTGGGCGGGGGGATCCTGGGATGGTATCTGCATGATGCTGAGAGATCTCTGACGACATAACTTGTCCGTTGCGCGGAATCAACAAAGCCGTCCGAGGGTCTAGCCTAATTTGCGAGACCCCTAGACGGCTTTTTTCAAGACCCTGATCTAGGAGGCGACGACGGGATTCGAACCCGTGAATGAGGGTTTTGCAGACCCTTGCCTTACCACTTGGCTACGTCGCCACACAAATCATCAGCCTTCAGACTCCAACCTTCAGCCGGGACGTCCCGTTGGACTCTCTGAGCTGACGGCTGACTGCTGAAGGCTGACAGTTTGACAGAGCGGGCGATGGGATTCGAACCCACGACCTCTTCCTTGGCAAGGAAGCGTTCTACCACTGAACTACACCCGCACAACGCATCGGAAGGATACCTTGAAGCCCGATTGTCGTCAAGGTGAACGGCCGGGAAGTGGCAAACCGGCGATGTCATAACCCCTCCCGCCGTAAACATTGTGTGGAATTTCACTA
>CAWAND010000002.1:0-432061 GCA_963783335.1 uncultured Chloroflexia bacterium
CCAAATCAACTCGCTTGAATAGGGGAGGAAGTGGGGATAGAAGCGCAGAACCGACACGACCAACCAGAGGCCGAGAACGCCGGTCAAAGATGTTCGCCAAAACGCACGGAGGGTCAAATCACGCACAAGATTGCCTGCCAGGATGAAGAGAAAAGGAAATATCACGAGGATCAGCCGGATCCCGAGTTCCGCGTGAAGAAGGTAGTTAGTCCAAAACAGAAACCATACGACCGGAATAAGGAGGAAGAATTATTGCTGCCAATATTGATTTGACGCTTGGTTTATTCCACACCAGGCAGGCAAGGCCCAGCAGAAATACGATAATCATCGGTAGGGGGGTCTTCAACACCATGTCGACGAAGTAGTAGCCAGGGGAATCCGTTGCGGGCTCAGATGGCCCGTTAGGAAAATCTTGCCGTAGCCAAACCCAAGTTCATCCCGGTATCGGACGAGGTCAAGGCCCTGAAGATAGGGATAGGGTAGGGGCACGGGAACCCGATCAATGAAGGGAAGCTTTACCTGAATGCCATGCAGTCCTGACTTGAAACCATAATCTCCGAATGCCGTCATTGAACCGTTGAAGAAATAGGCGGCGTTGATGATGAGCAACGCGATGGCTGTCGTGAAAGCTCCGGCCAACAGCCAATTGCGCAAATAGATCAGGATTGCGGGCGAATCGCTGCTTTGGAGCCACCCCCAGATTCTGGGCAACTCATGCACAAGTTGCATAACGATCATCAGAGGCACTAAAAAGACAGACGTGTATTTGGCAAGCTGGCTCACTCCCAGCAGAATGGCAACCAGAAACAACCTTCCGAAGGATGGGCGCTGATTGAAGTGCCACAGAGCGTACACGGTAAACAACATTGTGCCCATGGCGTAGATATCGGTCGTGACGAAATGGGAATGGGCGATGATACTTGGTTCAAACGTATACAGAGACAGGCGAATAGGGCGGCCGCGAGCCATAGAGCTCTTTTTGCCCAATGAAACATGAAAAATGCTGCCAGCGTCGCGAAGAGGATCGTTGCCGGTCGCCCTGCCTGGATAGTGGCGGAAAATCGCTTCAGCCACCCATCAGGCAAGAAGGGAGAGAGCTTTGCAGGCAGCGCGTTGATCGCCGTGAACGGCATCTTGCTGTCGTCGACGATCGTACCCCCACTGTTGAGGCGATCTGAGTTAAAGTTGAGGATGCGCAGGCCGTAATCGTAGTGTTTGGCTTCGTCGATGGTGATGGACTTGTGTCTGGCGCTGAAGAGGCTAAGGGCAAAGAAAAGCGCCAGCATGGCCGTAGCGCGATTCGCTCATATGCTTGGTCAGATACTTTTCGGTCCTGGCCATCTTTCGAACTGGTCAAACTGACCTACCCTATTCCCGTCTCTATCGTTGGTTTCAACTGCGGGCTGCCACTGGCCTCGTCTGGCACCCCACCGAGTCTGCTGGAAGATTCATGGGGACCTAGTGAACTCCAAGGCTACCAAAGCCAATGGTCTGTTGCCAGCCCTTTTCGCAATCCGGATCCGGCGATCATTGTACGCCGCAATGTGTGGCTATGCCGACAGGAAGACCTCGGAGGATGCCTGGGAGGACATAATTCAGGTCCGTCGTCGCCTCCTTCAAATGGTCTACAATAGCACCGGAATGCTGACTGGATTGACGGTGGATGACAAGGCCCAGCTGCTGGCAGATTTGCAGGGAGCAAGCATGGCACGCATCGGGATAAATCCCTCCAGGACCAAGAAAAGTGACTATCACCCGGCCAAGGTGACGGTGGCGATTCTGGTCCATGTGCCCAATCTCGCCGGATACTACGCGCACCGCCTCTCTGTGCTCAAGGCCAGCCTTTGGAGTCTGAAGGCCAACACCGTCACGCCGTTTGACCTGATGATCTTCGACAACGGGAGCGGACCGGAGGCGGGTCGCTTCCTGGATGACCTGCAGGCGCAAGGTGATTTGGACTTCCTGCTGCGTTCTGAACGGAACATCGGGAAGATCGGAGCGCTGCAGCTTCTGTTTCAGGCTGCCCCGGGCGAATTGATCGCCTACGCAGATGATGACTTCTACTACTATCCCGGTTGGCTGAGGGCGCAGTTGGCTGTGATGGATGTCTACCCTGGGGTGGGCATGGTCAGCGGCTATGCCGTCCCATCGTTCTTTGCTCCCGATCGTACGACATCCAATTCTATCACCCGGCCAGGGTGACGGTGGCGATTCTGGTCCATGTGCCTAACCTCGCCGGATACTACGCGCACCGCCTCTCGGTGCTCAAGGCCAGCCTGTGGAGTCTCAAGGCCAACACCGTCACGCCGTTTGACCTGATGGTGTTCGACAACGGGAGCGGACCGGAGGCGGCTCGCTTCCTGGATGACCTACAGGCGCAAGGTGATTTGGATTTCCTGCTGCGTTCTGAAAGGAACATCGGGAAGATCGGTGCGCTGCAGCTTTTGTTTCAGGCCGCCCCGGGCGAATTGATCGCCTACGCAGATGATGACTTCTACTACTATCCCGGTTGGCTGGAGGCGCAGCTGGCGGTGATGGATGCCTATCCCGGGGTGGGCATGGTCAGCGGCTATGCCGTCCCATCGTTCTTTGCCCCCGATCGTACGACATCCAATGCGCGCTTCGCCGAGTCCAACCCTTCGGTGTCGGTCGAGAAGGTCGATCCTTTCCCAGAGACGTGGATCACCGAATGGGCCGAGAGCACCGGTCGCCAACCGGCCGAGGCCCTGGAAGCTGAAGCCCAGTTCTCGCCTGTTCGCTATGTCTATGAGGGCGTGCCGGCTTTGGGGGCCGCCAACCACGATCAATTCCTCTGCCCCAAACCGCTGATTGTCGAATGCCTGCCGGATCACTGGACCGGACAGCTGATGGGTCAGATGATCGAACTCGACCGCGCCGTAGATCAGGCTGGCTATTTGCGCCTGTCGACGGCCGAGCGCACCGTGCAGCACATCGGCAACATCATCAGCCCTGCACTGGCCGCCCACCTTCCGGATTTTCTCGATGTCTCAGCTGCCGTCCCAGGCGCCGGGCAGGGGCGGTCGGCCTGGGCAGCCTTGCGCCGACGCTTCCTACTATCACGGCCGGTCCGATGGTTCCTGTTGGGCGTGTACAGCCATCTGTTCCGCTGGATCAACCCCGAGTAGCCTGTGCCCATCACGATCGGTCGTGGACAGGGTATAAATGACCCTGCCATGCTTGATGACGCCTTGCCGCCCGATCTTTCCGCCCAAGACTGGGTATTCTCCTGTGCAGTGTGCCGTGTGTGCTGCGCCGGCATCCCATAGCACGCCCTTTGAACGAGCGGAATCAGAAATGGGGCCCCTGCAGTACGCCGTCTGTGGAGAATGCGGCCTGGTCTACCAGGCGCCGCATCCCTCTCGCTCGTACCTGCGATCCTACTACCAGGGCGGCTATCACCTGCACATGCACGGCCAGTCTGACCCCAGTGCCAAGACCGAATGGGCAGAGTCGAAGAGGGCAGAGTCCCTGGTGGCGTTCGCTCGGCCCTACTTGTCAAGTGTGCGCAACCATCTGGATGTCGGCAGCTCGCTGGGCAAACTGCTGGCGGGGTTCAAAGATGTCTTTGCGTGTCAGAGCCACGGGGTGGAACCGGCGGTTGTATTCCGCCAAAATGCACGAGCCCTTGGGGTGGATGTGGTCGGCAGTTTGGCGGATTTGGACCCTGGGCAGGCGCACAGTTACGACTTGGTCTCCTTGTCCCACGTGTTGGAACACATGACCGATCCCGTGGGCACCCTGCGCCTCTTTCACCAGGAGTGGATGTCAGAAGACGGCGCATCTGTTGGTGGAAGTGCCCAACCTCTACGGTCACCCCTCCTTGGAGTTCGCCCATCTCTTCGCCTTCACGAAGGCGAGTCTGGTGGAAGTACTGCACCGGGCAGGATTCTCTCCCCTGGCTGTCGAGATTCATGGACACCCGCACTCGAGGCGGCTACCCTTCTACGTGCGCGCGTTGGCCAGGCGCGAGGCGAACATGAAGGCACGGCCGGTTGAACGCCCCTCGGTGACATTGATCCGCCTGAAGCGGAGGCTGGGAATGCTGCGGCTCAGAGCTGCTTGGGCGGTCTCGTCCAGGCTGCTGGGTCGAGCGCGCCTTTCGCCTTGGGAGACCTGATGGCCGCGCCGAGGCAGCCCTCATTTTCCAATCAGTTTGACCGCCGTTTCGTGGTCCATATTCCGGCAGGGGATTGTTTGTGAGCGAGACCCAACGTGATCGAGCCCTTGTTGTCCTTGTCGTCTTGGCTGGCGGCGCGGCGGCGGCCATTCTGCTCGCGGCGACGCGCTGGGGCATCGGTGTCAGCTACGATTCGGTCTTCTATTTGAGCGCCGCCGACAATCTGCTCCACGGGCTGGGACTCAGCCGGCTGGGCGGCGGCGGTGAGGTCATTCCGCTGACCCACTTCCCGCCGCTCTACCCGCTGACCCTGGCGATCGGAAGTTGGCTGACTTCTCTGTCCACCTCCGTCGTGGCCCGCTGGCTGGCGGCAATTCTGCTGGCCGGCCTGGTCGTGCTCTCTGGGCTTATTGTGAGGAAATTCACAAAGTCGGCCCCGGCGGCTGGTGCGACGGCCATTCTGGTGGCCAGCTCTCCGGTGTTCTTCGAGTGGATGCCTGGGCGATGTCCGAGGCGCTGTACCTGGTCTGTTTGGTGGCTGGCCTTTGGCTGCTGGCAAGCTACGCTTCCTCGGGGAGCTGGCGTCAATTGTTGGGCGCGGCGCTGCTCACGGGAGCTGCCTATGCTACACGCTACGTCGGCGCCGCCATGCTGGCGACCGGCTTGATCGTGATTTGGTTTGCGAGCAGGCAGCCTTGGATCGCTCGAGCGCGGCGCTTGCTTGTCTATGCGGTGGTGAGTGGCGTGCCGGTCGCCGCCTGGATGATTCGCAACCTCCTCCTCACCGGCCTGACCACCAACCGCACGCTGCTGTTCCATCCCATAGGGCGTGCCAAGCTGTCGGAGGCGGCACACGCCATAGCTGGCTTCGTGCTTCCGCAGGAGATGGCCTTTTGGCTGCGGCTTGGGCTCACCGTCCTTGCCATTGTCGCCCTGGGCCTATACTGGCTGCGGATCTGGCTTCGATCGAGCCGCCCGCTGCCCCACGGGTGGGACACGAGTTCCAAGCTGGCTTTTGTCCTTGCACTGCATGCCGTACTCTACGGGTGCCTCTTGCTGGTCTCGTTGTCCTTCCTGGATGCGTCCACCCGGCTGGATGATCGGATCCTGTCACCGCTCTGGCTGCTCACCATCTTGCTGGCGGGTGTGGGACTGGGTCGTTGGTTGTCAGGGCCCCGGCGCCCTTCGTGGGCGATATGGGCCATGGCGGTTGTCGGCTTGGGGCTGGCAGCATCGGGCGGGGCGCGGCTGTGGAATCAGGCGGGCGCGGCCTACAATCACGGCCTGGGGTTCAACAGCCGATCCTGGGTGACCTCGCCGGCGGTGGCTTGGGTGGAAGCGCTCCCTTCGAGCGCCAGCCTCACATCGAATGAGGCCTTCCCCCTCTACTATTTGACCGGGCGGCCGGTTTACTGGGCGCCGGAGGCGATCGATCCGGTCAAGGGCGGGCCGCGCGCCGATTTTCCGGAGGAGCTCGCCACGATGCGCGCCAGGCTGGAGTCCGAGGACGCCTTCCTGGTGATCTTCCATCCGGACAGTTTGCGTGCCGAAATGCCGCCATTGACCGAGCTGACGCAGGGCCTGACTCCCGTAGTGGAAACAAGAGACGCCAGAGTCTATGCCGGGAGATGATAGGGCAACGAAGAGGCCGCCGGACCGGGGTGCGGGTCGCGAGTAGAATGTGCCGCGTGCCGCCGGACCTGCCCCTGCTTCAGGAAAGACCGAGCGTGGAATCTGCCACGAGATCACCATGGATCTGATTGAGACCTTCAGGCAGCTTGTCCCCGTGCCGATCAGGCGCCGCATCACCGCGCCCTATTGGTGGTGGTACAACCGCGCTCGGCACCAGCTGGCCATGCCGTTTGACTCGAGATGGCGGCGGAGTCAGGCACGCCTCCCGGAGTTCAGGAATCGCCATGCCGGGAGACGCTGCTTCATCCTGGGCAATGGTCCCAGCCTGAAGACAACGGACCTTGGCCGGCTCAAGGACGAGTTCACCTTCGGTCTCAATCGCGCCTACCTTTTGTTCCCCGAGCTGGGTTTCACCACAAACTACCTGGTGATCGTCAACACCCTGGTCGTTGAACAGTGTGCAGATGACCTGCGCCAGCTGGCAGTTCCGCAGTTCGTCACCTGGCGCGGACGGCGCTGGCTGCGCGGCGACGATCATGCCATCTACCTCGACACGGACTACACCGGTCCGGAGACCTTTGCCACCGATGTGACCGGGCGCGTCTTCGAAGGCTCGACGGTGACCTTCGTGGCCATGCAGCTGGCCTATTACATGGGCTTCGAAGATGTCATCCTGATCGGGGTGGATCACAACTTCACCACCCAGGGTCAGCCCAACGTGACCGTCGAGTCACAGGGCGACGATCCCAACCACTTTTCGCCGGACTATTTCGGCAAGGGGTTCCGTTGGCAGCTTCCTGACCTGGAGGCTTCCGAACGCGCCTATCGGCTGGCCAAAAATGCCTTCGAAGCCGATGGACGACGCGTCCGGGATGCCACCCTGGGCGGCAAGCTGCAAGTCTTCCCCAAAGTCGACTACGATGACCTCTTCTGACCCACAACCTCCCCAATGGCTGGTCCTTTGGCGTCGCTATGCGTCCGTCGTGGGCGGGGCGATCCTGCTCATCCCCATCGCGGGGGCAGCCTATGTGGGGACCTTCGCCCGTTATCTGGCGGATGACTTCTGCACGTTGGGCAGCCTGCGTGAGCTCGGCTTTTGGGGAAGTCAAGCCTACTGGTATGTGAATTGGTCCGGCCGTTTCGCCTTCACCTTCACGGTGAATGTCATCGAGGCCATCGGCTCCTGGCTGGTGCCTGTCCTCCCAAGCCTGCATCTGGTTGGCTTGGTTGTGGGCGCTGGATGGGCTTTCGAAAGATGGTTGGCTCCTAGGGCGGCAGCACGCGTGAGATGGGCTGGTTGGCTCATCGGCGGTCTTGTGGTTTATGAGACGATCGGCAGCGCGCCCAATATCTACCAGTCGCTCTATTGGCAGACCGGCGGGCTGACCTACGTGCTGCCCCTGGTGTTGGCCGTCTTCTACGCGGCTTGGATTCTTTCCCAGGTGAGGGAAGACAAGAACCCCGGGACAGGGAGCTGGCTGGTCTCGGGTCTGTGGATGGCCGTGGCGGTGGGCTTCTCAGAGACGGTGGGCAGCCTGATTGTCTCGGCGCTGGGCGGTTCGTTTCTGCTCGTGTGGATCCTGGGCCGAGGCGGCCACAGCCGAGCGAGGCAGCTCCGTCTGCTGGGTGCCGGGTTCATCGGGGGCGTGGTGGGCATGGTGATCGTGGCTGCCGCCCCTGGCAACGCTTCCCGCCAGGCGCTCCTGACGCCGTCATCGAGCGTGATCGTCTGGCTGACGGAAACGGCGCGCAACGCATACATCTTCTCGGTGAAAGATTTGCGCGTCTGACCCTCTCCGGCTGGCGCTTGGGCTGGGGCTGCCCTTGCTCCTGACGGCGACCGGGGGGCGAGACGGCAGCGTGTCTTCGGGCGAAGCCTCGTCCTTGGTGCGAGGGTTGCTCTTTCTCTTCCTGCTGCCGCTCTTCACCTTCGGCCTGGTCATGGCTTGCATGGCCCCAACCCAGTACGCCATGGCCTCCTATCCGGATGGACGGATCCTGATCTCCGCGCAATTCGCAGTGGCGGCGGGGATGGCCGTCTGGGGAGCCGCAGCCGGCCGCTGGTTGGTCCACCATTGGCCTGCGGCCGAAGCCAGGGTGCCTCAGATTAGCTTGGGCACCCTCGGCGTATTGGCGGTTATCTTGCTGGCCTTCACCAGCCTGCAAACCACGAGAGCGCTGTTGGCACCGCTTCCCGACGCCCGGGACTTCGCCGCCGGTCGGATGAGCGGCTGGCCAAGGTGATCGAGGCCAGACAGGATGGGGTGACGTCGCTGCCGGTGGCCTCACTCACCCACATGGGCGGACTGGATGAGATCAGCCGCGATCCCACCCATTGGGTCAATGTGTGCTTTGCTCAGGCGTACGGCTTGAAGCGAGTTGAGGCCAAGTAGCCGCAAGCCCTGCAATCAGTCTGGGTGCCTTATAATGCACCGCCAAGAAGTCAGCAGGGGGTGGGCCGCGACCATCGAGCACAGGCTCGGTTCCACCATCAGTAGGCCAAAGCAATTGGAGCACATGTCAAACGAAGCAGAAGACGGGCACAGCCTGCCCCTCGTGTCGATTGTGACGCCGTCCTTCAACCAGAAACCTTGGCTGGAGGAGGCCATTCAATCGGTCCTCACCCAGGACTATCCCAGTATCGAGTATCTGATTGTCGATGGCGGATCCACCGATGGCAGTCTTGATGTCATCCAGCGCTACCAGGACCGCCTGGCGATGTGGGTTTCTGAACCCGATGCGGGACAAGCCGACGCCATAAACAAGGGACTCAGACAAGCCAAAGGCGAGATCATCGCCTGGCTGAACTCCGACGATGCCTACGTGCCCGGTGCCGTACGGGAAGCCGTAGAAGCTTTGATGGCCAGACCCGACCTGGGCATGGTCTACGGAGATGGTTTGATGGTGGACGCCGAGCGCCGCCTGCTGGATCACCACACCTATCGCACACTGGACGTGGTTGATCTCTTGAGCTTCGAGGTCATCCTGCAGCCGACAGTTTTTATGAGGCGTCGTGCGCTTGAAGACATCGGTTACTTGAACGACGCATATCACATGGTGCTGGATCACGATTTGTGGGTGAGGATGGCGCGCAAATACCCCACACTGCATATGCCGCGGTTCTGGGCCTTGGAACGGAGCCATATTGAAGCCAAGACCATCGCCCAAGCGGCGGTCTTCGTCGAAGAAGCGTGGCGGTTGATTGAATGGTCGGAAACACAAGATGACCTGGCGGGGGTCATCAGCCGGCACCGAAGGCGTATCTATGCTGGCCTCAACATGTTCTCGGCCCGCCGCCTCATCGATGCCGGGCAGTATGGTCCGGCCCTCAAGCACATCGCCAGGGCGTCGCTTCTGCACCCTTGGACGGTGATTCGCTATTGGTACAAGGTGGTTCAGGCGGGGCTGAGCTTCCTCGGACTGGCAGGTCTCTTCGAATGGTACCGGAACACCCGGCGGCGTCTGCGATTCCGAGGCCGCCGAGTTGAATTCGAAAGCACCGGAGAGGTTTGAGTCCCGATATGACGTCCACAAACGAAAACCGAATCTCAAATGGGCGTCAGCCCCTCGTGTCCATTATCACCCCGTCATTCAACCAGGCACAGTTCTTGGAAGAGACGATGGAGTCTGTGCTGGGGCAGACCTATCCCAACATCGAATACATTGTGGTCGACGGCGGCTCCACCGACGGCAGTATCGACATTATCAAGCGCTACGAGAAGCGATTGGCTGCGTGGGTCTCGGAGTCCGATCAGGGCCAGACGGATGCTATCAACAAAGGCTTCGCCATGGCCCACGGTGAGATCCTGGCCTGGCTGAATTCCGACGATGTCTACCTGCCAGACGCTGTGGAGCACGCCGTCGCCTTCCTTACGGATCACCCTGAGATCGGGATGGTCTACGGCCACGCGTACTACACCGACCAGTCCGGGCAGCCGATGGCCGAATACCCATCGGGCGTGACCGATCACAAGGGCCTTCGTCGTGGCGTGAACACCATTCCCCAGCAGTCGACCTTCTTTCGGCACAAGATCTGGGAGATGGTGGGTCCGCTCGACCCCAGCTATTTCTACGCGATGGACTACTCACTGTGGGTCCGCATCTCGGCCGTCTCTCCCATAGCCTACCTGCCCAGGCCGTTGGCGCACTTCAGGATCCACGATGCGTCCAAGTCTCGCACGGCAGCCAGACGATGCTGGCCGGAAATGATCAAGCTGCACTTCGAGGATGGCGGCAGCAGGCTGTCCATTCTCTACGCCAAGTACCTTGTGCGCCGTGCGGTCGAGCCCTTGATGCCATTCCGGTTCCGACTCGCGTGGCGCAAATGGAAGTTCAACCGGAGCTTGCGAGGCTTCGGGTGATAAAGCCGGCCCTGGCCATCAGGCCTAGCCTATCCTTCCCGCGCCAAGTTTTGGCAGTCTTCCAAGAGAACCACCACGAATTGGGGGTCAGCTTGTCGAGGTAAGCCCTGCGTCTGCCTCAGGGGCGAGGGAGGCGAGAAGGCGGTCAAACTGGGGCAGCGTTTGGCTGTCGCAGTACGCTTGCTCGAAGGCAGCGCGCGCCTTTTGGCTCATCTCGAGCCTGGCCTCCGGGTCGTCCGCCAATCGACGGACGAAAGCCACGATCCCGTCCACATCGCCGTGGCGCAAACTGACACCACACCCGTAGCGTTGGATGGCCTCGTCCACATTCCCGCCCGGCGGGCCGATGTAGAGGATCGGGAGGCCCATGGCCAGGCAGGCGTGCAGCTTGCTGGGGCTGATCACACCCAAGGCTTTTTCGTTCATCGTAATCAAGGCGCAGTCGGCGCTGGCCAGCACGGATGGCACATCATCCTGCGGCACGTAGATGACCAGATGGAGCTGCGCCAAGTCATGCTGGAAGGCCTTGCTTCCTGCAACCAGGCGAACTTTTCTCCACCCCCAACAAACAGCCAGGTGAAGGGCTCGTCCGGACAGTCGCTCGGCCGCGGCGATGACGCTTTCAAAGCTGTGACCAAATCCGGCATTTCCCAGATACAGGACGACAAACCGAGATTCGAAGTCCGAGCACTGGGTTCCGGCCGGCCAGGTTGGGGGCTTGAGATGCTGGGAACTGAGCGCTTAGGCTCCCAATTTGGAATCACATGCCAGGTGGGGCCGTCCTGAGGCGGATCGTAGCTGCCCTTGAGCAAGGCATGCATTGACTTGTCAAGGCAGACGACAGATGATAGCTGGCCGGAACAGGCGGCGGTTGAGCCATCGCAGCAGCCGGCTGATGATGCCGCCTTCCCGGATGACACCGGTCCGCTCGAGGATTTCCGGATAACAGTCCATGTTCCAGAGCACGATGGCGGTGGAGGGATGCAACAACCGATGCAGGACAGCCGCCCAAGCGATAAAGGGTGGGGTGGTCAAGGTGATAACCACATCTTGGGCGGGCAGGGTCAGCATCCGCAGGCTGGCCAAGATGCTAAAGACGGCATAGTCCGCCAGCCGAGCTGCTGCCGAATGTTTCCCGGCCCGCGGCGTCCAGATCCTGTGAACCTTGGGGTTGCCTTGGTCGGTCGCCTCGGCCGCTGGCGACTGCGGGACATAGCCTCCCGTGCTGGTGATGACGGACACATCATCTCCAACCTGGGCGCGATGTTCGGCCAGTGAAGCGGCTAATCGCCCGGTGGGCGCCAAATCGGGGACATAGAATTGGTTGATAATCGTCAGGCGCATGATGGTAGATTGGGCCTTGGCCTCAGTCCTGAACAGGTGGTTCGGTTCCGCCTTCGTCGTGTGTCCGCTGTGGAGCAGCCTGCAGTCTGGGTCCGAAGGTTTGGAAGGATCAAAATGGACGGGATGTGACCTGGCTGTCTTGCCGAACCGGGCCCATTGTATCTGGAAAGCGCGCGGGTGCACATTTGTTCAGATCCAGCCACCACTGCAAACTGGCCCCTGTGCTATCATTCCCCACCGTGTTTCTTCAACGTCAACCTGCTTCAATCCATTTCTTCTTGTATCGGCAGATACGACTTGTGATAGATTTCACAAGCTGGCGGATTTTGACCCTGGTTCAGGTGCCTCCAGTATCCGGGGTCTCCTTGTTTAGGTTCTGAGATGCCTACGACAAAGCGGCCATCTGCCGTTCGAGTCGTTCTGACCCTGCTTGGCCTGGCGGTTTCCGGGGCGGCGGTATTCGCCGTGCAGCTTGGTTTGGACAACAACTCGAGTTGGGGGCCATCGCGGAAGTTATTGTTGGGCGTTGGCCTGGCTTTGGCTTCCGCAAGCTGGATTCCTGGTTGGGCCAGCTGGGCTTGGCAGCAGGGTAGGAATTCGCATCGGCTCCGTGTGATCGGTGAAGCGATGGGCGCCGCGAGGAGCAAGGTCGTGCGCCAGCCGGCGCTCCAAAAACTAGGCGCAGGGCTGGCATGGGCCGGCCGAGTGATGGATGAGGGTGTGCATCGCACACCTCTTGTGCGCAATCTCGTGGCCACCCCTCTGCGAACTTCCTTTACCGCCAGCTTCTTGATCTGGGTCGTGGCGGTGGCCGCCTATGCGTGGATCGGTTCGGTCGGCACGTGGACGAATTGGCCACCGACGACGAGCGATTTCGACTTGCTCGCCCAGGGTTTTGTCCATGGACAGCTCAGCCTTCCCGTACGGACCCCCCCGGAACTGCTGGCGATGCCCGATCCGTACATTATGGCATCGAGGCAGTACTTGCCCGACTTGTGGGACGTCTCCTACTACGAAGGCCATTTCTATCTCTACTGGGGCCCCGTGCCGGCCGTCTTGCTTGCTGCCCTAAAGCTGGCCACGCCTATTCATGTCAACGATGGGTTGTTGACCCTCTTCTTCACGGCCGGCCTGAGCCTCATGGGCATCTTGTGCTTGTTGGCGTTCTGGCGTCGCTGGCCGAAACCATTGCCATGGTGGACCATCCTGCCACCGGCCATGGCGTTGTCCGGAGCGACGCCAGTCGTCTGGCTGCTCAGCCGTGGCGCGGTTTACGAAGTCGCCATTGCATCCGGGCAGTTCTTCCTGTTGGCGGGCCTTTTGGCGACCATCCCAGCCATGTGGGGGGAGCCGCTATCCGCCCGCCGGCTGGCTGCAGCTAGCATCATGCTTGCGCTGGCGATTGGCTGTCGCCTGAACCTGGCGCCAGCCTGCCTGGGGTCTTGGCCCTAGGCTGGGCTGTGACCCTGCGGGCCCAACTCGGACGTCCATACGAATGGTCGGCCCGACGGCGGCTGCCGGCCTGCCGATGTTGTCAGCGGCAGGGCTGTTCGCCGCCTACAATCAGGCTCGATTTGGGTCATGGCTGGAATTTGGCCATCGCTTCCAGCTGGGCCGCTGGGACATGTATCACCAGTACGCAAAAGTGTTCGGTCTTCAGAACGCCATTCCTAACCTCTACAATTACTTCTTGAACGGCGTCCACTGGCTGAATGTCTTTCCGTATCTCAAGCCGGCGTGGGGGCAGTACTACATCTGGCTAACCCACACCTATGCGCCGGAGGGATACCATACCGAGAAGGTGGCTGGGGTGCTGGTGGCGATCCCGTTTCTCTGGCTAGCGGGACTGGCCTTGGTGCGCTGGAGCAGGGCATGGGCGGTCACGTCCGGAGGCCCTGCACGCTGGGCAAAGTGGGGCCGGCTCCTTTCCGGAGTTGGTGGTGTTCAGACCTACCTCATCGTTGTTGCCGGGCTGTTGATTGCGCCGCTGGTGTCCTTTGTGGCCATTTCGATGCGCCACGAGGTCGATTTTGTCCCCACGCTCGGATTGCTGGCGGCCACCGGGTTCTGGGGTGTTTTGGATCGTCTGGATCGCCGTCCATCCGCCCGGCGCCTTGTCATCGGCCTCGCCTTTCTTTTGGCCGCAGTCACGGTCGTCATCGGTTTGCTGCTGGCGATGACGGGTTTCCAGGGGAACTTCGAAACCTACAATCCTGATCTCTTCCACCGACTTACATCCTTCTTCTCACCCTAGCTGTAACCGATCTACACAGGCGGTTGTCGGCCGATTCTGCCTTTGGGAACACGCCACGGCCGGTGGTAGACTGGTAGGCCTGACGATCGGACAGCCGGGTGGATAGCTCACATGGGATCGTTGCTCTCAAATGGCATTCAGCCTTCACACGTCGGGAGAAGGTTGCTGGGCCGCTGGCCCATCATCTTCTTTGTCGGGGTGGTAGGCGGCTTGGTCGGTTTGGCAGCCGCTTCGGCCATACCAGCGAGCTATCAGGCGAGTTCCAGCCTGGGCATCGGCGTTGATCCAAATCTGGCCTTGCCCTATTCGCCCAATGTGCAGTACGAAGCCGACCTACGGACGCAAGACCTGTTTCTGTCCGATGTCACGCTCAAAGCCGCGAGGCATCAGCTGCCTCCAGGCCCGGCTGGCGCCTCTCTGGACGACTTCCGATCTCATCTCAGATTGGACCACTTCGAAGGTGTCTGGTATCTGAGAGCGACGGCTGGGACCCCAACGGTAGCGGCCGAGCGGGCCAATGCCTGGGCGTCGGCGGCAACTACTGAGTTCAAGGACGCTCAAGCCCATGCCGTCAAGGCTGGAGAATTCCAGGCGCTGCTCTTCAGTGTTGCCTGCAAACCAGAAGTGGTGGTTGCCGAAGGTGGGTCCAACCTATGGGCGTGCGATGAAATGACCCTCGATGTGAGTCCGAACCAAGTGAGTTCGGAACTCTTGAACGAAGCCCGGCTGAGTCACGGGATCCTGCCGGGTCTTTCAATCAACAGCCGGCAGCAAGCTGCACCCCCTGACGCGCCGACGAGGCAGAATCGCGGCACTGTTCGCCTTGGGCGGGACACTCGTCGGGCTGGTCTTGGGTTTGCTGGTGGCGCTTTCAAGCCGCACCTGGCTCGGAGAAGCGATTAAGGGGCGGGGTTCCCAATGATGAGGGACGGCGCATCA
The DNA here is from genome assembly GCA_963783335.1 of uncultured Chloroflexia bacterium. Classification (GTDB taxonomy): domain Bacteria; phylum Chloroflexota; class Anaerolineae; order Anaerolineales; family E44-bin32; genus CAWAND01. The sequence goes on from CAWAND010000002.1 coordinate 14,669, forward strand.
GGATTGCCGCATTCGACCACAATGCCGACACCGCCTGCAGCAGTCAACTGACTGGGACCGGCTGATGGACGAATCCCTGCCTTTTGCAGATCGGTGGCTCGGCAGAGTCATCAAACAGCTAGCCTGGTGGCTGTGGTTGGGCCTGCTGGTGGCTGTACCGGTGACAAGCTTCCCGTTGGTCAGGAACTACGTTGGGGATTCCAGTGTCTATCCTCTATCAGCCCTCATTTTGGTCTTCCTCGTCCTGGCATGGCTCATTCCCTACATCCTGGGCGATGGTCGATTTCCGGGGCATGTCCGACCGCTGCTCCTCTTTGCGCTCCTGGCCGTCTTGTCGGCTGGGATCGGACTGACTCTGCCTCTCGGGCCCTACAAAGGCACCTTGCCCTTAAGCCGCGAGCTTAGGGCTTTGGCAACCTTGGGGATTGGGGTTTGCTTTTATCTGACCGCCGTCACCTTGCCCGACTCCGAGCGCCGCATTCGGATGTCGCTGTGGGCCCTGTATTTCGGGGCCGTCTTGACCCTCATCTGGTCCAGTTTGCAGGCAATCTATGTGACGGACAATGTGGCCAACATCCCGACGACGCTCAATCGAATTCAACGCATGATTTCGGTGCGTGACCTCCTTCGCAACCGAGTTTCCGGCATGGCGTACGAGCCTTCGTGGTTGGGTGATCAGTTGGTCGTGCTGTACTTGCCCCTGTGGCTGGGCAGCGTGCTGACGCGGTACTCGGCCTTCACGCGCCGGAGAACGTATTTATCAATCGAACTGATCTTGCTCGGATGGGGAACGGCGATACTGGTCATGGCTCGTTCTCGCATAAGCATGCTTAGCCTGATCGTAATGGTCGGCGTGCTCTACGTGCTCCTGGCTCGGGGCGCCTCCCACCGCCTGGCTCACAGGATCAGGCCAAACGACGCCCTGGCACGCACCAGGCTTCGAGGCGCCGTTTTCGTGTCGGCTCTGTTGGTGGGAGTCCTGGGGATCGTCGGTGCTGGCTACGGGCTGGTAAAAGTCGGCTCCGCCTATGACTGGCGGCTCCGCCGCATCCTCCAAGTTCCCAATGAGATGATCTCCATTCGTCAGCAGCATCCGTATGCTGTAGCCTACGAACTGGCTAATCGTGTGGCTTTTGCCGAGCGGTTGGTCTACTGGCGGACGGCATTTTCGGCCTTCGAGGCGTACCCGGTCTTTGGTGTCGGCCCGGGTGACGCCGGTTTTCTGTTTCCAACCTCCGTTCCGGCCTACGGTTACACGTTGACCGAGATCCAGGCGGTTCTCAGTCCCAACAATCCCACCTTCCCCAACCCCAAGAACTTGTGGATCCGCCTGCTGGCTGAAACCGGCTTGATCGGCTTCTCGGCCTACTTGGCTTGGATCCTGGTCATCGGGGGCTGTGCTTGGAGCCTGTTTGCCCGGGGAGACGGATGGCCCGGACGCTGGGACTGGTAGGTGTCCTGGCTATTGCGGCGCAAGTAGTTGAGGGCTTCAGCTTGGACACATTTGCGCTGCCGCAAATTTGGCTTGTGAACGGGTTGATCACCGACAGCCTACGTCCATTTGCTCTATTGGACCCAACCAAAAACCATACAGATCCGACCGACTGGCGGATTGCCAAGCGATGCTAGAATTGGGCTCAGCATAGCATGGGCCCTCGGAAGAACGAAGCTCACAGGAGGCGGTGGCGTCTTTGATCACTCGGCTGGCCGATCTTTTCCCGATGATCTTGGTGGCAAGCGTATGCGCCTTGGTTTTATCGCCGCTCGCCCGACCATTCGCGTCACGGCTCGGCTTGGTTGATGTTCCCGGTTCTGCGCCTCACAAGACTCATCGAGAACCGACGCCGTTGACAGGGGGATTGGTCCTCGTGATGGCGCTATGGTTGACGTACGCCATCGTCCGACCTCGACTTGACCAGCAGGTGTTGGCTATCCTTATCGGCGCCACCTGGATGATGGGCTGGGGTGTGTTGGATGATCGCTTCGACTTGGCGCCGTATTGGAAGCTGGGCGGCCAATTGCTCGCCGCCGGCTTGCTGATCGCCTTCGGCATTCAGGTTCACGTCACACGAATCGTGGGGGTAGACCTGGGCCTGACCGTCTTCTGGGTCGTCGGGCTGGTGAATGCCTTCAATTTGGTGGACAGCAAAGATGGATTGGCCATTGGCCTGGCAAGCGTGGCGGCCGCCTTCTTCATGCTGGTGACGATCGATGCTGGACAGCCGGTGCTTTCTTCCCTCTCGGCTGGGCTTCTCGGGGCCTGCCTGGGTGTGTTCTTCTTCAATACCTCCCCGGCATTCATCTTCCTCGGAGACTCGGGCGCGCAGGTCCTGGGATTGATCCTCGCGGCCGTTGGGATCGCCTATGTGCCGGCAGGTGCCGGCCTGCCCCAAGGGGTCTCATGGTTCACGCCGATCCTGGTTCTTGGCGTGCCGATCTTCGATACTACCCTGGTCGTCTTTTCGCGCCTGCGCCGGCACCGGCCCATTTACCGAGCAGATCGGGACCATACCTACCACCGGCTGGTTGCATTGGGGCTGGACTCGAACCGTTCGGTGCTGGCAATGCAACTGGCGGCGGTGATGCTGGGTCTGATGGCCTTCATTGCGTTGGGGGCAGGTGTCCTGCTGGCCAATCTTCTTTTTCTGGCCCTGCTGGCCCTGGGATGCTGGCGGTTGGACTCTTGGAACGCCATTTCGATGCCAGCCCTGTCTCGCTTGAGACATCACAGGACAATCTAGATCTGCCATCTTAACCGCCAGTGGGTGGTGAGGGGAGTCGCAAACCGTGAAGCTTATCATTCAGATCCCTTGCTACAACGAAGAAGCCACACTTCCCGATACGTTGGCTGATCTGCCCAAGAAGATCGAGGGGATGGACGTCATCGAAACCCTGGTGATTGACGACGGCAGCTCGGACCAGACTGCCATCTGTGGCGCGGGACCTGGGCGTGGATCATGTCATCCGATTCGCCCGCAACAGGGGGCTTGGCCTTCGCATTCGCCGGCGGGCTTGATGTCTGTCTGAATGCTGGAGCGGACATCATTGTCAACACCGATGGAGATCATCAGTACCAAGGGGCGAGCATCTCTGATCTGGTAGGCCCAATTGTGCGCGGCGAAGCGGACATGGTCGTGGGGGACCGTCAAGTGGACACGATCGCCCACTTCTCGTGGTTGAAGAAGATCTTACAGAAACTTGGCACCCGGGTGGTGCGCTGGACGTCCGCCACCGATGTCAAAGACGCCACCAGTGGGTTCAGGGCACTCTCCAGGCAGGCGGCGGCGCAGCTGGTGGTCTTCTCCAGCTACACGTACACGCTAGAGACGATCATTCAGGCTGGGAAGCGCGGGCTCGTGGTGACTTCGGTCCCCGTGTGAAACCAACCCCAAACTGCGGGAATCCCGACTGATCAGTAACATCTTCAACTATGTGCTCCGTTCGTCGGTCACGATCTTGCGCATCTTCATGATGTATGAGGCCCTACGTGTCTTCACTTTGATCAGTGTTCTGCCATCCTTGGCCGGCATCGTGCTCTTTGCCCGCTATGCCTACTTCTACGCCATCGGTCAGGGCAGTGGGCATATTCAGTCCGTGGTCGTGGCCTCCGTCTTGCTCCTCTTGGCCTTTCAAATCCTCTTGCTGGGCTTGCTCGCCGACTTGATCGCCAAGAACCGTAGGCTAAGTGAAGAGATTCACAATCGAATGTGGAATGACCGCGGTGGGAAACGACCGGGGCAAGGGGAGGAGCTAGGCTGTGGGATTGCCCAATTCAATGGGGATTGTTCGCATGCGGGGAGATCTGGTCCACCTCATGACGCCATTGGCACAGTGGTCAGTCAATCGTCGCAGGACGATCTGGACGGCGGGATTGATCATCGCGATTTCTGTTCAACACTGGATTTCTCCTGCGCGAGTACGCGCTGCCCTGGGGGTGGCGGGTCAAGCAGGTGTGGGACAAGCCCCGCTTGGTTCGGAGCGCCGATCTGAGCCTCGGCGCTCAGGCAACGCGCATTATCGAATTCGTCAATCAAGTTGTCCCAGAGGATGGCACCATCCTTCTTCCCCCTGGGCAGGATGAGAATCGCTTCTCCGTCTCAAGGTCCATGCAGTATTTCTTCTTCCCTCGAAAGCTGATCCCATGCTCAGATGTCGGCGAAACCATGTGCCGGAAGGCACTCTCTTCTCCAGACATTTACATCCTGGCCACGGCGGACTTCCCACCCCCGTCAACAGCCCAACGTGACTTCGCCGCTCCGGAGACCGACCTCGGGTGGTTCAAAGGGGTCTATGGGCCCAGCTTCCAGCAGCCTGAGCCGGCGCCGCGCTTTGCCTGGATCCCGTGGCTCGGAGTGTTGGGAACCGACCTGGCCGTGCTTCTGGGACTGGGGTTGATGGGCGGGACGACGCTATTGGCGATCCGACATGGCTGGCAACCGCTCGAGCTGATTGCATTGGCCGTTCCGGTCGGCGCAGGGATACTAACCTTCTGCCTGTTCTTGCTCTCATGGCTTGGGGTGAGACTCAGCTTTGGTCTGTGCGCCGGATTGGCGATCGTGATCTCGGTTCTTGCCGGAGCCCTTGCTCGCCATCAAAAGGGTCGCCTGTGGCAGATTGCCCAATGGCGACAAGGATGGGATGGCGCCGGAGGGCTATGGCGGGTTGTGTTGCTTGTTGCTGGGCTGGGATTGTTGGGCTTGGCCGTGGCGCTATCGGTTGGCGCATCGTATCGCCTGTACGACCCGGTGCAGATCTGGTCTGTAAAGGGGTACGGCATAGGCGAAGCGCAGTCCATCTTCGCCGGGGCTGAATGGGGCGTTCACGGGCTGGCGTACCCGCTCAATATTCCTCTCCAAGTGGCCCTGTTCTTCATGGCCGATGGCGATGCACTTCCGGGTTCGAAATTCCTGTATCCGATCTACGGAGTGGCGCTGTGCGTCAGCGTCTTCGCCTTCCTGCGACGCCAACAGATCGATGAGCGGATGGCTGGCTTGGGAGCGATCTTTCTTGGATCGGTCCCGATACGTCTTCTTTCACGCCACCAGCGGCTTCGCCAATCTACCCTTCACAGCGCTCCTCGTCGCTGGGGCTCTTTGGGGTTTGCAGGGGACAAGGACGAGTTCAATTCGGGACGGGCTGTTGTCAGGTCTGTTGCTGGGCTTGGCGGCTTGGACGCGGCCGGAAGGTATCTTCTACGCCCTAGCGGCTCTGTTGCTAGTCTCGGCTGCCTCTCTCCGGTCGCAGCGGACCCTGGGTCTGATGGGGGCCCTAGCTGCCCCGCTGATCCTCATTTCCGGCACCTGGTTCATCTTCGCTGTCACCGGAAGTACCGTCACGGGTAGCACCCCCGAACGACAAATTCTGAGCTACCTGGGTCAAACCCTGAGTGGCAGGATCGATTTATCAGGCTTGTGGACCATCATCAGCGTGTTTTCCTACTCGATGTTCGTGCCTTACCGTGCGATGTTTCCTGCCATCAGTGCCACCTACTGGGGGGTTCTTTTCGTTGTGGCAATAGGGATGCTTATCGTATCGGGCAGGGGTTTCAGCCCGCGACAGAATTCCTCCTGGTTCTGGCTCCTTGTGTTGGCCTTATGTTTTGCTGTATTGACCGTGCTTGAGTTTTATGTCCAATCCTACACAATTGACAATTTCCCAGCGCTGATCGAAAGGGCTTTTCCGCGCGCGTTTTGCCGACAGCAGCTTGTGACTTGTAACTGCCATCTGCGGCCTGAACGTGATATCCGACGAAGAGACGCAGGAGGCGGTCTGAGAAATTCATCACTGTCGGTACCAGACTTGGTCATTGACTTGCCTGCAGACGGTTCCATCAAGCAAGGTAAAAGACGACATGGTGAGCCACTGGAGTTGACCCAGTGAAATGTAGAACTTCAATTCGAGCAACTCTCCCCATTCGGCCCATCCGGCCTAGGAAGAATTCTGCGTCGGGGAGGACTTCTGAAGCGTGAGCGAACGCCGCTTGCTTGAGGTCCTATTCGCACGTCCGCGTTGGATGACCGACGAGATCTACCACGTGGCCTTGGCCAGCATGTTAATCGCTGGACTAGTTGTGGCATACGGGACAACATCCCACTACGGCAAGTCTTTTGACGAACATGGGTGACGCGTCATATGCTTCAGCGTCGTTGAGAGCCTACGAGGGCAGCAAGGACTTCCTGTCCCATGGGGATCATGTCTACTATGGGCCCTTCTACCTGATGATATGGCAAACAGCCAAAAGACCTTGAAGGGGGTCCACCAAGGCTGAATTGCAGGTTGACGCTGGACACTTTTTGAATTTCTTGACCTATCTGATAGGCCTAGCCGCGTTCTACTGGATATGTTTGAGATTGGCACACCCACCCGTGGCCCTGGCGGCGACTTTACTTTTCGCAATGCAACCAATGATCAATGGCCACGCCTTCATCAACCAGAAGGACATCCCTTTCATGACGTAGTAATCGTGGCTGTCGCAGCTGGGATGTCCGCATTCGATAGTTGGGCTCAGCAGGCAAGCGAGGCGCCCACGCGAGACCTGAGCCGGGGTTCATCGGCTGAAGGGAAAGTCTGGCACAGCGACGTAATCGGGTTGTGAAGGGGGATCTGGAGACATAATTGGGAAGCTTCGGACTACGTGACGGCTTTGCACTTGTGGTGATGTTCCTGTCTGGCCATGCATTGGCCGAGCTGAGTGAAAGAACAGTTCGGGACGCCTACAGCCGATACCTAGATGGGCTTGTGAACGAGTACTTCCGCCAGGGATGGCGCAGCACGCTAACTCGCTTCCAGCAGATGCTACACTGCGAAGGCAATGGCTCTCTACAACAGAGCCAGGTGGGCTGTGGGTTTGCTCATCCTGCCCACCGTGCCGCTGGTGCTTCATAAGCTTTTTCCGGCAACTCTTGCAGGCCTGGGTGCTGACCGGCTTTGGCGTTTGGTTTCGATCATGGTCGCAGGAGTGCTCATGGGTCTGGCGACATCGATCAGGATCGCAGGCCCACTAGCGGGTGGCCTGGTTGGGTCTATACGATGGCAAGAGCGAGGAGATGGGCGTTCATGCCGTTGCTGGGCTATTGGACGGTGGCCGGCATGGCGATGTATCTCACATGGCCATATCTTTGGGGAGCGCCGCTAAAGATCTTGTGAACACGTTCTCGGTGATGTCTGATTTCCGGGCGCATACCGTTCTGTATGGGGGTGCGTTCCTTCATTCCTCCTCGCTCCCTTACGATTACCTGCCAAGGCTCAAATCGCTGGAACTCACCATCACCGCCTTGTTGCTCTTCATCTGGGGGAGCATCACAATCTCGATACGTCTGATGCATAGACAGATTAGTTGGGCTACTGCCACGATTCGCATACTGTGGCTAGGTGTGCCATTCCTGGCTTTCATCATCCTTCGGACGCCGATCTACGGACAAATTCGCCAGGTGCTGTTTGCTTTGCCTTCTCTCTTCCTGGTGGCAGCGGTGGGAATGGATGACCTGTGGGCCAGGCTAGGTCGTGGCCTGCATTGAGAGCAGGTTTTATTGTCCTGATATTGGCGCTCCTGCCGTCTGTATGGGATCGGCATTGCTGCTTTCACCCATACGAATATGTCTATTTCAACCAGCCTGGCGGGGGGAGCTGCTGGAGCCAGACGGCGTGTACGACCTGGATGCTCTGGTGCACGTCCTACCGCGGAGCGATGGACTATGTGACAGCACTGCACCGAGGGGAGCCACGGTCGGCGGCTTGGGGGCCGGTGGCGGCTGCGGCCGACTTTGCGCGTAAGGATCTGGCAAGTCTAGTCGGACGTTGACACTGCGAACCAGGATGCTACGTCTGCATTGGGGTGCAAGCCGGGCACTCTTGGATGATCGGAGATCCATACCAGGACTACCGAAAATGCGTCTACGAGGTTCAAACGTGGTTCGGCTGTCCTGGGCGGTGGTCAAGGCCTAGACCGGTACAATCTGGTATGCCTGAACATCGGGGCCATTCCCCACTTGTGACGTACAGAAGGTGACCTATGATCGTGCGATAGAATGCATGCCGTCGGTTCAATGATGCTTCTGCGGGAAGAGATACATAGGTGCAACAGGACGGTCAGCTGCCGGAGGAGTTTGAAAGTGCCCAGATATTAGGGCGCCTTTCGCCGGACCCAGAACGGGGATACAGCGCCTTCGAAATCTGCAGACCGAGCAACCGTGTTCCTGGGGACGTCTGCACAATTGAAGCGATGCCCTCCTCCACCCCTTTCTTCATTGTCGGCTGTGGCCGATCAGGCACAAGCTTGCTCAGAGGCATGCTCAATCGGCACCCCCAGGTCGCCATCCCGCTTGAATCCCTCTTTATGATTGACTACCTTAGAGTTGAGCAGCGTTTCGAACTTGATTGGCTCAAAGCCTTGCTGGTCACCGAGCCAGAGATTCACGAATGGGGGCTGTACCCGAGTGTGGAAGACATCAAGGACTGTGGCACAGTAGCTGATGCCATCTCGCGGCTTCATGAGCTCTACACGGCAAGCCAAGGGGCCGAGATCTGGGGAGAGAAGACACCTCGCTTTGTTCGAGATTTGGATCTGCTCCATGAGCACTTCCCAGGCGCTCGATTTGTCCACTTGATACGCGATCCGAGGGCTGTTGCCAATTCGCTCATTCAGTCTGATGTGCATCGAAGCGATGCCTTCCACGCTGCACAGCGATGGAAGAAGGACGTAGAACATGGTTTGGCTTTTGAGGTGAGTAATCCTGACGTCACGCTTCAAGTCAAGTATGAGGACTTGGTTTCAGATCCGGGCGCCGTTCTGCGGACGATTATGGACTTTCTCGGATTGCCTTATGCCGATCTGGAAAGCGAAAAGAGAGTTCCAGGTGGGGCAGAGGAGTACTCCGAGTTCTATGCACACATCCATGCCAACTTGGACATCCGACCCAGCACGAAATTTGTCGACAAGTGGGTTTCGCAAATGTCTGCAAGAGATCTCGAGGTCGTGGAAGCTGTGTGTCGGGACATGATGGTCAAGCTCGGATACGTTCCAAAACTCAGCTCGCCTCGCCTCAAAGCAACGGTTGTCACCTGGATGAAAATCAAACGACTTCTTCTGGCCATCCTCCAAGCCATGCGCTATTTGCGATACCGGCGAGCGTATTTCATACGCCTGCTCTGGCGAAAGTGGAAGCTCGGCTTGCTCTGGGAGTTCCTTTGGACCGTCAACTACTGAAACGCCTGCTCAGGCTGTTGGAAGGCCTGGTTGCCCTGGCGGTGATCGGGTACTTGGGCTGGATGATTTATCAGCGATGGGTGGAGGTGCGGGATGTTGAGCTTACTTTCCAGCTGGCCCCGTACTTGGTCGGGTGCATTATCCTGCTTGGATTTCAACATGTTCTACAGCTTCAGTTGGCAGACAACACTGCGGCTCATGGATGGCCGCGGCCGTCTTCCGACGACCCTCGATCTGCATCGCATCTTCTTCCTTTCATTCATCACCCGCTACCTGCCCGCCGGCAGCGTGGTCAATATCGGCGGCAGAGTTGAACTCTTCAGGCGGCTCGGCGGACGCCGATCAAAGGGGCTGCAGAGCATCTACTACGAACAACTCAGCCTGATCATGGGCGTGGCTGTTCTGGGCTTGGTTGGGTCCACTTCTATGATGTCGAAGGTTTGCCTGACTGGCTGACGGAATCGCGAGCTGGTATCGCTCCTGCTTTCGGGCGGCGATGGCCGCCTACTTTGGGGCCGACCTGCTCATCGTCCATGCGCCGGCCTGGATGCGTCTCGATCGCCTCAAGGTCATCTGGAGACCGCTGTCCTTCGGCGGAAGACGTTGCTCTGGTTCCAGTTCGCAATCGTCAACTTGGCCCAAGGCGCGGCGGTTTACTGGATGCTTCGCGCCGTCTATCCGGCCATGGCAGATCGGCCCGAATTGACCTACCTGGTGATCTCGGGCTACCTGGTTGGGCGGCTGGTGGGCCAGCTGGCGGCGTTTGTGCCGGGTGGGATTGGCATCCGGGAAGGGGCCTTCACGTTCTTGCTGAGTCCCTACGTTCCTGTACAGGCTGCCGTGGTGAGTGCTTCGCTCTTCCGGTTGTCATCTATGGTGATGGAGGCGGCCATCGCCGGAAGCCTGGTTGTCATCAGCCGTGTGCTCGGTCGTCCCACCAACGAGCAAACGACGCCAGGATCCGATTCACAGCGGAACGAGCCGGCAGACGAGCTAACGTCCGCAAAATGAGGGCCGCCATGGCCGGTGGGGAGATCGTCCATGAATCTCTGGATCGGGTTGCCCAGCTGGGCCATCAGCGCGCTCTTTGTGAGTGTGGCAGCCTACGTCGTCCATCAGCCCTTCGGGCGCGTCGTCCGGCGCTGGACGCCGCCGGCTATGCTTTACCTGGGTCTTCGTCACCACCCTCTACGTGCTTGTTCCCGGTTTGGCGGGCCTTCTCCGGCCCCTTCCCCTGGCTGGGATAGCCCTGGCAGGGTTGGGGGTCTTGGCAGCTGTCCCGGCACTCACGCAAAATGTTGTCTAGCCTTCCCGCGGAAATGCGATCAGATGTTCAGTGCGCTCCGCGCATGGTGGGCAGACCTGCCCACCTGGCTCCGATGGGTGACGCTGGCTTTCGTGGTGTTCAGCCTGATTCGTTTTGCCTTTCTGATCGTGGTGCTGCCGCCTTTTGTATGGGACTCGCTGACCTATCATCTGACGAATGTAGCCCACTGGACGCAAGCTGGCCGGATCGAGCTCTTTGAGGCACCAGTCATTCGCATCTACACCCCCGCCAACTACGAGACCCTGGCCACATGGTTCACCGTCTTCATCCACCACGATCTGGTGGTCGAGGCGGCTGGCCTGCCTGCCTATGGGCTGGCGCTGCTGGCGGTGTATGCCCTGGCACGTGAACTCGGGGCATCGCGCACGGCGTCCTGGTTGGCCAGCTTGACCTATGCCTCCACGCCGGCTTTGCTGTTGGCCACCACGGGCACCAAAAACGACCCCCACATGGCGGCTTATTTCTTGACCTGTCTGGCCCTCATCGCGGGCTTCTCAATCAGGACCCGGATGCGGATGGGGAAAACCCACTGGGCCAGCTGCTCCTGCTGGGTGTGGTGGTGCTGTATGCTTTTGGGACCAAGGCCTACATGCTCCATCTATGTCTTGCCTTGCTTGCTTTCGGCCTGCTGGGGGCGCTGTGGTAGGGCGGTTTGTGGGTTTGGTGGCGGAGGCTGCGTTCTGCCTGGGCCGAGCTCCTGTCGCCAGGGATGGGGAGCCGGATCTTCCTTATGGTCATCTTCGCCTCCGGCCTGTTCCTCGGCGGCTATTGGAATGTGCGGAATTGGGTCCTCACAGGGAATCCTTTCTATCCTTATGGAGTGGCCGTTGGGAATGCCAGCGTACTTCCCGAAGGCGACCGGACGGCGCGTGTAAATCTGGACCGGCTCGAAGCCAACTTCCAGAGCCTGGTCGACAAATTCGGCGATTCCCAGCAGCCCATCACGCCCGATTTGCCAAACACGACCGGCTGGGGGTGGTTTGCCTACGGCATAGGGCTGCCGGCTTTGCTGTGGGGGATTGTTCGCCGTCGTCGCATCCGCTGGCTGGCTGCCACCTTTGGGTTGGGCCTGGTGTTTATCTTCCTTTCGGATCGGCCCAGCCCCTGGAACATGCGGTATGTGATCTGGTTTCCGGCGTTGTTCAGCCTGGCTTTTGCTGCATGGTTTGACGAGATACAAGACGCTGGCGGCTGGCTCGCCCGCGCAGCCGAAGTTCTCATGCTCCTGACGATTGGGCTCAATTTCGTCATGATGTTGAACTACAACATCGTTCGGCCGGGTCAGTTTCAACAAATGCTCGAGCGATCCGTGTGGGATCGCCAATCGGCGACCCTGAAAATCAACATGCCGGCGGAGTACGAAAACGCCATCGTGTACGTACCCAAGGATGCCTTGCTGGGATACAACGTCGGCTCCAACGGGTTCATCTATCCGCTGTATCGGGCCGACTTCTCCCAACGGATCGTCTATGTGCCATTTGACGCCACCGATACCTGTCAAGAGGTCGTGAACCAGATGGAGCTCAGCGGGTCGCGCTACCTTTTCGTCGCGCCCGAGCATACGCCGGATGCCAAGATTGCTCTGCTTCAACGCTGCAGCGAAACGCCAGGATCAGGTTTGCGCCAGCGAGCGCGAGGAGTGTATGTCACCAAACCCGGATCGTAACCGGCGGGCCGAGGCAGCATTGGTGCTCGTGGCGTGTGCCGCCTTCACAGCCTGGTACGCGAAGGGCCAACTGCTTTACACACTCTACTTTGGCTATCAACTTGCCAGGGTGATCTTCCCGCAATGGCTCCCGCCCGTGGGTGGTTCGAGCGGCTAGCATGATGATGAGGCGTGTCAGCGGCAGCCGCCAGGCCCACTGGCGATGGAAATGAGGGTGGTAGGGTGCGAGAAGGACTGGATCGGGCGAGACAAAGGGACCGGTGCGCTTGTTTGTGTTCGGCCCACCCGATGGGGAAGCCTGGGTGGGGTCCACCCGATGGGAGTTGCCAGTGGATAGGAAACTTTGGAGCCGATATTGGCCCTTTCCGTTCCTCGTAGGATTGCTTTGGGTTGTCCGCTACTGGCACAGCTGGGGGTTCGGGTTTTATGAGGACGATCTGACCCACCTGCCCACGGCAGCCGCAATGACGATCAACCAGGCAATAGGGTATGCCTTTGATTTGAATCGCATCCTTCAACTGCATGGCGGGGGCCATCCCATCCACTACACCTTCATCTATCTGCTGACGAATATTGGATGGCGATTGGGCGGCCTACATGCCCTCTATCTGATTGGATACTCCATTGAGGCATTGAACATCTGTCTCTTCTTTCTACTGATGCGGCGAATCCACAGCTGGCGCCTGGGTCTTGTCGCAGGGATAGCCTATGTCCTGTATTCTGCAGATACAACGCAGACCTTTCTCACCCTCGCTCTTGGGCTTCACCCTGCCATCACGATCTTCCTGGTCGCTGCCCACGCGTACATGTCCAACCAGAAGTGGCTCTGCTACTTGCTTGCACCCCTCATCCTGCTCACGTATGAGACGATCTATCCTGTACTCTTCGCTCTGCCCTTCCTCACTGGAGTTAGCCTCCGCCAACGCCGAAGAGACATCGTCAATCATCTGGCGATTGTGGGTGGAATACTGGCGCTCTTCGCCGTTTGGCGCTTCTCCGTTGGGGACGACAGAATTGGCGGGTTGGGGCTGAAGGACGCCATCGTCATTCCCGTGGCACACATGGTCGAAGGTCCCATGGTCAGCCTCGGAACGTACCTCCTACGCTGTGTTCAGACCCTTCGGAACTTGGATCTCGAGGTGGTGATAGTCTCGGTGTTGTGCATTGTTGGATTCGCCTGGTTGTTGAGCGCTGTCGACTTGGGGGAGTCGGCATTGAACCGCGAGCGGCTCTCTGAATCCATCGCCCGAATCAGGCGTTGGACCGGGTGGCGCCATGCCCTTCCGGAAGCCTTGGCCGATCTCCCCAGCGAAACGTCTTCTTTGGTTCGGTCGGCATTCGCCGGGGCAGCCATGCTCGTCCTGGCGTATCCGCTCACCTTTACGGTGCGCGCCTACGCCATCACAGGACGGGACACGCGCGTTCACAGCGCCGGAGTCCTTGGGGCTGCCGTCTTCGTAGGCAGCCTGGTCTTGATCCTTCTGCAAGTGGCCAATGCCGTCGGCCGGCGGCGCACAGTCACCCTGTTGCTGGCTGCCTGGCTGGGCTTGTTGGCCGGGTACGGCTTTGTCATCCAGCGTGATTATCGGCTGGCCTGGACTTATCAGCGCCAATTTTGGTCAGCGCTTGTCCGTCAGATTCCAGATGTTTCAGAAGGCGATTCGATCATCGTCGAACCGCAGGGGTTGATCGATACGCGGCAAATTGCGGCCAACTATTGGAATTTCCCAATCGTGTTGAGCCAAATCTACGACTTTCCGGAGGCGTGGCACGACCCCGTGTGGGTCTACCGCCTGACCGAGTCGTGGCAGGACGGCATCCTGGCGGAAGATGGCAAACTGGAACTCGACGCTTCCACGGTGTTCGCCCCTCCGGATACATTCCGCGACACCGATCCATCCAAAGCGATCCTGATCCAAACCGACGAAAACAGGCTCTCGCGAGTTACTCGCCCATTGGAAATCGACGGATCCGCCATGAGATCCAAGGGGACCGGAACCCAAAAAGAGGGAGAGCCGCCCTATCCGCCAGGATTCCTCTATCAGTACCTCATCGGGCAAACAGGGCCTCGCGAGAGCGCCAAGTGACACGGAAATGGGCTGATCTAAGCAACGTCCGCGCAGTTAAGGGGAGGCCGCTTGCTCGCTCTCAGCCAAAGAGTCATTCTGTGACGAACTGGCCTGGGCTTCAAACTTGCCTTTGCGAGCAGGATGAACTCACTTGAGGCGGATCATGTCAAATCGTGGTAGGCAGGGGAGTGGAGGACAGATGCAGGCAGACAAGAAAAAGAGACCTCGGATATGAACAGGATGACGGATCAAGACGTCGTCGCTGGGAATGTCTATGACAAGTACAACACCCGCAATCCTATCTACCGTAGGCTCGTCTCGAGCTACTTCGATCACCTCACTCAGCTTCTGGGGCAGGTGCACCCGGCCAATGTTCTGGAAGTCGGTTGTGGGGAGGGGCATATGGCAGACTTCGCCCGAAAGAAACTGGGTGAGGTGACCTTGGTCGCTTTGGATGTTTCCCAATCCGTGTTGGTCGATGCGGTAGAGCCCTATTCTCAACTCCGGTTTGTGTGTGGCAATGGGTACCGCTTGCCATTCGATGACGGTCAGTTTGACCTTGTGCTGGCCCTGGAATCCTTGGAGCATATGGTTGAAGCGGAGAAAGCGCTGATGGAGATTCGCCAAGTCAGCAAACGAGATGTCATCGTGAGCGTGCCCCAGGAGCCGGTCTGGCGGCTTCTGAATTTCGCCCGGGGCGCCTACCTTGCCGATTTGGGCAACACACCAGGTCACGTCCGGCATTGGAGCAAGCGTGGGATTATCCGCCTGCTTCGATCCCACTTCGAAGTCGAGCAGGTCTACGCTCCATTTCCCTGGACCATGGCGCGCTGCCGGGTCGATTGATCGATAACGCGTACGGCCCCGTCTCTGATCTCGACAGCGGTAGATTGGCTGCCCATACCAGCTGTGATCCGTCGGTGTCCGGTTGAGCGCCTCGATCCAGGCGCCCACGCAAGTTTACCCGTCCGAGCCAGGTGTGAGTTTGGTGGGTAGAGTCAGAACCCCGAATGAAGGCTTTGTCCAGTTCAGGGCATCCCCCCATTCGCAGGCGGGAATGGGCCCTGTTGTCCGTTGTGCTCGGTGCGCTGCTGCTCTTGGGGATGATCTTGCTGCCGTCCCATGGACAATCAACGGACGAGTTTTCAAACTACCAGTACGCCGCCGATGCGCTCCGGACATACACGGGAACGAGGGTCTTTGTCGGCCCTTTTTTCCAAGGCGTGCCGATAGACTGGCTGTATGGGCCATTCCACTTTGAATTGGCCTACTTGCTGGGGGCGCTGGTTGAGAGACTTCCGCTCGGCTGGACGGCCACCGACGGTCGCCATCTGGCCACCTTCTTTGTCTTCCTCCTGGGGGGAGGAGGTATCTATGTCCTTGGCAGGCGGGGCCTCCGACCGTTCGCGGCAAGCGTAGCCACCGGGTTGTTCCTGTCTCAGCCACTACTGTGGGGTCAGGCATTCACCAATCAGAAGGACATTCCCTTCTTGGCCTACTTCATCTTGGCGATGGCTATCGGCCTGGTTGGCGTGGACCGGCTGGAATTTAAGAAGCCGGCTGGGAAGGGCCGGCTGTCGATGGGGTGGCATCAGATCAATTCGGCTGGATGACCTCGCTGTCGACGGATGTCCGCGCCCTGCACAAAGGTCGTGGGTACTCATAAGTGCGGGGTTGCTGGCTCTAGGGTCTGCGGTGGTCGCCACGTTGTGGGGTGCCGTGTTCTTGCCTGCGGGGCGTTGGATGCTGGAGGCAGCCTATCATGGGAACGCCATCCAGCCTATCCAGCAGATCTTCAATAGCGTGGCCACCGATGCGTACAAAACACCCTTTTCCATGTACTTGGACAAGCTGGATCTCGTGTACACGTGGGCCAAAGTACCGCTTGCTTTAGCTTGGTTGGCCTTGTTTTTGGCTCTGATCCGAGCTCGCTTGCCTCGTATCTGGCAAAAGGGGACAGCTTATGTCCCCCAGGGTTCTTGGCTGCTCTTGGTCGCCGGAGGCGTGCTGGGGCTGGCCAACTCCATCCGAGTAGCTGCCCCGCTGGCGGGGGGCCTCGTCGGCCTGTATCTTCTGGTCAGACTGAAGAGAAGGGCATGGGTGCCCCTGGCGGGGTACGGCTTGGCGGCGATGGCCGTGTCCTATCTGACCTGGCCCTGGCTCTGGCAGGCGCCCATCGCCAACTATTGGGAAAGCCTCAAGGTGATGTCGAGCTTCCCTAGCCACAAGGTCTTGTTCGAGGGGGTGGTGTACCCCTCTTCCGATATTCCTTGGGACTACGTGCCCAAGCTGGTTGCGATCCAAACGACCGCCCTCGTCCTGCCGCTGTCTTTGATTGGGCTTTGGGTCGCGGCCCGGCGTGTCCGCCGAGGCGACTATCCCCTGGTTGAATTGGCATTGTGGCTCTTGTGGTTCATTGTGCCGGTGGCGCTTGTGATCGGACTGCACAGCTCACTCTACGGCAACCTGCGACAAATGCTGTTCATCCTTCCGCCTCTCTTCTTGCTGTCGGGATGGGCCATTGAGTGGGTGGTCAGTCAGCTTGCAGGTGCCGTCTGGCGGATCGTGGTCCCGATGGCGGTCTTGGCGCCGGGGATTCTCGCAATCGCTGTCCTTCATCCCTACGCCAATTCATATTTCAATGGATGGGTCGGCTGGACATCCGGTGCCTACGGTCGCTACCAGGTGGACTCATGGTGCACCAGCTACCGGGAAGCCGTCACCTTCCTGAATCTTCACGCGCCGAAGGGGGCGGTGGTTGATGTCCGCGGGCCCTTTCGATCTGCAGTGGATTTCGCCAGACCCGACCTTGATATGCATCCGGACTTTCAACCTTCGCCGACCCCGGACTACGCTCTGATGTGCCAGATTGACATCCTCGGGAATGGCTACCATGGGAATCTTCCGGTTGTGTATCGGGTGACTCGTGGCAAGGCTGTTCTGGCGGTGGTGAGGGGATCGCCCTAGATACACGTGGGTATGCGCCATGCCAGGACGAGTCTTAGATCTCTGGGATGGACAAGTAGCCTGATTCTCTGAGGTGAACCAGTGCGGCCGGCTCCGGGGATCGTCTCAACCTCAAGGTGGTAAGATTGGCCGGTTGAACTGTATGCCATTGGGAGGTATCTGACTTTGGAAGCGGCAGAGACAACCGAACTCATTCGCCCCTACGGGGGCAGCCTCAAGAATCTGATCGTTGATCCGGCCAAGGCCGACGAACTCAAGGCCGAGGCGGGACGTTTACCTTCGATCCAGCTCTCCGAAAGATCGATGTGCGATCTAGAGCTGCTGGCCGTGGGTGCCTTCTCACCCCTGGACACTTTTGTTGGTGAAGAAGATCACAATCGGATCGTTGAAGAGATGCGCCTTGGCAGCGGGGAGGTGTTCCCCATCCCCATTCCCCTGCCGGTTGATCCGTCTCCGGACATCAAACTCGATGCAAGATCGCCCTGCGGAGCCCGAAGAACGAGCTGTTGGGTGTCCTGACCATCGAGGAGATCTATGAGTGGGACCGGGCGCGGGTGGCGGAGAAGGTCTTTGGCACGCGAGATACACGCCACCCATTGGTGAGCGAAATGCACCGCTGGGGCAAGCTGAACATTTCTGGCGAGTTGCGGGTCTTGGAACTTCCGCGCCACTTCGATTTCAAGGAGCTGCGCCTCACGCCGGCCCAGACGCGCCAGCGCCTGGGCGGCATGGGCCATCCCAACGTGGTGGCCTTCCAAACGCGCAATCCGCTGCATCGGGTTCATGAGGAGCTGACCAAGCGGGCGATCGATGCGCTGGATGGGGTTCTGCTTCTGCACCCGGTCGTCGGGGTGACCAAGCCCGGCGACGTGGATCACTACACGCGTGTGCGCACCTATCGAGCATTGGCCTCGCAGCTACTACGAATCCGACCGGGTCGTTCTCTCACTTCTACCTTTGGCCATGCGTCTGGCAGGTCCACGTGAAGCCCTTTGGCATGCGATCATCCGCCGCAACTATGGCGCCAATCACTTGATCGTTGGGCGCGGACATGCCAGCCCGGGTGTTGATTCGTCGGGCAAGCCCTTCTATGGTCCCTACGATGCGCAAGAACTGGTCGAGGCCTACAGTGAGGAAACGGGTGTCGACCCCGTTCCCTTCACCGAGCTGGTCTACCTTCCCGAAGAAGACCGATATGAAGAGGTTGCCAAGGTCGAGCAAGGCACCCGAACTTCCTCGATATCCGGCACTCAGGTTCGGGAGCAGTATCTCAACAATGGCACCAAGCTTCCTCAGTGGTTCACTCGGCCAGAAGTCGCCGAGATCCTGTCCGATACCTATCCGCCCCGGCACAAACAAGGTGTCTGCATCTGGTTCACCGGGTTGAGCGGCGCTGGCAAGTCGACCACCGCCGAGGTCCTGGCGGTACGCCTTCAGGAAAAGGGCCGCCAGGTGTCGCTGCTGGACGGTGATGTCGTCCGGACCCATCTGTCGCGCGGTCTCGGGTTCAGCAAGGAAGACCGTGACATCAATATACGGCGCATTGGTTTCGTCGCCAGCGAAATCGTGCGCCATGGCGGATTGGCAATTTGCGCCGCCATCAGCCCTTATCGGGCAACGCGTAACGACGTCCGCAACATGGTCGGGGCGGATCATTTTATCGAGGTCTTTGTCAACACGCCTCTCGAAGTTTGTGAGGACCGTGACACGAAGGGGCTGTATGCCAAGGCGCGGCGAGGCGAAATCGAAGGTTTCACCGGCATTGATGACCCGTATGAGGCACCTGAGCATCCAGAAATCGTGCTCGACACGTTGGATGATTCGCCCGAG
The DNA here is from genome assembly GCA_963783335.1 of uncultured Chloroflexia bacterium. Taxonomy (GTDB): domain Bacteria; phylum Chloroflexota; class Anaerolineae; order Anaerolineales; family E44-bin32; genus CAWAND01. Next base: position 33,733 of record CAWAND010000002.1, read on the forward strand.
TTGAATGCCGAGACGATCGTCATCTATCTGAGCGAGAAGGGCTTCGTGCCCCAGCAGTAACGTCCTGACTGCCGCAACCTGAACCTCAGGAGCGCTGACTTGTTACTGATCCTACCCCTTGCCGCGTTTTTGCTCCTTTGGGGGGGGCTGTCCGTCCGGCATGTCGGTTCGGGCGCGCTCGGGGAAGGCGGGGTCAGGGCGGCATTTCTGGCCTCAGCCGCTCTCTGGGGGGCCTTCCTCACCCTCACGTCCGAGATCCTCAGCCTGTTCCATTTTCTGACCCTTCCCGGGCTCGCCGCCGCGTGGCTGGTGGGCGCCCTGGCGGCGGGGACCTTCGCCTGGCGAGTGGACACATTTCAACAGCTGGGTTTGGCCATCCGCAGGGCATCACGTGCGGATTGGGACGGCAGGTCGGTCTGGGCCTTTGGCGTTGCTCTTCTTCTGTGCGGCTTGCTGTTCTTGGTGGCTTGGATTTCCCCCCCAAACACCACCGACTCTCTTCTGTACCATCTAAGCAGGGTCGCTCACTGGCAGCAGGATGCCAGTCTGGCCCACTATCCAACGGCCTACAACAACCAACTTTGGACTCAGATATGGGCGGAGCTGGGCATCCTGAACCTGACGGTGTTGTGGGGATCAGATCAGACGGCCAATATGGTCCAGTGGTTCTCGATGGTTGGATCCCTGGTCGCCGCCAGCGCCATGGCCAAGCTTCTGGGCGCTGGGAGGCGGGGCCAGTGGCTCAGCGTGGCGTTCGTGTTCAGTCTTCCCATCGGCATCCTGGAAAGCACCAGCACACAGAACGATTATGTGGCCGCGTTCTGGTTGGCGTGCTTCACTTATTTCGTTCTGTTGTCCAGAAAGCGGGATCTGACCGGACTCGAATGGCTGAGCATGTCGCTTGCCCTGGGATTGGGCATGCTCACCAAGGCCACCGTCTATCTGTATGCCTTCCCGGTCGTGGTCTGGCTCCTGGGGGCCGATCTGCTGCGAGGTCGTGTGAAGCGTTCCATCCTATCCGGGCTCGGGATCGGTCTGACGATTGGGGTTTTGAACCTGGGGTATTGGCTCAGGGACATCATCACCTTCGGCGGGCCCTTTGGCTCGTCTGATTGGACGGCATCGCAAGTCCCGTTGAACGGATGGGCCGCGAATTTGATGGGCCCGCTGCAGCACATTCTGCTCAACTTCGCAACCCCTTCGGAATCGATCACGCATTCGATTGTCGCCGGTGAGCGAGGCATCGAGGCCTGGTTAAACGTTCCGCAGGTTGGTTTCAATCTCACTTGGGCTTGGAACAACGAGGATTTCGCTGGGAATCCCGTCCATGTGGTGTTGATCGGACTTTCCCTGCTGGGGCTCTGTTGGCTCTGGAGGAGGCGATCGGGTTCTCCAGCTAAGGGCCCTGTTGGCGCATATGCTATTGTCTGGATTCTCTCCTTTCTCTTGTTTTCGGCGTTCGCCCTCTACGCGGAGCATGGTATTCGGTACCAGATCCCTGCCTTCATCATCTTCTCACCAATCGTTGGCGTGGTTTGGGAGCGCTTGCTTCCCGGACGATGGGTGTGGTCGGCCAGCCTCGGTTTGGCCGTGATCTCCCTCCCGTGGATTCTCTTCAACCAGACCAGACCCATCGTCAGCTGGCGGCCGAGAACGCGCGTCAACAGCATCTTCGTTGAATCCCGTCAGCGCCTGCTTTTCGCCAATTGGCCAGAGTATCGAGAACCCTACACGCGGGCCGCGGATCTTGTTCAGCAATCCGGCTGCCGGGACGTCGGCCTGGCGATCGATTCGCACGACAAGGAGTATCTGCTCTGGTCTGTCCTGGGGGCACCGGAGAATGGCATGCGCCTGGAGGTTGTCGATCCCCTCAGCGCCTCCTCGAAGTACTCTGATCCGACATTTGAGCCATGCGCGGTTGTATGCACCATCTGCGGCTCGGATCGAACCGAGTGGCGTGGGCTGCCCCTGGTTGCGGACTTCGGGGCAGCAAAGGTCTACCTGACTATCCCCTAGCGTCGCTCGAAGACAACATCAATTCACCCAACGATCGTGCCGGACCGTCTTCCAGTCCGCACCCGGCCTGGATCTGGGATGCTTCAACCCATGTTTGTACATGTCCCCGTGACAGATGAAGATCAGTAGAGGGCGAGGTTTGATGCTGCGACCGACGAGCGTGTCTCGCCAATCTTGGCTGTAGTATCTGCCGGAGCGTTGCTTGACGGTTTGGGAAGGTCGGCTCCACTTTTGCGTGAAGCGGCGGTTGGGAAATGTGATAAGCGCAGCATAGAGCACCAGCATGTTCCCAAGCAAGCCCAAGATGCCTGCCACTTGATGTGCCCGACCGGGGTCGGTTGCAGTCAGTGTGACCAAGAATGCCAGTGCTATGCCTATCGACCAGAACAGTCGAGTGGACTGCATGACGAAATCCACCTTCCGGGGCAGCCATATCAAGGCGATGAGCGGGAGAGCCATATGGATATGGGAGTGCCAAGAGATCGCCGAACTGCCTGCGAGGCTGGCCGCGTAGATCAGCGGGAGATTCGAGTCAGCGTCGTCGCGGACCCGCCTCCAGACAACGGCCACGCCAACTATCGTCAGGAAAATGCCGAGAAGGGTCACCGCATTGGCAGCGCCTTGGCCTATCCAGGGAGTCAAAGTTAACCCCGCACTGCGCCAGTTCATCATCGACTGAGGGTAGGTAGTCGCCAGTCCCTGTGGGTAGAGCCACAATAATCGAACAAGGTTGATGATGCCACCTAGGCCTACCAGCAGCACACTGGTCAATCCCAAAGCGATGCCGGACACGGCCGCCCAACCGACAACCCTCCATTTGCCGCTGATCGCCAATCCGAAGACCAAAAGGGTCACGGACTGAGGTCTTCAAGAGCAGAAGTCCCAGCCAGAGCCCGGCTGCTCTCTCGTCTCCCCGGCGCCATCCCAATAAGGAGCCGACGATGCCCAGCAGAAGCAGGACGTTGACCTGCGCGAAGGCGAAGTTGAGGAAGACTGGCAGCGAGACGCTGATGGCCAGGATGCGAATCCAGGCCCGGGAAAGGTCGAGCTTAAGTCCTGAGGCGGCCCAATACAGGCTGGCGGCAAGGATCAGGAAGTTGATGATGAGCCAAAGGACCAGGGCCGGCACGGGCTGTAGAAAGGTGAGCGGCACGAAAATCAAGGCAAAAGGAGGTGGATAGGTGGAAGGGGATGGGGGCGAATGTCGTGCCGGTTGCTGGGCCGGCATATTCGTCAAAGATGGGCCGCTGCACTTCTGCCTGCGTCCCCAGATCGTAGATCGCATCCAGATGGCCCTGCCGTGCGATCACGCCGGTCGCATAGAAAGTGCGGAAATCATTCGCCCAGTATTCAAACAGACCGCGTTCGGGGAGAGAGAACGACAGGTAGACCGAATAGCCGACGACAAGCACGAGAGACCCAAGGACGACCAATCTATCCGCCAAGCGAGATTGTGGCACGCTGTTCTCCTCCGCGAGGCTCACGGGCTGGTTGCCGGGGACGGAACGTATGTGAACGAAAACGGCTGGCGGACAGATGAATAGTAGAGACGGTCCGGCAGCGGGGGGAGATCGGTTCCGAAGAGCCCGTTGTTCAGCAGGCGGAAGGTGTTCACCGGGGTGATCTCTGGATAAAGGGGCAGCTCGTAGTCGGCTTGGGTGTAGATGGCATTGAGGATCCCGCTGCGTTCCCAATAGGCATCTGCTGAAGGTTCGTCCCAGACGAGTCGTGCGCCGGGCCTGTGGTCCCCCTGAAGGATGATGACCGCCTCACCTTTGGATGCCTCGAGAATGTGGCGGACAATGGGAACCAGGCGCGAATTGAGATAGATGACTTGGTCTCTGGTCCCCTCGACGTACTCAGCCTCAGACCCTTCAAACTGGCCACCGTCGGAGGCATCATAATCGTGGTCGGGATTACGCGCCTGGCCCGTTGCGGAGATCACGAAGGGAGGGTGCGGCGCAATGATGTGAGCGAAAACGAACTTGGGACCGGCAGTGTCCGCAAGTCCCTCCAGTTCTTCGAGTACATACCCGATAAGCGCACGATGATAGGCATAGCCGGGCAGCGCCCAGTCAGCTACAAACGGAAAGGGAAGCTCGTAGACAGAGCGGACGCATTGATCCGCTGAGTATCTGACCCTCAAAGGGGTTGACATAGGGCAGGCGGGGTGTCAGAAAGTTTGAAGGCATCCGTAATCTCAGTCCGACGGTAGTCTGTTTCGAATGCAACCCACCGATACCCTAGTCCCTCGGTTTGCTGTCGTACGAGACTGTGTTGGATAAGAGGCGGAAGCAGATGCTGGTCTCCCGAATCGGGATTGACCAAATCTTTCAAATACTGGAGATAGGTCATGTTCAGGCTGGAGGCCATCGAGAGTGTCGTCTGCGCGTAGTTGCTTGTCGAGTTGGCTGCAATGTAGAAGCCTGAGTCTTCCAATTCGGCAAGGAAAGGAGCTATGTCGACGTCATATCTCTGCCGCAGGACGTCCTCAGATCCGTACCCATCAAGGATGATGTAGTAGATGTCAGGCTGCTGAGCGCTCAAACTGGGCAGGGGAGCCTGGGACGCATCGATGGGCAGAACCGCCGGAGTTCGCCGATCGATGAATTCAAGGCGCAAGATCGTTGACAGGGGCAGGGCCAGGGAGACAAGCGCAGCGATGTTGAATGCGATGGTCAACTCCCGAAGGTCACTTGACGTTCGAAGGACCAGATAGGAAATCAGCATCACGGTGAGCGGGATGACGATCAGCACCCAATTGGCGCTCACGCGCTCGGCTTCCGCGCCCGCTCCCCCCGAAAGCGCGAAGAAGATTGCCACTCGGTGGGCCGAAAAGAAGGTCAGAACCCAGAGAGACAACAAGGCAGCGGCCTTGCGGCGGTTCAGCCACAGCCCCAGGATTCCGAAGATCGCTAGCGTTGCAAGGGGAAGCACCAGGATCGAACGGATCGCCAAGCGAGGTGGAACACTCCGAAAGTTCGTGCTCAAGAGCGAAATGATGGGGAACAGCGCCCAAAGCACCGGATGGAAAGGGATAGACAGCAGGTCCGTGAGGCTATTGGTCTTGGGCGGTGACCAGAAACGCTCCATCGCTGAACCTATATCCATGATTGCTCTTAGCCTGGGCGTGAGCAGGCCCCAGATACGGGCCAAATCAAGAACACGTTATCCTGTCGACGACGGTCTTATCGTTCTCAAACACCGGACGAGTGCACTCCGATCGAAACTGTCTCAGGAAGAAGTAAACGGCTTGGGTGTGGATTCCCTTGGGATCGTGCCGTAGGAAAAAGTTGAGCGAATCCAGATTGCCGACGAGGTAGTCAATCCCACGTGCGTGGAGGTCCTGGGCAACCGCCTCAACTGTCACGTCTTGGGCAACCATCTGCGTCCATTTGGACTGCTCGGCGTCCGGAACGCAGCGATCGTCACAATAGAGAATGGCACCGTCCCACATCTGGAAGGCGCGTGCACTGGGGGGCAGCGACTCTTGGATGAAAGCTTGGGCTGGATAGATTGTGACATTCCGGCGCAAGAAGGAGTCCTTCGAAGCTGCACCGACGATCACCTCGGCCGGCTGAGTCATCGTCCAAAACACGCCCTGATAGACTGCGCTCGTGAACAACAGCCCGCCAAGCAGGCCTGGCAGGACGATACGTCGGACGGATGGGCTGTCTACGAGATCGAGAAGTCTGCTCAAGGCAAACACGGACAAGATGGCCAGGGCCGGAAAAAGAGGGCAGGAGAAACCGCGTTTGCTGAGAGCCAATGCCCCAGAGAACAAAGCGCAAGACAGTCACCCATGCCAGAAGGCGCAGTATCCGGGGCGGCCTTGTGAATGGCAGGGCGAGGGCAAAGAGGAAGAGCGGCGAAGGGAATTCAATGGATGACAGGAATGTGGTGAAGAGCGAACCATTTGTGAACACCCGAATGGGGGCCAAGGGAAGCAACCACAACACGTTTGCCCCACCGAAGCCCCTCAAGTAGGTCATGAGGTAGCCAAGCCGCTCCTGGTCCCAGCCTGGGCCGCCCCATATGAACGGATAAACGGGATTGCCCGCTCGGACCAGGTTGAGCACATACCAGGGGCCGCCGAATATGAGGGCCACGAGAACATACCTGGCTACCTTGCGCCAATCCCCATCCTTTGAGAAAAGCATCCACACGATGAGGGTGATTCCCACGGTTGCGGCACCGGCCAAGCCGAGATACTTGGTGGAAAGGGCCAGGCCCGCGCTGCTGGCGCTGAGGAAGATCCAGCCCGTTTCCCGCGATTCAATCCACACAAGCAGTGCGTACAAAGCCAGGAACTCGTAGAGGGCCCACGCCATATCGATGTTGGCAATCGTTCCCCAAATCGGGAAGATAGGGATCCCGACAAGCAGCAAGGTGGACAGCCAAGCCATGCGCAGATCGAGGAAGCGGCGCGCGAAGGCGAAGGTGGCCAGAATGAGCAGGATGGCATAGGTCAGATGGATGAGCTTGGCAATGCTCGCACTGCCCAAAGCCAGGCCATAACCGTAGAGCATCTCAATGGCCATCGGACCATTGGCCTGCCACATGTCGGGGAGCAGCACCAGCCGACCAGCCTCCAGGTATCTAAGTGGGGCCGGCAGGTGATACATGAGGGCGTCGTAGCTCCAAGCTGGCGTCATCGTGTTGAGCAGGCTGGCAAGGCCGATGAAACTCACGCCGACCGCAGCCGCCTTGCCCAGCAGGGAGCATGACCGCCACCAAGGAATGAACCGGCGAAGGGCATCCCCAAGAGACTTCAGCCAGACATGCCAGCAGTCGTGGAAGGCAACCAGCCAGACCCCCACCAGGGCGATGACGAATGGTGGCGAGAACCAGCCCACACATCCAAGCGCGAACAAACCCAGGCTGGCCGATCCCAGTCCGAGCGACAAGGAGAATAGGGTCTCCTCAAGCAGGCTGAGGTCGCCGATGCGGACGCCCAGCCTATGGAGAATCCAGCGCCCCGAGCCAACACCGGCCAGCAGCAAGTAGCATGTGCCGGCCAAGGAGACAAGGTTATCCCAGAGGGCAATTGGTCCCAAGGCGACCAGCGACCTTTCTGGCCAAAGCACGCGTGCGCAAATGAAAAGCGCGTAGCCGATGAGAATCCAGAGCGTCGCGCCTCGGAATCGACGGATCAAGGCATCAGCCATGGGAACTGCAAACCATTAAGAGTGTCCCCAAGCCAGTCGGCCACGTCTGGGTTTGCAGTGGGGTGCAGCCGTCTGGTAGGTCGGGCTTCCAGTCTGACCGCCCAGGGTCGGCGACACTCTGTGTGAACGCGTGCGGATACGTGTACGGCTGGCGCAGGACCCAGGCGCACATCGAGGGCAGCGCCCACTTTGGATGAGCCCTTTGGGTTGGATGTCCGGCGCGTAGTACGCCAGTGGCAGTTCAAGTTCCTGCTCCGATAGAAGGACAGGTGTATCCGGAGGGGAGTTGTTGAAGCCAGTGCGCTACCTCCTTCCACTGCTCCTTGGCATAGGCAGGTTGCGTGTGGATGGCGTGAATGGCGCCGAAGGTTGTCACGAGCAGGGCTGTAGTTCCTGCCAGACCCGATGCGCTGCGGAGCCCGGGCTTGAGCTCAGTCCAGCCGTTCATGAGCCGTTGAGCGCCCGTGGCGATGATCGGAAGCAGGAAGGGCACAAGCACGATAAAGTAGCGATCGACATACACAGGGCGGAATTGTGACATGCCCCAAACGCCGAAGATGGGGAGCAGAAGAGTTACGACGGCCCACCTGATGTGGCCCCGCCATCCTGCAGTGATGAGGACGCATGTCGCCAAGCCGAAGGCCAGGGAACCCCAGTCGAAAGCCCCCCCATAGCCTGAAAGCAGGTTCCACAAAGTACCCGGGATGTCGGCCAACGAGGGGCGAGCGATCCATCCAATCCCAAAAGAAGGGGAAGGCAGTTGAAAGAACCACCAAAGCCAGGCAAGCAGAGGGACGAGACTAAGCAGGATAATCGTGGCCCATATGCGAAAGAACCGACGATGTTTTGAAATCTCAAGGGCTGAGAGCCCCCCCGTAAGGATGGCAAACAGCATGAAGAAGTAGTGAGTCAGCATGCCGAGCGCGGCGACGGCAAATGCGCCGGCCGCGCTTGAGAGGGACGGGAGCGTTCGGCTTCTGATGTGTAAGAACAACCCCACGCCCAGGACAGAAAGCGCGGCAGCCAGAGCATACGGCCTGGCGTCACGTGCATACCAGACCAGCATCGGATGAAACGCCCAGAACCAGCCGGCGGCCAGCGATCCCGTCCGGCCGCCCGCCTGCCGCCCGACCCACAGGCTGCCGCCCAGCCCCACCAAGAACGCAATGACGGATGGCATGCGAAGAGAGGCTTCACTGGTCCCGAAGATGCCGGTGAAGACCTTGGCATACAGGTAGAAGAAGGGCGGATTGACAGCATCAATGCGGGCTGATTGCAGCATCTTGCCCCAGGGCATGGAGACGAAGAACCAGGTGTAGGCCTCATCGACCCACAAGCTCGGCTCCCCAAGCTTGTAGGCGACGGAGAACGCCGAGAGAAGCAGCGTGGCACACGCGACGGCCAAGAACTGCCCTTTGGTGATTGCTGAAGACCGGGCCGGTCTATGAGACATGAGGGATGCCACCTGGCTGGCGACCTGGATGGCGAGTGATTGTACAGGACGACCGCAGGCGTGCAAAGAGGACCAACCCGATTGCTCTGGCCGGTGAGCAACCCGGTTTCGACGTGGATTCACGATCGCAGAAGAAAGCGAAGTGCCGTCGCGTGCCGGCCCCAACTCCTTGTGAAGGAATTCACAAGTCGAATTGAAGGGCCAGAAGCGGCGATTGGAGTTTCGGACAAGGACATGCGGTTGGGGGCGCTGTGGCCCGTAGCATTCAGGCTGGAGGGGTTGGATGGGATAGCGGCTAGAGGGACCCTTTGGGTGCGCTCAGCGCCAGGTAGTGAAGGCGTTTGATCTCCCGCCGCCCTCGAGTGACCGAATCCAGAATCACCCCGCATGTCAGGCTGAGGAAGGCCAAGATCATCAGGGCGCTGGCCAGGATAGCCGTGGGGAAGCGGGGAACAAGGCCGGTGACAAGGTACTCCTGGACGATAGGGATAGCCAGGACGATCGACACAAGTGCCAGCAGGGCGCTCAGAGCCGTAAAAGATGGAAGCGGCCTTTCCTCCTTGACCAGACTTCCAATGGTCTTCAGAATCATCCAGCCGTCTCGGTAGGTGGAGAGTTTGCTCGAAGATCCAGGCGGCCGCTCGTGGTAAGGGACATCCACTTCGGCGACTGGCATGCCCAACTCGAGCGCGTGGATGGTCATCTCGGTCTCGATTTCGAATCCGGCCGAGAGCGCAGGGAAGGACTTGGCAAAGCGTCGCGAGCACACTTTGAGCCCCGACAACATGTCTCGAAACTCAGAGCGAAACACGTAGTGGACCAGGCCGGTGAGGATCCGGTTGCCTAGGCGGTGGCCGGGCCGGAAGGGGTCGCCGCCGGTCTCGACCCGCGCCCCATTTACCAGGTCGAGGTGATCTGTCAGAAGCGAGTCCACCATCTTGGCCGCACTGGCCGCATCATATGTGTCGTCGCCGTCCACCAGCACATAGACCTCGGCGTCGATATCGCTTAACATGCGGCGGACCACATTGCCCTTCCCCCGACGGGGCTCCTGGCGAACGACGGCGCCGGCGGCGCTGGCCTGCTGCGCCGTCCCGTCGCTCGACCCATTGTCATACACGTAGATCTGGGCTCCGGGCAGCGCCTCGGCAAAGCCCATGACCACTCGCCCCACCGTCGATTCTTCGTTCAGGCAGGGAATGAGGACAGCGACCAGCGTTTCGTATCGATCATCCCTCGGCTTTTCAGTCACGGATTTCCACCTGGTTCTCTTTCTCCCGATGGCAGATAGGACGGATTCATCCGACGCGGCGGCCAAGACCAAATCTAGCACGGCATCCTTGAATTGACCAACCAGGTCGCGGAGTCGGCGCCCAAGTCACGTCTGGCGTCATGGCTGGCTTAGCACCGCCGAGATCTGCCCAGCGGTGCGTTCCTCGCTGGCTCCCTGCCAGTAGAATGCAGATCGCGCGACCTCGCCTTGATTGGCAAGAACGCGCGGGGTCAGGGCGAGACGGAAAATGGGGTCCCGGCCTGCTGGGACGATCCAGACCCCAGGCGAGCTCAGAACCTTCCGTCGACAAACAAGTCGTTTGAGCTTGGGGGGGCGGTGGCTGGGCCAGTTGCGGAACGAGACCCCTGGGTGGCAGGCCGGGGCAGTTCGGTCTGCGGTGCACGCCTAGCGGCTATACTTGGCGGAGTCGTCTACTCGCTTTCGGAGAAGTCATTGTCTGACAGAGCCCACAGGGGAACACGCCTTGATGAGGCGATGACCTACGCGAGCGACGTCGGTGTCCTGGGGGTCCTACGGGGTCTGACACGCCTGCGTGGCCTGATCCTTCTTCCCATCATCAGCCGAGGTCTTGGCGCTGCCACCTACGGCGTCTGGACGCAATCTCTGGTGGCTGTGGCCGTGGGCATGTCCGTCATCATGCTTCAACTGGACACGGCCCTGGTTCGCTTTGTTTCCGGCACCGAAGACCGGCAACAAAGGGGAGATATCTTCTTCCCGATCCTGGTCCTGGCTGCAATCCTCGGTGTTGCACTGACAGCCATCACGATTCTTTTCCCCGGGCCGCTGGCCGCCTTGGTGCTCGGGGATCCAGCCTATATCCACATCGCGCGCTGGTTGGGGGTTTGGACGGGACTCACGGCGGTGGCCCAATTGGGGCTGCAGCTCCAGCGGGGCGTGCACCGGGTGAAGCTCTACGGTGCGCTCAGCACGACCGAAGCCCTTGGGCAGATGGCCATCGTTGCCGCGCTCATCTTGTTTACGGGCGATCTACTGGTCGCAGTCTGGGGAGCGGTGGCATGGGAGCTGGTGTTTGCATTGGCGGTCCTGGCTCTTGCCTTTCGAGATGTTGGGTTTGGCTGGCCCAAGCTGAGTTCACTCAGGACAAGTCTCCAGTTCAGCCTGCCCTTGGTGCCAAGCTACTTTGCTGGCACGGTTCTGTCCTTCGCTGACCGGATGGTCGTTGCAGCTCAACTCGGGTCGGAAGCGGTGGGCATCTACGCTGCCGCCTACAGCCTGGCACGCATTGTCCGCGAGTTGTTTGTGCCTGTGGGCACGGCCCTGCTCCCGGCAGTCAGCCGCAGCTGGGACAGGGACGACAAGGGCCGGGCGCGCTGGATGCTGGCCTACACGCTGCGCTACTCCCTTGTCCTGACGATCCCCGCGCTGGCGGGATTGAGTGTTTTGGGCCCTGCCATCTTGGACCTTCTGGCATCCAAGGGGATCGCAGCCAGTGCTGGGGTGCTCATCCCCTTGCTTGGTCTCGGCTATTTGTTTGCCGGGACACAGACCATCTTTGCCATCTTGCTCCAGATTGTTCGCGACACGAAGGCCCTGGCCGTCTCAAGAGGCATTGCCGCGCTGATCTATGTTCCGTTGGTGTTGATCGGTGTATCCTATGCGGGACTCCTTGGGGGCGCCTGTGCGACGCTGCTTGGGTACGCGATTGACCTGGGGCTTGCGACGTGGTTCACATTCCGCCGAGAGAAACTGGTGTTGCCGATTCTCTACTCGGCCAAGGCTGCCTTGGCCTCGTTGATTATGGCTGGGGTGATAGCCTTTCTCCCGCACAAGGGGTGGGGCGGCCTTGCGCTGGCCGTATCGGCGGGCCTGATAGCCTACGTGGGCTTGATGGCGGCCATGGGTGCTTTCGGACGGCAAGAGCTCCGACTCTTGCGCCACTTCTGATTCAGCGGGACTACGCCCGTGCATGGCATCTGGAGAAGACGTTCTGGCGTGAGGTACTCAGCTCCACCAGGGACATAAATGATGGCACGGTTGTCTTGGTGGGAGGCGCTGATCTCCCGGAGCCTCTACAAATCGGCGCCAATACGTGGGCTGTTCCCCAAATCCTGCCTGAGATGTATCAGTTCCCAGTATCGTGGGAGGTCTGCGCCACACGTCTTTCGGTTGACTTCTGAGTGGAAATCGGCAATCGTAGGATCCGATAGTGAGTTCCATCTCGACAGCAACGTGGTATTTCGACCTTCCGTCCTCACGATCGATGTGACACCGACCAATACCATTCTGCTTCTACGCGACCCAGACGGAGCGGTCTCCAGGCCTAGATCTGTAGACATTGATGGCCATGCGTATGCGCTGAAACCGGTCGGTGACCCCACTCTGGGATCGTTGCCAACAATGCCGCTATACCATCTCTTGGTGGACACGGGGGACAACCCGGCCGGAGGTACTTAGGCCGTATGGGGCCTGCCAACCAAGCCCGCCTCCGCCCACGCTGGTAGATTCAGCTTCGCAGCCTTGATGGCGGCCATGGGTGCTTTCGGACGGCAAGAGCTTCCGAACTCTTGCGCCACTTCCTGGATCAGGGAGCTACGGGGGCAGACCGGGATCCTGGACAAAGTTCGTAGGACAGCCTGTTCCTCAGGTTCAAGGGGGGGATGCCGGGAGGAATACCCTTGTCAGGTCCTAACAAGGCCAATCCACTTCGAGTTCTTCTGCCCATTCACCTCGATCGCTGGCGGCACCCAATTGCCTCGAAGCTTCGGGAGGTCGCCACGCGGATGCCGGACCTGCATTTCTCCAGCTTCAGCTCTCCTGAGACGCCTGAAGATCAACGGCTCGCGCCCGGTCTGTGGTCTAAGGAGCACATCCATCGGATCAGCCTTGCCACTCTCGGATGGCAGCGGTTTGATATCGTCTATCATGCTTCTGCGACGCCCGCGAATATCGCAGCCTCACTGCTTGCGAAAGCGAGGGGAATGGGGCACACCCGGCATGTCTTCACTGTTAGTGTCATGCCCAGGGCGGATGACCGGTTTGCCGGGAGTGTCCGACTTGGCATTGGTCGCGCCGACCATGTGTTGGCCGTGAGCAAGGCCGTGGCGGAGGAAGTGGAAGCAAGCTTCGGCCGCAAAGTCGAATACGTTGTTCCCAATGGCGTGGACGCCGATTTCTTTTCTCCGGGGCGGGCCGGGCCCGTGGATGCCTACGGCCTGGTGCCCGGATACGTCGTGTTCATCGGTGCCATGGTTCCCCGCAAGCATCCTGAACGCGTCCTCGAGATGGCGGCGCTCATGCCGGATACTGAGTTTGTCATGGTCGGCCGGGGCGATTCATCCGGATTCACAGAGAAACTTCAGCGGGAAATTGCCGGAGCTCCCAACGTCAGACATCTGGGTTTCTTGGAAAAGGGGAAAGTGCGGGATATCCTGGGAGCGGCAAGTGTACTGGTGCACCCATCCGAGGTCGAGGGCATGTCGAATGTGACTCTTGAAGCCGGCGCCATGGGCGTGCCGGTGGTTGGTCTCCCCTTGCGAGAGATGTCGGTGATTGTGGGGCGCGGTGTCAATGGCTGGCTTCTCGACTACGATGGTCCGGAGTTCGTGGGCCCACCAGGTGAAGACAATCATCAACTGGGACCGTATCACACAGGCAGCCTTTGCGGAGACAAGCCGAGCTTGGGTCGGGTCACGTTTCACGTGGGAGGCGGCCGCCGACGCTCTGAGGACATTCTTGATGAGCATCCAGCAAACCGTTCCCCTGCGTCGAGCCAACAGGAGCTAGAGCCTGGTGAGAGAGATTTGACGCTTCCGGATCGCCTATGGCTCATGCGCCATCAGCTGTGGATGAGTCTCGGCCGCCACGAGGCCGGGTTGCCGCTCTTCCGAATGTATGCCGCCATCACCGGTAGGCACGTCCGCGCCGTTGGTCGTTCGACAGACCTGGTCATCGAAGGTTTTCCCAGATCGGCCAACAGTTTCGCTTTGATGGCCTTTCGCCTCGCGCAAGTTCGGCCGGTGCAGATAGCGCATCATGTGCATGGACCGGCACAAATCCGGGCTGCCATCCGATGGAAGATCCCAGTGTTGCTCCTGATCAGGGATCCAGGGGATGCAGTCGCCTCACTCTTGGTGCGCTACCCTAGGCTTTCCCCCAAGATCTGCCTGGAAAACTACATTCGTTTCTACAAACCGCTTGTGGGGAGCCGGGGATCCGTTGTTGTCGGAGACTTTGACACCGTTACCCAGTCCTTCCCCAGGGTCATCCATCAAGTTAACCGCAGGTACGGGACTGCCTTCCGCGTAGGTCGAGGCGATCCCGATCGAGTGCGACAGATTTTCGCCGCCATTGACCAGCTGGATCGTCGGGATCGCCATGTGACGGAGGTGAATCCCGTGACCGTCGCGCGGCCCTCGGTGGACCGCGAGCGGTTGCTTCAGGCGGCCAAGCGAGCGCTTCAGGCAGGTGCCCATGAGGACTTGCTCGAGCAGGCCCAATCCGTGTACAAGGGGATCTTGGACGGGGCCGACCTGGAGCCAGCTGGATGAAGCCACCGCTGCGAGTGCTGATGGTGCACAACTACTATCAACGAGCGGGAGGCGAGGATTTCGCTTTTGAGAATGAAGTTCAGCTTCTCCGATCACGTGGGCACAGGGTGGACACCTATGTGCGGCGAAACGAGGAACTCGACGAGGCTTCACTTCTTTCAGCAGCCATGGGGGCGATCTGGTCACGCGGCAGTCTTATCGAATTGACCCAGCTCATCTACGCAGTACGGCCTGAAGTGGTCCACTTCCACAATACGTTCCCACTTGTATCTGCAGCAGGGATATATGCCGCCAAGAGGCTCGATATCCCGGTGGTCGCGACTCTGCATAACTACCGGCTGACGTGCGCGGCCGCGACGCACTTCAGGGAAGGCCGCGTCTGCCTCGATTGCATCGGAAAGTCGGTGCCATGGCCCGCAGTGGCACACAGCTGCTATCGAGGGAATCGGGCTGCGAGCGCGGTTGTGGCTGGTATGCAGATTGTGCACCGCCTGGCCGGCACATGGTCCCACAAAGTTGATGCTCTGATCGTCTTGAGCAAGTCCATGCGTGAGGTGCTCGAAGCGGGTGGGCTCCCACGAAAGAAACTCCACATCAAGGCCAACTTCTTGCCTGATCCTGGGATGGGCCGGGGAACGCGACATCGAGCGCTGTTCGTGGGCCGCCTGACACCGGAGAAAGGGCTCGACACGCTGCTTTCGGCATGGCGGATGCTGCCGGACATGCCCCTCGACATCATCGGTTCGGGTCCACTTGAAGAGGTGATCAGACGACAAGTCCAAGATCAGAGGCTGCACAATGTACAGATTCATGGCCACCTGTCCCACGCGGATGTTCTGAGCGCCATGAAGCGTGCCCGGCTCTTGATGGTGCCGTCGGTTGCCTACGAAGGTTTGCCGATGACGATTATTGAGGGCTTTGCCAGCGGCGCCCCCATTGTCTGTTCAGATATTGGATCGCCGGCGGAGATGGTGGGCTCCCGTAGTGTGGGAGCGCTCTTCGGGCCGGGAGACCCGGAAGCGCTGGTGAAGCTGGTGAAGAGTTTGTGGGCGGATGGCCAGCGGTTGGAGCAGTTGCGTCAAGCGGGACGTCGGGAATATGAACGAGCCTATGGCCCCGACCGATGCTATGAACGCCTCATGGAGATCTATGGGGGCATGCTCTCCTGACGAGATGGGAACACCTGGCCGCCCTCGCGGAACGGATGTGACTGAGATGCATAGGCGCTGATATCGGAGGAACAGCCTGGTAAAGTTGACGGAATGAACATGAGAGGGTACTGTTCGCCGCATGGGGGTGGAAACTTATGACCTTCGAAAGACTGCGGCAGCTTCCACGAGAAGAGGTTACGTTCGGGCGGCTTGCCCATGCGGCATGGCGACGGCTTGCGGCAATTCCGGACGACATCGCCTATCGGGTCAAGGCGGGGCCCGGGTCCGAAAACTACCGTCAGCTGGCCGCCCTGCGCGATCAGCACAAAGGCGAACGCTGCTTCATACTTGGAAATGGGCCTAGCTTGGCGAAAACGGATCTCAGCCGGCTGAGCGGAGAAGTCTCGTTTGGTCTCAACCGTATCTACCTTATGTTCGACAAGAGCGAATTCCGACCAACGCATTATGTCTGTATGAACGGTCTGGTCCTGGAACAATCGGCCGAAAGGATCCGCCGGCTGGAAATGCCTCGGTTCCTGAATTGGAACCGTCGTCAATTGTTTGACGGACAGAAGAATGCGTTCTTCCTTAGGGAGATCTTCTCGCCTGGCTTCTCAACCGATCTCGCTTTGGGTGTCTGGGGTGGGGCAACGGTGACATATGTCGCCCTTCAGGTCGCCTATCATATGGGGTTTTCCGAGGTCGTGCTGTTGGGAGTCGATCATCACTATCAGGCTACGGGCACCCCGCACTCTACCATTGTGGGAAGGGGAGGCGACGAAGACCATTTTGTTCAAAACTACTTCCCCAAAGGCTTCCGATGGCAGCTTCCCGACCTACGGACGTCCGAGATCGCCTATCGGATGGCCCGGGCTGCGTTTGAGGCGGATGACCGCCGTGTCGTCGATGCCGACGATTGGGAGGCGCTCTAGAGGTCTTCCCGAAGGTTGATTTTGAGGACGTGGTCGGAAATCGGAAACCACAAGAACGCACGCAAAGTCCCGATAGTGGTGGCAAGAATGCAGCGGAACCGGGGCCAGTCCGGTCTGAAACGACATCACCGTCCCAACCCTTGGTCACGATCGGTATCGTTTCCTGGAACAGCGCATCCGATCTTCCCGCCTGCTTGGAGGCCATCCATTCCCAAACCTATCCCAACCTGGAGCTTGTCATCGTTGACAATGCATCGGAGGATGTGTCGGTCTCATTGGTGCTTTCAAAGGCCAGCGAGGCGCTTCTGATTCGATCCGACGCCAATCGCGGCTACAGTGCCGGGCATAACCGCGCCATCGAGGCTGCTCATGGGGTCTACTACCTGGCTCTGAATCCCGATGTCGTGCTGGAACGTGAGTACGTGGCCGAGCTGGTTAATGCGCTCGAATCGAGGCCGAATTGTGCATCGGCAATGGGCAAACTGTGGCTGGCCAACCAGGGGGGCGGCGGTCCCCGTGTGCTCGATGGGACGGGCCTCTTTATCGACCGCAGTCGTCATCAATTCCTGCGTGGCCATGGTGAGATCGACACTGGCCAGTATGATACCGCTGGTGAGATCTTTGGGGTCGATGGTGCCGCACCCCTGTTCCGTACTACGGCCCTCAGCGACTTGGCAATCCGCTCGGAAGTGTTCGATGAGTCCTACTTCCTCTACATGGAGGATGTGGACCTGTCTTGGAGAGCACAGCTGATGGGCTGGAAGGCGTGGTACGAACCAGGAGCCACAGCCGTGCACGACCGTTCCTTCAAACCCGGAATCCGACGGACCATGCCGCGCCACTTGCGACGATTGGCCGTCCGTAACCGCTATTTGACCATTCTGAAGAATGAGGCTCCCGAGACCTGGAGGAGAGATTGGTACCGGATCCTTCTGTATGACGCCAGGATCTTTGGGTACATCCTACTCATGGAACAATCCTCTCTCAAAGCCTACAGCATGCTTTGGAGACAGCTTGACCAAGTTCGAAGCTGGCGCCGAGAAGTCTGGAGCAAAGTAAGAGTATCGCCTGGCGTCAGGAGTTCTTGGTTCGTGTGATGCTCAGCTACGCCGTGGCCTCGACAAGATGGGTGGCGGGTGGCCATGCCGGTCTCGCTGTTTGGCGGTGATGTCCAAGCCTGTCTGTGTCTGGCGGGGCCACACTCCTTTCGGCTGGATATGAATTCGCTGCGCGGACGGGGAGATCGCGAGGAAACGCGGGCGGCTTCATCAAGCCATGTAGGGGGACGACGAAGCCCCAGCTTGACAAGGTAACTCCGCCAGCTTTTCGGGAGGTGATGCTCGGTCGTTGCCATAGGTCTCGGCTCCCTTGCTTGAAATTGCCGAGGAATAGGGGCTGGATTTCTGGACCGATGGTGCCTTCCCTGGCTTATGCGCTTCGCGCGTCGGTGAGCTGTCTCAAGCGGCTCTTTGTTGCCCTTCGTCTTGCCCCCCCCCCCGCGAATTGGCAATGGGAGAAGGGGCCACAAAGAGCATCCCAAATCTGACCTCGGTTGGGGGAAGTCCCCCGAACGTTGCCCGTCAACCGCACACTATGGCGCGCCGCGAGTTGCCCTACCGAAGGGTTGGGAGTATTCTCGCGTCTAATTCCTCTGAAGCCGCCAAGCACAACGCGCTGTCGTGGTATAGGCCGAGCTAATCTAACCCGTACGGCCAGGTAACAGGTGGGGTTCCTGGACGAACCAAGCTCGGAAAGGGGATGCAACCATGCCTGCGTATCAACGGTCCATTCAGCACTCTAGCTTAGCCATTCTGGTTGTCTTATGCGTCGCTGCGCTGACGGCGACATCCGTGTTTGCTGGGGCCCCAGCCTCTCCGTCGCTGGCGACAGACGTTCTAGGCAGCCCGGATGCAGCCGTGAATGGCAAGTTGGCTGTCGGTTCGCTGTCGGTAGGGAGTAAGGCGCTAACGGTGTCGGGGGTGATCGACTTTCTGGGCGCCGGGACGGTGCACAACTATTTCTCGCAGGGTCCCGGAAACAACATGCAGATCAACACCAATGTGGACGAAGCCAATGCAGTTGGCGACACATCGAAGAGCCAATGGAAGCTGGTGCTGGGATCCTCCTTGGACCAGTTCAGCCTTCGCCGCTCGCCGTCTGGGGGAACATACGATGAAGATGCACTGTTTTTCATCAATGGTGACACGGGGAACGTGGGCATCGCGACAGTAGACACCGGCAACGGAGGAGCGATCCCATTTACGTTTCAGGCAAGGTTACACGTCGCAGCGGATACGGGAGACGGGATCCGCGGCGAATCTGGTTGGAGCAGCATGGCGTCCGGCGTGTACGGTTTGTCAGGCTACGATGACGGCAATGGGGTCATCGGCAGGGAGGTAAGCACTACCGGTGAAACATGGGGGGTTGGGGGAATCGTCAAATTCTCCTGACGGATATGGGGTCTTTGGAGGGGCCAATGCCACCACGGGATATGCGGTAGGCACGGAGGGCATGTCTCACTCGACAGCGGGCACGGGAGTATATGGCTGGGCGGATGCTTCGGAGGGCTATACCTTCGGCGTATTTGGCGTGGCGGATTCTACCCTAGGCACGGGTACATTCGGTTGGATGACTTCATCGACTGGCTACACCAGCGGGGTCTACGGTCAGTCGGATTCCACTGAAGGTTCAGGCGTCTATGGCTGGGCCTCAACGACCACCGGCTACAACAACGGCGTGATTGGCGTATCCGAACTCGACGGATGGGTCGGGTATCTTTGGCTTTGGCTACGCCTCGACCGGCAATAACGTCGGCGTCTATGGCGCCACCAATTCCACCGACGGGTGGGCGGGCTATTTCGATGGCGACGTCAACGTGACGGGAACCCTCTACAAGTCGGCGGGCTCATTCAAGATCGACGACCCTCTGGATCCGGCGCACAAGTACCTACAGCACTCTTTCGTTGAGTCACCGGATATGAAGAATATCTATGATGGGGTCGCCACCTTGGATGAGAACGGCGAGGCGGTGGTCGAGATGCCCGATTGGTTTGAGGCGCTCAACCAGGACTTTCGATATCAGCTTACGACCTTGGGTGCCTACGCGCCCGTCTTCATCGCCCAGGAGATTGACGGGAACGAGTTCAGGATCGCTGGGGGTGAGCCGGGGATGAAGGTTTCTTGGCTGGTCACGGGAATCCGGCATGACCCGTATGCGGAGTCCAACCGTATCCAGGTTGTGGTCGACAAGCCGGCTTCTGAGCAAGGCACCTATCTGTTCCCGGACGGGTATGGAAAGCCGGGAAGCAAGGGCCTCGATCAGCCGTTCCAAGCGGAGACGAAAGCCCGCCAACAGCCAGAGAAGCCTCAGCTGCCTGAGCCGAAGGACGTCAAGTAGGTTTGGGACGGAGGTTCAGGTACAGGGTCTTTTGGGTCGGCAAGGTGGCAGGTTTGAGCACCTGACAACCGCAACCTGCTGAGGCGGATAGACATCGTCAGCTAGATTTGAGGGCCGGGCCGATCCGGAGTTTGATCGGCCCGGCTCCGCGCCCGGGCAACTGCTACGAAGGCTGGCTGAGAGACCCAGGTCTGGGGTCGGCCACGCCCGAGGCACGCACTCTTCGGCCCAACGGATCCTGACAAGCGATGTCTTCATGTTCGGATCGATGCCAATACGAATCCATGCGCCGGCTTCCCGGTCTTCAAGCCTGCCCCAATCATCCCAGTTCAGTGTGCTTCGAGATAGCGAATTTGCTTCGACTGTATTGCCCCCGTGGTTGGAAACCTGTATCCTGTTTCTAGAGTGCCCCGAGAGAGTGGTCTGGGCATTACCCCGCCGCTCATGGCCGAGCTACCTCATCCGCAAGCCCAGGGAGGCTGGTTCCCTTGGGCCGAGTACGCTCGGAAAGGGGCGCCATCCATGTCCATGATCCGTCGGTCTATTCAGCAATCCAGCCTCTCCGTGTTGGTGGTCATATGCCTGGCGGCGTTGACATCGACGTCGGTGTTCGCCAGCGGCGGAACGTCCCCCGTGCTGGCAACAGATGTTATCGGTAGCCCGGACGCTGCCGTGAATGGCAAGCTGGCGGTGGGCTCGTCGACGGTGGGGTCCAAGTCCCTGACGGTGTCCGGCGTGATCGACTTCGTGGGGGCCGGCACGGTGCACAACTACTTCAGCCAGGGCGGTGGTAACAACATGCAGATCAACACCAATGTGGACGAGGGCAACGCCGTGGGCGACGCGTCCAAGAGTCAGTGGAAGCTGGTATTGGGGTCGTCCCTGGACCAATTCAGCATCCGGCGCTCGCCGGCTGGGGGGACCTACGACGAGGATGCCTTGTTCTGGATTGAGGGCTCCACTGGGAATGTCGGCATGGCCACGGTGGACACCGGGAACGCGGCACCGATTCCGCTAACTCTTCAAGGCAAACTGCACGTCCAGACGGATGAGGTTACCGCCGTGTACGCACTTACGACCGCTACCAGCGGTGCGACCTATGCCGTCTCGGGGCAGGCCAATTCCAACTCCGGTCGGGGCGTGTACGGGGTTGCCAGCGCTACCGGCGGTGCAACCTATGGGGTCTTTGGGCAGGCCAATTCTATCAATGGCACTGCTGTGTACGGCGTTGCCAGCGCCACGAGTGGCACGACCTACGGCGTCTCAGGGCGTGCCAATTCCACCTCCGGTCGGGGCGTGTACGGGATTGCCAGCGCCACGAGCGGTCCGACCTATGGCGTGTACGGATTGACCTTGTCACCGTTAGGCACCGGTGTCTATGGCATCGCCACAGCCACGGACGGATCCGGAATAGGTGTCTATGGGCAGGCCGACTCGACCAGCGGGACTGGGCTCTTCGGCTTCGCAGCCGCTACCTCAGGTAGCACATACGGTGTCCAGGCCCGAAGCGATTCCCCGACTGGATACGGTATCGCTGGTGTTGCGAATGCCACGACGGGCGCCAACTACGGCGTGTATGGGATAACGCATTCGACGTCCGGCTACGGTGTCTATTACTCCGGTGGGCTGGCCGGCACGGGAACTAAATCGGCCATCGTGGATACGAAGGACTACGGCTGGCGCCTGCTCTACGCCGTCGAGAGTCCCCAGAATTGGTTCGAAGACTTTGGAGAAGCAACTCTCTCCGGTGGGGAAGCTGTCGTGGCGATCGACCCCATCTTTGGGCAAACGGTCAACCTGGATGACAGATATCACGTCTTCCTGACGCCCGGGGGAGAGGGGTGCACACTGTATGTGGCCGGCAGGTCATCGACCTCATTCACAGTCCGAGCGAATGAGGGCTCCAGCTGTGAAATTGCCTTCGACTACCGCATCGTTGCCCCTCGGCTTGACTACGAAAGCCTGAGACTTGAGCCGGCCCAGGATCCGGCGGAGGTGGAGGCCTCGCTGTCTCAACCAGACTGAACGGATATGGTGCAATTGATCGGACTTCGCACGCGTGATTGCCCGAGGAGTTCCTGGTTCGGGCCAAGTGAACCAGAGGGGCAGGCGGACAGCCGGCCTAGACTCGGTTGGCCGGCTGTCCGGTCTTCAGGCCTGCACTAATGCTCACATCTCGGAAAGCTTCGAGGAGTGGCATTCGGGGTGCACTGGCTTCGACAGTGTTGCTCCCGCGGTTCTAAGCCTGTATTCTGTTGATAGGGTGCCCCGAGAGGGTGATCCGGGCGTAAGCACGGCGCACGGCCGAGCTGTAAACCAGCCGCTGGCTCGGGGGAGGGTTGGGTCCTCTGGGCCGTTCTCCCTCGGAAAGGGGGCACCCATGTCCACGCTCCGTCGTTCCCCTCGTGATTTCAGTCTGGTGATCTTGGTGGTTGTGTGCCTGGCAGCGCTGACGGCGACATCGGTATTCGCCAGCGGCCGGGCGTCGCCTGCGTTGGCAACGGATGTCATCGGCGGCCCGGATGCGGCCGTGAACGGCAAGCTGGCAGTAGGGTCATCGTCGGTTGGATCGAAATCGCTCACCGTATCTGGGGTGATTGACTTTGTCGGCGCCGGGACGGTGCACAACTACTTCAGCCAGGGCGGCGGCAACAACATGCAGATCAACACCAACGTCGATGAGGCCAACGCCGTCGGTGACGCCTCCAAGAGCCAGTGGAAGGTGGTGTTGGGGTCGACGCTGGATCAGTTCAGCGTCCGGCGCTCACCGGCCTCGGGGACCTACAACGAAGACGCCCTGTTCTGGATCGACGGGTCAAGCGGGCGGGTGGGCATCGCCCAAGTCGACACGGGCAATGGAGCCTCGATCCCGTTCAGCCTTCAGGCCCAGCTGCATGTTCAAACGACGAGTGTAACTGCCATCTGGGGAGTCTCAACAGATACCAGTTCCACGGCCTATGGCGTCTACGGCTCGAGCTATTCAACACATGGCATTGGCGTTCTAGGCGTTTCGTCCGCCACAAGTGGTACGACAGCCGGTGTCAAGGGGGTGAATAACAGTCCGTCTGGGAATGGCGTGGAGGGCCTCGCCATGGCAACCACGAGCCTCGCCGCTGGTGTGTACGGGGAATCCAGCAGCACGGCTGGCTCTGGGGTCTGGGGGGTCAACAACGCCACCACCGGTGCGACCTATGGTGTTGTGGGCTCGGACAACAGCGCCGCAGGCATGGCTGTGGCGGGCTATGCCACCCGGACCACCGGAACGAACGTCGGCGTGTATGGCAGCACCAACAGCACCTCGGGTTTCGCGTTCTACGCTGCCGGCTCCGGCACCGACTACGGCCCCTTCACCGGCGCCCACGAGGTCAAGCTCGATGGCGTCTTCAACCAACAGGTGAAACCTGGCCTGATCGTTTCGGTCACTGGGCGGGCCGAGGCGCGGCACACAAGCGACGGGCAAGTCAGCATCTCATCGACGCTGCCAACGGTCCGCCTGGCAGACACGCCCGAGGATAGAGCCGTTCTGGGTGTGCTGGTCGCCGATGAGACGCTGCCGCGGAACCACTGGTACACGCCACAGTCGGGCGAGCGCTTCGCCTCAATCAACGCCTTGGGCGAAGGGCGGGTGTGGGTCACCGACCTCAACGGCGACATCCAGGCGGGGGACTACATAACCACGTCAGCCGTTCCTGGGTATGGGCAATGCCAGGATGACGACGTCCTGCACAGCTACACGCTGGGCAAGGCCACCGAAACGGTGAACTGGGACAAGGTGACCGACACGATTGAGGTTGATGGTCACACGTACAAGATCTACTTGCTGGCGGTGGTTTACACCAGCGGATAGTCGCCGTCGATGGCGGCCAACGCGGCATAGGCCGTGGCATGGAGGAACCAAGCCCCGCCCAGCTTCGAGGGTGGGGCTTCTGAATTCTCGATCTTGTTGACGATTGGAATCCTGGGGGATACACTGATTGGGAGTTCCCCGATTGTCCCCCGAAGAAACCTGTCCCCTTGGTGGCAGGCAGGTCGTTCCCCCAAGCTCGGAGAACCCGTAGCTCCGCAATTCATTGGTCCTTAGGAAGGAGATGGTCATGTCTTTGCTGTATCGCGCTGCGCGTCACTCAAGTCTAGCCACCCTATCGGTCGTCTGCCTGGCGGCGCTGACGGCCACATCCGTCTTCGCCAGCGGCGTGGCAAGGCCAACCCTGGCGACCACCGTCTACGGTAACCCCGACGCAGCCGTGAATGGCAAGCTGGCGGTCGGTTCATCGACGGTGGGGACCAAGTCCTTCACCGTGTCAGGCGTGATCGACTTCGTCGGCGCCGGGACGGTGCACAACTACTTCTCCCAGGGCGGCGGGAACAACATGCAGATCAACACCAACGTAGATGAAGCAAACACGGTCGGCGACGCGTCCAAGAGCCAGTGGAAGGTCGTGCTGGGATCGTCGCTGGATCAATTCAGCATCCGGCGCTCACCAGCCGGGGGCACCTACAACGAGGACGCCTTGTTCTTCATCAACGGCTCTACGGGGAACGTCGGCATCGCCACGGTCGATACCGGCAATGGGGCGAGCATCCCGTTCACGCCCTTGGCCAAGCTCCACGTGAAGGCTTCGACCGAGGATGCTGTCTTCGGGGTCAGTTCTGACACGGCGGCCAATGCGGCTGGCGTTGCGGGAGCAAGCACGGCCACGATAGGAACGACCAATGGCGTGTGGGGTGATTCGACATCGCCCGGCGGAACAGGTGTCCTGGGGACGGTCGAATCCGCTTCGGGAGCCAATCACGGTGTCTGGGGCCTAACGTCCTCCCCATCGGGCATGGGGGTCTACGGTTCGAACTTGGCAACGTCGGGTTCGGCGGCGTGGGGAGTCTACGGCAAGAGCGATTCGACGGAAGGTGTAGGGGTAGAAGGGACGGTTTCGGCAACGGTCGGGGGCACCTACGGTGTGCTAGGGACGACCTTCTCGACCGAGGGCGTTGGGGTGGACGGCCACGCATCCGCCACTGACGGGTACACTGCCGGCGTATACGGGACGAGCGACTCCACCCTCGGATACGGGGTGGTCGGCACGGCATCCACCACCACCGGCGCCAACTACGGCGTCATTGGCCAGAGTCTAATCAACGGGCGGGACCGGCGTGTATGGTGCCTCGCCCCAGATTGGGGTGAGCGGCCTCGCATCCGCCACGAGCGGCGCCAGCTACGGTGTCAATGGGCGAAGCAACTCGTCATCGGGCTACGGAGTTTACGGCTATGCGGCGGCCACCACCGGTGCGACGTCTGGCGTCTACGGGTTGAGCGACTCTTCGGTGGGCCACGGCGTAACCGGCGAGGCAACTGCCGGCTCGGGTACCGGCGTCTTCGGGGTAACCGATACGACGAACGGCGCCGGCGTTTTCGGTTTCGCGTCCGCTGGCTCAGGCAACGCCTCCGGCGTGATCGGGGAGACGGCTTCTTCCACTGGCCTCGCAGGATACTTCTTGGGCGACGTCAATGTGGTCGGCACGCTTTCCAAGACGGCTGGGTCGTTCAAGATCGACGACCCGCTGGACCCGGCCCACAAGTACCTGCAGCACTCATTTGTCGAGAGCCCGGACATGATGAACGTGTACAACGGGAACGTGACGCTGGATGACAACGGTAAAGCCGTGGTCACAATGCCCGATTGGTTCCAGGCTCTGAATCAGGACTTCCGCTATCAGCTGACGGCGATCGGTGGGCCGGGACCCAATCTGTATGTGGCTGAGAAGATGAAGGACAACCAGTTTCGTATTGCAGGCGGAGAGCCCGGTATGGAAGTCTCTTGGCTTGTCACCGGTATCCGACATGATCCTTATGCCGAGGCGCACCGCGTCCAGGTTGTGGTGGACAAGCCGGCTGACGAGCAGGGGACCTACTTGTTCCCGAGCCTATATGATCAGCCCACCAGCAAGGGCCTGCAAAGCACGGCCCAGGCGGGCCTGAACGCTGGGAGCGTCCCGCCGGCGGGGCAGGCGCCGACCTTGTCGCGACAAGCGTTGCCGGACGAGCAAGTACCTAGCGGGTCGTTGCCCTAGCCTGGGGCAGGGGAGCACTGCCCGGGGTTGGTAACTATGAGATGGCAAAGGGGACCACACTAGGGTCGCTCCAACTGCCTGATCGGGTGAGTGATTCAGCCTGCCCGCCGGAGCTGAGGATGTCTTGATGCCTCTGTGGTCCAACGTCACGTACTCCTTGCGAGTGAAACGAGATGAGAGATACCCTGCGAGTGTTGTGGACCTACCTTCGGAGGCCGGAAGTGACACCATCTGTGGGGGACCTCTCCTAGCGTCCACCCCATTACCATGCGGGACCAGTCCCCCGCCTTTAGGAAACGGATCCTGTGCCGGCAAGGCCACGGCTGGGTGGGCTTGCCGGCCACCCCACTGAAAGGGATTTCTCTCATGAAGTATCTCTGTTCGTATGGTCAACGTTCGTATCTGGCCGTGCTGGCCGTGGTGTGTCTGGCCGGCCTGACGGCCACATCCGTTTTCGCCAGCGGCGTGGCCTCACCTTCGTTTGCCACCACGGTCTACGGCAACCCCGACGCAGCCGTGAATGGCAAGCTGGCGGTCGGCTCATCCACGGTTGGGAACAAGTCCCTCACCGTGTCAGGTGTGATCGACTTCGTCGGCGCCGGGACGGTGCACAACTACTTCAGCCAGGGCGGCGGTAACAATATGCAGATCAACACCAACGTGGATGAGGCCAACACGGTCGGCGATGCCTCGAACAGCCAGTGGAAGCTGGTCCTGGGGTCATCGTTGGACCAGTTCAGTATCCGCCGCTCGCCCGCCGGAGGCACCTACAATGAGGACGCCCTGTTCTTCATCAACGGCGCTACGGGGAACGTCGGCATCGCCACGGTTGATACCGGCAATGGGGCGAGCATCCCCTTCACACCGTTTGCAAAACTGCATGTACAGACAGATACAGGCACCGCCGTGCGAGGGCAAGCAAGTGCGACCAGCGGGGTCGGGGTGGACGGCTTCGCCTCGGCTACGAGTGGAACCACATACGGCGTATATGGCCAATCTGACTCCTCGGACGGCCTTGGTGTTTACGGCTATGCAGCCTCTGGCACCGGGACCCCCGCCGGCGTGTACGGCACCGCCGCCTCATCTGGGGGAATCGGCGTGATTGGCACGATTACCACGACGACCGGAGGCAACATCGGTGTTCTTGGAGTCAGCCATTCGCCATCGGGAACAGGTGTCAGCGCACGCGTAACGGCCACGACCGGCAACACGTGGGGGGTCGAAGCCGCAGTTTCTTCCACGAATGGGACCGCCATTTATGCGCACAACGATACGGGCAGCACAGCGGGCTACTTCTATGGGAATGTCACCATAAGCGGCACCCTCTCCAAAACGGCCGGATCCTTTAAAATCGACGATCCGCTGGACCCGGCGCACAAGTACCTGCAGCACTCTTTTGTCGAGAGCCCGGACATGATGAACGTGTACAACGGGAACGTGACGCTGGATGACAACGGAAAAGCCGTGGTCACCATGCCGGATTGGTTCCAGGCTCTGAATCAAGACTTCCGCTATCAACTCACCCCGATCGGTGCCTTCGCGCCCCTGTATGTCGCGGCCAAGATCAAGGACAACCAGTTCACCATTGCCGGTGGCGATCCGGGGATGGAGGTGTCCTGGCAGGTGACCGGGATCCGGCATGACCCGTATGCCGACGCGCACCGCATCCAGGTGGTGGTCGACAAGCCGGCCAGCGAGCAGGGGACGTACCTGTTCCCCGACCTTTACAACCAGCCGGCCAGCAAGGGCCTCGACCACGTCATGAATGCGCGGCTGAGCCATGGCTCAATTCAGCCACCGGCGGCCCCTGACTTGAATGGCGGGCAGTAGGCGCAGCTGATGATCGTCCCTTGAGATGTGGGTGGCAGTCTCCGTGCACTCAAGTGCACGGAGACTGCTGGTCGCTTCCTGCTGGATAAGAAGTGTGCCAAGGGCCAGGTTAGAGAATGATGAGGAAACCTCTCTTCACTTGAACGGCGCGAATTGATCCTGTAGACTGGATGGCACACTCAGGTTGTGGCCAAACTTAGAAATCGTCCTCGCAAGAGGCCAGCCCCCTTAACCTGACACGTGTTTTGCATCAATCCAGGGACGGCTGGGCCCCCGGTATCAACTCGCCGAAAGGGGCCTTAGCATGCGTTTTGTCCGTTTCCTCGCCAAGAAATCCTATCTCACCATGTTGGCCGTTCTCTGTCTGGCCGGCCTGACGGCCACATCCGTTTTCGCCAGCGGCGTGGCCTCACCTTCGTTTGCCACCACGGTCTACGGCAACCCCGACGCAGCCGTGAATGGCAAGCTGGCGGTCGGCTCATCCACGGTTGGGAACAAGTCCCTCACCGTGTCAGGTGTGATCGACTTCGTCGGCGCCGGGACGGTGCACAACTACTTCAGCCAGGGCGGCGGTAACAATATGCAGATCAACACCAACGTGGATGAGGCCAACACGGTCGGCGATGCCTCGAACAGCCAGTGGAAGCTGGTCCTGGGGTCATCGTTGGACCAGTTCAGTATCCGCCGCTCGCCCGCCGGAGGCACCTACAATGAGGACGCCCTGTTCTTCATCAACGGCGCTACGGGGAACGTCGGCATCGCCACGGTTGATACCGGCAATGGGGCGAGCATCCCCTTCACACCGTTTGCAAAACTGCATGTACAGACAGATACAGGCACCGCCGTGCGAGGGCAAGCAAGTGCGACCAGCGGGGTCGGGGTGGACGGCTTCGCCTCAGCCGCCAGTGGCGCCACGTTCGGTGTCTTCGGGCAGAGTGATTCCCCAAATGGCTATGGCGTAGAAGGCTACGCGTCCTCCGCTGACGGCACCAGCACCGGCGTCTTGGGAAGAGCCAATTCCACGTTCGGCCTCGGTGTCCACGGCTATGCCTCAGCCAGCTCTGGGGAAACCTACGGCGTGTTCGGGCGGAGTGACTCCCCAAACGGCACCGCTGTCTTCGGGTACGGATATGCCGTCTCCGGTCCCGCCATTGGTGTCTTCGGGAAGACCGAATCCACCAACGGCACCGCGCTTCAAGGGTATGCCGTGGCAACGACGGGCACCAACTATGGTCTCTACGCGACGACCTTTTCGTCGGGGGGCTATGCGGGCTATTTCTCCGGCAACGTCCATGTGAACGGCACCCTCTCCAAGACGGCCGGATCCTTCAAGATCGACGATCCGCTGGATCCGAGTCACAAGTACCTCCAGCACTCTTTCGTCGAGAGCCCGGACATGATGGATGTTTACAATGGCAACGTGACGCTGGATGACAACGGGGAGGCCGTGGTGACGATGCCGGATTGGTTCCAGTCACTCAACGAAGACTTTCGCTATCAGCTGACTCCTATGGGCGATGCCATGCCTAATCTTCACCTGGCCGATCCGATTGCCGACAACCAGTTCAGCATTGCCGGTGGAACGCCGGGCGGCCAGGTGTCATGGCAGGTGACCGGCATCCGGCACGACCCCTATGCCGAAGCGCACCGCATCCAGGTGGTGGTCGATAAGCCAGCGGACGAGCAAGGGACATATCTGTATCCCGACCTGTATGGCCAGCCGGCCAGCAAGGGCCTCGACCATGCCATGAATGCGCGGCTGGGCCGGGACTTCGAATCAGCCGCCGGCGACCCCTGACTTGAACGGCGGGCAGTAGGCAGGACAGACGATGGACTCTTCCATCAGGTCCGGCAGCTACTACACCGTCAGGCGCGTGGAGGCTGCCGCCATCTGTCGTCATGGCTCCTTGCGTGCGATGAACGGCAAGTGGATCTGCTGAGCATCTCGCCTCGTTTCCCTTCTGTAGGTCATCCATGTTGCGTTGCTAACAACCTGGGGTGAGGCTATCCTTTGGGGAGGCTTGACCCACAGCATGGCTGCGGTATGGCCAAGGTGGATCGCGGGACAGTGGACCTCGCCGCCTCGATCCCGATGAATGCGTTCGGGGAAGGCTGGCGGCAGTCTGCGTGCGGTGCGAGCAGCCGTCGAGCGACGTGACTTTCGCAGAGGAGCTTCAATCCATGCCAAGCACCAAGAAGACCATAGAAGAGGGCAACCGGTCGAGCAGGCTGGTTTCAGCCATCGGCGTCCTACGCGATCACTGGATGCTGTTGATTCCCACACTGATCGTTATTTTGCTTTACCTGCCAGCTGTAAACTATTCCCTGGTATGGGACGACACCATCTTCCTGCGTGACATGCCGAACTACAGGGACCCGGCACTCTGGCTGCCGTCCCTGTTTCACGCCTTCGTCCTGTCTCCAAACTACTTCCGTCCGCTGGCCCTTCTCACCTTCGTCGGGGAGATTCACCTGGGGGGCTCGGCGGGATTGTTCCATCTAACCAATATCCTGCTCCACGGTTTGAACACCTTGCTGGTGGTGCTCCTCGTGCGCCGTCTGACCCAGACGAAGTCTCCAAGTTCAAAGCTCGAACTGTCGTCGATCGGGCCCGCGTTGGCCGCCGGTCTGGTGTACGGTCTGCACCCGGCGCTCATCGAAGGTGTGGCCTTCATATCGGGCAGGTTTGACTTGTTGATGACAACCTTCCTGCTCCTAGCGCTTCTTGGCGACCTGACCCTGCGAGGCAGGCCGAGCCGGTCCATGGTCGTCGGGTTGGCCTTTCTTGGGGCTGCTCTGTCGAAAGAGATGGCGGTGGCCTTCGTCCTGGCCCTCCCGTTTTGGCAGGCAGCAACGGGGGACTCATCGGTTTCACTACGGCGACGACTGTTCAATCGCGAGTCGATCGAGGTCTACGTGGCGGTCCTTGTCACCGGCCTGACCTATCTGGGCATTCGTTTCCTCAGCCTTGGCTATCTGATCGTCCCCAACACGCCCAGCACGCTGCCCAGCGGGACAGTTCTGCAGCACGCTCTCCTTGCGGCCAAATCCCTCGGCGCCTATATTCTGTTGGCGGTCTGGCCCTTCAACACGCTGTCTCCCATTCACTACACCCAGCTCCCCATTCCCTTGTCTGACCCTACGGCCTGGTTGTCGGTCGTGGTGGACGTGTTGGTGCTGGTGGGGGTCATTCGCTGGGTGCGCCGTGATTCCGTGATCGGGTGGCTGGCGCTCGGGAGCCTGGTGGCCCTGATGCCGGTGATGAATATCCTGCCTCTTGAATTGGGTGGCGGGGCCTTCGTCGCTGAGCGATTCCTGGTCTTCCCCTTGGCCCTGTTTGCGCTGGCTCTTGGCACCGGCCTTCGGATGCCTTTCGGGCAGCTGGCGAGCTCGTTGGCGTCGGAGACGCGCGTCCTGTGGTCGGTGCCCTGGGTGTGGCTTGCGCTGGCTGCCGTGACGATCCAATTGACCCTGCCCAACTGGCAATCCGATTTGACCCTCTGGCATTGGGGTGCTGTCCGTGCCCCCCAATCCTCCACGCCCTACGCCAACCTCTCTCTTCAATACGCTCTTTCGGGTCAAGATGACGCTGCGCTTCAGTTTGCACAGCAGGCCGTCAATCTGGACCCCAACAACTCGGATGCCTGGGATGATGCTGGCCTGGCCCTTTTTCACAAGGGGGATTACGCCAACGCCGAAGCGGCCTTCACCAAGGCCACCCAACTTCAGCCTCAGAATGCCTTGTACTGGAGCAACCTGGCGGGGGCGCAGCGTGAACAAGGCAATCTGGCCCAAGCCGAAGACACGCTCGTAAGTCATGCCTTAAAGCTCAATCCCAGTCTGCCGTCTGGTCAGCTCAATCTCGGTATTGTCTACCTGAAAGCGGATCGCCCAGACTTGGCGCTGCAGCATCTGAATGCCGCTATGCGCCTGCTTCCACCTGGCCAGAACTCACAGGTTCAGACATTCTTAGATCAGGCCAAAGATCCCAATCGGTGGCTGAGCCTTGGTGAACAGCTCCTCCAGAGCGGGGAGAACGACAACGCGCAGCAGGCTTTTCTTCAAGCGCGGCAGTTGGGTGCCACCAGCGCCGACGTCGCTGTGGCTATCAGCGGCGCCTACATTCAGATGCAGGATTGGCAGAATGCCAACGGCGTGCTCAATCAGGCGCTTCAGCAATCGCCCGACGACGCTCGTTTGTACAACAATCTTGGGATTGTGGCACGTGAGCAGGGAGATACCGGAAAAGCCCGCCAGTACTTCAGCCGGGCGGTCGAACTGGACCCGAATTCCGCTCAGGCGAAACAGAACCTGGACGCCCTCTCGGGATCCGCCCCTGAGCCGACTCCGACACCTGCGCCCTGAGCCATCCTTTGCGCCAAGACCGGCCCGTCTCCCTGATCAGGGGTCCGTGGACGAGGAGTCGCCGGTCGCTTGACAATGGACTGCCCGGGCGCTCTGCGTGCGGGCCGCGGTTTGCCTCAGTGTTCGGGATCCGGGGAGTGAGCGGTTAACCCTTCCGGTCGCTGATCTTGAGACCTGGTTGGCCTCGGGGCCACGTGATGGACAACCAGATGGATCCCGAACAGGAAGATGTATATGCCGACGGCGGCACCGAAATACTGCTT
Organism: uncultured Chloroflexia bacterium; assembly: GCA_963783335.1. Lineage (GTDB taxonomy): Bacteria > Chloroflexota > Anaerolineae > Anaerolineales > E44-bin32 > CAWAND01. The sequence continues at coordinate 66,176 of CAWAND010000002.1, forward strand.
CCAGCCGATGACGACCGAGTTGGCGCCAATCCCGATCAGATCGGCCGCCATGGATATCGCGAAGATGATGGCGCCCACGACCATCAGCACAATGCTCTAAATCCTTACGTCCATACTCGCATCCCTTTCTTTGTGGCTTCCCTTTCTCCTCAAGAATAGTAGCAGAACTCTCTCCGCGATGTGCGGCGCCGATCCGCGCCCACCATCACTTGTCCGAACAGGCTGAATAAGTTCAGATACATGTGAGACAGTAGCGAAGGAAAACAATTGGAGCCATCCTTGAGTGCGCTGAACACGAAAGGAGGCTCCAATGCGGATAGTAGGACTACCCAGCCCATTTTACTATGCTTCCCAAATCCGACCTGTCGAGATGAGCGAAAATGGGCGGCAGCGATTGTGGCGGCTGAAAGCCTGGGAGCGACTGCGAGCGGAGGGGTTTTGCGCCCAGAAAGCGGCCGACATTCTGAAGGTGCCACGATCCACGTTGTACCGCTGGCAGAAGAGGGTAGATCAGCGGGGCTTGATCGGCCTGGAAGACGGGGATCGGCGGCCGAAGCGGGTGCGGCGACCGCAGTGGAGCCCGGAGTTGGCGGAAGCGGTGTTGGCGTTGCGGGAGAGGCACCCCGGGATGGGGAAGGAGAAGCTGTGGGTGCTGCTGCGGCGGCAGGGGATGTATACATCGATCTCCACCGTGGGACGGATCCTGAAACGATTGAAGGCTCGCGGCGTCTTGCGAGAGCCACCCCGGAACGGGATCACAAAGCGGAAACGCCGCCTGATACGCCCCTACGCCACCCGCAAGCCCAAGTCGTACCAGGCAAAGCAACCGGGGGATCTGGTGCAGGTGGACACCCTGGATGTGCGTCCGCTGCCGAACGTTCACTTCAAGCAGTTCACCGCCCGGGATATGGTCTCGCGCTGGGACGTAGTGGAAGCGTACCGCAGCGCCACCGCCCGCAACGCCAGTTCGTTTCTGGATACCCTTATCGAGCGGTCTCCCTACCCGGTGAAGGCCGTCCAGGTCGACGGGGGCAGCGAGTTCCAGGCCGATTTCGAACTGGCGTGCGCCGAGAAGGGCATCCGGCTCTTCGTCCTTCCGCCTCGATCCCCGAAGCTGAACGGCCACGTGGAGCGGGCCCAGCGCACACATACGGAAGAGTTCTATGATCTGTACATGGGGGAGCTGGACTTGAAGAGCGTGAATGCAGCCTTGCGGGAATGGGAAGACTTCTACAACGCCGTTCGACCCCATCATTCGCTTGATCTTAGAACACCTGCAGAGTACCTTTATGAAGACCACTCAAAGTTGGCTCCCATTCCAAAACCGTCTCATATGTCCTGAACGAATACACAGGCTTGAACCCCCATCGGAAAGACGGTAAAGTGAGGTTGCCAGCCTAGCACCTCCATCAGCGCCACCGGCGCCCCTCATGTTCCGCCGTCTGAGAGACAAGTGGGTTTCCCAGATACCGTCACACCTCACAAGGAGAGGGCAATGTCCAACCTCACGCCTTTCTTCCGTCGGTCCCGCTTTATCTTGCTCGTCGTCCTTTGTCTTGCGGCGCTGACGGCGACGTCGGTCTTCGCCAGCGGTGTCCCTTCGCCTGCCCTGGCGACGGATGTCATTGGCGATCCGGACGCCGCGGTGGCGGGCAAGTTTGCGGTCGGCTCGTCGTCGGTGGGATCCAAGGCGTTGACCGTCTCCGGGGTGATCGACTTCGTCGGCACGGGGACGGTGCACAACTACTTCTCGCAGGGGGGCGGGAACAACATGCAGATCAACACCAACGTGGACGAGGCCAACGCGGTTGGGGATGCCTCCAAGAGCCAATGGAAACTGGTTCTCGGTTCGTCGCTTGACCAGTTCAGCATCCGCCGCTCACCGGCTGGCGGAACCTACAATGAAGATGCCCTGTTATGGATCGAGGGCTCGACCGGCCGGGTGGGGATCGCCACGGTGGACACAAGCAACGGCGCCTCGATCCCGTTCAGCCTTGGGGCGAAGCTTGATGTAGAAACGGACTCCGGTACGGCGGTTCGTGGCACCTCAACCGACCCCTATGGCGGAGAGGGCGTGATTGGCGCCGTCGACACGTCGAACGGTGATGGGGTCCTCGGGGTTGCATCGAATACCGTCGGTCCTTCCAACGGCGTACGAGCCGAGGCCGCGTCCACGGAAGGCACTGGCGTGTCCAGCCTCGCCTCCGCCTCGTCTGGCACAACCTACGCCTTCTACGGGCAGAACGCTTCCACAAGCGGCTATGGCGCGTACATCTGGGCGACGGCTTCCACGGGGACGCCTACAGGAGTTTATGGCATCAGTTCGTCCACAAGCGGCACAGGTGTTCGAGGCGTCTCCTCGCCGACGACGGGCAATGGCAAAGGGGTCTGGGGTCAAGCCAACTCGACAACCGGGATTGCCGTCTACGGCTACGCTGGGGCCACTACTGGCTCCAACTATGGCGTCTATGGTTGGACGCACTCGACCGGTGGCCGCGGAGTTTATGGCTACGCATCGGCCTCCAGCGGCACCAACTATGGCGTCTATGGGCAGTCCAATTCCGGGAGCGGGTACGGCGTTTACTCCTACGGCAACCTGTACGCCGATGGGGATTTCACTGCCACGGGCTACAAGTCCGCCATCGTCGACACGCAGGATTATGGCTGGCGCACGCTGTACGCTGTGGAGAGCCCGCAGAACTGGTTCGAGGACTTCGGCCAGGCGACGCTTGCCTCGGGCGAGGGGGTCGTGTCGATCGACCCGATCTTCGCCCAGACGGTCAACCTGGACCAGCCCTACCATGTGTTCCTGACGCCGAGGGGGGACTGCGGGTTGTACGTGGCCGAACAGACCCCCACCTCATTCACCGTCCGGGCGCTGACCGGAGCGGCCTGCGACATCGATTTCGACTACCGTATCATCGCCTCGCGGCGGGACTACGAAGACCTGCGCTTGAAGCCGGCCGATGATCCAGTGGAGGTTGCCGCCAGCCTGGAAGCCCCCGCCGTGCCTTAAGAGCCATCCGCTCAGCAAAGCTGGGTCAGGCTGGATAGGGGGATGATCCGGGTGAATCTGACTTTTTGGTATTGATCGACCGGAAGGGCGGGCGCCCGCCAGCCGACGTTGGCCGCCCCCACAAGTCTGGCTATCCTGCTGAATGAGTGTAGACTCAGGGTTCTAGCAGGGTGCCCTATCCTGGCGTCAATCTCCCTGACCGATCCGATCACGGACTTGTGCAGACTGAGCCGTCCCAACTTTGGGACGGTTGGGTCTATCTAGGCCATCATCCCAAGGAGTATGTCATGTTCACCCTCGTGCAGAGCTTGAAACATTCTCGTTTGGTTGTCCTGATCGTTTTGTGCGTGGCGGCGCTGACAGCCACCACGGTCTTCGCCAGCGGGCCGGCCTCACCCTCGTTTGCCACCACGGTGTATGGCAATCCCGACGCAGCCGTGAACGGCAAGCTGGCGGTCGGGTCGTCGTCTGTTGGCTCCAAATCGCTCACCGTATCCGGCGTGATCGACTTCGTCGGGGGCGGAACGGTGCACAACTACTTCTCGCAGGGGGGCGGGAACAATATGCAGATCAACACCAATGTGGATGAGGCGAATGCTGTGGGCGACGCGTCGAAAAGCCAGTGGAAGCTGGTGCTGGGTTCGTCGCTGGACCAGTTCAGCATCCGCCGCTCACCGGCGGGCGGGACCTACAACGAAGACGCCTTGTTCTTCATCGATGGCGACACAGGGAACGTCGGAATCGCCACTGTTGATACGGGCAACGGTGCCTCCATTTCCTTTAGCCCTTCGGCCAAGCTGGATGTGGAGGCGGATTCGGGCATCAGCGTCCTTGCAATCTCGACCGCTGCCACCGGATTCAACTATGGGGTCTGGGGCCAAAGCGACTCGACCAGCGGCAAGGGTGTGTACGGGGCGACGTATTCTTCGACTGGTACCACCTTCGGTGTGTACGGATGGAGTTCATCCACCAGCGGCACCGGGGTATCCGGTCATGTGTCTGCCAGTTCAGGCAACACCATAGGAGTCTACGGCTTCAGCGGCTCAAACAACGGAACTGGCGTCCAGGGCTACGTGTCCGCGACGACGGGGGCGACGGCCGGCGTCTTTGGGAGAAGTGACTCCGAAATAGGATTCGGTGTGTACGGCACCACCCATGCCCTCACGGGCAGCAACTACGGCGTGTATGGCGAAAGTCTTTCCATCGGTGGCACTGGTGTTCATGGCTATGCAAGCTCGACCTCCGGCCTAACGTACGGCGTCTTCGGCGAAACCAGATCCCCAACCGGAAGAGGTGTCGAGGGCTATGCCTCGGCCACGACGGGAACCAACTACGGGGTGTATGGCTACACTGCTTCAACGGACGGGTATGGGGTTTACTACGTCGGCGGTCTTGCCGGAACCGGCACCAAGTCGGCCATCGTCGACACGCAGGATTATGGCTGGCGCACGCTGTACGCTGTGGAGAGCCCGCAGAACTGGTTCGAGGACTTCGGGGAGGCGTCTCTCTCCGCTGGAGAAGCAATCGTCTCAATCGATCCCATCTTCGCCCAGACGGTCAACCTTGACCAACCCTACCATGTGTTCCTGACCCCTCGGGGCGACTTCTGCAGCCTGTATGTCGCGGAAACGACGTCAACGTCCTTCACGGTCCGCGCCAAAGAGGGGCCTGGTTGCGAAATCACCTTCGACTACCGTATCATCGCCCCGCGGCGGGACTACGAAGACCTGCGCTTGAAGCCGGCCGATGATCCAGTGGAGGTTGCCGCCAGCCTGGAAGCCCCCGCCGTGCCTTAAGAGCCATCCGCTCAGCAAAGCTGGGTCAGGCTGGACAGGGGGATGATCCGGGTGAATTTGACTTATCGGTATTGATCGATCCGGAAGGGCGTGCGCCTGCAGTTGTTGGGCGCCCCTACAAATCTGGCTATTCTGCTGAATGAGTGTAGACTCAGGGTTCTAGCAGGGTGCCCTATCCTGGCGTCAATCTCCCTGACCGATCAGATCACGGACTTGTGCGGACTGAGCCGTCCCAACTTTGGGACGGTTGGGTCTATCTAGGCCATCATCCCAAGGAGTATGTCATGTTCACCCTCGTGCAGAGCTTGAAACATTCTCGTTTGGTTGTCCTGATCGTTTTGTGCGTGGCGGCGCTGACGGCCACGTCGGTCTTCGCCAGCGGGCCGGCCTCACCCTCGTTTGCCACCACGGTGTATGGCAATCCCGACGCAGCCGTGAACGGCAAGCTGGCGGTCGGGTCGTCGTCTGTTGGCTCCAAATCGCTCACCGTATCCGGCGTGATCGACTTCGTCGGGGCCGGAACGGTGCACAACTACTTCTCGCAGGGGGGCGGGAACAATATGCAGATCAACACCAATGTGGATGAGGCGAATGCTGTTGGCGACGCGTCGAAAAGCCAGTGGAAGCTGGTGCTGGGTTCGTCGCTGGACCAGTTCAGCATCCGCCGCTCACCGGCGGGCGGGACCTACAACGAGGATGCCCTGTTCTTTGTCGACGGCGCCACCGGGAATGTCAGCATCGCAACCGTGGACACCGGCAACGGGGGCAGCATTCCTTTCTCGCCACAAGCCAGGCTGCATGTGCGCACATCATCAGGGAATGCCATACGAGCTGAGAGTACTCAGACCAGCGGGACGATCTTCACAATCATCGCGCAAACCAGTTCGACATCTGGCCGCGGGGTGGTTGGCGAAGCCACGGCAACAAGCGGAAGCACTCAAGGAGTGTGGGGTCTGACGCACTCCCCTGACGGCACAGGTGTGCTCGGGTCGGCAAGCGGGACCACTGGCTCCGCCGTGGGCGTCTACGGGTTGAGCTCTTCGACAGCAGGTATCGGCGTAAACGGACTTGCCTCAGCCACCACCGGCACCACCTACGGGGTTTATGGGCAGAGCTCATCGGCTGGCGGCGGCACCGGGGTTTACGGCCTAGCCATCGCGACTGGGGGAAGCACCACCAACGGCGTTTACGGGAGGAGCAACTCCTACGGTGGTATGGGTGTGAGGGGCTATGCAGCATCCACCGCCGTTACCAGCACCTTCGGAGTGTATGGATCAAGCGAATCAATCGATGGCACCGGTGTGGGGGGCTTTGCCCTCGCTGTCCACCGGTACCAACTGGGGTGTCTTTGGAAAGAGCTTCTCAACAAATGGCTACGATTTCTATGCCGGTGGTGTCGGAACCAATTACGGTCCCTTTACTGGCGCTCATGAGGTGAAGCTGGACGATGTCTATCCGACGGAAGTGAAGCCAGGTTTGATCGTGTCGGTCGCCGGGCAAACTGAAATCCGGCAGGCCGACGACGGGAGTGTGAGCATCTCATCCACCCTGCCAACTGTGCGGCTGTCGGATAGGGCCAACGACCCAGCTGTCTTCGGCGCCGTGGTCTCCCAAGAGACGCTACCCAAGGATCACTGGTACCAGCCCAAGCCGGGAGAACGCTTCGCTTCGGTCAACGCCTTGGGGGAGGGCCGCGTCTGGGTCTCGAACATCAACGGGGACGTCCAGGTCGGCGACTACATCACCACGTCGACCATCCCCGGCTATGGCCAGCGGCAGTACGACGACCTGCTGCACAGCTACACGCTGGGCAAGGCGACCGAAACGATTGACTGGAGCAAAGTCAAGGATACGGTTCAGGTGGGCGGCCAAACCTACAAGGTCTACTTGCTGGCGGTGGTGTACACCAGCGGCTAGGCCATCCGGCTCCGTGCGCGAGGTTGAATGACAAAGCAGCCGGCCCGTCAACGACGGGCCGGCTATCTTTCTTGTACGCTTGGTCTCGGTCTGCCCAGATTTCAAGCAGCCACGAAAACCCGGCGTTGAGATCTATTTGTCGACGAGGACCTGGATGCGATTGGCTTCGGCCCAGGGATCATGTCGGATGCCGGTCACCTGCCAGGACACGTCCATCCCCGGCGAGCCGCCAGCGATCTCGAACTGGTTACCATCCATCTTGCTGGACACGTACAGATCTGGCGCCGATTGGCCGATTGCGGTCAACTGATAGCGGAAGTCCTGGTTGAGGGCCTGGAACCAGTCCGGCATGGTGACCACGGCCTGGCCATTGTCGTCCAGTGTGACCACGCCATCATAGATGTTCTTCATGTCCGGACTCTCGACGAACGAGTGCTGCAGGTACTTTGTCGAGTTGAGGGGGTCGTCGATCCGGAAGGATCCGCCGGCCTTGCTGACCGACCCCGTGACGGCCAGGTTGCCGTCGATGTTGACGTTGCCGTTGAACTGGGCTGCCAGGGCGCCGCTTGTCGACACGTTCTCGGCCGTGAGCGCCACGCCGCCGGTGTCGGTGTTCTCGGTGAAGATGGAGCTCCCACCCGACCGCGAGACGGTCACTCCACCATCCACATTGACGTTGCCGGTAAACTGACCCGCCAAGCCTCCAACGGTGGATGTATTCTCAGCCATGATGGCTGTTCCGGAGCCCGACTGTACATGCAGTTTGGCCTGGGGCGTGAAGGGGATGCTTGCATTGTTGCCGGTGTCAACCGTGGCTATGCCGACGTCGCCAGTATCACCATTGATGAAGAACAGGGCATCCTCGTTGTAAGTGCTCCCCGAGGGCGAGCGGCGGATGCTGAACTGGTCCAGCGACGAGCCCAGCACCATCTTCCACTGGCTGTTGGACGAGTTGCCGACGCCGTTGAACTCATCGACGTTGCTGTTGATCTGCATGTTGTTGCCGGGGCCCTGCGAGAAGTAGTTGTGGACCGTCCCGGCGCCGACGAAATCAATCACACCGGATACGGTCAACGACTTGGACCCGACCGTCGCTGAGCCGACGGCCAGCTTGCCGTTCACGGCTGCGTCAGGATTGCCATACACCGTGGTGGCAAAAGAGGGTGAGGCCGGCCCGCTGGCGAAGACCGACGTGGCCGTCAGCGCGGCCACACACAAGACGACCAGAATCGCAAGGCGCGAATGTTGAAACAAGCGACGAAGTGTTGACATAGTAACCCCTTTCGAAAGGAGCAACGCCCGAGGAGATTCAGCCCCCAGGGACTGCGGCTAAACGGCATGGTTGCCGCAGGTGGCTGGATTCGTGGCGGATCCGGCCGAAAGGTGACCTGATACGACCCATGCTCTGATGAAGAGTTTACATCCGGCCTGCCGTTAACACAATCTGGAGAGTTGGCTCAAGATGGTTGGTATCCTTTGGCGCGTGAAGCCAGGGCGGCTTGAGCCTCAGCCGGGTGTCCCGGCAGTGTAGTGGGGGAGGCAGGATGTCGAACGAGACCAGATGGTCGACCGATGATCCTCCTTTCTGCTGGTCGTAGACATCCAAACGGCCAGCCGTGTGCCAGACCGGCTGGAAAGAGTTGCCTCCCATCATAGGAGTCCCAAGCCGGTGATGTCAAGGTGACTTTGGGGCGAGTTGGGGATGGTGCTGGATCCGTGGTTTCTCGGTTCCCATTGTTCGGCGGATGGGCGGCAGCTGGGATGGGGGATCGGCGCAGTGCCTTGAATTGAACCGGATCGGAGTACATCGTTTGACATTTGGGCTGGGCAGCGTTTACCTTATGGAGGTGCGCTCGGCGGAGTCTCGCCGGACAAGAATTCATCACAGGTGCGGGACAGAGGCCCAGGCCGGCCCGCCCCAGGAACCAAATGGGGTCGTCCATCGGCGACGACGGCTGCGCCGGTCGGAAGAGTCTTGTGCCATCCGGCTTATTGCTGTCCGGTTGGGGTCGGGCGTATACTGCTGGGTACACGGAAGAAGGGGGCGGTCGGCCACCATCTCGCACTCCCTCTCCGAGACAAAGTTGCTCATTGAATCGCGCTGTGGAGGGCGGTTTCGTCTGGACGGAGGTTGAGCCATCCGTCTCTCCGGCGTGGGAAGGTCACCGTGACTGTTTGTCCGTGTGGAGGACTTGAGGGCTGGCGCCGGGTCAGGTCGGCATGAGGCGCTGGCGTATTCTGAGCATCGCCCTGCTGGCCGCCGGGATGCTGGGCCGGCCATGGACCACCAAAGCAGCCCCGACGTCGCAGCCGGAACGCAAGACGCAACACCGCCGTGTCGCCGGGGGACCGCTGGCGCTTCGGAAGTCGCGGCCTCACAAGGAATCGGCGGCTACACTGCTCAGCTGGATGACCTCAAGGCCGGAATTGACCTCGACTACGGCAGCAGCCTGACCCCGGCACGGCCGGGGGGAATCGAGTACCTGCAGGTGTTGCGCGTGCGGGACGACTTGTACGCCGGTGTCCAGAGCGGACTGGCGAGCCTGGTGGCCGCCAATCCGAGCGCCTATTGGGAAATCGGCAATGAACCGGACACGACCTACGGGAATCAGGACAATCTCACCCCTGAGACCTATGCCGACCGCTATTACGCGTTGGCCACGCAAATTCACAGCCTGGACCCATCCGCCAAGATTGGATTTGGCGTGATCGTGCAGCCCTCACCGATCCGCCTGCACTACCTGGATCGGGCCTGGCAACAGCTAATCGTTGACGCCGGGAGCCAGGCTGCCGCTTCCAGCCTGATCGACTTCTGGATCACGCATGCATTCATCCTCAACGAGTGGCCACACGAATGGGGGACCGGCGTGCCGCCAGGCTTCACCTGCGAAAGCGGCGGGCAGGGACGGTGCTGGGACAGCTCGCAGGGGGCCTCCTTCGATTGCGACGTTAATCCCGATCAATGCTGGACGCCAGTTCACTACACCACCTATCCCTACGACGAGGTCCACGATAACTCAATTTTTGAAGCCCACGTCGTGGCCATCCGTCAGTGGATGAAGGATATCGGCGAGCAGGACAAGCCGCTGTGGATCACCGAGTACGGGGTTTTGTTTCCGCCCATCGATCCACCGAGCGGTGGCGACGTGAACAACGTCTCCGACTCAGAGACGGCACGCTTCATGGCCGACAGCTTCGACTACCTGCTGAACACGACCGACTCTAACATTGGCATGCCATCGGATGGTGACCATCTCGTCCAACGCTGGTTCTGGTTCAGTCTGAACGGGCACCGCTACTCGTTTGGTGGTTCCCTCTACGATCCCGATAGCAGCCAGGCGCGCACCGAGGTGGGGACCGCCTGGATCAACTACGTCGACCCCCCGATCTTTGGCGATGTACCCATCGACTACTGGGCCCGCGACTACATTGAGGCCCTCTACCACGCCGGCTTTGTCGCCGGCTGCAGCACGACGCCCTTGCTCTACTGCCCGGACAGGGTCCTGATCCGAGCTGAAAGCGCCGTCTTCATCCTTCGAGGCGCCTACGGGGCGATTCCCGATCCGCCCCATCCTCCGCCCGACACCCCGACTTTCTCGGATGTCTCATCATCCTACTGGGGGTATGGCTGGATCGAAAGCCTATGGACTGATGGCTTCACGGCGGGCTGCGGCACGGATCCGCTCGTCTATTGTCCCGAACGGCAGCACACTCGGGCTGAGGGGAGTGTCTTCTTCCTTCGAATCAAGAACGGCGTGGACTACCAGCCGCCCGAACCGACGGGGATCTTCGCCGACGTGCCGTTGGACCAGTGGGACCAGGGGATTCCGTGGTACGCTGCCTGGGTGGAGGAGGCCTACAATGAGGGTCTGTTGCCGGCCTGCTCAACCGACCCGCTCAAGTTCTGCCCCGACGATCCGCTCGATCGAGCCTGGGCGGCGTACATGATGGTGCAGGCAAAGGGCGGGTTGCCGCTGTCCACCTCGACTGCGACACCTGCGCCTTAGCGCGATAGCGGTTTCGTCCACCTTGATGCGACCGAATCCACACTTTCTGTGTGCCATTGAGGAGTGATCGATTGGACAATCATCAATCATCCTCGGGGAAACGCTTTCAAGGCACGCCCCGGGACGTCTATCTGGCCTTGGGCATCGGATGCGTGATCGGCATCTTGATCATGTTGCTCTTGGGATTGGGGTTGTACAGCGGGGGGAATCTTTGGCTGGGCGCACTCCCCACCGTCGCCACCCGAGCTTGCCCAGCGACTCCCGATCTGGGCCAGGTCTGTCCCCCCGTGATGGCGCTGTCTGCCACGCCCACGGTTCCCACCCGGACGCCGACGCCGACCCTGACCTCGACGCTTACGCCCACGCCGAACCTGGCGGCGACCGCCACGGCAGCCTGTGCTGATTTTGAGTCCAAATTCCCCGGAACCCCATGCCCGGAATGATGCGAGCGTTGCTCGGCCCCCGACTCCCCAGAAACGCTTGGGAGTGAGGCGAGTCGGCCGGGTTGAGCCACGGATCGCATAGCACCTCGGCCCGGCGAATGGGAGGGGCCTTCAACAGCGCGGCCCCTGGATGGTCTGATATGCGATCTGATCTGAACTTAGGCGAGGCGGTCTCTTGCCGAGTGGGCGGGGCTAGGATCTTCCTGGCCGGCTTGAGTGGGCCATCCAGGTGCGCACATCACGCGCCCGGCGATCGGATCGGACCTTTTCCAGGATCCTGTGCCAGTCGTGAGCGTCGGGTTCGACTTCGATCGCGTGCAGGACGGCGCGCTCGGCAAGGCCCAAATGGCCACTTTGCTCGGCGGCACCGAGCGCCACATTGACCAGGTCGACGAACATCCGGGAAGCCCGGTAGCGGGGCGCTTCGACTTCTGCGGGAAGCTCAAGTTTGGCGTCGGTGAGGAACCTGCCGCCGTAGAGCTGCAGGGTTTCCATCAGCCGCCGCTGATCCTCCGACGCCGACCAATCGTCCTGCGCCATAGCCCACCGGTGACCTTCTTCGAACTCCCACGCGTCAATTAGTATCGAGCTGTCGCTGGCGAACCGGTAGAACTCACCCTCGCGAAGCACATAGCGCGAGCTCTGCCCATGGGTAAGGTTTGGCTCCAGGGCGCGTCGGAGCGCGTGGACGGCGACGTAAAGGTTGTTGGCGGCGGCTTTGAGAGCACTCTCGGGCCATATTCGGGCCATCAGATCCTCGCCCGCCACAGGTCGTGGGAAGGCCAAGAGCAGATGGGCGAGAACCTGGCGGGCCCTCAGCGGGAACTCGAAAGTGGTCCTCCCCTCGATCTCGAAGGTGCCCAAGGTGCGGATGTGCAGGGGTGCGGCAGTCGTAGACTCCAGACCGCCTCCGGTTTCTGCCGGGGCCAGACTTTGCCCTTGGGCGTCCTCACTCCTCCCTTGCAACGCCTTGGAGGCGACAGCCAGGATATGTGCAAATCGACGGATCTTCTCCGTTTCGCCCTGGCCATACACGCCGCCGGTCAGTCGCCTTCCCGCCACCACGATGGTGGATGGGAACCTGCCGAAAGAAGCAGGCAGGACCACACCGACCGGTGCCGGGAGCTGAGTGGAAGATGCCAGATGGCTGCTGGGTGAGGTCAGTGGCCAAATAGCCGATTCAGGGCGACGCAGGTTGAGGCGCATGAAGCCTGAATCATCCACATAGGTCGCCAGCTCGTCACCTTCTCGGCCATCGCCTCTCATCAGCACCAAATAGCTGGCGCCGATTTCGTTCTTGAGTGATTGGCGCATAGCTTCCTTTGTGTCGGCCGACAGGTTCTCCAGGGCGAGTTCCTCCCAAGCGGCTCCCAGATGGTGGGTGAAAGACCCTTGGTGGGGCGACAGCAGATCTTTCGACCATGGCAGGCTGCCTCCCAGAGCATGAATCTGCCCCAGGATGCCTCCCGCGAGAAGCCCCGTCATGGGTGCCACGACCAACATGGCCAGGACGGTCAAGGCGGTGAGATCCAGAAGAGGGAGCAGCTCCAGCCCCAGCAGGGCGGCGAAGACGAGCAGGGCGGTGATCCCGAAGGCCGGCCGAAGGGGTGAACCAGCCGGGGACCCATAGCGAAGGATTCCCAGGGCCAGGATGAGCACGCCGCCGATGATTGTCAGGTACTGCAGGTTCCCAAGATCGAATGCCAGGCTCACCGATGTGTGTTCCGTGACCAGAACCGCCACGCCGAACAGGTCGGACAACAGAAGGACAATCCAGACGGCACTCAAGCGCATGACATCCGCACGGATGCCCGGGGCGGTTCTGACTCGCTTGCCGAACAGAAACAGGCCGAAGGCTGATACCCAGGCGAGCGTTTCCCAGACCCCGCCAACCCAGTAGGCGAGAGGGCCGAGCACCGGCTCGAGGGTGGCGCCGCCAACAGGACCAAGAAGGTCAGCTCCTGCCACGACCGCGGTCGTGCTGAGCGAAATCGCTGCCGCGGCCGACGCCAACCCGTATCCGATTTGCGAGATGCGCAGTGTCCGTTTTCGGGCGCGTCCCTCCACGAGAAAGGCCGACATATGGATCAGGAGGGGCAGACTGAAGAAGGCTGCCGCCACCCTCGCTCGCAGACTCCAGGTCATCATGCCTGCCATGCCGACCTGGCTCTGCCAGGTGAACAGGGCCGTGGCCCCAAACTGGAAGGCTTGCAGCAGCAGGAAGACAACCAGCGGACGGTGGATCGGACGCTTGTCGCGGCTGAAGAAGACATACGCCGCCAGCCCGGCAAAGAAGCTGATGCCGACGAATTGAATAGCGAAGAAGGCGGTGGAGCCAGTCAATATTGCCCCCTGAGTGCGGGACTTCCAAAGGGTGGACTTGTGCCGTGGAAAGCTGGCTTTTGCGTGGCCCACCCCGGCAGGAGCAAACCTCGTTAATTGTACCGGTTCACAGGAAGGCGTTCAAGCTGTACGGGGGTCCCGGATCGGCGGCGGGAGGACATCAGCTGTCAGCCAACAGATATCAGATATCAGCTATCAGCCAACAGCTTTCAGCTTCGTGTTCTTCCTGTCACCTGTCCTTGCTTTCCGCTGTGAGCTGTCGACTGTAAGCAGTTTCCATTCGGTTCTTCTCCTCCGTTCCCATGTTCCCCTGCACCCCCCCCTGTTCTTCCTGTGACCTGTCTCCTGTCACCTGTAACCTGTAACCTGAAACCTGTCACCTTTCCTCGCTGTCCGCTGTAAGCCGTTCTTCATAGGAGATAGGTCCCACCAGGGGCCCTCATTAAGTCCTGATTAAGTGCCCGGCCCTAGGCTGGGGGCATGTGGTCGAGGGCAGTGTGAGTTCGCCGGCCGCGGCAGGCCGGATGGCACGCGTCCACGCCGGCGAGAGAACCAGCCCGCAGTTAGATGGGCCACAAGTTATAGAAACCCGACCAACGCCCAGCAGAGGGTGAAAGATCCCCGGGGGCGATTTGGCGTTCAGGGGGCCGGGGGCAGGTGGGATCGAGGATCGCAGAGAAAGGTTGGGACATGGCGACGCCAAATCCAAAGCAGACGGCGGAGTTGACGGATCGGCTGAAAGTCCTCAACCCGCGCTGGATCCGGTTGGTCGACAGGAGCCTGGCCTGGGTGGGGGCGTACGGCGAGGTCCGCCTGTCCCTGGGGGACGGCGAGCTGACCGGAGTCAAGGCCACGCGCAGCTATGACGCTCTGAAGGGCCTGCCGGCCGACTGACGGGACACGTCGCGGCCGGGCAATGGTGCCGCTGGCTGCTCGAGCGGCGGGCTGATCCGAGGGCCCGGACCGCGAAGGTGGTGGGATGGCTGAAATGGCACGAGATCGAGGATCGGCGGCGCGGGATGGGCGAAAGGGGGGCACGAACTCAGGCCCCAGATTGCTCACCCCGCGCGAGATCATCATGATCGACGAGGCGCTGCAGCGGGCCGGGCCGAATGGCGAGGTCGTGCTGACCATCCAGAAGGGGCGACTGCGCTTCATCGCCGTGACGGAGGACCTCCTTCCCGACGATTGAGTCAGTTGGAGGCATGGCGTGCCGGTGGATCGACGACGAAGGCGGCTCGAGGCGATCGGGCTGGAGGAGACTCGATGACGGAAGCCTGGTATGTGCTGCGGAGCAAACCCCACAAAGAAGGGGCGCTGAACCGCTACGCGCTTCAGCAGGGGCATCAGAGTCTTCTACCCCCGCATCCCCGTCAACCCGGTCAACCCGCGGGCCCGCAAGGTGCGGCCGTACTTTCCCGGCTACCTGTTCGTCCATGCCGATTTGGCGCAGCAGGGCCGATCGATCTTTCCACTGGATGCCCTTCTCCCAGGGCCTGGTGCGGGTGGGGGGCGAGCCGGCCAGCGTGGCGCCGTCGTTTATGACCGTGCTGCAGGAGCGCCTGGCCCGGATCTGGGATGCCGGCGGACTGGAAATGGAACGCTTCCAGCCCGGCGACGACGTCATCGTCAAAGAAGGCATGTTTGAAGGCTACCGGGCGGTTTTCGACGCCAAGCTCTCGGGGCGGGACCGGGTCCGGGTGCTGCTGCAGATGCTCAACGACCGCTACCTGCCGGTCGAGCTGGATGTGGGCCAGCTTGAGGCGAGCGGAACAGGGAACAGGTGATAGGTGACAGGTGACAGGCAACAGGTCACAGGAAGAGCTCTCAGGTTCTTGATCTTGGCTGTTCTGCCTGTAAGCTCTCGATACCTGTTACCTGATACCTGCACTTCATAGGAGGGTAGGCAACAATCGAGCGGACCGTTGACTTCGACGCCAATGTCGAAGGGGCGGAGCACGCCCCGGCGGCGCAGCCGGCGGAAGGTGACAGGTGACAGGCAACAGGTCTCAGGCAGAGCCAACCCCCATCACCTTCAGCCACCAGCCAAGATCTATCAGGCAACGGGACATCGGCTTCTCGTTCTCCCTGTAACCTGAATCCTGTAGTCTGTAGCCTGTTCTTGGGCTGATAGCTGAAAGCTGCAAGCTGCATTTCCTGTAACCTAAATCCTGTCACCTGTGACCTTACTTTCATATGCCCCTAACCACCCGAATTCTCCCATCTCTTTCCGGCCTCGCCATCGGTACTCTGATCGGCACCACGGAAGTCGGCGGCGGTGCCCTGATGACGCCGCTGTTGATCCTCGGCTTCGGCCTTCCGCCAGTGACGGCCGTGGGCACCGATCTGGCCTACGCCAGTCTGACCCAGATCGCTGGAGCCTGTGGCCATTGGCGGCAGGGAACGGTAGCGATCGAAATCGTCCGCGATCTGGCCCTGGGCAGCGTGCCGCCAGCCTGCTGGCGGTGGGCTTGGTGGCCTGGATGGCTCGGATGGATCTTCACGCGGCGCAGCTCTGGATCCAGCGTGCGATCGCCCTGGCCTTGGGGCTGGCGGCGGCGCTGTTGGTCCGTAGGGCGCTGCTAGGCAAGCGGCCCATCACCCCGATTGCAGGCAGGCATCGGCGCTGGTGGATCACCGCCGTGGGGGCGATAGGCGGGTTCCTGGTCGGCCTGACCTCCGTCGGCAGCGGCAGCCTGATCATGGCCATGCTTGTCATCATGTTGCCCCTGTCCGCCGATGTGCTTGTAGGCACGGATGTCGCCCACGCCGCTATTCTGGTGGGGACCGCCGGGCTAGCCAACCTCGCCCTGGGGCATGTGGACTTGGCGGTGGTCGGTTGGCTGCTGATTGGCTCCCTCCCCGGGGCGCTGCTCGGAAGCCGTTTGGCGACACGCTTGCCTCGGCGGGTCCTGCAGGTCGCTTTGGGGGCAGTATTGCTTGTTGTGGTTACTCGCGTCCTCATATCGACTTGAATTCATGTCATCTGATCAAGTGGCCTGGGGCAAGTTCAAACCGAGAAGGTATCCAAGGAGATCTAGGACTACAGGTTCTAAGAACAAGAATAGAGAGCAAGGAGCCCCAAAGCATTGGTGGTCTCGAAGAAGATCCAGATCAAGATTAGGCTTGGCCTCGTGTCGGCGGCACTTCTGTTGGCTGGATGCCGATCATTCCCGACCTTTCAGGTCAATCTGTGGTCAGTCGAGTGCGCCCGGCAAGTTTTGAACGGAATTGGTATCTCGGATATGCTCCAGAGCTCTCCAATGGCACACGAGCGCGGGTTGGCGTGGTTGGCTCAGGATGCGGTGAAAAGAGGTGAGGCAAACCAAGGTTTGCGGATCCTGATGGGGAAGAATGCGCCTAGTGATCCAGTTAGCCTGCATATTCGTGGTGAAGTGCTTGAGGCGGCGGGATATTTCGACAGGGCTGTAGCTGCTTGGAAGTCAGCAGGAGACTACAAATCTCTTGTTCGGGCAGCCACTCAAGCGGATTCGGCACGCCTTCCTGACGAAGCCGAGCTAGCATATCGGGCAGCATGGGATGTCGACCCTGAAAAGGCATCGATACCTCTTGCTGTCTTTCTGTGGCACGTTCGAGCCGATCCCCACGCCGCTGAACAACTACTGCGAAAATCCATTCGCTCAAGTTCGGAGAACGACATGAGTGAACTGCGACTTCTACGCGCTTGTGCTTGAGGCACAATCGAAATGGGATCAAGCTGTGACGGTGCTGAACCAGATGCTGAGGCAAGAACCCAACAATCTGTCTACCCTTCGGCTGATTGGGAATGCCTACGCTGTCGGCGAGGGCCAATATGAGATGGCTCACGTATTCTTCGAACGAATGATAGCAATTGCCCCGGATGATGGCGATGGGTACCTATCAATGGGCCAGCTTGATGCTCTTCAAGGCAAATATGACGAAGCCGACATTTGGTTTGCGGATGCCATCCAACACACTCCCGACAATCCCACCTTTTGGATCGAACCGCGAATTCGGCGCGGGAGGCTCGAAACCTTACGTTGGCCCTGGATATATATCATCAGGCGGCTCGGAAATTCCCCAACTCTCCTGCTATCTACTACGAGTTGGCTTGGGCCCAGAAACTGGCCGACCAACCTGACGACGCCGTCAAATCAATTCACATCGCGTTAGGCGCGATGGGTCAACCAAATCCCTATTTTTTGCTTCGTGCCGCTTTGATCTATGAATGGGCTGGGCGGGAGGCCGAAGCCAGGTTGGCATATCGCCGCGCAATTTCCGCCAGTGGTTCAAATGAATCGATAGTTCGAGCATCGGAAGAAGGGCTCAATCGTCTTGACATCGCTGACAAGTAGATTTCCGAGCTCACACGAGAGTTTGTGGGGGAAGGCGCGTGAGTCTTTGGCCATTTCACTTGGGCAGTTGGCGACGACTGACGATTTCATTCCTGCGGAGATGGCCCGCATGTCGCATCGCACTTCGGCCGTGGAGTTGCCCAAACCTCGGCAGCACGGGTAGTCTCCACAACAGCTTGACCATGGTTCTGCAGAGATAATGATCGACCTTCTTGGCCAGCGCGCCTCGGGGCAGCATGAGATGCCAAGTTCCGTGCATGTTTGGTCCTTGCATTGGGGTTGAATGCTTGGCGCTCCAAGTGTGAGGCGGGATGCGAATGACTTGAGGCGAAAACGAAACAGCAGAGATATTCCCCAAGAGTGGCCATCCCTATTTTCTACGGTTTAGTCTTCCGCGCATTCATTCGAGACTGGGCCGGGGCCACAATTGTAATGGGCGATTACTGCGAGAGGTCCGGCCTCGTTCTAGGCACGCCCTATGGAGGTAAAACCCGTATGGAAATTGATATCGACGACATGTCGTTGGGACTTCGCTCCTGTTGAAACGAGCAGAGCACTTAGGCCAACTCGGCCTTCATACGATAGCGATGTAGCTGTGCAAGCGCCCATCCCAAGCATGTGAGCATCCAAGTATTCGTGCCAGCAGGGAGGATAGCCCAAAAAATAATGAAATCGCCCGATTTCTTCATTGTCGGGGCTCCGAAATGTGCGACGACTGCGCTCTATTCCTACTTGAGACAGCACCCCGATATCTTCATGCCTGATTGGAAGGAGCCGCATTACTTTGGCTCGGATTTGTCTGATCCCGGCTTCGTGAGGATATGAACAAGTACATCGGGCTTTTCGCTCCGGCCGAGCATCAAACGCGGGTTGGCGAGAGCTCGATCTGGTACTTGTATTCCAAGGTGGCAGCTACCGAAATCCACAGCTTCTGCCCTGATGCCCGCATCATTATCATGTTGCGGAACCCTGTCGACGTCATGTATGCATACCACAGCCAGCGTCTTCACAATGGAATTGAGGACATTCCGGACTTCACCGAAGCTTTGAAGGCAGAAGGCGATCGCAAGATCGGCAAACGCTTGCCAAAATACCCATGGCCGGTGTTTGGATTGTTCTATCGCGAGATAGTGCGATTCAGCGATCAAGTTGCGAGATACCTGGATGTCTTTCACAGGGAACAGGTCAAGATTGTCATCTTCGATGATTTCATCGCCGATCCTTCTGGCGAATACCGCGACGTGCTTAGATTTTCTGGGGTCGACTCCGAATTCAAGTTTGACACTCGCCCAGTTAACCAGAACAAGACATATCGAATTTTGTTTGTAGGGGATCTTGTTTACTGTCCGTCGACAATCATCCCCGGAAAGGTGCGGGCTATAGTTCCGAGAGCAATTCAAGACGTCGTGGTGGGCTTGATAAGGGGATTTAACACCAAAGTAAAACCAAGGCGTCCATTGCCCTTAGAGGTCAGAATGTCGCTCGAGGCCCAGTTCGCGGCGGAGATCCGAGCGCTGAGTGGGGTGGTTGGAAGAGACCTTATGTCGTGGGCCTTCACGACACGCGAGAGGTCGGCGTGAAGTGACAACGGACCTGACTAATCGTACGCTACTTGGCGGAATGTGGCAATTCACCTCAGTCGGGACATTCGCTCTCTTTCAGTTGATTGTCTTCGAACTCTTGCGAGGCTCGCTACTCTGGCTGAGTTTGGAACCCTTGCCATAGCAAACCTTGTGAATGGTCTAGTTGGAATGTTTGTACAGATTGGGCTAGGCCCTGCATTGATCCAGCGAAGGAAGATCACCCCGGACCATTTGAACACCGCTTTCTCCATATCTATCCTGCTTTCTTTGGTGGGAACAACACTGATGTGGCAACTGGCGCCTACTGTTTCTGCATTCTTCCGGACGCCTGATGCGAAAGACGTATTGCGTGTCGTGAGCTTGTCCTTTCTTTTCGCCAGTCTCGGTGTGGTTCCAGAGGCACAGTGCTGCAGAGGGAGCTCCGGTTCAAATCGATAATGATTGCGTATTTGGGAGGGGGTATATTTTCGGCTACGGGGCAATTGCCATTCCCATGGCATTTGCAGGTTTCGGTGTGTGGTCTCTCATTTCTGGAATACTTGGGTATTCATTGCTCAGGTCGATTTTGCTGATGGTGATTAGTCCTAGGCGCCCCAATATGAGTTTGAAGTTACGTGCTGGACAAGAGCTAATGTCCTATGGGGGTGGACAGACCATAATGCGGTTCTTCAACTATGCCGCTCTGCAGGCGGATTACCTCATCATAGGGATGCTTCGGCACGATGGTCTTGGGATTGTACGAACGCGGATTCAGTCTCATGATCATGCCTGGGCAATACCTCGGCAATGTACTTGACAAAGTTCTGTTCCCGGCAATGTCGAGTATTCAAGATGAGAAGGAACGCCTTTCTGTGGCATATCTTCGAGCAATCGAGGTCGTAAACGTCGTCTTACTCCCGATGAGCGTTGTCCTTATCTTGTGGGCGAAGGAACTAGTCGCTTTGCTGCTTGGGTCGCAATGGGCAGGTGCTGTGCCGATATTCCAGGTTCTCGCGGCGGGGATTTCACTAAGGACGATGGTGCGAATGATGGACTCTTTGGTCCGCGGAACAGGTCGAGTGTATGCGTGTTCAGTAGTAAAAGCGATCAATCTTGTGCTAGTTGTCCTAGGCAGCCTGGTCGGCTCGAGGTGGGGGGCTGTTGGCGTCGCGGTGGGGGTTTCCTCTGCAATACTCCTTCATTTTGGCATGATGTCCCTGTTGGCTCTAGGGATAATTGGGAACCAGAGAAGCAAGTTCATTCGAAGGCTATATCCGGGCCTCGTTGCTGGCGTGGCTTTCATGGTGCCAAACCTGGTTCTTCGCTATCTTTCTGGCTATCTCCATCTAGGAGACATGCTTGAGCTAGTATGTGGAGCACTCTTCAATTTGCTCTACTTCTGGGTGCTGTGGCGCTATCTATCAAAGCTGTTTGGTACTGAGTTGGTCTGGGTGGTCCGACGAGTGTTGAGCTTGTTGCCGCCTGGCATACAGAACGATTCTGGCATCTCTGATATTGGCCCCACTGGGCGACCGAGGCGGCCAAGCCTAGCGCAACTATGCCACCCTGATCGAATGAGAGGGTCGTCGCATGCAGGCGACCATGTCAGGATCAATGTTACGGGTTTCAGTTTGATCGTCAAGAGAAAGGGGCAGTTCAGAAGCTGCCCATACCAAAAATCCGAAATGAAGGTCGCGATGGAATTCAGCATATTGTCATGGGCCCACCTTCACTTCATGAATTTCACAATCGAGATTCAGGTTCACGGATAATCTACGCCTCGGACTCTTGGCTTGTACAGCAATAGCCGGAGGTTTGGTGATCGGTCTTCAGCCCGAGGCAAGTCCCTACCTTGTTGGCGCCCTGGCTATGGCAGGCTACATGTTGATTTCACTGGTAAGGCCATTCCTGGGGCTTCTTGGGAGTTGTCGCCGTAGCCCTCTCTGTTTTCGCTTCCTCACTTCGTGTCTTTGGCAGCACCTCAGCCTTGGTGGTTATCGGTGCCTCATTCGTTCTTGGGTGGGCGTTCGGGCTTGTCCAGCACAGGTCTCAAAGACTGGTCGACAAGGGGCCTGTGGCCACTCGGTGGATTGTTGGCAACTTTGTCGCTCAGCACAATACTCAACTTGGACAGGCTTGGATGATCTCACGCCTTTTCTAACCTATGTGCAGCTCTTTTCCCTCACGTTCCTGGTGGTCAATCTGGCTCGTTCAGAAGCTCGGCAACGCATGCTAGGAAGTGTGATCGAGTTCACTTCAGTGCTGATTGCCGCCGCGGTAATCGTTAGTCATGTAGGTGTGCTCTCTGGTCGGCTCTTGTCCCAAGGTGTGTCGAGCAGGATTATGGTGTCAGGTCGCTACATTGATCTTGCAAGGGCGACGGGCCCCTTTGCTGACCCAAATTTCACGGCAGTGCAGCTCTTGACAGGATTGCCATTCGCCCTCGAATTTCTTCGGGGGCGAAACTGGCCTCACAGGCTGGTGTCGATCTTTTCAATATTCATTATCGTCCTGGCGCTGTACTACACTTTTTCTGTTGGGGGTCTAATCGGGTTCGCGACAGTGGTCCTTCTGGAGACCGTATCTGACGCGGCGATTCCGGCCATTCATGCTGGGGCTAAGAATAATGACTTTGGTGCTCTTGTGCGGCCTACTCATGTCTTACTTGCCACTTCAAGTGTACTGGGTTCGTATCCAAGAAAACCTCGAGCTGATTCGCTATGCGTATGTACATGGAAGCCTGCAAGCATTCACTAGCTTTGGTTCTGAAAGGGGCGATGCATGGATTGCCAGCGGCCCAGACATTCCTTGGATCCCCTCTATTGGGAAGTGGCCCCTCAAGAGCAGCCCAGCTCAATCTGGCGAACAGCTCAAGGATTTTCGCCAAGTCATCTCTTGCGGCCCACAATTTCCTGCTGGCAATTGGCGAGGAAATGGGCCTGCCAGGACTGTTGTTCTTTCTGTGGCTGCTAGTTCCTGCCTTGGTGCGGTCTTGGCCCGGTGCTCACTCGCTTGCCAACCTCAAACGTCCGATCTTCATCGCATTGGTGTCGATTTGTATCCAGGGCTTGGGCCTTTCCCTACAGAATCAAAAGGGATTGTGGCTGCTTGTTGGGATGGCTCTTTGCTTCAGTGATATTCCCCGTCCGAGCCAGATCGACCCATGAATGTTCTGATTTTGAGTAACACAATGGATGTCGGCGGCACGGAGGAGCGATGGCTGTACTTCTGGCGAACAAGCTTTCAAAGCATGAAGGCGTCGTCTTCTGTTGTACATATGGCGCCGACGGACCGTTGCGAGCGAGGCTGAAGTCGGGAATTCCGCTGCACCAACTCCACAAGAAGCCTGGATTTGATCTGGGGGCTGTAGTCCGCCTGCGAAGGTTGGTGTTGGACGATGAGATTGAGCTTGTTCACGCTCATAGTTTCTCGGTTTTCATTGCACTATTTGCCCGGTTCCTCATTTTAAATGGCAGGTCGCCGAAGATTGTATGGCATGATCACTCTGGCGGAAATTTCCAACGTCTCGTTAACAAGCCATTCCTCTCCGCGCTGCCCTTATTGTTCGCTTCCCGCCTCGTCGATAAGATACTGGTTGTCGATGAAAGATCACGATCATGGTTCACAGGGGCTAGTGGCAAGGAAGAAAAGGTCAGCTTGCTGAGAAACTTCGTGGATGCCCCGAGGAGCCTAGAGACTCGAACAAGCCCCCTCCCGGGAGTGGAAGGAGAGCGCATTGTCCAAGTTGCAAATATCCGCCGCGTGAAGGACCACAGGACAGCGTTGTTAGCCGTGTCAATAATCGCCAAAGAGTTTCCCGGAGTCAAGTTGTTTGTAGCTGGGAAGGTCTTCGAAGAAGACTATTTTGCTGAACTCCAAGATCTAGTCGGAAGGAAGCAACTCCAGCAAAATGTGAGCTTCCTAGGAATGGTGCACGACATTCCGTCCTTGCTTAGAAGCGTTGACATTGGGCTTCTCAGCTCCGTACAAGAGGGCACACCGTTGTCATTGTTGGAGTACGGTTCGATGCGATTGCCCGTAGTAGTTACCGATGTAGGCGAGTGTGCCAGCATAGTGGAGAACGGCGTTTCAGGATTTGTCGTTGAGCGATCGAGATCCAGAATTGATGGCCGAGTCTCTTCGAACACTTCTCCGCTCCCCGAGCCTTCGTCGTAGGATGGGGGAATCATTGCAGGGCCGAGTTGCCGCGGATTATTCGAGTGAGGCGGCACTGCGCTCCCTCACAAACCTGTACCAGCAAACCATGAGCGGCAGGCCCTAAATGTGGGGCGGGATCATTTGTGCCCCTTCGAGAACAAGGGGATTGGGATTGTGAAAGGAATGCCAAGGATTTTTGGACGCTTCTGGCTCTTGTGCAGGCGATTGAGGCACTATTTGGGCGTTTTCGTGCTGCGCTCACTCTTTGGTGGGCATGGCACCAACTTCAGATTCGATCCACAAGGATATTACTCCTTCGCGACTATCTATGCAGGCAACAATGTTCATTTGGGCTACAGGCCGATCTTGGTTGCCACTCGTTCGATCATCCAAATCGGGGACAATGTAATGTTTGGCCCGGAGGTGACCATCCGTGGGGGCAATCATCGCTGGGATATGGTCGGACGGACCATGATCTCCATTGATGACGCAGAAAAGCGGCCAGAGGACGACAAAGGCGTCGTGATTGGGGACGACGTGTGGGTAGGCACTCGCGCCATCATACTTCACGGCGTAGCTATCGGACGAGGGGCGATTGTGGGGGCCGGCTCTGTTGTTACCGAGGTCTGTACCACCCTACGCCATTGTCGCGGGGGTTCCGGCACGGGTTGTCAGATTTCGATTTGATTTGCAGACCATTCTGGAGCACGAAAGGTTACTCTATCAACCGGAGGACAGACTGACTAGAGCAGACGTGGAGCGGCTTCTTGAGCATCCGCTCAGCATGAGGCGACAACAAGAAACTTAGCGTGATCGATTGCTGCTCACATCGGACAGCCTGTGGGTGGTATCACAATCAACTATCAGATGTTGCTCGCATCGCACTTTAGCAAGGACTTGGATGTCGCGCGGAGTTGAAACGTCCAAGGGTGATCTTCCGTTCAGCGACCGTGGTGGTCTTAGCATCCGCAATTGGTTGGATGCGCTTGCGAACATCTGTGATTTCGCCTTTGCTCTTCTTCGCCAAAGCCCTCGGCTGGTGCATATTGGATCTGCTCCTGGCCCCTCATTCGCGAAGCATGGTTTGATGGCATTGATTGCTCGATTGCTCGGCCGCCTGGTAGTTCTGCAGATGCATTGCAGCGTCGGGAGTCTAATCCCTCTACGCCGGACATTATGGCAAGGGTTTGTCATGTTCGTCCTCAGCGCGGGTCGATGGCATAGTCACACTATCGCGAGAATGGGATGTCCTCCATCAGTATTTGCCCTCGGCGCGGATTCTATATGTGCACAAACGCGATTGACACAAGTTGCTATGGCGATTTGCCGCGACCCCGCATTGCTGGAAAAGAACACATGCAGTTCCTGTACTTGGGCCATATCGGACACGAAAAGGGATGCTTCGATCTGACTAGAGGCAGTAGCGATGATTAGCAAGCTAACACATTATCAGTTCCACCTTGCTCTTGTGGGTGAGACTTTGCGCGCTCGAGAGAAAGAAGAGCTAAAGGCCGAGATACGTGCGCGAAACCTCGAAGAGTTGGTGAGCGTGTGGCCCCCAGAATACGAGGAGATCAAGAGGGCAAAGGCTAGCAGGCAGTGATGTGCTTGTGCTTCCTTCCTACCATGAGGGGATGCCAATGTCGGTAATTGAGGCCATGAATGCCGGGCTGGCAGTTGTGGCGACGAACGTTGGGGGTATCCCAGACCTGGTCATCCCGGGAGTTACCGGGCTTCTGGTCCCACCCGGCGACGTCCGCAGACTGGCAGATGCCCTACTACAGATGTTGTCGAACCGGGACAAGAGCCTAGCTATGGGCACGGCGGGAAGACGGCGGGCAGCTGAGAAATTCGACATTGAAATCAAGGCTGATAGGCTTGTTCGGTTCTACCACGAACTGGCAGGAAATCCGCTAACGACAATAATTGCCGAGAAGCATGTCTTGACATCTTTCTCTGTTTCTGTGGGGAGGGCTCCAGATTAGACTGGGTCTGGCCGACTAACTGATGGACAATGCAACCGGACTTGGACCCTTAATAACTCTGTTGATGACCTATCACTGTCCTCGGAGCAACATACCTTCTGTATCTGATATGCGATCAACTATGCTCTCACTGACGACCTGAAGAATGTGGGCTACTCAGCAATCTTCCTCGATTGACATTGTTCGAAGATCAAGCCCAGAAAGTCTCGGCCTTGGAATATGGATTTGGGATCTTCGATAAGTCAGTTGACTAGAGAGGTCGCACTCTTCTAAGTCGAGTGCTGATTGAAGGTCGAGCGCCACAGATCACGAATGGAGAATTCACATGGCAACAGTCTTGCTGACAGGTGGTAGAGGTTTTATCGGGACGAACCTGAAAGATGAGCTCCGGTCGAGAGGACATGAGGTGTGGACGCTTGATCTTTTGCATGGGGAAGATCCGTTCCACACAAGAGCCGATGTTTCCTCGTACCGGCAGCTTGAAGCAGCATTCAGTCGGACCAACTTTGACTATGTCTATCATCTGGCCGCAGAGTATGGCCGTTGGAATGGGGAAGACCACTACCAGAATCTTTGGCGAACCAATGCCATAGGAACGAAGAATATGCTCCGCCTGCAGGAGAAACATGCTTTCCGTATGATCTTCTTTTCGAGCGCCGAGGTCTATGGGGATTACGAAGGCATCATGTCAGAAGACGTCATGGACAAGGTGCCTATCAAGCAGATGAATGACTACGCTATCGCCAAGTGGGCCGGTGAGCTTCAATGCCTCAATCATGCAGCGATGTTCGGGAACGAGATTGTACGTGTGCGTCCCGTGAATTGCTATGGCCCGCACGAGTACTACAGTCGGTACAGGGGGGTGATCCCAATATTTGTCTACTCCGCCATCAAAGGTAACGAATTCACTGTGTATCGAGGCCATAAGCGGATCTTTGACTATGTGGAAGACACGTGCAGAACATTCGCGAATATCGTAGACAACTTCATCCCCGGAGAGGTTTACAACGTTGGCGGAAGGGAAGAATGGGAGATCACCACTGATGATCTAGCAGAAATCATTATCGAGGCAACCGGGGCGGATCCGGCCCTTGCCATCTTTACAGGCGGGGAAGCGTTTACTACGAAAGTGAAACACATGGATTTCTCAAAGGCTCGTCGCGACTTGGGCCACGATCCGAAGATTGAAATCCGAGATGGAGTTGAACGATACGTTGAATGGATGAAGCGCATCTATTCGTGAGCAAAGACCCAGACGGTGAAGGAGCTCTCAATCATGCAGGACTACCAAGAATACTACGAAGGGAAGACGATTCTTGTCACAGGGGGAGCTGGATCTATTGGGTCTAACTTGAGCTTCACGCTTGCCGATCTGGGAGCCAAGGAAGTGATCATCCTTGATGACCTTTCGGCCGCATATGAGTGGAACATCCCCTCCCTGCCGAACATCCTGTTTGTCAGGGGGTCCGTTACAGATGAAATATCACTGAAGCGCGTATTTGCCGAGAAACCACAAGTTGTCTTTCATTTGGCCGCATTCTTTGCGAATCAGAATTCGGTTGACTATCCCCAAAAGGACCTCATGGTCAATGGGCTTGGCACGCTGCTTGTTCATCAATACGCCACGATGACGGAAGTCGAGCGGCTTGTTTACGCCTCCTCGGGGTGCTCGATCTACGGCAGTGAGGCGCCACTGCCGCTCAAAGAAGACTTCATGTCCATGCATCTAACCACTCCCTATCAAATTACAAAGATGCTTGGAGAGCTCTACGCGAATTTCTTCCATCACCACTATGGATTGCCAGTGGTGAAGACGCGCTTCTTCAACTCCTATGGTCCTGGAGAGGTTCCGGGCCAGTATCGCAACGTTATCCCCAACTTCATTTACTGGGCGATGCTCGGACATCCGCTTCCCTTCACTGGCAGTGGAGGGGAGACACGAGATTTCACGTATGTTACGGATATTGTGGATGCTCTTCTCAGGGCCGGGTACTACGACAAGGCTGTGGGATCTGAGATGAACATAGCTTCCGGTGTTGAGACAAACATTCTCGAAATGGCCAACAAGATAAATGAGATTGTTGGCAACAGTGCAGGCGTCCAAAAGGCGCCGCCCAGAGTCTGGGATACCAAGAAGCGGCTCTTGGCAAGCGTGGAGCGCGCCAATGACATCATAGGCTATAGCCCACAAATGGACTTTGATGAGGGGCTAACCAACACAATTGACTGGTTCAAACACAACTGGACGGCAATACGCCGAGATGCAGAGTTTCCTCCTGGGAGTTCGTCCGCCGTGCGAGGTGTGGTCGTGAAATCCCAACAAGTGCCCGCGTGAACCTGCGCTTCTTCAATGCCTACGATACTGCAACACCGTTCTTTAGGAATCTGATTCCTTCGCTGTCAGCCCGGTGCCACGATGTTGAGATTGTTCTCAGCAGGGCCAAGTACCGGGAATCGGACCTCGGCAGGATCCTTTCACAGTATGAAGGGGTGAAAGTAACCCAACTCTGGGCTCCAACGCTACGTCATGGAAGCAGCCTTGGGCGAGTACTTGTCTACCTTTCCTATTGGTGTCAGGCAATGGCGATGTCAATCATGGGGGGGCGTGTTGATGTCAACGTATTCTTGACGCAACCGCCGTTGATCGGGTGGCTCGGAACGCTTCTGAAGAAACTCAGGGGGCAGGACTATGTCCTGATCCTGATGGACATCTATCCCGATATCTTGCAGGCGCTGCGACAGCGCAGAAAACTGCGAACGTGGGACCAGATACCAAGGAAGCTCGCACTTGCATCCTACCGAGGTGCTCGGGACGTAGTGGTCATTGGCCGGTGCATGAAGAGGCATCTGTTGTCCAAGGATGCGAAGCTCAAGCGCATTCATGTGATTCCGAACTGGGCTGACGAAAGGGAGATTCAGCCTGTCGACCACAGGACCAATGCCTTTCGACAATCGCAGCCTTGGAAGAACCGCTTCGTCATTATGTACGCCGGCAATATTGGGATTCCCCAATGGTTTGACGATCTCTTGGAGGCCGCTCCGCGGCTTTCTAGTCGTGACGACCTCGCGTTTGTCATCGTTGGTGAGGGCTCAAGACTGGAATGGCTAAGGTCCAGAAATCGACACTGGAAGACTTTCCAACCTTTACCACTATCCCTTCCTCCATACCAGACATCCGCTCAGTGAAATCATCAGTGCCGGAGATGTCCACTTCGTTTCCTTGAGAAGAGGAGTTGAAGGCCTTGCCGTTCCGTCGAAGACTTACAGCATCATGGCCGCTGGCAGGTCAATTGTGTATCAGGGTAGTCAGGAAGGGGAGATCGGCATGATGATAACCGAGGAGCGAATTGGAAAAGTTGTTCCTCTCGGGCACACGGACAGGTTGGTCGACGTTCTGCTTGGTTATCTGAATTCACCCCAAACGGCGGAACGAGAAGGCATGCGTGCGCGCAACCTCGTAGAGGGGAGATACGGCCGTCAAGGCAGGATCCAGGCATATTCGGGCCTGGTCTTGGGCAGAAGTGTCCTACCTTGAGCTGGATGGGCTGCCAACTCAATGCAAAATGAACGCTTGGTGATCATCGTCGGGGCCGCCAGATCGGGCACCAAGATACTGCGAGACGTTCTTGCCGAGCA
Source organism: uncultured Chloroflexia bacterium (assembly GCA_963783335.1). Lineage (GTDB taxonomy): Bacteria > Chloroflexota > Anaerolineae > Anaerolineales > E44-bin32 > CAWAND01. Next base: position 95,376 of record CAWAND010000002.1, read on the forward strand.
TCCTGACGTGTCCAAGGTTCCCTACGATATTAACTTCATCTGGCGGCTGGGAAATCAATCATCTGAGCACGATGAGCTGGACCCAGGTTCACTGACCCCGGGTCTTTCTCGTGAATCAGAGAAAAGATTATTGGGTACAATCACGGTTCTCCATTTCTCATCGAGAAGACAGTCAGCAATTGCCTTCGAGTGAGATTCGTCAATGCGGTTTTCCCAAATGCCAAGTTCATTCACCTGGTGCGCAACGGGGAAGATGTCATCAAATCCGCTACTCGTCAGTGGCTGGCGGCTCCCGATCTGTATTACGTCTTGAAGAAGACGACGACATTCCCACTCATTGATGCATTTGACTACGGGGTAGCCTATGCGCTCGACACGCTGCGACGGCTGCTTCCTTCAAAGCACAAGATTCCGAGCATATGGGGACCCCGCTACGACGGCATTGAACAGGATATCGAGAGCAAGAGCCTGATTCAAGTTTGTGCCATCCAATGGTTCAAGTGTTTGGAGATGGCAACAAAGGATTTACTAGGTATCGAGAAGGACCGCGTGTTTTTGGATCCGCTATGAAGACTTTGTTGGGAAATCCCGAAGCCCACCTTGAGCGGATAGCGGAGTTCATGCGTGTAATTCCTTCCACATTTGTCTCAACGCAATTGGGAAGCACTGTGGACAAGACCAATGTAGGGAAAGGGCGGAGGGCATTGGCACCTGAGGATTTGGACCTCATCACTCCATACCTACATCTGGCAGAAGAACTTCTGGCTCGAACCGTGATTCTCGGATCTCCTGGCTCCCCGTAGTTCAAACTTGGTCGAAACCCCAGTCACTCGCTGCTACCTAAGTCCATCCGTCTCCTGGTCGTCACCTCTTGGAGGCTTCGTACACTCTTGGATAGCTTTCCATCTAGAGATGAAAATAAATGGGAAACCAGAATGTGGGGAAGTCGATGCTTAAGCGCCTTGTAGAGCTACTGAGTTCATCACTGGGCCTGCTATTCCTGTCACCGGTTTTCTTGTTTACCGCGGTGGCTGTCAACCGTGTATTCGGAAGGGCCGGTGTTCTACCAAGGGCTGCGCACTGGGCGCAACGGCGAGCCTTTCCGGATACTGAAGTTCCGCACGATGAGTGAGGCGGCGGCCTCGCACAATGGGCCGAGAATCACCGCCAAAGGTGATCCCCGCGTCACCAAATTGGGCCGCTTCCTGCGCGATTCAAAATTAAATCAGCTCGCCCAGCTGATCAACGTGCTCAAGGGCGAGATCAGCCTTGTTGACCGTGACAGGAAGATCCGACCTTTGTACGGCATTACAGCGAAACGGCGCAAGGATGATCGACCCGGCATTACCAGCTTGGCATCGGTGATCTACACCAGCGAAGAGAAGATGCTCTACAGTGAAAGCAGCAGACCCTCTGCCCCAATCTTGCCCGACAAGCTGCGCCTGGATCTGATCTATGTGCGCAATCAGTCCATGCTGCTCGATCTCGATATCCTGTTCCGTACCTTTGTCATTCTCATGCCCCGCTTCCGGAGTGCCACGCTTCACACCGAGGATGTGCTCTTGGGGCCGTTCCGGCTGCTGCGCCGGCTGGTGACATAGCTAGCTTAGACGCCGTCGTCGCCGGGATTGCGGTGGTTCTGGCCGGCACGATCTGGCGTCTGGCAGCGCCCCTGAATCTGGGGCTTGCTTCGCGCAGGCGTGGCCGCCCTGAGCATCACGGCGGGCTTCACGCTGATCAACAACCTCACCATTATACAGAAGGTGCGGTGGCGCTCGGCTTAACGGCGAGTCGATAGGCTTGCTTTTCTCGGTTTTCGTGGCAACGGTGCTCGGCTGGTGATCAATGCCTTTGTCCCCCAGCCAAACATGCCACCGGGATGCTGTTGGTGGCCGCCGTGCTGGCATTCGGAGGGTTTGTCGACGGTCGCTATCGTCGCAAGCTCTTCGGGAGGGGCGCGCGTTAGGATCGACCCGTGGGCAGTTGATCAGTACGGTTGCCCAGGAGAAGGTTATCGTGGTGGGCGCCGGTGAAGCGGGCCAGCTCATGATCTGGCTGCTGCAGAACAGCCCGGCAGCGAGCATCTATCACGTGGTGGGTGTGGTCGATGACGATTTCCGAAAGATCGGGACCTTGCTGCATGGGGTGCCTATCTTGGGGGACGTCGAGCCATTGAATGATTTTTGTCGACCAGTACGGAGTCGACAGCGTTCTATTGCTATTTAGCAGCATAGACCCCGGTCGACGCAACCAGATTCTGACACGTTGTCGCCAGACCAAAGCCCGGACGATCGTGGCCCCAGACCTGCTGAGCTTCCTGGTCCCGGACGAGGGGCGAGCAATCGATGGGCGCCCGTTCGCCCCGGCCGACACCCAACGGCGCCATTGGCCGATCTGGCACGAGCGAGCAAGTACGCTCGTGTGACGGATTTGATCCTTCGTCTTGATCGACGGGTTTCCGATGGGAAGAAGGGCAACGCAGATTCGTCCAGCCCCTCGGAACCTGGGCCGGTGGCTCAAGCACCAAGACGCCTGACACGAACACCGGCCTCCTTGTAACCCGATTCCTCGAATTGAACTTGCCGCTCCGCCCCGCTGGTCGATCCGTGCGTGCCATGAGCCGCCCTCATCTGTCCCTGGTGCTCGACCATCCAACAACCAACGGAGTCTTCTTTGAACTGGAAGAGGTCTTTGGGTAACCGTGACCGGCGCCGGTGGTTTCATCGGCAGCCACCTGGTCGAGCGCCTGGTTGAAGACGGCGCCGGTGTGCGCGCCCTGGTTCACTACAACTCGCGCAACGACCCCGGATGCTGCGCCTGCTTCCCGCCGAGCTGCTCGACCGAATCGATGTGGTCGCTACCGATCTTTCTGACCCCCACGCTGTCTTGCGTGCTGTCAAAGGCATGCATACCGTCTTTCACCTTGGGGCGCTGATTTCAATCCCCTATTCCTATCGCTACCCGGGCCATGTGGCCCGAATCAACGTGATGGGGACGCTCGACGTCCTGGAGGCCTGTCGAGCGAACGGCGTTCAGCGTCTCGTTCACACGTCATCGAGTGAGGTCTATGGCACCGCGCAGTACGTGCCCATTGACGAGGGCCATCCGCTCCAAGGGCAGTCGCCCTACTCCGCCAGCAAGATCGGCGGCGACAAGCTGGCCGAGAGCTTCCATCGGGCGTAGGACCTGCCCATCGTGACACTGCGGCCCTTCAACACCTACGGTCCCAGGCAATCCGACCGGGCCGTGATCCCCACCGTCGTCAGCCAGGCGCTGACCCAAGATGAGATTCGCCTGGGCAATCTTGAGCCGTCGCAATCTCACCTTTGTCAGCGATACGGTGGACGGGTTCCTCAGGGCCGGGTCGACGCCAGGGATTGAGGGTCAAACGTTCAATCTGGGCACGGGCAAGGACATTGCCATCGGTGACCTGGCGAACACAATCGTCCAACTGGTTCGCCGGACATCAAGATCACCCAAGACATGGCCCGTCTTCGGCCCGAGAAGTCAGAGGTGGACCGATTGCTTTCGGACAACAGCAAGGCTGGCGCCGAGCTGAATTGGAGCCCCCAGGTTCCCTCGACGAGGGTTTGAAAAAAACGATCGACTGGATACGCCGCCACATGGACTACTACACGCCTGGCGTGTATAGGGTCTAGGGGGATCATAATGAAGGCTGTCGTGCTCCGGGGGGCAAGGGAACCAGGTGGCGCCCTATACCAGCATCCTGCCCAAACCGCTCATGCCCATCGATGACATGCCATTCTCGAGGTGCTCATCCGTCAGATGAAGCGCAGCGGGATCGACGATGTCATCCTCACGGTGGGCCATCTTGCGTACCTCCTCGAGTTCTACTTTTAAGGGCGGCGAATACTACGGGGTAACCATCGCACAGTCACGAGAAAAAGCCGCTTGGAACGGCTGGTCCGCTCTCGCTGATTGGCGATCTGGACGAAACGTTCATGGTGATGAACGGCGACGTGCTCACGACACTCGACATGCAAGAGTTGATTGATTTCCATCAGCGTGAAGGTGGAATTGCCACCATCGCCATGCATGAACGAGAGGTCAAGATCGACCTGGGAGTCTTTCACTGAACAGTGGCAACATCGTGGCCGGCTACGGAAAGCCAGATCAGCTATCGTGTGAGCATGGGCATGTACGTCTTCGAGCCCGAGGTGCTGGATTACATCCCTTGCGACGAGTACCTCGACTTCCCAGATCTCATTCTCAAGCTTATCGACAAAGGGGAACGCGTCATGGGCTATCCCTTCGATGGCTATTGGCGCGATCTGGGACGACATGAGGACTATCAGGAGGCGTGGCAGGATTTCCGAGAGATGCGCCACCTTTTTCTGGGTGACGAGCATGAACTGGCGGGTACCCTGGCCAACCTCAGCTATGACGAAGCCGAAATTCAGGCGGCGCTGGGCATCCTCAAGGCGGGGTGGCTCACCATGGGAGCCACCACACAGGCCTTTGAGCAGGCGTTTGCCAAGCAGATCGGTGTCAAACATGCCATCGCCGTAGCCAATGCCACGGTGGGGCTCACTTGGCCGCGCGCGCCGTCGGCGTGGGGCCAGGCGACGAGGTCATCGTGCCGTCGCTCACCTTTGTCGCCTCCGCCAATGCCATTCTCTACCAGGGAGCGAATCCGGTCTTCGTGGATGTGGTGTCGGAAGATGATCTGACGGTGGATCCGAACGCCATTCAGGACGCCATCACCAATGACACCCAAGCCATCATGGTCATGCACTACGGCGGCTATATGTGCGACATGCCTTCCATTCTCGAGCTTGCTCGCGAGCACGGCCTGGCGGTCATCGAAGATGCTGCCCACGCGGCTGGGGCCTCGCTCGACGGACGAGCAGCCGGCGCCTGGGGGGACATCGCCGCCTTCAGCTTCTTCTCCAACAAGAATATGGCGACGGAGAAGGAGGCATGATCACCACCAATGACGGCGCGCTGGCCGAGAAGTGCGTCTGATGCGATCCCACGGTATGACCAGCCTTTCTTGGGATCGTCACCAAGGGCATGCATTTTCTTACGATGTGGTCGATCTGGGCTACAACTACCGGATCGACGAAATCCGATCCGCCTTAGGCTTGAGGCAGCTCGAAAAGCTCGAAGCCGGCAATCGCGCGCCGCGAGAGATCAGCTCCCTGTATCGCTCGGCGTTTGCCGGGATGCCCGGGCTTGGGGTCCCGTTTGAGCGCCACCCTGGCCAATCCGCGGCGCATCTGTTCCCAATCCTGCTCAAGGGCGACGTCGACCGACAGGCTTTCATGGCGGCCAGTGGGATCAGGGCATTCAGACCAGCATCCACTACCCACCGATCTACGCCTTCAGCTACTACCGCAAGAGGTTCGGGGACGCATCGCTGCCACAGACCGAGGACGTGGCAAAGCGCGAGTCACCTTGCCTCTCTATCCCGGAATGGCCGATGAGCAAGCCGGCTGGGTGGTGGATGCGGTGACGAAGAGTATTTCGATGGCGCAGGCGACGTAGGCTGGTGGCTGGACCGCCCCTGCCCACAGGCGCGCCATAGACCGGGCAGCCGACTCGGTTCTCAAGTACGAGTGGATCGTGCTGGGGCTTCTGGCCGTTCCGCTGCTGTTCCCCAGGCCCAGTTGGACGCCCTTCTTGCTGGTCCTGCCAATGCTATGGGGGGTTCGGTGGCGGCGAACCGGCTCATTTCTTCCTGCAACCCCGCTCAATCTGGGCTTGCTATTCCTTGCCGTGATGCTGCTGGTCAGCCTATGGGCGACGTTCAGCATCGCCTTCAGCCTGGACAAGATCAGCGGGCTGGTCTTCTCGCTGGCCGTCTTCTTCCTGGTTGCACGGTCGTCGGGCCAGCATTTTCAGAGAGCGTTGGTCGCCTTTCTCCTGGGCGGGCTGGCCATCGCCGGGCTCGGCCTGGTCAGCACAGACTGGCCGTCGAAGATACCGTATGTAGATCGTTTGGCGGGCCAACTGCCTGGTTGGGTCAAAAGCCTTCCCTCCGCTCCCAACGGGATCCATCCCAATGAGTTGGGCGGTGTCCTGGTTCTGTTTGTGCCGCTGGCAGCTGTCCTGGCGGTTCGAGGCGCCGATGTGTGGCGCGGGAGGCCCTGGACCAATCGCCTCGGGCTGGGGCTGGTCACAACCTACATGGGAGTTGTCACGCTGTTCACTCAATCGCGGAGCGGCTCCTGGGGCTGTTCCTTGGCTTGGCTGTGCTGCTGGTCTTGTCGGGCAGGCGGGGACAAATCACCTTGGCCGTGATGGCGCTGGTCTCTGTCGCGGCGGTTGCTTGGATCGGCCCTGCTAGGATTGTCGGCTCTAATCAGCTGCAGACAACCAGCCCCGTTGGGGAGATTACGTTGGCTTCGCGGGTCGAGATATGGTCCCGCGCCGTCTACGGGCTGGAGGACTTCTCATTCACAGGCATGGGTATGGGCACCTTCCGTCGCGTCGTTCCGGTGCTCATCCCCTCTTCACCATCTCGCCCGACAAAGATATCGCCCATGCGCACAACATCTTCTTGCAGACCGGTCTCGATCTGGGGATTCCCGGCCTCATCGCCTACGTCAGCCTCTGGCTGGGTGCCTTTGCGATGCTTGCCTCCCTGCTTCGACATCGTGAGGCTGGCCCCGTTGCCTTCGGGCTGTCCGCCAGGTGGCTCTCGCTGGGTCTTTGCGGCGGTCTTGTCGCCCATTTGGTCTTCAGCATGACCGACGCCGTGGCGCTGGGGGCGCGGCCGGGTTTCTTGTGGTGGTACCTGCTGGGGCTGGTGGTGGGGTCTACAAGGTGCAGGGGGCGGGTAGAAGAGAAAAGGTCACAGGTAACAGGTAACAGGCAGAACCGCGGATCAGGGGGGCCAGAAACCTGTAACCTGACACCTGAATCCTGTAACCTGAGATGGTGGTACCTGCTGGGGCTGGTGGTGGGGCTCTACAAGCTGCAGGGAACGGGCAGAAGAGAAAAGTAACAGGAAGGTAACAGGGAACAGGGAACAGGAAGAAAAGGTCACAGGTAACAGGTGACAGGAAGAACCGCGCATCAGGGGGGCACGGAAAGCCGGTAACCTGACACCTGAATCCTGTAACCAGTATACCTGTAACCTGAACCCTGTAAACTGTATCTTGAAGAGGGGGGAACCATGAGGGACTTCCGCAAGCTGGACGTTTGGACGAAGAGTTCATGCACTTGTATTGCGTGTCTATCAGGTCAGCACCACGTTTCCAAAACACGAACTGTATGGGCTGACGGCGCAGGTTCGACGCGGCAAGTGTCTCCATTCCTTCCAACATCGCCGAGGGTTGTGGTCACGACACCGACCCGGAGTTCGCCCGCTATCTTCAGCTTGCCGCAGCCTCCACGACCGAGGTACAGTACCAACTCATTCTGGCCAGTGACTTGGGCTATTTGAAGCAGGCCGACTTCCCAGAGTTGTCGAGGCAAGCCGACGAAGTCAAACGTATGCTCTCGGCCTTCATTTCCAAAGTCAGAAGGCGCATGGATCGATAGTGGTTTTCCTGTCACCTGAATCCTGTCACCTGTAGCCTGTAACCTGCAACCTGTCACCTTTTTCTCCAAGGAATGCACTGCACATGGACCAATCTGATGCCCGTTTCTATGACGATGACCTGGAAATCGATCTCCGCCGCTACGCGGCGCTGATGTGGCAGCACAAGTGGCTGCTGATCTTGGGCGTGGTGCTGGCGGCCGGGGCGGCGTTCGCCGTCAGCAAGCCGCAAACCCCCATCTACCAGGCCAGCACCACGCTGTTCATCAACCAGGCGCCCACCTCCAACACCTCCGACTACAACGCCGTGCTGACCAGCGAACGCCTGGCGCAGACCTATTCCAAGATGCTGACCCAGCGTCCGATCCTGGAGGCGACGCTGAAAGACGTGGGCCTGGTGATGCCCGTCGAGGATTTCGAGAAGACGGTCAATGTCCAGCTCCTGACCAACACCCAACTGATTGAGGTCCAGGTCGAAAATCCCAATCCGGGGCTGGCATCCCAGCTGGCCAATGCCCTGGCGGCGGCTTTCGAGACCCAGACCCAGCAGCTGCAGACCAGTCGTTACGCCGCCTCCAAGGAAAGTCTGCAGAATCAGCTCGACAGCCTGCAGGCCGACATACAATCCACGCAAGCCCAGATCGATAACATCGGCTCCCCCCAGACCGACTCCCAACAGGCCGACCTGGATCGGCTGGGGACCAACTTGACCCAACTCCGGGCCAGCTACGCCAACGTCCTGCAGAGCTACGAACAGCTGCGCCTGGCCGAAGCCCAGAGCGTCTCCAACGTCTCCCAGATCCAGCCGGCCACGCCCCCGATCAGGCCGGTGCGCCCGCGCACGCTGCTCAATACGCTCTTGGCGGCCGTCGTGGGCGGGATGCTGGCCCTGGGCGGGGTGTTCCTGATGGATTACCTGGATGACAGCGTCAAGCAGCCAGAACAGATCGAACGTCAGCTCGGATTGCCCCTGATCGGGATGATCGCCAATGTCAACGGCCAAGATCCTCAAGACAGCGTTTACGTCGCTCAGGCCCCGCGCTCGCCGGTGGCGGAGGCCTTCCGAAATTTGCGGACCAATCTGCGGTTTGCCTCCGTCGACGACGAGCTTCGTACGATCCTGGTCACCAGCGCCGACCCAGAAGTGGGCAAGTCGACCGTGGCCGCCAACCTGGCGGCCATCCTGGCCCAGGGAGGTAAGAAGGTGATCATCCTGGACGGGGACATGCGCCGGCCGCGGCTGCACAGAGTGCTGGGCGTGGACAACCACAACGGGCTCTCAGAATTGTTCGTCGAGAACAACCGGGCTGCGAAGGATCGTATTCAGTCGACCGGTGTAGATGGCCTTTCCGTCGTCACCAGCGGTGCGCTGCCTCCCAACCCGGCTGAGCTGCTGGGCTCCAAGATGATGATCGAGATATTGGAAGGCCTGGCGACACAGGCGGACATGGTGGTGCTCGACTCGCCTCCCGCCGGGGTTGTAACGGATGCGGTTGTGATGGCGCCGAGGGTGGATGGTGTGATCCTGGTGGTTCAGCCCGGAAAAACCAAGCTGCCAATACTGCTGCAGGCCGTTGAGTTGCTGCGCCGGTCAGGTGCCAACTTGCTCGGGGTGGTCTTCAACAACGTCCCGCTCAACCGTGCCGGCTACTATGGCGGCTATCGTTATCAATACGCATATGGCAATGGGCTGGATGGCAAGGAACGGGCCGGGTCAGCCCGCTGACCCCAGAGGAACTTCGGGCAATCGGTGAGGTGGGGTTGGCCCGGCGCGGATTCCATGCACCGGTCGCCGGTCAGCGATCCTCAGCGCCTCCACGTCAACGAGAGATTGACGTCGGTCACCAGGCGGCCGTCCCAGACATAGGTCCCGGGGGACGGTGTGGTCCAACCCGGGGCTTCTTGTACCTGGGCGCCCTCGGGCAGCAGCAGGCTGACCTCCGCCCGGACGCCTTCTGTCCCCGCCTGCTTCGAGAGGTGCAGGCGGTACTCGAGCGAGCCATCGGGTGTCTCCAGCACGATGCCGGGTGGCATCCGGTATTCAAGCTGCCATGCCACCTGCTGGTGGGTTGGGACCACAAGCATCCCGCCGAACACCTTGGTTCCGTGCTCGCCGGTGCCTGACTCCCAGGCGCCTGACTGATCCCGGCCGTTGAGCAGGTCGGAGCCCGGCGTTGGAGGAAGACCCCCGCCCAGGAGGGCGGCCCCGGCCGGCGTGTAAACTCGCACGTAGTCCCAATAGCAGCGAAGCTGCATGTCCTCGTAGGCGCCCGTACCGTAGCTGGCCTCCTGCCGGCAGGCGACAGCGCTGGCCACGGGGTTGCGGTAGCGCATGGCGGCCGACGCTTGCGGTGCGTCCGGCCGACGCAGGTCGATCGTGTAACTCAGCTGCCTTTCGATGCGGGCGTCCATCTTGTTGAAGCCCACGTTGCTGTCGACCACCATTAGGAAATCACCAGATCCCGGATCCAGCGCCCCGTCGAGCCCCAGATTCGAAAGCACTTCGGAAGCCTGCGGATCGTCCACGTAGATCAGCACATGCTTTTCCCGCACCAGGGCCAGGGTCTGGCGCGCCAGCTTCAGCATCGTCGAGCGGTCGGATGAGGTCTGCAGCTTGGCCAGGATGGCGGACCCCAACTGGCCCATGAAGTCCTTACGGTGCTGCCACCACGCTTGGCTGACGCCCTCGCCCGGCGCCGGGCCCCACGCCTGGTGAACGTAGGTTTCGACATTGTCCGCCCCCACGGGCTGGGGAAGGCCGGCAAGCGACACCGGCCCCGTGACCGCCAGGATCCGCGCCACCGCTGTCAGGTCGAAGGCGATCACGCCGTCGGTCTCGCCGCCGGTGGAGAAGGCGTACAGCTTCTGGATCTGGGCTGCGCTGGTGGGAAAGTCAGGGGACCAGTTGGCGTCTCGTACCAACCACTGCTCCGCCAGCATGTAGCGCTGGAGCGGTTCGGGCGGGGCGGGATAGATCTTGTTCAGGTTGTCGACGCTGTACGAGTTACCTATGGACAGGTGTGCGATGCGCCCGGCGTCGAGATCGATCGTCCCGATCCCGCTGATGAACCCACCTGTGGCGCGCAGTTCATCCTGATTCTGGGCCACCACCAGGTAAGTGCGCGGCGAGGGGGCCCCCAGCAGCCCGGGCATTTGGCGCAAGATGGTCAGCCCCGAGCTGGCGAGTGGCAGCATTCGGTCCACCTGCTCCATGTCCCCTTGGAACCGGGCCGGCAGGTCCTCACGGCTGAATCGCAGCCGCGCCGCCTGGGCATGTTTGAGTTCGGCCTCAGCCGAATCAAGCTGCGGTCCGGCGGATACGAGCGATTCCACCAGCCTGGCTGAAAGGGAGGTCTCCGACGCCTGACCAGAAGACATCAGGAGCGGTTCCAGACCGCTGAGCACATCGTCGCCGGCCGCCGTCAGGGATGCCACATAGTCGGCCATCGGCGCCGAGGCGGCCAGCATCGGCCCGTAGCGCGGCAGCCAGCCCAGGTGGTCCGTCAGGGGGGCCACGAGCTGGGCTCGTGACCGGATGAACTCGGCATCCAGCCTGGCCCGGTGGACCGTTTCGCCCACCGCCTGAAGATCGGCGGACGCCGGGTCCCCCTTGGCCATCGCTTGCAGGTCTGTGGCAGCGGCCTGGAGATCCGAGGCCGCTCGATAGGTTTGATAGGCTGTGACGGCCGCCCCGGCAAAGAGCACGGCGGCGGCCAGCCACAGGAACCAGCCCAGTCGAAAGCGCGATCGGAAGCTCGTCATGGGGTGGGCATTGTGCGCCGATTGCGCCCAGTTGTCAATCTGCCGGTGCGGGGTGTCCGGGGGAGGCGCCAGCCGCGAGCCGGAGTGATGTCGGTAAAGAGCAAGAAGGAGAGAATCATGCTGCATTTGATGAAGGAACGGAGCCGGCAGTTGATGATGGCCGCCGGGCTCACCGTCGGAGCCGGGATGCTGGTCATCAGCCTGTTTGGCGTGGCGGGAAGCGCCAGCGCGCAGACGGTGCCCACGGCGCCGCCCCCCACTGAGAAACCTCACCGCGCACAGCCGACGGACACCAAGGCACCACCTCCGGCACCGACCTTCACCGCTACGTCGACTTCAGCCCCGACGGAGTCGCCGATCGACACGGCAGTGCCGACGTCGACGCCGCTTCCCCCGGCAACGGCGAGTCCCCTGCCGCCCACTCTGACGACAGCGCCGTCACCTACACCGTTGCCGGCCGCCTCGGGGTCCGCCATACCCACAGGTTGGTTCGTCGGGATCGGGCTGCTGATCCTGGCTCTGCTCGTGGTCGGATGGCTGATCGCGCGACGGCGACCGAACGCGTGACACCACGTTAGGGGTGCACCCCCTCTCACGCATGAGAAGATTCCGGCTCATCAGTGGGGTGCCCTTCCCGGTGGCTTGGTGCGGCGGCTGATTCGATTCCCGATCACACGTCGCCACTGGCTCTGGGGCCTGGTCGTGGCCGGATTGCTGCTGGTGGCATACGTCGCCACAGCTGCGCCAGGGATAACCTGGGCCAACCAGGGCGCCGACGGGGGCGATTTGGCGACCGCCGTCGCCACTTGGGGCGTGCCGCATCCCCCCGGCTACCCCACCTACTTGCTGGTTGGACGCCTGTTCTTAGGTTTGGCGAAGGGCGATCCGGCGCACAGTCTGGCGCTGCTGTCGGCGGCGTCGATGGCGCTGGCGGCTGGGATCCTGGCTGTCCTGGCGGGAGCCGGCCAAAAGGCGGGCCGATGGCCAGCCGCTGTCGCCCTGGCGGCTGGATTGAGTTTCGGCCTGGCGCCTCTCGCCTGGTCCCAGGCGGTGATCGCCGAGGTTTACGGACTCAATGCCCTATTCGTGGTCCTCACGCTGGGCCTGATGGCCAGCCTGTCCACCGCCGGCAAGTCGGGGTGGGGCGAGGCCGGGCTGGCGCTTGCAGCCGGTATCGGCCTGGGGGATCACCTGACGCTGGTGCTGATGGTTCCCCCCCTGGCGCTCGCCCTCGCGTTTCGTTGGAAGTCGGCTGAGCGGAAACGGGTTGTCAGGGCGGCTGGGGCGTTCGCCTCCGGCCTGGCCGTCTACGCCATTCTGCCCCTGCTGGCGCTTGGTCAAGCCCCGGTGCACTGGGGCGACGCATCAACCTGGCGTGGGTTCTGGTGGCTGGTGTCTGGTGGCACCTACCGCGGGATGATCTTCGGGCTACCGCTGGACGAAGCCGTCCATCGAGTGGCATCCGCCCCGGGCATCCTGCTGGGCCAATTCGGCGTCCTTGGGCTGCTGCTGATGGGTGGGGGTCTGATCATCGGCCGCTCACGCTGGCCATGGGTCGACCGAACGGCGGTGTGGATGGCAGGCGCCTACGGTGCCTTTGCCATCGGCTACGGCTCGGTCGATTGGCGAGCGTACTTGATTCCGGCGGTTGCCGGGCTGGCCTGGTGGCTTGCGCTTGGCTTGGGGAGCCTGCTCTCCTTGGTGATGGCCGGTGGGCGCCGAGCGGCCCTGCCGGCTGTGGCCCTGTTGGGCGCCTTGTTCGTCGTCCGGATTCCGGGCATCGTCGGCCAGGTCAATGCACGGCACGACCATCGGGCGGCCGACTACGTCCGTGAAGTCGTGGACCAGGCGCCGGCCGGGGCGCTGGTCTTGACCACCACCGACCAGGATTCGTTTCCATTGTGGTATGCCCAGTTCGTCCTGGGCCAACGGCCGGACCTGAAGCTGGTGGTCATCCCCCTGGGGCAGTTTGACTGGTACCGGCGAGAACTTGCCACCACCTATCCCGATTTGAACCTGCCCCAAGATGATCCCGGGAGCGTGTGGACGTGGGAGGCCGAGCTGTTGGCCCGAAATCCACGCCCGGTCTGCCGCACCAGCGTCAACGGGCAAGGATCCGGGCTCGACGTTCAACTGCATTGTGAGGCGCAGACCTGGCTGGCACAAAGCAGCCAATAGATGGATCGAGATCGAAGGCATGATCGGAACCGCCGCTTGAGATCGGACCACATCTTGGCTTGGGTTGCGGTCCTGCTGGTCGGCTTGCTGACAGGCTCAAGCCTTACCGTGGGGCAGAACGAGAAGGCTCAGGCCGACAGCGGGTGCCGTTTTGAGGGTCCGCTCGTCCCTCCGACGGCGACCCCTTCCGGAGAAGCTACGCATGGTGCCCCGACGCAAGCGCCGGGAGCCGAGCTTTCTTCGGCCGCAAGGGGCCAAAACACGTGGCGTTTCGGTCTCAGTCTGTCGGCCTCGGCCGATCCGCAGCAGTGGGCGGAGGTCCTGGGGGCAGGCTGGTACCTGGATTGGTCCGCCCGGCCGAATCCGGACGCAGGGGTCTTGGACTACTGGCCGATGGTGCGCGTGGCGCACGGCTGTGGGCGGCCATCCGCCGACGTGGCGGCGCAGCTGGCGGCGGCGAATCCGGGCCTGACCTGGATCATCGGCAACGAACCGGACGTCATCTGGCAGGATAACCTGACGCCCGAGCAGTACGCTGAGGTCTATCACGCCTACTTCGTGGCCATCAAGCGCGCCGACCCGAGCGCCCGCCTGGCCGTGGCTGGCGTGTCCCAGCCGACGCCCCTGCGCCTGGCCTATCTGGATAGGGTGCTGCGGGCCTACCGACGGGCCTGCGGACACCCTTTGCCGTTGGATGTGTGGACTGTCCACAACTACGTGCTGCGTGAAGAGCGAGACAGCTGGGGTGTGGGAATCCCACCCGGCTTCGAAACCGTCCAGCAGGGCCAACTCTATGAGGTCAGCGATCACGCCCGGCTGGATCTGTTTGAAGCCCACCTGCGCGCTTTTCGGACCTGGATGGCACGCCGCGGCTATCAGTCCACGCCCCTGGCTCTAACGGAGTTTGGCATCCTGATGCCGGCCGACTACGGCTTCCCGCCGGAGATGGTCAGCGACTACGTGGGAAGGACGCTGGATCTTTTGATGACGTTGAAGGACCCGGCTACAGGCGATCCAGAGGATGGGGGCCGGCTGGTGCAGCGCTGGGCCTGGTTCAGTCTGTCCGATCCGACCTACCCCAATGGCAACCTGGCGGACCTTAAGGCGGGGAACCTGACGCCCGTCGGGCAGGCCTACAGGCAGACTGTCGACCGTTGGGCGGAGGTGCGGTGAGCCGTGGATAACCTGGGCCTGATCGACTGGCGCGAAGTGGGCTTTGCCGCCCTGTGGATCGTCGGCCTGGCCGTCGTGCTGGCTGCGCTTGGGTTCGCCGACTACAACCGGCAAACTGCCAAGCGGGGGTTTCGCCAGGAACTGAAGCGGCCAGCCTACCAGCTGCCTATTCAAGCCGGCCTGGCGATGTTCTGCCTGGGGCAGCTGGGCGCGTCCCAGCCGTGGTGGCAGACGGCGCTTTGGGGGGGCCTGGCCCTGGCCTTCATCGGCATGTCGGTTGGGGCGTTTCGCCAGATTGGCTGGGTCCAGGTCTGGATGCAGGACTTCGAAGCGAGTGCCGGCCAGGCGCCGAGCCAATCCGAGGACGCGGGAGCGGACACCTTGGACCACACGCAATCGATCGAAACACACGGAGCGGCCGCAGGAACCGAGGGGCGTGAGCCTTCGGTGCTCCTGGTCTGCACGGCCAATCGTTGTCGTTCTCCGATGGCGGAGGCGTTGCTGCGCCAGCTCTTGGAGCGGGAGGACATTGGTTGTAACTGTCGCGTCGAATTGGCCGGGACGTGGGCCATGGAGGGTGACCCGGCGACGGAGTTCGCCCAAGAGACGATGCGCGAGCGCGGGCTTGACATCAGCGGCCATCGCTCGCGCCGCGTGACCCGGGACCTTTTGGCCAGGCAGGATCTGGTCCTGGTAATGGAGGCCGGACACCTCGAAGCGCTTGAGACGGAATTTCCCGACCTGGCGGATCGGTTCTACATGCTGACCGCCCTGGCCGGGCCAGCCCACGACATCGCCGATCCGGTCGGCGGATCCCTGGAAGACTATCGGAGCGTAGCTGGCAAATTGGATGGTGTGCTCAGGCGTGGGCTTCCCAAGATAAAACGCGCTCTGTCGGAAGACGGGGCGCGCTCCGGTACTGCGGGGGACGGCGCGTAGGGGCTGGAAGGGACAAGTTGAGGTTGAGGATGGGCTATGACAAAGGCAGGTCTCCAGAGAGGTCGCCGGTGAAGGTGCTTGTCACGGGGGGTGCCGGATTCATCGGTTCGCATGTGGTCGATAGCTACATCGATCAAGGCTTGGATGTGGTTGTGGTCGATGACCTGTCCACAGGCAGGCGGGAGAATGTCAACCCGCAGGCTGGTTTCTACGAGATGGACATTCGCAGCCCAGAGCTGGCCCAGCTTTTTGAAGATGAGCGACCGCAGGTGGTCAACCACCACGCTGCGCACATCGACATCGTCGAGTTGATGGTTGATCCACTCACCGACGCTGACCTCAACATCATGGGTACGGTCAACGTGCTGCAGTGCTGTCAGGGGTATGGCGTCCGGCGTTTAATCTATCCCTCCAGCGGCGGGACGGTCTACGGCGAGCCCGAGTATCTGCCCTGTGACGAGGCCCATGTCCTGGCCCCGGTCAGCGACTACGGGGCCAGCAAGGTTTCCGCTGAAACCTATCTGCGTGTCTTTCAGGCCACCTATGGATTGGAGACGGTGGTGCTGCGCTATGCGAACGTGTATGGCCCGCGCCAGTCTTCTGGCGAGGTGGGGGTTGTGGCGGTCTTCACCCGTCAGATGCTTGCCGGCGGTGATGTCTATGTTCACGGAGATGGGATGCAGGAGCGTGATTTCATCTACGTGTCCGACTGCGCCAGGGCCAACTTGGCGGCCGTCATGGAAGAGGGCGCCCAAGGCGTCTTCAACATAGGTTCGGGTCATGGGACCAGCATCAACACGCTGGTGAGCACGCTCCGGGAGCTGACAGAAAGCCACTCTCGCCTTCTCAGGGGACCCGAACGGCCGGCCGATATTCGGCGGATCTGGCTCGACGCAAGCAAGGCACAGCGAGAGTTGGGCTGGGAACCCCTGGTTGGCCTGGAAGACGGTCTGCGCAAGACGGTCGAATACCAGCGTGCCGTCAGGGAAGCAGTGAGCTAGTGTCTTGACCCCCGTTAAGCTTCGGCCGATGCTTTCCGGTCTCAATCGACGGGAGTCAACCCGGCGGCGTTTGGGTTTGGCTTTGCGCTGGATTTTGGGATTGAGCCTGATTTTCCTGGCGTTGCGTCAGGTTGACCTGGCTGAATTGGTGGAGGGTTTGCGTCGGGTTGAAATGGTATGGGTGATTGCCACCGTGGCGAGCATCTTGCTGGGGATCAGCATAAAAGCTGTGCGATGGAAAAGACTGCTGGAACCAGCCGGCGTTGCCCGTTCGTTTCCGGATATCCTGGGGGCACTGATGGTCGGCCAAGCGGCGAACATCGTCCTTCCGTTTAGGGGTGGGGAGCTGGTCCGAACCGGGATGATTGTGTCGCCGAAAGATGGCCGGACCGGGGCCGTGCTGGTGGGGATTGGCATGGAAAAGGCCTTCGATCTTCTCGGCCTTGCAGCCTGTGCGGCAGCTGCTCTGCCCCTCCTACCTTCTGGAACTCTGCGGGCCACTTGGATGGAGCCGCTGGTGGTCGGAGTGGTTCTGCTGGGTGGGGCTCTGGCCTCAGGGCTCTTTTCGCAACGAGTTTGGCGGGGGGTGCGTCCATTATTGAATGGCCCTCCCGCAGGTGCCAGGGCGCGATTTCAAGCATGGATGGATCAACTTTCCAGCGGCCTTGAGCGCCTTTCTCGATCGGGACAATTCGGGAAGGTTCTGGCCTTGACAGGATTGATCTGGCTGGTGATGCTTTCCACCAATATCATTCTCCTGAGAGCCCTTGAGATGCGAGTGTCAGCCGGGGCAGCGCTTCTGGTCCTGGTGGCGGTCCACCTGGGCTTGATCCCTGCGATCATGCCTGGAAACGTTGGACCGTTCTACCTTGCGGTCGAGGTGGGGTTGGCACCCTTCGGCTATGCGTTGGGAATCGCAGTGGTGTTTGCCGTCTTGCTTCACGCGTTGGTTACACTGACCCCGCTGGTGGGCGCTGGGTTCTTTGTGGCGGTGGGGCGAGGTCGCCGTCAGTGAAGAAGCCTGAAGTGTCGGTCATTGTCCCCGCCCGAAATGCGGCTGACACCCTCGGCAGCTGCCTAATGGCCCTGGCCTCTCAGAGCGTGGATCGGGCGCGCTACGAGGTGATCGTGGTCGATGATGGCTCTTCCGATGAAACACCCCAAATCGCAGAAGCCTCGGCCGACCGGCTGGTCCGCCAGACCCCGCAGGGGCCGGCAGCCGCCCGCAACGCCGGGGCGGCGATCGCCAAGGGGGGACTGCTTATATTCACGGACGCCGATTGTGTTCCGGCGCCTGACTTCCTGGAGCATCTGTCGGAGGTCTTCCGCAACAGAACGATCGTCGCCGCCAAGGGAGTCTATAGAACCAGGAACCTTAGGCTTGTCCCGCGCTTCACCCAGCAGGAGTACCAGCACAAATATGATCGCATGGCACGCCGGGCCAGGATCGACTTCATCGACACCTATGCGGCGGCCTACCGGCGGGAGGTCTTCCTGGAGAACGGTGGCTTCGATACCAACTACACGACGGCCAGCGTTGAAGACCAGGAGCTGTCCTTCCGACTGGCGCGCAAGGGCTACGAGATGGTCTTTGTCCCGTCGGCCGTTGTCTACCATCGCCACGATCGGTCTTTGGCCGAGTACCTGCACCGGAAATTCGGTATCGGCTATTGGAAGGCCCTCCTGCTACAGAGCCATCCCGAGCGCCTGACATCCGATACGCACACGCCGTTCGCGCAACGGCTTCAGCTGGTGCTGACGCCCTTGGTTCTGCTCACGCTGGCGTTGACACCCTTCTTCGGCTGGGCCGTGTGGGGAGCGGCGGCATTGGGGGGCCTTTTCGCCATCAGCGCCGTCCCGGAGCTGGCCTCCATTGCTCGGAGAGATCCGAAAGTGCTCGTGATCGTGCCGGCTATGCTTCCCCTGCGTGCGCTGGCTCTCGGCGCCGGACTGGCAGCGGGGACGCTGCGGGTGGGCTCTGCCCAAACGGCGCATCCGCCGCTCCGTCTTCATCAACGCCTCATCAAACGCGCTCTCGATATCCTGATCGCCTCGGCCGGCTTGATCCTGGCCTCGCCCGTGCTGGCGCTGGCCGCCGTGGCCGTCAAGCTGGACAGTCCCGGCCCGGCGCTCTTCATCCAGGAGCGAGTTGGCCAGGACGGGCGACACTTCCACATGTTCAAGTTGCGCAGCATGGAGAGGAATGCGGAAGCTCGCCTGGAGTCTGTTCTGGTGCAAAGCGCTCTCGAGAGACCAGCTTTCAAAATCCCCAATGACCCGCGCGTGACGCGCGTCGGCCGCTGGCTTCGCCGTTGGAGCATCGATGAGCTGCCGCAGCTGTGGAATGTCCTGAGAGGGGATATGAGCCTGGTTGGGCCCAGGCCTGAGGAAACCCGAGTGGTGGCGCAGTACAGCGACTGGCACCGCCAGCGGTTGGCTGTCCCGCCGGGCCTCACGGGGCCGATGCAGGTCAACGGTCGCGGCGAGCTTGGCCTGGACGCCCGAGTGCGCTTGGAGCTGGAGTACATCGAGCACTACTCGATCTGGCGCGACCTGCAGATCTTGGTCCGGAGCGTGCCGGCCGTGATATCCGGTCAGGGGGCGCTTTGAATCAATGGAGCGCCCGACGGGATCGCCCGTTCCGCAGGGGTCGACGCTGTGTCGGCGCGCTAACAGGTCGCTATAGCGAACCGAGAGGCTGAATTCGGGTTGCGGCTTGAGAAGCTGAGCCCGGTGCCATCCGGTTGGCTCCAAAACATCGTGCTGGTCGGGCGTGAGCGGGAGTTGTTTGTCGCGTTGGTGGGCAGTTACTTGCCCCGCAGCGTCCCGTCCGCAATCATGGGCGGCTCCGTTTCCAAGCCTGCGGCAAGTCCCTGAAAGTGGGACAGCGGCTGGTGGCGTGGGTTGGGGACAGGCCTATACTTGCCCCACCAGCACCGGTTACACCTCGTTCGCGTTCCATCGCACCCTCACTCTCCGCGAGTAGGACCAAGGAGGTCCCCCATGGCTCGTCTGTGGATTCACACCACGCGTACTACTCTGCCTCTTCTGCTCGTCCTGTGCCTGGCGGCGCTGACAGCCACGTCGGTGTTCGCCAGCGGGGTGGCGGTGCCTGCGTTGGCGACAGATGTCATCGGCAGCCCAGACGCTGCGGTCAACGGCAAATTGGCGGTCGGGTCGTCATCGGTTGGGTCAAAGGCCCTGACAGTGACGGGCGTGATCGACTTCGTCGGCGCCGGCACGGTGCACAACTACTTCTCTCAGGGTGGCGGGAACAACATGCAGATCAACACCAACGTGGACGAGGCCAATACCGTCGGAGACGCCTCCAAGAGCCAGTGGAAGCTGGTCATGGGCTCGTCGTTGGATCAATTCAGCATCCGGCGGTCCCCGTCGGGCGGGGCCTACAATGAGGACGCCCTGTTTTTCATCAACGGTAGTACGGGCGACGTGGGAATAGCAGCCGTGGATACCGGAAATGGTGCCTCTATTCCGTTCACCCCACAGGCCCGACTCGATGTGCAGGCAACGTCAGGGATTGCCGTGCGAGGGGAGAGTTTGGCTAGCACGAACGCTACAGGTGTTCTCGGCACGGTATCTGGAACGCACGGATATGGAGTCCATGCCGTGGCCACTTCCTCAACTGGCTACACCTATGGTGTGTTTGCGGAAAGTGATTCTACGTCTGGTTCAGCGGTGTATGGCCACGTGCCTGCGACGAGCGGTAACACCTTCGGAGTCTACGGAAGCAGCTACTCCACGTCCGGAATTGGCGTCCGGGGACTCGCTAATCGGACGACGGGCACGAACTATGGTGTCTACGGCGAGACATATTCTACTGATGGCTACGGTGTGTACTATGTTGGAGGCCTGGCCGGCACCGGCACCAAGTCGGCCATCGTCGATACGCAGGACTACGGCTGGCGCACCCTGTACGCCGTCGAGAGCCCGCAGAACTGGTTCGAGGACTTCGGCCAGGCAACGCTTGACTCGGGCGAGGCGGTGGTGCCAGTCGACCCAATCTTCGCCCAGACGGTCAACTTGAATGACTCCTATCACGTGTTCTTGACGCCGCGCGGCGACTGCGGCCTGTACGTTTCCCAGCAGACGCCCACGTCGTTCAAAGTCAAAGCCCTGGGGGACTCTGAATGCGATATCAGTTTCGACTACCGCATCGTTGCCCCTCGGCTGGGATATGAAGACCTGCGCTTGAAGCCGGCCGAGGATCCTGCAGACGTGGCGGCATCGGCGCTCGCTGAACCCTGATCTGACCTTTGGCCACCCCCGTGCCTCGACCGTTTGAGGCACGGGGGCGATTGTTTGATGGCAAGCCCGAGTGCGCTCAGCGCGTCCGTGGCTTGCCAAGGTTCGGAACAGGCGTATACTCCCCGGCCAGCAAGACCAACACCTCATCCATTCTTATCCCTCGCACCCTCATCCCCCCAGGAATAGGACCAAGGAGGTCCCACATGAGACGTTTTAGGATTTCAGGTCACGCGCTCCGCCTTTCCTCTGTTGTTGGTTCTGTGCCTGGCGGCGCTGACGGCCTCGTCGGTGTTCGCCAGAGGGGTGGCATCGCCGGCGTTGGCGACGGATGTCATCGGCAGCCCGGACGCGGCGGTCAACGGCAAGCTGGCGGTGGGCTCGTCGTCGGTTGGATCGAAGTCGCTCACCGTGTCCGGCGTGATCGACTTCGTCGGGGCCGGGACGGTGCACAACTTCTTCTCACAGGGGGGTGGGAACAACATGCAGATCAACACCAACGTGGACGAGGCCAATACCGTCGGAGACGCCTCCAAGAGCCAATGGAAGCTGGTGTTGGGGTCGTCGCTGGACCAGTTCAGCATCCGACGCTCGCCCGCGTCGGGCACCTACAATGAGGATGCCCTGTTCTGGATCGATGGATCCACCGGGAAGGTCGGCATCGCCACCGTGGATACCAACAACGGTGGGTCGATTCCTTACTCACCAAATGCCAGGCTGGATGTGGTGACGACCACGGGTGCTGCTGTGCGGGGAGAGACAGCCTCCGACATCAACGACGCAGCCGTCAGCGGCTACTCAACCGCCACCAATGGCTTCCTCGTTTCCGGCGTCTATGGACAGACCCAATCGACGCTCGGCTACGGTGTGTATGGTCTTGCGGCAGCCACCACGGGCTCCCCCGATGGTGTCTACGGCGTGGCAAACTCGACAAGTGGTAGGGGCGTTTACGGCAGCGCGCTTGCCACGACCGGTACCACAACCGGCGTATGGGGAAACAGTGACTCCACTTCCGGCCGCGGCGTCTTCGGCATTGCCACCGCCACCTCCGGTTTCACATACGGGGTCCGCGGGGAGAGTCATTCCCCAAACGGCTACGCCGTCTACGGAACATCCACCTCAACCACAGGTTCGGCGTACGGTGTTATGGGGCAGAGCGCAGCCACGGGTGGAGTTGGCGTCTATGCCTATGAGTCTTCCAGCACGGGCACCAACTACGCAGTCTATGGCTACGCGGCATCCCCCGCCGGATATGCCGGTTTCTTCAATGGCGATGTGCACGTGAGCGGCACGCTATCGAAGTCCGCCGGATCGTTCAAGATAGATGACCCGTTGGATCCGGCCCACAAGTACCTGCAGCACTCGTTCGTCGAAAGTCCGGACATGATGAACGTATACAACGGCAACGTCATGTTGGACGACAATGGGGAAGCGGTGGTGACCATGCCCGACTGGTTCCAGGCGCTCAACCAGGACTTCCGCTATCAGCTAACAGCCATCGGCGGCCCTGGCCCCAACTTGTACGTGGCGGATGAGATCCAGGACAACACTTTCCGGATTGCCGGCGGCGAGCCGGGAACGAAAGTGTCCTGGCAGGTCACCGGCATCCGGCACGATCCTTATGCTGAGGCACATCGGATTCAGGTGGTGGTGGACAAACCAAGCTCCGAGGAAGGGACATACCTGTCTCCCGAGTTGTACGGCCAGCCGGCCAGCATGGGGCTGACCCAGCCGCTGCCGGACGAGAACTAGCCCAGCTCGCCAGGATCATTTGTGTCTTCTGTTCTGCCCCGTTCCCCGGCACCCTTGAGATTGGGTGCCGGGGAACGACTGTCTCGTGCCAAGCTTCAAATCCTTCCTGTTGACACGCTCCCAAACCGCCGTATACTCGCTGTGCCTCAATACCTCTTCCTTGCCTACACCCCTGCCCGCATCTTCATTAACAGGTTCATGTTCGTTGGACCAGGACCCAAGGAGGTCCGCATGGCGAATCTGTGGGTTCGACTCACGCGCTCTGCCTTTCCCTTGCTCCTCGTGCTATGCCTGGCAGCACTGACGGTCTCGTCGGTGTTCGCCAGCGGGGCAGCCTCGCCGATGTTGGCGACGGATGTCATCGGCAGCCCGGACGCGGCGGTCAACGGCAAGCTGGCGGTGGGCTCGTCGTCGGTTGGATCGAAAGCGTTGACCGTGACCGGAGTGATCGACTTTCTTGGCGCGGGTACGGTGCACAACTACTTCTCCCAGGGCGGCGGGAACAACATGCAGATCAATACCAACGTCGATGAGGCGAATGCGGTCGGCGATGCGTCGAAGAGCCAGTGGAAGCTGGTGCTGGGGTCGTCGCTGGACCAATTCAGCATCCGCCGCTCGCCGGCCGGAGGAACCTACAACGAGGATGCCCTGTTCTGGATTGACGGTGACACCGGAGCCGTCAACATCGCCACCATTGATACAGGCAACGGCGCCACGATCCCGTTTTCTCCCTTTGCCAGGCTGAACGTGGTCGTCAACTCAGGAGATGCGATCTTTGCCAAGAACAACACGGCGTCCGGGACTGTCGATGCCGTGCACGGGGAAGTCTCTAGTACGGACGGTTTTGCCTTGTACGGTCAGGCCACATCCACAATCGGGACAACCTTTGGTGTGTTCGGAATCACCCAGAGCACATCGGGTACCGGCGTCTTCGGCCGGGCCACGCGAACGACCGGCGTGACTTACGGAATCCATGGAGAGAGCTGGTCGACATCCGGCACCGGGGTCTACGGGCATGCCAACGCGGCCAGCGGCGCGACCAACGGGGTCATTGGGGAGGTCCAGTCGACGCTTGGCACTGGGGTGCTAGGCTCGGCGATGGCCACGACCGGTTTCGGAACTGGGGTCTTTGGCCACACCAGTTCGCCCAATGGCTACGGGGTTTACGGCCAAGCGTCGGCGACAACAGGTGGTGGGGTGGGAGTATATGGCTTCACCAACTCCACCACCGGCTACGGAGTGTACTCAGAGGGGGCGATGTATGTGGCCGGGGATTTCACCGCCACCGGTACCAAGTCGGCCATCGTCGACACCCAGGACTACGGCTGGCGGACGCTGTACGCGGTCGAGAGCCCGCAGAACTGGTTCGAGGACTTCGGACAAGCGACTCTCTCCGCTGGTGAAGCGGTCGTCTCGATCGATCCCGTCTTCGCCCAGACGGTCAACCTGGACGAGCCCTACCATGTGTTCCTGACGCCCCGGGGCCAATGCAATCTGTATCTGTCCGAGACGACTTCGACTTCCTTCACCGTAGGCACGGTCGATGGGTCCAGCTGCGAGATACCCTTCGATTACCGCATCGTCGCTCCGCGGCGGGACTACGAGGACCTGCGCCTGAAATCGGCCGAGGATCCGGAGGCGGTAGCGGAAGCAGCGGGGCTTAGCCTGCCCGAAACCCCTTTTCAGTAGACCACATCCAGATGTCTGTGCGGGCGGACCTCGAAGGTCCACCCGCTATCCCAATCCCCACAATGGCTCTTTGCTTGGGGCTGTCAGTCGCGAGCAGTTGTTCATCCCCCGAGGCAGCAAAGCCGCTGAGTTCCCGCGTCCCTCTGCCAGAAACTGCTCCCAAGGCAGCGAGGCTGCCCGGGCCCACAGGATCCATCATTGGAGCTGCGGATATTTGGAATGAAGGTGTGTCGCCCAGAAAAGTGTCATGTGATTCTTTCAACAGCACCGATCTAATGAGTGTCGATCGAGCGTGTCGACTACCCAGTCATCTCTCGATCGAGTAAACTCCCGAAACAGAGAAACACTGCCGCCCAGCGGCAGTCCTGGAGCATCCACATGCACTATCTTGTGGCCGGACTTGCGAGAACAGGCACAACCGCGCTGTTTACGGCCCTAAGGCAAGCACTTCCTCCCGGGACTAGGACATTCTTCGAGCCACGATCAGAAGAAGAGTTTGAAGAGATCCTCTCCTATGCGGGCCCCGATCACACCTTGACGAAGGCCCTCATCGGGTTCATCACCAGCGACAGCAAGTTTGCACGTCATTTCAAACCGAACATCTTGATCGTCCGTGATCCACGCGATCAGATTGTGAGTGAATTGCTCTATCGCTTCTATGATTTCAAGGTCCACAACGATCTGGGAGGCTATGAAGAGGGTTCCGCTCTGCTTGCACAGAAGGTGAGCAATCCTGATTCGATAGCGACAACCGATCTCTTCAATCAGATCGGTCTGCTGGTTGGCCGGCCGGGGATGGAACTGCTAAGGCGGAAGTATGAGTGGGTTCTTGAATACCGGGAGGCGTTTCGACCCTACGTGGTGCGGTATGAATCTTTTGTCGACGGGATCAATGCCGACTTCGAGTCCTTCCTTGGCTTTGAGCTGAGTTCTCAGTTGGAGGTTGACGCCGAATTCAGCCGAGTTGCACGCACCAAGTCTCATGGTGGTTGGAAAGATTGGCTGACTGAACAAGATCTTACATTTGTGAACGAGCAGGTGGGCGGCATTATGAAGGAACTCGGCTATTCGCTTGTGACGAAGGCAAGTCTGCCAGACCGCCTCCCGCGTGAGACTACGCTTGACTATGTCGGTCAATTCAGCCCATAGGTCAGAGCCTCGTCCACGATACGTCCTTAAGACGAGGTGGGGGTTGATCTGGCCAACGGGCCGCAACCGGTTATTGTTGTCTACAGGGGTGGGGCGTTCAAAAACGCGCAGGATGTCTCCGGCTTTGGTTGGAGCCGAGCGGAGGTCGCCAGGCTCGTTCTTCGAGTGAGAAGAAAGGGGTATCTGAGGCGTGGGCATCTGTACCGGTTTTTGGGAGTTCTTGGGTCACCTCCTTCCTGAAGGTGCAAGACGAACGGCAGCTTTTCGCTCGGCCAGAGAACGTATGGCGACTACGGGCGAGTTCACCGCGCAAGAGCGGCATCTGCTTGGCGAGGTATCCGAGCCAGCAGGCCATGTCCATGGGCTTGGTGGGGCCGTTGGCCTGACTCCATTTGAAAAAGAGACCCTTCACCGCGTTTCACCCCGCGTGCACGCGGGAGATACTATGTACCAGCAGGGGAACCCCGGTCACTACGTCGCCGTTGGCCTATCGGCCATGCGTTGCATCCAAGTGGGTTTGGCCGAAAGTCGTCGGGTTAAGTCACCGCGTGTGGTGCTTGACTTCGCATCAGGCTACGGGCGTGTGCTCAGATTTCTGAAGGTGGTGTTCCCGGAATCCCAAATCGTGGCTTGTGACGTGGATAAGGCCGCGGTATCGTTCTGCCAGCGGGCGTTTTCTGTAGAAGGTGTTTTCTCAACCCCCGATTTGCAGCAATTGACTCTGCCAGTTGGAGTTGACATGATCTGGTGTGGCTCCTTGATCACCCATATCAGAGAGAGGTCTGCCGAGGCGCTTCTCAGGCTCTTCTATGATCACCTTTCACATGGCGGCGTGTGCATTTTCACGACACATGGGCAGCTGTCTGCGGACTGGATCCAGAGCGGCTCCCGTGACTATGGGCTGACTCCACAGGGCTGCTCAGCTGTCCTCGACGGTTACTATGGCAAGGGCTACGGATACAGTGACTACCCAGGCCGGAACGGCTATGGGATATCAGTTGTCACCCGTCAAAGAATCGGAGAGATTGCCTCTTCAGTAGGGGATTGGCGGCAGACCACATACCTGCATCAAGGCTGGGGAAATCACCATGATGTCTATGGATTCTTCAAGCCATAGCGGTCAATCATCTCGTGCATGTCCGACCGCGCCCTTGGACATGCCACCCTGTTTGAACGCCAAGGGCCATCCAGCGTCGAGGTGACAACTGCTCCAAGCAGGAAGCGGGCGCTTGCGTAATGAACTTAGCCTGCGTTCTGGCCAACGTGACCAGAGAATCTGTGGAGACAGCAGGCGTGGCGATCCCAAAGCTGGCCTCAATGGCCCTGTCCCTCGCGAGCCTGCGCATCGAACAAGGATCTGCCCAAGTGTCTTGTCAGCGAACGACAGAGCGCACCAGCGAGAAGAGATCTTGAGGCGCCAGGAACATGGCCCTTTGTCTTGCCCTCGGTAAAATTCGAGCGGCTTCGTCCGAACTTCAAGGGGAAAACGTTCGGTGTAGCAACCGGCGTTTTGGCAATGTTCTCCGGGGAAAAGCGTCAGGTTAGAACCACTTTAATGTAGATCGTTCCTAGCCGTAGAAGAGTTCGACTTCTGGCTACTTCTCAGACTGCGAAGGTGGTGTTGCCCGAAGAGAGGCTGGAATGAGAAGGGTTGCGACGCCACGCTGCTTCTGCGCAGCTTCTTTCAAGGCTGAGCCTAGCTACTCTCGACCAAGCAGGGTGACCAGGATGCTTTTGAGATGGCGAAGTGGCGAGGTTATGCGCCATGAAACAGATCGCTCAATCCCTTGAGCGTGGGCGCGCAATTGCTCTGTTGTTTCCTCCTGCACCTGGAGTTCAGATCTTAGCGTAGCGATTGATTTCTCGGCCAACGCAAGGTCCCGGGCCAGCTTATCGGTTCTCCTCGAGGCCCTGTCAGCCAAGGCGTGATTGGACAGAGTACGCAAGCCGAACACATCAAATGCCGACGGTGCGGCATCAAGATGTGCGGACTCCGTGGCTCCAGGCCATAGGTCAGCGTCAGAGAGGGTTCTGAGTGCAAGGTGAAGGGCTTGAGCACCATAAGGAATTTGGTCTGAACCTAAGGTCTCTGTGAGGCTGTGGCCATGGTGCCGAAGGTCGGACGTGATGAAATCACCGATGGCCTCCATTGTCTGATTGGGGATGGCCTGGGGGTCCATGCCAAGGAACGAAGCGAGGTCCCTGGCCCGCTCACGCCAGGTTTCCAAGAGATCCTCGTAGTACACGAACATTCTCGGAGCACCTGTTGAATGCACGATCGCATGACTGACGTAGGTCATCCATAGGCGGCCACCCTTTTCCAGCGTGTAACCGTCACGGACTTGAAGAGACTCTGCGACTGAGAGCGGGTCCCTGAGGCAGATGATGTATTGCATTGAAGGGATTAGATCCTGCCAAAATGGCAGGGTGATCGAAGCTCGCGGATCCTTCCATCCCCAGTTTTCTGAATGGGAAAAGTCGTCGTCGATGATTTGGCGCGCCCTTTGCCTGAGTTCAGCCAAGACCTCCGCCCCAAACCAATCATCTGGCACCATCGGAGGTTCATCCCAACTTCCCCCAAAGGTGGCCAAGATAGCATCATTGATCTCGACGAAGGGCACATACTCCCAGTGGCCTCTAGGATTGGATATTGCTGGTCCCATGATCTGATCCGGGGGTCCAAGATCCATCCCGAGTAGATTCAATACTCTGGCGAGCAGAGAGCTCCCTGCCCTTCCCATACCTATGATGGCAGTTACTCTCGGTGGCATTGCATCACCTGGGTAGTTGGTACCTGCCCCATCTCACACCCCAATCCTCGATCCTGCCGCTACAGTGCAAGAAAGGCTATGACCTTGGTGCCTGCTGAGCATGCACGGGCTCGCCTTAGACGATTCAAGATGGCCCAAAATGCAATGTCTATCCCCATGGAGATAGTCCTTGGAAGGACGCCGAGTCCTTCATACACGAACGGTTCCAACCACCAGTGGAAACAACGATTGTACCGCTTCAAAGCCCAGGCGTTATGCCCTTGGCGGGCATGTGCAAACGAACTCTCTTGTGTCTGACTAAGGCCGAGCCTCAGTTCTGAACCAGTCGAGAAGCGGTGACGTTTCTCCCTTGAGGTAATTCATCTAAGCCCCTCCCGCTCGGGAATTCCGTCATCGGTCCCAGCCCACGAGCGTAAGGTATTCCGGATCTTCTGCCGGAACCATCCATGTGTCAAGATGCCCATAATGTACTCATCGGACGCTCGACGATCGGCCTGGATCTTCCGTCGCTTCTTCAGTATCCCGGGTAGCATCTGAAAGGCCGAAATCTTTGCTTGCAGGTAGACGACTGCTCGGCCGTGCAAAACATCCGAAATGAAGAGGATGGCGTTGGCTGCGACATGCGAGACCGAATACTTGACAAGCCATTTCATTGGCATGTTCTTGAGGAACACGAACTCGACATTCCGCCTACTTTGTCTGTAGTGGAAGTCGCTCGATGCTCCAATACTCTTACTCAGATGATGTTGAACAATGGCGGTTGGCACGAACAGGCAGTGGTAGCCCATGAGCTGGGCGCGAAAACTCAAATCCGAGTCTTCGTGGGTCATGAAGAAGTCTTCATCGAACAAGCCAATGTCCTCTAGCATTGAACGACGGTAGATGGCGGCGGCTGCCGATGCCCCGAAAACCTCGACCTCTTCCGTGAAGAGGCGAGCTGGCTGATTGTGCCCAATCTTATCTGCAACTCCTTCCACTGTGAAGTAATCCCCACACACGTCCACCAGTTCGGGATTCTCCCAGAGAAGGACCTTTGATGCGCAGAAACCCACTTCTGGGTGGCGGTCGAGAGCTTGCGAAAGCTCGTGAAGCCAATCGGGTGACGCCACAGTGTCGTTGTTCAACAGCGCAACATACCTCCCATGGACACGACCAATGGCCAGGTTGTTGGCCACACAGAAACCTACGTTGTCGTCGAGCGCGATCAGTTGCGTTTGAGGAAAATCGCCACGGACCTTTTGGGCAGAACCATCGGTTGAACCGTTGTCCACGACGATGACTTCGAAGTCTTGGAAGCTCTGTTCTTCAAGAGACTGGAGGCAGGCTTTCAAGAGGGGCCACTGGTTCCAGTTGACAATGATCACGCTGACTTTGGGAGAGCTGGAGTGTGTTGAGGAAAACAAGAACCTGGGCCTCACTTGACCGGCATGGTCGCCAAAGAGCTGGGAGCAGGCGGGGGAGTACAATCAGACTTTCCTTCTATTGCGACGCCTGACTTGGGCCTGGTCCGCTCCACAGGATCTTGTCCGCTCGAACTCAGCTCGGGATGTGAGCAGACTGTATACATGCCTGAGCCGCGGCCTCATCCGTGTCCTCCCACTTCCGCTGCGACCTCCATCGCCAATATGCCTTCACCCCTCTCTCCACACTGAGACAAACGAGACGGCGCGCTACCGAAGGGAGGCGACCGTCTGGCGAAGCCCTTCTTCGAAATCCATGGCCGGCGAAAAGCCCAGGACTTCCGCTGCTTTGTGGGTATCCAAGAAGATTTTTTGGGTTTCACCCACCTTTGAGGGCCCCAAAACCGGATCGCGAGCGTAGCCAGTGATATCTTTGAGCAGCCCGAAGATGTCGTTGACTGAGATTCCGACGCCATTGCCCACGTTCAAGATGGTGTTGGATGTGTCGGCCGACAGTGCTAGCAGATTCGCCCGCGCGCAATCGCGCACGTAGATGAAATCCCGTTCCTGTTCGCCGGTTCCGTTAATGGTGACTTGCTCACCCTGCAACATTTGACTGGCGAAGATCGCCACGACGCCCGCTTCTCCCGCTGGGTCCTGTCGGGGTCCGTAGACATTGGCGTATCGCAGAGCGAGATACTCAAGACCATGCATGGCAGCATATGCAAACAGGTAATGCTCAACTGCCCGCTTGGCTGTCCCGTACGGGGAAATAGGGTTTGCAGCGTCATCCTCGGAACAAGGCAGGTTCGCGGGTTCACCGTATACGGCACCGCCGCTTGAGGCAAAAACGATACGCTTGACCCCGGCTTGCCAGGCACACTCGAGGAGATTCAATGAGCCCATCACATTGATCGAAGCGTCGTATAGGGGGGTGGACACCGATCTTCGAAGGTTGACTTGCCCTGCCTGATGGCTGACAGCGTCTGGCTTTACTTGGCGGAGCAGTTTGACGAGTTCGGGGCTGCGCACGTCCATTTCATGAAACTCGACTCCGGTTTGCAGGTTGTCCAAGGATCCGGTCGACAAATCGTCCACGACGACGACATTGTGGCCTTGAGCCAAGCAGGCGTCTACGATGTGCGAGCCGATGAACCCTGCCCCTCCTGTCACCAAGACCTTCATAAATCAGAACCCTCCCAAGTTTTCATCAAAGAACGGCTGGGAGCCGCTTGGTCCTTCATGGCGAGAGAGCATGTTCCTGCAAGTCCATTCTATGAATATCATGACGGAAAGAAGGTCGGGTGTCTGTGGCGTAGATACTGGGTGAGCGCATAGGCGTTGGGGTTGGTTGTCTGGTGCAACATGGAAGTCGAGTGGACCCTGTACCTGGCCAGAATCTCGGGAACCAAAATGCCCCAACCTCCAGCCTCTGCGATCTTGAACCACAGCTCGTAATCCTCCCACCCCATCGCTGGCATGTCGCTAGAATAACCGCCGGCGGCGATCAGCAATGAACGCTTGTGCATCACCATGGCATCGATGGTGTTGCCGCGATAGAGCGTGTCGGGGTTCCAGACATGTGTGTTCTGGAGTTCGGTCACTTCACCGAACTTCTCAAGGTAGCAGTAGGCAAAACTTGCAGAGCAATTGTCAAGTGCTGAAGCAAGTACCTCGAGGCATCGGGGGAAGAGGAGGTTGTCGGCGTCAAGAATGAACAGGTATTCGGTATCTGCTGCCTGGATTCCATCGTTTCTGGCTGCAGCTAGTCCTTGGTTCGCTGCATGGCGAAGGAAAGTCGATGCTCGAAAACGCCCGGCATTTGAGTTCAACCACTTTTGAGTAATTTCCACTGAGCTGTCCTGTGAACAGTCATCGACAACCACGAGATCGAGCGATTCAACGGTCTGTTGAGCCACGGAGTCAAGGCATTTGCCGATATACTCCTCATAGTTGTGTAGGCTGATCGCAACACCAACGCGAGGGGGTTGATCCGACTCAACCGATCGCCATATGACCTCCGTGTTCCCATCACGATCCTCACCTGAGACCGCACGACGAGTGCCTTGATTCATTGCATGAATCCCTTCACAGGCAGACGTGTTTCTTGGCCTCCACAAGAGATGACCATTCTGGCCATGCCATACCCCCACTGACAGCCTCGCCGCGTCATACTTGGCGTCATGAGACATCTAAGCTTGGTGATGCAAACGCGTAGACATCCTGGTGGTCATCCCATCCGTGCTCGAGAAAGAGAGTGTTGCTCCAGTCCCCTGCTTCAAGGGCGATCTCCAGGAAGCGAGATCTGGAGACGGTTGAGATCCCATAGCCGCTCTGTTGTGGATAGTCCTCATAGGCGAACTGGCCCAGGTTGAACTGATCGATCAGCCTTGTCTGAGAGTCCACGTCGAGACCGTAGTTGAACCTTCCGCTCTCGATCCAATCAATGGTACGCTGGCCGTGGGTGGTAACAATACATACCCCTCGATCGGAAAGATGCGCATACAGGAACCGGAGGAGGTTGACGGATGACATTTCATTTAGGTGGGTGACCAAAGAGCCACACCAGATCAGTTCGAACTTATGCTGCAGATCCATTCCCGTGAACGTCTGGTTGGATTCACAGGTTTCGACTGAGAACGTATCTCGGCAGAACCTGAGTGCCTCATGACTGACATCCACCGCAGAGATTCTCGCTGTGGGGAACTGCGCGACGAGAAAGCGGAGGACCCGTCCGTGGCCACTGGGCATATCCAAAATTGTCTCTGGATCTGGGGTGGCGCCCGAGAAGAGAAGTGCAGCCTTGATGCATCGGATGGCGCTCAGGCCGACTGATAGGTAGTGAGTTGCGTCATCACCATACATGTCATCAGCAGCATTGACCTCGGGGGAGACTCGGTCGAGCAGCGACCTCTCAACTTGTGTGATTTCATTTGATGCCGCGAGGTCGTGTTTCGCGAGCAGTATCTCAGATCTCGTGTTCATGCTCCCAATCCTGACTGGCAAGTCTACATTAGGGTCTTTTGGTCCGGGCCCTGGAGTTCATGATCGGGCACCCCGGCACATCGTCCTACAAGTCCTTAACCTCTGATCCGTTGACCCAAACTCGGTGTATTCCATTGCATGCCCGATCCCTGGACGCTTCAAGTGTTGCCTTCATCCGCCATGCACGACGTCCAGTGTTTTGTGCGTTCGGCGCTTGGTCTGATGCTGCCCTCTCACGCTCCCTTGGGGCTTGCGCCAAGGGCTCCAAGGAGTCTCTCTAGATGATCGGCCAACCGGCAGTCAGACTTGAGAGCTTCATTGCCAGCCTGGGCAATCAGAGCGGCTTCATGCCTCCCAGCACTGGATAATATGTAGTAGTCGAGCGCTTCAGGTATCTGGTCGAGCGGGATTTCGATGAGGTGTTTGCCGGATTCAAATGGGCTGGTCTCACTGCATGTTTCTGTGATGACTGCCGCGCGTTGCCATAGACCGTGCAATACAATTCTCTGCCATTCGAAGTAGGTGTCAGCGCCTCGGTGGATATTGAGCACGATTTTGGACCGCTGGGCAAGTCCAACCACAGTGGCCGTATCCATGTGCGTGTTCATGCCAGTAATAGCTGGCTCCTTCGCATCCCAAAAATGGAGATAGCAGCGGTGTCGGGCGAAACAAGCGGCGTTGCCAGCGAAGAAATCCTCTC
This sequence comes from uncultured Chloroflexia bacterium, assembly GCA_963783335.1. Lineage (GTDB taxonomy): Bacteria > Chloroflexota > Anaerolineae > Anaerolineales > E44-bin32 > CAWAND01. The sequence goes on from CAWAND010000002.1 coordinate 128,645, forward strand.
GCCTAGGAGAAAGTGACCCGACGAAAAGCACATCAATCGGCCGCTCAATCGTCGATCTCCGTAGATAGGACTCATTCCCGGTTGCTTCGTCAAGGAAACAGGTTCCATACGTATTGGCCAGCCGTTCTACTTCGCCAAACCGTGCAAAGTCAGGTACAAAACCGAGAGGCAGAAAATCGGCAGGATAACCTTGTTCTGCAACCATTTGTGCCGTTGTGGGATTCATGTCCCAGATACGGTAAGCCCTTTGGAAGTAAGACTTGGCCAAGCTGAACCACTGTGTTGAAGGTTGTTCGGTGTTGAGCAAGATAAGGTTGCGGGGCAGGTCGTCGGGTCTCAGCTTGGCACCCATGCCTAGCTGAAAGAACTCATGCGGGGCCACCACGAGGTGCAGATCGGCCGAAGGATTCAGTCCGTCATTTTCATCTCGAAGTTCAGCCTTCAAGCCGCTTTGTTGGAATCCTGCTGCGATGAGTTCTCCTATCTCCTCAAAGAAGTAATTACCTTGCGAGTTCACGTAGACCGAGATGTTTTCGATAGGTGCCTGGGGAAGATGGATGCTCGCGAATCCGGGAGCATCGTTTTTCAACCTTGGCTCGTCGAGGGTGGCATCGCTTCTGACAACCTCCCTTGGTGCTTGCATCCTCTGCGATCTCAAAAAGTGGAGAAGCGGATTCTCTCCAGATGCTTTCACCTCGGGATAAGTCGCCAAGTACCAAGAACTCGAAAACTCCGGGCCAGGGTCCCGTCCTTCGAATGCTCCGTGTCTCAGGTAATGCAAGGCAGGATCGGTTCGGGCCATCGCAACATCTGGGTTGCGGGCCAGGTACCAGTCGGAGTTGAAGTAGGTAGATCTACGTATGAGTCTGGCATCTTGCGAGCCAGGAAGAATGGGGGCCAGAAGCCATCTCACAGCGCGGGCCCGCCAGCTGCCGACGGGAAGGAAGAAACGCCTCAACCGCCGAAGCATGATGGCGGCTTTCCAGGCTCGAGTGGCCTTGAGATCGAGAAGCTCATTTCTGAGAAGTCTTGGCCAGCATTTCTGTCTCGTGAAGCTGGCCCTTCAGAACCTCAATTTGCTCGTTTCGGGCCGTCAAGGACTCAGATAGACCTCGAACCTGGACATCGCGTTCAGCAAGCAAGTCGTCCAACGCGCCGATCCGGGTTGTCAATGCCTTGACTTGTTGGGCAAAAGATAGATTCGCTTGATCACGTTCCTGCAACTGAATTGCTTGTTCAAGAATCTTTTCTTCACTGGCGACAATCTCGTCTCTCAGTTCTTGTCGTAGATCCTCTAGCCTTGCCTCGCCATCGGCGATGCGATCTCTAAGCGCCCAGATCTCCTCGTCCCGACCCCTTGCCATTCGGTTGGACAAGTCAATTTGGAGGGAATGAGGGGGGTTTTCCGGTTGGGCATCTGTGCAATGTGCGATGACGTAAATTGGGACTTTGTCACTGCCGGTCGGACGAAAGCCAGCAGATGTGGTATTGATCTTGAATTCGATGAGTTGCTTGTTTTGAGTTTTCAGATTCCACAGATAGGAGCCCGGGTACACTCGCTGACCGACCAGGGTCACGTGGTTGAAGTAAGATCTCAAAAACCCTTCGAATTCGTCAACATAGAACTCCTTCTCATGAAACTCATTCTGGTAGGATGGGACATCCGAATAGCTGAGTTTGTTCGGAGTGGACACGAGCAAGAAGCCGTCAGGCTTCAACACACGCTTGACCTCACGCATGAATGCTACCTGACGCTCGTGGTCCACGTGCTCGATCGTCTCGAATGAAATCACAGCGTCAAATAAGCTCTCACCCTCAACCGGAAAGGAATCGATCGAACCTTGCTTGAAGAGGAGGTTGCTCAGCATGTACTTGCTTGTCGCTTGGTTGACAACCTCTTCGCTGATATCGATTCCGACCACTCGCTTGGCGGTCTTCGCAAGGAGGTAGCTGCCATAGCCCTCACCACAGGCGATATCCAACACTTCCCAATTCTCGACGAATAGGGTGGCGTATTGATAACGATGCCAGTGCTCATAGCTTGTCTCTGGCACGTCGATGCCTGGCAGATATCTTTCACCTGTGTACTTCAATGAACCTCAATTCTCATTGGTGTCTATGGACCGAATTTGCTCCCGTCCCATTCTATGCCTGATCCGTGGCCTTGTTCCCTGCGAGCGGGGTTGATCCCCCCGCCAAAGAGAATAGGATCAGGCATCTTCAGCTGCTGCGCGTTCTTGAGCCGTGGCGACTCGAGCGACGACGAGAAGTCGGATGTGGTCCTTGTCATGCTCGACATAGTCAAACGTCTCAACGGAAAGCCCAATCCTTTGGAGGATCTTTCCAACTTCCTCCTTGGTGTAGAACCGTAGGTAGGTCGGGCCTTCCTCCTCGAAATAGGCAGCCTCGCCCTCGATGAGATCGAAGAAGAACCTGCAGTTCTCATTTGCGAACCGGACAATATTTCGGAGACAAGTCTCAAACGTCGGGTAGAGGTGCTTGAAAGTCAGTGAGGAGAGAAGAAGATCGTAGCTAAAGTCAAGATCGCACGTCTCAGCGTCCTCTTTGATGAAAGTGAAGCGGTCATCCGGGAACTCTCGCCGCAGGAATTGCACGCTGTCGGCTGAAATGTCGATGCCGTAGTAACTCTCGAACGGAATCTGTGCACGCAGAATTGCCTGAGGCAACCTTCCGTAGCCGGGCCCGATCTCAAGGATGGTCCTTGGCTCTGAGAAGGCTCCATGCGACTTTGCCTTGGTAATGAACTGATCGCCGGAAACATATTTGCCCCAAGTTAGGGCGACATCGGGGCGAGATCCCTTCCACCTATTCCTAGACAAACGCCACTCTACAGTTCCACCTGTCTGTGGGTTGTGCGTATCCTGGTTGCGTCGGGCAAATTCAGCCTGCTCGGATACGTCTCCAGCAGCTTGGACATGAGGAGAGCTCCTTGACAAGCGGTCCTCCAGTTCAAGAATCTGAGCTCGTGCGATCATGAGTTGCTCTGTCAGAGAGTCAATCTGATCTCCACGGCTCAAGACTTCGGATGAGAGCTTGTCTATCTCCTCTGACTTGCCTACAAGTTGAGAAGTGGTGTCGTCGAGTTTGGCACTCAGTTCATTGATGTGGCCATCCCGAAGGTTGAAAGCTTGGTTTGACAAGTCCAACTGGGCAGATTGAGGAAGATCAGGCATGTCTGAGTCAGAGCAGGCCGCCAGTAGGTACGTGGGCACTTTGGGGTCATCGGATGGGAGGAATCCTGAGTCAGACTGGGTGATCTTGAATTCGAAGTAGCCTGGGTCCGCTTGTGTGGGGTTCCATATGTAGGAAATGGGATAGATCGCCTGCCCGAGAAAAACAACATTCTCAAAGTGCGATTCGAGAAGGGCTTTGAATTCATTCGCATAGAAACCCTTTGAATGGGGTTCGCCGTCGTGCCGCGGGATATCGTTGGTGGAGAGCTGGTTGGGGGCGGAGGTCAAAAAAATCCCGGACGGTTTCAGCACTCTCTTGACTTCATGCATGAACGCCGAGAGTGGTTCTTCGGGAAGCTGCCCGATGGTTTCGAATGAAACCACAACGTCAAAGCTCCCCTGGCCCTCGATCGGAAGGCTGGCCAATGAACCTTGTTTGAAGCTCAGGTTCTTACGGATAAACCTCCCGGAGGCTTGGCTAACGGTATCTCTACTGAGGTCGACTCCGACCGCTCGGCTCGCGGTTGTCGCGAGAATGTAAGTCCCGTATCCCTCGCCACACGCGATATCCAGGACGGCTCCATCCGTTGCAAGAAGGCTTGCATAGCTATACCGATGGAAATGTTGGCATCTCGAATCGGCAATCGCGATCTCGGGCGCGGGTGTTCCCATCATTGATTCCATCTTCATGGTTCCCCGTTGTAAATACTTCGACTTGATAAGTAACTCTGCAGAGCCTGCCGCCAGTGAGGCAGTGCCTGCCGTGGGGACGTTCCTCCACGCCTGGTAGCCAGAGATGAGTATCGTGGCCTCAAAGCTCGAGCGCCGTACTCTGCGCTGGATATCGGATTCAGGTCCACGCTAGCCCCTTCGATCTCGAATATCGCTTCGGCGAACACATACCAGCTACACTCCCCCTCACTGGTCAAGTGAAAGACACCTGGTTTGTTCGCCTCGAGAATCCCGCACATCGCTTGTGCCAAGTTGAGGGTGAAAGTTGGCGATAGTACCTGATCGTCGACCACGTAGATCGGTTTCCCCTGTTTTGCGAGCCGCAACATGGTCTCCACGAAGTTCCCGCCCTTGCCGCTAGAACCGGCCAATCCGTAGAGGCCCGAGGTTCTTATCACAAGATGGCGGGGGCACAGATTTCGCACGAAGTACTCGCCAGCAAGCTTAGAGACGCCGTAGACATTCACGGGGTTGGGCGGATCATCTTCTGTGTAGGGGGTTTGTCGGGCGCTGTTCCCCCCAAACACATAGTCGGTGCTGATATGCACCAATCTACACTCCAGCTCAGCACAGACTTGAGCCAGATTGCGAACGGCGAACGTGTTCACCTCGAAGGCTCGCTCGACTTGGTCTTCGCAATCATCCACCCTGTGGAAAGCCGCAGTGTTAATGACCGCTTCTGGCTGGATTTCGCGCAAAGCCCCCCGGACCTCATCAAAGTCGCACACGTCGAGATCGGTGTGGCGGAGGGTGACAAGTTCCCAATCTGCCATCACCCGCTCGAGATCCGTGGCCAGTTGGCCGCCGGCTCCCAGGATGACGGTCTTCACAGCTGAATGCCTTCTTCGAGCAAGTGCCTGTACCACTTGACTGTGATCGTCTTCGGGTCGTCGGGGTCGAGATCGCCCGCTTGGATAGCTCGGTAAACCTCGACGGCTCCGTTTGCGGGGATGTACTGAGGTTCGAACCCGATCCGCTCCTTGATCTTGCCGAAATCGACACGATATGAGCGCTGATCAGGATCGCCATACCACTCGAATGCGAAAGGCACGCCGATCGCTTGGGCCACAGCTTCTGCCAGAGGCATGATCTGGACGTTCTGCTGATCCGATCCGACGTTAAATATCTCGCCGTTGACGGACTCTGCCGGCAACTCCAGGAGCGCCATCATGGCGCGCGACGTATCTTTCACATGGACGAACGGCCGCCACTGGGTGCCGTCGCGAAGAATTGGTATCTTGCCGTTCTGATGGAACCCCTTCACCATGCCGTTGATGGCAAGATCGAATCGCATCCGATGCGAGAGGCCGTAAACGGTGGCCTGACGGATGACGACAGCGCAGAAGTCGTCGTCGGCCAAGGGCAGAATGTCTTCCTCGGCTTTCCGATTGGCCTCAGCGTAGGTCGTGAGTGGGTTGATGGGCGATGTCTCGTCGAGAATCCCTTCGTTGAAGCCGTAGATGCTGCATGAAGAAGGAAGGATGTAGCGAGAAACTCCGGCTGCCTTGGCCAGCCGCGCATTGCGAGCGCGAGCTCGGTGGTTGATGGACCATGTCACCTCGGGGTCGAGTTCCCCCGATGGGTCGTTGGAAAGGGCAGCCAGATCAATGACGGCATAGCTCCCCTCGAAAGCATCCTCTTCCAGGTCGCGGATGTCGGCTTTGAGCGTCGTTAGTCCATCGCCTTCGTCAGGCAGCACCTCTCTTCCGAAGAAGAATCGATCCACGCCCAGCACTTGATAGCCTTCTGACAACAACATGCGGGTCAGTGTGGAGCCGATGTAGCCTCCAGCGCCGGTTACAAGAACCTTCCTGACGCTACTCATGAGGCGTCCCCTTTGAATTCAAATTCGTTGTCAGCATTCGCAAGCAAAGGGAGCTTCCGGTCCTTCTCTGAGAGAACCGGATCAGAAATCGGCCAATCAATCGCCAGTGAAGGATCGTTCCAGGCGATACCTCGATCTGCCTCCGGGGCGTAGTCGCATGTCACCTTGTAGGCGACATGAACATCGTCGGTCAGAGCCTGGAATCCATGGGCAAAACCTTCAGGAACAAGCAACATGCGGTGCTGGTCCGCTTTCAGGTTGACGCCGACCCATTGGCCGTAGGTCGGGGATCCCTTTCGGATGTCAACGGCCACGTCGTAGATTTCCCCGCTTGATACGCTGACCAGTTTAGCCTGGGCGTGCGGTTCCTTCTGATAGTGGAGACCGCGCAACACGCCCCGCTTCGAAGTAGAGAAATTGTCTTGAACAAAGCCCTGGGGGACTCCGTTGGCTTCGAAGTCCGATCGTTTGTATGTCTCTAAAAAGAAGCCTCGCTCGTCGAAGAAGACCCGGGCTTCTATGAGCAGGACGTCGGGCAATTCCAAGCGCCTGAACTCAAATGGCATTCTCACTCTCCTCCACTTTTGGATGGCCGACGCCTAGTTCAATCGTTGCTGTTGCTGGGCTATTTATCCGGGCTGTACTCGGCCATGATAATCCTTTTGCCTTCGCATATGAGGAATTGCATATCACAAGGCGCGTTCCTGGTTCGGGGGTGGTGTGTTCGCCCGAATTTCGTGATGGAGCCGAAGGAGATAGTCTTGGTACTCGTTTTCCGGCATTGAAGTCGCTAGCCGGCCCAGGTCATCGGCGTCGATGAACCCCATCCGAAAGGCAATCTCTTCTGGGCAGGATATCTTCATGCCCTGGCGTTCTTGGACCGCCTCGACGAAACTCCCCGCCTGCATCAATGATTGATGCGTACCTGCGTCCAACCAGGCCACCCCTCGTCCGAGCTGAAGAACTCGTAGTTCGCCTCGCTCCAGGTAGAGGCGATTCAGGTCGGTGATTTCAAGCTCCCCGCGGTCGGATGGCTTGAGTTGGCGGGCAAAATCCGTCACTCGTTCGTCGCAGAAATAGATGCCTGGAACAGCATAATTGGACCTGGGAGACTCCGGTTTCTCTTCCAGGCTAAGGGCCATTCCAAATTCATCGAATTCAACCACACCATAGCGGCGCGGGTCTTGGACCCGATAGGCGAAAATGGTCGAGCCACGAGGTTGAGCAACCGCCTTCCTCAACTGTTCTGGGAGCCCATGGCCGAAGAAGATATTGTCGCCCAAGATCAGTCCGACCGGGTCGCCGGCAACAAAATCCTCGCCCACAATGAAGGCCTCTGCCAGACCCGCGGTTCGGCTTGCGGCTTGTAGGCCAGCTTCAATCCCCACTGACGTCCGTCCTTCAAGAGGCGCCGAAACCCTTCCAGGTGTTCGGGCGTGCTGATCACCAGGATCTCTTGTATCCCTGCCAGCATGAGCATTGAGAGCGGGTAGTACACCATGGGCTTGTCGTAGACGGGCAGGAGCTGCTTACTGGTGGCGATGGTCAGCGGACTTAGTCGAGTCCCCAAGCCACCAGCCAGAATGATGCCCTTCTTTATCCGTTGGCTGTCTTGTGTCATGCCTGATCCAATCCCCGGATCCAGCCCGTTCCCGAAGCTGCCATCTGATGGACGCCTCTGGTCGTGGCCTGTTACCCCGTGATGGGCTCTTCGAGTTGGGTATGAGCAACGCCAGCGTGATAGGCGTCGATCACTTCACCAGTCGCTCCCGCCGCCTGAATTCGACCGTTGTCGATCCAAATGCAGCGGTCGCAAAGATCAAGAACGCTCCGCAGGCTGTGTGAAACAAACAGGATGGTGGTGGCATCCTCTCGGAATCCCTGCATCCTGTGCATGCACTTCTCCTGAAACGCCTCGTCTCCCACAGCCAGGATTTCATCGATAATGAGAAGATCGGGCGATACGTCACTGGCGATGGCAAAACCGAGACGCATCTGCATGCCTGAGGAATAGGTGCGCAGCGGTGCATCAATGAAGTCCCACAATTCGGCGAAGTCGACAATGCGATCGAATTTCTCCTGCATCTCGGTGCGTGAGAACCCGAGCATAGCGCCGTTGAGGAACACATTCTCGCGTCCGGTTAGCTCGGTGTGGAATCCGGCGCCTAACTCAATAAGAGGCGCAACGGTGCCACGCACCCAAACCCTCCCCTCGGTCGGCCGAAGGATGCGGGAGATCACCTTGAGAAAGGTGCTCTTGCCTGCGCCATTTCGGCCGACAATACCCAAGACCTGCCCCTGGGGCACCTTAATGTTGATATCCTTGAGAGCCCAAAACTCCCGATATCCGACGCGCCTGCCCTGCAAAAGCCGAATAGCATGTTCCTTGAGCGTGGCAACAGGCTCGGTCGGAACCCTGTAGCGGACAGAAACCCCCCGCAAGACGATGGCTGGTGGAGGCGAAGGGGGAGGAGGGATGCTCGGACTTGCCATTAGGCTCGGTAAACGAACTGATCTGAAAGGCGTGTGAACAGCGACCATCCGATGATGGTGGTTGCCAAGGCGGCGGCTGTCGAAAGGACAATTCGGTCGGCTGAGATGGCCGTTCCTTGAATCAGACTGGCACGAAAAAGGTCCATAAAGTGGTATAGCGGGTTCAGCTGCTCCAAGCCAATGAACAAGGGGGGGAGGATCGACACCGGGTAGATGATGGGAGTGATGTAGAAATAGGCGTTGAGCAATACTTCGTATATGTCGAGCATGTCGGCAAAGAACACCGACAGAGCGGCGACAATGACGCCAATCCCGAAAGCGAAAAGCGCAGTCTGAAGGATAGGAACTGGCAATAGAAACCAACCCGCGCTGGGCCGAACGCCCATGAGGATGGTCAGGAGCAGCAGCGGAACCATGGCGAACAACAGATTGACGAGAGCGCTTCCAATGGCAGCAGCCACGAACACACTTGCAGGAACATAGATCTTCTTGCGCGTCCCGCTGTTGTCAAGCACACTCCGCATCGCCACAGTCGTTCCCTGAGAGTACAAGTTCCATACGAGCAACCCTGCCAGAATGTAGACGGGATAGTTCTCGACCTGGAATCGAAAAAGGCGCGTGAAAACAACCAACAGTACAGCCATCGTTAGCAAAGGGTTGATCATGGCCCACAAAAAGCCCAGGACGGACCGCTTGTAGCGTACCTTGAGATCACGCGACACGAGGTTCCACAGCAGGAAGCGGTAGCGGTGGAGCTCGGTCAGCTCGTGAACAAAGGGGATTCGCAACGCCGCCGAGTTGTAGATCGGGAGCGCGCCACCAAATGGCCCGGCGACGGGAAAGTCCGACGTGGGCGTGGCGGCTTGTTCTTCGTGTTGGATGCGGAGCACAACCCAGCCGCCCGCGAAGGCGAGCACGATTCCGACGGCTGCTCCGGTGACCTGCTTCCAACCAATGATTCCTGGTTGGCCCCCTATGCCCAGCAGGTCGGCAAACAATGAAACCCCGGCCAAAGCCAGGCCCGCCAGCATGAGAAGCCAGCCAGGTAGGCCGTTGATCAAGACGGCCAAGAGCTTGTTGGTAGTGTTCCGCTCCATAGACTTCCTGCTGTTTTTGAGCCTAGGTCTCCCAAGGGTGTCACAAAACTCGACGATCGCAGCGTCCCCCTTGAGGCAAGGAGCATTATAGGCCATGGCCCCTGCCTGACAAGGGCGCGGCTTGGCCACGATCCCGCAGCTATGGGAAATCGTCCAACACTTGTGATGGATTTCACAATATATAGGTCGAACTCTGAGAGCATCTAGGCTATGATCGGGCAGAACAGAGCGGTCGATCGAGGCTCCGCTATGGTCCGATCGCTTGCCCAGCCACGAAACCGATGGAGTGCACAATTGTCGTACGATCTCTTCGGACATAGGTTCTGCTTGTTCTTGAGCTTTGCCTTAGTTGAAGTCGACAATGGATAACGACTGAAATGTTCCGTCCCTTTCTCCCTTGACGTGTCAACGTCCTCGGTGTCGGCGTCCATCCGATTAACATGGACCAGGCCCTGGATGCGATGGACAGGTGGATCGCGCAAGGCGAAAAGCATTACGTCTGCCTGACGCCGATCCACAGCATCCTCGCCTGCCAGGACGATCCCGATCTCAAGCAAATCTTCAACCAGAGCGGCCTGACCACGCCGGATGGGATGCCCCTGGTGTGGATCTCCCGGGCCAGCGGACATCCCCGGGCGAATCGCGTCAACGGTCCCGATGTGATGCAGTCGATTGGCCTCGACACGCCTCCTTTCGGCATCCGCTGCACCTTTGCACCATGCGGGTCGCACAGCCGCACCTGAAGGGCACCGAACTGGGGCGGCTGTGGCAGGGCGCCGTTCACCGCATGCAAGTATGGGACTGTCGTGGAGGGATCCGATCGGAGGCTGCGCCCAGACAATCTCTTGACGCGTGATAACCGATGGCTGCATCGATCGAGCCTCGACGGCCTGACTCGACTGGGGAACATCCTGCGCTTGAAAATGTGATCGTTGGGGCCGTGGTCGATCGTTCCAGAAGAAGTTCAACCATGCTGATTGACTATCGAATTATACTATCGGGTGCCTTTTGGTCAGCCTGGGCGGGTGGCGAAGGAGCGGACGCCCAACCCGACCCGACGGGGAGCGGGTGCGGCTCGACGCCGATCACGTGCGCACCTGGCCCGTGTGGCCCGACCGAGTGATCTTCCTCAGCACCTTCCTGGTGGTTGTGACGAGGCGAAAATGCATTAGCCTGCACGAACACGGCGGAAGACAGGGTCCGACGCCAGGACGGCGTATGAGACACGCGTGAGGATTTCGGCCTTGGCAGGTTTGGGCTGGGGTGGCGTAGGGTGGTAGACATTGCAACACATCGAGAGGGCGACGGCATGGGGGATGCCCAACCCGGGGTCCGGTTGGATCTGTCGGGAATGTCCGCCCGGCTGGTCCTGGCTGCGGCGAGCATGCTGCTGGCGGCGATGGCCGCCCTGGAAATCGCCGGGCGGGTTCCCTCAATCCAGACCCAGTTCCTCGCACCCAGCATCGGAAGCGCCGATCGACATGTCGAAATCCAGGTGGCCTATCTGGACGCCTACAGCGAACGGCATGGGGCGCCTAACTGCTATTTCTTGGGTTCATCAACAGTGCTGCGCGGTATCTCGCCGTCGGCGTTTGAAGATGCCATGCGCCAGGGCGGCATTGACGGCCTGCACTGCTACAACCTCGGTATCCAAGGGATGAACGCATTGTACGCGCCCACTGTCGCGCAGGCATTGATCGAGTACAGCCATCCGCGTCTGATCCTCTACGGGGCGGACACAGCCCACGTGGATCCGCCGACAGGTCATGGCGCGGCACAGAAAGCTCTGGATTCGCCGTGTTTTCAGTACTATCTGGGGGACCGCAGTCCGGAATCGGTCGCCGTCGCCTGGCTTCGAAGCTATCGCTATTTGCTGATGCTCAACCGTTTCTTTCAACCGCACTTCACCGACTGGTGGCACGAGTCAGAGAAATTTGACTTCAAACTCGACGAGCAGGGGCACGTGCATTCCCGGCCCGCAGATCGAACCAATCCCATTATTTTTGAGGGCCGGAATGATGACAGCCAAGGGGCAGCCTCGAGTCGATTTACACCTCTGCAGTCCAACATCGACGCCATTGTGCAACTGGCGGCATTGCCCGGGCCGCAGCAAGTGGTCGTGGGTTCTATGCCGCTGCATCCGTCTTACTTCGCCAATCAACCCAACAACATCCAGGCCTATGACCGGGCAAAGGAGAAGCTGGAATCGGTCACCCAGGCAAACGGACTGCTCTACATTCCCGAGCCGCCGCGTGAAATGCTCTACGATGATCTGTGGCTGAACAGAACTCCATCTGAACGCCGTCGGCGCCGATGTGTTCGGGCGCTATCTGGGCGAGCACGTCAGCCGGGCGAAGGCGCCATGAAGATCTGTCCAACCAGGACGGCGCGCAGTGTCTCGTCTGGTTTTGGGGCCCGCCGCACGTTTGGCCCAAGACTGATCTGATGAACATCACCACGCTCACATTCGCTGGCTTTGTGCTCGCCACCCTGGTCCTCTTCTATCTCGTGCCGGCGCGATGGCAGAACCCTGTCTTGTTGGCCGCTTCACTGTTTTTTCTGGTGACCTGGTCATGGACATTTGCCCTGATTGCGGTGATCCTAACCGCCTTCAACTTCACGATGGGGCTGCTCTTGGCACGTGGGGGGCGATCCAAACGCCTTCTGCTGTGGGTAGGAATAGGAGCGAACGCGGCCGCCTTGGGCTTGCTCAAGTATGGCGACACGCTCATCCAGAACCTGGCCCTCGGCGCAAGCCCGGATACGCTCGGCACAACCTTCCTGACGCTCAAGCTGCTGGTGCCCATCGGGATCTCCTACTATGTCCTTCAAGGCATCTCCTATCTGATTGATGTGTCACGTGGGACGCTCGAACCCACGCGCCGGGCCGTTGATTTTGGTGTGTACATGATCTACTTCGCCCGCGTGGTCTCCGGACCCATCGAACGCGCGGACCGCTTCTTGGGTGAGCTCAAGCGACCCCGGCGCGTGGATCGACATGTGGTATCCGAGGCGGGCGCGCTGATCACCGTTGGACTGTTCCGCAAGCTGGTGATCGCCGATCCATTGTTTCGTATCCTTCCCGAGGATGCCTTTACCCATACCAGCAGCCTAACCGGACCGGAGATGGATTTGGCGCTGTTGGGGTTTGTTTTTGCGCTCTACAATGATTTCGCTGGTTACACGGAGATGGTGCGGGGCGTTGGAAGGCTGTTTGGCATCGAGCTGACCCGTAACTTTGCCTACCCTCTCTTCAGCCGCAACTTCAACGAGTTTTGGAATCGCTGGCACATTTCTCTGTCCCATTGGCTGCGCGACTATGTCTACTATCCCGTGTCCCGCTGGCTGCTGCGCCGCTTTCACAACCCGCGCAACGTCCTTAACCTGGCGGTACCCGCCCTGGCGACCATGCTCGTCAGTGCTGCCTGGCATGACGCCCGACTGGGTGTCTTGCTTTGGGGCGGCATCAATGCCGGCTACCTGGTGGTCGAACGTGTGCGTGCGGTTTGGTGGGGGTCGAATCCGCCGGACAAGCAGCCCCTGGCTCTCCAGCGGGCCAAGGCGGGCGTGACCTTCGGGCTGGCCGCGCTGGCTGGCGTGCCATTCCTGGCCGGCGTCACCCATCTCCGACCGGCCTATGGCAGCTTGCTCCATTGGGGAACGCTGGGGAAGCCGGACTTGCGAATTCTGATCCTGGTGACGGCTACCTTGGGGTTGGATTGGATTCAAAGTCGAGGCGAAGATGAGCGTGTGTTTCTGAGCTGGCCGATGCCGGCCAAGGCAGCCGTTCTTGCGCTGGCCATCTTGGCGATCGTGATTGCCACGCGCGCCGATGTCGGCGCGCCGTTCATCTATCAAGCCTTCTAAGGCAGGCGCCGCTGGCAAATCTGGGCGGGGTCGGAATGAAACCGTGGAAGGAAAGGCTGGGTCGATCTATGCTTGAGCGGTCGATTGTTCCCCTTCATCTTAGAGGCAGACTTTTGCGGCGCCTGGCTAGCGGGGCCTTTGTCTATCGCTATCGGCATCTGATTCGATCCTATCGGAATGACCGAGTCACATCAGAGGCCATCGCCGGCGTCTTGGACAAGATCGCTCCAGGCCGTCTGTGGATTGGTGACAAGTATCCGGGGTATGTCTTCAAGCTCGACAAACTGGTCGAGCTGCCGGGCGCGGCGATCATCGTCCTCTACCGGGATGTGCGCGACGTGTATTTGTCGACTTGGAACATGAGCCGGACAGCGTGGAAGGGGAAGCTTACCCGTCAGGGTCGTCGAATAGACAAAAACATGGCCAACCCGCGCCATGTGGCCGAGAGGTGGGTTCAAGCGATAGAACTGATGGAGAGACACAAGGGCCGCGTGATTCCGGTTCGCTACGAGGCCTTCGCCACCGATCCTGAGAGCTCGATTATCCCTGTCGCCGAAGCACTCAAGGTTGATCCCGCAGGTTTCAAGCTTGGGCGAGTCCATGCAGACAGCATCGGCAAATTTGAGAGGGGCCTTTCCCAGGACCAACTCACCACCATTGAGGAGGTGGCCGGCTCGGTCATGCAACGCCACGGATACCATCCAATCACCATATAGTCGTCTCCGTCCAGACTTGTTTTGGGTGGATGGGGCCACTGCTTCCAAGCGGACGCAGTCTGTCAGTTGGTGACCGATACGCGGGAGTTAGAAGTCTGTCAAGGCATGAGCCTGGCCAAGAGTCATGGGGTGTAAGTCATCAAATGCTTGCCAAAGATGCCCGTAGTTCTCAGGTCAATCGACTCCCCGTGCCGCTTCCCCTGGCCAACCTCTCGCTATGACACAGGGGACGAGCGACAGGTCTGCGGTTGTGCTTCCCCCTAGGATCAATGTGTTGGGGGTCGGCGTCCACCCGATCAATATGGGCCAGGCCCTGGATGCGATCGACAGGTGGATTGCGCGGGGCGAGAAGCATTACGTCTGCCTGACGCCGATCCACAGCATCCTCGCCTGCCAGGACGATCCCGATATGAAGCGGGTCTTCAACCAGAGCGGTCTGACCACGCCGGACGGGATGCCCCTGGTGTGGATCTCCCGGGCCAGCGGACATCACCAGGCGAATCGCGTCTACGGTCCCGATGTCATGCGGTCGGTGAGCCAGCGTTCGGTGGCGCTGGGCTATCGGCACTTCCTGTTGGGCGGGCATCCGGGCGTGCCGGAACGCGTGCAGGAGGTGTTGGAGTCGGACTATCCAGGGATCCAGGTCGTGGGCCGGCTTTCCCCCGCTTTCGGAGAGATGAACGGCGAACAAGATGCCGAGTTGGTGGTGGAGATCAACGCTGCCTCCCCGGACATCGTATGGGTGGCGCTCGGCTCGCCCAGGCAGGAAAAGTGGATGGCCGAGCACGTGCAGGCGCTGAATGCCCACGTCCTGATCGGGGTGGGCGCGGCCTTTGATTTCCTGTCGGGGCGCAAACCGCATGCGCCGCGCTGGATTCAGCGCTCGGGCCTGGAATGGCTCTTCCGGCTGGCATCCGAACCGCGGCGCCTGTGGCGTCGCTATCTGCGTTATCCGATCTTCACTGTAATGTACGCAGCGCAGTTGCTGGGCCTGAAACGCTACGTCATGATCGGCGCTGGCTCACCGTCTTCCGAAGTCCCCAATGATCCGCGCCCGTCTCTGCCGGGCCAGACCTCGACCGCCGGACCGGTTGGTCGACTTGCCCGAGCCGACATCTTCGGTGTGCAGATCTCCGCCCTGACCGTCGCCGATCTGCATCAGATTATCGCCGCGGCGGTGGAAACAAACACCAGGGCCCTCCTGCCGAACGTCAATGCCCATGCCCTGAACCTGGCCTATGAGACACCCTGGCTGAGAGACTTCTTCAACCAATCGACGGCCGTCTTCCCCGATGGATCGGGTGCCCTGTTCGCGGCGCGTGTTCAAGGCGGCCGCTTTCAAGAGCGGGTCACCTATGCCGATTGGATGTGGGATCTGGCCCGATTCTGCGCCGAAAGGGGCTTCAGCCTCTACTTTCTCGGGGGCCGAGATGGGGTGGCTGCTGAGGCGGCGGACACACTCCGCGGCAGGTTTCCCGATCTGCGAGTAGCAGGGACTCATGAAGGCTACTTCGATAAGTCCAGCCAGAGCCCTGAGAATGCAGCCGTGCTGGCCGAGATCAATCGTCTCCAACCGGATGTCCTGATCGTGGGCTTTGGCATGCCGCTCCAGGAACGATGGTTGAAGGACAACTGGGGCCGGCTTGACGTCCGCGTCGGCTTGACGGGTGGGGCGGTGTTCGATTACATGTCGGGGAGGCTGCGGCGACCGCCACGATTCCTGGCCGACCATGGCTTGGAGTGGTTTGGGCGCCTGCTGATTGAACCCGGTCGTCTGTGGCGCCGTTACCTGCTCGGGATCCCGCAGTTTACCTGGCGCGTGGTTCTTCAGCGTCTGAGGCACGGACGATCATAACCCTGCCAGGCCAGACCTGACCCGAGCGGTGCTTAGGGTGTCGACCCATCATGCGCCAATCAGGGGAAACGTCGGTTGAGCCAACGCCCCAGGTGCCACAAGGTGGGCCGGATCCAACGTGTGGTGCGCCGCGCCAGCGGATGCGCCTCAAAGCGTGAACGAAGCGACCGTATCCACCCTAGACGAAACCGGCGATCCAGCTGTTCCGTCCGTTCGAAGGCCGCCTCCACGGCGGCGGCGATATCCTCTCGGCCATGCTCCAGCGCTGAAGCCTGGATGGTGCGGAAACTGATGACGCCCTGGTTGATGTAGGTCCGGCGAATCAGATCCAGGTCCAGCGAGGGCCCCGGGAAGCTGGAGGCCTGCTCCAGGCCGCCGACGATCTCCAACATCGACATGGCGATTACGCACTTCAGGCACCGCCCGCAGTTACCGCCGGTGTCAGATTCGTAGCAGACGCGCAAGTTCTTGAGGGCCAATGGGATGTCCCGCAGGAACTCGAGCTTGGGGATGCGATCGTCTTCGACGCGGTAGTGGATGAATTGGGTCCAGGCGGACGAGAACAGGGGATCCGTTTCAGGATGAGAAGCATGAGGGCGGAGATGCGTGGCCGGTAGGCCGGATGAGATCACCAGCTGCCGATAGCTCCCTCCGAGCGAATGCCCAGCACCCGCCAGCAGACAGCCGAAGGCGATGTCCGTCCAGCCCGCCTCTTGGAATCTCGTCTGACGCAGGTTCGTAGCCACGGTCACCACCCGCTTGTCGAGAGACTCGGCAACCTCCTCTATCCGCCTCAGCGCTTGGCCCAGGGCAAGCGTGTTCCCCAGGGGGATGTCGAAGCCCTGAAGAAACAGCAGGTCGTCGATGTCTGTGTCTCTGGCCTCCATCGAACGGAAGAGGGTGTAATGCGAATCGATGCCGCCCGAGAAGAACAGGCCCGATCGGCGGGGACCAGACGGTTTGGGAGTCGTGCGAGCCGGAACGAGCAAGGCGATCGGCCGCAGAGCGTCAAACCAGCCAGCCCAAATGTCCATCAACCGGCGGAGATTCTCGACCAGAATCTCGTCGACCGGGAGCTCCATCGCAAGGGGACACCCAAGTGTGACCGCCAGCGGGAGCAGCGCCACCAGCCAGGTGTTGCCGCTCTGATCCAACCCGTCGGCCAGGTCCTCGGGGATGTCGAACCACATTCGCTCTGGACGAGACAACAAGCCTGGGTAGCTGGCCCGCACCGACCAGCGCAACAAGGAGGCATCTCTTGGTGAGCGGTCCAGTCGGGGGTCGTCGACCCTGAGCGCGTTCATCGGGGCTGATTGCCCCAAGGCGGCAGCCGGCGATTGATCCAGGTGGCTGCCCGGCGCAGCCTCATGAAGACTGGGGCCAGCCAAGACCTGGCCCACGGGACATCCTGGAAGGTCATGCGGGCGCGCCACACGAGCCCGAAGAACATCCACTGGTTGAGGCGTGCGGTGCGCCGGAAGGCAGCCTGGATGGCATCGGCGATATCATCCCGCCCCTTGCCCCGAAGGTAGGGGATCAGGTTCTTGAAATACCGCCATTCCCAGCCTAAGTACAGCCGGCGGATGACGGCCAGGTCCAGCTGTCGCGATGGAAACGACGGGCAGCTCTCCAATTTGCCGATGACCTCCAGGACGATCATTGTCCGCAGGCATTTCAAACACTGTCCGCAGTTGTCTCCGCTCGGCGACTCCCAGCATACTCTGAGGTGGTCCAAGGCCACCGGATAGCGGCTGACGAATTCGGTCTTCTCGATGCGGTCCGCCCAATCCCCGTAATGGACGAAGCTCGTAGTCGCGGTCGAATAGAGTGGGTCGGCCTGCGGGTGACTCCCCAGGGGATGCAGGTCAGCCGCCGCCCAGGTCGAGGAAATCAGGAGCTGCCGATAGCGGGCCTCAAGGGCCAGCCCGCAGGCGCCGAGCAGTGGACCGCTTCCCATCTGATCCCAGTGGAGCTGGCGGAAGCGCGTCGAGCGCAAATTGGTGGCCATGATCTGCACGGGAATTCCCATGACCTGGCCGGCATGGCGTATGGTGGCCGAGGCGCGCTCGAAGGCGCGCGCGTTGCTGAGAAGAATGTCGGCTCCTTGGATGAAGACCAGCTCATCGATGGTATACGCTGACGTGCTTCCAGCATGGAGCACCGAGTAGAAGGAATTGACGCCTCCCGAGAAGAAGAGCCCCGTCATCTGATCAGAGGCCGCCGCTGCGGGCAAGCGTTCGGCCCGGATGGTAACAGGGGACAGCCGAGGGTACCAGCTTGTCCAAAGAGACTGGAGCTTTTGGGCGTTTTCCAGCAGAAGGGGATCGACTGGCGCTGCGATTTCCAAATCTTCCTTCAGCGTTAGCGCCAGGGGGAGCAGGGCCACCAGCCAGGGATTCCCGCTCAAACTGAGCTGATCCTTGAGCTGTTCATCGACTTCGAACCAGACATGCTCGGGCCGTGCAAGATGGTTTCTGTAGTGGACCGCGGCCTGCAGCCGCACGTGCCCCGGTGCGTTGGGGGAAGCGACAAGCTCGGGAGGAGAGACGCGCATTGGTGGCGATCAGCCTCCCCGCTGGGCGATGACGAGATCGATGGGATGCAGCATGTGAGCACAACCTCGTTCCCGAGGGTGTCGAGAGGTCATTGTCGGTTTCTCGAGTTCCCCATCATATCCGTTCCGATACGACATCCACACTCTCTCTTTTCGGTCGATTCCCGAAAGCGGAGGCTGACCAGGTCAACCCTCCTAATCTGCGGATCTGGGGTCGGCAGCCAGCCTTGTGTCCTTTGTGCGGCTGACAACTCGCCGGAGCCATCGCAGAGGAGGCAGAAGCCATTGCCGGGCCTTCGCCGATCGGCGAAGCCGCATGGCGGCTCGCTGCACCATGCCGAACAACACGAGATGGTTGCGGCGAGCGGCTCGTGATCGAGCGGCTTCGAAGGCCTCGGCGATATCGGTTCGTCCATGCTCACGGGCAAACGGTCCCAGGAATGAATAGTGCTGCCAATCGTTGCCCAGAGGGGCATTCCGCAGGCGATTAAGGTCAAGCTGGTTGGTGGGAAAGGCAGTACAGGCTTCAAGCTTCCCCAAGATCTCAAGCACCGCCATTGTGCGCAGGCACTTGGTGCATCGGCCGCAGTTGCTCCCGTCAACATTCTTCCAACAAACCCGCAAGTTGTCGAGCGCGATCGGTTCCGAACTGATGGAAGTGATCTTTTGGATCCGGTTTGCCCAGACACCATAGTGAACGAAGGCAGTATGCGAGGTGGACATCAGGGGATCGGTGTCGGGGTGACTGCCATAGGGGGGCAGGACCCCCTGAGGCCAAGATGACGAAATATAGATCTGGCGGTATCTGCCCTCGAACAAGAGCCCAACGGCGCCCAAGAGCGCGCCATGGCTCAACTGGCCCCAATCCGCCAGCCGAAATCGGGTCGACCTGAGATTGGTGCCTACGGTCAGCAGCCGCATATCCCACGCCTGGCTGGCGAATGCAATCGATGCTTTGGCACGCGCAAAGCCTCCCGTCTCACGGATGGGGATATCGGCGCCATGGACAAACAACAGATCATCGATGGGATGGTCCTTATGGGCGCGCTGGTTCAGAACCGTGAAAAATGAGTCGACTCCCCCGGAAAAGAACACGGCCGATCGGCTAGGAGCCTCCGGGCTTTGGTCTTCCCTGCTGGCCTCAATGGGAATCGGCGAAAACTCCGGGTACCAGCGGCACCATATCGCCATCAAATGGCGGACGTTGTTCAACAGAACTGGGTCGAGTGCGAGCTCGATCTGAAGTGGCTGATGGCTCACAAACGCCAGGGGAAGGAGCGCCAACAGCCAGGGATCGCCACTCCGGCTTGTTTGCTCTAGGAGCCCTTCGTTGAACTCGAACCAGACAACTTCAGAGGCTGTCTCGCGCCCCTTGTATGTGACGCGGGCGGAAAGCTGTATCTTGTTGGACGGGGACGGAATGGCTTCAAGCTGAGAGATTAGCATCGACGGCTCAGGGATCGTCCTTCAACGGATTCGAGTCCAGCGGCCTGCAGCAAGTTGGATTCCTTGCATGTGCCGTGTGAAGACGGGGACGCGCCAGCATGGTCCGTCCCTGCGCTTCAGCTCCCGACAACGATTTGGTGAAAATGGCGGTAGGCAGAGCGAGATTCCTCGACCTTCTCCTCCACCAATTGGAGCAGGTGGGGACGGCGGGCTTCTGCCTGCTTCCAAAGAGCTTCGGCAAGGCCAGGCAAACGTTCGCGTTGTGCTGGGTCGGAAAGGTCAACTGTGTGGCAGTCGATCGGGAATGCATCGGAAAGCCCGGAAAACTTCCTCGCATAGTATTCGGACTTGATCGCGCAGATGGCCGGCATGCCCTGTCCCAGAGCAAGCACAGCCCCATGGTAGCTGCCGGTGATCACCAGCCGACAGCGTGATATGGCGCTCAGCAGGCCGAGAACCGTTCCGTCGTGGTGGCGGACAGGCGGGGTGAGTCCGGCCGACAGCATCCATGCGTTGGTGGCCTTGGTGTCGCTCGGGTGGATGGATAGGGGCACCACCTCACCTTCGGCCCTGTCCAGGGCCGGCAGTACGCTCTCTAGGAGGCCCTCGAGCAGGGGGATGTCCCCATCCGACAAGCCGCTGTAGGGCGCGAAGCGCAGGTTCAGGCCGAGGCCTGTTGCCAATGTCCCGCTCCGGGTTCGATAGGCGAGCTCGAGAGCGTCGTCACCTGTGACCAGGAAGCGACCCTGCTTGTCTCCCAGCCAAGCCGGCAAGCAGGATGGCGCTGTGCGCATCCCGGGTGGTAATCAGGTCGACCTTTGCCATGGTCTCCGCCACGGCCTGCCTCAGGCGTCCATTCTGCAGCGGACCGATTCCCTGGCTGAACAACGCCGTTGGTTTGCCTTGGTGGATGGCATGCTTGAACAAGTCCAATCTTCGATGGGCTGCCGGAAGAAAGGGGTCGGCAAAGACACCTGACCCAGCATGAACCACGAGATCAGCCTCCCTGACGGCGTCCACCAACCCCTGCTTGAACTGGGCAGGCAGTGCCTGACTCAGGCCGGCCTCCAGGCGGAGCCGGAGCCGCTGCGGAGCCAGAGCCAATGCGGGCTGACCCAGCCTCCTTAGTCGGATCCAGAAAGAGGGATAGTCAATCAGCATGGGGACGGTCGACGGGATGTGCCCCGCCAAGGATGCTTCGGAACGGCTGATGACGGAAAGAGTGGCTTCCGGCCAGAGGGCATGCAGACGCTCGACCGTCACCTGGAGCATGGCGATATCGCCGAGATTGTTCATTTGACTGCTGCCATGCTCAATGAGTATGCGCATCAATGTGCTGGTCCCACATCCCAAGGCGAACTCCGAATACTCCGGAGCCATCGTATCCTACTTGCCCTGCATTCGGAAACCCCATCTGCACTCAGGCGGGAGGGGAGGCAGTCAAACAGCTGGGTCGGTGTTGTATACTTTGCCCCTCGGCACTGGGAGAATCAGCGCCAGATCACTCTCGGGGACTGCTCGGCATCCAAAGCGGGTGTCGATCATCATCTACCCCATAACCAATTTCACCAGAGGTGTTTCACGATGACCTTTCCCATCCCTCCTGAGCGGGTCACGGTGGCCATTGAGGGTTGGAATGCGAGCGACCTCGACAGCATGGCGCTATTTGAGCGCTCCATGGGAACCCTCGCCAAACAGACCTATCCGATCAGCGCCTGTGAGATTCTCATTTTGGTTGATGAATCGGTAGGCACCCATGGGCCGGAAGGGTATCGGTCCTACTTCCCTGAAGCTCGCATTGTGACCGTGCCCTCCTCGACCTATTTCAGAACAAAGAATGCCGCCATTGACCAGGCGACGCGCGATGTGCTCGTCTTCGCCGATTCAGACGTCGCCTATCAGGCCGACTGGCTGGAGCAGATGCTTTCGGCTCTGGCTGCGTATGACGGGGTGATTGCTGGGAATACACAGTTCGACCAAGGGTTCCTCAGCCGCAGCCTCTCAATTACGGAGTGGGCTGCCACTCGTCTCGATTCGGGCCCGACCGACTGGTTCTATGGCAACAATCTTGCGGCCCGGCGCGTTCTACTCCAGAAGTATGGTTTCCGCGAGGACTTGGGGCAGAGCGGCGGCGGAAGTGTCGACATTGTGCGCGACCGAATGCTGGCCGATGGGGTGAGCATTTGGTTCAACGCCGATGCCCGGGGCTGGCACCACGTGGCGCCGTTCTGGAGCAAGTACCTTAGGCTGGGCGCCTACCAGATCCACACGCGCCGGATGGCACCCGGAATGCGGTGGTCGTGGCTGGCCAGGGTCCCTGTGCTGGCGCCGTATCTGGTGATCGGAGGCGGTCTGCTGAAGGCCTGGCGCCGGGCGTGGCGCCTTCGGAGCACACTTCCGCTTCATGGATGGTCACTGCCTGCCTATCTGGTGTCGATCACCTTCGTGAAGAGTGTGGAGTGGGTAGGAGCCGTTTGGTACGCATACTTTCCGGGCTGGGTCCGGTCCCGCCATGATTGGTTTGAGGTCCCAGTTTCCCCACCCCTTGGCATCTCAAATTCGGGGTCGTCCGCGCGGTCATGACTGGGCTCACGGATCCCGTTGGTGTGAGCATTGTCCATCCCTGGGATCCGTGGCGGCAGGGGGTTGGTGGTTTCGATACTTTTCTCGACGGCTTCCTAAGGTATGCCCCTCCGGACTGGGAGATTGAGCTGGTGGGTACGACGGCGGAGCCACATGTCCGCCGCGTCGGGCGATGGCATGAGCTCGACTACGCCGGTCGAAAAGTGCGCTTCTTTCCAACCTTGGCTGATCCAAATCCGAACCTGGTGCCCAGAATCCCCCTGTCACTTCAGTTCTCCTTGGCTGCCAGGCTACGCCGTCCACAACCCTCAAGCCGGGTGGTCGTGTATCACCGATTCGAATCTGCCTATGCCGTCCCGATCACGTCGCCTGGCCGATCAGCGGTCTTCTATCTGCACAACCACCCAGCCGAGGTCGACTCCCCTTACAGCGACGTGCGTTGGGCCCGCCTGTCGGCCTTGTTTCGACGGCTGCTGGTGCAGCACCTGAACTCGGCATCGCTCGTGGTGTGTGTCGACCCTAGAACGCCGGCCTGGATTGCCGAGGCGCTGCCGGGCTGGCGGGGACAGGTTATGTGGCAGAAGCAGTGGGCGGACCCGAGGGTGTTCCATCTTGAAGGGGGCGGGGCTGTGTCCGATGCTAGGGCGGCCCTGAGACGTCGCCTGGGCATGGGAAGCGACACGCGCCTGCTGGTGTTCGCTGGCCGGTTTGAGAAACAGAAGGCGCTGTTTCAGCTGATCGACATCTTTGCCCGTGCGCGTCAGCAGTTGGACAGGCTGGGCCTGGTCTTGGTGGGTGAAGGTCGGCTTCGCCGCCGGATGGAAGAGGCAGCGACCGAGCGAGGCGTCGAGCAAGCGGTGCGATTTTTGCCCCCCGTCTCTCGAGCCGATCTGGCCTCTATCTACCACGGCTGCGACGTGGCTGTTTGCACTTCAGCCTTCGAGGCCGGCCCGCGTTATGTTTTTGAAGCCATGGCATGCGGGCTGCCGGTGGTTTCATTTGATGTGGGCCAGGTGGCGGACCTGATCGGGACGGATTGCAGGGTGGGCTACTTGCCAACTGACCGGACCGCCTCCGAATTCATCAAGGGACTGGCCTGTGTGCTGTCTTCGCCGCAAACCCCGGAGAGAGCCGCGAGGTGTGCGCAGCGTGTCGCTGCCCATACGCCTCAGGCTGTGCTGGGTCCCATCTTGGCTGCCTATGCCCGGTTGGCTGCTCCCGATGGCGCCGCGCCATTCGCAGGGGGCGAATCAAGGCAGCCCGAACAAGATTGAAACAGGCATAGGTGAGAACCCCAATCCAGAGCTGGCCAGAGGTTTGATTTGGCATCCGGCGAAAAGCCGAATTAGAATGCGGATGCAGGTCCCAGCCGCTTGCTGACGAGAGGCCCGCAAATCTCGCCGCGTTGAGGCCCCATGTACAGACGAGTTCAACCGCTTTCCATCATTCTCTTTCTCATCGACCTGGTCATTGTGCCGGCGAGTTTGGCCCTGGGCTCATTCATGCGGTCAACACTTCCGTTCGGGGTGAGTGGGGCGCTGTCCGGCGAGAACGTGGCCGTGCCGCCGCTTATCTACATCCTGGCGGTCGTCTGTTGGGTTGTGGGGATGACCTTCAGCGGTGTTTATGATCCGCAGAGATCGCTGCGCTGGTTCAATGAGGTTTGGCGGGTGGCGTGGGGCAATCTCTTGTCCGGCTTTCTCATGGCCGGTTTGCTGTACTTCACATTTCGTGAGCTCTCCAGGCTCCAATTCGTGTATTTCTCTGTGGCCAGCACCATGTTCATGCTTGTCTATCGAGGGGTTCTCCGGCTTGTCTACCGGACAGCTGGCAAGGCTCGGCCTGGCGGCAGGACACGGATCCTCCTCGTTGGCGCAGGTGATTTGGGGAGCCGGCTGGGACGGATTTTGCTCGACCACAGTCGATGGGGTTTCGAACCGATCGGCTATTTGGACGACGACGTCCAGAAGCACGGGACCCTCTTGAACGGGTTGGAGGTCTTGGGGAGCATTTCTGACCTGGCCGGCTTGGTGCAGGAAAGACAGGTCGACGAAATCTGGACGGCTCTACCGTTGACGGCCACGTCGCGTTTGCAGGACATTATGCGTGCTTTGGAGCGTGTTTCCGTCCGCATCAAGGTCGTCCCGGACTATTTCTCGATGGCCCTAGTGCAGGCCAATGCCGAGATCCTGGATGGGTTGCCGATTATCGGTCTGCGCGATCCATTGATCGAAGGGCCACCCCGGTTGATCAAACGCGTTTTCGACTTGTCGGTGTCGCTCGCCCTGTTGATCCTCTTTTCCCCTGTGCTGATTGTCGCTGGAGTGGCGGTGAAACTGGACTCTCGAGGCCCGATCAGCATCCGCCAACAGCGGGTCGGTGAGAATGGGCGATTGTTCGACATGTTCAAGCTTCGGACGATGGTGGCCGACGCCGGCCAACGCCTTGAAGAAGTGGTGCACCGGGACGCCGATGGCAATATGATTCACAAGGCGCAGGATGACCCGCGAGTGACGCGAGTGGGGCATTGGCTGCGTCGGTTTAGCGTGGATGAGCTTCCGCAATTGGTGAATGTCATCAAAGGCGACATGAGCCTCGTCGGCCCACGCCCCGAAATGCCGTGGCTGGTCGATCGCTATGAGGCCTGGCAGCGTAAACGTTTCGCTGTGCCTCAGGGGATCACCGGCTGGTGGCAAATCAACGGCCGCAGCGACAAACCGATGCACCTCAACACCGATGACGACCTCTACTACGTCTACAACTATTCTTTGTGGTTGGATATCGTCATTCTTTTGAAGACGCCGATCGCCGTTCTGCGCGGCAAAGGGGCGTTTTGAGCATGCGGGCCGTGTTTGAGATCCAACCCAGCACGGACCTGAAGCGGAGGCGATGTAGCTGGTCCGGTTCCACCGCGCCCTATGGAGATTGGCAGACGTGACCCTTCTCATGATCGGAGCCGTGTCCCTGCTCCTGCTCTTTCTGGCGGCCGCATGGGCCGCCGCTCGCTGGCCGGGGCAGACGACCGGTGCGATTCTGCTTCTGCTGCTCGTCCACGAGTTGTTGATCCGATGGCTGCAAAACCTGGCTGGCTTGCCTCAGACCGAGGTGACCTTGGTTTCGCTGTGGAAGGATGTGGCTCTGGCTGGTCTTTTGGTTGGCACGGTCTTCAAGTCCTGGCAGATCGATCGTGATCTCAGGGCGCGTCTGGTCTGGCGCCCCGGGGAGCCATTGTTGGCGGCGTTTGCCGCGCTGGGGATACTGGGCGTGGTCCTTTCGCCGGACCGGTTGGCGGGAGTCGCGGCATATCGGGACTACTTCGAGCCGGTGGTCTTTTATGTTGTGATTCGATTGACCACCATTGAACGCAAACAGCTCAGCTGGCTCTTGAAGGCCTGGCTGATTGTGGGGGCGGCCATGGCGGTTCTGGCGATCTGGCAGTCCGGATGGACGACGGCTCAGTTCGCCGCCTGGGGATTCGGCACCCCATCCGGCCAGGTGGGGATTCCCATCGGGGGCGTGATTGGCAAGGCGGGCCTTCGCCCCCCATCCACCGTGACCGGTCCTAATGAGCTGGCGGGGCACATGATCCTTATGGCATGTGCCGCCTTCCTGCTCATCTTTGAATCATCGGGGCGAAAACGAACCCTGTTTGTGGTTGCTGCTGTCCTCTATGGAGGCGCGCTGGTGGCCTCCGCGTCACGCAGCGGCTTCCTTGGCCTGCTCCTCGGCCTGGCCGTTGCCACTGCCTTTGCGGTTATCCGAAAGCGGCAGGATGTCGGACGCCTGGGCCGGCGGGCCTGGATCGGCCTAGGTGGTGCCCTGGCGGTGATGGCGCTCATGGCGGTGATTGTCGCAGTGTCCGGCATGGGCAGTCTGATCGGCCATACCATCCAGAGTTTGGCCGGCCAGTATCACACACTGGATACTTTGGGCGCGGTGAGCTTCCTTGTGCAGCATCCGCAAGGGGTCGGCATGGGTCTGGTAGGCCCACGCCAGGGGTTTGGTTTCCCGGCTGTGGCCGCCTTTCATGTTGAAGGATCCTACTTCCAGATGGCGATGGAGTTTGGCGTCTGGGGATTGGCCATCTTCCTTGTGTTTCTGTTCCTGGCGCTGCGCCAGACCTGGCGGGAGGGGATGCGCGCCAGCCCCCCAACGCTGCGCGTACTGTCCGGTGTTAGCGTTGCAGGCTGGCTCGGGGTGTCGGTCACCTTTCTGTTCCTGCCCTTGATGCAGGCCTTCCCATTGATGGCATGGTTGTGGTTCTGCCTGGGGATCGGCCAACAGGCCTCTTGGCTGCATCGACCGAGCGAGGGAAAAGCCGCTTCGAAGGCGGAAAGCTGAAGCTTGGTGCTGGCTCCCCTGATGAGGGCCGCCTGAGGTTGTGAAAGTTGTCATAAACTCACCGTATCAGTGGTTGGCGGTGCATGGGGAGAGATCACCCGCTGCGAGGGCGAATGGCTGAACCCAAAGATCAAGCCATACCCTACCAGTCGAATCAGCCTGCTCGCGTCAATGTGATCGGGACGGGGATCAGTGC
This sequence comes from uncultured Chloroflexia bacterium, assembly GCA_963783335.1. GTDB lineage: Bacteria > Chloroflexota > Anaerolineae > Anaerolineales > E44-bin32 > CAWAND01. Next base: position 155,544 of record CAWAND010000002.1, read on the forward strand.
TGTGAACATGGTCCAAACGCTCGACAGTATCGAGCGGGTGATCGTCGGCGGAGGGCCAGGCTTTGTGTGTTGTGCTGCGGTGCACAGCGTTCTCGACGCGCATCGTGATCCCGGCCTTAGGGAGGCGTTCAACCGCAGTCTGCTGACCACACCGGACGGAATGCCGCTCGTATGGCTCTGCCGAATGACTGGAATCAGAAGCACCAAGCGGGTCTACGGACCCGATCTCATGCGGGCTGCCTGCGCCTTCGGCGAGAGGCGAGGCTGGAAGCACTTCTTTCTGGGTGGATCCCCTCCGACCCTCCAGGCCCTCTCACATGCTCTGCAAGCAACTCATCCTGGCATCAAGATTGTCGGCTGTCTCTCACCTGCTTATCCTGATCCAAGCATCGCACAGATTGACCGCCAGGTGGTGGAAGTCATCAATGGGACCGAGCCAGATATCGTCTGGGTGGGCCTGGGCACCGGGAAGCAGGAGCGTTGGATGGCACGACACCTGGGTGCGGTCGAGGCGCCACTCATGATTGGGGTAGGGGCGGCCTTCGACTTCCTGGCCGGTACCAAACGCCAAGCGCCGCCTCTGGTGCGACGAGCGGGCATGGAGTGGTTGTTTCGACTGAGCACAGAACCACGCCGTCTCTGGCGGCGCTATGGCCAATACCCGCTCTTTGGGTGGCTTCTCCTACTTCAAGCTTTGGGCATACGTGCCTATCCGTTGATAGGTGGACGAAACGAGGACATGGGCGCACTGGAGTCTGACCAAGCCCCCGTGGCTGACATGACCTCTGATTCTGATCCGTCGTGACCGATCTGCGATTGGGGATCGTCGGCTGTGGACGGGTTGTGGAGGTCTTTCACCTTCCTGCCTTGCGCACCTGCGGGCGTTGGTCTGTTCAAGCGCTGACGGATCCCAAGCAGGAGCGCCTCGCCGCCTTGGGTCCAATGGCGCCCGACGCCAGCCATTGGACGGATCTTGAGGCGATGATCCGAGAGGTACCGTTGGACGTCGTGCTGATCGCTGCCCCGCCAGAGGAGCATGTGCGCGGTGTGGTTGCAGCCTTGGAGGCAGGCTTGAGTGTACTGCTCGAGAAGCCTGGCGGCCGCTCGGTCGATGAGGCGGAGAGTATGGTCGCAGCGCAAAGAGACCAGGTAGCATGGGTTGCCTTCAACCGACGCTTCATGCCACCCTACGGCAGGCTGAAAGCATGGATCCACTCCGAAACGCCCTCAAAAAGATTGCGTGGCCAGTTCGACTTGAGCTTCTCTGTGGCAGGATGGCGGTCGGTCAGTAATTACCTGGGGGATGTTTCCCGGGGAGGGTCGGTCCTTTTGGATGTGGCTTCCCACCAGCTCGACCTTCTGTCCTGGCTGTTCGAGACCGATTTGGCTCGCATCTCAGTTCAGGCTTGGGATGACCAGTCGGGAGCGGAAGGGACAATCGATTACCAGGTCGAGCTGGTCACGGGAGCCGAAATCCGCTGTCTGGCAGCCCACCGACCGGGGTACACTGAACGGCTCCTGATCCACTCCCGCGCCGGCAGCTGTTTGGCTCAGCCCACAGGTGAGCTCATCGCAGGCCGGGATACCTTTCCGTCGATTGAGCGGCGGGCGAGGATCGATCAATGGCTCAAGCGCAAGTTGGTCCGCCTGGGCATGGCGTCCGATCTTCTGGCCGCGAGTTATGCTCTCCAATGGGAGGCTTTCGCCGATCAAATCCAGGGAAAGACGCCTCCGACGATGGGTATGCCGCTGACAGACTTGCCCCGTCTTCACAGACGCTTGGCGGCGCTGGAGCGGAGCGCCGACAAGGGCGAGCCAGAGGCAATCCCTCCAGTTTCCTAGCCGTGTCCTTCCCTGAGGAGATGGGGCCGCAGGCACTGCGCGGTCCCCAGCGCTCGAAAGGCAGAGGTGATGTCGGAAACACCAAGTGTTTCAGTGATTCTGGTTGTTGCCCACCAACGTGCTCGCGCCGAGTTGGCTTTGGCAAGCGTGCTCGCGCAAGAGGGCGTGGATGAGGTCGAGATCCTGGTGGTGGACAGCGCTGCCGGAGCATATCCCCCCTTGCCTGGGTGCGACCAGCCGGGGGTTCGTGTTCTGATTCCCCCCAACCGGGAGGACTTTGGGGAAATGAAGGCCGAGGCGGTGCGGCAGGCCACAGGTGATTTCGTTCTGTTTATTGAAGATCACGTCCAAGCTCAACCTGGCTGGCTAAGGGCATTGTCGAAGGCATTTGATGGCCCATGGGTGGCGGTGGGCACCCAGGTTGAGAATGCCAATCCTTATGTGGGCCTGAGCCCGATCGTGGCTTTGGTCAACTATGGGCTGTGGGCGCCGCCAGTAGACCGCGGTGAAGCGGACTTACTGGCGGGCAACAACACCGCCTACCGCCGGGAGGCGCTGCTTGCGTACGGCGACACTTTGGGATCGATGCTGGTCAGCGATACGGTCCTGCAGTGGCACCTGCAGTCTCGGGGCGGAAGGTTGTTTGTTGAAACGGGGGCCGTCATCCGCCATCTGAACCCCACGACGCTGCGCAACTGCCTGCTGGCGGAGTTCTACTATCATTGGCCGTTCGCAGGCGTGCGCGCCGAGGCCTTTGGATGGAGCTTCTGGCAAACACTGCGTTATCTTGTCCTTTCCCCAGTGATCCCATGGCTGCGCCTCCGTCGTCTCCTGAAGCTCAACGCACAGAAAGGCCTCGTCACATCAGGCAAACTTATCCCTCACCTGCCCCATCTTGTGCTGATCCTGTATTCGGCCGTCTTGGGCCAGGCAGCTGGCCTGATCAGCGGTCCGGACCGCGGCGTGACCCTCTTCACCGAATTTGAGCTGAACAGCCCGCGACCAGCCGACGGCGAGTGATTCCCCATGCCTCGTGTGGCGATTGTTATGCCCGCCTATCGGTCCGGGCTGACCATTGAACGCAGTCTGGTGTGTCTAAGCCGTCAAACTTGGTCGGATTTCGAGTTCGTGCTGGTGGAAAGCGGGCCGGAGATCTCGAGCGATGCCTTGCTCGAAGGCATCCTCCCTGGGGCGACACATCTTCGACTCCCTGGAAGATGGCTTCCGCACGCCGCTATCAACCAAGGGTTGGCGCACACGTCGGCTGACCTGCTGGTCTTCATTGATTCGGATGCCTATGCTCCAGAGGACTGGCTGGAACGGCTGCTGGATGCATACCGTGACGGGCATCCCGTTGTGGCCGGGAGCGTGGCATGCTTCTCGAATACCTGGTTTGGGCAAGCGGCGCATTTGGCGAAATTCGACAAGTGGCTTACCGGATTGCCGCAAGGAATCGTGCGTGAAGCACCGACGATCAACTTCCTGGTCGAAAGGTCTGTGTATGAGGCCCATGGCCCCTTTCTCAATGAGACCATCCACGCAGACACGGCATTCTGCTGGCGACTGAGCGCTGCCGGTGTGCCGATCTGGTTTGCTCCCGAGGCGGTGGTTGCGCACCATCATGTGCAAGCATGGCTGCCGCTTCTCAAAGAACGCTATGACCGGGGAAGGTCCTTTGGTGAGTCCTTCAGGGGCGCACCTGAGGTGGCCGAGAGGCAAGTGGGCCTGCGGGTTGCGATGAGTGTGCTGCCGGTGAGACTTGTCCATCAGCTGCTGCGTGTCGGGCGGCATGCCTGGCAGTCTGGGGAATACCGGGCGGCGTTCTTTCTCACCCTTCCTGCCACAGCCAGTTTGCTGTACGCATGGCTCTTGGGAGAAGCTCAGGCGGGCCTGCGGACCTTGTTCCGTGCAGCTGGAAAGACTTAGCCCTTTGAATATCCTCTATCTGTGCCACACGACCTTTGGGGGCGGGGCAGATTTCGAGCGGAGCCGCCAACTTGGGATGGCGCTTTCCGCGCGCGGGCATCAAGTGACGTTGATCGCATCGGCGCCGAATAGGCGTCTGACCTGGCATGAAGAGATCGACCAGACCGGCCTGAGCCTGCTCGCACCGCCGGACATCTTCCCGTTCAGGCTGAGGCAAGCGGGATTGAGCCCGATGGACATGGTCGGACGAAAGGGGTGCCTCATGCGACGGAGGTTTGACGTCGTGCATCTCTTTGGCCACCGACCCGCAGCCTTTGTGCCCGGGCGCCGGCTTCGGCGAACCAGCCAGGCCCGTCTTGTGGCCGACTGGTCGGACCGATGGGGGTACGGCGGCCTGGCCGATCGGCGAAGTTGGTGGGGCCGGCGGACTCTGGGCGCCCTCGATGATCGGTGGGAGCGCGCCAGCCGCTTGGAGGCGGATGGTTTGACGGTGGTTAGTCAGCACCTCGCGTCACAAGCCTCGGCGCTGGGCATCCCCGACGACCGGATCCTCCACTTGGGTTTGGGGTCGAACACGGAACAAATCCGCCCCGGCGATCGCCTGGAGGCAAGATCGCGAGCTGGGTTGCCCGTCGATATCTCGCTCGTCTTGTACAGCGGGCAATCCCAGTTTGATTGGCCGCTGGCACGTGAGGTCTTGCTCGATCTGATGCGCCGACATGGTCAAGCCAGCGTACTGTTGGTTGGCCGCCAGGCGCAGGCCATGCGCCAGTCGCTTGGGCCGCCTTGGCGTGAGCGGACGTTCGCCTTCGGCTACGTTTCCCAGGCACAGTTGGGAGAGCTGTTGGCTTGCGCCGATGTGGTGCTGCTTCCCTTTCCGGACGAGCCGTCCAACCAGGCGCGCCTGCCCAACAGGCTGGGAGACAGCATGGCCGCTGGACGCCCCGTCGTCAGCAATGATGTGGGAGAAGTGGGAGAAATCATCCACCGGGAGGGGATCGGCTTGGCGGTCGGAGAGGCGCCGGAAGAGATGGCGGATGCCTTGGTCAAGCTCCTCATGGAGAAGGACTTTGCCCGGACAATGGGTCAGAGGGGAAGAGAGGCAGCCAAGGCGCGTTATGCTTGGTCGAGTCTGGCTGACAACGTATTCGATTTCTACCTGCGGCTGGCCTCGAAGTGATGGACTTGGATGTGGCTTCGGTTGGCTCCGGCCGGCCAGCGGCGGCGATTAAGCGTTTCCGATGGGGCCGGGTTAGAATACCGCCGATGTCAGCCACGTGTTCGGCCAGTTATTCACGCAGGCCATATCTTCGATGACCCCCACCATCTCGATCATCATCCCCTGCTACAACGAAGCCAGGACCATCGAAGGGCTGCTGGATGCCATCCGGCGCCAGTCCTTTCCCGCCGGAAAGATGCAGGTCGTGGTCATGGACGGCGGCTCGACGGATGGGACCCGGGAGCAGTTGGAAAAGTACGCAGAAGACCACCCCGATCTGCGTCTGGACGTGGTGGACAATCCGACGCGGACGATCCCGGCCGCCCTCAACCTGGGCATAAGCGAGGCCGAGGCGGAGACGATCATCCGCATGGATGCCCATTCCGTCCCTTACCCGGACTATGTTCAGCGGTGCCTGGATGCCCTTGAGCGCACCGGCGCAGCCAACGTGGGCGGCGTGTGGGACATTCAGCCAGGCGGGGAGGGCTGGATCGCTCGTTCCATCGCTGCTGCCGCCAGCCACCCCCTGGGCGCCGGCGACGCCCGCTACCGCACTGACGGTGAGCCAGGCTGGGTGGAGACCGTTCCCTTCGGCGCCTATCGCACCGAGTGGCTCGAACGGGTCGGCCCCTACAATGAAGACCTGCTGACCAACGAGGACTACGAGCTGAATGCCCGCCTGCTCAAGGCGGGGGGCAAGATCTGGTTCGACCCCGCCATCCGTTCCATATACTACGCTCGCTCAAGTCTGAAAGAGCTGGCACGCCAGTACCTGCGATACGGTTACTGGAAGGCCCGCATGTTGCACCGTTATCCAGATACGCTCAAATGGCGCCAGGCGCTTCCGCCCTTGTTTGTGCTTGGGACGTTGGTATTGTTGGGGCTGAGCGCCTTCTGGCCCGTGGGCTGGAGCCTGCTGGCGGTACAATGGGGCGGCTACGGCCTGGCGCTGCTGGCTGCCGGGCTGAGAGAAGCCGCTCGCCGTCACGATGCTGCGCTTACCCTGGGCTTCCCCCTGTCTGTTGGCGTGATGCATGCGTGTTGGGGCAGCGCTTTCTTGCTGGGGCTTGTGGTGCCTGGGTCGGGAGAAGAACGTGGCCGGATCACCTAACAGAAGATCTCGCGTCCTCCGCCTGCGGCCAGGCGAGCGGCGCTTCCTGTTGCTCCTGGGTGACCTGGCAGCGTCAGTCGGCGCTGCCCTGCTGGCGCTGGAACTTTGGGCCAGTCTCGACTACCTGGGGCCGGATCCGACGGTGCAGTTCATCCGGGCGAGAGCGCCCTGGTTTGTGCTTCTGCCGCCCATCTGGGCCCTATTGATGGTCAATCTTTACGATGTCCACCGCGCCAATTCGCTGCGCGAAACGGTCAAGGGAGTCCTCATCGCCGCCGGGATCGGTGCCATGCTCTATCTGGCGCTGTATTTCACGGTGGAAGGCAGCATTCCAAGGCGGGGTGTCTTGTATTTTCTGGGGTTCGCCGCCGCATTCACGTTCGCCTGGCGAGGGTTGTACATTCTGATCTTCACCGCACCGGCCTTCACCCGCCGCGTGCTGATGGTGGGCGCGGGTGAGAGCGGGCGAACGCTGATAGAAATTGTCAATCACATGGTCCCGGCGCCGTTCCACATCGTTGGATGCATCGACGACGACGTTGAAAAGCACGGCTCGCAGGTCGAAGGGATCAACGTAATTGGAGGCAATGATCGTCTGCTGGAGACCTGTCAGGAGCAAGCGGTTTCAGATATCATCGTGGCCATCACCGGCGCCATGAATGGAACCATGTTCCAGGCCCTGCTGGACGCCCAAGAGCGTGGGGTGGAAGTCACGCGCATGCCCTCGGCCTACGAAGAGGTCTTGGGCCGAGTGCCTATCCGCCATCTGGAATCCGATTGGCTGCTGCGCTCCTTCGTCGACGAAGCTCGCGTGAGTGGGTTCTATTTGCTCGGCAAACGATTGATCGATCTGGCGGTCGGGGCGACTGGGTTGGTGGTTCTCGGCTTGACCTTGCCCTGGGCAGGCCTGGCCATCACGTTGGAAAGCGGCTGGCCAGTCCTCTACTGGCAGACCCGGCTTGGGCAGGGCGGCCGCCGCTTCGAGGTTGTGAAATTTCGCACAATGCACAAAGACGCCGAGGCCGATGGGCAGGCCCATTGGGCGCAGATCGGCGACCCGCGAACCACCGCCGTGGGACGGCTGCTGCGCAAGACTCATCTGGATGAGTTTCCCCAGTTCTGGAACGTGCTGCGGGGAGACATGAGCGTGGTTGGCCCCAGGCCGGAACGTCCCGAGCTGGTCGAGGATCTCGAAGAGGAGATCCCTTTCTACCGGGCGAGGCTGTTGGTCAAGCCCGGTATCACCGGCTGGGCGCAGGTCAACTACGGCAAGGGGGCATCCGTCGAGGGGTCAGCCGAGAAGCTGGAGTACGATTTGTACTACATCAAGCACCGCAGTATGCTCATGGATCTTTGGATTATCCTAAGGACCTTGGGCGCGGTGATCGGATTGCGAGGTATCTGAGTGGAGCATGTCTTGGTGACCGGAGGGGCGGGATTTATTGGCTCCCACCTTGTGCGCCGGCTGGTGAAGGACGGGGCCCAAGTCACCGTATTGGATGATCTGAGCAGTGGATCGATGCGCAACCTGAAGGGTGTCGATTGCCGTCTGATCGAAGCTGACATTCTCAACGAACGGCGCGTCCAGCAGGCCGCCCGGGGCACGGATCACGTCTTCCATCTGGCGGCGATGGTCTCTGTGCCCCGATCGGTGGAAGACCCGGTGGCCTGCTACGATGTCAATTTGATGGGATCCCTCAACGTGCTGCGAGCCGCCAACCGGGCTGGCGCCCGTAAAGTGGTCCTGAGTTCGTCGTGTGCTGTCTATGGTGAGCAGGCGGGATCCATCGACGAAACCACCCCCACCAGCCCCATGTCGCCCTATGCGGCCGCCAAGTGGGCGATGGAAGTCGCCGGTCAGATCTTCAACTCGGCCTACTCCCTTCCCACCGTGTCCTTGCGCTATTTCAACGTCTACGGCCCGCGCCAGTCTCCTGAATCGGACTACGCGGCGGCGATTCCGACCTTCATCCAGGCCATGCTCAACGGCCAGGCGCCGACCATCTTTGGAGATGGCCATCAAACCCGCGATTTCGTCTTCGTGGAAGATGTGGTTCGGGCAAACTTGCTGGCCGCAGAAACGGCCGGGGGCGGCCGGCGAGGTGTTCAACGTGGGCGGCGGCCATGCCGTTTCGGTGCTTGATCTGGTGGATAGGTTGAGGGCGCTGATCCCGGGTGCGCCGCCGGCGGAATTCGGCCCAAGGCGGCCGGGAGATATTCAATTCTCGCAGGCCGATCTGAGCCGATCGGAAGCCGGCTTGGGCTATCAGCCGCAAGTTGATCTTCAGCAGGGGCTCAAGGCGACGGTTGCCTGGTTCCGGGACGCTTTGGAGCGGGTCGGGTCATGAAGCCCGCCTTTCAGATTCGCAACCGCGCGCTGCTCATCGCCGACCTGGCGTTGATCCTCACCTCGGTCCTGGCCAGTTTTGCGCTGCGCCTCGATCTGGGGCCGCTGTTTGTCAGTTTCCTGCCTTCGGCGCTGGCGATGGTTGGCGTGGCGTTGATCGTCAAGCCGCTGGTGTACTACTTCTTCGGCCTTTACCGGCGCTATTGGGTGTATGCGAGCACACGCGAGTTGGTGCTGATCGCGTCTGCCACGGCCACGGCCTCGATCTTTGTCGCCTTGCTGGTGATGTCGGCTCTGCTTTTTGGTTTGCTGCCGCCGACCTTCCCGCGATCGGTGTTCGGCATCGACTGGCTGCTCTCCCTGTTCAGCGTTGGCGGCCTGCGCATGGCCGTGCGCTTGCTGGCCGAAAGTGGCCAGGTGAGCCAGAAGGCGGATGGATTGGCGGGGAAGCGCCGCGTGGTGGTGGTCGGCGCCGGGGACGCCGGCGCGATGGTGGTGCGCGAGATGCGCCGCAATCCCCAGCTGCACACCGTGCCCGTAGCCTTCGTCGACGACGATCCCGAGAAACAGGGGAAGGAGATTCACGGGGTGATGGTGGCCGGCGGCCTGGACCAGATCGGCGACGTCATCGAGCGGAACCGCGGCCAAGAGGTGGTCATCGCCATCCCCACGGCGCCCGGGCCCGTCATCCGACAGGTGATCGAGATTTGCCGTGAGCTGGGAATCCCATCCCGCACGATGCCCGGAATCTACGAACTGATCGGGGGCAAAGTCAGCGTCTCGCGCCTGCGCGAGGTGGACATCAGCGACCTCCTTCGTAGGGAGGCGGCGCACATTGACGATGAAGCGGTGGGACGGACGCTCTCCGGAAAGCGCGTGCTTGTCACAGGGGCGGGGGGCTCGATCGGCAGCGAGTTGAGCCGACAGATTGCCCGCTGGCGCCCAACCGAGCTGGCCCTCCTCGGCCACGGCGAAAACAGCATCTTCGAAGCCCTGCTCGAACTGCGCGAAGACTATCCCGAAGTCCCTTTGATCCCGGTCATTGCAGACATCCGAGACGTGGACCGGATTCGCAACGTGTTCCAGGATATGCGGCCCGAGGTCGTCTTCCACGCCGCCGCCCACAAGCACGTACCGATGATGGAAGCCAACATCGAGGAAGCGGTCACCAACAACATCCTGGGGACTCAGTCGGTGGTCGAAGCCGCCCTGTCGACCGGTTCCGAGCGGCTGGTCCTCATCTCGACCGATAAAGCGGTGCAGCCGCTGAGTGTGATGGGCGCCACCAAACGCATGGCCGAGATCGTCGTCCAGGACGCTGCCCAGCGCAGCGGAAGACCGTTTGTGGTGGTTCGCTTTGGCAACGTGCTTGGGAGCCGGGGCAGCATCGTCCCGGTCTTCAAGCGGCAGATCATGCGCGGCGGCCCGGTCACGATCACCCATCCGGAGATGCAGCGCTACTTCATGACCATTCCCGAAGCGGTCCATCTTGTGCTGCAAGCCGCCAGCATGGGGCAGGGTTCGGAGACCTTTGTGCTGCGCATGGGGGACCAAATTCGCGTGCTGGATTTGGCGGAGGACCTCATCCGCTTGTCCGGCCTTGAGCCCGGACGTGACATCGAAATCGAATTCACCGGCATCCGTCCGGGTGAGAAGCTGAGCGAAAGCCTGTGGGATGAGGGGATGGACTACCAGCCCACCGAGCATCGCGATGTGGTCATGGTTCAAGAAGAGCCGGGCCTATCGACCGCGGAGTTGAACGCCACCATCGACGAGCTCATCCGCTTGGCGCGGGAGGGGGACCAGGATGCCATCGTGGGCCTGCTCAGCGAACGTGTGCCGGGCAGCCTGATCGGCCAGGCACCGCCCCCGGATTTCACCGCCGTCATCTAGACCCTTCTCCAATCGTCTAATCAAGCGCATCACCTGCCACACCTGAGCATGCCGGTCCGCCAACAGCGGATTCGGCGATCTGCGCATTCAGGGTTCTGGGTTGTGGGTGAGGAGGCTGCCGGCGAGGTCGGTCGGATGCGATCTACAGGGAGGGCAAACCCTGTCCGAGAGAGGTCAGCAGACCACGGAGCAGGGATTCGGTGGCCAGCAGATCCGCATCCAGCGCCAATCCGACCGGGCTGTGGGCATACCGCCCCGGCACGGAAATCGAGATCACGGGCACTCCTGCCCGCGAGCGCTGAATGGCTTGGGCATCGGTGCCGCCTGCCCCCGGCTGGCGGATTTGGTAAGGGAGGTCGAGGCGTTCCGCCGCATCGATGGCCATGCTCACCAGCCGCGGATCGCTCACCGTGCGGCCGTCGGCGACGTAGATCGCCGGGCCGGCGCCCAGGCGCGTGTTGGGGTCTGGGTTGATGGTGCCGGTCGAATTCGGCAGATCGCGCGCCGGCGTGCAGTCGATCACCAGGCCGACGTCCGGCTCCAGGGCATGGGCTGCGACGGACGCCCCGCGCGCGCCAATTTCCTCCTGGACGGTGAAGACCCCCAGCAGGTCGACGCCGGCGATCGGCCGCCGCAGCAGTTCAATGAGGATCTCCACCCCCAATCGATCGTCGAGCGCCTTGCCCCGCAGGTGGCCAGACTCGTGGTCGAAGGCCGTGGCAAAGGTACCGTACGAGCCCGGGCGAATCCCCATTGCCTCAATCTGGTCTTCGGAGGCACCCAGGTCGACTCGCAGTGATGAGAAGTTGGGACGCGACTCGAGCCCGGTTTTGCCCGCCAGATGGATCGGCTGGACGCCCACCACCCCCAGGCTGAGGTGCGGGCCCACCCATACTTTCTTCCCCACAAACTGCTCGGCCTTCACGCCGCCAACGGGCGCGACCGACAGGTAGCCTTTGGAATCAAGGTTGGTGACGATGAACCCCACCTCGTCCATGTGTGCCGCCAGCATGACGCGCAGGGCGTCAGGCGCCTGGCTGCGGCGAATGGCCATCAGGTTGCCCATGCTGTCGGTGCGGAGATCGTCCACCTGGCCTTCGAGTTCGCGGCGCACGATGGCCCGGACGCGGCCCTCATCACCAGACACGCCTACGGCTTCGCTCAGGCGTCGGATGAGCTCCAATCGTGACGGGCTGAGGCCGCCGGCGATGTCAGTCATCGTCGAAGGCGGTCTCCAGGACCGCCAAGGTGTCGTCGTCAAGCTGACGGGCAAGCGTTGTTAAGAGCTGCGTTGTGGCTGCCAGGTCATCCAGATGGGCGATCTCAACGCAAGAATGCATATTGCGAATGGGCAGGCCGAGCAGACCGGTTGGAATTCCGGCCCCGGCGACTTGGAGCTCGTCAGCGTCGGTGCTGGTTTGTCGGGGGAGGATCTCATCGACCAATGGGACCTGGGAATCATCGGCGGCCGCAGCCAGCAAGGCATGCACGGCGGGGTGCAGAGCCGGGCCCAGTCCATTGGTCAACCCGCCGCCGAGTGGGAAGGTGCCTTGGTCGTCGTCGGAAGGTCCGTGTCCGAAAGTCGTATCCACCGCAACGGCTATGTTAGGTGCCAGATCAAATCCCGCAGTGGCCGCGCCGGCGGTGTTCCGCTCCTCGCGCGTGGTGGCCACGACCCAAACATCCCACGCTGGGCGATGTTGGCGGAGGTTGGCCAGGGCCTCAGTTAGAGCCGTCAGGCACGCCCGGTTGTCCAGTCCGGGGCCGATCACCAGATCATCGCCGAGGGCTTGGACGGGCTCGTCGAAGACGACGATGTCGCCCACACGGACCAGTTGATTTACCTCGTCTTCATCCCGTCCCAAATCGACCAGCAGATGTTCGACGGAAGCTGTCCGATCGCGTTGGCCATCGGGCAGGCACGCATCCGGAGGCCGGACGATGATCCCCGTCAGGGGCTGACGGCCCACCACAGTTACCTTCTGGCCCAGCAGCGCCCTGGGATCGACGCTTCCCAATCCAGACATGTGCAGGAAGCCGTGATCGATCCGGCGCACGATGAAGGCGATGGCATCCATGTGGGCCACGATGGCCATGGAGGGCCGCGGCGGCGTGCCGGTTCCGTCGACTCTGACCGCCAGATTTCCCAATTTGGAGATCGAACTCTGATCCGCCAAAGGCGCCCACAGCTTGTGAAGAATTTCACGAATGGGCGCCTCAAATCCGGGTGGTCCAGGGACAGCCGCCAGCTGGAGCAGAGACTGGCGAAGCCGATCGCGCAGGTCGGGGTCGCTGTAGGGAGCCATCAGTTGGCTGTCGCCGTGGGTGGGGTGGGCGTGTCGGTTGGCGGAATGGGTGTATTGCTGGCTGGCACGGGCGAGGCTGTGAAAGTGGAGGTTGGCGGGACGGCGGTGTCGGTCGCCGTTGGGCTGGGGGGCACCGGGGTCGAGGTCGGCGTGTCGCTGGGCGTGGCTGTCGGCGTGCTGGTGGACGTCGGCGTTGTGGAGGGCGGAACGAACGGTGTGGCCGTCTCGGTCGGCGTTTCGGTGATGGTTGGGGTCAGGCTGGGCGTGACGGTCAAGACGGTGGGCGTGGGGCTGGCGGCTTCGGTCGGGGTTGGAGAGGCTGTGGGCGTGGCGCCGCTGGGCGCACGACGAATGGCCAGAATGCCCGCGCAGTAGCATGGGAGGGTCGCCAGGATGATGCCGCCCAGAAGGATGTACAGACGGGCGCGGGCGGATTGGGGATCAAGTGTCGGGGTCATGAGATTCAATCGAGGATCATATCAGTCTTGCGGCGCACCAGCAAGAAAGCCGAGCCGTCAGGTGCAATGAACCTCGCGCCCAGGGGATGCGTAGAAGGTGTGCAAACCATTTGGTCCTTAACGACCACCGTCCGGGATTAGAATCAATCCAAGAACAGCGATGAAGGGAACGCGCGTGGCAGCACGGCCAGTGGAACCACCTCAATCTCGGCCGAGCCCGATTGGTTTTGATGGGATCGCTTTCGGACTCTATCTGCTGATGATCCTGGTCTCAGCTGTTGGCTTGGCGGCTGCGGATTGGGCCGATCACTTGGCGCTCATTCCTCCCCTGGCACTGCTTGCGGCCTGCACAGGGGCGGCGCTGGCACGCAGCCGATTCTCGGGTGGCTTTGGGCGATTCATCAGCTTCGTGTATGCCCTGTTTTTCATCGGCTGGTTCTTGGGGCTGACTCTGGATCCCGCGCTCAGTTGGGCGGCGCGTGTTTCCGCCCTCTTCCATCGCTTGGGGGCGTTCCTCGCCTCATTCGCCGCCAGCCAACCGAACCCCGATACCCTGATGTTTGTCCTGGTCATGGCCGGCTTGTATTGGTTGATGGTTTCCTCTGGCGCCGTGGCGCTCTTCCGACACGGCCATTTCTGGCGGGCGGTCCTCCCACCTGGACTTGCCTTGTTGATCAATGCCTACTACGCCTTGGGACACGGGCACCTGACCGCCTACGTGGCCATCTACATCCTCCTGACCTTCATGATCATGATTCGTCTTGAGTTGGGGAAGCGTCGTTCGGGCTGGTATGCGCGCCGCGTCCGGGTGCCGGCGGCCTTGGGGTGGGATTTGGGTCGTGTCAGCGCCGTTGCGGCCATCTTGATCGTGACCGCCGCCTGGGCAGGCCCAGCCTTCGCCCAATCAAAGGCCGCCTCCAACTTGTGGTCGGACGTATCCGGACCGTGGCGAGCCGCCAGGGACCGCCTGGGCAACGCCGTTGCCAGCCTGCGCTCGCCGGTGCTCTACGTTGGTGACGCCTACGGGGCCAGTCTCCAACTTTCGGCCGGAACCGAGCTCGATGACCGGATTGTGATGGAAGTCAAGCCGGGCAGTGTCTTGAGATCAGGCGGCCGTTTCTATTGGCAGGCGCGCACCTACGCCCAGTACCAGGCTGGGAGTTGGACCTCAGGTCCCCAGTCGCTCCAGGATTTCGATCCACGCCAAGGGAACCTTCCCCGGCCGGATTGGAGGGGACGCCAGGACGTTGAAATCGTCTTTCGGCCCCATTTCTCGATCTTGAGCCGGCTCTACGTGCCATCCGACACATTCTGGGTCGATCGCACCAGCCAGGTGTCCTTCACCCCAATTGGTGAAGGCCGACAAGACCCAACCACTTTCGTTGCCCGCCAGCCCCTCTATGACGGGGATTCCTACACCGCGCGTGCCTCTGTCCCGGTGCCCACGGCCGCTCAACTGCGCGGGGCCGGAACAGACTACCCGGATTGGGTCACCTCCGCCTATCTTCAGGTCCCGGACGGATTGACGGACCGGTTCCGCGCGCTGGCCGAGAGTCTTGGACAGGGGCAAAGCACGCCGTTTGACCAGGCCACGGCGGTCACCAACTGGCTTCGAGACAACATCCACTACTCGCGCGTCACGGATGCCCCGCCTGCCAACCAGGACCCGCTGGATTGGTTCCTTTTTGACTACAAGATTGGCTTCTGCAACTTCTACGCTAGCAGCGAAGTGATGATGCTGCGCGTGCTCGGCGTGCCTTCCCGGCTGGCGGTCGGCTACGCAAGCGGGACGCAGGAAACATCCAGCGGGGTATATGAAGTTCGAGCTTTGGACTCTCACGCTTGGCCGGAGGTCTTCTTCCCCGGTTTCGGCTGGGTGCCGTTTGAGCCAACGGCTTCCCAACCGGACATTCGGCGGCCCGAAAACAGCGGGCCATTGGGCGCAGATCAGAATTCGACGGACGGCGGGACGTCTTCCGGCAACCCGGCCGACCCGCTGGCTCGCCTCAACAGATTTGAGGAGGGCCAGCCCCTTGGAGGGAGTGAGGCCGCCTCGTCGGCCGGAGCTCGGTTCGGCTGGGTGACTTACCCTCTCGCTGCCATGGGGCTGATCCTTCTTTTGGGGTGGCTCGCTTTGAACCTTGATCCGGCCTGGAAGCAGGCGGCCCAATTGTTGTCGTGGAGAGGCATGCGGCGCTTGGGCTTGCGTGTCTCGAGCGAGCAGCCTCAGGCGATCTGGGAAGCAGGGGGGCCGACCTCGCGCATCTACCTGGCGTGGTCCAGCTGGCTGCCGCGCCTTGGGGTCGAAATCGATCGCGCGGATACGCCTTTCGAGCGAGTTGATCGCTTGGCGTCGGTCCTTCCCGAGGCTGAGTCGAGCAGCCGGCAGATCGTTGACGCTTATGTGGCAGAGCGTTTTGGCGGCCGGTCGGCACCGAGGGAAGACGTCGAGCGCACTTGGTCTGAGGTGCACCGCCTGTTTTGGGAAACGTATCTGTCGCGACTTGGGGCAAAACTACTGGCGATTTGTCCAGGATCCTCAGCGCAGAGAACGAGCACAGCGCCACCGCGCCGGTTCGGCGGCGAGACCACCGGTGTAGCCTGGCTGCAATAGGCATTTCCAAATCAGTAGGAACCTAGCGAGTGGGTTGGAGAATCCGGATTCTTCCGTCAGGAGTGGTGTAGGCCACTCGCAGCCCATCGCCCACTAGGCTGCTGGCCAGATCGTACACCTCTTCCGATCGCTTGAATTGCCGATCCAAGTAGATGGCGGCTATGTCCTTGGTCTGCACCCAGGCCAAAAATGGCCCTGGTGTCCTTGCGCCTTGGGGCACGTCTCCCGGGCCAACGTCAGACATTTTGGCTGCGATCGCTGGGCCAGGGTAGGGGGACATCACTAGAGAGTCCTTGGGAACGTGAGCTCTCCAGGAAGTGGATGGCCAGCTCCTCGCTGGTGGTTCCCAAGGCAGCGTAGTTTGGAAAGTGGAATGGCGTTCTCAAGATCAGGCCAGCCGAAAGCAGCAACAAGAAAGAGGCTGCTGGTTGCGACGAAAAGGAGGCGGAAGTCGATCTCAGCAAGTCGATCAATGCCATGGTTAGAAGCACCATCAGTCCAGCCACCACGAGCGCGAGTTTGCCATCGAACCACCCGAACAACGCCAACGCCCCCCCAGCCTGCGAGATGCAGCCAGTGCATGGCTGGCGTTCTGGGGCGGACCACGGCGCTGGCGCCGACAGCGCCAAGCACAAGGATGATGTAGGTAAGTTGAGGCACCAGATGCCGAGGCAGAAAGGCGATTGAACTCAAGGGCTCGATGGCCCAAACCCCCAAGATCGCCAGAGCGTCAAAGCGTCCAGCCATGACCAGGTGCACTATTCCCCACAAACACAGGACAGCCAGGGCCGGACCAAGCTGGCTCTGAAAGAAGGCGAGGTAGAAGCCCGGGATCGTCCTGGCGCTCGCCCACAAGCGAAGGGCAAAGGCTCTGGGGTTTCTCATGATGGCGCGAGCCACCGAGTTGTTGTTCTCTTCGGCTGTGCCGTACAGACGGCGAGCTTCGGCCTTGCCCGCCGCTACATCCCCCCCGGTGGTCACGGATTGATTGGTCTCAAATGAGTTGTACGCCTTCCCCTGGAAACCGAGGTTGAATGAGCCGGTCGACCAGCGGAATGCGATGAGATACAGGGCCAGGACCGCCAGGGCAGGAAGCACAATGCTTGCCGCCAAACGAGTCGCTGATGTGCGGCGGAGTCCAATTGCCAGGACCAGGATCGGGTAGAGGCCGAATAGGAGGACCGCCTCGGCGCGGCTGAGGACGGCCAAGCCAACCATCAGGGATCCCCATGCCACGGACGACAGCCGGTGTGTTCGGCGGAACGCCAGCAATCGTGAGACGGCCAATGAGGCGAAGCCGGCGAAGAGCGCGTCGCTCTGGTTAGCGACCACCGCGAAGAAGGGGACGCTCACGAAAAGAACGCCGGCCAAGACATAGGGATGTACATGAGGGTGCAGCTCAACCCCCAGGGCGACGGTCGTCAGCCAAAGGAAGATGAACAGGATGATGCGCCCCGCCCATGCCTCGAGCATGAACCAATCCGGTGATGCGCCGAAGATCACATGGAGCGGGGCGTAGAGCACGGCGACCAGCGGGCCCCATGCCAAATCACGGACCTCGAATTGGAGCAGCTGCCTTCCGCTGATAATGTACTTGGCCTCGTCGAATGCGTTGATCTGTGGGAACCCCGGCAGGAGCGAAGGAGAGATCAAGATCAACTGAATGGCCAGGATCGCTAGCAGAACCACTATCTCTCGCCGGGAGATACCAAGCGAAGAACGGTCATTCTGTGAGAATCTGGTGTCAGCGAAATCGGCGCGCATGGTGGATGCCCTCTGGCCTGCTGCGGTCGTTGGCGACCTATTCTAACGCCGATAATTGTTGGCTGCCGAAAGCAGGCGTTGCCGTCTGCAACATGCTTTCTTTTGGCTCACCGCTGGTGATCTCTGCTTGTTCCCTGATCTTCCCGAATCTTATAATCGAGTCTTCCTGAATGTTGTCCATCAGCTGGGGACTTGACGTGGCCGATCCAACCTTTCGACCTTCCGTAGAAGAACACATGGCGCGCATGAGCCGAAGCGCCGAAGAACTGCGCGCCAAACTCGCCCTGGCCGAAGTGCGACTCGAACGCGCTGGACACCATCTGCCAGAAGGCGTCCTGGAAAGCCTGCGCCAGATGAGCGGGACCCTGCTGGTCATTCAACAGACGGTCGAAGCACGCGAACGGGAGCGCCGAGGTTTGTCGGCCCTGGCTCAGATCGGCCAGGTCATCAACTCATCGCTGGAACTTGACGTGGTGCTGACGGAGGTCATCGACACCTTGGTCCGCCTGACCGGCGCCCAGAGAGTGTTCATGATGCTGCGGGACGAGTCCGGCAGCATGGAGACCGTGGCAGCTCGGAATTGGGAACGGGAATCCCTGGATGATCTGGAGATCGAGTTTAGCCGCACCATCGTCGACCGGGTCCAATCGTCGGGTGAAGCCATCCTGACCACCAACGCTCAGTCGGATCCGCGGTTCGGCGGCAATGAAAGCATCATCGCCTACAACCTGACCTCCATCTTGTGTGTACCCCTCAAAGTCAAAGGCAAGCTGATCGGCGTCATCTACGCCGACAATAAGGTCAAAGAGGCGCAGTTCAGTGAGCGTGAGCGGCAGTTGATCTCCGCGTTCGCCAATCAAGCTGCGGTGGCGCTGGAGAACGCCCGTCTCTTCGAATCGGTGCGCCAGAGTCTGGTGGAAGTGACCGATCTCAAGAACTTCATGGAAGACGTTTTCGCCTCGGTCGCCAGCGGCGTGATCACCGCCGATCTTGAGAGCAAGGTCACCCTGGTGAACCGGGCTGCCGAACGGATCTTGGGCCAAACCAGGGACAAGCTGCTCGGAGAACCACTTTCCGGGGCCCTTCCGATGCTCAACGACCAATTGGCCAATGAGCTCTCAGATGTGCAAGCCCACGATCGGCGACACGTAGGAGTCGAGGTCACCAGCGATCTGCCAGACCGGGGGCAAGTGACGATCAATATGAGCCTCGGGCCGCTCAAGAGCGCCGAGCATGGTACGCGCGGGGTGGCGATCGTGCTGGAGGACCTGACCGAGCGCCGACATCTGGAAGCTCAGAGGCGTTTGTTCGAGCGCATGGTTTCTCCAGCGGTGATCGATCAACTCGACCCCGACAGTCTTGAGCTGGGTGGAGAAGTTCGCGAGATCACGACGCTGTTCGCTGACCTGCGCGGGTTCACGAGTTTCAGCGAAACGGTCGATCCTCAAGAGCTCGTGTCGGTTCTGAACCGCTACCTGGCTGCTGCGGCAGAAGCCGTGCTCGCCGAAGAGGGGACCATCGACAAGTTTATGGGCGACGCGGTCATGGCCTGGTTCAATGCGCCGGTGCCTCAGGCGGATCATGCCATGCGAGCGGTTCGGGCGGCGAGGGACATCCGGCGGTCGATCGGTGACCTACATCCGAGTCTCGATCCCCAGTTTCGCCTTACCTTCCGAATCGGGATTCACACGGGAGATGCTCTGCTCGGCCTGGTGGGAAGCCAGGCCCGGCTGGACTACACGGCGATTGGCGACAGCGTCAACACCGCCAAGCGGCTGCAGGAAAACGCCGAGTTGGGCCAGATCCTGGTCTCAAGCCGCACGCTGGAAAGGCTGGAGAAGCGTCCGTCGGTTCGGCCCGTAGAAGGCCTGGTGCTGGAGGGGAAACAAAGGCCGGTTGAAGTCTTCGAATTGTTGGATGACGATCAGGCGATCTGATCGGTGAATGCGAACAGGCCGGGGGTTCCTCCCGTGTGCCAAAAGAGAATCTTGGCCCCGCGGGCAATGTCGCCGTTTTCTATCAGCCGAAGCATCCCGCCGGCCGCTCTCCCCGTGTAGACCGGATCAAGCAGGATACCTTCTTGGCGGGCAAAGCTTTGGATGGCCTCCCGCTCAAGCGCAGAGACCACGGCGTAGCCGCCGCCCAAGAATCGGTCATCGACCTCCACCTCATCCGGTTCAAATGACCAACCTAGTGAGAGCATCTGGGAGGTCTGAGTTGCCAAATCGGCGACCGTGGCCCGGAGCGTCTCCGCAGGCGGGTCGACGCTGATCCCCAGGATCTTGCCTCCAAACCCGACTTGGCGAGCGCCCACCAGCAAACCGGCTTGCGTGCCCCCAGAAGAGGAAGCCAAGATGATCACATCGAAATCGAGCTTCTGCTGGCTGAGTTCGTGCATGGCGGAGACGTAGCCTGCGATCCCCGTTGGACTTGAACCGCCGTAGGGGATCAGGTAGGGCTGGTGGCCAGCCTGCCTGGCCTTTTCAAACGCCGCCTCGAGCGCGACATCCCGCGGGTCGTCCTTGGTCCAAATCAGGTTGGCGCCGAGCAGTCGGTCGAGCAGAATGTTTCCGGCTGTCTCGCTTGGGGGACCGCCCATCAGCACCAGCCAGCAGTCCATGCCCATCTTGGCGGCGGCAGCCGCCGTCTGGCGGCAGTGATTCGACTGCGGCGCGCCGGTCGTGATCAGCAGGTCGGCCTTGTGCGCCTGGGCGCCCGCCACCAGGTACTCCAGCTTGCGCGTCTTGTTGCCCCCGAAAGCCAGCCCGGTTTGATCGTCGCGCTTGATCCAAAGGTCCACCCCGAGGGCGTCACTCAGCCTGGGCAGCCGATCGAGCGGCGTGGGTAGGTGAGCCAACGGAACTCGAGGCAACTCTTCAAGCGGCATCGTCTCCATCCTTTTAGGGCACCGGCCGATCCGGGAATGGCTCCGAGCTGTGACTGCCCAATGAAGGTGTCCCTTTGATCTGGGTCATCTGACCTGAGTAAAGTGAAACGCTGCGGCCGCACAACTTGCGGCAATCGGCTATCGGGAGAAAAAGGCAACAAGAAATCGGTACAAGGACGGATTTGAAGTCGTCGAATTTGGATCCTGCACCGCTCAGTGCCAGGACGAAACTGATAGCGGTTGATGTGACGACGAGGGCCACAATCAAAAGGACGGCCAGCTTTGACCTGAGAGGGTAGGGGCGAGAGTCCTCATAGAGATACCACATGCCTATCACGGACGAAAGCGCCAGAAGTGGCACAAAGTCTAAATCGTAGCGGCTGGCGGCATATGTGTAGGCGAGCACAGGGAGGCTGGAGGCGACGCCGGCTAAGAAAAACACAAGCCCGATATGGCCGAGAGGGACGATGAAGCCCTGGCGTGATGATCTCTCGACAGCAGGTTTGCTTGCGATCTCCGTAGGACCCGCTGCAGAGAGAAGGCGGCTCAGGAGGGGTAAATTCAAAGCCAAGGTCGGCGCCGCGAATATGAGACCCGTAATGGCCCCAATTCCTGGGCCCGGTACAATCCCAAGCCTCTTGATGAACTGGGAGAACGGCAAGTACTCACCATAGACGGGCCGAAGGAAAGGGAAATGGGACCTCAGTTGAAGAGGCGCGAAGAAGTGATAGAGCGAGTTCGGGATAAGGAATTGGAGAGAGAAGAGTTGGTCATGGGCGAATTGCACACTCTTGTTGGCTTCTGTGAGCTGGAACCTGAATCCCGGCTCCAGGAAGTTCCCGAAGCGAACGAAGTTGTAGTATCCATAGATAAGCATGACCACAGCGAAAGGTAGACCGAGTGCGAGCAGTTGGGATGCTGCTTGCCGCCAGTCTTGCATCCGCCATGCCCCTGCCCCGATGAGGACAACGGCCCCGAGCAGGAGAACCACTACAGCTGCACCTGTGGTGAGCCTCGTGGCAATGGCGAGGCCCCAGAACATTCCGGCGAGGGCGAGATCTAAACTCTTGACCGATAGTCCTGTCGACGCAACCGTAATGAAGAAGACTCCGCCGATAAGGAAAGCCTGCCCTGCAGCATTCGAGGCTGTATAGATAGATGGGCTGTTTAAGGTCCATAGCATCGGATGGACGGTCCCGAAAACGACGATGCCGGCGACCAGGAGCCAACCAGGGATCTTGGGGGCCAAAGACCGCCATAGCCTGAGGATGGTCAAGGCCCCAAAGATGAAAGTGAGGGCAGACTGCTCCAAACACGACCATCTGATCCCCCATAGGTGGAAAGCCCAGCAACTCGAGTCCAGCGAGGGCGGCAGCAGGGGCCGGGCCCCAGTAGAGATAGTACCTGCCCTGATAGTACGAGAGATCCCCGATGACACTTAGTCCCTTCCTCGCTTCGGACGAATAGGGATCGCTGAGCTTTGCCAGCTCAGGCGGAGGCGCAAGGGGTAGATACGTCTTGCCGTGCACAAATGCGTCTCCGAGCATGCCGTAGTAGTCTGTCGTGGTGGGCCAGTTGGTCCAATGCCAAACACTCACAAGACCCACATAGACTACCCCGAGGACGAGTGCGACCATGACAATTGCGATCCAGGGGGGGCGACCGCTTGTTACAGGCTCTCCTGAAGGAAGGACACTTTCTGATGACAAGTGTGCCAAGGATAGTCTTCGATCCCTACCCAAGATGCGCTCGTCGATGATCGCGATGGCTCGCAGAAGCCCCACGACCAGAATCCCCGCGGCGCCGATGAAGAGCAACCCAATACGTATCGGGCCCCATTTCATGTCGGGATCGATCCCGAGGATCCCACCGAAGAGCGATAGAAGAACGAGGGTTATGAAGGCGGCAGGGATCATCCACCCAATAAGCGTTCGCAGTTTTGAGATCAAAGATTTCCCCCGGCACCTTGGGATCGACTTGAGGCCAATGTACCCAGCATGTTGAGCCCTTCGTTCTGTCCCTTGAACTCTTGCGCCATCGCGCAAGAATTGATCTTAGATCAGCGACTGAGCGTAATCAAGACGGGTTTTCACCGAAGTGTAGCATGCAAGTCTAATCCAGCAATTCGGCTGTCTGCCGGTGGCCCCTTCGACGCATGATCGACAGCATGCGGGGAAGCAAGCCCGTGTATGCCCAGTACAAGAGGCGGCGGGATGAGAAATCCCAGGGCCCGATGGTGCGCACCACGCGGGCGTTGAAACCGTCCTTGAAGCGGTAGACGCCCCACATCGGGTCGCTCTCATCAAACTCATCCGGCGCCCCCCAGAGATCATAGCGTTGGCAGCCCTTGGTCTTGGCCCAGCGCATGGCCTCCCACTGGAGCAGGTAGTTTGGCATCTTCTCTCGATGGGCATCGCGTGACATGCCGTAAAGGTACCAGGCCGTAGGCCCAAAGGCATAGACGATCAATGCCGCCACCGGCTCGCCGGCGACTTCGGCGATCAGCGGCTGGGCCCACCCGGCGTCGATGAACCGTCCCCAGACCTCCCGGTAGTAGGCCCGGCTGCGGATGACGAACCCGTCGCGCAGGGAGGTCTCGGCATACATCCGGTAGAGCAGGTCGAGGTCTGCCGCTGACCCGGGCCGTACTTCCACACCTTTGCGTCCTGCGAGCCGGACGTTGTAGCGCGTCTTCTGTTTCATATCGGCCAGTCAGTCGTCTTCCGGCCGGTGCAGGTCGACGATCATCGTGTTGGCAAATTGGACGTTCTCTTTGGACGCCGTCCATCGGCGTTCCTTCAGCTGCGCCATCACCTCCGGTCCGGCGGGGTTGGGGCGATGGTCTTCCTGCCCGGGAAAGCCGAACCCGACGGGAAGATCCGGGTCGATCTTCAATTGGATGATGCCTGGCCGCTGAGCAAGACGCTCAAGGTCGTCCAGGACAATTGACCGAACCGGGCCATCTTCCCAATTGAGCAACGGACCCTTGGGAACGTAGAGCACGCCAAGCGGAAGCGGGCCGGGGAGACGGCGTTCCAAGACTTGAGCCGCCGCTACCGGCCTGCCGGCTTCGTCTTTCCAGATCCAACGATCGGGCTGCCATCCGAAGCCGTGCTTGACTTCGCCCCAGAGCCAGGATTGGAGCAGGTGAGGGTTGGGCAGGGAGAGGACCAGGCGGTCCCACTCGTCTTGCGTGGTTACTTGGTGCATGGTTAGGGGCATGACTCAGCCTTGAATTCGCCGCTGGGCGACCAGGCGGTAGAGCATGTAGGGAAGCGGCCGGTAGACACGGTCCCATGCACCCGGAGTGCGGCGCAGCTGACCGCCAAAGCCGCGCTTGAAACGGTAAACGCCCCAAAGCCCGTCGCTCCGGTGCACGAACTGGGCTTCCAAGGAGCTCTTCATCTTCATCCGGCACGCCCCACAAGTCATATTCCAAGCAGCCCTTGGCCTTCGCCCAGCGCATGGCTTCCCATTGCAGGAGATAGGTCGGCATTCGCTGCCGTTCGATGTCGAGCGAAGCGCCGTAGAGGTACCAAGCGCGGCGGCCGCGTGCAAAGACCATCACGGCCGCCAGGGGCTGGCCGTCGTGTTCTGCGACCAATATCTCGCATTGATCCTCAGGGTGAAACAATGTGTACGCCTGTCGGTAGTATGCCGGAAGGTGAACGCCGAACTCGTTTCGCTCCCCGGTTCGATTCATCATGGCCCCAAACGCGGCCAGGTCATTCCACGGTCGAACGCTGACGCCCTTCCGTCCCGCGAGCCGGATGTTGTAGCGTGTCTTCTGGTGCATCCCAGCCAGGATGTCTTCTTCATCCGGGGAAAGGTCGACAATCAACGTCCGTCTAGGCTGAATCGAGTGGCTGCCAGGTCGGAAGCCTTCGGATGGCATGCGTGTGGCGTCGAACAATCGGGTCGCTCTCGTCGGGCTCGAGCTTTAATGCGAATGCGCCCTTGGCGCGGCATGCGTCATCCAATGCGGGGAGGAGGGTCGGTAGCCACGAGCCCACAGGCCCTTTCGGCACGTATGCCAGAGTGAGCCCCATAGGAAGCTGCCGGTACAAGATAAGCGCGCCGGCCGGGCCCGCCAGGATCCGTTCGTGGGACCACCCATAACCCGACTTGAGTTCGCCCCAAGCGTCGGTTTGGAGCAGATGGGCCTGTGGATGGGATTGGAGAAAAGTCTGCCATTCGTCGGCAGCGACCCGTGCCGTCACGCCGGGATTCTACCATCACGTGCAGAGTGGGCCGGTCAGTGCAGCCCCAGATCCATCAGATCGTGCAGAGATTTCACAAATAGAGCGATAGGGTCTCCGATTCCGGCCGGAGAGTCCTGAGCCGAGGCCTTTGGCTGTGAAGGGTCAGGTCAAGGGGGCGTGGTCCGCTGCCAGATGCTCGAGAGCACAGCCTTCCCACGACGGACATCCGCAATGCGTTGGAACTCATCCTTTGGCCAGGGTCCAAGCCCATGGATCCAGCTGCATTGAATGACGAACTGCGCCTGATCGTAGCTGGTTCGATTGTCGACGAGATGGAGGTCGGGCCGGGCGAAGGGGATGGCCTGGTGGGTTGAGGAGGGCAGCATCACGGTTGCCCCTGGCGGGGCGATTTGATTGACATCTTGAATGGCTTCTCGAGTTGAAATGCACCAACGGTCCATCTCGTAGAAATCAGCCGCGCCGCTGACACCCCCGGTGAGACTGTTGAAATAGATGTACTCGTAGGGATGGAGGGTGACAATTCCCCAAACCCCGGGGACGAGGCAAAGGGCGATCAAATGGCCCGAATCCACAGGCGTGGAATCTAGGGGAAGAGGGAGTCAAAAGCAATCGCCGCCAAATGAAGAAGGCCGGCAGCACAAACAGCAAGTGAGTGATGTTGCCATAGGTCGTCATATGAAATGCGATCAAACCCACCAGCGGCACCGTGATCCAGGCGCCCAAAAGGAGGGTTTGGGGTGCGTGCGCCGGGCGTTGCGTGACGCGTCGAACCGCCAGAATCAGACCGGCAAGTATCAGGACGACTGCCGGCTCGGTCAGCTCGACCCCCGCCAGATTGGGGAAGAAATACCATGGATAGGTTCCGGCGCGCAGCCAGGCGCCTCTATAGAAAGTCACGTGCGTGTCGGGGAAATTGGCTGAAAGGTAGAGGCTGCTGATGAATCGCACCACCGGGTTTGGCCAGAGATATGGCCAGGTGGCAGTCGTCACGACGAGGGCGATGCTCCAGTAGATGGCGAGAGGCACCAGGGCCCGCGCCCGGCATCGATAGAGTGCATACAGGCTGACCAAGACTCCGAAAAAGAGCCCGAGCTGTCGCACGCAAATCGTAAGACCAAGCAAGACAGCGGCCAGCACCACCCACCAATCCCAGTGCCACGACCAAGCCTGGCGCCAAGACCATCCCCATTCTTGGGCGGGTTTGGGAAAGACAAGATTTAAAACGAGCCAGGCCGTGGCAACGAGCAACACCGCTGCCGCCATCCGGACGACAAACCAGGCCAAATCGAACTTATCCATGTAGAGCGCCAGAGGGGTCTTGTAGGCGTCCGTGGCGACTCTGGTCAAATGCGGCTTGGATCAGGGTCGGTGCATGGCCGGCATAAGCCGACGCCAGGAGTCCCTCGGCCGCGCTTCTCAGAGCGCTCCCGAGCACCAGGTCCAGACCTATCACCAGAATCGCCGCCGAGGCGAGCCCAAGCCCGATGGCCTTGGCCAGGGGGATCTGTTGTAGCTCATCTCGAAAGCGGCTCGACCCCGCTCCGTCTCCAGCTTGGATGCCTGGTGCCGGGCCGAGACGGGACCGCGGTAGGCGATCAACGGCCGTTAGCCCGACGGTCAGGCTGACCAAGACAAGGGCCAGGAAGGGGATGTCCTTCTGGTTGATGAACGCCTGGCCAAAGAGGAGGGGTTGTGTCGCGAACAGGGCCGTGGCTGCCAAGGCGGCGCCCCGGGAGACGAATCTCAAGCTGAGGAAGTAGATCGATGCGACGGCCAACATGAACATCATGTAGTTGGTCAGGTGTCGGCCGTCGGCGAGTGTCCATTGGGGCGAGATGTGGTCGATGAGCCTTGACGTCTCGGCAAACAACATGAAATAGGCTGGGCCATGTTCGTCAAGGTTGGGTTGATCGAAGTAGATCGGCGATCCTGTGTATGCCTGAAGCGCCAACTCACCCACGCCGGCGTTCCGTTCCTCATCGACCGACAGACCATAGTCCCGACCGACCAAGACGCCAACCAACACGCCCAGGCCAAGCAGGACAATGAGTGGGCGATGGCCCAATGAGACAGATTTCCAAGCGGTCTTCAGGATCCTAGAAATCACATTCTCAGCCCAATTCAGCGTGTTTATCGCCCTGGGCATGCTGGCCGCGCAGGCATGGTCCAAAGGCGAAGAGCCGGGATCGAAAAACAGACGGATTGCCTGCCAGCTTGGGGCAACCGGGCCCATTCTAGCATGCGGCCCCCGAGCCTGGTTGGCGCTGCCCTCAAGGCAAGGACTCGATTGCTGGCGCCGCCTCTAATCCGGCGTTTGTCGATGGCTTGCTGAGCAGTCGCGCCTCGGTCGCACGTACCAAGAATGAGGCTGACGCCCCGTTCCAGCCGCGAGGCCTTGTCGCCAGATTCTTTTGACGCTCCTCGGCGTTCGTGATAGACTTCACAGGCTTTGGCCGGAGCACAAGCGGCCCAAACTGCAGCCATCATCCTTCCGCCCGGAGGAATCCACATGCTCCAACCATGGGCGTTCATCGGCATCTTCCTACCTTTGGCCCTCGTGCTGGCAGCCTCGCCTCTCGTCATCGCCCGCGTGTTGGCTCCCCACAAACCCAACGCAGAGAAACTCTCGACATATGAGTGCGGTATTGAGACCGTCGGGGAGACATGGATCCAGGTCAAGATTCAGTATTACATCTTCGCCCTGATCTTTGTGGTCTTCGATGTGGAAGCGGTGTTCCTGTTCCCGTGGGCGGTTGCCTACCAGCAGCTTCAGTTGTATATGGTGCTTGAAGGAGTTCTTGTTTATCCTCATCTTGGCCGCTGGGCTCCTCTACGCCTGGCGGCGGGGCGCCCTTGAATGGATATGACAAACGTGGATCATAGAACTTTGGCTGATGTGACGAAAACATCAGCCGTTTGTTTGTGCGCTTGCATTCGGAGCCAAAGGTGACCGGTCTCAGCTTCAACGATCCCTTCGGAACGCTCGGGGATCTCATCCGTACATTTCTGCTTGGGCTCGGCCTGCCCGCCCCTTGGGTCACATTCATCCAATTCTTGGTGGGTTCGGTGGTCTTGATCGGAGCCACCTTGGGCGGCGGAGCGATCGTGCTGATCTGGATCGAGCGCAAGGTGGGCGCCCGCTTTCAGGACCGTCTGGGCCCCAACCGCGTCGGCCCATTCGGCATCTTCCAAAACTTCGCCGATGCCGTGAAATTAATCACAAAGGAAGACATCACGCCCTCAGGCGCCGACAAGGTGGTCTTCAATCTGGCGCCGCTCCTGGTCGTGATGTCCGTGGTCGGCCTGTGGGCGGTGGTGCCTTTCGCCCCGAGCCTGATCGGCGCCGATCTCAATGTTGGTGTGCTCTATCTCCTGTCGATTGGGGGCGTCGGCACGCTGGGTATCATGTTGGCGGGCATGTCGTCCAACAACAAGTACGCTCTGCTGGGTGCCCTGCGAGCGGTGGCGATGTTGGTGTCCTTCGAGATCCCGATGGCTTTGGTGCTGCTCGTACCGACCATGCTGGCCGGGTCGATGGGCACGGTGCAGATTGTGGACAGCCAGGCCACGTGGTTTGTCGCCCTGGCACCGGTGGCAGCCTTGATCTTCTTCATCTCGTCGGTGGCCGAGATCGGTCGAGCACCCTTTGACCTTCTGGAAGCCGAATCCGAGATCGTCGCTGGCTACAACATTGAGTACTCGGGCATGAAATTCGGCCTGTTCATGGTGTCTGAATTCTTGCATGCCTTCACCGTTTCCGCCCTGACCGCCGTGCTTTTCTTGGGCGGATGGCGGGGGCCAGGGGCTGAGACCTATCCGCTTCTCGGTCTGTTGTACTTCCTGATCAAGAGCGGCGCGGTGTACTTCGTGATTATCTGGTTCCGCTTCAGCTCGCCGCGCGTCCGCATCGACCAGTTGATGGCCCTCAACTGGAAATTCCTGACCCCACTTGCGCTGGCCGTTGTGGTTGTCACGGCAATTGTTCAGAAGTTGGCCGAGAGCCTAGGCTGGCCGATGACGCCCTCGCTTCTGGGCGCCAACGTCCTGCTGGCACTGCTGACGCTGGGGGTCCTTAGGGCCTATGCTCGTGCCCTGCGCCAGCAAGTCGAGGCCCAGCGCGGACCAGATTCGGCCCCTGCCGGCGCAGTGGGCGGTGCCTGATGGACACTGAACGGGACACGCAATGACTTTGCTTCAAATCATCTTCTTGGTCATAGCGGCGGTCATGCTGATAGGCTCGTTTTTAGTGGTGACCAGCCGGCGCCTGATCCATGCCGGCCTGTGGCTGATTCTGGTGATGGCCGGTGTGGCAGCCATGCTGGTCATCCTGGACGCCAGTTTTCTGGCCGTCGTCGAGGTCCTGGTCTACATCGGCGCCATCTCGATCCTGATCATTTTCGCCGTCATGCTCACGCGGCGGGTGATGGACGACACGGGGCCGCAGTCGACGCAACTGTGGTGGGTCGCTGGGTTGGTCAGCTTGCTGCTGTTCGGCGGCCTGCTGGCTGTTTTCGCCAGGGTCCCGGCGCTCCTGGTGACCGCTTCCGAGCTGCCCGCGGACCAGGCGACGGTGCTCTCCGACCTGGGCCGGTCGCTGGTGGATGCCAACCGGTTCGTGCTCCCATTTGAGGTCGCCTCAATCCTGCTGCTGGCGGCCATGGTCGGAGCCATCTTCATCGCCCGGCCCGAGACCAGCGTGGAGGGAGGCGAAGACGAATGATTCCCCTGTGGTGGTTTCTGGCGCTGGCCGCCGCCATGTTCTGCTTGGGAATTTACGGCGTATTGTCACGCCGCAATGCGATCGGCATCCTGATGGGCATCGAACTCATGCTCAACGCCGTGATTCTCAACCTGGTGGCTTTCTGGCGCTATTTGAACCCCTCAGTTATCTCTGGGCAGGTCTTTGCCATCATCGTGCTGGCCGTCGCCGCTTCCGAAGCGGCGGTGGGCCTTGCGCTGATCATCTCCATCTACCGGCGCCGGGGCACTGTGGTCGCTGAAGACATCGATCTCTTGAAATGGTAGCCGCTGATGCAGACTGAACTCCTCGCCTGGCTGATACCGCTCCCGCCCATCCTGGCCTTTTTCGCCATTATTCTGTTCGCTTATCGCAGCAACAGCTTGAGTCATTCCTTGGCCGTCGGCGGTGTGGCCATATCCTGGGCGCTGGCGATGGTGATCTTCGTGCGTGCCCTCCTCACCCCGGGGTTCGCTGCCGAGCCGATCGTGTCTTCCATCGGTTGGCTTACGGGCGGCAACCAGACACTGGCCTTCGGCATTCAAATCGACCGTCTGTCCATCCTGGGGCTGTTTTTCGTCTCCTGGACGCTGCTGGCCATCTTCGTCTACAGCATCGGCTACCACAACTTCGGCCACCCGGCCGACCCCGACGATGTCAAGGGGCTTCCACCCAGGTCCGGCGGCATCGAGCCGATGTACGCTCGCTTCTTCGCTTTCATCTCCTTGTTTGCGTTTGCCATGCTGACTCTGGTCCTGGCCGACAATCTGCTGCTGCTGTTCGTGGGCTGGGAGATCATGGGGCTGTGCTCGTACTTGCTGATTGGTTTCTGGTACGGGAAGCCGTCGGCCCGAGATGCGATGGTCAAGGCCTTCATGACCACCCGAGTCGGCGACGTGCTGATGCTGCTGGGAATCGTGTACCTTTACTCGGCAACCGGTAGTTTGAGCTTCCATGCGATCCTGGGTGACCCGGCCGTGCTCGACAAGCTGGCCGCCACACCCTCGGTGTTGGGCGGTGGGCTGACGGCCGCTGGCTTGATCGGCCTGCTGCTCTTTTTCGGCACGGTGGGCAAGTCGGCCCAGTTCCCGCTCCACGTCTGGCTGCCGGATGCCATGGAAGGCCCGACGCCGGTGTCGGCCCTGATCCATGCTGCCACGATGGTCTCGGCCGGCGTCTATCTCATTCTGAGGACGTTCCCCCTGATCACGGCCGGCTGGAGCGAGGGCATGCCCCTCAACCCGACGATGACGGTCATCTCCGCCATCGGCGCCTTCACCGCCCTGTTCGCGGCCACGATCGCGGTTGCCCAAAACGACATCAAACGCGTGCTGGCCTATTCCACCATTTCTCAGCTCGGCTACATGGTGGCCGGGGTGGGGATTGGGGCTTTCGTGGCCGCCGCCTTCCACCTGCTGACGCATGCCTTCTTCAAGGCGCTCTTATTCCTCGGCTCCGGCTCGGTGATCCACGGCGTGGAGCATGGGGCGCACGCGTCGGGGGAGCACGTGGATGCCAACGACATGTTCAACATGGGCGGACTGCGGCGCAAGATGCCGATCACCTTCTGGACGTTCCTTGCCGGCGGGTTGGCGCTTTCCGGCTTCCCGCTGGTGACGGCAGGCTTCTGGTCCAAGGATGAGCTGCTGGGGGAGGCCTTTGGCACTGGTCACCCGTGGGTGTTCGGGATGCTGGTGGCGGCGGCGGTTCTGACGGCCTTCTACACCATGCGCCAGATCTCGCTCACCTTCTTGGGTGAGCCGCGCACCAAGGCGGCTGAGCACGGACACGAGTCTCCGGCCAGCATGACCCTGCCGCTGGTGGTGCT
This sequence comes from uncultured Chloroflexia bacterium, assembly GCA_963783335.1. Taxonomy (GTDB): domain Bacteria; phylum Chloroflexota; class Anaerolineae; order Anaerolineales; family E44-bin32; genus CAWAND01. The sequence continues at coordinate 186,700 of CAWAND010000002.1, forward strand.
GTCGATCTTCGCGGTTGGGGCGGGCTGGATCGGCATCTCGAACACGTTCCCGGTGCTGGGTGGGTTGGTGCCGAATTTCCTTCACGACTTCTTGGCCGCCGGTCTGGTTGAGCCGACACCCGAAGCGGCCTTCCACATGACGCCCTTTGTGGCCTCCGTCATCGCCTCCCTCGGCGGGCTGTTCATCGGCTGGTGGGTCTACCGACGCATACCGGCCGGGGCCTCCGACCCGTTGGCGAAATGGCTGGGGCCCGTGCATACCTTGCTCAAGCGCAAGTACTACTTCGACGAGCTGTATCAAGCGGCCTTCGTCCGCCCGGTCTACTGGATCGGCGAGACGTTGAGCTATCGCTGGCTGGATCGCACGATCATCGACGGTGCCCTGGTTGCCCTGGCTCGGGCGGCCCGCTGGGCCGGATCTGGGCTGCGAAACTGGATTGATCTGCCGGTTGTTAACGGCTTCGGCGATCTGGTCGGAGATGAAACCAAGGCGGCCGGACGAGGTTTGAGATTCGTCCAAACCGGACAGGTTCAGCAATACCTGATCATGGGGTTGATCTTCACGGGTCTGTTGATCTCATATGTCCTGCTCACCAGTCCCTAGGCTAAGAGAGCGATCTTAATGTCTTTCATTCAAGCCCATCTTCTCAGCCTGATCTTATTCCTTCCGGCGCTGTCGGCTCTGCTCGTGCTCATGCTTCCCCGGGAGAATGAGAGTACGCTGCGCTGGGTGAGCCTGCTGGCCAGCCTGATCCCGTTGGGCCTGGCGATCGGTCTTTGGTTTGGCTACAACCCGACCCAACCGGGCTTCCAATTTGTCGAAGAAGCCCCCTGGTATTCGACCATCAATGCCAACTACCACCTCGGCGCCGATGGAATCACGGCAGTCCTGGTTCTGCTGACGACGCTGCTGGTGCCCCTGGCGATCGTCGTGTCATGGAACGAAGAACGTAATCTGCGAACCCACCTGGCCCTCTTCCTCCTGCTGGAGACGGGGATGCTGGGCGTGTTCATGTCGCTTGACTTGCTGCTGTTCTTCATCTTTTGGGAAGTCGGTCTGGTCCCGATTTACTTTTTGATTGATCAATGGGGTGGTGAGAATCGGCAGCGAGCGGCCTTCAAGTTCTTGATCTACACCATGGGCGGTTCGTTGGGCCTGCTTCTGGCCATCCAGCTGATCGGCGTGGTGTCAGGCACGTTCGACATCGTGACCATCAGCCAGAATTGGTCGGCGCTGACCGAGCCCCTCTCGCTGTTCGGCCTACCGATCACGGTTCCCATTGCCACGGTGAAATCAATCGCCTTTTGGGCGTTTGTGATCGCCTTCGCCATCAAGATCCCCATTTGGCCTTTCCATACCTGGCTGCCGGACGCGTACACCGAGGCCCCGACCGGCGGCTCGATGTTGTTGGCGGGTGTCATGGCCAAGTTGGGCGCTTACGGTTTCCTGCGTTTGGTGCTGCCGCTCTACCCGGAGCAGGCTCAGCAGTACGCCTGGATCCTGGCCCTCTTGGCGACCCTGTCGATCCTGTTTGGGGCCTTGTCGGCATGGGGCCAGGCGGATCTCAAGCGGCTGGTGGCCTACTCGTCTGTCAATCACATGGGATGGGTCGTGCTCGGGATCGCAGCCGCCGCATATGCGCGCGGCACGCTTTCGGCGCCTGACGCAGTTTGGGCGATGAATGGGGCGGTCCTTCAGATGTTCAATCACGGCGTCTCAACGGCCGGCATGTTCTTGTTGGTCGGTGTCATCTACCAGAGAACCAAGACGCGCAAGCTGGAAGAATTGGGCGGGTTGTTCCCCTTGATGCCCATCTACGGCGGCCTGTTCATCTTCACCGCCATGGCCTGGGTTGGCCTTCCGGGCTTGAACGGTTTCGTTTCCGAATTCTTGGTGGTCCGAGGCGTGTGGCCGATATTCACGCTCTTCACGGCCGTCTCGATGATTGGGCTCCTCATCACAGGTGCGTACGTCCTCAAGGGCATCCGCGGCGTGCTGCACGGCCCGGTCAACCAGGCGTGGACAGGCAAGTCGCTCGAGATCGGCCGCCGCGAAGTGCTGGCCATGTCGCCGCTTGCTGGGGCTGATGCTGGCGGTGGGGGTGTGGCCAAGCTGGATTCTGAATGTGATCAACCAGACTGTGCTCCGGTTGCTGGGCTAGGGAGATCGAATGACGGTGATGCAGCCCGGAGCGCACAAGTCGAACCCCGAGCAGTTGTCGGTGGAGTGTAGATAGCCGTTATGGCCTTTCCCGTGTTGTCCATTATCGTGTTCATGCCCATCGCTGTCGGGCTGATCCTGTTTATGATCCCGGCCGATCGGCATCGGGAAATCCGCCTGTTGGCATTGATGGCGGCCACCATTACCCTGCTGCTCTCGGTGTGGACCTACTTGAACTACGATGTGGCTCAAGCGGGCTATCAGTTCGTTTCGAAGGTCCCCTGGATCCCTGCTCTGGGCATTTCATACCATGTGGGAGTCGATGGGCTTTCGATGCCCCTGGTGCTGCTCACAGGCGTCGTGATGTTCACCGGTGTCTTGATCTCGTGGGGCGTCGACGATCGCCCGCGCGAGTTCTTCGCCTTCATGTTCATCCTCGCCACGGGCGTCTTTGGGGTGTTTGTATCGCTCGACCTGTTCCAGTTGTTCTTTTTCTACGAGATCGCCGTGTTCCCGATGTTCCTGCTGATCGCCGTTTGGGGCTGGAAGCAAACTCGGGAATACGCCGCCATGAAACTGACCCTGTATCTGTTCATCGGATCGGTGGTTGCCCTGGTCGGCGGCCTGGTGATGGTCTATTCGTCCGGCTTGAACACCTTCGATTTGCTTGAGCTTCAGAAGGCCGGTTTCTCATCTTCATTCCAGCACTTTTGGTTCCCGTTTGTGTTCTTCGGTTTTGCTATCCTGGGCGGCATTTTTCCGCTCCATAACTGGTCTCCCGACGGACACGTCGCTGCACCCACCGCCGTTTCCATGTTTCACGCAGGTGTGTTGATGAAACTGGGCGCGTTTGCCGCCCTGCGCGTGGGGATCATGCTGCTCCCGGAGGGCGCTCACTTCTGGTCGTGGCTCATTCTGGTCTTGGGTACGATCAATGTGGTCTACGGCGCCTTCATCGCCATGGTACAGACGGACTTCAAGTACATCATCGGATTCTCCTCCGTCTCGCACATGGGCCTGGTGATGCTCGGCTTCGCCACGCTCAACCTGCAGGGCCTGACAGGCGCGGGGATCCAGATGTTCTCGCACGGCGTCATGACGGCTCTCTTCTTCGCCGTTGTCGGCACGGTCTACGATCGGGCGCATACACGTCAGCTCGATGAACTGGGCGGCATGGCAAGAGTGCTTCCGCTCTCGATGGTCGGGTTCGTTATTGGCAGCCTGGTCTCGATGGGGATGCCGGGATTCTCGGGATTCATCGCCGAGTTCCCGATCTTCATGGGGCTTTGGCAACGAGCGCCGATTGCCGCGTTGGTGGCCGTCCTGGGGATTGTGATCACAGCTGCGTACCTGATGATCGCCGTGGGCAAAGTCTTCTTTGGCGCCATGCCGGACAAGTTCAAGGGTCACATTTCCCCGTTGATCCTTCAGGACAAGGTGGCGCTGATATTGCTTTCTGGGCTGATGGTCTTGATCGGGGTCTTCCCTTCGGTGATCGCGCCGATGGTTCAGTCTGGCGCCGAAGCCGTGCTGCGTTTGGTCGGAGGTGCCTGAGTGACCGTGCCTAGCTACCAGCCCGGAATGCTCCTGGCCATTCTCCCCGAAATCCTGCTGCTCGTCCTGGCCGGGGTGATCCTTGGCTTGGATCTGTTCTTCCGTCCCTCTCAACGCAAATCGCTGGGCTGGATCACCGCTGGCGGGCTGGGATTAATCCTGGTCCTGTCGCTCGCGTTCAGCCGCCCGGGGTCCGATCCGACGCTGCTGTTCGGTGGCATGCTCCGGCACGATTGGCCAGCCTTCATTTTCACCCTGGTCTTTCTGTTTGCAGGAGCCATGGCGGCGCTGTTGTCGATCGGCCTCTCCGATATCGGGCACCGGGGTGAGTACTACGCCCTGATGGTGGTGGCCATGCTGGGCATGAGCTTGATGGCCTCGGCGGCCGATCTGATCATGCTCTACCTGGCCATCGAGTCGACGTCGATCCCGCTGTATGTTCTGGCCGGATTCATGCGCCGCGATGACCGCTCCGCCGAAGCCGGCATGAAGTATTTCTTGTTTGGGGCGCTCACGTCGACCATCATGCTGTATGGATTCAGCCTTTTGTATGGCTTCACGGGGCAGACGAACCTCTACGATCTGGCCTCAAGCTTATCTGCCGGACAAGTGCCTCCCGTGGTGCTGCTGGTCGTTCTGGCGCTTGTGCTGGTCGGTTTCAGCTTCAAGATCGCCGCTGTGCCCTTCCATTTCTGGACGCCCGACGTGTACGAAGGCGCACCGACGCCGATCACGGGCTTTGTCTCCACAGCTTCCAAGGCGGCCGGCTTCGCCGTGCTGCTGCGTGTGCTGCTGGCCGTCTTCCCAGAGGTGGCCGCATCCTGGACGGCAGTCCTGGCTGGGATTTCGGTGGCCACCATGACGGTGGGCAACATCCTCGCCCTCAGCCAGAAGAACATCAAGCGCATGCTGGCCTACTCGTCGATCGCCCACGCCGGATACGCCATGATCGGCCTGGTAGCCCTGAGCGCCCTGGGCGCCGCCAGCCTGGTCTACTATCTGGCGGCATATGTCTTCACCAACCTGGCAGCCTTCGGCGTGGTCGCCCTGTTCGCCAGAACCGCCGGATCGGACGAGATCGCGGACTATGCCGGCCTCAGCCGACGATCGCCGTACCTGGCGCTGGCCCTGCTGGTAGCCATGCTGTCTTTGGCCGGCATGCCCCCACTGGCCGGCTTCATGGCCAAGTTCCTGGTGTTCTACGCCGCGGTCCAAAGCGGCCTGGCATGGCTGGCAATTATCGGCGTGCTCAACGCCATCATCGGGCTGTACTACTACATGATCGTCCTCAAGGTCGTGTATCTTTACCGCTCGGATGATGAAGCCACCCCCATCCGGGTCCCACGCGGTTCGGCTCTGGCGTTGGGGTTGTGCTCCGTCGGAATTGTCTTGATGGGCACCCTCTCGGCGCCGTGGGTCAATTGGGCCCTCAACGCCGCCAGCAGTCTCTTCTAGATCGGTCAAGAAGCAAACCCGATCCGCCATCCAACTTGTGATATTCTTCACAATGTCACAAGCGGTTTCGGCCTACCTGACCGCGAACTCGAACATCCAAAGCGGTAAGATGGTTGAGTTGATAGGAGTCTTCCGGCGACCGGTGATCAATCGTCGTCGATCACACGAACCATGACCGTCGCACTGCAGAACCTGCTTGCTGCGCTGCCCGAAGTGGAGGCGGCACCTCACCCCGAGGTTCTTATCGAGGGGATCACATCTGACTCGAGACAAGTCGAGCCGGGGTGGTTGTTCGTCGCCGTGCGCGGAACCCGGACAGACGGGCATCGGTATCTCGCCGAAGCCGTGGCGCGCGGGGCTGCCGCGCTTGTGGTCGAAGAGGGTGGCCCGCAGGACGGTCCGCCAGTCTTTCAAGTGCCGAACTCGCGGGCGGCGCTGGCGCACCTGGCGGCTGCCTGGCATGGCAATCCGGGCCGTTCGCTGGTGGTTATCGGGGTCACCGGCACGGATGGCAAGACGACCACCGCAAACTTGATCTACCAGATTTTGGCTGCGGCCGGACTCAAGGCAGGGCTGGTGACGACGGTCAGCGCCCAGATCGGGGAGGCGTTGCTGGACACCGGTTTTCATGTGACCACGCCGGAACCGATGGCCCTTCAGGGCTACCTGGCGCAGATGGTGGACGCCGGACTAACGCACGTTGTGCTTGAAGCCACGTCCCACGGTCTGGCCCAGCATCGGGTCGATGGGTGTGAGTTCGATGTGGCCGTCGTGACCAATATCACCCATGAGCACCTGGATTTTCACGGGACGTATGACGCCTACCACCGGGCGAAAGGGCGCCTGCTGGCATTGGCGGGATCCTCGGCGACCAAGCCGGATGGCCCGGCGAAGGCGGCTGTCCTTAATGCGGATGATCCCGGCGCATCGGACTTGCCAGACGTCACCGGGGTCAGGCGCTGGATGTATGGTCGGAGTTCGGAGGCCGATGTGACGGCGCAATCTGTGGCGGTCTCCCCCCATGGGGTTTCCTTCCAGATCGTGGATTCAGGGCGTCACATCCCGATCCACCTGGCGCTGGTTGGCGATTACAATGTATCGAACGCCTTGGCTGCATTCACCTGCTGCGTGAACGCTTTAGGGCTGTCGGCCGAATATGCCCAGAAAGGGATGGGCGCCCTTGAGGCCGTGCCCGGCAGAATGCAGCCGATTGACCTTGGTCAGCCTTTCCAGGCGATTGTTGATTTCGCCCACACCCCCAACGCACTCCGTCAGGCCCTGTCGGCTGCCCGCGGATTGGCTCGGGGGCGGGTGATCGCTGTGTTTGGATCAGCCGGCCTGCGGGACCGGCAGAAGCGGCACATGATGGCGGAGATCTCGGCCGAGCTGGCCGACGTCACCGTGCTCACGGCCGAGGATCCCAGGACGGAATCTCTCTCCTCAATTCTCCAGGAGATGGCCTCGTCGGCGACTGCGGCAGGCGCATGCGAGGGAGTCGATCTGTGGCGGATTCCCGACCGCGGACAGGCATTGGAGATGGCCGTGGACCTGGCAAGACCGGGCGATCTGGTTATCGCCTGCGGAAAAGGGCACGAGCAATCCATGTGCTTTGGAGAGACTGAGTACATGTGGGACGATCGCACGGCGCTGCGCGCCGCGCTGGCAAAACGGATGGGTGTTGAAGGCCCTCGGATGCCTGGTCTTCCAACCCGGCCTGAGAGCGAGCTTTCGTAACCCCAATCGCCCGGGCGCTGAAGGCGATTGAACGGAAGTGCATTAGGAAACGGTCACATCATGAGCGGCATTATTGATTCGATCAATCAATTCTGGTTGGCCATTCAGACCGGCAGCGGCGTGCCTTGGGGTGCGTCATCCTACCTGCTGCTTGCCATCTTGGTATTCGTCGAAGGGCCAATCGCCACCCTGCTGGGGGCAGCCGCCTCATCGACTGGCTTGATGAATCCCTGGCTGGTTTTCGCTTCGGCCAGCGCCGGCAATCTCAGCGCCGACATCGTCTGGTACTCTCTCGGATTCGCTGGACGAACCGACTGGTTGGTACGCCACGGGCGGTGGATCAAGCTGAGGAATACCCATATTGATCACTTGAAGCGGGATGTCAATCTGCATGCCCGCAAGATCTTGCTTCTCGCCAAGCTCACCGCCAGCCTGTCCGTGCCGGCACTCATCGCGGCCGGCATGGCGCGCGTTCCATGGCGGCGATGGTTCACGACAGTCTTCGGGGGAGAAGTGATCTGGACGGGGAGTTTGGTTCTGATCGGGTATCATTTTACTTTGTCGATCAGCAGGATGGAAGCCTGGCTGAAGGTGGTTGCCATCGCAGCCTTTGTGCTCTTCCTGTTCATGATCGGCCGATACGGTCTGCGCTTCTTTGAAAAGTGGGGTGAGCTGATAGAAGCGGATGAGAGGGAGAACGGGGGTTCGGAAGACCTGGCGCCGAACCAACGCAACGAGCACGAGGAGTGAGGAGCTTTGCGTATTCTGATTGCTGGACAAACCTACAAGCCGCATGCCAACGGCCAAGCAGTCTTCACCACACAACTGGCCGAAGGTTTGGCGTCCGCTGGGCACAATGTGGTGATGCTCACGCCATCCAACAACTTCCGTGCATGCCAGGAAGACAGAAACGGTGTTCGGATTGAGTACCTCACGGCCATACCCGTGGATCCTCGCGTACCGGAAGCACGCTATGCCGTGATGCCTGGGCCGCGGGTTGGGGCGATCATGGATTCGTTCCAGCCGGACATGGTGCACATACAGGATCATTATCCCCTGTCCCGAACCGTCCATCGACTTGCCCGTCGCCGCGGCTTGTCCGTGGTGGGCACCAATCACTTCATGCCCGCCAACGTGATCGGATTTGTCATGCCGTTCCAGGCCGGCCGCAGGCTGCTTACCCGGTTTCTGTGGTGGACCATGCTGAGCATCTATCGAAAACTGGATGCGGTCACAGCGCCCAGCCGCACGGCTGTGGCCATTCTGAAGGAACAGGCACTGGACGTTCCCTTGCACGCCATTTCATGTGGTGTGTCTCGTGAACGATTTGACCTGGGCCCCGACTTTGACCGGAATGCCATGCGCCGGGAATACGGGATCTCGGAAACGGCTGATGTCTTTGTGTTTGTCGGACGCCTGGATGAAGAGAAGCACATCGAAATCGCCATCAAAGCCTTGCGCCAAGCACGGGCATCATCCCACTTGGTGATTGTGGGAAGAGGTCGGCTGGAGCCGGTCCTACGCCAGTTGGCCGAGTCTCTGGGTGTGGCGGACCGGGTTGTCTTCACCGGCTATGTCCCCAATGAGGCCTTGCCGGGCCTGCTGACCGCGTCCGATATCTTCCTCATGCCGAGCGAAGCCGAGCTTCAGAGCATTGCCACCCTGGAAGCCATGGCAACCGGGCGACCGGTGCTGGCAGCCAATGCAAAGGCCCTGCCGGAACTGGTCGAGCCCGGAGTGAATGGCTACCTGTTCGAGCCGAGAGACCCGGCCGATTGCGCCAAACTTATGGATCGACTGGTCGATGAACGAGATCGGTGGGAGGCCATGGGTAAGGCGAGTCTGGAACGCGTGGCCCCACATCAAGTGGAAAGCACCATCCAGCGCTATGTCAGGATCTACCGGCGCCTTTTGGGCGTTCGCCACTCGCTGTCCGAGCCCGCCTCGCTCTCTCCTGCCGACTAGGATTCTCCTGGTCCGTCAGCCACATCCCAGCGGCGGCGCGATGTCATACGCGCCGCCGCTGGACGGTGAATAGGCCCATCTGCCCGGTTGCAGGCGGGACCGGTTTAGGCTACATTGATTTCGTGGTTTCGTACTCATACGCGGCGAGGTGTCGCTGCCGGAGGCGATAGGCATGGCGGACGCAACAGAACAAGAAGGAGCGGAAAAGGTCGTCGCCTTTCTCGATATGGCGACGTTTGAGGAGGGTGAGGCTCTTCGAGGCGGCTGCCTGGTCACAGATGGACTGACTCGGCCTTTGGAGTTCCGCGTGAGTGGCGCCGTCCGCCCCACGAGTTTGCAGAAGGTACTCTACGGGGACACCCTGCACGAATACGTGTGCAATGATTTGTTGGGGCTCCCGATTCTGCAAACCCTAGAATCCAAACCTGACTTTGTTCTGGTGCGGGACGCCGAATTTCTCAAGGTCCGCCCGCAGGTTGAATTCCCGGTCCTATGGGTCCGGGGCACCGTGGATGGGCAGTTCGTGCTCCAGGCCTTTCCCGGCTTTGATCAAGAGGCGGAGGAAGTGCGTGATTCTTTGCCCAAGCGCTTGCGGGGCAGAAGCATCCTGGAGCCGTTCCTCCGCATCAAGAGCGCTCTCGAAGAAGCACACAATCTGAACGTCGGCGGCGCGGCGAAGGAGTAGCGTGTCCCCCATCCGACTCTCCACCGGACGGACGGTATCGCCGCTGAACCGTCCCCGACTGGCAGCCGCTCGGGATCTCGTGCTCCTGAGCGCGCCCCCCGTGCCACTCCCAACCCAAAAGAAGCTCCATTTGCAGGTGGAGGGTGGGCCTCAGGAGCTCGCCGCTGGGCTTTCACGCCCGACCGTCCTGAAGGTCAATGGGGCGCGGTTGGCCGTACCGTTTCTGGTCGAGCGCACTGCCCAGCTTGAGAGCCCGGGGGTCGAAGCTCCAGGCTGGAAGGATTGGCCTCTGGCTGACCCTATCGGGGAGCGGATGCCCGGCTACTTTGACGGCCCACTGCCTGGCCCGGCACCGTTGCCCACGTCTTTGCTCGAGGAAGAAGACTCACAAGTTTTGGCGACGCTCATTCCTCGTCTTGCGCCGCCAGTGCTCACGCTCGAAGATCCTCCCATCCCAGAGCCGATCCCAGAGCATGTGCGCCAGGCAGCCCAGGCTCTGCTGGCGGAACCCTCGCTGCTGGTCGCCGACGATCAAGGAACCGGCAAACGTCTCAGTGCCTGCCTGGCGTTGGGGGCCCTGCTTCAGCAGGGGCTTGCTCGGCGAGTGGTTATCCTGACGCCCAATTCGCAATCACGCACTTGGGCCGGGCTGTTGAGCGAGTGGTGTCCGGCCGTGGATGTGCTGTTTGCAAGAGGAGAAGGGCTTGAACGGCGTCGGGCGTGGAAGTCGAGCGCCAACATCATCGTAACCACGCTGCAGACCTTCGCAGACGACTTGAGTCGCGGCAGCCTGGATCCGAAAACGCGGGCGATCGATGTCCTGCTGGTTGACTCAGCGTTGGCCGCCATCCATTTGTTTCCCAAGCCGTTCAGCGCACTGGCCGCTCTGCCAGTCCCTCGACGCTGGGCGCTGGCGGGAGGCTTGCCACCCGATAATGACGATTGGCGAGTTCTGTTTCACTATCTTCTTCCCCAGGAACCGCTGCCCGGGCCACAGGATTCGTTGACCAACCTTCGGGAGCGGTACGGGCCATACTACCTGCGGCGCACCAAGGCCGACAAGCGGTCCGAACTGGGTGCCAAGAAGCGGACCGAGATTTGGCTGGATCTGGACGAAAAGCAGCGTCGGGCCTACGGAGAGGCCCTGGCCGAAGAGCGACATCGTCTCACCAAACTTGGCACCGCCGTCACCCGAACACATATTGAAACGGCGATGGCACGCCTAAATCAAGCCACAGCCTTCGCGCCCGGAAGCTTTGATGGGATAAAGATGCGCGCCCTGCTCGACTTGTTGGAGAGTGTTGTGGCCGGGGATGACAAATTGATCGTCTTCAGCCAGTATGGAGAGCGCGCCCTTGATCAGCTTGTGCCGCCCCTGGAGGCCTATGGGGCGCTGCGCCTTCCCAGCACGGCCACGGAGGCCGAACGCGATCAGATACTGAGTTCCTTTCGCCGAGACACTCGGCGGCATCTGCTGCTTGCCGATCTCGAGGCGCGTGGCGACGGTCAGCCGATGCCGGCCTCGCACGTGCTTCATTTCGATGTCAGCTGGAATTCCGCGCGTCGAAGCAGGGCGGAGATACGCTTTTATCCCGAGCTGCGGCCCGAGACACCCCTAAACCTCTACGAGTTCTGGGTTGCGGATACCCATGATGAGAACCTTCATTATCTGCTCGATGAGCGCCATTTGCTTCCGCGCGATCTGCCACATGGCACCCAACCCGCCGAGCTCGAAGAGCGCCTGTCGATGAAAGACTGGCTTGAGACTGTCTTTTCCATGGGCGAAGATCGGCGGAAAGCGAAGCCCGAAGAACGAGCCCCGACGACCGGGCTTCTTCCGGGTACGGCCAGCCTGCGATTGGAGCTCGAGGCGCTCTCGGAAGAAGAATTGCTCCGAGCACTGGAGCAGCTCATGCAGGCCCTGGGCTTCCCCCATGCCCAGCGTTTGGAGACGCCGGCTGAAGGTGGCGAGGGTCTCGGCAGGACGTCATCGCGTGGCGACAAGGGCCGGCTGGCGAGGAAAAAGCCCTAGGGCGGGTCATTCGGAGCGACAAGAACCTTGGCATCGCCGAGGGCAGAGCATTACTTGAGATGGTCGAAGATCGTGGTGACTGTCTGGGAGGCTACCTCGTGACCACGGCGGATTTCACCAATGCCTGCAAATCCCTGGCCGACGAATCCGAAGGCCGCCTGGCGCTGGTCTCCGGGGCCGAGTTCTACCGCCACCTGCACATTCTCCGTTGGCTGTGAGTGGGGATCTCCCGCAATCTGCCTCAAATGTCTGATTTAGCCTGAGCAATCGCACTGCTTCGGCTGAAGCCACGTCACCAAACGGAATCCTCTGCGTCTACCAGCTCGCGCAGGCGCCGACGAAGCTCTTTGGGGATGACGACCACGGGCTCCCCCTCATTGCTGCCGATCGCCAACCGACCCAACGCCTTCAGCCAACCGGGGACCTGGGCCCCGATGAGAGGCGACGCGGGTCGATCTGCGACCCCGAGGGATTGTCGGGAACGGTTTTGCTTAAAGACTCGCTCGATCCCTGGGGGCGGGTCGCCTCAGATGGTCCGTTTCAACCGCCTCAAAGCCATCGTCAGGCTCAGCCCGCGCCGCTGACATCGTAATCGGAAGACACTCGGGACATCCATCGGATCACGTTGGGCCCCGCGCTACACTGTTCCGACGAATGGCCAATTGGGGCGCCGCATCCGCCTGACCGCGCGCTTGCCATCGTGCCAGACTGGATCGCAGATCCTCTCCATTATTGGGATCAGGATTCTGTCGACCCGAGGCGCATGGTGATGTCCCGGATCGCATTCACCACCGTCAAATGGGCCCGTTGTCTCCCCGGCGCCCTTTCCCTGATCACCCCTTTCGGGACCCCTGCCGCAGCGAGATTTGGCAGCGAAGGTCGGCTGCAGAGAACTGGGACAGAACCGGGACAAACGGCCATTGAGTGCCGGAGTAGGCTACGCATGACTCGGAAAGATCAGAGGACTGGTTGAGGTTGACGCTGTTCGCCTCTCGGTCGGTATTGCTGGCTTTGCCCCGCGGAGTCGCTTTCAATGTAATGGAGACATAACGCCCAAAGGCGGTCTAATGAGCGATCGTAAGAACGTGCCCCGGGGAGAGAAGCGGTCCACGGGTGAGAGCATCGGCTGTCTGGGTCTCGCTGCCGGGTGACCTGGAGACGGTGCTGCCGATAACGCTAGGAGGGTAGGATTGGAAGCCACACAATCGGACGGCGTCGATCCGGGTGATGCGTTGATGTCGAGGCTGATGGGCGGTCCCGCATCAGCGCTCAAGGTTATGGCCTGGGTGCGCCTGCTGACCACCAGCGACCTGGCGCTGGCGGTGGGAATCCCCAAACGCAGTTCACGACGCCTGCTCTACCGTCTCGGTCGGCAGAAACTAGTCCGTAGGAACAGGTTTAGTCTCGCCGGTAACGGAGGGTCCACCTGGATCTATACGCTGTCGGCGGCAGGTGCCCGTTCAGCGTCTGAACTCCTCGGCTACAAGGTGCCCGGACGCCGTCGAGGGGCTGTAAACACGGCTTTGCTCAACCATCGGCTTGACACGACGCGGGTTTTGTGCAGCGCCATAAGTGCCCTATCCGATCGTTTGGTCTCAATTCATACCGGGAGAGGGCTGGCGAGCCTGTTCACCCATACAAGCCGAATCGCGAAATATCTTCCGGACGCCACCTTGGCTTTCCGAGTGGGGGAGGGGGGAGATGCTTCGTGCGGCGCGCGTTCCTGGAGGTTGACCGAGGAACCGAGGACAGCCGCGTGCTCCACGACAAGTTGCACGCTCTCCATGAGTACTATGCCCTCGAGCACTTCCATTCGGACTTCAAGAGCGATCGCCTGGTGGTGCTCTTCACGGTCCCCGGAGAGGGACGATTGCGCACAATTGAGCAGGTGGTTAGGGCCGTCCGCCCCTGTGTAAGGGTCTTCGTACGGCAGCACCAAGAATGCGTACGGCCGGAGACCTTCCTCTCGGGCTGGCGGGATCCCGTGACGGCTGAAACGCACTGCCTATCAAACGCGGGCCCAGCGGAATAGGGAGGCGTAACAATGAGTCCGCCGCATACTCTCTCTGAAGCTCTCTGGCGAATGGGTAAGATGTGCGCCCTCTTGGTGACGGCGATCACGGCAATCTGGCCTGTCATCACCTACGATGTTCCAGATTTTCGGTCCATGGGCTGGCCGATTCTTGTCTCTCTGAATCTCGTCATTACAGCCCCAGTCGCATTGCTGTGGGGGGCGCGCCTGATGTGGTCCAGGTTACTCTGGTCGCGTGCGCCCCGACAGGGGCTGATGGTGGTCGGCAATGCCACAACCCTGGACCGACCCCCGTTGCTCCTGTCAGACCTTGAACGGGAGGGGCATGTTGGCATCTTTGGCGCCACGCGCAGCGGAAAGTCTACACTCGCCGAGTCCATGGCGTCACAGGACATCCTGTCGGGCCGGCCGACCATCGTTATGGACCCCCACGGGTCAATGGTCGAGGCCCTGTCAGCCCAAGCGATCAACTCGGGGAGGGTTCCGTGCCTGATACAGGCGACCGACGAACGCTTGCCGACTTTGAATTTGCTGCAGACAGAGCCGGGCTACTCTGCCTACGATGCAGCTCGGACGGTCGCCGAAGGACTGAGCAATGTCTACATTCCGTTTCAAGAAGAACTGCCCGTCCGTTTGCGGAATACATTGGAGACAGCTGCTTACTTCCTGGCCAAGGCCAAGGAGGGATACACGATCATTGAACTTCCCAGGTTCATTCTTCAACCAGGCTTCCGAGATTACCTCGCCAAGAAAGTAGCTGAGGACGCGCAGGGTGACAGGTGGCTGGAGCCCGAGCACACGCTGACGTCCTTGGCATGGCTTGAGAGCTTGACGCGTACTCAGCGGTACCAGCAGACGCAGTCCGTCTGGACGCGCTTGGCAGGTCTCTTGAGTGCCCCAAATTCTCGTCGCATGTTTGGGGCATCCACCTCAACGTTCGCGTTTGGGGAACTCCTTCAGGGCGCCCCCTTGCTTATCGCCTTGCAGCGTGAGCGCTTGCATCACGGCGCCCATCTTGCCAATGGGATGGTCCTGACGTGGTTAACCCATCGTCTGCGAACCCGATCGCCGCAGCCGGACGGTTTCTATTCCCCGATTTTCGTGTACCTTGACGAACTGTCCGAGGTCTCGCCGGCAGTATTCGAGTCACTGCTGCTTGTTGCCGGAAAACGGGCCGTGCGGCTGACCTTGATAGTGCAATCCCACTCCATGCTGGATGGGCGCCTTCGCCAATCGCTCATGGGCAACCTGAACACGAGGATTGTCCTGCAGTCCAGTGGGCCTGGCGTGAACGAGTTGTGCGAGGATGTCTTTGTGCCCCCGTCTTTCGATCCCCAGGTGGCTTTCGGTGGACCTCCGACCTCCCGGCTTCAACAGAAGGCGAATCTGGCCCATCGAATCCGTTCTCTGCCGCAGTATCACTTTGTCATGCGTTCCGCGACTCAACCCAATGTTCTTCGCTCCGGGCGCTCCCTGTTGGCTTATCGCGTGTCGCCCCTGGAGGCGGACGCAGCTCGGAAGGCTGCCCTGCAGGCAAAGGGATTACTGCCGGTGGAAATCGATTCTCGCATACGAGAACGGTTCCGGAAGCTCAACGCTCGGTTTGGTCCTCTGCAGGACTACGGTGATGACCAGCTGCTGCACGAGATGGCGCCCTGGTAACGGGCAGCGGTCTCTATCGGGACAAGTCAGGTACATCCAAGGATCCTTTCTGGTGTTCGTGACAGAGACGGAGTGGTATGGGAGCTTGAACGCCCTTTGTGGGGAAGAACCAGCCGGGAGCAGCTCATCGTGTACCTGGTAGCCCATGGTGGTGGCCATCCAAAGATGGCAGCCCGGGTTTTTCCCGTAGATGTTGGCCGGGACTTGGCTCGCCGCAGTCGAGCTGAGATCCGTTTCCGCCCGGCGTTTCGTCAAGCCACAAAACTCAATTTGTGTGAATTCTGGGCAGCAAGAACGCACAATCAGAAGCTGCACGAGCTTCGGGATCAGCGCCGGACCTATCATAGTCACTGACCACCGAGCCAGTTCCCCGCCCTGCCACGCGTCAAACCTCCTCGAAAGAACGGACATGGCGCAGCGTGCACTGGATGCTGCCCAAATGGCCTCGGGTCATGTGGCTTGTGGAACTCGTGTGTCTGGAACTGGTCGAGGAGGGAGATAAGATGCCGGATGGGGGTGGCAATTCAACTGGTCACAACGACCCCAGGTCACGTAATGGCACCCTATCGGAAACTAGGGGTTGAGAAGAACTTGGTCACAGAACGCTCTCAGCGGCCTGGAAATCCACATAATGGGAGACGCTTACGCCCTGTGGGCGGGGGGCGGTGGTTCCGGGGGGGGCTTCGAACCAGCGGTTGAAACCATGCTCTCCGTGGCGTGAACGAGACTTCGAATTCGGGTCGCCGTCGATGCGATCTCTCTTGATGTTTTGAACCCTGGGGGCCTGTTTCCGCTGGACCGTTGGGGGAAACACGTTGCCTGTGCTAGACTGACCGGCCAGATGACAGGACTTGCCGGAAGCCCGCCCGCCGATCACGTGCTCTACAACTCTTCCCAGCGCCGCACGCCGTTTGTAGAAGAGCTGCTGACGGTCTATCAATACCGTGACCTTGTGCTGCAGCTCATCGCGCGCACGGTCAAGACTCGCTACAAACGGTCCGTCCTTGGCGTGGCTTGGACGATGATCAATCCCCTCCTGACCATGCTGGTGCTCACCCTGGTATTCTCGACCATCTTCAAATTTGACACCGGCAACTACGCCCTGTTTGTTCTGTCAGGACTGCTGATATGGAATTTCTTCGCCCAATCTACGACGGCTGCCATGGGCGATCTGATCTGGAGTGGCGGTCTGGTGGGGCGGATCTACCTTCCCAAGTCAGCCTTCTCCGTGGCGGCCATCGGCACAGCGCTGGTCAATCTCGGGTTCGCGCTGCTGCCCTACGCGCTTATCGCCTTGGCGCTTGGGGTGCGCCCAGCCTGGACATGGCTGTTGCTGCCCCTGCCGGCCCTGATGATCGCCTTATTGGCCCTGGGCGTCGGTCTGGGGCTTTCGGCGGCGGCGGTCTATTTCCCGGACGTGATGCCGACTTACGAAGTCCTGCTCATGGCCTGGATGTACTTGACACCCGTCATCTACCCCCTTCGGGTCCTCCCGGCCGGGGTGCAGCTGCTGCTCAAGTTCAACCCTGTTTTTTATCCGCTGACCGTCTTCCGCGCCCTCTTGGTTGACGGCGTGCTGCCGTCGGCGGCCGATGTGGCGATTGGCCTGCTGGCTGGCCTGGCTGCGCTTGTGATGGGCTGGTGGGTCTTCACGCGCCGTTCTCGAGAGATGGCCTACCGTGTCTGAGGCTGTCAACCACCATCCGGCCGTGGAGCTTGAGTCCGTCTCGGTGCGGTACCGGGTGCCCCGCGAACGCGTTTCCGGCTTCAAGGAGTACGCCATCCGCTGGATCCAGGGTCGAATCGAGTACATCGACTTCTGGGCGCTCAAAGACGTCAGCCTTTCGGTTGCGCCCGGCGAGATCTTTGGCCTGATGGGACCCAACGGCGCCGGCAAGACCACCCTGCTCAAGACCGTCGCCCGGGTGCTGGAGCCGACCGAAGGGCGGGTGAGAGTACGGGGTCGTATGGCGCCGCTGCTCGAACTCGGGGCGGGATTTCATCCGGAGCTGACCGGCCGGGAGAACGTCTTCCTGTACGGCACCTTGCTTGGCCACACCCGCCGCGAGATGGCGGCCATGTTTGACGAGATCGTCGATTTCGCTGGCCTGGGGGCTTTCATTGACTCGCCCCTGCGCGTCTACTCGACCGGTATGGCCTCGCGACTGGCCTTTGCGGTGGCTACTTGCCAACGGGCCGACGTGCTGCTGATCGATGAGGCACTGGCAGTCGGTGACGCAGCCTTCCAAGAGAAATGTTCTGAGAGGCTGGAGACTTTTCGGTCCGAGGGCTCGGCTATTCTCTTCGTCAGTCACTATGCGGATGCCGTTCGCCGCCTGTGCAAGCGAGCAGCTTGGCTTGCTGGAGGTGAGCTCCAGCAGATTGGGTCGGCGGACGAAGTCGTGGATGCCTACCTTTCGACTGAGGCAGGTGAGGCACCCGCGCAAGATGCTCAGATCCCTGATAACGCTTCCTTGTCAGTGGCCCGGGCCGAGATCCGAAAATGAGTCTGTCGGTGATAATCTACTGTCCCGATCGGCATGTTATCTATGACGGTCGAACGCCAGAATCAGTTGGGATAGGTGGAGGGATCACCGCACGGATAAGGATCGGTCGTGCCTTAGCGAGTCTCGGTCACAAAGTGCAAATGGTTGTGAACTGCTCGCGAGCGGAGGTGATCGACGGAGTCGAGTTCATTCCGGTGGATGACGTCGGTCAGTTGAGCGCTGATGTTGTGATTCTCAACACCTCCGGAGACCAACTTGATTTAACAGCAGCGATCGACCTGCAGATCCGCACAGCCAGTATGATCATATGGACCCAAGGGGTTCAAATGCCCCAAGGTCTGCACGAGTTGAACCCCGACTATGTCTATGTTCCCAGTCGGTTCATCGGTGATATTGCTTTTGAGGAGTGGGGAGTCGAAGCACGAAAGATAGTGGTTGCCAACAATTTCTATGACGAGAAAGTTGCCACGGCTGTTGATTCTGAATTGATCAGTCGAGATCCAAAACGCATGGTTTACTCGGCGTACCCATCGAAGGGTTTGGGTGCCGCAGTTTGTATCCTGGAAAGACTTCGAGAGACTGACCCAGAGTTTGTGCTGGATATCTTTGGAGGGGATGCGCTGTGGGGCCAATCAGACAGAGACTTGGAGTTACCCGAGGGCGCCACTTTCCACGGGAAAATTGGACAAGCGCGTTTGGCATGTGAAATGCGGAAGGCAACCTTTTCCATCCAACTTCAGACAAGACGTGAGCCTGGCGCACTCTTAATCCCTGAGGCTTTCGAAGCCGGATGTATCATCATCGCAAGCCCCGTCGGATGTTACCCGGAGCAGATTCAAAATGGAGTGAATGGGTTCCTCATTGAGGGAGATCCCGTCGAGGCCTCAGTGCAGGATGCGGCCGCAGATATCATCCAATCACTTTCGGCAGACGCACAGAAGTTGGAAGCCATTCGGGCGGTCGGAAAAAAATCGGCAATTGGTTCGTTGACGGCGGCCATGTCGTGGATATCAGTCTGGAAGGCCAATCACAACTTCCCCGCGTCTGCCTCGTTGTCAGGGATCCAACCCTATGAGAGATTCTAGATCCCGCCCTAGGTCCTACTCGATCGAGAGAGACTGATGAGGGTTTCGGAATCGCGACTCTCTCGCAGGAACATATCATCGCCTTGCCCTATCATGATTGCGGCATTATGGCCAGCCTTTTCGCTGCGGTCCGCCGCCTGCCCTGGCCAGAAATGATAGTTCTGAATTGTCCCATCGAATACTAATCGCCGGCTACTACGGCTACGGCAACTTGGGCGACGAGGCCATCTTATCGGTCATGCTTCGGGATCTTTCACGAGAGATGAGGGGCAGTGATTTGTGCGTTCTGTCGGGCGATCCCGACGCTAGCAGCCGATGCCACGGTGTCCCTTCCGCCTCGATTGCCGATCTTTCCGAGGTTACTCGTCTCTTAAAGGACACCCGTCTGCTTGTGTTAGGTGGCGGGGGGCTTTTTCACGACTACTGGCCCGTAAGGCCGGAACGCGTATTGACTCACGAGCATGCCGCGCTGGAGAGATACGCTGGCCTGAGCATGTTGGCAGGCTTGGCAGGTGTTCCTTGCATGCTTTACGCAGTCGGTGTTGGTCCCTTGACCGATCCATTGGCTCGCGGATGGATGGATGAAATCCTGGCTCATTGCGCCCTGATCAGCGTGCGTGACTCGGCATCGGAGGCTCTGATACTCGAGCTGCTTGGTCCGGGGCTAGAGCGCGACCGCCTTCGTCTGAGCGCCGATCCAGCCTTCCTTCTCAACTCCTGTTCTAGGGATGAAGCGTTGAGGTTGGTCAAAGAGACTGGCTTGGACCCTATGGCACCGATCCTGGGTGCCGTACTTCGCCCATGGCCATTCTACGCGGGCGGCAGCTCGATATCCCGAGAGATTGCTGCAGGATTGACCCAAGCGGGAGAGGTGCTGAATGCGCAGATCCTGTTAATTCCTTTCCACGTGGCTTCTGCTCACAGTGAGGATGATGACGTGGGGTATGCGTTCCAGATTCGGGAGCTGATTAAGATGCCCCACCAGGTGCAGGTTCTTGATCGCGGCCTTGCCCCGGCCCAGGCGGCGGGAGTAATCCGAGCATGCCGTGCTGTGGTGGCCATGCGGCTGCACGCCGCCATTTTTGCACTCGCCCACTCAACACCTCTCGTTACACTGAACTATGACCCCAAGCTCGAAGTTCTGATGACAGAGGCGGGCTTGGCAGACAACAGTCTCCAACTGGATCAAGTGACATCCGAATCGATCGTCGATGGTCTGCAAAGGGCAATTCGCAATGCGCCGAACGCGGAAAGGATCCGAGAGCTGAAGATCAGGGCGGAAAAGTCCGCCCCGTGGGCCAAACGCCTGCTCGAAACTTGGGACGGATCGGAAGGGTCCCCCGTGACTACTTTCGGCTCATCCATCCTTCTTGATCGAGTGGCTGCAGGCGCCACCATCGGGCAATTGAAGACACAACGCGATTCGATGCGCCGACAAGTTGCCAGACTAGCTGAAAAGAACGCCGCTCTCGATCGTGAGCTAAGTGGCCTGCGGTCCTCGAGCGGCGTGTGGGCGTTAAGTGCCTATTGGAACTTGCTGCGCTGGGCTGCTCCCATGGGGAGCCGGCGACGTGAGTTGGTTCTCGTGGTCACAGGCAGCCTGAAACGGCTGGCACGTCAGCTTCTCGAATTGATTGGGGGGGCTGGCCCTTTTGGCGTGCCTCTAAGAACACTTGCGCAGTCAAAGGTGGGTTGGAGAGAAGGTCCCGTCCTTGGGGCGACTGATCCCGGCGCTGATCTGCTTGAGTTTGAACAGGCTGTTGAAGGGTCATCCGCCCGGCGGCTTTTCGCTTTGGTCACCACCACCCAGATGGATGAAGATCAGGGCCAACGCTCGACTTCAATTGGCCTCGAATTGGTCCGGCGCAGGATCCCCATAGTGCATTCCGGTTGGCGTTGGCACCTCGATGCTACAGTCGCCCAAGATCGACTTGAGAGCGGGGTATTCCAGTTGCCGGTCGACCAGCTCTTGAGGCATCCAGACGACCTTGTCAAGCTGACGCCAAGACTTGACCGAACGTTGGTATTTGCCTTTCCTCATCCTGACTTCTTCCCCTTGCTTGCTCAAGCCAACGGGGCGGGTTGGGTCACGATCTACGATGTGATGGATGATTGGGAAGCCTTCCATGAGGTGGGTCAGGCGCCGTGGTTCGATCCGTCTTTCGAGCGCCACTTGATGAATGCAGCCGACCTGGTCACGGCGGTGTCGCCGGCTTTGGCGGGAAAAGTTCGCGCCGCCGGTCGATCCGAGGTCGAGCTTCTTCCCAATGCTGTACATGCCACTGCCGCGCGCATCCTTCAGTTGGTAGACCTTGAGCGCGGAGATCGAACGGTTGGCTATTTCGGCCATCTGTCAGAAGCTTGGTTTGACTGGGATCTTCTTGTCGAGACCGCTGTCCTGAGACCCAACTGGCGCTTCTACATCATCGGGTACGGAGGACCGAGCGCGAAGCGGCACGTGCCTGAAAACATCGTGCTCCTCGGTCGGCAACCGAGAGATAGGCTGGCTGCCTTTGCAGCAAACTGGGATGCGGCCATGGTGCCATTCAAACCGGGCCCCCTCGCCGAAGGCGTTGACGCCATCAAAATCTACGAGTACCTGGCCATGGGCTTGCCAGTGGTGGCCACCGGAATTCAGCCGCCAGTCGGTGCAGAAATCTTTGTTCGTCGAGTGGAAGGCAGGTCGGCGTTCCTCGATGGCTTGGAGACGGCCTGTGGAGCAGAGGCTGCGCTCAGAGACTCGGCCCGCAGGTACGCTGCGAAGCAGCTTTGGTCCACGCGTGTGGACCAACTCTTGGCTTGTTTGGCCGATGGTGCTCAGGGCGTGGCAATTAAGCGGGCTCTCTTCCTTTCATCATGAACGTCCTATTCGTCTACAAGTACCTGACCCTGGGAGGCGTGGAGAGTGTCCTACGAGCCCGGTTGCGGGCGCTTGAGGGTTCCCGTGTTCGTGCGAGTGCATGGTTCCTGGCCGACGGCCCCGGCCGGATCATGTTTGAAGATGTCAAGGACAGTATTGGGGTCGGCAGCCCACGGGATCTGCTGCACCTAACAGACCGCATCCGATTCGATGTGGTGTGCACAATCGACACGGAAGAGATCTTCCCCGTGTACGCTGAGATCCCTGGTTCGCCTGGGCTGGTGATTGAAAGTCACTCTCCCTATCGAGAGAACCGCGTCTACTTGAGATGGCTGAAGCGACTTCCTGTGGGCGCCTTTTGGGTCCCTTCGCAGCACCAGGCGGAGCAAATTGGTCGCCGGCTCAAGCACATTGCACCGGTTCGGGTTGTGCCAAACATAATCGGACAGGCCTTCCTGGCGGCCATCCGACCATTTCCTGAGCCGCTGTCGCGGCCAAGGCTTGGCTGGGTGGGCAGATTGGACGCCGTCAAGAATTGGGCCTTGCTGTTGGATGTTGCTTCTAGAGTCAAACAGCACAATCCGTCGATTGAATTGCATATCATCGGGCATGGCGACGGGCACCGTTCGGAGAGAAACCTCTATCAGGCGGCCAAGAAGCGCGATCTTCTCGGGAACCTGCGTTGGTTCGATGGGCTTCCTCCCAGTGCCATGCCCCGCTGGCTTGACGCCATCCGCAACTCGGGCGGCGTCGTGGTCTCCACCTCTCGGCATGAGTCCTTCGGCCTGAGCGTCGCCGAAGCCATGGCCCGCGCCTGCCCCGTGGTTGCCCCGAATGCTGGCCCATTTCCCGAGTTCATCGAAGGGGGTAAGCACGGCCTGCTCTACAAACCCGGGTCAAGCAAGGATGCAGCCGCCAAGGTCCTGCAGCTCCTGCACGATGCTGAGGCTCGGAAACGTCTCGGAGCTCGAGCCCGCCAGCGTGTGCTGGCTGAATTCTCCCCGCAAGCAGCTTTGCCCCACCTGATCCGAGCGCTGGAGGAGGCTGTCTCGAGCTCTTGACCCCCGCTTCCAGGCATACATATTGCACGCCAACACCTGTGGGGCTGGGGAGGGGACCGATGAGAGCGGATCTCGGCGGAGCGGAGTGGTCCGCCATCCGCCGGCAAATCGGCACAATCCAACCCCACTCATTGCCTATATTGAGGGATCGAGACTCGGGGTATCATGTGCCCAACGAGCTGAAATTGATACCCCGATGGGAGTGAGAACCGGGTTGAGACGAGGCATCATTTCAAAGGCACTGCGCGGCGTGGGTCTGCTGGGGCTGATCGGGGTCCTGGCCTTTACGTCATGGCCCGCCGGAGTTGGCCCCGTTCAGAGTGCTTCCGTCCCCTCACCATCCAATGACACCGCCCGCCTCATGGCCGAGGCGCAGGGCCAAGGAAGTGTTCGTGTTATCGCTCGCCTGAACCTGGGCTTTTCGGCCGAGGCCGCTCAGGGAGGGCTTTCGGGATGGGTACAGCGGCTGCGCATTTCCCGGGCCCAGGGCGGTGTTCTCGACCGCCTAAAGAAGCACGGGGCGGTTCGAGTGCGGCAGTATGCCAACCTGCCCCTCCTGGCCTTGAACGTGACCCCCGAACAATTGCAGGATCTGTTGGACAACCCCGATGTCCTGGATGTGCAGGAAGACGTTCCCGTTCCGCCCAGCCTGGCGTCAAGCATCCCCCTGATCGGTGCTGACAATGCTTGGGCGGCCGGCTATACGGGGTCCGGATGGACGATCGCCATTCTCGACACGGGCGTTGACAGCTCGCATCCGTTCCTCTCTGGAAAAGTCGTCGCCGAAGCCTGTTTCTCAGGTGGCGGCTCGACACCAAGCTCTCTGTGCCCCAATGGCCAGATTTCGCAGGTTGGTTCCGGAGCGGGCACCAACTGCCCGACGAACATTGAAGGCTGCTCCCACGGCACGCACGTGGCCGGCATCGCTGCCGGCAAAGGATCGACATTCTCGGGCGTCGCCAAAGATGCCAACCTGATCGCCGTCCAGATCTTTTCAGAGTTTAGCGGTGCAACCTGTTCAGGATATGGTCTCCCGAGTCCATGCGCGTTGACCTACACCTCTGACCAAATTAGCGGCCTCGACTGGGTGTACAGTCAGCGGACGACCTACAACATTGCCTCGGTCAACATGAGCCTGGGCGGGAGTACCTTTGCGAGCACATGCGATTCGGACTCGCGTAAGCCCGCCATCGATAACTTGCGCAGCGTTGGCATCGCCACGATCATCGCCGCCGGGAACAACGGCGCCACCAACGCCCTTTCTGCTCCGGCGTGCATCTCCACCGCTATCAGCGTTGGGGCGTCCACGGACAGTGACACCAGCGGCGGAGCTGACAAGGTCGCTTCCTACTCGAATGTGGCCTCGTTCCTTTCACTCTTCGCCCCAGGGTCGACCATCACATCGTCTGTGCCTGGGGGTGGATACCAGGCCTGGAACGGTACGTCGATGGCGGCCCCGCACGTGGCCGGAGCGTGGGCGTTGATGAAGTCAAAGATGCCCGCCGCCAGCGTGAGCCAAGTTCTCTCCGCTCTGACCTCGACGGGTGTGACGATCACCGACACTAGGACCGGTGGATCGGTGAGCAAACCGCGCATCCAGGTGGACTCTGCGCTCACGCTGATGGGGGCAGCGCCCACTGCGACCTCCAGCCCCACCGACACGGCCACCCCTACGCCTACAGAGTCGGCGACCTCCACAGCCTCGGATACGCCGACAGCCACGCCGACATTTACACCTACCGACACAAACACACCCACGGTCACAAGCTCGGCGACCTGGACGCCCACGGTCACGGCATCGGACACCCCCGGGCCGTCACCTACCTTCACCAAAACTCCCACCACTACCCCGACTGCGGTGCCGCCAACGCCGACCCAGACGCCTATCTCTGGTCAGATCTTTGATGATGTACCGGCCTCCTACTGGGCCTACGATTACATCAACGCCCTCTACAACGCCGGCTACGTCGCCGGCTGCTCCGCCGATCCCCGGCTGTATTGCCCCGACCAGATCCTGCTCCGCTCCGAGAGCGCCGTCTTCGTGCTGCGCGGCAGCTACGGCGCCATTGCCGATCCTCCCTATCCAGCGCCCTCTAAAGCCACCTTCAAGGACGTCAAGTCCTCTTTCTGGGGCTTCGGCTGGATTGAGAGCCTGTGGAAGGACGGCTTCACTGCCGGCTGCGGCACCGATCCGCTGATCTACTGCCCTAATCAGAAACACACCCGCGCCGAAGGCTCGGTGTTCTTCCTGCGCGTCAAGAACGGCATCGATTACGTGCCTCCCGATCCGACGGGCTTGTTTGATGATGTTGACACCGGCGCCTGGTACGCACCCTGGGTGGAAGCAGCCTACAATCAGGGCCTGCTGCCCGCCTGCAATGACGATCCACTCAAGTTCTGCCCAGAGGACGAGCTCAATCGAGCCTGGGCGGCCTACATGATGGTCCAGGCCAAGGGCGGGCTGCCGTTGGGCAGCAGCAGACTGGATAGAGGGGCGATGCAGTCCACGACCGAAACGGCGAGTCCGACCCCCACGGCCACCTTCGAGCCCGCCGCTGCCGCGACCCTTTCACCGACGCCGACTCCCACGCCGACGCAGTCAGTGATCGAAACACCCGCCTCCTGATGTGCGCGAAGCCATCTGTCCCGATCCAGGGGGCCCGGCTATAATGCGGGCTTGGAAAGCCCCTGCCGGCACCATGCATTAGCAAGTGAGACCAATGGATACCGCTGTCGGACGGATTCCATCTCTTACCGGCGCCTAGGAGAGGTTGATGCAGGGAACCAGCAAAGAAGATACCCGGCCGATCCGTCCTGTGCGCGCCAAGATGGGCCGCACGCCGCCCCGAGATCCCCGGATGCTGTATATGTTGCTCATCGGCCTTGTGGCAGGGGGTCTGCTTACCCTGATGGTCGTGTATGGCTTGATTCTTGGAGGATATCTTTCAACAGGGAGCTCCAGCTGTCCGCCCTCGGCCTCGGTCTGTCCGGCGACTCCGGCGTATCTCCCTGTCTGTCCTACGTGCGGAGTGACCATCATCACGCAGTTTGCCCCTACCTTCACACCTTCGCCGACGTCTACTCCGGATGCCGCGGCGACTGCCACGGCAGCCTGCGCCGCATTCGAGTCGCAGTTCCCGGGGACGCCATGTCCGTCGCAGCCCTAAGTCCAAGAGAGAAAGCTCCAGTTCGGGATGCAAACCAGGCGCTCGACGTCCTGATCTTCGCTCGTGACGAAGCAGATGTCTTGCCGGGGACCCTGTCATCGCTGACACGCCAAATTGGCCCTGCGGACCGCCTTACAGTTGTCGCTGATCACTGTCGAGACAGTACAGTAGGTATGGCCCTGCGCTCCGGTGCTCGAGTGCTCGTCCGCCAAACGGGAACATCAGGCAAGGGCCATGCGCTCCGCTGGTGGCTAGAGCAAACGATGCCGACCAGTCACCCCGAGGATAGGATTGTGATCCTTGATGCCGACAGCATGGCAGGTCCGGGGTTCTTGGACGTCATGCGCCGCCAGATCAGAAACGACATGCCGGTCGTTCAAGCCGTTCTCGAAATCGGCGGTGTCGAAAATGGGCGGTGCCGGTAGACTGGCGGCATTGTCCGAGACGATGGATCAACGCGTGTTCGAACTCGCTGCGGAGTTGATTGGGATGGCCGGTGCGCCTCCGAGGCACCGGGATGGGGTTCCAACGCAACGTGCTCGAGCGCTGCGCCCAATCTCTCGGCACCGCGGCGGAGGATGCTGAGCTCTCCATTTTGCTCGGCGCCAGCGGCGTCCCCATTCGCATGGCCTGGCAGGCAAGGGTTGTCGATGCCAAACCGGTCGATGACGAAGCCGCCATGCGCCAGCGGGCACGCTGGGTAAAAGGGCAGATGGACCTGGTGCGCAAACACCCTCGCCAGCTCCTGGCCCTGATTGGGCAGGGACCTCGCGGCTGGTCGCTACTCTCATCGGTCCTAGGCAAGCCGCGCAGCCTGACTGTGCCTGCCCGGGCCGGAGCATTACTGCTTCTGGCTTGGGCTGCGCCTGGGCTGGGCAAAGTGGGCGACGTGTGTCAGGTCATTCTGGTGCTCTCGCTCTTGGTTGACGCAGCGGCACTGGCGGCCGCCGTCTCATTGTCACCCGACCCGAGGTCAGCTCTGCGTGCGCTTGTGCGCCTTCCAGCTTTTCTGCTGGTATGGCTCCGAAGCCTCCTTCTGGCTGTTCGCTCGCGCGACGGTTGGCTGAGAGCCAGGCCGAGCTCACATGATGCTGGTATGACCTCACCAGGCCCGGCTTCACCCTGAACTCGATGCCCGGCCGAGCCCAGCGTTTTGGATTGGGCCTGCTGATCGCCATCGGCCTGATTCCCTTCTACCTTCTCACCTACAACGGAATCTATCGCGTAGACGATGAACATATCCTGGGTTCGCGGGCCCAGAGCTTGGCTTTGTGGGGGGGGCTGGAATCCCCGCAAGTAGCCGGGAACAGCCGCGTTCAATCACTGATTCCTATGGGAGATCAAGCCACCCAGATCGAGCCTGTCCAATCAGTTCTGGGGGCCGGCTTGTACCGGCTGGGCGTTGCGACCGGCGGCGGGGGCCGCCAGGCCCTGATGACCCTCAATCTGTACCTCACGGCGCTGACAGCGCTTGTGATATTTCTCACAATCACAGTCCTCGGCATCCGCGCTAATGCGGCGGCCCTGACCGCATTTCTGTTCGGGCTGGGAAGCATGGCTTGGCCCTATGCCACGACCTTCTACCGCGATTCACTGGCCATGTTCTTGGGGTCGCTCGCCTTTTTCGGCTGGGTCCTAATCGACCGAGCGAATGACCGCAGGCAGGCGTTGGGAGGGGTCGGATTGGTCATGTTGGGAGCGATCGGCGGGGTGATCGCCAAGAGCACCATGGCTGTTCTCCTGGGCGCGCTCTTCATTGGGGGTGTCGCCTCCCTGGCGGCAAGCAGCCGCCAAGCCAACCGTCGATGGCTGATGTGGGGCGGCCTTGGCGCAGCGATGCTGTTGGTCGCTGCGCTCCTGGTCCTGCCGGGCAGAGGCCCCTTGGCTCGCCTGAGCCTTTCTTACTATGCATTCCTGGCCGGGCACTTCTGGGATAGCTTCCGCGCCGGAGCGTGGCTTTTCAGCGCGGGCCCCTTCCTCAGCCCGGCGCGGAGCATCTTCCTGTTCTCTCCGCCCTTGTTGCTCCTGGCCCTCCTTCCGTGGGCCAGGAGCAGGGTGGGCTGGAGAGTAGCGCTGCCGATGGTGGTCTTCAGCTTGGGTGTGGCCGTGGCCCAAGCGCTCTTCTATGGCGACGAATGGGCGGGGACCTTCGGATGGGGCCTCCGCTTCATGGTCCCGGTGCTGCCTCCGTTGTTTGTGCTCGCCTCGCCCACAGTCGAGACCGCGTTGGCAAGCAGAAGGCGGAGCCTCAGGTTGGCGCTTGGGGGCTTACTCAGCCTGTCTGTGGCAATCCAACTCGGAGGGACCGCCATCCCCTGGCGGACGACGTTTGTGGGGTGGCAGACGGCCGGACTCGAACCCTACACGCCGCTGGCTGCCTGGCAGGCCCGCTTCCTGGTCATTCCCGGCCAGATTCGAAATCTGATTCAACCCAGCGCGTGGGACTTGGCCTGGCTGCGTGTGCTCAGGCAGGGCGATCCGTCGGCCTATGCCTTGCCCATCGCCTGTTTTCTGATCCTGGGGTTGGCCTTCGTCGCCTGGCGCAGCCTAACGGCGGGGACCCCAGGCTGGCGCATCTGGCTGGCAGCAGGGGCCTTGGCAGCGCTGGGTCTGCCCGTCCTCATGACGCAGACTGCGCTGCATTACGATCCCGCTTTGGCAGGAGACGTCCCGGCCTACAGCGCCTGGCTGGGCTGGGCGGATGACCACATCGCGGCCGACGACAGCGTCATCGTCGATGGGTACGCCTCGCCGCTCTGGACCTATATGACCAATACCTGGAATCTCCCAGTGAGATGGTACTCGTTCAGCTACCGTGACCCATCGTCAGGGCCATTGGGCCCCGCCCAACCTGGTGATTGGAACACTCTGGCGGAGGCGGCTAGCCGCAGCCGTCACGTCTGGTTGATCGCCAGCGTTGATGCCCCACCAGGTTCGGAGGCCGCGGTCCCAGCCGACACATCGTTGGGAGATCCGGCGATCGTCTTTCCGGGGCGGCCTTCCTTGGCTGTCTGGCGTCTGCACTGAGTCATAACGAGCGACGCGTCGGATCCACCCATCGATATTCTCATCGTTTCTTCATCCCCTCCAATGGGATCTTTCCTGTACGATGACCGAGACTTTGGCCGAG
This sequence comes from uncultured Chloroflexia bacterium, assembly GCA_963783335.1. Taxonomy (GTDB): domain Bacteria; phylum Chloroflexota; class Anaerolineae; order Anaerolineales; family E44-bin32; genus CAWAND01. The sequence continues at coordinate 215,790 of CAWAND010000002.1, forward strand.
ATCGCGCAACGAACTGAGATCCATGACCAGACGAAATCGCCGTGCGAAACCCAATTTGGCGGCTCGCCTAAGGCAGCCGCGCTACTTCATTCCGGGTCTGATCCTGCTGTTGGGGCTTGTGTTCAGCATCTCCGGTATGCTGTACGCTGCCCACCTCGAAGGTTCGGACGCTTTCTGTGCGTCGTGTCACACTCAGCCTGAGACCAAATACTTTCAGCGAACTCAGCAAAGCCAAAGCGTTGACCTGGCCAGCTTCCATCAAACCAAGTCTGTCCATTGCATCGACTGCCATTCGGGGCGGGGCGTCACCGGCCGGCTGGGCGCCTTCATGGTCGGTGGCCGGGACATGATCGCCTACCTGACCCATACCGACACGCAGCCAGCCCCGCTGACCGTGCCCATCGGTGATGTCAACTGTTTGAAGTGCCACAGCGACGTGACCCAGACGACCAGTTTCAATCGCCATTTTCACCGGTTTCTCCCCCAGTGGCAGGCAGTCGATCGCAATGCCGCCACCTGCGTTTCCTGTCATACATCGCACACCACGGCAGGTTCCGCCTCGCTTCAGTTCCTCGTGAATGCTCCCACCAGCCAGGTCTGCCAGGACTGTCACAGTTCGTTTGCCCGCTAGGTTCAGACGCCTCCAAAGCTTCTCATTCTAGGCACTCCGAACTTGGCCGCGACCGGTCATCGAAGATCTCTCTCGGTCCTTCCAGATTGGCATCGAATGATGTCCCGCGTTGACTTCCTGGTTTTTCCCTCGCCTTGCCCTGGCCTCGGCCGGTTGACAGCACAGCAGCTACATCAGCTGTGGCATCAGTTTCGGGTCGCTTCAGCCTGGCGCAAGCGGTATCTGGCTGTCGAGGTCGCCACTATGGCGTAGGTGATGCCGTTGCAGTCGGGGTGGTGGTTGGGTCAGGCTCTGCCGGGCTGGCGGTCGGGGTTGGGGTCATGGTTGGTGATGGCGTGCCTGTAGGGGCAGGTGTCCAGGTTTGGGAGGCGGTGGGCGTAGCGCTGGGTGTGGGGTTGTCGGCGGAAGCGCCGCCCAGCGGCAGCCCGCCCTTGGCCTGGACCATCATGTAGGCCGCCCAGGCTCGATTGAGCTTGTCCTCTGGGCAGAACTTGAGTGGATCGTCATTGCAGGCGGGCAGCAGGCCCTGGTTGTAGGCTGCCTCCACCCAGGGTGCGTACCAGGCGCCGGTGTCAACATCATCAAACAAGCCCGTCGGATCGGGAGGCACGTAGTCGATGCCGTTCTTGACGCGCAGGAAGAACACCGAGCCTTCGGCGCGGGTGTGTTTCTGATTAGGGCAGTAGATCAGCGGATCGGTGCCGCAGCCGGCGGTGAAGCCATCCTTCCACAGGCTCTCAATCCAGCCGAAGCCCCAGAAAGAGGACTTGACGTCCTTGAAGGTGGCTTTAGAGGGCGCTGGATAGGGAGGATCGGCAATGGCGCCGTAGCTGCCGCGCAGCACGAAGACGGCGCTCTCGGAGCGGAGCAGGATCTGGTCGGGGCAATACAGCCGGGGATCGGCGGAGCAGCCGGCGACGTAGCCGGCGTTGTAGAGGGCGTTGATGTAATCGTAGGCCCAGTAGGACGGGGGGACGTCTTGGAAAACCTGGCCGACGATCGGGGTTCGGGTGGCGGTGGGGCTTGGGGACGGGCTGGCGGTGAAGGTGGCCGTGGCGGTATGCGTCGGGCTGGGGGTGAAGGTCCAAGTGGGGGTGGCGGTATGGGTGGGTGTGGCCGTCGGAGTGAAGGTGGGGGTCGGCGTTGACGTGGGGGTAGGTGTGGCCGTCGCCGTAGGCGTCGAGGTTGGAGTTGGCGTCGGTCCCGGTGACCAGACCGTATCGGTGGACCACGCCGGCCCGGTGGGGGACCCGCCAACCATCAGCAACCCATTGCTCGGCCCGCCGGGGTAGCCGGACACGTCGTCCAGCGTTGTCCCCAGCCCCTCGTCAAAGTGGTAGAGGGCCAGGGTGTTTGCGTCGGGCAGGAATGGCGTCGAGGGTTTGGTGAAGTTGCCCGCATAGCGAAGAACCTTGGAGACCCTCATTTCGTCTAGCCATCCATTGAATGGAGGGTAGCTGTTCCCTTGATCGAACTTGCCCGCCCCGAGCACTAAGTAAGGATCGGTCGAAGCGCACGATTGGTCCCCGGTGGGTCCGCAGGTGGTGGCGGGGGCGCCGCTGTTGGGATAGGAAATGTCACCATCCGGCCCGTCGGCCTGGACGTCCAGCACACCATCCACGAAGATCCACAGATGTCCATCGCTGAATCGCCGTTCTACTGCCACGTGATGCCAATTGCCATCGTTGACCGAAATCTGGCCACAAAGTGTGTAGTCGCCCGTTCCGGCACCGCCAACACCGAAGGCGATCCGTCCATTCGCCAACGAGATGCCGTAGTCGTTGTCGTTGTCCCACCGGCTGCGGTCCAAAATGGTGTTGCCATGGACCCACCCATTGCCTGAGCCGCAGGTTGTGGCACCGGCATTGTTCTCGGCTGGTGCAGACTTGAGCCACCACTCGAGGGTGAAATCCGCTGCGCCGACATCGACCGGTGGGCCTGGATTGCTGTTGGCCGGATCGTCGACTTGGATCTTTACTCGATCGATATCGTTGGATCCGTTGCCATAGAAGCGAAGCGAGTGCTGGCCCTGAGGGAAATATGTGTTGTAGTCGTTCAGGACGCTGCCATAGGGATCGATCGTTGTTCCATCACGCTCGATGTATCCAGAGGTGTAGGCCGTCGAACCTACATGCACCGTCCAACCCGAGAGCTTCACGCCTTCCAGGCTGACGTAGGATCCGTTGTACTTGAGGCTGAAGTGCACGTGGGGTCCCGTGGCATAGCCGCCGGCGCATGTCTGGCAGGCGATCGAGCCCATGATCCAGTTGCGAGACACGCCGCCCTCGCCGAATGTGTTGAGGAGGTGATAGTAGCTCGTTGTCCAGCCACCTCCGTGATCGATTTCCAGCCAGCAGCTGTAGTGGGAGGGATGGTAGGTGCTGCCGCCGGCAGCCGATACAGCGTAGTAAAAAGGCGGGGCGGCACACGTGCCCCCTCGCAGGAAGAAGTCCATGGATGAGAAGGGTGGCGTGCTGTCGCCATTCCAGCTGTGCGGGCCACCGTAAACCCACACTGCACCTTGCGGAAACGGAAACTGGAGCATACTGTCGGGCGGCGTCGACGACGGTGGGTTGATCTCGTTGACCGTGCTGGTCGGGTCGGAGCCAGGGAACATTGCACCGTAGACTTGTGTGAAGCCGTCGGACGTATCTGGTGCCATCTGGGCTTGCCAACGCCCCAGACCCGAAGCTTGTCCTATTGCCGCCGCCACGGCGAATGTCCCCGAAGGCAAGGAGGCGTCGATCTGGGCGGTCGTTCCGTCAGACAGAGTCACCATCGGCGCCGCCGTGGGGGCGCCTTTGCCCTTTGGACGACGAGAGCCGAAGGTATACAGGTGATTGTAGAAATTCTTGGCCAAGACGAGCGAGGTCGTCTGGATGGCAGATCGGATCTGAGCCGGTGTCATTTCCCGCTTGGGTCCGTCCACCAACCCAAAATGCATTTGCAGCACGGTGAGCAAGACCTTGGGGTTGACGCTGGTGTAGTCCGCCCACAAGGCAACGTCGTCGCTGAAGTCCGTCAACGGCGAGCCACGGGAGCGCAAATAGCTCTGTACGTCGAAGCGGCCCACATTCGGCCCCCAGACGAATTCTCCGTCGGAGACAATCGGCCCGGCCAAATTGCCTTGTACGAGCTGATCGGCAAGGCCGGCACTGCTTGTCCGGGCGGGGTCCAGCCAGGCGAACAGGCCAGCCGGGAGCCAGCGTGAAAACCCGAGCGCGCCGATCCCGCTGGCTTCGAGGGAAAGGTTGGGCGGGGCCGCATCGTCGAGCGTGAGCACCAGATCCCCGCCGGCTCCGAAGATGGACCCCTTCTGGCCCTCAAGGTCCGCTGTCTGAGCCGTTGCCATGGTGGCGGCATTCGTGGTGGGTTGCGCCGCCGGGTAGGCATCATGGCGTTCGCCGATGAGGGGCCCCGGGAGCAGGAATAAGAGCAGCCCGATCCCGACCAAAAAGCTGAGCGCACGCTGAGATGGCGCGTCGTGTTTCGCGGCCTCAGTAGGCGAGGCCGCGCAGGACCCCGCCGGCGAGCTCGGGGTGGATCGGCGGTGATATGTCCGATTTTGCTCAATCATGCAGGTGTGAAAGGTGCCATTTTCGTGCCAATGTTCCGGTCATCACCATCATGATTCACTGCCGGCGGAAAGACAATGGGACATTCTTCCACGCGTGGTTTGGTTCGGATCCACAAAAGGGAGGTGCCTAGCCTGGAGCTGCGCTGGGTTGAGGTGATGCCGTTGCAGTCGGGGTGGTGGTTGGGTCAGGCTCTGCCGGGCTGGCGGTCGGGGTTGGGGTCATGGTTGGTGATGGCGTGCCTGTGGGGGCAGGTGTCCACGTTTGGGAGGCGGTGGGCGTAGCGCTGGGTGTGGGGTTGTCGGCGGAAGCGCCGCCCAGCGGCAGCCCGCCCTTGGCCTGGACCATCATGTAGGCCGCCCAGGCTCGATTGAGCTTGTCCTCTGGGCAGAACTTGAGTGGATCGTCATTGCAGGCGGGCAGCAGGCCCTGGTTGTAGGCTGCTTCCACCCAGGGTGCGTACCAGGCGCCGGTGTCAACATCATCAAACAAGCCCGTCGGATCGGGAGGCACGTAGTCGATGCCGTTCTTGACGCGCAGGAAGAACACCGAGCCTTCGGCGCGGGTGTGTTTCTGATTAGGGCAGTAGATCAGCGGATCGGTGCCGCAGCCGGCGGTGAAGCCGTCCTTCCACAGGCTCTCAATCCAGCCGAAGCCCCAGAAAGAGGACTTGACGTCCTTGAAGGTGGCTTTAGAGGGCGCTGGATAGGGAGGATCGGCAATGGCGCCGTAGCTGCCGCGCAGCACGAAGACGGCGCTCTCGGAGCGGAGCAGGATCTGGTCGGGGCAATACAGCCGGGGATCGGCGGAGCAGCCGGCGACGTAGCCGGCGTTGTAGAGGGCGTTGATGTAATCGTAGGCCCAGTAGGACGGGGGGACGTCTTGGAAAACCTGGCCGACGATCGGGGTTCGGGTGGCGGTGGGGCTTGGGGACGGGCTGGCGGTGAAGGTGGCCGTGGCGGTATGCGTCGGGCTGGGGGTGAAGGTCCAAGTGGGGGTGGCGGTATGGGTGGGTGTGGCCGTCGGAGTGAAGGTGAGGCTCGGCGTCGGCGAGCTGCTTGGCGTGGGGGTGGGCGTCGAAGTCGACGTCGAAGTGGATGTGGGCGTCGATGTCGGTGTGGGCGATGGCGTCGGCGAAGGCGGCGCTTCGTACCACGGACTGTCGTAGGTCCACTCGGGGCCGTTCACGACGCCGCCATACTCACGCAGGCCATCGCTCGGGCCGCCGGAAGCGCCGGAGGTGTCATGAATCGGGTCGCCGTAACCTTCGCCAAAATGATATAGGCCGACCGTGGAACCATCCGTCGCAAAGCGGGCACTGGGCGTGGGGTAGGGTCCGGAGTATCTGAGGTCGTTCGATATCCGGATCTCGGTGATCCAGCCCAAGAATGAGGGATACAAACTGTTGTCGGTGTCGAACTTCTCGGCGCCGAGGACGAGGTAAGGGTCTCGCGATGCTGCCGGGGTCCGATTGTCCCGATAGCTCAAATCACCGGTGGGGCCGGTCGCTTCAGCGTCAAGGGTTCCATCGACAAAGATCTGCATCAGGCCATCGCCCGTCTTGCGCTGGGCGACGACGTGATGCCACGCACCGTTGGCAAGATTTGACGAGCCGCAAAGCGTGAAACCGGTGGTTCCGTTGTTGACCCCAAATGCCAGACGGCCGTTCATCAGGGAGATTCCGTACTCCCCGTAGTCGCCGGACCCACTGATATCTCGGTCGAAGATCGTGTTTCCGCTCAGCCAGCTGCCATCTCCTGAGGTACAGGCTGTCGAGCCGTTCTCGCCGGCTGAGGCTTTCATCCACCATTCAAGGGTGAAGTCCCCGCCGACGTCGATCGGACGTGGCGGGCCATCGAGCTTAATGTTCACACGATCGAGGTTGCCGTAGCCGTTGCCCTCAAAGCGCAGGGAGTACCCGCCGGGCGGGTCCCAAACGGGGGTAAGCGTAAACCCGGAATTGGCCGTGTAGAAATAGGTCAGAATTTCATCCCAGGTGAAGCGGTTGTAAGCCATGTCGCGCAATTCGATTTGGCCCATGCACTCATTGTTCGGGCACTGTGAGGCGTAGGTTCGGTAGAAGGCCCGTACCAGAGTGTTGTCGTTGTTCCATGTCATGCGCCAATTCCAGGTGAAATCGACAGCCGCGTTGGTGCTGGCATACTCCACGGCTGGGTTGTAAACCTGGTCGCAAGTGCTGTCGTAGACATCCGCATCCGACCACTTGCCCCCGGCGGCGACGATCGACCAGGCGTACATTTTGACCGCCATCGCCCCGGAACGCAGCAACTCGCCGGGCCAGCCCGCCGACCATTCATTGGGCAGCACGTGCTTTGCATAGTCTTTGAAATCAATCGTTTCAACTGTGTAGGGGCGGCTGGTGTCACAGTACGCGTAGCCGGTCACCCGCACTCTGATCGTGTCTGGGAGCGGAGCGTTTCGCTGATCGGCGGTGGGCGGTTCAGCGCCCAGCGCGCCGGCGATCTGCGTCTGAGACGAGGGCGCGCTGGAGTCGAGCGGTTGAGGCGTTGGGACCTGGAGGATGACCGGCGTATCTTTCAGTTCCGCCTTGAGTATGAGCGTGTCCCCGGCGACCAGGCGCGCGTCCAGCAACGTCCAGTCGCCGTAGCCGGGGGCACGGACAGTGAACGTGGTCTCGGTCACGGCTTGTGAGACGGGGACGCCGGGCAGGCTGAACTTCCCGTCCGGGCCTGAAAGGACATTGATTCCGACGTCCGCGGCAGTGATGGTCGCGCCGCTGATGGGGGTGCCGCTGCCGGCATCCAGAACCTGTCCCTCCAGACCAGCGCTCATGGCTGCTTGGGCAGGCTGCGGGCCAGCCGAGACTCCGGCAGCGAATGCGCCGACGCTCAGCCAGACGGAGACAAGGGCCAGACCAGCGCGCACCAGGCGCGCCCTGCCCGTCCCCGCCGCCTTTTGTGAGCGGTTTGTGCCTTCACTGTCATTCATGCCCGTCAAATCCACTCCCGCCCCTCGTGATTCCTGCCTCGAGGTGCGTCAGTCCCATCATCTGGAAAACGCCAGAACTGTCAAGGGGCCTTCTGTCACACAAACAGGAGACCCGCTGTTGGGTGTGCAAGGGCAGTGCCGCAGTGGAAGGCAAAATTGACGCTCGGTTTGGCCTGTGGTATAGTGCCCGGACAACTGATCGACCCCTTATCCAGAGAGGCGGAGGGACCGGCCCTGTGAAGCCTCGGCAACCTATCAGGATGCCCAACTGATGTGGTGCCAATTCCGGCAGAAGTAAGGAATCTGGAAGATGAGCGGGAGGCGCAAGCCATAAAGGTGCCCCTTCTCGCTTTGAAGGGGTTTTCGCTTATCATCAAGGAGTTGCGAGCATGACCACAACCTTTATGGCTGCCCCGAAGTATTTCTTCACATCTGAGTCAGTCACCGAAGGCCACCCCGATAAACTGTGCGATCAGGTCTCCGACGCCGTGCTGGACGCCTGCCTCGAGCAGGATCCACGCTCACGCGTTGCACTCGAAGCGGCTGCCAAGACCGGATTTGTCGTGCTGCTTGGAGAAATCACAACCACGGCCCACGTGAACTACGATGAGGTTGTCCGCAAAGTCATCACGGACATTGGTTTTGAAGACAGCCGCACAGGCTTTGACGGCAACACGTGCGGTGTATTGACCGCCATTGCCAAGCAGAGCGGCGATATCGCTCAAGGTGTAGACAACGCCCTCGAAGCGCGACAGGGGGGCATGACGGATGCCGAGATCGAGAATATCGGCGCCGGCGATCAAGGGATGATGTTTGGCTTTGCCTGCAACGAGACGCCGACTTTCATGCCCATGCCGATCTATCTCGCCCACAAGTTGACTCGCCGGCTGGCAACGGTGCGTAGAGAGGGCATCTTGGATTGGGTGCGGCCGGATGGGAAATCGCAGGTCACGGTCGAATACCAGCATGGAAAACCGCACCGGATCGCCACGGTGCTGGTCAGCACTCAGCACAGTCCCGAGGTAGACGAGGAAGGTATCCGCCAGGGGGTGATCGAACACGTCATCCGACCGGTTCTTCCCGAAGAGCTGGTCGACGATGACCTGAAGATCTATGTCAACCCGACCGGTCGTTTTGTCGTCGGCGGCCCTTTGGGGGATGCCGGCCTGACCGGTCGTAAGATTATTGTCGATACATATGGTGGAATGGGCCGACACGGGGGCGGGTGCTTCAGCGGCAAAGACCCGACGAAGGTAGATCGCTCCGGCGCCTACGCCGCACGTTGGGTCGCCAAACACATTGTGGCGGCTGGACTGGCTGACCGCTGTGAGATTCAAGTGGCCTATGCTATCGGTGTCGCCCGTCCATTGTCGATTAACGTCGAAACCTTTGGCACCGGCAAGCTTCCGGATGAGCAAATTTCGGATTTGATCGATGCACACTTTGATCTGCGCCCCGGCGCCATCATCCGCGATTTGGACCTGCGCCGCCCCATCTACCGCCAAACGGCCGCCTACGGGCACTTTGGCCGTGACGACCTCGATCTGCCATGGGAAAACCTCCAACGCCTGTCCGCACTTCAGGCCGAGGTGGGCGCCTTGAGGGCAACAGCCTGATCTTCCTCCCGTCTTGCAAAGGTGACGGGCGGCGCGTGTCCAAAGACGCGCCGCCCGTTTTGATTCGCGCCCCAATCGAATTGTGAATATTTTCACAAATCGATCGTCAGACCAAGTGGGTCTCTTCTATAATCACAGTTGACACAAGCGGTTCTCATTCAGAAGGGTTTCGGCGCTCGGTGATCCATCTGGTGCATCGTACAGGCACCTCGAGTTGGGACTCGGTCCGGGGGCGCGCACGGCTATTTCCGAGCGGTGGCCATGGACATTCAGACGTGGGCCGCCGGGCGGCTGCTCCCTCCGCTGAATTTGGTCGGCGGCCAGTAAAGGACTGCTGGGTTTGAAGATTCTCGCCCTCAGCGATCAGATCGTTCCCTTCATCTACGACACTAGGATCGGGGATCACTTCCCCGACGTAGACATGGTGGTGAGCTGTGGCGATCTTCCGGCCAAGTACCTGGAGTTCGTGCTGACGGCGCTGAATGTTCCCCTGGTCTACGTGCCGGGTAACCACGATCCGGATAATCTGCATGTGCCTGGCGGTCGTGCCCTTGACGGCGTGTGGCGGACGATCCTCGGGCTGCGATGCTTTGGTCTTGGGGGAAGCCAGCGGTATAAGCCCAGGGGAAGGCATCAGTACACGCAGGGCGGGATGACGCGGCGCATGCTTTCGGCATATCCACGGGCGGTGATGGGGCGTATGCTTCACGGGTACGGCCTGGATCTTATGGTCACCCACTCGCCCCCGCTCGGGATTCACGATGGCCAGGATCTGGCGCATGTCGGCTTCAGTGTCTTCCGACATTTCATGCGCTGGGGACGGCCGCGCTACCTGCTCCATGGCCATCGGCACGTGCACCGGAATCTCGAGCCCACCGAAACCAAGTATCATGGAACCGTGATTCTCAACGTTTTTCCATACCGGGTCCTGGACATTTCCGCACCCGAGGTCGGACGTCAATCGGAACCAGGGGTAACGGATGGTTGAGATAGGAACGGCCCCAAAAGCTGAAGAGGCAAACTGGCCTTGGCCCTTCTCTCCGGCCGATCTGACGGCTGGATTGCGCCGCTACCTCGGCGACAACAGCCTTCAGATCACGAGTCTCAGAGCCGAGCACCCTCATCCACCGCCGACCTGCCATCGGCCGGATCACAGGCGTCGAAGTGGGTTACGCCGGGCGGCAGGCCGAAGGCTCGCTGCGGCTGGTGGTCAAGGAACCGCGTGGCACCACTCGTACCGGGCTGGCCGGCGCCGGTCGGCGCGAGGTAGGTTTCTACTCTTCGCTCGCTTCGCAAATTCCGATGCGGACCCCAGGTCTTGTGGCCTGTTCAAAAGAAGGGGATTGGATTGTCCTCGAGTATCTTGACAGCCTACGTGAACCGCGGGACTGGAATCGCAGGGACTACGATCAGGCGATCGAGGCGCTGGCTGGTTTGCACGATCGCTTCTGGGCGCTCACTGAGGACTTGGGAGCCTTTTTCTGGCTCAGCGACCCCGTTGCTGCCGACTTCGATGTCCATGTGGCGGCCGCCGATAAGGCGATCCAGGTGATGATCGACGTCGGCCGTCCTGGCCCTCTGGCTGGATCGCCCGAACGTGTCGCCCTGCTGACCCGACTTGCCAGGGAGGCCGAACGCGTCGTCGGGCCGCTCCGTTCCCAGCCGGGTACGCTGCTGCATGGGGACTACTGGCCCGGCAACATCGCCATCCTGCCAACCCAAGAGCAGGCTGTCTACGACTGGCAGTTGGCAGGGGTTGGTCCGGCTGTGATGGACTTGCTGGTGTTCGTCAACAAGACCGATTGGTGGTTCGGTCCACTGGGCGATGAGCGGGCGAGGCTCATCCAGCACTATCGGACCCGACTGCAGGAGAGGTGTGGTGTCGCGTGGGACGATGAAGAATGGGACATGCTGTGGGACCATGCTCTGATGTGGCGCTTCCTTCAGGAGTGGCTTGATCTTCTGGCGGCGACGCCGGAGGCCTTGCTGACCACACGCGCCGATCAATTGGATCAGGTTTGGCTGGAACCGCTTAAGACGGCGGTTGCCCGAAGACTGGGTGGGGTGCTATGAGTGACAACGCCGTGGCGACTGTGTTCGGATCGGCCACTGTCCGTCCCGGGGAGGCTGCCTACGACGAGGCTCTAGAACTGGGGGGCGCCCTGGCGGGGATGGGATGGTCGGTGGCGACCGGAGGCTACGCCGGCACGATGGAGGCCGTCAGCCGGGGCGCCAGGCAGGCCGGGGGGCACACGTACGGTGTCACCTGCGACCAGATCGAAGCTTGGCGGGGAGCAACACCCAACGCCTGGATCTCAGAAGAAGTTCGGTGTCACACACTGAGGGAGCGCTTGTACGAGTTGATCACGCGAGGCCATGTCCTGATGGCCTTGCCTGGAGGCATTGGAACGCTTTCCGAGGTGACGCTGAGCTGGTCTCTTATCCAAACCAAGGAAATCGGGCCTCGCCCCCTCGTCCTCGTCGGAGAAGGCTGGCGCACGACGTTCCACACCTTTCTGGACCTGGCGGGTCGATACGTATCGGCTGACGATGGCCAACTCCTGACGTTCGTCGAGAATTGGCGTGCGGCTTCGGATTGGATGGCAGCCCACGAGTTTCCAGATGTGTAGTCTTCATGGTTGTCTCCATGCCGGCGATTGATCCAACCCGTCTCTTCCACGAGTTGGATTCCCTGGGTGGCCTCGTCGACGATCCGGAATCAGCCGTCCGTGCCTGCTTGAACCTGCTGGACTTCTACGCCGATCGCACCCGCCGTCCGACTTTGAGGTCAACGGCCGACATGGCGCGCAAATTCGGCGCCCCGAGTCCGGTGGTGCGCCAGTTGGCCCGCCGTCTTGCTCTGGCGGCGATCAATCTCCCCGATGCCGGAGAACGCTTGGCAGACGCCTTGTGGGAGGCGGATTTCCGGGAGACCAAATTGGCGGCGGTGGCCATCTTTGAACAGCGCGCCGACGATGGCGTGCCCGCCTGGATTGAGGCACACGCTCGAACATGCACCGACAAAACCGTCCTTAGCGCTTTGGGCGGCCAGGGCATTCGGTCGTGGCGAGCAGCGCATCCGGATGCGTTTCTCGAACGTGCCTGGTCATGGATCGATGAATTGGACTCGCGACTGATGACTGTGGCGATCATGGCCCTGGCCGAGGCCATCAGCCAACCCGAATTCCCGCTTGGGCCCAAGCTGTTTCAAGGCTTGGAAAGCCGGTTCGATCGGCTGGCCGCCCAGCCAGGGCGGACTCTGGGGGACCTTCTCCGCAAGCTGGCCGCCCGGTCCCCGGCTGAAACGGCCCAGATGCTCAAATATCACTTGACGCATGGAAAGTCTCAACGAGCAATGGCTGGAGCCGTCAGATCTTCGTTGCCAAGCTTCCCGGCCCGGCAGCGCAGGGTCCTGGAAGCAGCCCTGTCCGGAGAAGAACCGGGCTGATATAATAGCCACAATGTAAGTGACTAGACCGGGGCCCGGCCAACTGACTGGGCCCTTGGTGACCTGCGAGGAGCAGAGTGTCATGTCTTTGACGAAGCAAGAGAAGGAATCCATTATCGGCGAGTATCATCGCCACGAGACGGATACGGGGTCTCCCCAAGTCCAAGTGGCGATTCTCACTCGGAGGATTCAGCAGCTGACCGACCATTTGAGAACTCACAAGCACGATGAGTCCTCTCGTCGCGGTTTGCTGAAGCTGGTTGGACAACGGCGTCGGCATCTGGCTTACCTGAAACGCGAAGATGCGGCTGCCTACCTCGAAATCACCGAGCGGCTAGAAATCCGGCGCAAGTAACCCGGCAGGACCGGCCCACCACGCGGGGCCCGTGTCGCCCGATGATCGGGCGTTGGATCCGCAAGGGTCGGGCTTTCCACGTATAATGGAATTGGTTTATTAGGCAAAGGCGCCCAGACCTTAGGAATGGTTGGGTATTGGAGCGTGTTCGTCAACCGTTCGGTTGATGGCCGGGCTCCAGTCCCTAACCCTTCGGGCCTGAGGCGCGGAGGGTTTTTTCATGCTAGGTGAACGACAGTACGAGGTCGAGATCGATGGCAAGACCATCACGATCGAGACCGGAGGCTTCGCCGGCCAGGCCGGCGGCGCCGTAACCGTGCGCCAGGGGGACAGCGTCCTGTTGGCCACGGCCACCATGTCCCGCACGCCGCGGGAGGGGATCGATTTCTTCCCCCTGACCGTTGACTACGAAGAGCGGATGTACGCCGGCGGCAAGATCCCCGGCTCGTTCTTCCGGCGCGAGGGACGACCGTCGGAAGGCGCCATCCTGACGGCCCGGCTGACCGATCGCCCCATCCGCCCCCTTTTCCCAAAGGACATGCGGAACGACGTGCAGGTGATCCTGTACGCCATTTCGGCCGATGCTGAGACGCCCATGGACGTGCTCGGCATTCTGGGCGCGTCGGCGGCCCTGACGGTTTCGAACATACCCTTCGGCGGGCCGGTGGCAGCCCTGAGGGTAGCGATTGAAGATGAAAAGTTCGTCTTCAACCCCACCTATCAGCAGACCGAGGCGTCGCCGTTGGATCTTCGCGTCGCGGGCACGGCCGATGCGATCCTGATGGTCGAAGCTGGCGCCGACGAGGTCGACGAGGACACCATGGTCTCGGCGATCAAGGCAGCCCATGACACCATGCAAGCCTTGATCGAGCTGCAGAACAAGATGCGCGCCGACGTTGGCAAAGAGAAGTCGGACTACCCTCCGTTTGGATTGCAGGAAGGCGTGACTGAGGCCGTGCAGTCCAAACTGGGCGGCCGACTGGACGAGATCCTCTCGCAGCCCCGGCAGCAAACTGAACTCTATGACGCCATCGATGGGCTGAGGGATGATTTGGTGGAGTCTTTGACTGCGGAAGATGCAGAGACTTCCTACGAGAAACGCGATGTCAAGAACGCGTTCGAGGATATCTACAAGCAGAAGGTGCGGGAGAAGATCCTCGGCGGGGAAAAGCGGTTGGATGGGCGAGATTCGTCCGAAATCCGCCCGCTCAGCGCAAAGGTCGACCTCAGCCCACGGGCCCATGGTTCCGGCCTGTTTACCCGCGGCGCTACCCAAGTCTTGACTCTGGCGACCCTGGGTACACCCCGCGAACGACAGGAGCTTGACAACCTCACCCCCAAGGATGAGAAACGCTACATCCACCACTACAATTTCCCGCCGTTCTCAACCGGCGAGACGCGTTTCCTGAGAGGCGCCTCCCGTCGTGAGATCGGGCATGGGGCCTTGGCGGAACGGGCACTGATCCCCGTGCTTCCGCCGCCAGAAGAGTTCCCCTACACAATGCGCTTGGTCTCCGAGGTGTTGTCGTCAAACGGATCGACATCCATGGCGTCTGTGTGCGGCTCGACGTTGGCTCTGATGGACACCGGCGTGCCGATCCGCCAGCCAGTTGCCGGGATCGCTATGGGTCTGGTCAAAGAAGGCGATCGGTACACCATTCTGACCGACATCCAGGGAATTGAAGATCACCTGGGAGACATGGACTTCAAGGTGGCTGGAACCCGCCAGGGGATCACGGCACTGCAGATGGACATCAAGATCAAAGGCATTACGCCCGAAATCATGTCCAAGGCCCTGGCGCAGGCCAAAGACGCACGCTTCACGATCCTCAAGACCATCGAGGCCACCATCTCCGAGCCGCGGGCAGAACTGAAAGCCCATGCGCCGCGCATGACGGTTCTTCACATCGATCCCGACAAGATCGGGGCCATAATCGGTGCGGGCGGGAAAACCATCCGCAGCATCCAGGACAGCACCGGAACGCGAGTGGACATCGAGGATGACGGAACGGTGTTCATCGCCTCCCCTGATGGCCCTGGGGCCGATCTGGCACGTGAAATGATCGATCGGCTGACCGAAGAGGCCGAGCTGGGCCACATCTACACCGGACGCGTCGTCCGGACCACAGATTTCGGCGCGTTTGTCGAGATCCTTCCCAATGTGGACGGGCTTGTGCATATCTCACAACTTGACTCGGAGCACATCGACAAAGTCGAGGATGTTGCCAAAGTGGGCGATGAAATCACCGTCATGGTGACCAATATCGACGCCGATGGCAAGATCCGGCTTTCCCGGCAGGCTGTTTTGGAGGGTTGGACGCCGGAAGAGGCTCGGGAGAAGGACTCCGGGGTGAAGCGTTCCAGGGGCCGCCGGAGCGGCGGCGGTGGCCGGGGCCGAGGCGGCAACGACCGGAACCGCTCCAATCGATAGCCTTCAGCGACAAAGGCAAAATCCCCGCCATCGGCGGGGATTTTTCTTTCCAATGCTGGCCAGTCCTGGTCAATTTGCCGCTCGAAGACCCTGAGTTAGAATGGGCGCATGAGCGAAATCCCGGCCAAGACGCGTTGGTCAGCGGCGACAAAGGTGGTGGTGTCGGTTAGCCTGCTGGGGCTGGCCGTCTACCTGTTGACCCAATTCAGTGAGGTCATCCCCCCCTTCGTCCTGGCGATTATTCTGGCGTTCATCTTGTCTCCGATCGTCGACCGAATGCAGGCGCGTATTCACCTGCCGCGCGGCCTGATCACGGCCATTGTCTACCTGCTGCTGTTGGCCATCCTCAGCCTCTTGGTGGCGCTCCTCATACCTGCGCTGGCCAATCAGATTCGCCTCCTGAATCTGGACCTGCAGGACATTGTCCATAGCATTGAGATTGTGTTTGGCAAGAGCATCGTCGTCGGCGGCTATGCCATCGACGTGGGGCGTGCAATCGACCAGGCCCTGACCGGGCTTCAGACGCTGCTGGAGCCGATTTTCGGGCAGACTCTGGGGATTGTGGTGGAAGCGATCACCTCCGTGGTCTGGGTGATCTTCATCCTGGTGATCTCGTTCTACCTGATCAAAGACGGACACCAGCTGTGGGCCTGGATCGAGCGGCAAGTCCCACCCAGCTACCAGTTGGACTATCATCGCTTGCGGCAGGAAATCTACGGAATCTGGCGTGACTTCTTCCGCGGGCAGCTCATATTGGCCCTGGTGGTAAGCGTCATCTTCACGGTGGCGGGCCTGATCATCGGATTGCCGTTCTCGTTGGCGATGGCTGTCCTCGCCGGTCTGCTCGAATTCATTCCCAGCTTGGGCCATGCCATCTGGCTTGTCATTGCTGTGGTCCTCACCCTCTTCCAAGGCTCCACCTGGATTCCTGTGCCGAACCTGGTGTTTGCCCTGATTGTGGTGGGCTTGCATCTGGTTTACCAGCAGGTCGATCTCAACTATCTCATCCCACGCATCATCGGTCGCAGTGTTCGCCTGCACCCCTTGGTCGTGATCTTGGGCATTGTGGCCGGCGCCACTCTGGCTGGCGTGCTGGGGATCGTGCTTGCCGCGCCCACCATCGCCAGCGCGCGAGTTCTGGGCCGCTACATCCGGGGCTATCTGGTCGACGAGGGTGGGCCCATTGTACCTACCCCGTCATCGGGTTCAGGGGGATAGCTGTATGACAGAAAAGCAGAATCCAGGCGCAACCGAAATCACGTCCCCTCCATGGCAAACGGGAACGCGGCTCCTTTTTGCGGTCTGTTTCATCGTCCTGGCGGCGGCGCTCATCCTTTCCCTGACAGAACTCATCCCGCCATTTGTCCTGGCGTTGATGGTCGCCTATCTGCTTCACCCCATGGTCTCACGCGTCGAGCGCAGGTTGCACGTTGGCCGCGTGGTGGCGGTCCTTGTGGTCTACGTCACGATCATCCTCGTCTTGGCGGGGGCCACCACCTGGATTGGGTTCTCCATTTCTCAGCAGATCATCGGTCTGGTCCAGGATCTGACCCAGCTCTCAACCCAGTTGCCCGCTCAGCTCCAAGCCCTCTCTCAGTCCACGCTGCACCTTGGGCCGTGGATGGTCGATTTGTCGACAGTCAATCTCGATCCCTTGGTTAACTCGCTTGTATCGACCTTTCAGCCGCTCCTTTCGCAGACGGGCAGCCTGTTGGCAACCGCCGTCGGGGCGACTGCGTCTACCGTCGGCATGCTGGTGTTGGTCCTGGTCATGGGCTACTATCTGGCGCGTGATTTTGGGCACATGGATGACCATCTGCTCGGCCTGGTCCCTGGCCCATATCAAGAGGATTTCCGCAGGCTGCTCGACGAAACGGGTCGCGTGTGGCAAGCATTCCTGCGAGGTCAGGTGATCCTGGCCTTGGCGATGGGCGTGAGTTCGGCTGCTGTGTTTGCCGCCCTTGGGCTGCGGTTTTCCCTGGGCCTTGGCCTGATCGCCGGCCTGATGGAATTTGTGCCGCTCTTTGGGCCGATTATCGCCGGCTTGCTTGCGGTCCTGGTGGCCTTGTTTCAGCCGGCCAATTGGTGGGGGCTCACCCCATTTGTCTATGCCTTGGTGGTGCTTGGGGGGGCCGTCGTCCTTCAGCAGCTCGAAAACAACATCCTGGTCCCGAGAATCATCGGCCACAGCCTCAATCTTCATCCCCTGATTGTGCTCCTGGCGGCGCTGTCCGGGGGGATTCTGGCGGGCGTCTTGGGCATCCTGCTCGCAGCTCCAACGGTCGCCACCTTGCGGATGTGGTTGGGTTATATCTATCGCAAGACAGTCGGGTTGGAGACGTGGCCTCGGCCGGTGATCGATCGGCGCCTGGCACCCGGCCCTTCCGATCGTTTGGCGAGATTTCGCCATTGGGTGCGGCGCAAACCCAAGCCTCAGGGGCCCTCGGCCGCTGAGGCGGCGCCACGGCAAGGTGCCCCTCCGGAAGAAGGGTCAAGATGATGGACAGACGACAATCCCCGCCGTGGGGAACGGCCACCAAATCCATGACGGCTGCTTTTGGCCTGATCTTGGCCGCGGCACTGCTTTGGCGTTTTAGCTCCATCGTTCCGCTGTTGGTCGTGGCCGCCATTCTCTCGTTTTTGGTTGTGCCCTTGGCCCGATTTGTCAGTCTTCGAACCCATCTCCCTTGGGCGATTTCGACCAACTTGTGCTTCCTGCTGCTAATCCTGGTCTTGCTGGGAGCATCGACTGCGACCGGCCTGGCTGTGGTCCAGCAGCTGCAAGCCCTGTTCATCACCTTGCAGCGAATCTTGATAACGCTGCCTGCCACTATGGCTGGCCTGAGCCAAAACACCTACGTCATCGGCCCGTGGGTTATCGACCTGGCGCGCTTCGACCTGGTGGTGTTGGCTGAGCAGGCTCTGGGAACTGTCCAGCCCGTGCTGGGTCAGGCAAGCGGGCTGGTGCGCTCTCTGGCCAGCGTGGCCCTCGAGTCCCTTGCCCGACTCATCTTCGTGCTGGCGGTCGCGTACTTCCTGACCCTCGATTATCGGCGTATTCAGACGGCCTGGCAGAACTTCTCAATTCCTGGTTACGAAGGTGACTTGGATCGGCTTCGGCGAGCCCTGAGCAAGATCTGGGATTCATTTCTGCGGGGCCAACTCCTGATCGTTCTGATAACCGGCGTGCTCACCTCCGTGCTGATGACCGCATTGGGAGTCAGATTCTCGATTGGCCTCGGCGTCCTGGGCGGCTTGGCCAAGTTCGTGCCGATCGTTGGCCCGGTGAGCGCGGGGGCGGTGGCTGCTTTGGTCGCCATATTCCAGCCGGAAAACTGGTTCGGCTTGAATCCCTTTACACATGCGATCCTGATCGTCGCCAGCGTAATCGTTCTGGATCAATCGATTGATTACATCCTGCTCCCGCGTATCATGGGAACATCTCTGAATCTTCACCCGGTGGTGATCTTGGTGGCGGCGATCGTGGGGGCCAGCCTGGCAGGCGTCATCGGCCTGCTGCTGTCTGCTCCTTCCACAGCATCGTTGCTGCTGCTCACTCGCTACACCTTCCGCAAGATGGTGGACCTTTCGCCATGGGATCCGCCGATTGACGAAGCGCCCAAGGTGCGCACCTCACGGCTGCTCAGGCTGCTGCGCCGACGGCAACGGCCGGCTGAAGAGGGACAGGAAGCCGGATGACAGGTGCGTCATCCCCAATCTTGTGCCGGCCAGCGGGCAGTGTCGACACGCCGGGCGTGCTGGGGCTGGTGAAAGGTATCTGGGGTGGTGATGACTACCTACCCGAGGTTTGGGAAACCTGGCTTGCTGATCCAAATGGAGTGCTGGCCGTGGCAGAGTGGCAGGGTCATATTGTAGGTACAGGCCATCTGTCCGACCTGGGATGGGGCGAAGCATGGCTCGAAGGGCTCAGAGTTGCGCCGGATTTGCAGGGGCGGGGGATCGGCTCCAGGCTGCACGATTACTTTGTGGGCCGCTGGTTGGCTGGGAGTTCAGCCGTTGTCAGGCTGCTTACGCATGAGCATCGTGAAGCTGTCAAGGCCATGTGCGCCAGAACGGGTTTTGAGCCGATTGCCCGTGTGCAGTTTCGCTCAGGGCGGGCATCCCAAGGTGCACACTCGTTCGAACTGGCAGCCAATGATTTCCCCGGGTGCCTTTGAGGATCTGACGGGTCGAAGCACTTCCCAGGCCTGTGCCGGCCTGATGGATCTCGGATGGGAGCTTGCCGAACTGACTGCCCAACGATTGCGGCATACCCCGGGACTAAAGATCTGGTCATGGCGACATGGACGTGGGTGGCTGGTCACCAGGCGTGATCCGGAGAATCCTGACCCCGAAATCACGCTCTGTGCAGCCTCTGGCGAAGAATTGCCCGATCTGCTCTCGGAGGCCCGCTGCCTGGCACATGAGCTCGGGGTAGAGCAAGTGCATTGGCTGGCCCCAGACTCGCCCGCCATCTTGGAAGCGCTTGACGAAGCGGGCTTCGAGACCGGAGACTCGCCTGAGTTTTTCCTCACCTATGAACGGCGTCGCAGACACCGATCACAAAGGGCTGGCGCAAGATGATGGAGGGCGCGAAAGGCAGAGGAGAAAACGAGTCTCCGGATTCAGATCCTCGTCCGTCAGATTACGCGTATACTCTGTATTGGGCGCGCCAGATCCAGGAATGGGAAGCAGGTCGGAGAGCCGAGATCGCTTTGACGGTGGAAGCCGTGATCTCAGAACCCGGCTTTCGGCCGAACGAGTTTTATCGTGTCTATTCCGTGCCAGGCCTGGATGACAGCGCACATTCAGGCGCAAGCTTGGTGGCACTCATGAAAGTCTTGGCGGCCTATGAGCGAACCGAATCACAAGGAGATTCCGATGACTGAGTCCGACGTCAATACCAGCACGCTGGCTGAGACTGCCAACTTTATGGCCTGGAAGGCAGAAGAACCGGATGGCGAGTCGACCTACCATATTGAGTTGGGTCAGGTGACACTCCACTTCTTCGAAGAGGAATGGACAGAATTCCTGGATCTTGTCCGCGCTGTCAGCTGAAGCCAGGCGGAGAAAACCGACTGGTTGCACGATAGGTCTTGGTGGATCCAGAAGGGGGGCGTTGAGTCCGTTCGGGTGGAAGCGGAGTCACACCGGGCAGCCGGGCCTGAGTTCGTGGACGAAATGATCAATCTACAGGAAATGGCTAAGAGGGTTAATGAGTCAAAGACGACGCGAGTTGATAGATTGGGATGAAGTCGATAGGTTGATCAACCACCTCATCCCGCAATTCAACGCCTCCTTCGATGCGATGCTTATCATCACCCGTGGCGGCATCATCCCCGGCGGACTTCTGTGTGAAGCCTTGGGCCTGCAAGATGTGCTGACGGCGGCGGTCGATTTCCCTTACGAGGCACAGCAGGAGGAGTCTAAGCTGCTGGCGTGGCCGGAATTCATCCAATTCCCTGATGAAGGCCGACTTGTGGATCGGCAAGTGCTGATCGTGGATGATGTCTGGGGTTCTGGCCGGACGATCACAGCTGTGCGGAGCCGGGTGGCAGCGGTCGGTGGTATCCCTTCCACATGCGTGCTGCACTACAATCCGTACCGCAGTCTCTTCACGCCGCAAAAGCCGGACTACTACGCTGCGGTGACGGATGCCCACATTGTCTATCCATGGGAGGTCGATCGCGGCTTGGACCTGACGCCGTTCTTGGGCACGGAGTGATTCGGCTGGCTGATGGTGTCAGGTTTGACAACCCATTTGCCCACAGGTATAATGAGCGGGCGTTAGCAGGATGCAATTCGACCGCCAGAGAGACGAGTAGGGGAGTAGGCCAAGGCGGGTAGACTTTCACTTCGTCCAAAGCGGATTTTGTCTAGGAGTCCGGTCGGCTCATCATCCTGCTGGCCGGGTTTTTTTGTGCCGAAAATTGATCAGCGCGTTGCCTGGGGATCGGTCCCAAAGCTCGGTTCCCAGAGAACAACGTCACATCAATCCCTGCAAAGAAGGAAGGAGGTGACATCGAAGCATGGCAAAAGTAGTCCTCCGACCCAACGAAAGCCAAGAGCAACTCCTGAAACGATTCAGGAAGAAGGTCGCCAAGAGCGGTATTCTCAGCACGGTCAGGCGCAAGCGATGGTTTGTGTCCAAGAGCGAACTGCGCCGCATCCAACGCAAGAAGGCAATCCGCCGCCTGCGCCGCCGACAGCGCAAACTAGAGGAAAAGCGAGGGGAGCGCTAGCCCTCTCCGACGATTTGTTTGGGGGCAGCAGCGGTTCCGGAGGTGTGAATGGCGAAGCAAGAAGAGAAAATAGAGGTTGAGGGCACAGTGATCGAAGCCCTCCCCGCGACCCAGTTTCGGGTCGAGCTCGACAATGGCCATGAGGTACTTGCCTACCTCTCCGGCAAGATGCGGCGCTACTATATTCGCATCTTGTTGGGAGACCGTGTCCGAGTTGAGCTTTCGCCCTACGACCTGTCGCGAGGCAGGATCACCTACCGCTTCAAGAAGCGAGGCCCATCACCCACGGTTGAGAGTTAGCCGCTCCGGAATCATCCACTGAAGGTGACTTTTCCCGCCCCATCACATTTCGGGGCGGGTTTTACGTTTCCAGCAGGACCGCCGCCCAGTCCTCGCGGGTCCGGACATCCAACGTCTTGAGGCCCACGCTGTTGGCCTGCCCCAGAAGGTCATCGATCTGCTGCTGAAGCACGCCTGAAAGGATGAGCCGCCCATCTTGCGCCAGCACCTCAGCTAGGCCATCTTCCAGCATGGCCATGAGCACACTGAGGAAGATATTGGCGACCACCAGGCGGGGCGGGGAGCTGCGGAGGACCTCGGCTTTGAGTTCATCCAACGATCCGACAGCCGCGACGATCTCGCGCCCGACGCCGTTTTGCTCTGCGTTCTCCTGACAGACCGAGACCGCCATGTCGTCGGTGTCGAATGCCAGACTGCGGTGGGCTCCCAACTTGATTGCGGCGATGCTGAGGATGCCGGACCCACTCCCCAAGTCTGCGATCATGTCGCCGGGCTTGACGTTCTCTTCAAGATACTCAAGACAGAGTTGAGTGGAGGGGTGGGAGCCTGTCCCGAAGGCCATGCCTGGGTCAATGAACAAGGCTAGCCGGTCATCTGGCGGGCTGGGGAGCCAGACGGGTTGAACGCGCAGTCGGCGTCCCACAAGCAGCGGTTTAAAGTGTGCTTTCCAGGCTTCTACCCAGTCCGTGTCCTCAACCCAGCTGAACTCTGGATCGGGCAACGAGCGGATCCTTCCGAGAAACCACAGGTCGCGTTCAACCTGTTGGCGCACCGATTCCACCTGCTCGTCAGCTTTGAGATAGGCATGTATGACGATGAGCTGCTGCCCGGGGGTCTCTACTGGCCGCACGGGGGACATGGCCACCCCGCCTGGTGCGTGACGCGATAGGACGTCGGCGACAGGTTCCGCCAGCTCTTCTTCGACCGTCAGGCCGATTTCGAGCCATTTCAATCCACCAAACCTCCAAGCAGGTCCTTTACCCGATCAAGAAAACCCCGCTCTTGGAGATGGATTTCTGTGCCCAGAGATTCGGCCAGCTGCTCAAACAGCCCTCGCTGCTCTTCGGTGAGATTGTGGGGGACCTCGACGCTGACGATGACCAGCTGGTCGCCGCGGTCGCGGCCCTTGAGCCGAGGAACCCCCTTGGATTTCATGCGCAAGACCTTGCCAGACTGGGTGCCCGGAGGGATCACCAGCTTTTCGTCACCATCGACGGTTGGCACGTCGATCTCGGTGCCCAGTGCGGCCTGGGAGACGTTGATTCCCAGATCGAGCAGGATGTCGTTTCCCCGCCGCCGGAAGTACTTGTGAGGCTTGACGTGGACGACAACATACAGATCCCCGCTGGGCCCACCATTGGCGCCCGGCTCACCTTCACCCCCAACTCTGATCTGCGTGCCATGGTCCACTCCGGCTGGCACGGGAATGGTGCGTTCGACGCTTGCCTTCTGTAAGCCGCGCCCTCCGCACACCCGACACGGGGTGCTGATGGTCTCTCCACGGCCGCCGCAATCCGGGCAGGTTGTGACGTTGACCATCGACCCCAGAAAAGTTTGGCGAACCTGGCGCACCTCACCTGTTCCGTTGCACGTCGTGCAGCGCACAGGTGTTGTGCCCGGCTCTGCTCCTGAGCCATTGCAGGCGGAGCAACGCTCAAGACGCTCGAAACTGATCTCCTTTTCGACACCAAACACGGCTTCTTCGAATTCGAGAGCAAGGTCATATCGCAGATCGGTGCCGCGGCGCGGCGCACGCGGGCTACTCCGTCGCCCCATCCCAAACCCGAAAAACTCCTCGAAGATATCGTTGATTCCAAATCCAAAATCGAATGGCATCCCCTTGAGGCCTTCGTGACCGTAGCGATCGTAGGCTGAACGCCGCTGTTCATCCGAGAGTACGGCGTAGGCCTCGTTGATTTCCTTGAACTTCTCTTCAGCATCCGGTTCTTTGTTTACGTCGGGATGGTACTGTTTTGCCAGACGGCGATAGGCGCGGCGAATGTCATCGGCGCTGGCCGACCGCTCGAGTCCCAGAATGTCGTAGTAGTCCCGTTTTTCGCTCATTGGGCCCATTTGCACACAGGCGCCCTCCAATCCCAAGGGTTGGAAGCGCCGAAGCTTTGGCTAGATTTGCGTGAATTCGCCGTCGACGACGTCTTTGTCGTCCGAAGGCTTGCCGGAGTCGTCGGGACCGGCGGAGCCGCCGGCATCCGCTTGGCCACCTTCAATCGGCAGGGCTTTGACCGCCTCAAGCAAGGCACGCGTGGAATCCTTGATCTTGCTGACGTCCTCCACTTGGATGGCGTCGCGCGCACTGCTGATCTTGGCCTGGACGTCGCGCTTCGCGTCGTCCGGTGCCTTCTCGCCCAATTCCCGGAGCCGCTTCTCGGCTGAGTAGATTGCGTTGTCGGCGGCGTTGCGTGCCTCGACGAATTCCCGACGACGGATATCTTGTTCGGCGTTTTGCTCCGCCTCGCGACGCATGCGTTCGATTTCATCGTCATTCAGCCCAGACGAGGCATGGATGGTGATCTGCTGGCTGCGGGACGTGGCCTTGTCGGTGGCGCTGACCTTGAGAATGCCATCGGCGTCGATATCAAAGGTCACTTCGATTTGCGGCACGCCGCGGGCTGAGGGAGGGATGCCCTCCAAGGTGAACTTACCCAGTGACTTGTTGTCGGCGGCCATTGGCCGCTCGCCCTGAACGACGTGGATTTCCACCTGCCGCTGGTTATCCGACGCGGTCGAAAAGACCTGCGCTTTGCGTGTGGGTATGGTGGTGTTCCGCTCGATCAGTGCCGTTGCCACACCGCCCAGGGTTTCAATCGAGAGGGTGAGTGGGGTCACGTCCAGCAGGAGGACGTCCTTGACTTCTCCCCCGAGCACGCCAGCCTGGATGGCGGCCCCGATGGCCACGACCTCGTCCGGGTTCACCCCCTTGTGGGGCTCTTTGTGGAAGAAGGCCTTGACCGCCTCCTGCACGGCCGGCATACGGGTCATGCCGCCCACCAGGACGATCTCATCGATGGCCTCATGCGTCAATCCGGCATCACTCAACGCCTGCCGGCAGGGTTCCATCGTACGGTCGATAAGATCCTGGGTCAGTTGTTCCAGCTTGGCGCGCGACAACCTCAGATTGAGATGCTTCGGGCCACCAGCATCTGCGGTGATGAAGGGCAGGTTGATCTCCGTCTCCAGGACGCTTGATAGCTCGATCTTGGCCTTCTCGGCCGCTTCTTTCAACCGCTGAAGGGCTTGGCGGTCCTGCCGCAGGTCAATGCCATTGTTTGACTGGAACTCATCAGCCACCCAGTCGATCACGCGTTGATCGAAATCTTCACCACCAAGAAATGTGTCGCCGTTGGTAGCACGAACTTCGAAGACGCCATCGCCCACATCAAGAATCGAGATATCGAAGGTCCCGCCGCCCAGGTCATAGACAGCGATCGTTTCATCCTTCTTGCGATCGAGGCCGTAGGCCAGAGCTGACGCTGTCGGTTCATTGATAATCCGAAGGACTTCCAGCCCGGCGATCTTTCCGGCGTCTTTGGTGGCATTTCGCTGGGAGTCGTTGAAGTACGCCGGCACGGTGATCACAGCCCGATTGACCGGTTCACCCGTGTATGCCTCGGCGTCGGCTTTGATCTTGGCCAGGATCATGGCCGAGATCTCAGGTGGGGCGAACTCCTTGCCCCCCATGTGCACGCGAACATCGCCATTGCTGGCTTGGCTCACCTCGTAGGGGACCTTCTTCAGTCCTGCCGAAACCTGGGGGTCGGAAAATTTACGCCCCATGAAGCGTTTGATGGAGAAGATCGTGTTTTCGGGATTGACGATCGCCTGGCGCCGGGCAACCTGCCCGACCATCCGCTCGTTGTTCTTGGGGTTGATGGCGACGACGGAAGGGATAAGACGACCACCTTCGGACGAAGCGATAATGACGGGTTCCCCGCCTTCCATAATGGCAACCGCGGAGTTGGTTGTACCCAAATCGATGCCGATGATTTGAACTCATGAGTCAGTGCTCCTATTTCGCCACGCGGACAAGGGCTGGCCTGAGAACCTGATCGCCCATCCGGTAGCCTTGCTGTACAACATCAATCACATAACCTGCCGGTTGCTCATCGCTATCCTCATGGGATATAGCTTCGTGGAGGTTGGGGTCGAAAGGCTGACCCAGTGCGTCGATGATCTCGACGCCTTCAGCCTCGAGAACCGACCGGAGCTTCCGGTAGATGAGTTCCACGCCGTCGGCCCAATTGCCAGGATCCCCTTCAGTCGGCCGATCCTTCAAGGCGCGCTCGAGGTCGTCTACGATGCCCAGATAGCGGGTGAGGATGTCTCCAGCGGCCCGGCGATATGCTTCCCGCTGCTCGCGCTCGATGCGCTTCTTGTAGTTGACGAAATCCGCCCGCGCCCTTTGCCAGCCATCGAGGTACTCCTCGTTGAGCTTTGTGAGCCGCTCAATCTCCGCTTCCGGAGTCTCGTCGACTTCCTCGGACGTTTCAGCGGCACCATCATCGGGCATGACGTCAACCTCTTCGGCTTCGGACGCCTCGGCTTCCACCGGAAGCTCATCCTGAGGCTCGGGGGTTTCGTGGTTGTCCCTGTTGCTATCTTGATCGGACACGAAGCTACCTCCTGGAATCCTTGTCGGGGCGTTCGGCGATGCCCGGGCTAGCCGGCGAAAGTTTCGATGACGATATCGCTCATGAGCCCGGCTACATAACGGACGGTGGAAATGGTCGGGCCGTACGCCATTCGGGTTGGACCAAGCACAGCCACAGCGCCTGTTGCATAGCCTGGTGCGCCATAGCGTGCCAGGACCACCGAAAGATCTTTGAGATCCTCCCATGCCCCCTCGCCCCCGATGACCACCTGAACTCCGCCGATGTTCGGGCTGAGCGCCTTGGCTAAGACCTCTTCGAGGAATGAGCGCTCGTCCAACAGTCGCAGAGCCTGCTTAAGGCTTTCGGAATCGGCAAACTCGGGCTGCATGACGACATTCGATAATCCGTCCCGATAGATTTCACCGGCTGAAGCTGCGTCTGAGCGCAGCATAATCTCCGATACCAGTTTGATCAGATCTTGTTCCAGCCCCATGTACTGGGTTTCAAGCGCGGCGATTGCATCGCCGTCCTTACCGTTGAGGGCTGCAGTCAGGGTATTGGCTGTCTCCGACAGCCGATTCTGATCCAGCAACTCCGCCAGGGTCAGGATTTGTTGTCTGACCTCGCCTCCTTGGAGAACCAATACCAAAAGGACCTGCTGCCCCTGGGTTGAAATGAGCTCCAGGTGTTTGAAACTGGCGCGGGAGGAGTGGGGCGAAGTGACCAGCGAGGCCACTTGGGATCGGTTGGCCAGGATGGCAGCCGCAAGCTGGAGCCATTCATCGACTTCAGCCCGCGCTTGGTGAAACTGGTGGCTGATTCGCCGCTTGTCCTCCAAAGGGAGGTCCGTGTCCCCGAGCAGGCGCCTTACGAAATAACGGTAGCCCTCTTCCGTCGGAACACGGCCGGCAGAAGTGTAGGGCTGGCGCAGCAATCCGGCCTCAGTCAAGTTGGCCATATCGTTGCGAACGGTTGCCGAGCTCACCCCCAGGTTGAACTCGCCCACCAGGCGCTCTGAACCAATCGGCTGAGCCGTGGCTACATATTCGTGAACGATGAGTGCCAAGATCGTATCTTGGCGACCGGACAAGTTGTCATTCATAGGCTAAACACCAGTTTAGCACTCTCGTGTCGAGAGTGCTAAACAACGGGATTCATGATACCATGGGCCCCGGTGAGCGTCAAGCAAGGTCGGGGCACTTGACGCAGGTTGAAAGGCTGTCTAGACTGGGTGCCTCGAAATGAGACTCTGGGTGGAGGTTTAACTCAATGCCAGTTGAGATTCGCGACGTGACGGATGACACTTTTGATGAAATGGTCAAGGGATCGGAGGGTGCGGTCCTGGTCGATTTTGGCGCCGAATGGTGCCACCCATGCAAGCAGCTCGACCCGATCGTCGAGGAACTGGCTGAGACGTGGGAAGGCAAGGTGAAAGTCGTCAAGTTGGACATCGATCAAAACGCTCAGACCACCATGGCCTACAGCGTGATGGGCGTACCAACGCTCATTCTGTTCGTCGACGGTGAGCCAAAGGAACGCCTGACCGGTTTCCAGCCCAAGCAGAAGATTGTCGACCGACTGGGCCAGCACGTTCAGCTTTAGGGGCCGCCGGCCGTTGACCACTCTGGGCAGCAGCGCTATACTCCAATGACACTTTCATAGAAAAATGGCTGGGATGGGGAAGAGTAGCCACCAGGCCGGTTCCACAGAGAGCGAGAAGATCTGAGAATCTCGCGGGCAGGGCGGTGGCGAATGGACCCCGGAGCTGCGGATCGTTAGTTTCGGCGCGATCCGCCGGTTGGCAGACGTTATCGGCCACATGGATGAGGAAGTTCACTTGCATCCATGCTGAGAGAGGTACGTCGGGGGAATCTGAGATCCCGCCGACGTCCTAATCGGGGTGGCAACGCGGGCCAGAGGCTCGTCCCCAAGGGACGAGCCTTTTCGTGTTTTTTTGGGGTGCGACGTCAATCACATATGCCGCATCAACCAGGAGGATCAAGGTGAACGAGAAGCGACCTAGGATTCTGACCGGAGATCGACCAACGGGTCGGATGCATTTGGGGCACTATGTTGGCTCGCTGGTGAATCGCGTCAAGCTGCAGGACACTTATGAGTGCTTCTTCATCGTAGCCGATTTGCACACCCTCACAACCCGGCCGGACAAGGAATCGATCGACCAGATCGGTGACAATGTCAAGGAGATGGTGCTCGACTATCTGGCCGTCGGGATTGACCCTGAAGAGAGCGTGATCTTTCTGCAATCGGCGGTGCAAGAGACGTTCGAGCTGAATCTGATCTTCGAAATGCTGGTGAGTGTGCCCCGCCTTGAACGCCTCCCGAGCCTAAAGGACATGGCGTCAGCCGCCCATCTTGAGTCCTTCCCCTTCGGGCTGTTGGGCTACCCGGTGCTGCAGGCGGCTGACATCCTCCTGCCTCGGGCCAACCTCGTTCCGGTGGGGAAGGACAACGAGGCGCACGTGGAAATCACCCGCGAAATTGCGCGCCGCTTCAACCACCTATACGGCGAGGTCTTTCCCGTTCCAGATGTCCTGGTGGGCGACGTCCCGACTCTGGTGGGAACGGATGGTCAGGCGAAGATGAGCAAATCGCTCGACAACGCCATCTTCCTATCAGATGACGAGGCCACCGTTCGCCAGAAAGTCATGGCCATGTTCACCGACCCCAACCGCATTCGGGCGGATATTCCTGGTCGGGTGGAGGGGAACCCGGTCTTCATCTACCATGATGCCTTCAATACCAACACCGATGAGGTGGAAGATCTCAAGGGGCGCTATCGTGCGGGGAAAGTTGGCGACGTCGAGGTCAAGCAGAAGCTGATTGCGGCGCTGGAGACCTTCTTGGGCCCCATTCGCCAGCGGCGGGCGGAATTCGCCGCCAAGCCAAATCTGGTGGAGGAGATCCTTGTGGATGGAACTCACAGGATGCGCAAGGAGGCCGATGAGACCATGCGCCGGGTTCGCCAGGCCATGGGCATGTTTATGCCAAAGGATCTGTAGCGGGGACGACGCCTCCATGGCATCGCGCAGATGAGGGCCGAAACGGACTTTTGCGGCTAGCGGCTTGCCCGGCCATCAGGCTCGGGGTTCTTCACTGCTGGCTCGTAGCCCTCGACCAGGGGCATGGTGAAGTGAAAAGTTGTACCCGCGCCGGCCTGGCTTTCGAACCAGATTTGTCCCCCCTGCAGTTCGACCAGATACTTCGTGATGCTCAGCCCTAGCCCGGTCCCAGGCGCTTCCCTGACTTGGGGTGACTCCGAACGGAAGAACTTCTGGAAGACATGGTGGCGCTCCTCGGATGAGATGCCGATACCGTTGTCGGCTACCGATACGTGAAGGACACGAGGCGCTCCCTTCGAGTCCCATACATTCTCGGCGGCATCTACGGCAAGGACAATCTCCCCCCCTCCGGAGTGTACTTCACGGCGTTGCTGAGCAAGTTGGCCAAGAATCTGGATCAGTCGCATCCGATCGGCCCAAGCTGGTTCCTGCCCATCCAACCCTTCCAAAATCAGGCGCTGGTTCTTGGCCTGCAGGCGCTGGCGGACGGACCGGATGACTTCCTCAAGAACTTCTCCCAGATCTAGTGCCTCGAATTCAAGCCTGAGCCTGCCTGACTCGATACGTGAGATATCGGCCAGATCGGAGACCAGGGTCGCCATCCGGTCGGCGTTGGAGCGAATGGTTCCCAGGAAATCAGCCTGAGCCTGATTGATCGTCCCGACCGTTTCTTGCGCCAGCAGGTCCGAATAGCCCTTGATCGAAGTCATGGGTGTCTTCAGCTCGTGGCTGATGAAGGATATGAACTCGCTCTTGGCCAGATTGGCGCTCTGAACCTGGGCATACAAGAGCGCATTTGTGATGGCGATAGAGGCGTGATCAGCCAGGCGCTCGAGAAACGCCAGGCGATCAGCGTTGAATGCCCTGGCCTCCGAGTGTTCGAGATAGATGCCCCCGACAACCCTCGCTTCGCGCTCCAGGGGGACCGCCGCCAGCGATCTCGCCCGAGGATGAAGACCGAACGTGTCCGGCTCGGTGGCAATGTCATCGACGTAGGCCGTCTTGGTTGAATCAAAACTCTTTCGGAGCAAAGGCACATCCGCCAGCTCAACGCTGCCGTTGGCGGACTGTGAATCCTGCACGAGACCTTGGGTGAACGCCTGTGATCCTCCGTCCTCGCCCAGGATGACCACTGTACCGCCCAAGGCCCCTGTGTGCTCGATCGCCCAGTGCAATGTGATGCCCAAGGCACGATCGAGATCTAGGCTGGCATTGAGGTCATGATCGATACGCTGCATGACCGAAAGCTCGGCGACTTTGGCTTCAAGCGCCTGGTCCGTGAGCGTGTAGAGGCGAGCGTTCTCAATGGCGATCGATGCTTGGGCAGCAAAGGTCGATAGAAGGGCCAAGTCGGTTTCTGCGAACGTCGCTCGGTCTGGCTTGCTGCGGATGAGGATGATGCCCAACGGCTTACCCTTGGCCAGCAGCGGAATGGCCACGATTTCGAACGCTTCGCTGGGCTCTGATTCGAGGGGGGCGAGCAGTTCCGAAAGATGACCTGCTTCTGAAATCTGAACTGGGCGACCTTCCGCAAGCGCAGTCGCAATCGGCTTCTGATTGGAGAGCAGCCTGATACCAGCTGCGGACTGGGCCGTGATGCCAGCACTGACCCGGACCACGAAATCACCTGATTCCTCCTCTTCGAGGGCCAATACTCCAGAATCGCAGCCGACCAAACTCAAGATGCCGCCCATGATCTGCTGGAGCAAAGGGTCCAATTCCAAAGTCCTGGCAAGGTCGGCGCCGACTTTGTTGAGCGTGCTGAGCTGCTGCGCCCGATCCTCGATCTGACGGTACAAGCGGGTTCGCAGCAATCCGCTGGCGGCTTGATCGGCGACAGCCGAAAGAATCTTGACCTGTTCGTCCGAGTATGCCAGCCCTGGATTCTCGGTGCCAATTGCCAGCGCGCCCAGGACCGAATTGCCTCCTTTCAGGGGTACGCCGACCCATGAGTGGAACGGCAGATCCGCCCGGCAGCCAGCGGCCAGACAGGCCGCTCGATAGTCGTCGGTTTTGGTGGGGTTGCCCAATTCGATCACCGTCCCGAGCAGTCCGGCAAGATGGGCTTTCACCTCATCGGGGGGTAATGCCTGTGTGCCTCTGGTTTCCGTCCTGGCGAAGAGGCGGTAGCCTGGACGGTCACCAGCTTGGATCGCGCTCACAAAGATTTCTCCCACGAGCAGATCTTGAACGGCCTCGCCGACGACGTCGAGCAGATCGCGTTCCGCCTGAGACAAATTGACGGCCTGGGCGACTTGGCTGAGCGTGTCGAGCTCTCGCAGGCGGTGTCGAAGATCGGTCAGGGCTTGGGAGCGGGTGATGGCCACCGCCCCAAGGCGGGCGACATCCTGAATGTAGTCCATCTCCAGAGCCGTATAGACGCTCGAGCGCCGATTGCGGGGCGCGCCCATGCCCAGCCAGCCCGCAAGTGGAGAGTTGCCCAGGATCGGTGCATAGAGCGATGCCCCCAGGACGGCCAGCACGGCGCGATCTGGCGCCAGTTCAGACGGCAGAGGTCCGTCTGGGTCAAGTTGTAGGGGGGCGTTCGAGCTGCGCAAGATCCCGGCGAGGGCGCCATCTGCTGGGAGCCGCAGCTGGCTTGACGCCGATCTGCCGGCAGGCATCGCCACGTATGTTTGGCTGTTGGCATCCAAAAGAAAGACGTGCACATGACTGGGTTGGAGAGCATCAAGCAGTGCCTGATGGATGAAGCCGGCGATCTCGTCAAGGTCAGATGTCGAATCCAACTCTCGCTGCAGCTGCGCTCGACGCGAGCGGCGGGACTCTTCTCCGCGGAAGAGGGCGCTGCCAATTGTGCGGTGCAGGTGGGTATAAAGGGGGTTGAGCCCGAGGGCCAGGGCTAGTGCCAGCAGACTGATGAGTATCGGGTTGCCGGCTGAGACTGGCTGGCCGAGGAGCAGGCTGGCGCCAGCAATCACCATGGCGTAGCTCAGGGCGACGACCAGCCCGAGCGCCACATACGTCAGTGTGCTCCATCCGCTAAATGCGCGTTTCATACCAGATCCTGATGGTGCAAGGTGCCTGCCTAACCGGCGAACGGCGGCTGCAGGTAGTTGGGCCGTCTCACAGGCGGAATCTGAAAGACAAGACTGGTGCACGCCGCTGCTGCACCAAACATCATTTTATGGGCGGGAGGGGGCCGGCGCAAGATGCCCTATCCTCCCTGCGCCGCGCAGTGATGGGCCGCTCGGAGGGTTCAAATCCCGCCCGCACGGCTGGTGTATAATCGCCCCCAGTCGAGAGTCCAACCCAACGGAAGAACAATCCATGCCGAAGTCTCAACAGCGCGTCCTAATAGCCAAACCCGGCTTGGACGGTCACGACCGCGGTGCCAAAGTTATCGCCAGGGCGCTCCGCGACGCCGGATTTGAAGTGATCTACACCGGCCTCAGGCAGACCCCAGAAATGGTCGCCGAGGCGGCCCTTCAAGAAGATGTCGACGCCATCGGGCTCTCGATTCTGTCCGGAGCCCACATGGCTCTGGTCCCGAAGCTCATGGCACTTCTGGAGGCGCAGGGACAAACGGACGTGCCTGTGCTCCTGGGCGGGATCATCCCGGACCAGGATGTCCCGGCGCTGAACGAGATGGGTGTCGCATCGGTCTTCGGTCCAGGCACGGAGACGGGGGCAGTTATCCAGGCGTTTCGCACCGCCATTGAATCAACCGACCGCGGTCATTGAGGCCCCTTGGATGGGACTCGTAGATCGCGCTCTGGATGGCGACCGGCTGGCCCTCGCCCGTCTCGTCTCCGAGATTGAAGATGAAACCCCCGCCGGTGACGCTGCGCTCGGAGAGCTCTTTCCACACACCGGAAGAGCCCATCTGGTCGGAGTAACGGGAGGCAGTGGCACAGGCAA
Source organism: uncultured Chloroflexia bacterium (assembly GCA_963783335.1). Classification (GTDB taxonomy): domain Bacteria; phylum Chloroflexota; class Anaerolineae; order Anaerolineales; family E44-bin32; genus CAWAND01. The sequence continues at coordinate 248,927 of CAWAND010000002.1, forward strand.
GTCCACCCTGGTTAACCAGCTGGCCCTCAAGATCCGCTCGGGACAAGGCAACGGAAACCCAAAGAAAGTAGCCATTGTGGCGGTTGACCCCAGCAGCCCGTTCTCGGGAGGTGCCATTCTTGGGGATCGCATCCGGATGCGCGACCTGGCCGGAGATCCCGGGATCTTCATCCGCTCGATGGCCAGCCGGGGTGCCTTGGGTGGCCTGGCCCGACGTACACGGTCCGTGGTCCAGCTGCTGGACGCTTGTGGCTTCGATCTGATCCTGATCGAAACCGTGGGCGCGGGCCAGTCGGAAGTCGAGATCGCCAGCACGGCTTACACGACGATCGTGGTCGACTCGCCCGGTTTGGGCGACGAAGTCCAGGCCATCAAAGCCGGCATCCTCGAGATCGCTGATATCCTGGTCGTCAACAAGGCCGATCTGCCAGATGCACCGAAGGCGGTCAGAGCGCTTCGCATGGCCCTCGAATTGGGTTATCCGAAAGGTGCCATCACCCGCACGCAGAGCGGACAAACCGAACCGGCCGCCGCCCCAAGCACATGGTCGCCGCCGCTATTGGAGACCATCGCCACGCAGGGTGAAGGCATTTCGGCCTTGTTGGAGGCTATCGATCGCCATCGGGATTACTTGATGGCATCCGGTGAAATCGAGGCGCGGCGGCGGGGTCGGGTTCGCGCTGAGATGGACCAGCTGTTGCGTGACCAGCTTGCCGTCGATTTCCTGTCCGCACGCGGCGAAGAGGCCTATCAACAAGCCGTGGAGCGTGTGCTTGCACGCCAGTTGTCGCCGCGCCAGGCGGTGCAAGGCTTGATTCAAGGTGAAGTTGAGGGGCGATGATCACCGGAGAACGGGTGCGCCTGCGGGCTGTTGTCGGAGACGACTTGCCGCGTTTTGTCGATTGGTTCAACGATCCTGAGGTCACGCGGGGCCTGTCACGGATTTCGCCTCTCAACATTGATGAGGAACGCCGCTGGTTCGAAGAATCGAACGCGAAGGATGTCTTTGAGCGTCCCATGGCCATCGACGCCATGCGTGAGGGGGCCTGGGTGCATATCGGCAGCTGCGGATTCTTCCACCACGATCCGGTCTCGCAACAAGCGGAACTGGGGATCATGATTGGCGACAAACGCTTTTGGGACCAGGGGCTGGGCAAGGAGGCCGTAGGTCTTATGCTTGAGTATGGATTCCAAACGCTCAATTTCAGGAGAATCACCTTGAGGGTCATGGCGTTCAATCAGCGGGCCCTCAAGGTCTATGAGCGGGTGGGTTTTGTGCTCGAGGGTCGACTGCGGCAGGACGCCTTTCGCAGGGGCAAGTATTGGGATACATTGGTGATGAGCATCTTGCGCAGTGAATGGCAGGTCGACTCACCAAAGGAGGGCTGAATGGCACCCATGTATGGCTACGGGGACATCAGGCTCTTTGCCGGCTCCGGCAGTCTGGACCTGGCGCAAGAGATCAGCGAGTACATCCAGGTACCGCTCAGCGGATACGATCTGGTCGAGTTCCCCAACGAGAATTTGTTCATCAGGTTGCAGGGCAGCGCCCGCGGCCAGGACGTCTACATCATCCAGTCCATGGTTCCGCCCGTTCACCGCAATCTGATGGAACTGCTGATCATGATCGACACCCTCAAACGTGATTCGGTTGGACGCATCACGGCCGTTTTCCCCTACATGGCCTACGCCCGATCGGATAAAAAGGACCAGCCGAGGGTTCCTATCACCGCTCGATTGGTTTCAGACATGATTGAGGTGGCTGGCGCCGATCGATACATGACCATCGATCTGCATGCGGGCCAAATCCAAGGCTTCTTCTCAATTCCCGGCGACGTGCTCACGGCTTTCCACATGCTGAGCGATTATTTTGTGGACATGCATATCGAGGATCTGGTGGTGGCGACGGCAGATCTCGGGTTTGCCAAGAAAGGGCGCAACTTCGCTGCCAAGCTGAGCACGCCTTTGGCCTTTGTGGAGAAGCGCCGCCGCGGAGATGACCCGCGTGCCATGGCCACCACGCTGATCGGCAACGTGAAGGACAAGAATGTGCTGATCGTCGACGATGAGGTGCTTACCGCTGGATCAGTGACTGAGGCGGTTAAGATCGTCAAGGATCACGGCGCCAAAAACGTGTATATGTCATTCGTCCACGCCCTGCTCGTTCCGCCGGCGATGAAACGCCTGGCGGCATCCGGCGTGACCGAAATCGTCACCACCAACACCATTCCTGTTCCGGACGAGAAGCGTCTTTCCAACATGAAGGTACTCTCGGTGGCGCCGCTGTTGGGCGAGGTGATCCTGCGGGCCCATGAGGGCCGTTCGGTCGGCGAGCTGTTCAACGAGTGAGCGATCCCCGCACGGCGTGATGCCTCGGCCATGCCTGGGGGCGTGCTCCGAGATGTCCGCCGTCTCCGTTTGATATCAAGCCACCTGAAGGCGTCCCTGGCGCCCTGTCCTATAATGCATTCTCTGGCTGAAGTCTGATTACCACCGTCCACAGAGTGAGCATGAACGACATCATCACACCCCCCGGTGGCGCAGCGGAGGCGCATGGCCACTATGCCTGAAAGCCGCTGGGAACACCTGGTCAGACTCCTGAAGGAGACCTTTGTCGCCTTCGGCGATGACGAGTGCAGCCTGCGCGCAGCCGCGCTCGCATACCACAGCTTGCTGTCGCTTTTCCCATTGCTGCTTGTGCTCGTCTTCCTGGGTGGCATGCTGCTCAGCGGTGGCAACACCCTGCAAACGGTTCAAGACTATGTGGCGCGCATCTCGCCTCAACTGGCTCAGACCGTCAACCCGGTGATTGCTCAGACTGTCCGGGCGCGCGGCTCGATCGGATTGATCGGCGCCATCGGCCTGCTTTGGTCGGCGTCGGCGATCTTCACCGTTCTCTCGTCCACATTCAACATTATCTGGGACGCCCGTCCGCGCCCATTCGTCTACCGCCGCCTGATCGGCTTGATCGCCGTGGTCCTGACCGTTATCCTGTTCGTCTTCTCGTTGTTTACTCGGACGCTGACGGCGTTTGCTCTTCCAGCGCAGGGCGCCATGACCCAGCGCCTGCTCAACGCCGGCCTCGATTTTGGGGCCACTGTACTTATCTGCTGGCTGCTCTACACATTGCTCCCCAACGGGAAGGTGCACGTGCCTTCTTCGTTCTTCGGAGCCTTGCTGGCCGCCGTACTTTGGCAAGGGGCAAAAACCGGTTTCTCCTTCTACCTGACATCTGGCCTGACGCGACTCGATCTGGTGTACGGTTCGCTGGCGTCGGTGGTCGTGCTGGTCCTTTGGGTCTACTTTTCGAGTCTGATCTTGTTCTTGGGGGCGGAGTTCGCTGCCACGTTGGAAAGGCATACCTTGGATGATTCTGGGTCCATCGACGGCTCGACTAGTGAAAAATTTCACAAATAGGAGCTTTGGCGATTGGCCGAAGTCGCCGTGAAAACCAGTGTTGTAATTCAGGCTGGGGGATTGGGAAAACGGCTTGGCTCAACCAAACCGTTGGTCGAGCTCGCCGGGCGGCCACTGATCGAATATGTAGTGGGCCAGGTGGGGCAACTGGGAGATGAGTGCCTGATAACCACCAATCACCCGCAGGACCTGGCCTATCTGGGGATCAGGATGGTCTCCGATCCAGAGGACACGGCCGGGGCCGGCGCGCTGACGGGGCTTTCCACCGGCCTGCGGGCGGCAGCCGGTGAGCGAGCCTTAGTCGTCGCCTGTGATATGCCCTTTATCAGTACCGATTTGGCGGCCATGTTGATCGATATGGCTGAGCAGGATCACTCAAGCGCAATCATCGTCCCACGTTGGCAGCACAGGCTGGAACCCCTGCTCAGCGTCTACCCCATATCAATCTTGCCGGAGATCCTCGAGCAGCTTCAGACTGGCTCGCAGCGGTTGCGTGACCTGCTCGAGCGCTGCCCCTTGCGGGTGGTCGAACCTGATGAAATCTCTCGAGTGGACCCTCAAGGCTTGAGCTTCTTCAACGTCAACACGCCTGATGACTTGGCTCAGGCTGAGAAGATCCGCGCCAGCCAGGTGGGCGGAGTGGGCTGAGGCCTTCCCACCGACTTCTTAGTTGTCATCAAGTGGACGGTAGTAGGCTTCGCCGGCGCAAGCCCGGCAGAGGGTCATGCCAGAACGCTCGACCTGCAGGTCGTTCAGTATCTCTTCACCGCATGAGTCACAAATCGCGCGGGCACTTGGCCTGCTGATCATCGCCTCCAGATCCCCTTGAAACGCCACGCGGCGGGCGACGAGCAGTTGGTCGTCTGGCAGGGTTTGGTAAGCGAGAAGCATCGCCTCCCAGCTGCTGACATCGGGGACCTCCTCGACCGCCCGCCGCCTGGACTGCGGGTGAGGCGTGATGCGGAAAGCCCTGCCGTCCTTGCGGTCGACGAACGTGGCGGCAACCTTGCCGAACTGGATGATGCGCAGAGTGCGATGCCCCACCCAGCAGCCGGTGCTGACCGAAACGCCATCGGCAGCGCATCCGTCGGTTTCCATGAAGACAAACAACCGTTTCCGGTCGGTTTGGGGCAGGGGGATGCCGAGCAGGTGGCCGGCGAACAGCCCCATCCGGACGCCCAGAACCTGCCGAGGGCAGAGATGCTTGTGGAGCTTGGCTGACTGGTCGAGGAGAGCTTTGAGCTCCGCACTCGGAGAAGATGGGTGGCCTTCAGGCATAGCACTTCACCGATGTCACCGGTGGTTGGCTTGGCCCGTCCGAGTGCGGAGCATGAGGTTCTCGATCTCCGATCCTATGAAAGACCGACGATCTTTTCGGTCTCAGGATCGATGTCGATGTCCATGTACGCCGGCCGTGTAGGCAGGCCTGGCATGGTCGACATGGACCCGATCAGAGGATACAGGAAACCTGCGCCGACGGAGGCCCGGATTTCCCGAATGGGCACGGTGAAGCCCTTGGGGACACCCTTGAGCGACGCGTCATGGCTCAGGCTGAGATGGGTCTTAGCCATGCAGATCGGGAGGCCGTCGAAACCGAGCTTGGTGTAGAGCTCCACCTGCTCCTTGGCCAGATCTGAGAATTCGATTCCATCGGCTCCGTAGATCTCGACGGAAATCGTCCGAATCTTCTCTTCGATGCTTTCGTCGAGCGGATACAGGAATTTGAAATCGCTCGGCTTGTCCGCGGCGGCAACGACCGCCTCGGCCAGATCGGCGGCACCTGCGCCGCCTTCGGCCCAGTGCTTGGACACAACGGCGCCTTCTGCACCGGCTTCGGCGGCCGCCTTACGGACCAGCTCAAGCTCGGCCTCTGTATCGTCCGGGAAGGCGTTCACGGCCACGACCACCGGGATCCCGTACTTGCGGGCGTTGGCGATGTGGGCCTTCATATTGCCCAATCCGGCTTCGAGCAGCTCCAGATTCTCCTCGGTATAGGCTCGGTCGAGGGGTTTGCCCGCCACGACCTTGGGACCGCCGCCGTGCATCTTGAGAGCGCGGACGGTGGCTACCAGAACCACGGCATTCGGAACAAGCCCTGAGTAGCGGCATTTGATGTCGAAGAACTTCTCCATCCCGATGTCGGCCCCAAAACCGGCCTCGGTGAGCACGTAATCCGCCAGTTTGAGCGCCACCTTGTCGGCCAGGATCGAGCTGTTCCCGTGGGCAATGTTGGCGAACGGCCCGGCATGCACGAAGACCGGTGTCCCCTCGAGGGTCTGCATCAGGTTCGGCTTGACGGTGTCCTTCATCAGGACGGTCATCGCGCCGGCCACGCCCAGATCATCGGCCGTGATGGGCTCGCCGGCCTTGGAAATGCAGGCCACCATTCTGCCGAAGCGGGCGCGCATATCCGCCAGGCTGGTGGTCAGCGCCAGCACCGCCATCACCTCACTGGCGACGGTGATGTCGAAGTTGGTCTTGCGTTCCATGCCGTGCTCTTTTTCGCCCTGGCCGATGGTGATGCCGCGCAGGAAGCGATCATTGGTGTCTACGACCCGCCGCCAACCGATCTGATCGGGGTCGATGTCGAGGCGAACCAGCTTGCGGCGCTTCTCTTCGCTGAGCGATTCGAGGTCAGACTCCTTGATCCCCAGTTCTTCCATCCGCCGCGGATCCCACGGGCGATCTTGCGCTTCCCATCGGACCCAACGGGAAGCAAGCGATCGAACAACTGCTCGTCGGTTTGCCGGCTCTCATGGAACCAGCGGGTGTCGATGGCAGCTGCCAGAAGGTTGTTGGCAGCCGTGATGGCATGCAGATCGCCGGTGAGGTGCAGGTTGAAGTCCTCCATCGGGATGACCTGGCTGTATCCGCCTCCGGCGGCTCCGCCTTTGATGCCGAATGTGGGGCCCTGGCTGGGCTGGCGGATGCACGTGAAGACGCGTTTTCCAAGATGCGCGCCCATCGCCTGGCTGAGCCCGACGGTGGTTGTGGTCTTGCCTTCGCCCAGTGGGGTGGGTGTGATGGCAGTCACCAAAATGTACTTGCCGTCCTCAACATCCTTGAGGCGGTCAAGCACATCCAGGCGGACCTTGGCCTTGTACTTCCCGTAGAGCTCAAGCTCATCCGCCTCAAGGCCAAGCTCGTCGGCCACTTCACTGATGGGCTTGAGTTTGGCAGCTTGGGCGATCTCGATGTCAGAAGGCACGGGATCCAGAGGGTGGATGGGGGTGGGACGAAAGGCGTGTGCGACGTTTTCTTGCATGAAAGCGACCTCCGTCACGCCGTGGCCGGACCCCGCTTGGGTCCGTGGTCAGGCGCGCATATATGGTAGGCATGTGTCCACACCGCATCCTATCACCGGCAGGCAAATGGTGCGGGGTGATATTTGTCACGAACCTCGACGCGGGAGGTCCTCATCGCATGAAATGAACCGGGAGCCCTGATGGGCTCCCGGTGTTCCACACTTTCATCGGCCGCTAGGTCGGAACGCGGCGAGTTGTATTGAGGGTCTACTGCGTGCTGATCAACCCCTGCTGCTGCAGGAACTCGCGCGCGACTTCATCGGGCTCGCGGCTGTTGCCGTCGACTTCCCAATTCAGTTGGCTCATCGTGGCGCCGTCCAGCATGGGCGCGAGCTTGTTCAGGGTGTCAGCAATATCCGGATGGGCGTCCAACAGATCCTTGCGGACCACCGGAGCCACCGGATAGGGCGGCCAGAAGTTCTTGTCATCCTTCAGGACTTTCAAGTTGTAGGCCGCGATCTGGCCATCGGTGCCAAAGCAGGTCGTGACGTCGATGTCACCCGATTGGACGCCTGAGTACTTCAGACCGGGGTCCAAGGCGCGTACTTCCTTGAAGTTGAAGCCGCCGTAGACCTTCTTCAGGCCAGGCAGACCGTCGTCGCGCTCGGTGAATTCCTGGGTTGTACCGAACACCAGTTGGTCAGCCTTCTTGGACAGGTCGCTGACGGTGTTGATGCCCATGCTGTCGGCCTTGTCCTTGGGCATCGCCAGGCAGTATGTGTTGTTGAACTTGGTGGGCTGGAGCCACACAAGGTTGTACTTGTCAAGGTATTCCTTCTTGACCGTGTCGTACACATCCTGCGAGCTCATGCTCGGGTCGTAGCTCATGCCGAGCTGAGTCAACAGCGCCGTGCCGGTGTACTCCGGATACATGTTGATGTCGCCGTTGACCAGCGCATCTTGGGCTTCGCTTGTGCCCGCCAGGGAGGTGTACTCGGCATCGTAGCCGGCGTCCTTGAGGAGCATCGTGTACATGTTTCCGAGCAAGTACTGTTCGGTGAATTCTTTGGAGCCAACTGTGACGTGAGTTGCCTGAGCCTGGCCCCCGCCACAGGCTGTCAAGAGCATCCCAGCCATGGCAAATAGGCTCAGCAGAAGGGCAGTTGTCTTCCGGTGAAGCATCGGTCTTTCCTCTCTTCCAGTGGGTTGCAGTGTTGAAGGTGTGGGATGTTACTTTTCGGTATGTCACCTCCTGTCGTGGGTTCCGGTCTGGCTCAAGTCATAGACCCGGCGGGTTGAGCGCCGGGTGCTGCCGAACTGGCGTCGGACCGCACAGCGGATCGGAATTCAACAATAGCCAGCAGGGCGATGAATGCCGTGGCTGCCCATTGGACGTACATGCCGTAGCCTAGCTGATGGTTGGCAGGGAGCCTGGATTGGATCCAGAAATAGCCGACCGTCATCCAGACAAAGCTGGCCAATCCAGCCAATCCGCTGATGACCTGGCCCGAACTGGGCCCGGTTTCGGATTCGTAGCGAGGCCAGAGAGCGGCGATGAGCCCAAAGATCATCACCGGCAAGCCTACGCCACGGTAGGCTGCGTGCAGCCCCGTCAGGACAACCGGGTTGCCGCTGGCATCAGCGAAGCGGTCCCATGGGAGGAAGGACCCAAAAGTGAGCGGCATCACGGTCATGGCTGCAAGCAAGGCATACAGGCGAGCGCCGCCACGCCGCTCTTCCGGAGGCATCAGCCCTTCGGGCGTCGCCCAGCGTTCAAGGCGGCCGAAAGTCTCTTCGAAGTACAGCGCCAGCAGCGTCGCCGGCAGGGCGCCGGCAAGCATGATGTAATCGCGGTTGAGGGCGTGCCCGCGCAGGATGAGATCACCCAAGCCACCGCCGCCGATAAAGGCTGCGAGCGTGGCGCTGGCGACGACCACCACAGCCGAGGTCCGCACACCGGCCATGATCACGGCGGCTGCGATCGGGAGCTCAACCCGCAGCAGTACCTGAAGGTCATTCATCCCCATGCCGCGTGATGCCTCGACGACGTTGTGGTCGACTTGCCCAATGCCCACCGAGGTGTTGATCATCACGGGGAGCGTTCCGATAAAGACCAGAGCCAGCAAGGTTGGCGGTGTGCCGATTCCGAGCAGCGGAAGGGCCAGTGCCAGCACGGCCAGGCTGGGGATCGTGCGGCCCAAATTGCCGATCGCCATGACGAGGGTCCGCAGCCAACTGAACCTCGAGCTGACGATTCCCAGCGCCAACCCGAGCACCACAGATATCGCCAACGCCACCATGGTCAGATAGAGATGCTGACCCAACGCGATGGTGAACTCGTTGGATCTTTCAATAAGGTAGGCCACCATATCGGCTAACATGATCGCCTCCTAGGCTCGTTTCAGCCGGCGCTCGGCCCGGCCGATGACTTGGGCGAACAAGATGGCCAGCAGGCTGGCGCCCAGAGCGCCGGCGACGACTTTGTCGTTGCGCATGCCGCCTGCCGCGATTCCCTCGAATATCAAATCGCCAAGGCTCTTGGCACCGAAGTAGGATGCCAGCGTGGCCAGGCTGATGGCCGACACAGCCGCAATACGAATGCCGGCGAAGATCACCGGAAGGGCCAAGGGGAGCTCAATCCGGAACAGGATCTGCATCGGGGTCATACCCATGCCGCGCGCCGAATTCGATGACCGCTGGACGGACCTCATCGATCCCCACGGCAGTGTTGCGGATGATGGCCAGCAGGGAGTAAAGGGTGAGAGCGATCACGGCTGGCTTGAAGCCGATGCCTACGATCGGGATCATCATCCCGAAAAGCGCCAGACTGGGAATGGTGTAGAGCATCCCGGCGACTTTGATGACGGGCTCATATAGCCAGCGGACGCGGGTGATGATGATTCCCAGACTGACCCCGATCAGAATAGCGAAGAAGAGCGTGACAAAGGTGATGGTCAGGTGCCCCCACGTGAATTCAAGCACCCTGTCCGGGCGGCCGGTGCCGGGGAAGAAGTAAAGGACTCCCTTCTCCACCGAGATGGCAAAGGACAGCAAGTTGTTTAGGAAATCGGCCATCGTATCCTCAGTTCGCCCGGTCCGAAGCAGAGTCGTGAATGAGCTCCTGCACGTCGCTCGCCGTCACGATCCCCTGCAATACACCTGCATCGCCCACCACCGGCATGTATGAAACACCGTAGCTCAGCATTTCGGAGAAGACGTTCTTCATGGTCGCCTCCTGCTCGGTCTGAGCGATGGGGGCGCGGGTGAATTCGCCGATGTGTTTGCCCGGATGCCGTTCGCAGCCCTCCAGAGTCACAAATCCGATCAACTTCTCTTTATCGTCGACCACCAGCATGTTGTCGAAATCCAGGCTGCGCATCTTGTCGATGGCGTCTTCAGCTGACATCATGTGGGGAAGATTGGCGATATCGGGCCGCATCACGTCCATGACGCGAACCAGGTTCAATCGCTTCAGTCCCCTATCGGCGCCGACGAAATCCGCCACGAACTCGTTGGCCGGCGAAGAAAGGATATTGGACGGCGAGTCGAATTGCTCAATTCGCCCTCCGACCTGCAGGATGCAGATCAGCGTGCCCATTTTGATCGCCTCGTCGATGTCATGCGTGACGAAGACGATCGTCTTCTTGATCTTCTTCTGCAGGCGCAGGAACTCATTTTGGAGATGATCACGGTTGATGGGGTCGATGGCGCCGAAAGGTTCATCCATCAGCATGACCGGCGGGTCGGCCGCCAGGGCCCGCACGACGCCAACCCGCTGGCGCTGGCCGCCGGAGAGTTCGCGCGGGTAGCGATCCCGATACAGGCTGGGCTCCATGCCCACCATGGCCAGCAGTTCATCAACGCGCCCATCGATCTTGGGAGCATCCCACCCCAGCAGCACAGGCACCGTGGCAATGTTGTCCCGGATCGTCATGTGCGGGAAAAGGCCGATCTGCTGGATGACGTAGCCGATTCCCCGCCGCAGCATGACGGGATCCTTCTTTAGGATGTCATCACCCTGCAGGAAGATCTGGCCATCGGTGGGCTCGATCAACCGGTTGATCATCTTGAGCGTGGTGGTCTTGCCGCAGCCCGACGGGCCGATCAGAACGCACGTTTCGCCTTCGGGCACTTCGAACGATACATCCTCGACAGCTGGCTGGCTGGCGCCCGGATAGGTCTTTGTGATGTGCTCGAGTTTGATCATAGGCGTGCTCCTCTGACACGTGGTCGGGCCGGGACGGGACGCGGAAGCGTGCTTGGAGTGGTGGTACAACCCAAGCGGGTCCGTCGGACAACGATTGACGGCTGGCGGCTGCTTCGCCCCTAGGACAGGTTAGGTCGGAGTCTGCCCAGTTCGGGCGTGGATCGCTCAACGGTCAAGGTGGACCAGAGCGCGTTCGCTCGGTCAGGAGGCCGCTTGCTAGGTCACAAGCGGATCTCAAAGACCTCGCGTGAGGCAGTCTGGCCGAGGCATCATACGTCCGCCCGGCCGGCTCGTCTGAGTTTCAACTCTGCTCAGCGATTCCCATCCGTTGCGCAAGAGGCTGGCTGCAGATTGTGGCCCCGGGCAAGAAACCCCGTCCGGCGTCTCATCTCTTGCGCAGCTGGAGATGGATATATCCAGAATATAGTGGAATCCCGCCGAATGGTCAAACGGCTGACGGCCTTTTGGCCTGCGTCATGACACCGATACAGGGGATACAATAGGTCAGCCGTTCTTCCCCGAAAGAACAAGCGAGTCGAACATGGACACCAGCCGTGCCTTCGCAGAGGGTCTGGATAGAGACGACGAATTGCGGGAGTTCCGTAAGCGTTTTGTGGTCCGAGATCCAGACCTGATCTATCTGGACGGCAATTCCTTGGGCCGTCTGCCCAAGGCCACGCAGGCCCGTCTGCACGCTGCAATCGAGGCTGAATGGGGAGCGCGCCTCATTCGCGGGTGGAATGAGGGTTGGTACGAGGCCAATCTCAGGATCGGAGGCAAGCTGGCCGAGTTGATCGGCGCGCGACCGGATGAAGTGGTCATCGCCGATTCGACGTCGGTCAACCTGTACAAGGCTGCCATGGCCGCCGTGCGAGCGCGTCCTGGGCGGCATAAGATCATCACCGATAACCTGAACTTCCCTTCAGATGTCTATATCCTGCACTCCGTGGCTCGCCAGTCCGGAGACCTGGATGTGGTCGTTCTGGCCTCGCCCGACGGCGTGAGTCTCGAACCGGCCCAGTTGGAAGACGCCTTGGACGAAGACACAGCGTTCTTGGCCCTCTCTCACACCGCTTTCAAGAGCGGATTCACGCATGATCTCGGCCGGGTAACACAATTGGCCCACGCGGTTGGGGCACTGGTCGTCTGGGATATGAGCCACTCGGTAGGAGCGGTCGAGGCGCACTTGGGCGAGGCCGGCGCCGACCTCGCGTTGGGCTGCACCTACAAGTATCTGAACGGCGGGCCGGGCTCGCCGGCCTTTCTCTACGTTCGGCGGGACCTGCAGGCCCAACTGGTCAACCCCATCACGGGTTGGTTCAGCCAGGAGCAGCCGTTCGAGATGAGCCTGGACTATCGCGCCGCGCAGGGCATACGCCGTTTCCTTACCGGCACGCCGCCGACCCTCTCCATGCTGGCTATCGAACCCGGGGTAGATATGCTGCGTGAGGCCGGAATGCATCGGGTGCGGGCTAAGTCGGTGCGGCAGACGTCCTATCTGGTTGATCTGTGGCGCGAACGTCTGGCGCCCCTTGGATTCAGCCTGGGATCGCCCGAAGATCCGGCCGTTCGGGGGGCGCATGTCTCGCTCGGGCATGAGCATGCGCTGGCGATCGACCAGGCTCTGATCCATGAAGCGGGAGTGCTGCCCGACTTCCGTCCCCCCGACAACATCCGACTGGGGATTTCGCCTCTGTACACATCCTTCGTCGAAATCAACGAGGCGGTTGAGCGGCTGGTGCATGTGGTGACCGAAAAGCGCTACCAAACCTACGCGGGGAGCACGCCGGCCGTCATTTGATCGTCAAGCCCCTAACGTTTGTGAAAATCCTCACAAGTGGCGCTGGTGAGGCGCGCGGTTGGTCGCAGCCTTATCAAGACGATGGTTGACGCAGGTTCTCGTCTTGGTGGGCTGAATGCTGCATGTCGCACGCTTTCTCGAGTCCGATCTTGGACGGCTGCCCGGTCTTCTGAAGAGTGCATCCCCTTGTTACAATGAAATAGCCCTGTGCGGTCGGCCCACGGCCGAAGGTTTCTGCGCGAAAGGTGCGGGCTGCCGGTTGACCTTCACAAGGGCTGAAAATCGATGGATATCCTAAGTTAGAGAAGGCGTTATCGAATGCATAAAGGCATGAAAGTGCTTGGTCTGGCCAGCTTGAGTCTGCTGATGCTGGTGCTGGGAGGGGTAGGCGGCGTCGCCATCACCGAGGCCAGACTTCACACAACCAGCAGCACGGCCCTTGACGTCCCTGCGAACGCTCAGGGCTCGTTTCGTTTGATGGAGCAGGCCTGGAACATGATCGACCAGAACTACGTCGATCAAAAGGCCGTTGACCCGCAAACCCTGAGCTATGGCGCCATCAGCGGCATGGTCAACGCCCTCGGTGATACGGGGCACAGCCGATTTCTAACCCCCGAGATGAGGACCCAGGAACAGAATGCGATCCAGGGCAAGTTCTCCGGCATCGGCGCCGAGGTCCAGATGAAGGATGGCCACGTCGTCATCGTGGCGCCGCTCGACGGCTCGCCGGCGCAGAAAGCGGGGGTCATGCCGGGCGACATGGTTGTCAAGGTGGATGGCGAGGATGTGACCGGACAACCCCTTGAGCAGGTGGTCTCCAAAATCCTGGGCAAAGCGGGGACCCAGGTGACCCTTACCCTGCAAGACCCCAAAACCGGCACCATGCGCGACGTGTCGATCACCCGGGCCGAGATCACAATCCACAATGTCACCTGGCAAATGCTGCCGGGAACCAAGGTGGCGCATTTGCGAATCGCGGCCTTCAGCCAGGGGGTCACGCCGGATTTGAAGAAGGCGCTGGGAGAAATCAAGGACGCCGGCGCGACGGGCATCGTGCTCGATCTGCGCAACGACCCGGGTGGCCTGCTCGACGAAGCCATTGGGGTCACCAGCCAGTTCCTCACCTCAGGCGATGTGCTGCTCGAAAAGGATGCCAAGGGGAATGTGACGCACGTTCCGGTCAAATCGGGGGCTTTGGCGCCGGATCTGCCCATGGTGGTGCTTATCAACCAGGGAACGGCCAGCGCTGCAGAGATTGTCTCGGGCGCGCTTCAAGATGCGGGCCGCGCCCAACTGGTTGGTGAGACGACGTTCGGAACAGGGACGGTCCTTCAGGACTTCCCGTTGGCGGATGGCTCATCCATGCTTCTGGCCACTCAAGAATGGCTGACACCCAAGGGACGGGTGATTTGGCATCAGGGCATTGAGCCGGGACAAGTGGTCGCGTTGCCCAGCGGAGTGGTGCCCTTGACGCCTGAGGGCGAGCGCCAGATGACTGCGGCGGATCTGAAGTCCAGTCAAGACGCCCAACTCTTGGAGGGACTGAAGCTCCTGACCCAGCGCTTGCGGCCGAGTGCCAACGCCCAGTGATGATCTTCGGGCCGATGAACCAGTGAGGGTCGGGCCTTGGCGCGCCGTTCATTGGGGTACAGAAGGGCAGCATGACATCGGATGACATTCTGGGACGCCTGGTTTGGATTGTGGCCCGAAGGATGGCGTCAATGGCTTTCTTACAGCGCGCTGTGACCTTCGCCGGAGGCTAGGCTATGTTCAAGAAACTGCTGGTTCCGTTGGACGGATCGCCGATGGCCGAAGCGGCGCTGGCGCCGGCTGCCTATGTCGCGCAGCGGTTGGGCGCAGATGTGGCGCTGATTCACATCATCGAACGTGACTCCCCCAGTGAAGTCCACGGGGAAAAACACCTCAACGATCCGGCTGAGGCGCAGGCCTACCTTGAGAAGGTTGCCAAGACTCGATTCAACTCTTCGGTGAACGTCGAGTGTCACGTTCACACCAATTTTGTCAGGGATGTGCCACAGAGCATCGCCGACCACGCCGACGAATTCGCACCAGATCTGATCGTCATGTGTACCCACGGCCGGAGTGGGCTGGGAGTTCGCCTGTTTGGCAGCATCGCCCAGCAAGTGGTGTCCCTGGGCAAGACGCCGGTGCTCTTTGTCCAACCAGGCAGTGAGCATCGGGAGGATTTCGAATGTAAGTTGGTGCTGGTGCCATTGGATGGCGATCCGGCGCATGAGCAAGGGATGCAGGTAGCGGGCAGATTCGCCGAAGCGTGTGGCGCCTCACTGCACCTGGTGACGGTGGTGCAAACGCTGGGAACGCTGACAGGCGAGAATGCTGCCACTGGCAAGCTGCTCCCCGGGGCGACATCGGCCATGCTCGATATGAGTCTTGAGGCAGCTGAAGAGTATCTCGACCGCATGTTGTCAACCCTGACGGAGCAAGGCGTGTCGGCCAGCAAGGCGGTTCGGCGAGGCGATCCAAGCGGCGCCATCGTCAAGGAAGCCAATTCCCGTGATGTCGATCTGATTGTGCTCGGCACGCATGGGCGCAGCGGCATGGAAGCGTTCTGGGCACGCAGCGTGGCAGCCGCGGTAGCCGGCCGTTCGAACCTGCCCCTGCTCCTGGTTCCCATTCGAGCATGATCTCAGTCAGCTGCAGGCCGTGAACGATCGGACGTCCAACTGGCGAATGAGCGCCCAGGCCTGGTTGGCGTTGCTCGCCTTGGGCCTGACCTTCTGGCTGGTCTATTCCCAATCGGCGCTGCTGGTTGAGATGGCCGGTGTGCTGTTTGGTGGCCTGTTGGTTGGTCTGTCGATCCGGCCCGTGGCCGGAGCTCTGGCCAACCGCAAGGTGCCTCGCGGCCTGACGGTGATCGTTGTCTACCTGCTCGTGCTTGGTTTGTGGGTTCTGATGGGCAATTTGCTGGTCCCGACCATCCAGGCGGATGTCGCCTATTTTCGGGTCCACGGATTGGGGCTGCTGCAGTCCGCCTTCGACCACGTCACAACCTTGCCAATATTGGATCAGCTCTTCCCGTCTCCGGGAGGGTTGAGCCAAACGCTGGCGCAGCGGGTCGATGCCTTCACCGCCGTATTGATCGATGCCATCACCGGCATAGGCGGTTTTGCTCTCGACCTGCTCCTGTCCCTTGTCCTCGGCTATTTCGTGGCGGCCGACCCAGGCTTGGGCAAGGGGATATTCGACGTCTGGGTTCCCGCCCGCCACAGAACGGCGCTGAGGGTGCTGCTCGGGCGGCTTGAGAGCAGGCTGACGCGTTGGATTTGGGCCCAGTTGGCCGTGGGCCTTTACTTTGCGCTGGCATTCACCATCGGCCTGTCGCTGCTGCGCGTGCCATTCGGCGTGACGATCGGCATTGTGGGCGGCGTGGTCGAGATCATCCCTTATGTGGGTGGGGTTTTCGCATTCACCCTGGCCGTCCTGAGCGCCCTGACCACCAATCCGTGGCTCGCCTTGTGGGTGGCTGTTTTCTACCTGGTGGTGGTCGAGCTCGAATCACACGTTGTGGCGCCAGCCCTTTATGGGCGAGTCCTCAATTTGCACCCGGCGGTGGTGCTGCTCGCCCTGGTCGTGGGGGGCAAGCTGGGCGGTGTGATCGGGCTCTTGTTCGCCGTCCCGGTCGTGGTTGTGATAGCGGTTCTTCTGGATGAGGCCAAGGCCGTCATCGAAGGTGAAGCGTTCGAAGACGTAGCTCACAATCATTAGCTCCAATTCAACTGATCAACAGAAGGAGGTAAGAGGCGAATCTCGCGCTGGTGGCGACCCGGCTGAATTCAGCCGGGAAGCATCGAGAGGTTGGCCTCATTTCGCAATGACAGATCAAAAGACTCTGGACAAAGCAGACCTGGTTGACAACTGGCGCCGGGAAGTCGAAAGCGCCGATTTGTATCGCAAGCTCATTCCCCATGCCAGGACGGACCGCGTGCGGGAAGGGCTGGCCGAGATGGCGGAGCAGGAGGATGGTCACGCCCAAGTTTGGCAGGAAAAGCTCAAGGAGATGGGTGTGGACACCCGGCGCTCCGGTCCGGATCTTCGAATCCGCATGATCCTGTGGTTGTCCCGGGTCTTGGGCGCCGACAGCCTTCTGAGTTTGCTGGTGCGGGATGAAGTCAACGATATCGGGATCTATGTCCGCCAGGCAGAGGGCTCGGGGGACAATGAGACTTTCGCTCAGGTTTTGAAGGACGAGACATCCCACGCGACCTTCCTGCGGACGCTCCACCGCCCGGACGATGACCACGAGATTGAACCATGGCACCAAGGTGTTGACGCCAGCGGATGGCTTCGGTCGGTGGTTTATGGGTTCAATGACGGCCTGACAGCCAACTTCGGCCTGGTGATGGGTGTTGTGGGGGCCAACATCACCGCCAATCTCGTGCTCCTGACCGGGTTCGCCGGCTTGCTGGCCGATGCGCTTTCGATGGCGTCGAGCGCATTCCTGGCAGGCCGGTCAGAGCAGGAGGTTCGTGAGCATCACCTGCGACTCGAGCGGGCTGAGATCACATACATGCCGGACCACGAGCGGGAAGAACTCAAGCAGATCTACATGGGAAAAGGGCTGTCTGAGGACGAAGCCGATCAGGTCGCAAGCGCATTGATGAAACGGCCGGAGGCTGCGCTGGCGCAGCTGGCAGCAGATGAACTGGGGTTGGATATCGAGGCCTCCCAGACACCGCTTCAAGAGGGCGTCTTGACCGGGATCGCCACCGGGTTTGGGGCCGTGATTCCGATCATCCCATTTATCTTCCTCTCCGGACCGGCCGCCATCTGGCTTGGCATCGGTATCAGCATGCTGGCCCACTTCGCCGTGGGAGCCAGCCGGGCGATCTTCACCGGACGGCCTGCCATTCGAAGCGGGTTTGAAATGTTTCTGGTTGGAATGGGCGTCGCCGTGGCGACTTTCGTTATCGGGCGTTTCTTCGGAGTCGGGCTCTGACACTCGACCCCGACCGGTTCGTCTCATGCTGAACGGGGCGTTCTCGGCTTTCGGAAGGGCGTCGACGAGAGCAGGATTCGCCCCAGCACGGTCGGCGCAAATGCCTTGATCGGGCTCTCATATGAGAGGAGGATGGAGATCAGGAGGCGGGTCATGTCCGGCCATTTGGTGCAGGCCATGACCAAGGGGTCTAGCAGTGTCGGTGTCATGTAGACCCGGCGCATGAGGTGAGTCAGCCTGAAGAGCGTCTGAAACCGCCGTCGCAGGATCCGCTCGTAGCGGCTGAGCGAGGCAGGGCTGAGATCTCCTTCTTCAAATGCCCTAACCAGGACATGAGCTGCCATGCGGGCCGATTCGAGCGCGTAGTCGATGCCTTCTCCCGTGAACGGGTTGACCAAGCCGGCGGCTTCTCCGACCACCAGCAGGTCGTCCGTCAGGCACTGAGAGCGGTGGAAGTCCGTGCGGATTGGGAATCCCTTGACCGGGGTCAGCCGCCGGGCAGTCCGAAACCGCTCGGCCAGCGGCGGATGATCGAGAAAAGCCTCCAGGACAGCCGCCGCCGTCGGCGGAGTGGAAGGACCTCGACGGTAGTAGCCGGCCCCAGCGTTGGCCGCCGTTTCCGAGACAGGGAAAACCCAGCCGTAACCTGGCAGGGGCACACCGTCGAAATGTATATGCAAGGCGTCGTCCAGCCCGGCCACGTCTTCGTAGTAGGCACGGGCAGCGAACGCATACTCTGGGTCCCTCGTGATCAGGCCAAGATGCCGCATGAGAGGCAGCGAGGCGCCGACCGCCAGCACCACGAGCCGGCCGCCGGCCGAGAAACTGGCCCCAGCCCGATCGCCGCGTATCGTCCACCCGCCGCCCGAAGTGTGCTCCATGCCGCGCACGTGAACCCTGTCCACGAATGATGCCCCGGCGGCTTCGGCCGCCTTGCGCACCATTTCGTCCAGCTCAAAACGTTTGACGACAATCCCGTAGCGCGGCAAACCATCGGCTGGCGGAATGCCGGCGCGCAGCTCATGGCCGCCTGGGGAGACAATCGTCACCGCCGGAACCTTGAAGCCGGTCCGTCGCAGGCGGTTGCCCAGCCCCAGCTGGTCGAGGATGTCTACGCCTTGCGCAGAGACGGCATCTCCGCAGGTCTTGTCCCTTGGGAAGGAAGCCTTGTCCACGAGAAGAACGTCCAGCCCGGTGCGGGCCAGGAAGGTGGCGCAAGCGGAGCCTCCAGGACCGGCCCCGACGACAATCACATCATGCTGCGTTCCCGCGTTTGGCGACATAGTGCCTCCCTCAGGCATCTCTTCTCCTTCAGTCTATCCGACCCCAACTGGACCGTCCATAACGACCTGCGCGCTGTCTGAGGCCGCCCGGATGGGAGCCTTGAACATGTGGCTTGCGGCCGGCGGATGCCATCGCTACTGTTCGACGGTTGGCGGCAAGATCGACTAGGATAGATAGGGTTGACAAGCGCAGATCCCTTGGTTCCGGGAGGTCCGGTGGACCGATCATCACGCACCCAAACGCCGAGTTCAGGCAGCAGGTCACGCTATGCGTCTCGCTACCGACGCGCCGTCTTCTTCTTCGGCGGGTTGCTTGGGCGTTTCCTGTTCTGGGACATCTTCCTGCGGAGAGTTGGCTTCCGTTGGCTGGCGCGCCGCACGGCGCCGGGTCGTTATCGGGCGGCTGCCCGGTCGTTCCGGAAGCTGGCCACCGACATGGGTGGGGTCTGGATCAAGGTCGGACAGTTCTTGTCGGCCCGTGTGGATGTGCTGCCAGCCAACATCACGGACGAGCTCGCCGGTCTGCAAGACGAGGTGGCGGCCGAGACGTTCGAGGCCATCGAGAACGTTCTGAACGACGGCTTGGAAGGCGGATGGCGGGAGCACTTTTCTGAGATCGAGTCTCAGCCCCTGGCATCCGCCTCTTTGGGGCAGGTGCACAGGGCGCGGCTGAAGGACGGCCGCCAGGTGGTGATCAAAGTCCAGCGGCCGCTGATTCGGGACATCATCCGCGTCGATCTTGACGCTCTGGCACGCGTCATCGCCTGGCTGAAGCGCTACAAGCCGATTTCCCGCCGCGCCGATCTGGATGCGTTGTTGGATGAGTTCAGCCGCACATTGTGGGAAGAGGTCGACTACGTCTCCGAAGCGAGCAACGCTGGTCGTTTCGCGGACATGTTCGCCGACGACGTGCGGATTCGGATCCCGCGTGTGCATCCCGACCAGTCTTCGGCCACCGTCCTGACGCTCGAGGATGTCTACGCCATCAAAATCACCGATTATGAGTCCATTG
Source organism: uncultured Chloroflexia bacterium (assembly GCA_963783335.1). Taxonomy (GTDB): domain Bacteria; phylum Chloroflexota; class Anaerolineae; order Anaerolineales; family E44-bin32; genus CAWAND01. The sequence goes on from CAWAND010000002.1 coordinate 268,870, forward strand.
AGTTGGCTGGTATCTCGCGGGCAGAGGTTGCCAAACGTCTTTTCGAAACCTACCTGCGCCAGATCTTCATCGAGGGCTTCTTCCACGCCGATCCTCATCCCGGCAACCTGTTCGTTCAACCCGAGGCAGATGGCACGTGGCGGTTGGTGTTCGTCGATTTCGGAATGGTGGGCCATCTGGACGACGAGGCCAAGAATGGGCTAAAGGATCTGGCGATCGGGGTCGGGACGCGGGATGCGTCCCGGCTGTCGCAAGCGTATGTCACCTTGGGGGTGCTGCTGCCTGGCGCCGACCTTGGGCGAATTCAACAAGCCGAACAGGCGATGTTCGACCAGGTGTGGGGCAGAAACATGCAGGAGCTGACCCACATGGATCGCCGGGAGATGCGCCACTTCGCCCATCAATTCCGAGACCTGATGTACGAGATGCCGTTCCAAGTTCCTACAGACCTGATCTTCCTGGGCCGATGCGTTGCCATCCTTTCCGGCATGTGCACCGGCCTGGACCCCGAGTTCAACCTGTTTGAAGGCCTGGCGCCGTTCGCCCGCAGGTTGATGTCAGACGAGCAAGGGGAATGGGTGGAAGAGCTCTTGCGTTGGTTGGTGTCCGAGGGCCGGGTCCTCAGCCGTTTGCCGGCGCGCCTGGATCAGGCACTCGGCCGGATCGAGCGCGGCGACCTGACGGTCACCGCACGCGCTTCGTCAGGTCTCGAGCTGCGTCTGAGGCACTTAAGCCGGTCTCTTGATCGCCTGGTCGGGGCGGTCGTGTTCGCCGCCATCTTGCTGGTGGGGGCCTTGCTCTACACCAATGGTGATCACTTGTTGGGCGGCCTCGGCCTCGGCCTGGCCATTCTGAGCTTGATTTGGGTGCTCAAGCCATAGCGCAGGGGCATGGGCTTTGCTCGTCAAAGCAAAGCCCCCAGACACGGGTGCCTGGGGGCGATCTTTCACATGACGGAACGAGCCGGAGCTAGCTTTCGAGCCGATCCAGCGCATGCTGAATGGCGCTCTGGGCAGCCAGCAGCATTTCGCGACGCACAGCCCGACGGTGCGTCACAAACTCGGGCGGCAGAAGCGTTTCGATGCTGTGACGCATCTCCTTGCGGGCCGCTCGCAAGTGTTCGCGGGTCTCTTCCGGCAAGCAGCCTTTCCTGCGCTGCTCAGCTTTGGAATCTCGTTTGTCTGGGGACATGGCAACCTCCTCGTAACTTGCCGTCCACGCGGGGATGGTGACATTCATCAGCAACCTGCGCGGGGTTTGACCTCATTATAGCGCTCATCGTATGTCTCGGACATATGAGCGCCGAATCGAGCCAACACCAGGCGCCCGACATGTGAAAGATTTCACAAGCTGCACCTGTTGTCCTGGCTCCCTCTGCCAGGGAAGGTGATTGAGGTCCGTGCATGCCTGACATTATGCAGCCGCCTTGGGATACCCCCGGTTGGCGCCAAGAGGTGCAGGAGTGGACGGAGGCTGCCATGGCGGCCGCCGGCATTGAATCTGACGGCCGCCTGGTGGCGCATCAGCGCCATCCATGGTCGGTTGTCCTCGCGCTCGAGAGCAGCCGCGGCCGACTGTTCTTCAAGGCCGTGATCGACGAGCTTAGGCATGAAGCTGCCGTGCATCAAGCGCTGTTCAGCAGTCATCCCGATGCGGTGCCGCCCTTGGTGGCTGCCGACCGAGACCGAGGCTGGCTCCTGATGGAGGACGCCGGCCAGTCCCTGCGGCGTTTGGTGCACAGCGTGGACGACATCCAATGGGTCGCAGCCGCCCTGGTCCGGATGGCCCAGCTGCAGATCTCGTGGCTGCCCGACGCGCACCAGCTTCTCGATTTGGGAGGCATGGATCGACGCCCCGAAGCCCTGCCGGATGCCCTGCGCCGGATGTTGAGCGACCCGGAAGCGCTTGCCGGGGATCAGCCGGAGGGGATAAGCGGGGAGGAAGCCAGGCGGTTTCGCAATCTGCTGCCGAGGGTTGAGGAACTGTGCCACAGACTGGCCGCATGGGGGCCGCTGCCCACGCTGCATCATGACGACTTTCACGACGCCAACATCTACATCAAGCAGGGGAAGACCATCTTCGCCGACTGGGGCGAGGCCGGGGTGGCCCATCCTTTCTTCACACCCGTGATCGCGCTGCGCGTCCTGGCCTGGCGGCTTGATCTGCCGCCCGACGCCCTTGAACTGGCGGGGCTGCGGGATGCCTATCTTGGCGTATGGGAGTCCTACGGTGCACCCGGAGATTTACGGCGAGCCTACGATTTGGCGCAGCGGCTGGCCCCGATCAGCCGGGCGTGGACCTGGCACCGTGTGATGTCGGCCGTCCCGGAAGGAGCACGCGGCGAGGACGCCACCGCGGCGGCAAGCTGGCTGAGGATCGCCTTGGCCAGACTCGAGGATCGGGACGGGGCGAGCTCCCCGATTTGATTCGACACCCAGGAAGCGGCGACAAGCGGCCGGCCTTCGCCCTGTTTTCAACAACCGCCGAGCCGGGCTCTGGGGCCAGAGTCCGTACCCAACGCTGCGCTGGCCGCCCATTTCGGGGGACGCTGGCGGGACGACATTGGCGTCTGCCCCACAGGCCAGCTTAGGGCTGCACGGTGGTGCGGATTGACCGTCCCGGATGATCTGGAAACGGCCTTTTTGACGGCTGGGAAAACCGAATAGACGATGGTCACCCTGAGCGGGTGATGATCTGCTCTAGTCGGATACCCAGCCCAAGGTCTAACCTAATCGTAAGCAACGGCCGCAGGCCCTGCGACTGCGGAGGCGAGCCCCTCATCTCCCGTTCGCGTCGGCCGAGCGGGCTGTCGGCCGTGTCCTGGGCGCGGCAATCGCATAAGTTGCAGCCCCAGGTTGCGACCGGTTGCCCAAGGAGAGCGTATCCTGAGCACCGATTCGCGCGTCATTCCAACCCTTCCACAAGACCCTGCGCCGGGCCTCCCGGCCCTGCACAAGGCATTCGAAGAAGCCGGCGATTTGGGGAACGGCACGCTTGCGCCCCTGGCCGAGTCCCTCGGCGTCCCGTTGGCCGACCTGGTCAGCGCAGCTACTTTCTATCACTACTTCTCCCCCGATCTGGCCGACACAGACGAGACCGCAATGTGTGGCGGGCCGGTGTGCTCACTAACCGGCGCCCCACGAGAAGGCGAACACGCCATTGCGTGTCCCGGTTTGTGCGATCACCCGCCAGCACAGCACCGTTCAGGCGTGTTCACCGCCTCCGGCGCGCCCAAAGCTCATTTCGAAGCGCCGGTCCCGACTCCCGGCGAGCGGGCGATCTTCCCCGGCGATGGGTTCACCTCAACCGAAACCCTGGATGAGTACCGCAAGGCCAGTGGCTACGAAGAACTGCTGCGGCTGGCCCACGGGGGCGACTTGGATGCCGCCCTCGAGACTGTCGCCGCCAGCGGACTGGTGGGGCGAGGCGGTGCGGCCTTTCCCGTGGGGGTGAAGTGGCGCGCTGTTCGGGATGCTGCCGGTGATGAGAAGGTCGTTGTTTGCAACGCCGATGAAGGGGAACCGGGGACATTCAAGGACCGCGCCATCCTTCACCTGCGGCCTCATTTGCTGCTTGAGGCGATGGCCATCTCGGGGCTGCTCGTCGGTGCCCGAACCGGTGTGATCTACCTTCGCTACGAATACCCTCAGGCCTTCGAGGTGCTCACGGAGGCGATTCGAGAGGCCGAGAAGGCTGGCCTGTTGGGCGCATCCATTGACGGGACCGACTTTGGTTTTGCAGTTCATATCCGGCGCGGCGCTGGCTCATACGTCTGCGGCGAAGAGACGGCTCTGCTGAACTCGCTGGAGGGCAAGCGGCCCTGGCCGCGCGAGCGTCCACCTTACCCAACCACGCATGGCCTGTGGGGCCTCCCGACGGTGATCAACAACGTTGAGACACTGAGCACGGTGCCTGCCATTCTGCGCAACGGTGCGGACTGGTACCGGGCGCTTGGGGTCGGCGAAAGCGCCGGCACCAAGCTGTACTCCCTGAGTGGCAAGGTCAACCGGCCCGGCAACTACGAACTGCCGTTGGGGACCACGGCCCGTCAGCTTATCTTTGACTACGGCGGCGGCCTGGCGGAAGGCCGGCACATAAAGGCCTTCACCCTCGGGGGGATCTCAGGTGGTCTGTTGGGGGAGGCCGAGTTGGATATGCCCCTCGACTACAAGGCGCCGCAGAAACTGGGTGCCTTCTTGGGGTCGGGCGGGGTCGTCGTTCTGGACGACACCTGCTGCGTGGTGGATTTCGCCCGAACATGTCTGGCCTTCTATGAAGATGAGAGCTGCGGCAAGTGCTTCCCCTGCCGCATCGGAACGGTTCGGTTGCGCGAATTCTTGGATGCGGCCACCGGTCGTGCCGAGTCAACAGGGGTGGGGGAAGCCGATCTCAAGGACATCAGCGAGGCCATGGCCCACCTGTCAGCCTGTGGGTTGGGGCAGAGTGCTCCCATGCCACTCCAGGCGCTGTGGACCAGGTTTGCGGATGAGCTGGAAGAGCATGTGAACCAGCATACGTGCCGAGCGGGCGTATGTTCTCTGTGATAGAAGATTTCTCACCGGCGCGGCTTGGCAGAGAGCACGATTCTGGGCTACTCTTGAGTTGGGGTGGATGGTGCCGAAACCTGGCTCAATCCGCACTGGCCGATGAGCTCGCCCGGGCCTATGCTTGCCGCCCAGACACCCATCGCCCACAACACGGTCCAGCCAAATCCCCAAAGGACCGGGGAAGTGAGGAGCAGGTAGTATGAGTGAGGTAGTCACACAAATGCGCGCCAAGATCAATGAGTTTGAGATTGAGGTCGACACCGGCGAGACCATCCTCGAAGCGGCCCGGCGAACGGGCGTGGCCATCCCCACGCTTTGTCACGACCCTAGAGTAGGGTCATCCGGCTCTTGCCGCCTGTGCATGGTCAAGGTGAATGGCAGACGCCTGCCTGTGGCGGCCTGCAAGCAGACCCTAGAGCCGGATATGGAGATCACGACCGAAGACGACGAGCTTAGGGAGTGGCGCCAAACACTGATCAAGCTGGCGCTCTCCGAAAATCCACGCGAAACCTGCACCCGCTGCAGCGAAATCGGGCCGTGCGAACTGCACGCCCTGGCGGATTCGATGGGGGTGCGCGAGGCGGCTTACTCCGGGGCGACCAGCGGGGCGATGTTCGAGGACGCCAATCCTTTCATCGTGCGCGATTACTCGCAGTGCATTCTCTGCTATCGCTGCACCAAGGTGTGCGGCGAACTTGAGCAGGTGCACGCCATCGTCCCCACCGGCCGCGGTTTCAGCACCCGCATTTCCACCGCCGACGGCGGAGGCCTGCTGGACAGCACCTGCACCTTCTGCGGCCAATGCATCCAAGCCTGCCCAACCGGTGCCCTCTTCGACAAAAAACGCTTGGGCAAGGCCAAAGCTGAAGATGTCGAGAAAGTGCGAACGATCTGTCCCTACTGCGGCACAGGCTGCGGTATTGAGCTCAATGTGGCCAACGACCGGGTCGTCGGCGTAACCCCGGATTGGCACACACCTTCTAATGAAGGCTCGCTGTGCATCAAGGGCCAGTTCGGGATGGACTTCATCCACAGCCCGGATCGCCTGACAACACCTCTGATTCGGCGGAACGGGAACTTTGAGCCGGCGACCTGGGACGAAGCCCTCGACCTGATTGCCGAACGGTTCGGGAAGATCAAGCGTGAATCCGGCCCGGAGGCCTTTACGATCTGGAGTTCGGCCCGGGCGACAAACGAAGCCAATTTCCTGGTTCAGAAGATGGCGCGGGCGGCGTTGGGGACCAACAACGTCGATAACTGCGCCCGTACTTGACACGCCCCCACGGTCGCCGGTCTGGCGATCATGATTGGACGAGGGGCGATGAGCAATGCGATCGCTGAGCTGGAAGACGCGCCGTTCATCCTGGCGGCCGGCACCAATACCACCGAGAGCCATCCGGTTATCTCGCTGCGGGTCAAGAAAGCCGTGGCCCGCGGCGCCAAGCTGGTCGTCATCGACCCGCGCAAGATCGAGCTTACCCAGTGGGCGCACCGCTGGCTGCGACTGAAAGTCGGCACCGATATCGCGCTCTTCAACGCCATGGCCCACGTTATCGTCAACGAGGGCCTGGTGGATGAAGAGTTTATCGCCGAGCGCACCAGTGGCTACGATATGCTCAAGGATTATCTGCAGGACTACACTCCCGAATACGCCGAAGTAGAGACCGGCGTTCCGGCGGAAGACATCATCGCCACGGCCAGGGAGTATGCCCAGGCCGATCCGGCGGCGATCATCTACACACTGGGGATTACCGAGCATTCCTGCGGTGTCCACAATGTGCAGTCGCTCTCCAACTTGGCCCTGCTGACCGGCAACTTTGGCCGGGCCAGCTCGGGTGTCAACCCGCTGCGCGGCCAGAACAATGTCCAGGGCGCCGGCGATATGGGCTGCCTGCCCGCCTACTATCCCGGGTATCAGAAGGTGCTCTCGGAGGAAGTTAGGCAGGGATGGGAGCGCATTTGGGGTGTGAAGCTCAATGAGCATCCGGGCACGACCAAGGTCACAGCCTTGGACGAGATGGTGGAAGGCAAGGTGCGCGGCGTCTACATTATGGGCGAGAACACGGTGGTGTCCGACGCCAACGCCGGCCACACCGAAACGAGCCCTTGAGGCGGCCGATTTCGTCGTGGTTCAGGATATGTTCATGACCGAAACGGCCGAGCTGGCGGATGTGGTGCTGCCGGCCGCGTCCTTCGCCGAAGTTGACGGGACTTACACCAACTCCGAGCGCCGCGTCCAACGTGTGCGCAAGGCGGTTGACCCACCGGGCCAGGCCAGGCCGGATTGGCAGATCGTGATGGATCTGACCAACCGCCTGGGCTACGAGGAGCACTACGATCACCCGTCCGAAATTTGGGACGAGGTCACCCTCAACACGCCCATCCTGGCCGGCATCAGCTACGAGCGTATCGAAGACATCGGTCTGCAGTGGCCGTGCCCCGATCCGCAACACCCGGGCACGCCGTTCCTGCATGCCGGATCTTTCGTGACTGACAAGGGCTACCTGCAGTGCGTACCGCATGTTCCCCCGGCGGAAGTGCCCGACGAGGAGTACCCGCTGATCCTGACCACCGGCCGCCGCCGCTCAACCTACCATACCGGCACCATGACTGGCCGGGCGGAGGGTTTCGACGTGCTGGTGCCGCATGAGTGGATCGAGGTCAGCCCGGCCGACGCGGAAGAAATGGCGCTGGCCGACGGCGAAAACGTGGCCGTTGTCTCCCGTCGTGGGCGCGTCGAAATGCCCGTCAAGATCACCGATAAATCACCGCTGGGTGTGGTCTTCAGTTCGTTTCACTTCCCCCAGACGTCGGCGACCAACATGCTGACGTCGGAGTTCTACGACCCGATCACAGAGACGCCAGAATTCAAAGCCTGCGCGGTGCGAATCGAAAAGTTGGCCTGACTGAAGCGCTCCGGAACTCAAAGGCGGCTTGTGAAATGCTTCACAAGCCGCCTTTCTTGTTGCCAGTCGTGCTGCTCTCGGCGCGGAATTTCAAGAGCGCCAACGCCCGGCGAGCCGATATCGGGTCAGGCTTTGGCTTCAGAGGCTCTTTCCAGGAGCTGGCGAGCCAGCCAATCCTGGTCCACCGGAAGCGTGCGGACACGCACGCCGCAGGCGTTGTAGATGGCGTTGGTGATGGCCGGGGTGGTGGCGATGCTGCTGATCTCGCCCACGCCCTTTGCGCCGTAGGGGCCATCTGCGGAGGGGTCCTCTACGGCGATGGCCACGATCTGGGGCGTGTGGACGATGGATGGCATCCGGTAGCGGGCCAGGCGGTCGCTGAACACCAAGCCGTCTTCCATGATGAATTCCTCGGTAAGCGCGTTGCCCAGACCCATCATGATGCCGCCTTCGATCTGCCCCTGCAGCCCGAGCGGGTTGATCACTTTGCCGACATCGGTGGCGGCGATGACCTGCAGGACCCGGACCTCGCCCGTATCGGTGTCCACCTCGACCTCCGTTGCCTGGGCGGCGAAGGAGAAGGCGAAGTGCATATCGCCACCCTGTCCCAGCGGCTGGGTTTCCGGCGCCCAATACTCATACAAGGCCTTGGGCTCGCGGCCCTCGGCTTTCATCATCCCGACCACGTCGCCCATCGGCACCTTATGGCCGTTCACCTGGGCCAGCCCTTCTATGAAGCGGATCTCTTGAGGGGGCTTGTCATAGCGCTCGGCCAGCGTGGCCGCCATCGACTCTCTAAGGGCCACAGCCGCCATTCGGGCGGCGTTGCCGGTTACAAAGGTTTGGCGTGATGCGGTCGTCGGGCCGCCGTCGGGGGTCAAATCGGTGTCCGACAGCAGCACCCGGACCTGCCCAATCGGCAGCGCCAGCTCTTCGGCGGTGATCATCTGAAGCACGGTCACCAGTCCCTGGCCGATTTCGGCGGCTGAACTGCGGACTTCGGCCGTGCCGTCGGCATAGATTTCCACTTCGGCCGACGATTTGTCGGGAGCGCCGCCGCCGAGGCCGGTGTTCTTGTAGACAGCCGAGATGCCCCATGCCCGAACCTTGCCTGGGGCGCCTTCGACTGGAGCGGCAGCGAATGGGTCCCGCCCGGCAGTCCGGCGACGGACCTCTTCTTCAACCTTGTCCAGGCAGGCGACCAAGCCGGCGCTTTCGCGCAGCACTTGACCGGTGTTGGTGGTCGAACCTACCCGCAGCGCGTTCTTTCGTCGAAACTCGAAGGGATCCATGCCGAGCTGGCTGGCCAACTCATCCACCGTGGACTCGACAGCAAAGGCAGACTGGGTCACGCCGAAGCCACGGAAGGCACCGGCGGGCGGATTGTTGGTGTACATGGCGTAACAATCGGCCTTCACGTGGGGGATGACATAGGGTCCGGCGGAGTGTGTTGTGGCCCGCGTCATCACCTTTTCACCAAGCGAGGCGTAAGCGCCGGTGTCCCCATACAGCTCTGATTCGGCCGCCAGCAGATTGCCCTCACGGTCGCTTCCTAGGCGCACGCGGATCTGGGTGGCGTGGCGTTTGGGGTGGACCAGCAGGCTCTCGTGTCGGTCCCACAGGATCTTGACCGGCCGGCCGGTGGCCTTGGCCAGCAGGGCAGCGTGAATCTGGCCGGCGATGTCTTCCTTGCCGCCGAAGCCGCCGCCGATCAGGGTGCCGACGATGCGCACTTGCTCTTCGGGAACCGCCAGGCAGCGGGCGACTTGTGACCGGTCGGCGTAGGGTATCTGTGAGCCGACGTGAATCTCAATCCGGCCATCATCGGTAATGCGGGCCAGGCTGCACTCGGGCTCGATGTAAGCCTGCTCGGTGGTTGCCGTGTGGAACAGGCCGTCCACCACCACCTCCGCCTGGGCAAACGCGTCTTCCACGTCGCCCTTGCGCACTTTGATGTGCTTGAGCAGGTTTCCCTTCTCGTGAATCTTGGGGGAATCTTCGCTGCGTGCCTGCACCGGATCGGAGACCACCGGAAGCTCTTCGTATTCGGCCTTGATCAGGCGCAGCGCTTGATCGGCGATTTCCGGTGTGTCGGCCGCCACGATGGCGACCGTGTCTCCAACGTAGCGCACGCGCTCTCCGATACCGACCATGGCCGGCCAATCGTAGGTCACCAGACCGTGATTGTGCTCGCCGGGAATGTCTTCGGCGGTGAGCACGCTGTGCACCCCGTCGAGGGCGCGGGCGGCCTTCACGTCGAGCCCGGTGAGAATTCCGTGCGGGACGGCCGACCTAAGCGCTCGTCCGAACAGCATGCCGGGGAATGTGAAGTCGTCGGCGAACTTGGCGGCGCCGGTGACCTTGGCCACGGCGTCCGGGCGGGTCACAGTGTGCCCGACCACTTTCGTGTCATCCGAGGCCGCCTTCGGTGGGCTGGCGACGGGTTCGCCGGTCTCCAGACTGTGACCGGCGGCCTGAACGGCGCCGATGATCGTCGGGTAGCCAGCACAGCGACAAAGGGTGTCTTTCAAGGCGTGGCGAATATCATCTTCTGACGCATCCGGCTTGTGGTTCAGCAGGGCGTATGAGGTCATGATTTGGCCCGGGATGCAGAAACCACATTGGACGGCGCCGTACTCGACGAAGGATTCCTGCAGCGGATGGAGTTGGCCATCCTTTTCCAGCCCTTCAATCGTAGTCAGCTCGCAGCCATCTACCCGCGCCGTCGGCAGTCGGCAGGAGAGCACGGCTTCTCCGTCGATGACCACGGTGCAGCTTCCGCACTCGAGTTCGTCGCACCCGACTTTGGTGCCTGTCAGCCCGAGCCGCAAGCGCAGCGTGTCCGAAAGCATTTCGCCCGGATCGGGTGCCAGCTCAACCCATTCCCCGTTCAATTTGAAGCGGATAGTATCCATTTCGCCCTCCCTACCAGTTGCTAGCGACCAATGTCCCCAAGTGTTACGCCTCTTGGATGCGAAGCGGCAGCGCCCGCGAATGAGCGGTGCTGATCGTCCGCTCAAGCAGAACACCGGTCAGATGACATCGATAGTCAGCCGTGGCACGGTGCGGGCTGGTTCGAAGATGCGCCTCGTCAAGCAGGGCGGCCCGAGCAGCGGCCAGCGACTCTGGATTGAACGGTTTGCCCCTCAGGGCCTCTTCGGCTCCCCGCGCTCGAAGAGGACGCGGGCCGGCCGGGCCGATGGCCAGGTGAATGTCGTCGACAACGCCTTCTGGCGTGCAGCGAATCCAGCAGGCCATGTTGAGTATGGCGATTGCCACCCCCTGAGGCCGCATCACACGCTGGAAAGCGGAGGCCTCGTAGTCCCCCAGCTTGGGGAACCGGAAGGCGACGATCACCACGGAGTCTCGGTCAAATGACGGCTCACCCGGTCCCTGAAACAGCGTTTCAACCGGGACCCATTCGACGCCGGCAGGGCTCGCCAATTGGGCTTCGGCGTTCATGGCCAGCAGTGCGATGGTGCCGTCTCCCGCCGGCAGCGCATGGGCCACATTGCCCCCAAGCGTGGCCACCGACCGTACCTGTGGGCCGCCGATGAGTTCGCTGGCCTCGGCCAGGGCCATGGCGTGCGAGCGGATGAGAGGGTGTTGGACAAGCTTGCGCAGGGGAATAGCGGCGCCCAGCGTGATTCCGTCCTCTGTTTCCTGTACGATGTTCATTTCGGGCACGCCGGAGATATCGACCAAACGCTGGACGGGCGGATGCCGGCCCTGGTCGATGTCGAGCAGCAGGTCGGTTCCGCCGGCGATGAGGCGGGCCACGCCAGACGAGCTGGTCAGGGCCTCTACCGCGCCTTCGACCGTCTTGGGACGCAAATACTCGTCACATAGCTTTGTCATCATGTGTTTTCCGCAATTTTGGGGACCGGTGGCACTTATCGACGAGTAGGGGGTACTCGACGCCGCCCCGTGAGTTTTCAGGGCGACCGCCGGCCCGGTCGTTAACTCATTGTAGCAGACGCAGGTCTCGTGGACAACCGGGCCCGGTTGTCAGTCCGCCTCCTGCTGTTCGTTGTCGGTGGTCTGTGCGGAGGCAGCCTCGCGCTGGATTTGTTCGAGCGGTGTGCCGGCCATCATCATGCCCAACGCTTCCACGCTGGCATCCTGCGTGGCCACGATGCCCATGATCTTGCCCTCGTAGATGACCGCGATTCGGTCGGACAGATTACGGATCTCATCCAAATCTTCGGAGATCAGCAGGGTTGCCGTCCCGTGTTGGCGTTGGGCGATCAAGCGCTGATGGATGTACTCGGTGCTGCCGATATCGACGCCGCGCGTCGGCTGAGCAGCGATAAGCACAGATGGCTGACGCGAGAGTTCGCGGGCCAGGATCAGCTTCTGGATGTTGCCTCCGGAAAGGTTGCGCAGCGGCGTGTGGATCGAAGGCGTTTTGATGTCGAAATCGACGATAAGGTCATGACAATGGTCATCGATGGCCCCGAAGTCCAGCATAATGCCACGGGCGAAGGGGCGGCGTCCGTGATCCTCGAGCATCAAATTCTCTTCGACGGAGAGCTCCTTGATTGCGCCATCCCGCATGCGCTCTTCTGGAATGTAAGCCAGGCCGCGGGCAATGACCTGATCCGGGTGCCAGCCGCCGATGTCCACCCCATCCAGCAGGATGTGGCCCTGATCGAGTTTTCGCAGCCCGGCGATGGTCTCGGCCAACTGCCGCTGGCCGTTTCCGGAAACCCCGGCAATTCCCAGGATCTCTCCAGCGTGGACTTCGAAGCTCACACCGCGGACGGTCATGAGCTGGTTGTCGCTCAAGGCATGAACGTTGTCGACGACCAATCGGGGCTCGCCGATGTCCACCGGCGGGCGCTCGGTTCGAAGCAGCACCTCACGCCCAACCATCCAGCGCGCCAGCTCCGGCCGGCTGGTCTCTGCCGTGTCGATGGTTTTGACCACCCGGCCTTGGCGAAGCACCGTGATCCGATCGCTGATGGAAAGAACTTCATGAAGCTTGTGACTGATAAAGATGATGGCATGTCCCTCGGCCGCCATGCGCCGCAGGGTGTGGAAAAGTTGGTCGACTTCCTGAGGCGTCAAAACGGCGGTGGGCTCGTCCAGGATGAGCAGGTCGGCGCCGCGATAGAGTGCCTTGAGAATTTCGACGCGCTGCTGCTCGCCGACCGCCAGCTGCCAGACCATGGCCCGGGGATCCACCTGCAGACCATAGGCCTCCGAAAGCTGGCGGATCTTATCGGAGACCACGTCCAAGTCGAGCAGGGCGCCACGCGTGGAGGGGAGCCCGAGGGCGACATTGGCGGCCACAGAGAGCGTGGGCACCAGCATGAAGTGCTGGTGAACCATGCCGATCCCGTGCTTGATCGAATTGGCGGGGGATTGGATCGTCACGCGCTGGCCGTTGATGAGGATCTCGCCTTCGTCCGGGGCGTGCAGACCGTACAGAATGCGCATCAGGGTCGTCTTCCCGGCGCCGTTCTCGCCCAGCAGCGCGTGGATTTCGCCGGCGCGCACGACAAAGTCCACCCGGTCATTAGCTACAACGCCCGGGAAGCGCTTGACAATGCCTCGACCTTCGATGCTCTCAAGCGTACGAGCCATGCTCATGTTTCGCCTTTCCACCCCGTGTCGCCAGATCCAAAGCCTCGATCGTCTCGAAGATGTGGCAGAAGGGAGGGGCCTTCAGGCCCCTCCCTTCAAACTTTCGGTGCGTCTTACTGCGCCGGCAGATTGATGGTGATGCTGCCGTCGCTGATTCCGGAAATGGTCTGATCAGCTGCCGCCTTGACATCGGCCGGGAGCTGGTAGTCCGGGTTGAACTCGATCACCTCGCCGCCGTTCTTGAGATTGATGGCGAAGGACTTCCCACCCAGGGTGCCGCTCTTGACCAGGGGGATGATCTCGTTCAGGACGACTTCCCAGTGATAGACCTGGCTGGCCACGACGACGCTCGATCCGAGCGAGGTCTGGTTAGCCTGCGTGCCAAACCACGGGACATTGTTGTCCTTGGCAACGCCGATGGCACCGGTCACCATTTGGGCCGTGCCGGTCAGGACGTCGGCGCCGGCGTTGACCTCGGTCGTGGCGGCCTGGGAGGCCAGGCCGACATCACTGAAGGAGCCGGTCCAGGTGGTCTTGACTTCGCCACTAGAGTTGGTGTCATTGAAGCCGGCTGTGAAACCGTCCACGTACAGCTTGGCGTCACCGGTTTCGATCGGGCCGACAACACCCGCAACGCCGCTCTTGGAAAGCATGGCAGCCATCACGCCGTTGACATAGCCGCCCTCTTCGGAGCGCGCTTCATAGGCGAAGACGTTGTTGATGCCCTTGTCAGTGAACGTATCGACCGTCGTGCCCCAGGCGAAGCTGGTGTCGGGGAAGTCAGGTGCGATGGTCTCCAACGAGCTGCCGTACTGCGAGCCGTGGGCAATCACCAGATCGTAACCCTGAGAGGCATAATCGCGGATGGCGGCTGCGGCATCGTCGACAACAAACGTGTTATCCGAATACTTGAATTCGAAGTTGTCGGGGCCCATCTGCTGTTGGACGAGGGTCAGCGCGTCATACATGCTTTGGCTAAAAGCGGCGTCGTTGATAGCACTCGGCATGACGACGGCAACCTTGAAGGGTTGCGCTGCGGCCTGCGTCGCAGGTGCGGCCGTCGGCGCGGCACCACCACAGGCGGTGAGCCCGATGGCGGCGACCAGGACGAACACGAACAAAATGGAACTCTTTCTCATGGGGTCCTCCTTTGAAGGACGAAACTCACGTACTCCGTGTTTGGGATGGTGATGTTCCTCTGATTAGACGTCGGCCATTGCCTCCTTAGGTGCGGGTGGTCTCAGCGAGTTCAGCTCTCGCCTCGCTCATAGGTCTTCGTCAGCGCAGCCGGTTGGTTGACTCGGCGTACGGCGAAGATCAGTGCCAGGATGGTCAGGACGTAAGGCATCATGACCGCAAAGTCGGATGGGATGGGCAGATTGGCGACCTGAACCCAGTTCTGCAGGGCATTGACCGTGCTGAAGAGCAGCGATCCTCCCAGCACGCCCCACGGGCTCCAACCGCCGAAGTACACCAGGGCCACAGCGATGAAGCCCATGCCGGAGGTCAGATTCTGTTGAAAGACATTGAGTAGAGCAATCGACAGCGAAGCTCCGGCGATTCCGGACATCAGTCCCCCGAAGGTCACGCTCAAGTAACGCACCATGTTCACACTGACGCCCAGAGAATCGGCGGCGGCCGGATTCTGGCCGACCGACTTGATCATCAAGCCCCAGGTGGTCTTGTTGATCACCAGCCAGGCGATCGGCACAAGCAGGTAGGCGCCGTAGACCAGCAGGTTGTGTTTGAAGAACAGCTGCCCCAAGTATGGGATTTGGGACAGCACGGGAATGGGCAGGGATGGGAATCCGTTCACCGTGGCGACCCTTCCGAGCATCTTCTGGAAGAGCAGATCGCTCATGCCAAGCCCAAACAAATACACGCCGATCCCGCTGATTCCCTGCTCAGCTTTGAGGGTGACGCTGATGAAAGCCATGGCCAGGCCCATGGCGGCGCCGACGACAATGGCCGCCAGGAGCCCCAGCCATAAGTTGCCGGTGGTCAGAGCGACATAGAATGCGGCAAAGGCGCCCATGAGCATGATCCCCTCAACGCCAAGGTTGAGCACGCCGCTCAGTTGGCCGAAGGTCTCACCGATGGTGGCATAGAGATAGGGCGTCGCCAGGCGAATACCCGAGGCCGCGATTCCGACAAGCACCGCCGGGGTTAGAAAGTCGCTCACGATTCGGCCGCCTCTCCGTCCATTGTCAACCGCGATTTCAAGCGGCGTCTGGGCCAGCTCCTCCCGGGCCGCGATGCGGCGTCGCCAAATCTCACTGGCGACCACGAACACCACCACCAGTCCGTTGAGCGCGGTGATCAAAGCCGTCGGAACCTGGACTACACGCTGCATCTTGTTGGCGCCCACAATGAGCGCGCCGAAGATAACGGAAGCCGGAATCGAACCCAGGGGATGAAGCTGTCCGAAGAGCGCCGCCACAATGCCGTTGAAGCCCGCACCCCCGGTGAAGCCCGTCGCCGAACCGTCGGTAAACAAGCGGTGGTTGACGCCGATCACCTGGGTCACTCCCGCCAGGCCGGCCAACGCCCCGGCAAGAATCATGGCCAAGGCGGCGTAGCGCTCGACGCGGATGCCTGCCCGCCGGGATGCCTGCGGGTTGAGTCCGACCGCCCGGATGCGATAACCCCAGGTCGTCCGCCACAAGAGCACCCACGCCAGGATGGCCACGACCACCGCCAGGCCGACACCCAAATTGAGCCTGGTCGGAGCCAGGCGCGGCAGGAAGCTGGCCGCCGGCAGTTGCGCTGTTTGGGGAATGTAGGACTTCTGTTGGATTTGGACCGGATCCATGATCGGCCCACTCAGCAGGAAGTTCATCAGTTGGACGGCGATGCCGTTCATCATGATTGTGGTCAGAATCTCATTCACGTTGAGGTAGGCCTTGAGGATGCCGGGGACGGTGCCCCACACGGCGCCCGCCAGGAAGCCGGCCATCAGGCACAACGGAATGAGCGCCCAGCTCGGCCAAGTTGGCAGGGAGAGGGCGGCGATTGTGCCCGCCAGGGCGCCGACCACCATCTGGCCCTCGCCACCGATGTTGATCATTCCCCCGCGAAAAGCGATGCAGATTCCTGCACCGACGAACAGCAGGGGTGTGGCTTTGACGATCGTGTCTGCGAAGGAATTGAGGCTTCCGAAGGCCCCCTGTATCAGGGCGGCATAGGCCTCCAGGGGGTTGGCCCCCAATATGGCGAGCATGATGGCGCCGATAACAAAGGCGGCGGCGGCCGCCAAAAACGGGACCAGCGAGCGCAGCCAATACTGGGTCAATAACCATTCTCGGACTTGGCCGAAAAAACTCATTCAGTCTCCAGAAACGCGTCGATTCGATGGTTAGGGCAATGTCGCGCGCCGGAGCACTCCGGCTGACGCCTCCAAGTTCCATGGTCCCGGCTTCTGCCAGGTCTGTTGAGCGGTCAGGTAGGGAAAGTAGCTGATGATTTTGCTGTTCGGGTCAGTCGGAAAAGTGGTGGGGCACAACTTCAACGCCTGCCGGACCGTGGCTTGAGCCGGCCTGGTGAGGGCGGATGGGTTATCGGCTGTGCAATCGAGCATAGTCTTTGCCCTTGATCCGTGTCTGCGCCACCAAGGCGGGGCGGCTGGAATCGGGCGCCGGAGAACGGGCTTCCCCGGCCACCGGTCGGGCGTGAACAGTGCAGAGTATAGGCCGAGGGAGCCAGGCTTGCTAGTGTCAAATGTCAGACAATACGGCCTGTGGGCCGGGACGAAGGGCGAAATCGGCGCCGGCTGGACTCGAGTGGTGTGGCAGGCAAGCCAGCCAGCCGTTGGTTTGCTCAACAGGCGTGTTGGGAGCGAGGCACCCGGGGGTGGCAAGTTCCCCCCCGCCGATTCGCGGGTATGATCAAGCTGAAGGCCGGCGAGGAAACGATGTTTACCTGGGAGGGAGACATGCTCAAAGAAGCGCTGGTGTTTGCGTCCATACCGGTGGTCGACCTGGAGGAGGCCAAGGCGTTCTATGGGGAGATCCTGGGCCTGACGCTTGCGGAAACGCCCCACGAAACCGTGGCGATCTACGAAGGCGGAAAAGGGACTCGCCTGCTCGTCTATTCGCGTCCGACCCCCACCAAGGCGGACCACACGGCGGCGGGTTTCATGGTTTCGGATCTTGAGGCAGCCGTCGACGATCTGGCGGCCAAGGGGGTCGAGTTCGAGCGCTACGATTTGCCTGGGGTCACATTTGACGAACGTGGCATCGCCAGCATGGGCCCCAATCGGACCGCCTGGTTCAAAGATCCGGCGGGAAACACGCTCTCGCTCAACGCCTGAGGCGTTGGTCACCCGGGCCAACTCAGGGTCGTGAGCCAAGCAAGGAAGTGGCCAGTCGGCCATCCCCTAGGTTACCAATCCATTTGTGACAAATGTCACAAATAGACCTGGCCCGGGCGCGTAATCCCTCAGAGACCTACAGATCCTCCAGGGCTGCCGCCATGTCCTGTTTGAGATCTTCGATATCTTCAATGCCCACAGCGTAGCGCACCAGACCTTCCGGCACGCCGGAGGCGGCGCGTTCTTCAGCGCTGAGCTCCACATGGCTGGTGAGCGCCGGCGGGCCGACGACGGTCTCGACCTGGCCCAGGTTGGGTGCCAGATACGCGTACTCGAGCTTGGGCAGGAAGCGGCCGATGGCCTCCAGCCCTCCGGGGACCTCGAAGCTCAACACGCCGCCAAAGCCCGACATCTGGGCCTTGGCCACGTCATGCCGTGGGTGGCTCTCGAGGCCAGGATAGTGCACGGCGCCGATCTTGGGATGGGCCTCGAGAAAGTGCGCCATCGCCAGCGCGTTGGCATTCTGACGTTCCACACGCAAGGCGAGAGTTTTCAGGCTGCGGAGCAGGGCGTGCGCCCGGCGGGGATCCATCCCGGGTCCGGTTAGTTCGCGATAACGGTAGAGCTTTTCGATGAGTTCGCGAGGATCCCACCACCACGCCGGCGAGCAGATCGTTGTGGCCGCCCAGGTACTTGGTGGCGCTGTGGATGACCAGGTCTGCGCCCAAGGCGATCGGGTGCTGGTTGATGGGCGTGGCGAAGGTATTGTCGACAACCACGACCGCGCCAGCTGCCTTGCCCGCGGCGGCCAGCTTCGCCAGGTCGACGATCCTCAGGAGTGGGTTGGTGGGAGTTTCCATGTAGACCAGGTCGCAGCCGGCCCCAATAGCCTCCAACAAGCCATCCTCATCCAGCGTGTCGCACACCACACTTTGGATGCCAAACCTGGGCAGAATCTGGGTGAAATGAAGATAGGTCGCCCCATACGCATCGCGGATGCTCACTGCCCGGTCCCCCGGGCTAAGGAGCGCCATCAGGGTGGTGTGGATGGCGGCCATGCCGGTGGCGAAACTCAGGCCGGCCTCCGCTCCCTCCAGCGCCGCCACCTTGGCCTCGAAATGCCGTTCGGTCGGGTTGGAATTGCGACCGTAGGTGTCTCCCGGGCGCTCATGGACGGCCACCTGCCGCCAGCTCTCCAGATCCGGAAAGGCGAAGGCGGCGTTCTCGACGATGGGCGGCAGGATCGAACCGGTCGCCGGGTCGAGCGAAGCGGCGTCATGGACGCAGCGGGTGGAGGGTCCAGCTTGGCTTGGCCATATGCGTCTCCTTCGGAAAGCTTCTGTCCGCAAGGATAGCGCATGAATCGGGAATAGGCAGGTGGTTTTGTGAGAACCGGTGCGCTTAAGGGTGCAGACCGGACGCGTCTGGTCCCGGTCCAGGCAAGGCGGTTGGGATCAGGAGGAATCGATCGTCCCGATGGCACTCCGAATGGCAGCCGCATGTTCGTAGCTGTGGCTGAGCGGGTGTTCTTCGATGAAGTATTGCGTGGTCAAAGGTGCATTCCAATGCAATGAGACGGGTGACGCTCGGTCGAGTTCGGCGTCGCTCAGACCGCGGATGGTGGACAACACCTCGCCGCTGTTGCGCCTCATAAGATCTAAAGCCTCCTCCCGGGTGGGGTTGGGGTGCTGCCCAGCGTGCTGGGCGTTGCTTCGATCGAGCTTGGCGCGGGTGAGGTCCTGAATGGGCTCGCCGGACGCCAGTTGCTCGATGAAGTTTTTCTCCAACCCAAGCATGGTCGCTACATGATGCACCACAGTTGCGACAGCCCGTCCGTCGCCCGGCAGACGCGTCTGCCAGGCTTTGTCATCTAAATCGAGACACAGGTCCAGCAAGTCTTGATGGGCCTGGGCTACACGCCCGGCGAGCATCTCCGATCGGTTGGTCATGTCGATCCTGCCTCTCCCGCTATTCTGCAGCCATTTCCGATCCCATCCACCTGGTGGGCGATGGGCGTGACCCCTTGTGCCAGCAGGGCGGTGGTCACCAGAACCGCGATTTGATCCCCGTTGCTTGACCCATGGATGTCATGATCCACGGGTCGGACAACCTCGGCCTGGAGGACTCCGCCGGGGCCGAAGATTGTGCTCTCCGGCGTTGTGCCTGTGTTCCCTTTACTCTACGCTGGGGTGGCCCTCAACTGCAAGGCGATAGGACTGGATGTCGAGGCGGGCTTCGCCCCTGAGCCTGAGGACGGTCTCCGGGAGATCCACGCAGGCGTGTAATTCTGGGACGGCCCGCTACATTGACACGCAGACCGTATCGGTCAAGACCAAATGGACGAGACGGCGATCCATGGGAGGAACCAGAACGGGCCCGGCCGAGAGGCCGGGCCCGTATTGCGGAGGAGAGAGAGTTTACCCGGTTGTCGTCTTGAAAACCACGTCCGTCGGCATGCCGGGGATCAGCTTTGTCTGGCCGCTCTGGATTGAGAGCTCCACCCCGTAGACCGTCGTTTGACGGACTTCCTTGGTTTGCACGTTGCGCGGCGTGTACTCGGCCTGGTCGGAGATGCGCGTGACCACGGCGTCAAATGACTGGCCAGGGTAGGAGTCCACCGACAAACTGGCGTGGTCACCCAGACTCAGCTGCCCGTAGTGATCCTCGGCGATGTAGACCGTCACCTTCAGATCGTTGAGCTTCCCGAGGGTGATGGCCGCCATGCCGGCCTGCGCCACTTCACCGGCCTCCACGCTGCGGGTCAGCACCACGCCGTCCTCCGGCGCCCGTACCACCAGCTTCTCGAGCTGCAGGTCGATGGATTTGAGTTGTGCCTCAGTCTGGGCGCGGGCGGCGGCCAGGTTCGCCTCGGCGGCGGCCACTTTGTCCTGCGCCAGTTTCATGTCCTCGGCGTTGGGTCCATCCTTAACCTTCTGGTACTCAATCTCGGCCTGGGTGGCGTTGGCTTGGGCGACCTGGACCTGCGCGTCGAGCACCGATTGGTCGATATCGGTGGGAGAGCCCTTGTACCAAGTCAAAATGCGCACGATGGCGTCGCGCGCGTCTTTGGCGGACTGCAGATTGGCCTCGGCCTGGGCCCGCACCGGATCGGTCGGGGCTTTGTCCCGGACGTGGTTGAGCGCGGCTTGGGCCTTATCCACCGCATCCTTCGCCAGAGTCAGGCGGGCCTCGGTGGCGTCGATTGTATCCTTCGAGGGCGCGGTTCCCCTTCTGCTGCCAGCTGCGGTGCTTCTCGGCATCGTCCAGCGCCTTTCGGGCGTTGGGCAGGTCGAGGGCGGCCTGGGCTGTCACAACCGGGGCGGCCTGGAATTCTCGACATCAGAAGTGGGCTGTGGGGGACAACCAATGTGAAAGATGATTCTCGTGGAAGAGCGAGCCATGATTCTCATATATCTATCTGCAGTTGCCAAGCGCGAGAAGGACGGTCTCAACCTCGAGTTGTGAGTACACTTGGAGTTTGCCAGTCGCGAGTAGACTTGAAGCTTAGATACCTTCCGGCATCGAGCACATTGAACGTAGGAGGGTAGATTCGGGTTCGATGAAGCGATGACGAGGCTGTGAGTGAAATGACATCAAGGGACAGCGTAGATTTCCAACATCTTTCTGTTGTTCACATGCTGGTAGCCGGGCTGCTGGTTCTGGTAGTACTCGGACCATTGATTGGACGAAGTTTCGGTCAGGGAGTTGATGAACCGATCAATCAGCAGATAGGATTGGAGGTACTTCACGCCTATGAAACCGGAAACCTGTTGGCAGACCCTCAGATTGGCTACTACTACAACGGGCCGTTCTACATGATGATCTGGGTAGTTTTGGGCCAAGGTCTTCATAGCCTTGTTCCAAGCTGGACAATCGTAGATTGCCGTCATATCGTCAACTTCTGGGTCTTTGTTCTTGGCCTTTGGTTCTTCTTCCGCCTGAGTTGGCGCTTCATGTCGCCAGGCATAGCTCTCGTGACAACTGCCCTCTACTCTTCACAACCTCTTGTGTTTGGCCATGCCTTCATCAACCAAAAGGACATGCCATTGTCTGTATTCTTTCTCGCATCAGTTGTCCTAGGGTGGGATGCAATGGACAGGCTTGGGGCGTCTGGTGGCTTCGCGTCACCAAAAGCATTCGTGGGAGAGGATGCTGACAGGGTCTTCTTATCGGAACGACTTCTGGGAGCCTGCGTATTGTTAGTGTGTGTTGGTGTGTTGGTGGATTTGTGGGTGTTCGGCGGATCGTTGTCGCTGGCAGAACGCATTGTGAGGGATGCGTACAACAACACTTCCTTTGAATGGATCAACTACATCTTTCATATTGTAGCCAGTGATGCGTACAAGACACCTGTTTCAGTGTACATTGCCAAACTTGTGCAGGTGGCGCTTTGGTTTCGATTTCTCTTCTCTTTCATCTTCCCTGCAATTGCATACTGGAGCTTCGGCAAGGTCTCGCCGGGAGTCTTGAACTTGAAATTGCGTCCATGGCTCTGGCGTTGAAGTTCATTAGTTTTGGCTGAAATCCTGGTGGGAAGCGCCACATCGATCAGGCTTGTAGGGGCATACGCGGGTCTGCTTGTGGCAATCATCGGATTCAGTCAACTCCGGCGGGGGGCCATTCGCCCAGTGTTTCTGTATGCGTGCATAGGAATGGTTGCCACCTACCTGACATGGCCGCTGCTTTGGGGCAATCCGTTAGGCGAGATCTCGCGTTCGCGTTGTCCAGACCTTATCTGGATTTCGAGGCACACCAGGTCCTCTTTGCGGGCAAGGAGTACTTTTCGGGCCACCTCCCTCGTCACTATGTCATAACGCTCTTAGCTACTCAATTGACACTCCCTTCTGTCTTGGCGATCATCCTGGGTTTGTTTGCCTTGTTGTTGAAGGTGGCCAGAAGGGCCCCTGATCGAGCAGGCCTGATCATGGTTGTCTTGTGGGCCGGACTCCCTATAGGCGCCGTGGCAGCGGGAACTCTGAAGATCTATAACAACTTCCGTCATCTGTTGTTCATCCTTCCTCCTCTTCTTCATTCTAGCGGGGTTGGGACTGCAAACCCTTGACTCTGAAGCGAATCGCCTTAGGCATCCGCCAGGTCATCGCGCTCATGCTCTTGGTACCTGGCTTGATTGGGATCGCAGAGCTACATCCTTACGAATATGTCTACTACAATGCCTTGATGGGCGGTACAAGTGGAGCTGCCGAAAAGTACGAACTGGACTATTGGTGCGTTTCGGGGCGTGAAGCAATGGGCTACGTGAATTCGGTCGCTGGTCAAGGGGCTAGAGTGGCAGTTGTCGGGAATCTTCGAAGCTTCAATCCCGTCCAGCGTTCCGATCTCCTTGTCTTTCATGATCCATCCGCGAAATCTGAACCAGATTTCGCACTCATCTGCAACAAGCACGTCTACGAGGACATATTTCCTGATATGGCCACCACATATGCTGTCACACGAGGGGATGCTGTCATGGCAATCGTGAAGACAGCTGTTCGTCGAGAGCAGCCGCTGAAACCTCGGTGATCACGGGCTGCTGACAGGGATCTCCGCATCCACCGTGTGAAAGGCTGACCGGTATCTGCACGCATGGTGCGATGATCCAGAAGTGATATGGCCGTCTTGTTATCGGATTAAGGACACCGGGCCCGGCCGAGAGGCCGGGCCCGTATTGCGGAGGAGAAGAGTTTACCCGGTTGTCGTCTTGAAAACCACGTCCGTCGGCATGCCGGGGATCAGCTTGCTCTGGCCGACTTGATCGAGAGCTCCACGCCGTAGACCGTCGTCTGACGGACTTCCTTGGTCTGCACGTTGCGCGGCGTGTACTCAGCCTGGTCGGAGATGCGCGTGACCACGGCGTCAAATGTCTGGCCGGGGTAGGAGTCCACCGACAAACTGGCGTGGTCACCCAGACTCAGCTGGCCGTAGTGATCCTCGGCGATATAGACCGTCACCTTCAGATCGTTGAGCTTCCCGAGGGTGATGGCCGCCATGCCGGCCTGCGCCACTTCACCGGCCTGCACGCTGCGGGTCAGCACCACCCCGTCCTCCGGCGCCCGTACCACCAGCTTCTCGAGCTGCAGGTCGATCGATTTGAGTTGTGCCTCAGTCTGGGCGCGGGCGGCGGCCAGGTTCGCCTCGGCGGCGGACACTTTGTCCTGCGCCAGTTTCATGTCATCGGCGTTCGGTCCATCCTTCACTTTCTGATACTCAATCTCGGCCTGGGTCGCGTTGGCCTGGGCGACCTGGACCTGAGCGTCGAGAACCGATTGGTCGATGTCGGTGGGAGACCCCTTGTACCAGCTCAAAATGCGGACGATGGCGTCGCGCGCGTCTTTGGCGGACTGCAGATTGGCCTCAGCCTGGGCCCGCACCGGATCCGTCGGGGCTTTGTCCCGGACGTGGTTGAGCGCGGCTTGGGCCTTGTCCACCGCATCCTTTGCCAGAGTCAGGCGGGCCTCGGTGGCGTCGATCGTATCCTTCGAGGCGCGGTTCCCCTTCTGCTGCCAACTGCGGTGCTTCTCGGCATCGTCCAGCGCCTTTCGGGCGTTGGCCAGGTCGAGGGCGGCCTGGGCTGTCACAACCGGGGCGGCCTGGCGCAGGTCGGCCACGGCCTGCTGGGCGGCATCCAGATTAGCCTGGGCGGCAGCTTCGGCTGCCTGGCCGGCTTTCTGGGCGCTCAGGCGCTGGGCCTGCAGGCCCTGATCGTCAAGCCGCAGCAGGATGTCGCCGGCCTGGACGGAATCGCCTTCATTGACCATGACCTCGGCAACCTTGCCGCTCGTTTCCGGCGATACGGCAATCTCGGTGGCTTCGATCAGGCCCGATGCCTGGATGGGGGCGGGGGCCGAAGCCCCCAGGCCGGCACAGCCGGCCAGCAGGCCAGCGACCAGGATCAGCGTGGTGCCGCGCAAGAGGATCTTTTGAGTATTCATGACGACCTCCGATGGACAGTTTGATGTGGTTCAAGAGATGATGATGGCTGTGCCGACGCCTGGCGCATGTTGGCGATGAAGACATCCTCCAGCGAAGGCTCGATAACCGAGATCGGGCCGGGTTGGATGCCCGCGCTTTCCAGCGCTTTTTCGATGGGCCGGCGTTGTCTTGTGCCCCCAGGCGTCACCAGGCGCACGACGGAGCCAAAGAGTTCGACCTGGCTGCAGAGGAAGCGCCCCTGACTCCTGGCGCTCTCGTAGGATCTTGACGGCATTGACGGCGTCCGATGGTGAGAACTCAAGCACCTGGCCCGACAGCGTGTCTTGTTTGATCTGGCTTGGAGATCCCATGGCGATGATGTGGCCGTGCTGGATGAACGCCAACCGATGGCAATGCTCGGCCTCGTCCATGTAGTGCGTGGTGACGAACACCGTTACGCCTTCGGCGATCAACTGATACAGGAGGTCCCAGAAGGCGCGCCGCGAAACGGGGTCGACGCCGGCCGTCGGTTCATCCAAGAACACCAGCTCGGGCCGATGCAGGATGGCTGTGCTCAGGGCCAGCCGCTGGCGCCAGCCACCCGAGAGCTCGGACGTGCGGTTGTGATCGCGCCCCTTCAACCCGGCCATGTCCAGGGCGCGATCCATGGCGACCCGGAGCTGGTCGTTGTCGAGGCCATAGGCTCGGCCGTAGAAGCGCAGGTTCTGGATCACGGTCAAATCGTTGTACAGGCTGAAACGCTGGGACATGTATCCGACCCGGGGGCGAATGGCCTCCGGGTGTTCCGAGACGGGGATGCCCAGCACCTCGACCGATCCTTCCGTCGGCTGAAGCAATCCCAAGGTCATGCGGATGGTGGTCGTCTTGCCGGACCCATTGGGGCCGAGAAAGCCGAAGATCTCGCCGGTCCGAATCTCGAATCCAATTCCATCAACGGCGGTGAAATCGCCGAAGCGCTTGGTCAGATTGCGGGCCACAATGGCCAGGGCAGTCATTCTTCATAACATCAGTCCAGGGCTCGGCGCACGAAGCGCAGCGAGAAGGTGCCGATCACGAGACCGAGCGCGGCCAGGGCCGCTACGTGCGGCCAAAGCACGTCCAGGCCGGCGCCCTTGAGCAGCAGGCCTCTCAGGATGGTCAGCCAGTGATGGGCTGGGATCAGATTGGCAAACCATTGGAGCGCTTGCGGCATGCTCTCCACCGGGGCGGCGTAGCCGGTGAACATGAAATCGATCATGCCGATCAAGAACACCAACAAGAACGCCTGGTGCTGGGTGCGAGAGATGACCGAGATCACCAATCCCTTGCTCAGCTCCACCAGCACGTAGGCGAACGCCAGGAAACTCAGGAGGATCATTGAACCCCTGAAAGGGACACCGAAGGCGAAGTGAATCATGCCCAGCATGAGGGCGAAATCCGACAGGCCGATGATGACCACCGGCAGGGACTTGCCGATGATGAGATCGAGAGACGAGAACGGCATGACCAGGAGCTGCTCGAGGGTTCCCAGTTCGCGTTCGCGGGCGAAAGTCAGGCCGGCGAACAGCAGCACGGTGAATTCGAGCATCAGGCCCAGTTCGGCCGGGGTGGTGTAGAGTGCCTCGCTGAGCGCCTCGTTGAACCAGACGCGCAGGCTGGGCTCGAATCCAGCCAGCTGGTCGGGATGCAGGCCAAGCCGTTGGACAGCGATAGCCTGTCCCATGGATGAGGCCACGCCCTGCATCGCCCGCAGTGCTGCCTGGGCGGGGGTGTTCTCGGCACCGTTGATAATGGCCAGCAGGATGGGGTGACCATTTGGATCGCGCACCTGCTTGTCGAAGTCAGGCGGGATGACCAGGGCGGCGTTGATGTCGCCGCGCCCCATGGCGGACTCGATGGAGGCCATGTCCCCGACCTCGTCCTGCAGCGCGAACGTGCCGGTGTTCTCCAGGGCCGTGACCACCGAACGGCTCACCGCCGTCCGATTCTGGTCGAAAACCATCAGCGGCAGGTTGGTGATCGGCCGCGAAGTTGCCCACCCGACCAGTAGGAGTTCCGATGCGCCACCCAGGAGCATGAAAGCCGGCATCCACCAGTCATTACGCAAGTGGATGAACTCGTTGATGGTCAAAGCCCAGATACGTCGCAATCGCTCCATGTCAGGCCAGCTTCTTTCGGAAGAAAAGGGCGGCCACGCCGGTGAAAGCCAGGCCGAGGAAGATCATCATCACGGCGTACGGCCACAGCACGTCCAACCCCACGCCGGGCAGAAAAAGGCCGCGGGTGATGATGGCGTAGTGCGTGCCGGGCAGGGAAAGCGCTTCTAGACGCACTTCCTCCGGCATCGAGGCCAAGGGGAAGAAGATTCCCGTTAAGAAGAAGCCCGGGTAGAAAATCACCAGGAAGGACAGGGCCAGGGCGGCCGGCTGAGTGCGCATGAACACACCCACCACGATCCCCATGCTCAGCACGGAAAACATGAATATTGCCGACAAGCCCAAGAACAACGGAAAACTCCCATTGAAAGGCACGTGGAACCAGGCCAGGGCGAAGGCCGGGATCAAGACCACGTTGAGCATGCCGACCAGGATGTAGGGAACCATCTTGCCCAGCATCAGCTCGGCGCGGCCAACCGGTGTTGCCATCAGCTGTTCCAGCGTGCCGTGCTCGCGCTCACGGGCCAGGGCCAGGGCGACCGAAAGCGCCGGGAAACCAAGGACCATGGAGATCAAGCCCGGAATGATCGCATTGCGTGACTTCATGCTCGGGTTGAACCAACTCTGAATGCGCAGATCGAGGGGCTGAAGGCTGGTCAGGGTGAGGCCGCGCGCTTGCAGTTGTCGGGTAACGGCGGCCTGGACAAAGGCTTCGGCGCGCGAGGCGATGTGCTCGACGGCGAACTGACCACTCTGTGGTTCGGTGCCGTCGATGATGACCTGCAGCGGCAGGCCCTTCAAAGCCTGCAGATCGCTGGCGAACCCGGGGCTGATGATCACGGCTGCCTTGACGCTTCCCGCCATCAGCAGCGCGTCGATCTCCTGGCGCGAGGTGGGGAAGGCAGCGATGTCGAGATCGTCGCCGGACGTGATCTGTTGGATGAACCGTGCGGAGGCCGACGTGCGGTCGTAGTCGAGGACCGCCAGGGGCACGTGTTTGATGTCCACGCTCAGGGCATAGGCCATCAACAGCAAGAGGGCGGTAGGCGTGAACAGTACCAGGATGAGCGTCGAGCGATCGCGCATGATGTGGAGAAACTCTTTACGGGTCAGGGCCCAGATGTGGCGCACCGACATATCAGCCCTCCAACCTGGAGATGATCGAGATGAAGGCTTCCTCCATGCGGGCCGGAGCCAGGCGGGCTCGATGGTAGCCGATGTGCCGATCGCGCAGCTGGGCTTCGATCTCGGGAAGGCGTCGCTTTCCCGAGTTCGACCAACAAATGCAGTGTCTCGCCGTACGTCTGAACCTCCTGGACTCCCGGGAGGTCGCCAGCGACAGCGGCGGCGGCCCGCCAGTCGTCGGGCTGGAGTTCGATCACGCGCCCTTCGAGGGGCGAGCGGATGGCCTTGGGCGTGTCGATCTCGATCAGCTTTCCCTGGTACATCAAGCCGACACGCGAGCAGCGATCGGCCTCGTCCATGTAGGGCGTGCTGACGACGATGGTCGTCCCCTGGGTGTAGAGATCGGTCAGGATGTCCCAAAACTCGCGACGCGAGACCGGATCGACCCCGGTGGTCGGCTCGTCCAAGAGCAGCAGGGAGGGCTGGTGGATCAGCGTGCAGGCCAGCGCCAGCTTCTTCTGCATGCCTCCGGACAGATGCGCCGCCCGCCGGTCACGAAACGGTTCCAGCCCGGCGAAGGCCAACAGCCGCTGGGAACGATCTTTGATGTCGGCCGGACTGACGTCGAAGATCTCGGCAAAGAAGGTCAAATTCTCCTGCACCGACAGCTCGCCGTACAGGCTGAACTGCTGGGCCATGTAGCCGACGTGCGGTTTGAGGCCCTCGGATTGGGAGGCGAGATCGTAGCCGGCCACTGTGCCTTCCCCGTCGGTGATGTAGAGCAGCCCGGCCAGCAGGCGCAGTGTGGTGGTCTTCCCGGCGCCATCTGGGCCGACGAGTCCAAACAGCTCGCCGGGGCGGATCGTCAGATTCAGGTCGACCACGGCGTGGGTCTTCTTGAAATCGCGACACAGGCCGCGGGTTTCGACCATCGGGCGCGTGCCCGATTGGTCAGGGGACATGCTGGTCAAGGTGAGCGTCCTAGCGGCGTGCGACGCGGAAGAGCCACAGCACGAGCAGGGCTCCGGCGGCGGGCTCGATCGCCACGCCCAGGTAGCGCATCGTGTTGGAAAAGCCCATGGCCGGGATGACGTACCAGTCCAGCAGCCCGATGGCCACGGCGGAGATCACGGCCGCAATGTAGTCACCTCGCACGCCGATCGGTCGTTTGTCCTTCCAGATCGGCCCGGCCAGGGCGCCGATGATCAAGCCGACCACGACCATCACCACGATCAGAATGAGGATGTTGAGCATGTCACTTTCCCTTCCTTAGGGGGCCGGCAGTCAAAACCGACTGGTCAGTCGGTTGACCCGGCAAAAAAAACGGTCCGACAGAGTCATGCCTTGACACCGTCCAGCAGAAGAGTGATGCTGGCGCGGATGTTCTTCTCCGGTTCAATGAGATTCCGGTCGTAGACCCACAACAACATTGTGCCCTCGATAATGGCCCCCACCGCGGCACTTACCTCGCGAGGGTTCACTTTCTTGAATTCTCCGCTTTCCACGCCGCGTTGGATCAGCGGATCCAGTATGCTCACATAGCTGTTCATGTACTGTTTGATCGCCTTTTGAACCAGCTTGTTCCGAAAGGCGAGGGCCAGGAACTCGTAGGTGATCGGCATGAAGTGGAGCATGCGGTTGATGTCCTTGATTGCCACCTCTGTGAAGCCCCGCAGGGCCTCGGTGGCGCTGGACTCCGATTGTTTGATCTCCTCCAGTTCCCTGAATTCGAGTCGAAAGAGCCGGTCCATGATGCCAAAGATGATGTCGTCTTTGCTCTTGAAGTACCAGTACAACGCCCCCTTGCTTAGGCCCGTCTCTTCCACGATGTCGTCCATTCGGGCATGGTCGAAACCTTTTTGGGCAAAGACCTCGGTAGCAGCGTCCAGAATCTGCTCCTTGCGTTCCTCGCTGACGTCTTCTCTAGGAGACATGTCTACCGTCACCACCTTCTAAACTGACTGGTCGGTCAGTTATAGAATACACTCTCCCGGTCGGTTGTCAAGGGGGAGGCTGCGCGCGCGTGGAAGACCGGTTTGTGAATTGGCAGGGAACAGACGCCGGCCTCGACTTGTGAAAATGTTCACTAGCTTCCGCCACCGGCAATCAGTCCGACCTTCGAGGTCTGCCAACCGGCAAGAGTCCCCGCAGGTGACTTGGATCAGGACGCATTCGTTGTAGAATGGTCGCAGGCGGGCGGCCGAAAGTGCCTTTCTTTACCGGCTGGGTCCGCCAGCTGCTCCAAGGCGCAGCAGTGGAACGCGTCCTGCGAGGCAGCTTTCAAGTCGGTGGGTGTGTGCCGGTCTCTCAACGCAGTACTTCCAACACGCAGGTCACATTTGCATCCGCAAGCGAACCGCTGAGTCCGTCAACCCATGAGCAGAAGGGGTGTCGCATGGTACCTTCCGCGTTTGGCCGCTACCAGATCATCGAAGAGATCGGTCGAGGCGGGATGGCGCGTGTCTACCGCGCCCTCGATCCTCGCTTCGAGCGTGATGTGGCCGTCAAGGTTCTGCCCAGCGAAGTGATGGATGAAGCCATGTTTCGCGCGCGGTTTGAGCGCGAAGCCAAAGTCATCGCCGCCCTGGAGCACCCGGCGATTGTGGCCGTGTACGACTTTGGCGACCAGGATGGCCAACCCTACTTGGTGATGCGCTACATGCCAGGTGGGTCGCTCCGGGAGCGGCTGACGGACGGGAAGATGCCTCCAGAGGAGGCCTCGGCCCTTGTCCGCCGGATGGCCTCGGCGCTGGACTACGCTCACGATCGCGGCATCATTCACCGTGACCTCAAGCCGGGGAACATACTTTTCGATGGTCGAGGTGATCCCTATTTGACGGACTTCGGCATCGTCAAGATGGCGCAAAGCAGCGCCACCTTGACGGGGGAGGCCATCATCGGTACCCCGGCCTACATGAGCCCGGAGCAGGCCCAGGGTGACACCACCATCGATCACCGCACTGACGTGTATTCGCTGGGCGTGATCTTGTTCGAGATGTTGACCGGTAATCAACCCTACTCGGCCGACACCCCCATCAGCCTGGCCTTGAAACACATCCGTGAACCCATCCCGAGGCTCGCGGACTTTTCGGCCGATCTGCCGCCGGGGATGCAGGACATCGTTGATCAGGCGATGGCCAAATCACCTGTTGACCGTTTTGGAAGCGCGGCCCGTATGGCCAAGGCCCTGGAGGCGCTGGGTGCCTCGCACGAAACTCGCCTTGGGTCAGCTCCTGTCGTCGCACCGGCCGAAGATGCCCCCGAATCCGAATCCGAGGCCATCGTCCAGGAAGAGGTCGAGACCGAGTCTGAAACCTCGGTTGGCGGCCCGCCGATGGTGCCGGCACCGGGCGACACCGGCTTGGGGGCCACCCTTCAGCCTGTTGAGCCTTCCGCCGGAGAAACGGTGGTGGCCGGCGATGAGGTGGAGATTGAGCCACCTAAGCCGGCGGTCGAACCGGTCGCCATGGGCGAACAAGCGCCGGGGTTCCACCTACCGAGAATGGCCTGGTATGGCGGTGGCGCGGTGGCACTCGTGGCGTTGGCGATCGGCGGCTTCTTCGCTTTCAGAGGCGCCAGCCCCGCCATGGCCGATTCGACGCCGACCGCGGCTGTCCCGGTTGTGCAGGCAACCTCCATCAGCGAACGGCCGACGGAGCCCTCGCCGGCCCCGTGGCCGGAGGTCGCCGGGGAACCGCCAGATGAGAATGTGGGGGCCTTCTACTATCCGTGGTATGGCAACCCTGATGTGGACGGCGAATGGATTCACTGGCAGGAGAACGGCCAGCAGCCGCCCGACAACCTTGCGAGCGACTATTTCCCTCTGCTCGGACCCTACAGCTCAATGGACCCATCGGTCGTTGCCCAACATTTCGCATGGCTCCGAGAGGCGGGCGTGGGTGTGGTCATCACGTCTTGGTGGGGGCCGGGCGATCGAACCGACCAGGCTGTGCCCATGCTGCTTGAAATCGCCGACCACTACGGCCTCAAAGTCGCCTTCCACATTGAACCCAGCGATGACCGGAGCGCAGACAACCTGATCGATCGCATCAGCTACATCATCGATCAATATGGAGGCAGTCCCGCCTTCTTCCGCACCTCCGAACCCAGCCGGTGGATATCCAACCCAGAGCCAAAAGGGTTGTTCTTCCTGTTCGATCCGTACCATCAACCAGGAAACGACGGAGAGCCGGTGCCTGAATACTGGACCGGAGCTCTAGACTCTATCCATGACGCCAACCTGGGCGTGGTCCTGGCCAGCACGCCGGACATCCAGTGGTCCCAAGAGGGACACTTCGACGGGCTGTACAACTATGCTTATGTGGGCCCCGATCCTGGCAACCCGGATGTCTTTGCCTGGGGGCGCGAGCTCCCTGGCGGAGCATGGTATGTCCCCAGTGTGCTTCCGGGGTACTCGGCCAAGAGAATTGGCTATCCAGCCGACGCGTTTGTGCCGCGCAACGACGGGGCCACCTACGACGCCCAGTGGGATAGCGCCCTCAACCAGGGCGTGCGGCCGAACATGGTGACGATCACCTCCTTCAACGAATGGCATGAAGGCACGTCCATCGAGCCGGCATCGGTGGACAAGCCGGGCGGCCCGGACGCCTATGCGGATTTCGGGGCGGTGGGTCCGCTGGGCTACCTTGAACAGACTCGCGCTTGGGTTGAGCGATTTCGCGGGATGGACTTTGCGCCGAGATATCGAGTTCAGGTCCACCTCGTCACGACCTCAGACTGGACGGATTTCCGACTGTTGAGTGGAGGCAAGTGGCGGGGCGGCACGCTGTTGGCGGGTGACGACAGTCCCGGCGAACATGACGTGGGCGACAACTTCATCAACGTGACCCAGCCGCTTTCGCGGGCCAACGCGGGAGGGCAGGTCGAGAGGCTGTTCGAACTCACGCTCACAGGTGTCGATCCGCAGGGCGAACTGAGATTCGCCATCGAGCGGGGTCATTTGGGCAGCACGACCGTAGAGTTGTTCCGGATGCAGGGGGATGAGCCCGTGCTTGTCCAGAGGATGCGTTGGGCGGGAATCATCGAGGGCAGCAGCAACCGCAAGCTTTTCGATGTTCCGGCGGGGGACATCGTTGGGCCGTAGGCGGCAGGTGACGCCCATCTCCTGCGGCCCTCGGCGAAGGGGCCACAGAGCCTCGGATCGCTCGCGACGTTAAGTCAGCCCACCTTGCGAGCAGCGGGTCAGTTGCCCCTGCCGGGCTCTCCCAAGTGCGTCTCAAAGAAGCTCATCGTCCTGCGCCAGGCATCGTCGGCAGCTTCTTTGTCGTAGGAGCCCCCTTGGCTGTTGAAGAATGAATGGCGCGCCCCAGGGTAGGTCCGAATGTCATATGGGACCTCGTAGCGTTCGAGGCGGGATTCGAGTTCGGCCCCGGCTTTGGCCGTGAAATCTCGCTCAGGATAGCTGCCCACGATGGGACATGCCCCCGATAGGGCCGAGAGCGGCCGCGGATTCTGAGCATAGAAGATTGAGGCCGCTCGCATTTCGTCGTCGACACAAGCCAGTTGGAGCGCATAACTTCCCCCCATGCAGAAGCCGATGGCGCCCGTCCGTGAGGCGTCAACTTTCGGATGCGCACGCAGTGCTTCGAGCGCCGCCTGGATCTCGGCCAGCGTCCCGTTGCCTAATGGGCGCACCAGGAGACCGTAGAAAACGCGAGCCATGCACACGGCACGGTTGCGGCCGCTGAAGAGATCCACCGCCATGGCCACATAGCTCTCGCCCGCCAGGCGGCGGGTGATGTCTCGGATGTTCTCGTTCAATCCTGAAATCTCGTGGATCACCACCAAGCCCGGGAAGGGACCCTCCCCGTCTGGCTCCGCCCAATAGGTTGGCAGACCAGCTTCGGGTAGTCCACGCGCCTTGAGGATCTCATCGTGTACCTGGACCCCACCTTCTGATTCTGGCACGTCCTTGGCCTTTCTCCGAGACACTGACCTATTCACGAGACTGTGAAACTGAAATCCTGGTTGTCCAACAGAAGGCTGGCGAGCTCTTCGGCGGCACGCCCCAGGAAGCGCTCGCCCTTCTCCGCAGGTGGAGGTCGCGGATCATGAAATCTAAGATTTCGCTGTCGCCGCTGTGGGCATTCACAATTCCAAGGCGCCGGAATCCGGCTGAGACCACGCTCGACCCGACGTCACGCAGGGTGCGGCCCGCGCTGTTCGATGGATGCCACCGGAAGGACAATCACCGCTCGATCCTTGTCAGGCAAATCATGGATCTCCGGCGAGGTCAGGGCGGGGAGGAAGCGATCATGTTTGGCATGGGCGATCATGACGTCTCCTCGCGGATGGAAACTGAGCGGACTACCAGCTGGGTCCGGCAGGCCGGCGGGCGAGCTCGGCCAGGTGTTCCCAGTCGTGTTCCAGCATGCGGCGGAGGGTCTGATGGAACGTCCGTGGCCCGTGACTCTTCTGAATCACGCGGCGTCTCTGCTCGTCGGTTGACTCTTCGGCGCGTTCGATGGCCATGGCGCGGCACTGGTGTAGCGCTTCGGCCAACGGCACTTGTCCGCGCTCGGCCTGGGTGTGCAGGCGGGAGAAACCTGGAGCACTCCCCAGACCCGCCGCCAGGTAGCCTCCGGTGGCTCCGAGCACATGCAGCAAGATGGCCCTAGCAGTTCTGCCCCCCAGCGCGGGATCGGCATCCAGTTGAGCGTCCGATCGCCCCTCGGCCCAGTCCGCCAGCGCACCCCTGATCCACCCGAAGCGACGCAAGTAGAGATCCAACGCCACCTGCGTCACCGGCTCAAAATCCGGGCCATACATGACGTAAGGCGAGCCGTTGCCCAGCCACGTGCCCTCGGTCACATGCTCGGCCACCCGGGTGGTGATCGGCGCCCCCGGATCGACGTTTTCGCCGTGGGCCTGCATGAACGCCAGGAAGCTTTGGATGGCCTGCGGAGTCGCGTCAAGCGCCGCCTCAGTGGTTGGGCCGACTGCCACGCAGCCGAGAAGGTCCAACACGTGGACCATCGTCTTGCGGTGACGAGGTCCGGATTCGAGGTACAGGTCGTATGCGGTCATGAGTGGGCTGGAATGTACTCTTTTCAAGCTGGCGATGATGTGATTCTACATGATGTCGGGATGGCCGCCTGCCAGGTGAGCGAAACTCGACCCTCGGTGGCGTGTGAGATCGCCTATACTACCTGGGTGCGGCCGTCGATCCGCCCATCCTCGGGCGGGGGCGCATAGGTGGGTTTCACGCCGGAGCGGGACCATGACCACATCCAAACTACTGACGTCTGTATGGGAACTCTATCCGTCTGTCCTCGTCGGTTCGGCAGTTCTCCTGCTGGCCTACGGCCTGGCCGTCGGCTGGCGCTTCACGCGTCGAGCTGTGTATTTCGTCCTGGGTGTGTTGATCATGGCCTGGTCGCTGGTGGGCTTCCTGGACGTTCTCGGGGATGACTACTTGTTCAGTGCCCACATGGCTCAGCACCTCATCCTTATCGAAGTCGTGCCGCTCCTGCTGTTGGTGGGTACCCCATCCGACGTGGTGGAGCGATTGCTGGACATCCCGTTATTCAGCCGGCTGGAGCGCGTGTTGGGCAATCCTTGGGTGGCCTGGACGACAGGAATCTTCGTGCTGTATGTTTGGCATCTTCCTCCGCTCTACAATGCCGCTCTCGCCAATGAGAACATACATGTCTTCCAGCATCTGACCTTCTTGGCAAGCGCGACCATGTTCTGGTGGCCCATCCTATCCCCACTCCAATCACGCCGGGTTTCGCTGCCGGTGGCCTTCCTGTACCTGATGGGTGCCGCCATCGCCAATACCTTCTTGGGAATCATCGTGGCCTACGTGCCTCCCAGCGTCTACCCTGCCTACAGCCATCCGGCCGACCCGGAAGGCATTCTGGCGCTGATACGGAATCAGTGGCGCCTTAGTCGTGAGGCTGACCAGGTCCTGGGGGGGATGCTGATGTGGGTGCCGGGCGGCCTGGTGTTCGCCGGCGTGATCTTCAATGTGCTCGCCAAGTGGTATTCCGAGTCTGACCTCAAAGCCGAACTGAGCGGCCAGCCGGTCCACTCACAATCTCCGCCGCGCTGATCTGTCCGGGTGCTGCCTCTTGTGAAATCCATCACAATACCCTTGAAGGTGGCCAAACCGGGCGGCCAGCAGCTCAACACGCTCGGTATAATTCGGGAGTGTGCTGGAATTGATCGGCCGCGAGCAACGCACCTTTGAGGATCCAAGACGTGATGATGCTGTTCCTCACCCCATTGTTCCACGGCACCGCAGGCTGGTGGGATGAGATCCTGTGCCTGATTCCCAGCTTGCTTCTGGTGGGGTTGGTCCTGTACATGGTGTGGTCTGATCGCCAGCAGAAAGCTAGGGCAAAGGACGATCTCGATTCAACGCCGAATGGACCGACTCCGTGAAGGCCGGGCGGGTGCCAGACAATCAAGTGGCTAGGGGCCGCACCCCATCGCCGTGCGTCCACGCCCGGCGGGGAAGGTTCACAGCACGCGCTATGTTGTTCGTCTTCTTGGCGGGCTACCTGAGCCTGGCGCAGCCGGGAATCTGCTCATGCTGGCTCCTGCAGGACGTGCGCCATGTCCACCCCCACCCAGCTGGCCACGCAGATCAGCCTCATTCGCACGACTACCTATTCGAGATGTTTGCTTCGGCGCCGGCGCTTGTCCCCGTCCTGCCCCTCGAGCGGCCGTCTGTTCTCCTCGACCTGACGTCGATGAGGGGGGTATGGAGGAATCACAGCGAGGCGAATCCTGGAGAAGAAACTCCCGGACCCTCCCCGCCCACGCCTCCGCCGGAGCCCCGCCCGGCATAAACCCTGACAAGTTCACCCGACCCAGGACAACCTGGGGGGGAAGTTTGAGTTAGCAATGAGGAGAATGGATATGTTGCGCAAGAATTGGGCGCGGCTGGTGGGCGGTGCCGTCCTGCTTGGATTGGTGCTTGTTCCCGTGGCCGCCTTCGCCCATGAGACGGTAACCGCCGGTGATTATTCGGTGGAGTATGGTTGGCTGAGCGAGCCGGCGGTCGTCGGCCAGCCCAACGCCGTGGTCATCAACATCAGCAAATCGGATGAGCCGGTTGACATCGACCCTAGCCAGCTGATCGTCGAGGCTCAGTACGGCGGTCAGACCAAGACGCTCGAGCTGCAGCCTCTCAGTGAGGACAGCACAGGAGAATACATAGCACGGCTAACGCCGACGAAGATGGGTCAATATACGGTCCACCTCACCGGTAGCTTGGGCGATCAAAGCATTGATCTCTCGGTGCAACCCGAGGACATTGAAAGCGCAGATGTGGTCGAGTTCCCAGATGTGGCTGCGTCCTCAAACTCAACTTTGGACGCGACGGGCTGGCTGGCGATCGTGGCTTTGATCTTGGGCCTGGTTGGGAGCGGATTCGGAATTGCTGGCTGGGTGCGCCAAAAATAGGTTTCCCATCCGCGGAGGGCCTTAGGCCCTCCGCGGACCTTGAAGGATTGTGAAGGTATGAAGAGAAGGTTCCTGCTTGGCTTCATGTTGGTCGGTCTGGCGGTGTCCATCGCCATTCCCGCCTCGGCGCATGCGTTGCTGGTACGGTCGACGCCGGAGGCCAACGCCGAGCTGTCCCAGGCACCACAACAGGTCGACCTCTATTTCAGTGAAGGGCTGGAAGCGGCCTTCAGTTCGGCGAACGTGCTCAACACCGATGGCAAGCGGGTTGACAACAACGATGCGGCAGTGGATCCGTCCGACGCCACCCACATGTCGCTGACATTGAAGCCGTTGCCGGATGGCGTGTACACGGTCTCCTGGAAGGCGATTTCCACAAGCGATGGGCACCTGACCAACGGCACTTTTCCGTTTGCGGTGGGTAGCGGCAACGCCGCAGCCTTGGCCGCCGCCGCCTCGTCAACCGGACAGGGGGAGGTGGCTGCCTCGGACGTCATCCTGAGCTGGATCCTTTATCTGGCGGCGGCAGTCGCTGTGGGTGGTGCGCTGTTCAGGCTGTGGGTGTGGGACCCCAGCTGGGCATCCGCCGATATGCAGAACGCCTTCAACGGTCAGCTCCCGTGGCCACGCATGGGCCGCATCTCGCTGTTGATGCTGGCCGGGGTGATGGCCCTGGCGCTCTTGGTCCAAGGGGGAAAAGCCACCGGGACCTTGTTGGCCCTGCCGTGGAGCGCCGCCCTGAAGCAGATGCTGTTCACGAGCCGATTCGGAGGCCTGTGGAGCCTGCGCCTGGTGCTTTCGATGGCACTGGTCGGTCTGCTGTGGAACGCCAGCTCGCGGCGCCAGTTGTGGTTGGCCTTCGCTGCTGGAGCGGGGATTCTGCTGACCATCAGCCTGGGAAGCCATGCAGCTGCCGATGCGAGCCCTTACCTGCCGGTAGCCTCCGACTGGATCCATCTGATGGCCGCCTCGATCTGGCTGGGCGGGTTGTCTCACTTTGCGTTGGGAATGTGGCGCGTTCGTACCAGCGACGCCGTAAGACGGACCCGCTTGACCGCCAACTTGATCCCGCGTTTCACTCGTCTGGCTCTACCCAGCGTGGCTGTTCTGGCAATCACCGGCCTGTATGCGGCCTATCAGCGGGTTGGAACACTATCGGCACTGCTTGAGACGCTCTACGGCCACGTGCTGATCGTCAAAGTGGCGATCACTTTGGTGATGATCGGCTTGGGTGCGGTCAACTTCCTTATCATGACGCCTCGCATGCGAAAGGGCGCCGGCCAAGCGGGAGGCGATTCGGTGCTGGTGGGCCGATTCCGCAGGATCGTCAGCACCGAGTTGGTGTTGGGCGTAGGGCTGCTCCTGGCGGTGGGCGTGTTGACGGCAGCGCCTCCGGCGGCCCTGGCCAATGCCGCGCCGGCCATCACTCAGTCCACCAAAGCCGACGATCTCTCGATTGAGCTGAAGATTGAACCGGGCAAAGTGGGGCTGAATGTGTTTACGGTCAGTGTCGCCTCAGCCGGCCAACCGGTCGAAGACGCTAAGCAGGTCCAACTCAAATTCACCCCGATCTCAAACTTGGCGCCAAGCACGCTGGACCTGCCCAGTCGGGGGGGAGGACAGTACATCGCTAAAGCGGCCAACCTGAGTCAGGCTGCCGAGTGGCAGATCCAGGTGGCAGTGCGGCGTGAGAACAAATTTGATTCGTTCGCCAATTTCACCATTAACCTTGGCGGTGCCAAACCATCGACGTTCCCTTGGGGCCGTACAGCGGGAGGGCTGCTTATCTTGGGCGGTTTCGCGCTGGTGTTCGCGTCGGGCCAGCTTGGGTTGAACCGGTGGCAGCGTGCCCTGGCTGGGATGGCGCCGGCTATGGCCCTGGCGCTGGCAGGCGCCTGGGTGTTCTATCATCCGCCACCGCCGCCGCAATCCAGTCTGGCCAACCCCATCGCCCCCAATGAAACGTCGGTGGCTGCCGGCAAGGCCCTGTATCAGACCAACTGCGTGCCCTGTCACGGCCAGTCAGGCAAGGGGGATGGGCCGGTGGGTCTGACCCTCAACCCTCGCCCTGCCGACCTGACTTATCACGCCACGCCCGGCGTTCACTCCGACGGGCAGCTCTTCGGCTGGATCACCAATGGCTATCCTGGCTCGGCCATGCCGGCCTTCAAAGCCAAGTTGTCAGACACGGACCGCTGGAATCTGGTGAACTACATCCGCACCCTGGCTCCGGTGCCCCAATGAGGTCGCCAATGAACCGTCTGATCACAGGCCTCGTGCTGGTCTTGCTTCTCCCCGTTTCCGCCTGCGCCGCTTTCGGCCAAGGGGCACCCAGCTCAGACACACCCGCCATCAACGCCAGTCTCGAGCCAAATCAAACCTCGTCTAACGAACTGCCATCAGGGGCAAAGACACGGGCAGCGGGGGAGGCGACCCCCAAACCCCTCACGGTTGTCCAAACGCCTTTCCCATGGGTGGGGTTGGGAGTTTCGGGATCGATCGCCTTCCTTGCCTATGACTTGAATGCGTCGTCACCGGTGCCCTTCATCGTCCATCTCAAGTTGAACGATGGACATGTCGTGGTTGACTGGCGGCCGCCGGATAACGCCTGGCTGGCAAATATGGCCCTGTCACCGGATGGGTCGCAGTTGGTGATTGCCTACGCTCCCCCCCCCGCCGATAACTCGCCGCAGACAGGCTATACCGGACTGTATCTCCTGCCGGGGAGTTGCCTGAGCCAGGGCTGCCCCGATGCCGTTCCGCAGCCTCTCTTGGCACAAGAGGAAAACGGGTCGGTCATCACGCCTGTCTGGTCGCCGGATGGAAAGTACATCTACTTTGCGCATGTCGTCACATCCCCCGGCGAATTCGGCGGCCAGTATGACCTGCAGCGGCTGGCAGCCTCGGGAGGGCAGCCGGAGACTCTCGTCGAGAAGGCGATCTGGCCCCGTGTTTCGCCCGACGGATCAACACTGGCCTACGTCGCCTACGATCCTCCCAACGGTGTAAATGACCTGTACCTAGCGGCTCCCGACGGTGCTCAAGCTCATTCGTTGCTTCCTCCGGGAACCTTCTCGTCGATGGACGCGCCGATCTTTTCTCCCGACAGCCAGAAGATCTACTTCAGTGCCACTGGACCCGGCCCGCAGGGCTCACTGGAGCCTCAACTGGAGCTAGGTTGGTGGGACCATTTGACGGGAGTTGTCGTCGCCGAGGCCAATGGTGCGCCCTCGGAGTGGTGGCGCACGTCCGTTTCTGGCGGCTCCCCAGAACGGCTTACTGAGATCGCCACCGCCGGCCTGTCCGGTGGATTCTCTCCTGACGGAAGATGGCTGGCCTTCGTCAGCTATCGCGGGCTCGGGCTGTATGGTCTGGCGGATGGGCAGGTCACGTGGCTGGCTGGTTTGACGACACTGGGCGATGTAATCTGGCGAAGCGGAGACTGAATCGATGAGACACTGGATAATCTACTTGGCCCTGGCTGGCTTGGGGCTGGCGGGCTGCGGTGGGCGCGGCGCCGCAGCGCTGCCGGGCCAACCAGGGGAGTCGACGGCGACCCCGCCTCCGACAGCCACGGTCCCCGGTCCTGCGGGAGTGGCTTGGGCTTCGCTGGGTGCCCAGGGTCACTTGCTTATCGACCAGCAGGCGCAGGGGGTCTCGTTTGTCGATCTGGTTACCGGCCAGCTCCAGCGGGTCTTCTCTCCTCAGGATCCTTCGGCGGCGTGGGCCAATGGGGCGTCGGAATCACCGGATGGCAAGAACATTGTCATTGCCTACGCTCCGCCACCTGCGGAGGGCGACGTGCAATTCGGCTACACGCGGCTTTACCTGCTGCCTTCGGACGGCTCGGCTGCTCCCAGACCGTTTCTCATCCCGGGCTCGCCTGAAGAATCCTACTTCGATCCGAGCTGGTCCCCCCAAGGTGACAGCATTGTCTATGCCCATCTGGAGCATTTTGCCATCCCAAACACCACGCCTCAACAGTATGGGTTCACCTACACCATCGAGCGCGCCAGCTATCCTGACGGCCAGATTCAGGTCCTGGCTCACAATGGGTTCTGGCCGCGGCTGTCCCTGGATGGCTCGCGCTTGGTCTATGTCAGCATTGATCCCAACACGGGCGCAACGACCCCAGTGGTCTGTCAGGCCGATGGTTCTGATCCTCATGTTGTTTCGACGCCGGCCGAGTTTCAGACAGTGGACGCGCCCCTGTTTACTCCCGACGGCCAGTCCTTGTTGTTGAGCGTGGTGACCCAGGGTCTGAGCGACCTTGGCCGCCCGCCCAACACGACCTTGTGGGATCGCCTGCTGGGGATAAGCGTGGCCGAAGCCCACAACATTCCGTCCGACTGGTGGGCGGTGCCTCTGGACGGAAGCGATCCAACCCAGCTGACCCATGTCAATGATGTGGGCCTGTTCGGAAGCTTCTCGCCGGATGGCAGCCTGTTCGCGTATGGCAGCCAGAGTGGGCTGTTCGTAGGCCAATCGGATCTGTCCGAGTTTCAGCAGGTGGACGATGTGGCCGGTGTCCTGACGGTGGATTGGGTGCCCTAAGCCAGTCACGCTCACCACATTTGTGAATGTTTTCACAAGCCTGAGATCAGACAGGGTCCAGCCAACCGCCTGATCATGCGTCCCCTGAGCCTGGGCTCGCACCCTGCGCGTGCTGCCGACCTTTGTATCCCAGCACCGGTAATGATGTCACCTGTCACTTCTGCTCTTCCCCATTCGGCTGTAAAG
Organism: uncultured Chloroflexia bacterium; assembly: GCA_963783335.1. GTDB lineage: Bacteria > Chloroflexota > Anaerolineae > Anaerolineales > E44-bin32 > CAWAND01. The sequence goes on from CAWAND010000002.1 coordinate 310,583, forward strand.
TAGGTTGCCTGAGAGCGACCCAAACTCTGCCGTTCCCCACCTTGCGCGGCTTACCCCGCAAATGCCCACCGGTATGACTCCCCGTGCGCCCTTACCTATCCGCAGACCTCGGCCTGCACATGATGATCGTCCATCCGGCCGCCGGCTCCCATCGCCACGGCCCTGAAGGAGAATTCCCATGACGCTTCGGAACGGGTTGACACATCTCGGCAAGCTGATGTTGGCCGCCGTCGGCTACGAACTTGGCGTTGTGTTGGGTGGCATGCTGGTGACCCTTCTTGGACTGCAGGCGCCCAATCCTCCGCCGGGGTCCGACATGGCTGCCGTGGCGCGCTACATGATGTTCACCGCACCGCTGTACGCCTTGGCCTTGGCCATTCTGGCCACACAGCTTGGAGGCGGATACATCGCGCGCTGGCTGAGCCTTGCATCCTTGCTCTGGATCGCCTACACGGTGAACACCCAGCTTGAGGCGGCCATCGTCTCCAGCTATGCCACCGGCCGCGCCTTCGCTATCGTTTCCGGTGCGGTGACGGCCCTCGTTGGGGGGGCAGTAGTGGCATGGATGTTTCCCGGCCGGAGCGTCGACGACTCCGCGTGGGGTTCCATGAAGGGCTTCTTTGCACGTCGCACCGCGGGTGCATGTATCGGGCGACTGGTCCTGGCAGCGCTGGTCTTCATGCCCATCTACTTCGTCTTCGGGCTTTTGGTGCTGCCCTTCACCGGTACGTACTACCAGGAGCAGTTGTTCGGCCTGGCCATGCCAACCATGGCCCAGCTCCTGCCAACCCTTTTTGCACGTAGCCTCCTTTTCTTGTTAGTGACGCTGCCCATTTTGGCAATGTGGCGCGGGACAAGGATGAGTTTGTTCTGGCGGCTTGGCCTGTCGCTGTTCATGCTGGTGGGCTTCAACATCATGCTTGTCGCCACGTGGCTTCCCGTCTACGTGCGCTTTCCCCACACGCTGGAGATCCTGGCCGACGAATTCGTCTACGCCGGTGCCCTGGTCTGGCTCCTGGTGCCGCGCCGTCCCGTCCAGAGCTGAAGTGAAGGAACTGGTGCGCCCTGAATGCGGTCTGGGCCCTGGTCCAGGCTGCGTTCTTCCCGCCGGGTGGCTAGATGTGTGTGATCCTGCTTGGATGATCAGGCTGAGGAATCCGAATTCCGGGAATCCTGTAAGGCGCGCTGGAGTTCGGCGCCCAGCACTCGCAGATTTGGTCCAGAGATGATCGAAGCATGCGTGCCTGGGACCGACCGAACATCGACCTCAGCCTTCGCAAGCCCCGACCAGCCCAAGGCGGGATCTCGACTCCAGGAAGGCTGGACATTGGCTCGAAAGAGAGTCAAGCTTTCCGGGATAAGGTTTCACTCGATAGCGCCGTCGCGCCCATTCAGCTTCGCGCAAAGCCAGGGTGATTTGCCACGCTGTAGGGGCTAGAGAACGGGCAAGGTCTGGTGCCCACGACCCCACAGCCAGGGCGAAGAGGCGGCCCAGGAGCTGGCCGGCGCGACCGATAATGTACCTTGGCCAGTGGGAAACGGGCCGAAGGGCCAACTGGCCGACGTGGAACTCAAAACGCTCTCGCAATTCGTAGACAAGATCAAGCCGCCGCGTCTCTTCGAACGCGCCCGGCGCACGCGTGTCGAGCATGGCCAGAAACGCAACTTCTTCGCCGGCTTCGAGCAGCTGCTGCGCCATTTCCCAAGCCACCAGGCCCCCAAAGGAAAGCCCTCCTAGCTGGTAAGGTCCATGGGGAAACTTGCGGCGAATGGCCGTCAGATAGCGCTCGGCCAGCTCGTAGACGCTGTGAAAGTCCGTCTCATCTTTGGGCTCTCGACCCTCTAGGGCGAAGAAGGGTTGGTCAGTCCCCAACTGCTGGGCCAAGTTGCGATAAGAGAGCACATGGCCCCCGGCTGCGTGGACCCAAAACATCGCTGGCAGCCGCCCAGAGGGCTGCACGGCGACCAAAGGTGAGGTTGAGGAGTGAAACTCGCCCATTCTGATTTGAATGGCGAGAGATCGAATGGTCGGTGCTTCGAAGAGCATCCGGACCTGGAGCTTCTTGCCCATTGCAGATTCGATGGCCGAAAAGAGTTGGAGAGCTAGAAGGGAATGACCTCCGAGGTCAAAGAAGTTCTCGTTGACACCTATCTCACCAACATTCAGTACCCGCTCCCAAATCTCTAACAGAGTTTTCTCCAACTCATCCTCGGGGGGCTCGGGACTGTCAGGGGGTTCTCTGTCAGACTCTGGATCCGGAAGCGCCCGCCGGTCCAGCTTGCCGTTGTCTGTGACGGGGATCGACGTGAGGCTGATGAACCTGGCCGGAAGTGTACTCGGGTGCAGCGCAGATTGGAGTTGCAGCCGCGCAGCTGCAAGGTCAAATGGGGTTTCTTCCGGCACGACGTAGGCGATGAGTTCTATTCCGCTTTGGGGGAGCTCCCGAGGGATGACGGCGCAGGCGCGGATAGCCGGGTCGTTGACGATGGCGCCCTCAATCGTTTCCGGAAGCACTTTGACGCCCCGGATCTTCACCTGATGGTCCACCCGCCCCAGGTACTCGATCACCCCATCCTGTCCCAGCCGTCCCAGATCGCCCGTGAGGAAGAGCTGGTCATCCGGATCGGAGGTCCATGGGTTGGGGATGAAACCAGGGGACTCTCCACCATCTCGGTCGACGTAACCCACGGCTCGAAAGGGTGTGCGGATCACGATTTGACCGGGCTCCCCCTTCCCGCAGAGCTGCAACTCGCGGGAAAGGATGGCCACCTGCGTGTTCGGGAGAGGCAATCCGATTGGCTGCACACCTGCCAACGGCACATCGGGGACTCGGAATGAGCACTTGACCAGGGTCGTTTCGGTTGGGCCGTAGAAGTTGACGATCTCGCCACTCGCCGGATAGGTCCGCCGCCAGCGGCCAATCATTCCATCCGTCAGCGGCTCTCCGGCAAAAAGGACCCAGTTCAGATTCGACAGGGAGCTCACACCGTGATCAACATCCATCCAGAGTTGGGTAATTGAGGGGACGAAGTGGGCGAACGTCACGTGGTTTTCATCAAGCCAAGCCAGAACCCTGCCAGAAGAAAGGTCGCCAGACTCGTCGGGGATACACAGCGTGCCGCCTGACGTCAAGGTCGTAAAGATATCCCGCAGCGAAATGTCAAACCCGAGGTTGTTGATCAGGCCACACCGATCGCCAGGCCCCAAGTTGAACTCTTGGCGCTGCCAGGCGACAAAATGGCCCAGCCCACGCTGACTCCCAAGAATTGCCGTCGGGGAGCCGGTGGTGCCGGAGGACAAGACCAAGTAGGCAGGATCATGCCCTCGACCAGGGAATGTGGCGCTAGCTGGCGGCTCGTCTGGATCCGCACCTGACTCGATCGCCCCGCTGGCTGGCGCCGTCGGTGGCGGCACAACGGTCCAGCTTGGAAGATCGCCGTAATCGCTGTCTGCGGAGTAGTCGTCTGTGAGATGCAGGACCAGTCCGCCGCCCCGAATCGTGCGAAGGATGGCCTTTTGCCGCTCGACGTCGAGGCGGTCATCCAGTGGCAGGATGACCGCTCCCAGCAGCCAGGCACCGAGCATACCGGCAACGCGGTGCGCGCAGCGCGGCCCAGTCAAGGCCACCCGGGTCCCAGGTACGGCGCCGTGTTCGGCGAGGAGTTGCGCCTCACCAATAGCCAGCCTCCGCAATTCTTGGTAGGTCAGGCTGCCGCCTCTGACCTGGATGGCCAGCGCGTCGGGTGTCCGTTCAGACCAATCCAAGAACGCCTCAACCACGTTGGGTAGATCCGGCGCCGGGATGGGCTGCCCCAGGTCCGGGAGAAGCTGGCGCTGGCTGTCCGTCACCAACGAGATGTCCACAATCGCCTGATCTGGGTCGCTTACGACTTGCTGCACAACCGAGACCAACTGGTCAAGCAGCGTGTTCACGCGCCCGTCCGATTGACGATCCCGAGCGTACACTGCCTCCAATCTCAGTTCACCCTCTTTTTGGGAGGCGTACAGGGTGAGATCATTGGTCGCTTCAAGCGGTGCTAGATCGAGCTCCTCAACCTCCAGCCCATCTAGCGCCAGATTGGAATTAGGGATGTTGCGGTAGTTGACGACACAATTGAACAGCGGCGACTGATCCATCGATCGGGCCGGTTGAGACAGTTCGACAATACGCTCAAAGGGGACACCTTGATGATCGACTCCATTCAAGGTCTTTTCGCGTACCTGCTGTAGGACACTCGAGGAAGTCAAACCTTCAGACAGATCGACAGAGAGCGGCAGGCTGTTGATAAACAAGCCGATGAGGCGTTCGAATGTTTCATGCGTTCGGCCGGCAACCAGGAAGCCGAGATTGACCGAGTCAGACGGGTTGAGCCTACCCAGCAGGATGGCCAGGCTGGCCGTCAAGCCCATGAAAGGGGTCAGGCTGTGCGCCCTGCAGAAATCGAAGAAGGCGGCTGAGCTATCGGCCGCCATTGATAGCCTGACCTGGCCCACCGGCTCCGCCGGGTGGGATGATGCCCACCTATCACGCTCCAGTCGGCCTTCTTTCTCCCCGCCGGCGAGCTGCTCCCTCCAATACGCAAGCTGAGCTTGAAATCGGGCCGAGGAAGCCGCCTGTTCCCGCTGCCAGACGACGAAGTCGGTATACTGGCCGTCCAGCGGCTTGGATTCCAGGGTTTCGCCAGTCAAGTTGGCTGCGTACCCTTCCCCCAGCTCTTGCGCCAGGAGGTTGTCGGACCAGGCGTCGCAACCGATGTGGTGGGTTGTCAGAAGCAGGACGTGGTCGGCTTCATCCAGCCGTATCAATTCGGGCCGTAAGGGGGGATCACGCTCAAGATTGAACGGTTGCGCCGTGAATTGGCGTACTAGGGTCTCAAGTGGCAGATCGGCATTGGCGGGTGCGGCTCTGACTGGGATCTCGAGAGCCGCGGGGGGGTGAGTTTGCTGGTAGGGGAGGCCGTCTTCTTCATGGAAGGTTGTGCGCAAGATGGCGTGGCGTGTGACGACTCGCCCAAGCGCAGCCTCCAAAGCGGCATGATTGAGCGGGCCACGCAGTCTTACGGCCCAAGGCCGGACAAAGGCGAGGCTCTCCGGCCGGAGCCGGCCGAGAAACCACAGGCGTTCTTGATTGAACGAAAGCGGAAAGCGTCCATCTGAGATCATCGGAGCCCCGGCGGTTGGCGCCGATCGGCGGCAGCTGTTCGCGCGGGATCTCTATGGAGTCCTCGGGCGCATTGGGTCATGGGGCCTTGTGTCGATTCTTGCCTTCGACCAGCAAGGCTTGTTCAGCTATGGTTTCGGCCTCGAAGAAATCCAGCATGGAAAGCTCAATGTTGAGGCGGCTCCGCACCCGTGCCAGGAGTTGGGCAGCAAGGATGGAATCGCCCCCTAAGTCGAGAAACCGGTCATCGGCGCCAACCCGATCGACTTTCAGCACTTCGCGCCAGATTGCCGCCAATGCGCGCTGGGTGGGTGTGCCCGGCGGCTTGAATGGCGCCGGGACCAAGCCTTGGCCGGCGACCGCATCCGCCAGCCCCAGCCGCTCAGCCAGTCCAATCCGCTGCGGCTTGCCGGTTGGACCCTTGGGGATTTCGTCTTGGAACACGATCCGCCGCGGCAGCTTGAAATCCGCCAGGCGCTCGGCGGCATGGCGGCGGAGATCCCCTTCGTCGGCGGTCTGCCCTGGCTTGAGAACGACCACCGCCGCTACCTCCTCCCCAAGCCGGCCATCCGGCAGGGCAAAAGCCAAGGCCTGGTCAACGGCCGGGTGACTCATCAAGGCTTCGTCGACCTCGCGTGGAGAGATCTTTTCTCCGCCGCGGTTGATAAGTTCCTTGATGCGTCCGCGGATAACAAGGTAGCCGTCCTGGTCGAAGGCACCCTGGTCCCCGGTGCGGAACCAGCCGTCGCTGAAGGCCCTAGCGTTGGCCCCAGGGTTGTCTTCATAGCCTTGCATCACGTTGGGGCCGCGGATCACGATTTCTCCGATCTCTCCTTCCGAGAGCAGGGAGCCGGCTGGATCCATGATGGCCACCTCCGTCCCGGACGGAAGCCCGACCGAGCCGGGCTTGGATTTTCCGGGCGGCAGTGGGTTGCTGGCCATTTGGTGGCAGGCCTCGGTCATCCCGTAGGCTTCGACCACAGGTGCCTGAAACAAGACTTCAAGGTCAGCCAACACCGAGGGCGGGAGGGGCGCCGAAGACGAGCGCAAAAAGCGCAACCGACCCTCGGGCCGCGCATCCTCCTGCTTTGCTCGGGCCAGAATGGCCTGATGCATGCTGGGGACGGCAGTCAGCCATGTCGGCCGTAGCGCATCGATCCACTCGAAGAATTGGGGTGCCAAGAACCCCGGGGTGCAGGCAACGCTGCCCCCGGCGGTCAGTGAGGCCAACAGCGCAGCCATCAAGCCGTGGATGTGGAAGAGCGGCATCACATTAAGGCAGCGATCGGCGGACGTCAACTGCAGCCAGCTTCGAATGTTGGCCGCCGAAGCAGCCAGGTTGGCGTGTGTGAGCGGCACGACTTTGGGCGAGGCCGTCGTCCCCGAGGTGTGCAGGAGCAGGGCAAGCTCCTCGGGTTCCGGCATGCTCAGCGGCCCTGCTTGGCCGGGCAATCCATGCAGCTCCATCGCACCGGCTGGCCGATCCAACTGTGGGATGGCCTCGATCACGGGAAGGCCGACGGCTTCGGCTGCCTGATGGGCCGGTGATTCAAGGCGGGTATCGATCATCAGCAGGTCAGCCTTGAGGCTCCTCAACTGCGATTCAAACTCGGATTGCGTGTAGCGCGGATTGAGTGGGGCAGCCGCCCCGGCACAGATAGTTGCCAGGAACGCCACTGCCAGCTCGGGACCGTCGGGGAAGACCATGGCGACGCGTGGCGGACCGCCGAGCGCGCCGGAGGCGATTTCAGCCGCATGGCCTTGCGCCGTTTCCCACAACTGCGCAAAGCTCAATGGTTGACGCCCCGGGGCGGCCAGGGCAATGGCCTCGGGTGAGTCCAGGCTGAGTTCCCTTAGCCGGGCGGGGACCGGCTCAGGGTTTGGACGGGAGATTGCGGTCCCGCCTGGGGCTGATGTCACCTTGTTCACTCCATCGCTTTCAAACTCGGATGCGGGTCCATCTTACCAAGACGCGCCTCGGCACTCAATTGCCGGCCCGGACTCACTTGCGGCCCTGCGGGAATCGGCCGGCGTCCCACCGTGTGCGGGGCCATGAAAAAATGCGGCCGGTGGCCCCGTCTTGGGGCGCCCAGATGAAATGGGCCTATTCGGCTGGCTCGGGCAGGGTGCGCAGGCGCGGGGCGGGTGACCAGATGAGGAACAGGACCCCCAGCAAGCTCCCAAGTGTGGCGATCCATAGGGTGGGCTGGATTCCGATCCATGCACCGAGGGCACCACCGAGCAGGGATCCGATGGGGCGAATGCCATTGTTGACAAACATGTATGAACCCGCCACCCGGGCGCGGAGCCGGTCGGGAACGAGCGCCTGGGTTATCGAACCGATGCTGATGTCGAGCATCATCACGCCGAAGCCGGAGCCCAGCTCGGCCAAGAACAGCATCGCCAGGATGGTGGTCATCGACCCGCCAGCCATGGGGATCAGCACCAAGGGGGCGGGGAAGAGGAAGGACCCAAGCATAAAAGTGGGCCCTATGCCAATCCTGTCGGCGATGCGTCCCGTGACCGCCGCGCCCAATACGCCCCCGAGGGCGCCAGCCCCGATGACGAGTCCGAGCACGCCCGGCTGGACGCCGAGCTCGCGCGTGGCGTAGAGAATGGCAAGGGCATTGAATGCCAAGTTGAACAGGTTGATCGTGGCGGTTGACAGGAGAGACGCGAGCAGGAGTGGTGTGCGGCGAATGAAGCGGGCGCCGGAGACGATCTGGCCCGGCAGCGCTTCCTCGGTCGGCGGCTCAGCTACGGTGATGCGGTGTAAGAACACGGCCGAGAAGACAAAGGATGCGGCATCCACCACCAGGGCGAGCGGCGCCGACAGGGCCTGCACCAGCACCCCGCCGACACTCGGTCCGGTTACATAGGAAAACGCTCGACTCCCATGCATGAGCTGATTGGCTTCTACATACCGTTCTCGGGGCACGATGGCTGTGAAGAGCGTGGAATACGAAACACTGAACAGCACACTGCATATGCCGCTCAGGAAACCGACGATCATCAGATAGGGGAAGGTGAGACGCCCCAGGAGATAAACGACGGGGATGGAACCCATCAGCAGCGCCCGCACGATGTCGGCGGCAATCATCGCCTGCCTTCGATGACCCCAACGGTCAATCCAGGCGCCAAAATGCAGGGAGAACAGCAGATTCGGCGCCAGAATCGTGGCTGTAAGGATCCCCATTTGGGCAGCATCCGCATTCAGCACGAGGACAGCGACAAGAGGCAGGGCGATCATCGACACCTGATCGCCGAAGAGTGAAATGGTCTGCCCCGACCAGAAGCGGCGGAACTCCGGCAATTGTCGCAGCAGCGATGGGATCATTCGATGGGGTCCAAAGAGATGGCGCGCAGGCCGCCCGACAAAGCCCTGCAAGAACTCCGCATTCTACCCCATGGATTGGGGCGGCTGCGCCTGTCCATGTTCCAATCGGGTTGGCATCCGTTTCGTCATGTCATGACGCAACGATGGCTTCCCCAAACCGAGCTTGGGGCAGGCGGGGTCTTTGGCCCCTCGCAATGACAGGGGGGAAGGGCCCCCGCGCTCCCCACGGCACCCCAAGTTGTGAAAAAATTCACAAAACGGGTCAGCCGACTCCCTGGTGGGCCAGATAGGTAAACACGTCCTCCAGGGTCGGTTCGGAGACGGCAACATCGGGGACTCTGATGTGATGCTCTCCCAGGGTCTCCGTCAGGCTGTCGGCGGTCCACTCGCCGGGGGCAGTGATGGCCAGGGCGCGATCGCCGTGCATGCGCGCTTGGATCACGCCTGGAAGCTGGCTCAACGCTTCGACAGCATCCAGCAGCGGATCGGCTTCCAACAGCCAGGCGGTCCCCTTCAAGTACTCGCGCTTGAGCGCCCGCGGCGTGTCAAAGGCCAGCAACCGGCCGGCGTGCATAAAGCCCACCCGGCCGCAATGCTCGGCTTCATCCATATAGTGTGTGGTGACGAAGATCGTGGTGCCGCCGGTCGCCAGTTGGTAAATCAGCTCCCAGAACTCGCGCCGCGCCACCGGGTCGACCCCGCTGGTGGGTTCGTCGAGGAACAGGAGCGGCGGCCGGTGAATGATGGCGCAGCCCAAGGCCAGCCGCTGCCGCCAGCCCCCCGATAGATCAGCGGCTGTGGTTTTGGTTCGGGACTCGAGGCCGGCCATATGCAGTACTTCGCTCACCCGTGTGTCTTCCTCATCCTCGGGCACTTCGTAGACGCCGGCGTAGAAGCGAATGTTCTCCATGACCGTCAGGTCGTTGTACAGTGAGAACTTCTGCGACATGTAGCCGATTTTGGACTTGACCTGCTCAGGGTGATGGATCAAATCAACCCCCATCACCTCGGCTGTGCCTTCGCTCGGCTCGAGCAGGCCGCACAGCATACGGATGGTGGTCGTCTTGCCACTCCCGTTGGGGCCCAGATAGCCGACGACCTGTCCCGGCAGGACCTCGAAACTAACATGGTCGACGGCGGTAAAGTCGCCGAACCGCTTGGTCAGGTTGTGGACGCTAATCGCCGTCTGGGGGCTGGTCGCCATGGCTGGTTGTCTCCAACAGATGAATGAATACGTCTTCCAGGGTGGGTTCTACCGGCTTCAAGTCGTTCAGCTTCACCCCGGCTGATTCCAACGCCTTCGGCAGCCGGGCCAGGGGTCCGGACGGGTCGCTCACTCTGAGGTGGAGCTGCTCGCCGAAGGACTGCACGTCCTCCACATCCGGGTCGGCCAGGGCCACCGGACGCGCTGCCGCCTGAGACGAGGCGTCCAGCTCCAGGATCCGCCCGCTGAGGCGCTGGATCAGCTGGCGCGGGCGGCCCTCGAGCAGAGCCCGGCCCTCGTTCATGAAGATCACCCGGCTGAAGCGCATGGCCTCGTCCATATAGGGTGTGCTCACCAGCACGGCCGAGCCGCTGCGCAGCAGCCCAATCAGCAGATGCCAGAACTCCTGCCTCGCCACCGGATCGACCCCGCCGGTGGGTTCGTCGAGCAACAAGACCTTGGGGTCGTGGATCAGCGCCGTCGCCAGGCCGAGCTTTTTCTGCATCCCGCCGGACAAAGCGTGGGCGGGGCGGTCGGCGAAGGCGGTAAGCCCGGCGAACTCGAGCAGGCGCTTCTGGCGGCGCTCGATCTCGTCGTTGGGAAGATCGAACACGGCACCAAAGAAATGCAGGTTCTCCGCCACAGTCAGGTCGCCATACAGGCTGAAGTTCTGCGCCAGGTAGCCGGTGTCCTCGCGTGCGAGTTCGACCTGGTCCGGCACGTCGTATCCGGCCACCTGGATCCGTCCGCTGGTGGGGCTGAGCGCCCCGCACAGCATGCGGATGGTGGTCGTTTTACCGGCGCCGTCCGGGCCCACCAAGCCGACCATCTCGCCTGATCGGACCTCGAGGTTCAGTCCATTCACCGCCGTCCGCCCGTCGTAGTCCTTGACCAGGTTTTCGGTCTTGAGCAGGATCCTATCGTCCATCTCAGTTCTGAGTGAAGGTGACGTCGGCCGGCATGCCGGGCTTGAGGGCCATGTCCGGATTCTCGATGCTCAGGCGGATGCCGTAGACGGTGTCCTTACGGCCTTCCACGGTGGACACGTTGCGCGGTGTGAACTCTGCCTGGTTGGCGATCCGCAACACGGTGGCCGTAAAGGTTTTGTTGGGATAGGCGTCAACGTGTACCTGGGCGGTCTGTCCCGGGCTAACCCGCGCGTATTCCTCTTCCGGAAGATAGACGGTCACCTCGAGCGAACCCAACTGGCCGATCTGGAACAACGAGGCGCCGGGCACAATGGTCTCACCTGGCTCGACGTTGCGCTTCATGATCACGCCCGAGCTGGGGGCCTTGATCTCCAGCTTGTCGAGTTGCAGGTCGATCGTTCGCAGCTGGGAGACGCCCTGTGCCTTGGCGGCCTCCAGATGTGCCTGGGCAAGTGCGACCTGGTCGTTGGCCAGCCTCAAGGCGTCCGGATCGGGGCCGTCCTTGACTTTGTCGTAGTTCTTCTGCGCCAGGTCCACCGCCGCTTGGGCGACGCTGACATTGGCGTCCAGCAGAGCCTGGTCGATGGTGGTCGGCGAACCCTTGTACCAGTTCAAAAGGCGCACCAGCGTGTCGCGCGCCTCACGGGCGGACGCCAGATTGGCCTCGGCCTGGGCACGAACCGGGTCGTTGATGTCCTTGTCCTTAACGTGGTTGAGCGCCGCCTCAGCCCTGTCAACATTGTCCTTGGCCAGGGTCAGCCGCGCCTCGGTGGCGTCGATGGTGTCCTTGGAGGCGCGGTTGCCGGTCTGCTGCCATGTGTTGCGCTTCTGGGCGTCATCGAGGTCCTTGCGCGCTTGGGCCAGCGCCTGCTCAGCCTTGGCGGTGGCCATGGGGGCGTTGTCGCGCAGGTCCTGCAGCGCTTTCTTGGCGGCGTCGAGCTCGGCCTGGGCGCCGGCGACAGCCGCACGCGTGCCGGCTTCGACGCTGGCGCGCTGGTCACGCAGCCCCTGGTCATCGAGAACAAGCAGCACATCGCCGTCCTGGACCGAGTCGCCTTCCTTGGCCAATACCTTGGCTACCTGCCCCCCCAATTGCGGCGAGAGCGTAGTCATCGTGGCCTCGATGGTGCCGGAAGCGGTCAACGTGCCGTTGGCAGCGGCCGAGGCCTGGTTGTACAGGTGCCAGCCGCCAGCGCTGGCGCCGATCGCCAGCAGGACAGCGATCAGGATAATGCGGGCTTTGCGGGAGGTCAAAAGGGTTTTCATGGGTCACCTGTTCTCTTTCGACTCAGTCAAGTGTCTTGCGGAAACGTAGGGCTGCGATAGCGATCATCAGCAGGGAAAACACCGTCAGGGCACCCACCTGAGGCAAGAGCAGGTCGAGCCCAGTGCCCTTGATCACGATGCTGCGCACAATGACCAAGAAATAGGTCACCGGCAGCAGGCGGGCGACGGCCTGCAGGATCACCGGCAGGGTGGAGATCGGGAAAATAAATCCAGACAACATGAACGTGGGCAGCATAATCGGCATGACCATGAACTGGGCCTGCTGCTGGGTCTTGGCCACGGTCGAGACCACCAATCCGATCCCCAGGTTGGGCAGCAGAAACAGCCCGGTCAGGGCCAGCAGGAGCAGCAGACTGCCCCGAATGGGCACGTGGAACCACGCCGTGCCGATTGCCAGGATGATGAACACATCCGCCATCGACACCAGGATGTATGGCGTGATCTTGGCGACCACCAGTTCCCAGCTGCGGATCGGTGTGACGATGAGCTGCTCGATGGTTCCCTGCTCGCGCTCTTTGACGATGGAAGCCGAAGTCAGGGTCATGGTCGTCATCATCAAGATCAGGGCGATCAGGCCGGGAACCATGTTGTAGCTGCTTTCCAGGTCCGGGTTGTAGAGCACGCGGGTGCGTACATCGACCGGCGAAGCGCCACTGACGGCGGCGCCGACCTTGGCCAGTTGCTCCAGCCGCAACTGTGTGCCATGCGCCTGCCCGGCCAGAGTTGCCGCCGAAAGCGCCGAACCGGCCACGGTCGGATCGGACCCGTCGATCAGGACCCCCACCTGGGCCGAGCGGCCGGCCAGCAGGTTCTGGCTGTAGTCGGGGGGGATGATGATCCCCACCGCGGCCCGTCCGGACTGGATCATGCGGTTGACGTCTTCCGAAGTGTATGCGGCGTAGTCGATCGAGAAGAAGCCGGTGTTGCGGAAGGCGTCCACCAGCTCGCGGCTGGCCTGGCTCTGGTCCTGGTCATACAGCACCGCGGTCACGTTGTTGACCTCGGTGTTGGCCGCATATCCAAGCAGCACCAACTGCAGGATGGGCATGATCAAGATCATCATCACCGTCCGCGGGTCGTGCCGCATGTGAGTCAATTCTTTGAGCATCAAGGCTCTTAACCGTCGCATAGGAGCTCCTTCAACCTTGGAGATAGGGTCGGCGTGGCGGTCATGCGGATTCCTCTTCCAGCGCCACCACCATCTTGCGCATCAGGCGCAGCATGGTGTCGCATTCGTCGTCGGAAAAGCTGCGCAGGATGGTGGCAATGCGCAGCTGGATCAGTTCATCCAGCGCCTGGTACAGTTCGGCGCCTGCCGCGGAGAATTGGACGCGCACCACGCGCCGGTCAGCCGGATCCGAGCGGCGCTCGGCGAAGCCGCTCTCAACCAGCGTGTCGACCAGGCGGGTGGCCGTGCTGAGGGGGACTTCGGCGGCGCTCGCCAGCTCGCCCATGGTGAGTGGACCGTCGCCCTCGCCGATCAGGGTCCCCACGCGGTAGAGCAAATCGTAGTCGGCGTGGTCCATCGGGTTGGGGTCCGGCAGCATGGCCTGCAGCCGGGCGTGTGCCCGGAAGGCGTGCTCCGGCATCACCGCCCGGAAGTGGTGCTTCATGCGGATAATCTGGCGGATCAGGCCAGCGAATTGGCGAGGATAGTCTTGTGCGGTCATCGGGTCACTTATTCCCAATTTGGAAATATTCCGAAACGAAAGCGCATCATACCTCGCCGGCGGACGGCGTCAAGGGTAGGGGACCTTACAGTTTTGTTAGAACCTATTCGATGTGGGCGGCGAAGGTATCCGGTGATCAGGGGTTGGGGCTGGCGGCACGCAGCCTCCCATGTCGTGGCGAGGCGCCTTCCTCGTTCGGTATCGGAATCCCACATTGGCGCCGTGGCCATCGTTCCGTCATGAGATGTCGAAACGGTTACTTTGCACCGAGCACTTGAGGCAGGTGCTGGCTGTGCTCGCTCGCAATGACATGCCGCAACGCGTCCATCCAGCGCAGCCTCGGCTCTGGGTTCAAAGCTGGTTTGTGGGTCGTGTGTGACATATGATGGTGCCAGAAACGGTTCAACGGCATGATGGCCACTGCTGATCTTCTCGCTGACGAAATCGCCTTCGCCCTCGGTCTACCACGGGGCGGCTGGGCACGGCGCGGCCTGGGCCTCGTCTTCCGGCGGCCGATCCGTGAGTTGGCGTCCATCGCTGATGCCTTCGACCTTGCAAGTGCCCAGAAGGGGCTGCCTCAGGGCGCCGAGGAGGCGCTGTCCAACTGGTGCCGAGGAATCAAGGCGCGGGGTCTTGAACGCGTGCCGCAGGACGGCCCGCTCCTGGTGGTCTCCAACCATCCCGGAACGTACGACGCCCTGGTGATCGCCTCCCGTCTGGGTCGGCCGGACCTGCGCACCATCGTCAGCGACATTCCCTTCTTGGAACACCTGCCTGAAGCCAGCCGGCACTTCATCTTCCTCGACCCGACTCCCGAAAAGCGCGCCTTGGCCGCCCGTCAGGGAATCCGACACCTTCGGGTGGGCGGGGCATTACTGCTCTATGGCACCGGACTGATCGATCCGGATCCGGCACTCTACCCGCAGGCGGCGGACGAATTGGCCGGGTGGTCGCGCTCGATCGAAGTCTTCATGGCTCGCGTCCCTGGCCTGATCGTGCTGCCATGCGTCGTCAGCCATACCCTGTCCCCCGGCTGGGCCCGCAGCCCACTGCGCTTCCTGCGCCGGGCGCCGCTCGACCGTCGGCGGATCGTCGAGTTCGGCCAAGTGATCCAACAGTTGACCTTCCCAGGGCGCCTGTTGCTCTCGCCGTGCTTGTCATTCGGGCGGCCGTTCCCTGCCGAAAATCTGGGAGAACCGGGCGCCGGGGGCGTGAGGTTGGCGGCATTGATTGACTGCGAGCGCGAGCTGATGACCGAGCATGTGGCCGCCTTCGGCGGGCCGAAAGGCTTGTGATAGATTTCACAAGCCGGACGAGCTGGCCGCGGTTGTGGATTCGCCGTACCGACCAGCTCGCCCTTCGACTGCATGGCAGAGCCGCCAAGCCGGCCCGATGTCACAGTCCGGGCCCAGGCCTCCCATGTCATGGCGAGGCGCCTTCCTCGTTCGGCATCGAAATCTCACACTGGCGCCGTGGCCATCGTTCCGTCATGACATGCAGTAACGATTGCCACGCTCGCTGCCCCAAATGACCCTTGGGGCAAGCGTTCGCTCGCAATGGCAGGTAACGTGGGTGGCGGGCTTGTGGGCTTGTCAGTCGCCCTGAGCGGAGGCGGGTACGGACCGAATCGGATGGTGGTCCGGTTCTCCCGCCGAAGTCGAAGGGGAGGGTGCACGTCCAGCTCGCCCTTCGACTGCGCCGCAGGGCCGCTATATTGGTGCAATGTCGAAAAGCGGGCGCAGCCTGTCCTGAGCCAAGTTGAAGGGCTCAGGACGGCTGAGGGGTCAGGCCGAGGCCGAAGAAGGGGGATGCGGTCAGATGATCTGGTCGGCGCGGGCCCAGTACCAGAGCGTGGCCGCCAGCCCGGCCAGGCTGGTCAGCACGACGATGACGAAGCTCACCGGCCCGATGACCGTGTCCGGGCCGGCGGCGCCCGTGTACAGGATGGGAATCGCCCAGGGGAAGAACTCGCCCCGCCCGAGGACCGATGTCAGCTGGGCCAGGACCAGGGCCAAAAAGATCCCGCCCACGGCGCCCAGGTAGCCGCGGCCAAGGCTGGCAAGGTAGGCAAAGGGGGTGACCAACAGGATCGACATCAGTGCCGTCACCGGCGTGACCCGCCACCACTGCGCATACACCTCGGGTCCTGCCGGGGGCAGGCGGAGCAGGTAGCCGATCGCCAATCCGACCAGCATGACGCTGGCTGCCAGGGCCGCCGACCAGAGGGTGATCACGGCGAACTTGGCCAGGAGGATCGTCGACCGCGACGTGGGCAGCGCCATCAGGTCGGCCGCCGTCCGTTCGGCGTACTCGCGCCCGATGATCCACACGCTGATCAACCCGAAGATCACCAGCCCGGCCGCTCCAATGGCTTGCTCCAGCAGGCTGAGGTAGCTGGCCCAGTCGGCGGTGCCGGCCAGCAGGCGGGCCTTGGTGCTGATGATCCCGGACCGCATGGCCCACTCAGGGTTTTTCAAGATCACCATGAACAGCGCACCGGCGGCGGGGACCAACTCGAACCCCAACGCCGTCAGCCAAAGCATGTTCGAGCGCCGAACCTTTCTGAATTCCCCCCACAACGCGCCCCGGAAGTTGCTCATGGCGCCGACTCCGGCCGGTTGATTAAGCGCAGGAAATAGCTTTCCAAGTCTTCTTCTTCGACCGCCAGATGCCGGGGCGGCTGGCCGGCTTCCGCCAGGCGCAGCGCCACCTGGTCCGGGTGGGCCAATGTCTCGGCCCCGTCCAAGATGAGCATCCCCTGCTCAACCCGGACATCGTCGTACCAGGCACCCCGCAGCGCCGCCGCGGCGGCGTTGAGATCGGCCGTACGTACCACCAGCCGCCGCAGGCGCTCCTTCTCCAATTCGGCGGCATCGAGCTCACGCATCAAGCGCCCGTGGTGGATGATCCCCACCCGATCGACCACCCGCGCCACCTCGGCCAGGATGTGACTGGACATGAAGACCGTCACGCCCTGCTCGTGGGCCATGGTCCTAAGCAGTTCACGGATTTCGACGATCCCGGCCGGGTCGAGCCCGTTGGCCGGCTCATCGAGGATCACCAGTTGGGGGTCATGCAGCATCGCTCGCGCCAGCCCCAGCCGCTGCATGTTACCGTGCGACAGGGCCCCAGCACGCCGGCTCGCGTAACGCGTGATCCCGAAGCGCGCCATGGCGCGATCGACGGCCTCCTCGGGCAGGCCCGGGCGCAGGCGCCGGACCGCTTCCAGGTTCTCGCGCACGCTGAGGCTGCTGTACGCGGTGGGGTTTTCCACCAGGTAGCCGACAGACTCCCACGGCCCGCGCCCGCTGCGCACGGTCTGGCCGAGCACCAGGGCGTCGCCGGCTTCGGGCGAAATCATCCCCAGCAGCATGCGGATGGTGGTTGTCTTGCCGGCCCCGTTGAGCCCTAAGAAGCCGTAGATCTCACCCGGCTCGACGCGCAGCGACAGATCGTCCACGGCCAGGGTCCGGCCGTAGGACTTGCGCAGGGCGTGGGTTTCAATAGCGGGGGGCATGCTGACTCCGGGTCCGAAGCCGTATGGGAGGTTACCTGACTATTATGCACCAAACCGAGACGGACGGCGAAGGTTTCGGTCGATCACCGGCGGGATTCTCGGAGGGAATCCCGCCCGGGGGCTGGTGTTCGTCATGTGCCTGCCGAAGTTTCGTCTAGGGTTGACTCCGGCCGGGAGGGAGCTGGACTGGAGGGCGGATGCGCGGGGGTCAGCCTAGGGCGGGGGTGCCCAGCGGCCGAGGGTGGCCGGGGCACACTTTCACGCCGCACCGCCCCCTACGATGACCACCAGATTGCCTTGCTTGGCGCCGGTCTCGACGTACTCGTGTGCGCCGACGATGTCCTGGAGCGGGAAGGTGCGATCGATCACCGTGTCCAGTTCACCAGCCTCCATCCGCTCGGCCACGAAGGCCAGGTCTTCGGCCGTCCTGGCCGCCGAGCCAGCGATGATCCGCTTGCCGTTCCCCGGGCCGATAAGGCCGCGCACCAAGTACGACAAACGGGGGTTCGCCATCAGGAACCGTCCCCCGGGTCTCAACGCATTCAAGCTGGGGGTGTACGGGCTTGACCCGATAACGTCGAAGATCACATCGTAGCGTTCCGAACTCTCCCAGTAGTTCTCCTTTTGGTAGTCCAGCACGTGATCGGCGCCGATCGAGCGGAGCATATCCAGCTTGGGCGTGCTGTCCACCGCCGTCACGCTGGCCCCGAAGTGCTTGGCCAGCTGGACTCCGAAGGTGCCGATGCTGCCTCCGGCGCCGTTGACCAAAACCTCGTCCCCCGGTTGAATCTCCGCCTTCCTCAAGAAGTGCAGGGCTTCCAGCGCGCCGAAAGGAAGCGCAGCCGCCTGCTCAAAGCTGGCGTCGGCCGGCATGGGTCCGATCAGGCTGTCACCGGATGTTTCCGGCAGGCAAATGTATTCGGCGTAGGCTCCCAGGCCGAATCCGGTAAAAGCGCAGACCCGATCGCCGGCTTTGAACCGGGTGACGTCCTCCCCAACCGAGTTCGACCTCGCCGGCGAGTTCCTGCCCCAGCACCGTCAGCCGAGCGGGTTTGGTGAGCCCCACATACAGGCGCACGGGCACGCCCAAGAACATCGGCAGCTTGAGCGTGCGCATTTCAACATCGCCGGCCGTCACCGTCGTGGCTCGAATTCTGATGCGGACCTGGTCGTGGCGCGGGATCGGGGTCTCGACCTCCCGGATCTGGAGGACCTTCGCAGGGCCGTAGGCGGTCCACACGGCGGCTTTCATTCCGGCACCACCGTGATCACCACGTTGCCGACCTTGTGGCCCGCCTCCACGTAGGCGTGCGCCTCGGCCGTCCGCTCGAGCGGGTAGCGCCGATCGATGACGGGGCTCAGGTTGCCTGCCACGGCGATTTCCCCCAACAGCTTCAGGTCCTCGACGGTCCCGCGAGCCAAGCCCTTGCGGACGGTCACGAATTTCCCGCCCGCTGTCAGGGCCGGCCGGGCGTGCTCGGCGGTGGTCTTCCCGACCGCGTCAAACACGACGTCATAGGTCGCCTCGCCGGCGGCGTAGTCCTGGGATGTGTAATCGATCACTTCCTCCGCCCCCAGGGAACGCACCATGTCGGCGTTCCGCGCCCCGCACACGCCCGTGACCTTTGCGCCGAAGTACTTGGCCAGCTGGACGGCATAGGTGCCCACGCTGCCTGAGGCGCCGTAGATGAGGGCGTGGTGGGCGTCTTGGATGTCCGCCTGTCGCAGGAAGTGAAGCGCCGTGGTCCCCCCGATGGGAAGGACCGCCGCTTCTTCAAAGCTGAGGTTGACCGGTTTGGGAACTACTGTATCGGTGTCGGCCAAGCAGACGAACTCCGCATAGGCGCCGGCGGACGACATGCCGGTCGAGCCGAAGACTTGATCACCGGGCGAAAATCGGCTGACCTCGGCGCCGGTCGCCACCACCTCGCCGGCGAACTCCTGTCCAGGAATGGGCTTGGTCCGCATCCCCATCGCCACTCGCATCACCCATCGCATCATGCGAGGCAGGCTCCGGGTTATGACGTCGCCGCGGGCGACTGTGGCGGCGTGCACACGAATCAGCACGTCGTGCTCACCCGTCGTTGGCTTGGGAACGTCCCGAAGTTGGAGGACGTTCGGCGGCCCGGGTCGGGTCTGGACGATGGCCTTCATTGGATCTCCCCTGGGTCGTGTGGCTGAGGACTCGACCCCCCGATGATATCATCGATGGCGACAAGCCCGTCACGCCCATAAGTGGGCCTTTGTCCGCCGGGGGCCACACGTGGTTGTGAAGGATTTCACAAGTGGGGCGCGCGGGCCATGCCGCGCCAAGGCTGCCCATGGCCCGGCTCACGGCCCGGGTTGGAGTCAGGGGAGGACGGCGCGAGAATGGGGCGCAACGGGGCCTACGGGCGATGCCTCCATCGGGCCAGCTCGGGCGTGCTCAGCCAGGCCATGCGGGCGACAGGAGTCGATTATGATCGAGCGCATCAACCCATTCCAGTTCAGCTCGTTCGGAACGTACTCGCAGGCTGTGACCATCGACCTCGGGACCAAGACCATGATCCTCGTGGCGGGGCAGTTGGCCCTCAACGAGGACGGGACGCCAGTCGCGCCCGGCGATTTCACGGCGCAAACCCACTTTATCTTCAAGCGCATCCAGCGGGTCTTGGAAGCCGCCGGTGCGAGTCTGGATGACGTCGTCAAGGCGTTGTTCTTCATGACCGATGCCGGCAAGTATCAGGAGGTGTCCGACGTACGCAATCAATACTTTTCTGTTGCTCGCCCGGCCAGCGCCATGGTCGAGATCAGCAACACGGTTGCTGAAGGCTGTGATGTCGAAATCGAAGTCATGGCCGTCATCGACAACCCGTAGGGGCGAGACATGAGCGAGAAAGTCGCCATCGTCACGGCCGCCGGCCACGGCGTGGGCGCGGCCATCGCCCGCGAGCTGGCTAGCTCAGGCTACCAGCTCTCCCTGCTGTCCAACGCCGGGGGTGCCGTTGCACTGGCGAAGGAGCTCGGTGGAGTCGGGATGACCGGCTCGGTCACCGAAGCCTCCGACCTGGCCGAACTCGTCGACAGCACCATGCAAGCCTTTGGACGGATTGATGCCGTGGTCAACAACACCGGCAATCCGCCCAAGGGGGAGCTGCTGGATATTCCGGATGACGATTGGCATCTTGGCCTGGACATGCTCGTGTTGAACGTCGTCCGGATGGCCCGGCTGATCACGCCCATCTTCATCGAGCACGGGGGCGGGGCGATGGTCAACATTTCGACCTTTTCGGCCTTTGAGCCGGATCTGAGCTTCCCGGTCTCGAGCACGCTGCGGGCCGGGTTGGCGAGCTTTGTCAGGCTGTACGCGGAGCGCTATGCCGAAGCCGGAATTCGGATGAACAACGTCCTGCCGGGTTACATGGACAACTACCCGGCCAGCGAGGATACCCTGGCCAGGATTCCGATGAAACGGGCTGCCAAGGTGGGAGAGATCGCCAAGACGGTGCGCTTCCTGCTTTCCGCCGACGCGGGTTACATTACCGGGCAAAACATCCGCGCCGATGGCGGCCTCACCCATTCGATCTAACCTTTTTCGGACAGGAACGGTATGAGCGAAGAGGCAACTTTTGATGTGATCTTGGTCGGCGGCGGCGTGATGGGATGCGCCATCGCCTACTACCTCCTGCTGGCGGATCCCACACTGCGCGTGGCGATCGTAGAGATGGATCCGGAGTACACCCGCAACTCCACCGTGCTCTCGGATGGCAACACGCGCCTGCAGTTCAATCTCAAAGAAAACATCCTCATGTCCCAATACGCGCTCGAGAAGCTGAGCACGTTTAAGGAAGACATGGCCGTCGGCGCGTGGCAGCCCGAGATCGATTTCAGGCAGGAGGGCAACCTGTTTCTGGCGGATGAGGCCGGCGAGGCCAACGCCCGGGCAGGGTTGTCAGTCCAACAGGGTTTGGGCTGCGACGTGCAATGGATGACCCCGGAGGAGATCACGGCCCGATTTCCGCTGTACGATGCGTCGAAGTTCGTCGGAGGCACCTTCGGCCGGCTCGATGGCACCATGGACCCCCAGGCCGTTCTGGTGGCCTTCAAGCGCAAGGCAGTCGACTTGGGGGCGAGCTTCATCGACGCTGAGGTGGTCGAAGTCCTGCGCACGGGCGGGGCGGTCAGCGGGGTCCGATTGGCCGATGACACGCGCTTGGCGGCCAAATTTGTGGTCAACAGCGCCGGCGCCTGGGGAACGCAGTTGGCGCGCTCGGCGAGTATCGACCTGCCAATGGACCCGGTGCGGCGTCAGGTGTTCGTCCTCCAGACCGAAACCGAGCCCAAAGAGCGCTACCCCCTGACGGTCCTTCCCTCCGGCCTGTACCTGATCCACGAGCATGGCAGCCAGTTCATGTGCGGCCAGTCGTTCGAGGATGACCCGGTCGGGTTCGACTTCGGCTGGAACCACGATCGGTTCATGGAGGCCATGTGGCCCGAGCTGGTCGAGCTGGCCCCGGCTTTCGACCGCTTGAAGATCGTCAGCGGATGGTCCGGGTTGTACGCCGTCAACCGCTTTGACGGGAACGCCATTTTGGGCGAATGGCCCGACCTGAAGGGCTTCATCCTCGCCAACGGATTCTCCGGCCATGGTTTCCAGCAGTGCCACGCCATCGGCCGCTATCTCTCCGAGCTGATGCGCGGGGTGGAGATTTCGCTTGACCTGTCGATCTTCTCCCCGCGGCGCATCCTGGAAGACAAGCCGGTCTACGAGGGCCCGGCAAGCTGGTCTAAGTCTGTGGAATATTTCACAAGCACAGCGCCCGCGCTCGACGAAAGGCGTTTCTGGTTATCTCTTTCATCGGCTTGATGGGGCGAGTTCTCCGGCGCGTCCAAACATCACTAACCGGAGCCGGTGGGTGGACCGAGGCCTGTGGTATCGTTGGCATGCCCTTGGCGCCTGGGTCGCGGCGCCCCGAGCTGTTCCCATCAGAGGAGACAAACTGTGAATACATCCGCAACAGCACGCCTGAGTCAGGACGTACGGCCGCGCATGGCCGCCCTGGTGGCGGGCATCGCCCTGTTGGTGATGGCCGTCATCGGCGGTGCCGCCAACTTCGGCGTCATCGCCAACCTGGCCGTCTCTGGTAATCGAGCCGCCACGGCGGGCCACCTGATCGGCATGTCGAACTTGCTTCGGCTGGCCGCCGCCGGACTTGTGATCGTGGCTATTCTGGACGTGATCGTCGCCTGGGGCCTATACATTGTCCTGCGGCGGGTCAACCCGAGCCTTTCCCTGCTGGCGGCCTGGCTTCGGGTTGCTTACGCGGCCGTCTTCGCCGCCGCCATCACCGGCCTGTTCGACGCGCTGCGCGCCGCCCCGATCAGCCCGGCCCAAGCGGTTTTTTCCCTCGAGGGCTACGATCTGGCCTGGCAGCTGGCGCTGACGATCTTCGGTGTGCATCTGGGCCTGGTGGGGTACTTGGTCTGGAAGGCGGAATTCGCCCACTGGATCTTCGGTGCCCTGTTAATTCTGGCCGGCGCCGGGTATTTCGTCGACGGATTGGGGACCCTGCTCAGCCCGAACTACGCGCTGGGGCTGTCGGGGTTCACCTTCATCGGTGAGGTTATTTTCATCGTATGGTTGCTGGTCCGAGGCGCCCGGCTCCCGGACACGTCGGTGGAGGTGGCGGCTAGCCTGGAGCACCGAGCGTGGCAAAGGTCGGGCCCCTTCGACTGCGGCGGGTGCCCCGTGCCTTTGCCCGAGACAAACCGTCCCCGCCTCCGCTCAGGGCGACTGACAAGACCACGGGCCGCCGCCCACCTGACCTGTCAATGCCAGCGTGGCAAGGGTCGGGCCCCTTCGACTTCGGCCGGAGGACGGAACCCTCTATCAACTGAAACCGTACCCGTCTCCGCTCAGGGCGACTGACAAGACCACGGGCTCGCCGCTCACACTAGCTGTCATGGCGAGCGAGCGCTTGCACCAATGGTCATTTAGGGCAGCGAGCGTGGCAATCGCTTCTGCATGTCATGAGGGAAGGATTGCTTCGGCGACTGCGTGAGATCTTGTTGTCGGACGCGGAAGGCGCCTCTCCATGACGAGGGAGGTTGCGCAGTTGGGTGAGATGTGACCCGTAGGCTCAACACGCAAGATTGCGAGGGGGCTGGGGGACCTTATGCCGGGATGCATTCGGTCGGGCAGAACGGATCCTAAGCATTCAACATTCTTGATTGAAGGGGCCTATAGGGGGGTAGAAGAAAAGCAAGCGGCTTCCCGCGCCGAGCCCCTTCACCACACCCAAGCGGTGCGGCCTCCAGCCGGCCGAAGAGAGAAGAGCAACGAAATGAGCCCTCCCCGAAACAGGGAGGGCCCATGGTCTCAGGTGTCGGCTACTCCTCGGAAGGGAAGACGGTCAGGATCCCGGCCATGCCCTCGTCAAAATGGACCCGCCCCGAGCTGAGCTTAAAACAGCCCATGGTCCACGTGCCGAGCATGTCTTGCGTAACGTCGAAGGCAATAGTGGCCTCCTGAGATGGCTCGAACATGACCATCCCGCCGTTCATGCCCTCGATGTGATCGCCTTCGCCTTGGTCCCCGTCCATCGCCATCCCGGCCGTGGGGGTGGCGTCCATGGTCATCTCCCCCGAGTCCCCGCCCATATCCATCCCGGGCATCCCCATGACCGATGCGTCGCCTTCCACCATGGGGCTGGCGAGGGCGGAAAAAATCGTGCTCGAAGCCATCGCCCAAGGTACCGTCCTGGGCGCGCAGCGGGTTTCGGCCAATCATGATCTCGTGGTCGATGGCACCGTGATTGACGACATGCAGCGTGACGTGTTGGCCGACGGTGAGTTCAATGCGGTCGGGTGTGAACTCGTACTCGGTGAGGCCGATGTTGATGACCGGGTTGTCGGGGTCGAGCGTTGGTGTGGCGGTGGGCGCCGGAGTGCCGGCTGCACCGCAGGCGGCCAGGAGCGCCGCTAGGATGGCTGCCAGGCTGATTCCCCGTAAAGTCGTGCGCATTGTCTCTCCTCCCAATTGTCGATGGAACCGGACAGAAGACTTCCGCTGGCGCGGGGGAACGCGGAAGCGGACGTCCTGGTGAGCTGACCAGGCGTCAAGCGGCGTATGGCTGCGGAGATGGTTGGCGTGGGTTTTCTATGGGGTCGAGGCGCTCAGTGCTGGAACGTTCCCAGCCTAGCGGATAGGGGGGCGGAAGGCAAATCGGAGGCTGTCGGGCGCTGCCTGCGATTTTCATGCTCATCGACCTGAGGTGGCAGGTGTTCCGGCGCGTCAGGGCGTTATTAAAGTATCCGGGCGGTCCGGGTCGCAGGAGATGTGGTCTGCCTTGCGCTGCGCCTGGCCTCGTCGATGGTGCGGTTGTTGACGATGGGCTGCATAGCGATGCCCACCATGATCAGCAGCAGGCCGCCGGTCCAGAAGGGGGTGGCCAAGGTGGTGGCGCGCGCCAAAAGGCCGCCGGCGAGCGCGCCCAGGGGCAAGGCCCCCAGGACAACCAGGCGGTACGCACTGGCCACACGGCCCAGCAGATGCCCTGGGATGATCGCCTGGCGCAGCGAGGCGATGATCACATTGCCGAACATGCTGCTCAAGGACAGCAGCACAAACATCAGGCCGACCACCCAGGCCCGCGCTGTCAGACCGATGCCGATGAAGGCCAGGCCGCCGAACAGCGCATCCGCCAGCAGAAGCGGGCCCGGGCCGAACCGGTCGCTTAGGCGGCGCGTCATGAGGCTCCCCAGGATGCCCCCCACGGCGCCAAAGGCCAGCAGGACCCCGTAAGCCGCCTCGTTCAGGCCGAGGACGTCCTGGCTGTAGAGCACGAAGACGCTCATTGTGGCGCCGGAGACCAGGTTGAAGGCGGCGGCAAAAAGCCCCAGCGTGCGCAGCAGCCGATGCCCCCAGAACCAACGCACACCTGCGACAATCTCATCTCTCAGTCGGTTGCGTTGACCGTTGGATGATGTGTAGCGGCCCGGAAGGCGCTGGATGAGGCGCGACGATAAACCATAGGCCACCGCCGAAGACACGAAAGCTGTCGCGGGAAGCAGGGAGAACAGGGTGCTGCCCAGGGGTGGCCCGATCAGTTCGTTGGCTACCGTCGAGGTGGCAAATAGGCGCCCGTTGGCGTCTTCCAGATCTTGATCTTCCACGATTTGGGGGAGGATGGCCAGGGCGGCGTTGTCGAACAGGGTCTCGATGCATCCCAGCAGGAAGAAGACCAGATAAAGGATCAGCAGGCTGGCCCGGCCGGTGACGACGGCCAGAGCCAGCAGACCGAGGAGCACAAAGCGCCATATGTTGGCGCGCTGCATTACCAGGCGCCGGTCGAGCCGGTCGACCAGCGCGCCGCTGACCAGGGTGAACAAGAACCAGGGAATCCGCTGGGCGACCGTCAGACCAGAGACGAGCAGGGGATCTCGGGTCAGCGTGGCCGCCAGCAGGGGGGCCGCCGTCAGGCCGATCCCATCCGCCAGATTCGAGACACCGCTCGCTGCCCACAGCCCAGCGAAAAGGCTCTTGGGTCTACCCGCCAGAGATAGCTCTTGGGCTTGATCCACACTGGACCTCCGAAGCGATTGGCTTTCGTATGGGAAGCCTGGGCGCCGAAGGGATCGGGCGCGGCCATGCCTGATTATTCGGAATCCGACACCAATGCGGCGGCGACGAGAATCAACGCCCCGCCCAGCAGGAGGCCGCCGCCGAACGAGTCGCCCCACAACGTGATGCCCAACAGCGCGCCCACAACCGGCTCGATGTTCAGGAAGAGGCCCGCCCGCGAGGCCGGATAGCGTTCCAAGCCCCAGTTCCAGAGCACGAAAGCCAGCGCCGTGCACGCCACACCCAGCACGCCGACCGAGAGCCAGACATCGAGCGGGAGGTCCAGCCGGGGCAAGCCGCCCTCTAGGAGCGCAAAGGGAATGAGGCTGAGCGTGCCGAGGACGATCATGGCAGCCGTGGCGACCAGCGACGGCAGGCGCTGGCTGAGGCGCTTGATGATCAATACCCAGCCGACGGAGGTGACGATCGACAGGAACAACATGCCATCTCCGATCCAGCTGCCTCCGGCGCCGGGGAACCCACTGATGGTCACGACCCCCGCCAGGGAAGCTGCCACCGCCGCCCAAACACGCCACCCCGGACGTTCGCCGAAGAAGGTCATCCCGGCCAGCGCCATCAGGGGCGGGGCGGCGCCGACGATTAAAGACGCTCGGCTGATGGTGGTCAGGGCCAAGCCGTAGAACTGGAGCAGGAAAGACAGCGGGACGGCCAGCACGCCGGTCATGAAGAGGAGTGGCAGCTCGCGCACGGGAATCTGCAATCGATATTTGATGAGCACGGGAAGGAGCGCAACCGAGGCCAGGACGAATCGCAGCAGGATCACATGCGAGACGCTCAACTCGCGCAAGGCGATTTTGCCGAAGGCGAACGACGTGCCCCAGATCGTGCACGCGATCACCATCGCCAGAACAGCCGCCCGGGGCGTCGCCCCGATCGGACGAACGCTGGGGACGGCCGCAGCCGGCTCGATGGTGGTGGATAGGGTGGCCCTCACGTGACGCTCTCTCCAGTTGACCCCGAGTCAATAACCATCTATAATTTCTAAGACGGTTAGACTCTAGCACGGCCGCTCTAACCTGTCAATAGCCTATAGAAGGTTAGAAGGCTGGCAAGGGTGAAGGGATATGACGGATACAGAAGGACAAAGCGGCTGGGATTTCGACGCCGGATTGCTGCCGTTGGATTTCGCCAACACGGCCGAATGGCACGCCAGCCCGCATCCGATCGAAAGACTGGGCAGCTACGATGACCTGGTAGGTTGGTCGCGGCAGGCGGGCCTGCTCGGGGAAAAGCAGGCCGAAGCGCTGATCGTTCGGGGCCGGCAGCAACCCAAGCAGGCGGCCGACGTGCTGAAGGAAGCGCTGCGGCTGCGTGAGGCCATCTATGCCATCTTCTCGGCGGCCGCCGCTGGGGACGGCCCGCCGAAACGGGCCATAGAAGATTTCAACGCCGCCTTGGCACGGGCCTTCGGCCGGGCCAGGATCCAGCCTTCAGCGGAGGGGTTCGCCTGGTCGTGGCGGGAATCTGGCGAGGCGCCGGATGGAATGCTGGGTCCGATCCTGTTGTCGACCGCCGAGCTGATCACCTCGGACGACCTGGGTCGGGTCGGCGAATGCGCCGACGATCGCGGCTGCGGCTACCTGTTCTACGATACCAGCCGCAACCACAGCCGCCGCTGGTGCAGCATGGAAAGCTGCGGCAACCGAGCCAAGGCCGTGCGGCACTACGAACGGACCAAGGCCGGCGCGTAGCCCTTCGGATTGGTCGTTTTGCGTTCCCATCCTCCGGTTTGTGAGGTCCGTCACAATCAGCCTGCGAGAGGCATCAAAGTCCCCCTGAACAATTCAGGGTGACTGACGAGACCGCAGGCGCGCGATCCTCTTCGACTGCGGCGGGTGAACCACACCTTCGCCCTGCCGGCCCGTACCCGCCTCCGCTCAGGGAGACTTGCAGGACCATGGCCCCGCCGCTCACATTACATGTCATTGCGAGCGAGCGCTTGCCCCAAAGGTCTTTTTGAGGCAGCGAGCGTGGCAATCGTTGCTGCATGTCATGACGGAACGATGGCCAAGGGGCCTGCGTGAGATTTTGTTACCAACCGCGGAAGGCGCGTCGCCATGATATGGGAGGCTGCGCCCACTCTGTGACATCGGGCCAACATGGCAACCCTGCGTTGCAGTCGAAGGGCGAGCTGGACGTGCACCCGACCCTTCAACTTCGGCGGGAGAACCGAACCCTCTATCAGCTGTCACCGTACCCGCCTCCGCTCAGGGCGACAGAGAAGGAGGCGAGTCGGAGCATGCTAATCGTTTGTGTGTGTCATGACGGAACGATGGCCACGGCGCCTGCGTGAGGTTTTGTTGCCGACCCCAGAAGGCGCCTCGCCATGACAGGGAGGAGAAGGCGCCTCTTGCGTCCCCAGGGCGAATCCTGAGCGCAGCCGAAGGAGCCCCCTTTAAAGGGAAGCCTGCAGGAGGGTAGCCCAAGAACAAAATGTAATGAAGGGACCAAGCGCCGCGAAGGCTAGCCGTCTGCGACAGTAAACTTCAGCGTGTTCTGCGACGGATCGTCCAGCCACAGCCCGTCGGGGCGTCGCTCAAAAGGCACCCCTTCCTCCCGCAGCCTCGCCTCGATCCGATCCATCTCCTCAACCTCTGGAAGATAGAAAGCGATGTGATCCAGCCCGACGGCGTCAGGCGGGGGCGGCGGGGCGCCCTGGCCCTGCCAGGTGTTGTAGCCGATGTGATGATGGTAGCCGCCAGCCGAGACCATCCCCATGCGGGCCTCGGGGGCCAGCCCCATGTCGTCGAAGCCGAGCTGCCGGTAGTAGAAACGCCGCGTGGCGGCCAGGTCGGCCACATAGAGATGAAAGTGGCCCATGCGAGTCTCGGGCGGGAGCGGACCGTCAAGCGGTTTCCCTTGGGGCAGGTGGCTGAATAGCTCGTCCAAGTCAAGCGGCTCGCGGCCGTTGCTGGGGCGCCCATCGGCATGGCGGGCGACCAGCGACCCATCCGGGTCCAGCATGAACACCCCGTCTTCGGGCGATTCGCAGTACAGCTCGATCGTCGTGCCTTCGGGGTCGTCCAAGTAAGTGGTCTTAGTCATCACGTGGTCGGTGGGGGAGCTGGGCCATTGGACGGCGAACAGGCGCGCCACCGCCCGCGCCAGCTCGGCCCGGTCCGGAAACAGGATGGCGAAGTGATAGATCCCGGTCACGCCGCGGTAGCGCTTGCCGTCTGGGATCTGGGTCAGTCGCACCAGATCGCGCTCGTCGACGCCTAGGCCGGCGCTGTCCCCCACGCGCCAATTCAGCTCCAACCCGAGCACCTGCTGGTAGAAGGCCAGCTGGTTCTCCAGGTCGGCGACCTTGAGGTGGACGTAGCCCGGCCGGGTGCGGGGGTCGAGGCGGTGGTCCGAGATGGCGACCGGTTGGGGAAGGGTCATCGTGCCCAGAATGATACCCGACCGGGTCGAAACAGGCTTATCATCTGAGAGTGAGGGTCATGCATGCAGACATCCAACACTCCCCACGACATCCCAGCTCCTCAAAGTGCCCTTCGACACACCATGCGAAGGCATCCCCTCCTCTTCTTCTTTGCCATGTCGTACGTCTTCTCCTGGTCCGTGTCTGTTCCCTACGTCCTGTCCTCGTGGGGCGTACTGTCCGGGACCTTCACAACCTTGTTCATACTTAAGCCCTTTGCCGGCCCGACATTGGCTGCGATAGTCATGACTTCAATTCTGGAAGGAAGGGAGGGTTTGTCCCAACTGCGACAGCGCCTCAGGTGGAGGGGAGGCAGCCTAGTGTGGTCGCTTGTCATCTTGGTCGCTGTCCCGGTGATGATCCTTGTCGGACTCCTGGTGCAGCCAGGGATCCTGGCCAGCTTTCAGGGGCTGGATGCTCGTGCGATGGTGGCCTACCCCGTGTACTTCATCGTCGTCTTGTTTGGGGTGGCCTTGCCCGAGGAAATCGGATGGCGCGGCTTTGCACTGCCGCGCATGCAACGCCGCTATGGCCCTCTTTGGGGCACGGTTGTGCTGGGGGTCTTGTGGGCGTTCTGGCACACGTTGTACTTCTTGACGCCGGATCATGGGGGTGGGCCCGGCGTCCATCTTGCCACGACCATGACGAACTTTGCGCTGTTCCTGCCCTTGGTCATTTGTCTGGCCATCGTCTTTACTTGGGTCTTCAACCATACCCATGGGAGCATCTTCATGGCGAACCTGCTGCACGCTGCCATCGACACGCCGCAGCTGGTTTGGATCCCGTTCTTTGTCGCCGTCGACGAAACCAAGCTGGACCTGGCCAACCTGCTCGTGTTTGGGGCGGCGGCATTGTTGATCGTCGTCCTAACTCATGGCCGCCTTGGTTATCAGGGTCCGGAGTCACGCCCTCAGACGACGGAGCCGAAGACCCGTCCCAATTCCCCCTAACTGCCCCGGCCGGTCCCGTTTTCTTCCACCCAGGCTGTGCCTGTCCAGCGATACGTGATTCCGGGCTACAATGCCATCTCGCAGACCAATACGTGGAGGTGAGATGAAGAACCTGCTCAAAGGCGAGAATCTGGGGCTCTTTCTCCTATCTCTCCTTTTGTTCTCCCAACTTCACTTCGCCTGGTGGGTCTATCCCGTGCTCATCCTGGCGCCGGATCTGGGCGCGATCGGCTATCTTCGCTCGCCGATGGTTGGCTCGTTCACCTACAACCTCACCCACCACAAGGGCCTGGCTTCGCTTCTCTACATTGCCGGCATGCTGTATTCGGTTGACGCGCTGGCCCTGGCAGGCGTGATCATGATCGGTCACTCGAGCATCGATCGGGTATTTGGATACGGCCTCAAGTTCAGCAACTCATTACAGCACACGCACCTAGGATGGATAGGCGGCCAGAGAGCGGCCAGAACCTAGGTGCCGTGACCTGTTCGCAACCCAAAGGTGGCGTCGGGGGGCACAACATCTCCCTGCCTTTCCCGGCCGATCCTGTTGGTCCCCGGACAGAGTGATTGGCGACGCTGCAGGGTGTGAGGCGCCTGCCACGTTCCATGCTTCTTGGCTCCTGGCTATCCCCAACCCGTCAGCCAGCGGTCAGTCTCTGCGCCGCCTGGGCCATATGCTACGTGCATGGTGATCGTCTTGCTGAAGGGTAGGTATTATGCAAAAGCAGACCGGCTCGTACCTCGGCACGGAAATTGATGAACGATGGTGGAAGAGATACGGGCAGGGAGGTTTCTTCGCCCGTGGCAGCGGAGAGTACTGGTTTGACGAGGATGCGCTCTGCTTCCTGAGGTACCTGACCAAGCGCCCCTTGCGTATACCGTACTCCGCCATCAGCCGGATTGAGACAGGCACATTCCACGCGGGAAAGTGGATCCTCGGGCACCCGATCGTGAAGATCTTTTGGCAGAGCGACGGGCACTTGCTTTCCTCAGGCATTGCCGTCCCTGGGAGAGATGAGGGTGCCGAGCGGTTCATTCAGACGCTGAGAACGCACCTTCACGAGAACGGCGTGACAGCCTAGATCACCTACGAGGCCTCAGGTCTCGCCGCTGGCTCGGGCCCCTGTCAAGACGATTGGACCGCACGGGCCGTCAGCGCCTCCAGGTATGCCGGGAGAGGGTGGGGTGCCGGCCTCCTCACCGGAGGGGCCAGGCCACCGCGCCCAAGGCGTCCCTCCGACTACTTGTGAAGGAATTCACAAAATCATGCCGGGCCAGGTCGCGCCGGGCCCGTTCGCCAAGGTCACCTGTCACCTCGACTGGGTTACACCTTTCACTCTGACCCGATCACCGGCCATGCGAGACTGGGAGGAGCAGCCCCAATCCCCTCCCGCTGGCAGCCGACCCTCGGCTCCCATCCTCAGAGGAAAGGAGCCCAAATGATCAGAAACATCGCCGGGGTGTTCCTGTTCCTGCACGGTTTCGTCCACCTGCTGTATTTTGGCCAAAGCCAACGCATCTTCGAACTTCAGCCAGGCATGCCCTGGCCGGATGGATCGTGGGCGTTTGGAAAGCTGATCGGGGCGGAGCCCACCCGCGCCGTCGCCAGCCTGGCCCTGCTGATTTCCGCCCTCGGCCTGATCGCCGGCGGCCTGGCCATTTTGCTCGGCCAGCCCTGGTGGCAGGCTGCCACCGTGGGCTCCTTGGCGCTTTCCAGCCTGCTCTACCTGGCCATGTGGAACGCCACCTTCGAGCATCTGGACAATCAGGGCCTGATCGGCATCTTGATCAACCTCGCCCTACTGGCGGCGGTGTTGATCTTCCGCTGGCCCAAGTTTGCGTTCTGACCGCCGGCGCCAGCCGGCCACGACCCGTACCGGCCATCTCCTGCCTTTGGCCCTAGAGGCCCTGTGCATGGGCCGAACGCGAATCGTGATGGAGAGCCGGCCGGCCAACAACAAAGGAGGCACGCTTGTCTGTCCGTCGCTTATTGATCGGCCTCTTGATCTTGGGCCTGGGGGCATGCGGGGGGAACGAACCGGTTGCGCCTCGGCAGCCGGCCAGCGCCGACGAGGTCAGGCAGCTTGCCAAGGACTTCAACGCCGTGGCCAACATGCAGGCCGAGGCGTGGAACTCGTATGACACGCAGAGCATCCGAGCTGCTTACACGGACGACATTGTCCACCTAGATGGGGCCTCCGACGCGCGCATCGAGGGCATCGACAAGGTCGCGTCCATGGCCTCCCAGGTCTTCACTTTCTTCCCAAAGATGACCAGCCAGGTCACCGATCAATTCATCGCCTCGGATTCTGGTTTCGCCGTCACCGACATCTCGAATGTCGCGCTGGGCGGTTACCGGTTCACCGAGGACGATCCAATCATCGAGATCGATCGCTTCGAGACGCGCGGGGACCGCATCTCGACTTGGACCCTCTACTATGCTGTCGATACCCTGCAGAAATGGGGCCCCACCAGCCCCGAGAATCTTGACGCGGCGGAGTCCCTGCTGTCGTCCTACCGCTCGGTGTGGTCGTCGGGAAAGCCCTCCAGCGTGGGGGACCTCTACGCGCCGGATGCTGTGCGCCAGGATACGATCTTCAACGAACGTCAGGAAGGCCGAAAGGCCGTTGAGTCGTTCGCCAGATCGTTCTTTGCCTGGTATCCGGACGCCACGTGGGATCTGATCCTCCCCTTCGGGAACGGCGCCGATGAGCCAACCACGGGCGGAGTCTTCGCCATCACGCCGGACCCAGCCGGCCAGGGAGCATGCAAAGTCATGCTGGCGGTGCTGCTCGAGTTGTCGGATGAACTCATCACGCAGGAGTCCGTGTACTATCAGCCGGATTCGCTGATCGCCTGTGGCTGGGCGCAGTAGTCATCGACCCCATTTGTGAGAATTGTCACAAACCGAGCGCCCTCCCGGGATGGAGAGGGCGCTCTTCTCTTTCCATCTTTGTATCATTGGCTTGATGAGACGGGCTCTCCGATCCGCCAAGACATCATTAAGTGGATCGGGTGGTTGGGCCGCCGGAGGGGTAGGGCTCGCGCGGATGCTAGTTAGTTTTTTTTTTTTTTTTTTTTTTTTTTTTTGAGTTCTTGTTCTTCTCTCTGAGCGTTATTGCTTTTTCGTTCAGGACTAATCGGGACGGCGCTCCGCTGATTAGTCGAAGGGACACATATAATATTTTTTTTTTTTTTATCCGGATTGCAGTCTGGATAGCATACGATTAGGCTAGCTCGCTTTTCTATTTTTCGACTGTCGCGCGTTGAGAGGAGCCGCCGATGGGATCTATTGGGAAGCGAGCGTGGACGTTCTCGAAGTGACACGGAAGTTCTAGCGAGAGCTCAAGCGGTGACGATCGAGACGCGACGAGGCCGACGAGGTAATGGTCTGTGGGACAAGTGTGCGAAGTTTCGTCTAGGTCAAGCACGTAAAACGTCAGTGAGTTTGCTTTCAGCTGCTCCTCGCGACCTGGAAGTATAGGTAGGGGGCTTTCGAGGACCGGATCGAGTTGAAGGTTATCGCGCTTGTACATAAAAGTCCCACAGCCGCCAGCGATCCGCTACGGCGATCGACAAGGCAACAGACGCTCCTGCTCACCAAGGGCGAGCAATGGCAGAGATAGCGCCTGGTATTCGATTGCGATGCGGGATGAATTGCTGTGTAGTTGTTTTTTGTGAAGTTGAAGTGGGAGTTGTTTTTTTGTAAGGTTAGTTTTTTAGTTTTTTTTTTTATGAGAGTTAATTGTAGGGGTTTGTGTTTTTTTATTGATCTTATAGTTATATTTTTGTCGAAAAGCGGTATAGCGAAGCCTGTCCTGAGCTTAGGTTTTTTTTTTTTTTTTTTTTTTTTTTTTTCGAAGGGCTCAGAGACGGCTGGACGTCGGAAGAGGTCAAGCGCGAAGTCGTCGAAGTGGAGCAGATGATAACGCTCATGCAAGCGGACCAAAGAGGCAGTGAGGATTTTGTATAGAAGAATTTTTTTTTTTTTTTTTTTTTTTTTTTTTTTTTTTTTTTTTTTTTTTTTTTTTTTTTTTTTTTTTTTTTTTTTTTTTTTTTTTTTTTTTTTTATGTCGAGTTGTCCCCATATTTCCATGACTGCACGCTTAAAGCTGTTTTTTTTCGCGATTTCGTCAGCCTCTCAGTCTGTCGCTCTGTAGCGGAGGCGGGATCAAGGATTAGTTTTTTTTTTTTTTTTTTTTTTTTTTTTTTTTTTTTTTTTTTTATCGGTTTGAGGTGTTTGGTTTTTTGGTTCTCTTGTTTTTCGGAAGTGAGAGGAGTACATGCAATAGTAACGATTTGGTGTCACAGAAGGATTAGATGCCATAATAGTTTTGGTAAGAGAGTTCGCGTAGGTCTTCTTGGGCCAGCACTGGAAGTTTCGTGTGATCAAAAGTCACGTTTAGTTCGTTTTTCTTTGTTTAGCGTTTCGCATGTCCACCTTTATTGTGTCTATGTCTCAAAGCGTGTTTTTTTTTTTTTTTTTTTTTTTTTTTTTTTTTTTTTTTTTTTTTTTTTTTTTTTTTTTTTTTTTTCTCTTTTCGCGGAGGCGTCTATTTATCCGTGCCAGGCAGACAGAAAGCGCGAGCGCACAGACTGTATCACCCGGATCATAGTCAGCCGAGTATTCGGCGCTGGCCCCGCGGTAAGGCTGGGTGATTCGAATGCGCATCTGGAAGTCTGAGCGTCAGACTGGAAATGTATGGGGATGAGCAACACATAGGGGCCTCGCGTCTGTCCAACGGGCGATGATTGTGAAAGAATGCACAAAGTGCTATGCTGGCGCGAACCCGAGCTTCATCTTGAATTGGATTGCCCTTGCTCAAACATCTGTTCTTGACCGGACTCGGCTTCTGCATTCTCAGGATCCCGGCAAGGTATGCCCAAGAAGGGCACGTCGAGTGTGTTGAGACCGCTGGACAGGCCGGTCAGAACCCGATGGCGCGGCCCTGTGGGGGATGATTGACGACGGAATCCAAGGAACACGTTGCCACCATGAGTGAAGGGTCTTGGACATGAAGCTCAACAGCAAATCCCTTGCCGTTGGCCTCGTTGTGACTGCCCTGGTGGTCTCGGGCTGCGGCCCCGCTGGGACGGCCACCGTACCTCCGGGCACGCCCGGGCAAAGCGGGACGCCGGCAACGGCTGGCCCGCTGCGTCCGACGGTGTCGGCGACTTCGTCGCCCTCCGGGGCGGAAATCGATGTGACCACGGTTGATGACAGCGGTCCAGGGTCGCTGCGACAGGGGCTGCTCGAGGCGAAGGCTGGTGACGCGATACTCTTCGATCCCTCGGTCTTCCCGCCGGACAGCCCGCAGACCATCACCCTTGGCAGCGACCTGCCGGAGCTCGCCCAGGGGTATCTGACGATTGACGCCAGCGATGCGGGGGTGGTCCTTGATGGAACCGGGATCGCCAGCAGGGAGTTGGTTGGGCTTTCGATTGCCTCCAACAACAACGCTGTGCGGGGCCTGCAGATCGTGGGATTCTAGAAAGCGGGGATCCAACTCCGAAGCGGAGCCCAATACAACACGATTGGGGGCGATCGGGATCAGGGGAGCGGTCCTGTCGGCCGCGGAAACCTAATCCGTGGGCCGGGCACGTTTGGCATCGGTCTCTGGGGTGCCGACACAGCTTTCAACACGATCCAGGGAAATCTCATCGGCACCGATCTGACCGGTACGGCGGGCGCAGCTGCGCTCTCCTCTGCCATCTACAGCGAGGAAGCCAATCACAACACGTTGGCTGACAATGTCATCGGCGGCTATCAGTCTTTCGGCCTGGAGATCTGTTGTGCGAGCCAAGGTCACAACACGATCACGGGAAACGCCATCGGCAGTGATCCATCCGGCAACGCCGCCTTGACCGATGGTGCCGGGATGGGGGTGATCATCAGGGATTCCGGGCTCAACATCGTTGGGCCGGATAACGTGATTGCCCACAACGGCGCAACCGGCATCGCCATCTCGGGCGAGGTTTCTACGGGCAACCAGATCACCCAGAACAGCATTCACGACAATGGCGGCACGGGGGACGTCTATGTAGCCCTGGGTGTCGGGCTCTGGGAGGGCGGAAACCAGGACTTGGCCGCTCCCCACCTGCTCGATTTCAATCTCGAAACCGGCGAGTTGACGGGACTGGCGTGCGCCGGCTGCACGGTGGAGGTCTTCTCTGACAACGCTGAGGAAGGCGCGCTCTACGAAGGTGCGTCGATCACTGACGCCGAAGGGGTCTTCGCACTCAATAAGGGGGCGCCGTTCTCCGGTCCCCGGCTGACCGCAACTTCGACCGATGCGAATGGCAGTACCAGCCAGTTCTCGGTGCCGACTCCGAACACGGCCGCTCAAGAAGTGGTCCTCCAGGCGGGAAATGATCTGCCGCTGACTCCAATCTTGCCCAAGCGCTCAGCCGACCTGGCGGACAACCACCTCGGCGGCGGTTGGGAACTCGAACCCGTCCTGGAACTGGGCGCCAAGCGAGCCAGTTTCTCCATCAATTCGGTCGAGTGGGATTCCGTGGATTGGGGCCGGCCCGAGTTCGAAATCGATCCGGCTTTGGATGCATATGTGACGGCTCTGGCGAACAATGGCGTGAAGCTGACCGTCACGCTGAGCTTTTGGGACAAGGCGAACCATCCCGCGGGTTGGACCGAGGCGCCGGGCTACTCGAGATTCCAGTCCGACGCGGAGATCGACCGCTATCTCGAGTTTGTAACGTTCGTGGTCCGTCACTTTAAGGATCGAGTTCGAGTACTACGAGCTTTGGAACGAACCCGACAACCAAGGATTCCCGGTGCAGTACATCCGGGTGCCCGACTATGTCAACCTGGTGGAGAGAATTGTACCCGTGATCCGTGCCGAGTATCGTGGGGCCAAGATCGTGGTGGGCAGCGTATCAGACCTGCAGTACACGCAGGACTACCTGCTGGACATCCTGCGCTCGGGAGAGATCATGCCCTTGGTCGACGTTGTGGCCTGGCATCCCTTCTACGGGGCATCGCCAGGGGTCGGGTACAGCCCCCAGTACGGTGACCCGAGCGCGTACTACGACAAGTACCCCTCGATCGTTGAGGAAATCATGAACACGGCGGAAACCAGCGGCTTTCACGGCGAGTATTATGTGGACGAGATGGGCTGGGCGACCGACGAGATTGCCGCGCCGAATTAGCCGTATGTCTATTCCTTGGCCGTGGCAGCCAAGTACTACGCGCGAGGCGTCGTGATGCATCTGGGCATGGGCATCAACACGGAAACGGGTGCCATGACCCCCGCTTTCGTGACGCCGTATGCCACGGTTCAGAACCTCGCCACGATGATGGCTGGCGCTGAGGTCGACGAGCTGTCCGTGGACTTCGAGAGCGGGGCCTCCGACATCAGAAGCTACGTCTTTTCGTTGCCCGACGGCGACGGGTTGATCGCTTTGTGGTCAGACGGCGCGGCGGCCGAGTTTGATCCCGGCCTACCGAGCACGGTCACAGTGCATGAGCTCGGCAAGCGTTCGGTGACCGGAATCGATGTCCTGCACGGCTATCTGCAGCCGCTGAAGACGGAGGAACAGGGGCCCGACTTGGTCATCCCAGGCCTTCTGATCAAGGACTATCCCGTCCTCTTGCGCATCGCCGCACCGGGAGGCTAGTCCCCCCCCGCTTTGTCCCGCCGGGCGCATGGCTTTGCATGGGAACACCTTGCATATGGAGTTTGCGCGCGTGGCAGTTGGACCCGAACGGATCGGTCTTTGTCGTCGGCGCCGGCAAAGCCGGAGTCGGGACGGCGGGTGCGGCAGCTGAGATCTTGGGCAATCAGACCGAGCTCCACACCTGGTCGGCCCCCCGCCGCCGCGATCCGCTCAGCCTCCCTGTCTGTCGCCCTGAGTGGAGGCGGGTCCGGACCCAATCGGAAAGCGGGCCGGCCCTCCCGCCGAAGTCGAAGGGGAACAAGCACGGCCAGCTCGCCCATCGACTGCGCCGCAGGGCCGCCGTATTGGTCCGATGTCGAAAAGCGGGCGAAGCCTGTCCTGAGCTAGGTCGAAGGGCTCAGGACGGGTGGAGGTCGGACCCGAGGTCTAGGTCGGGGGAGAGGTCGAGTTAGGCCGCTCGCTTTTCCATTGCGCCCCACCGCCGCCACGGTCCGCTCAGCCTCCTTGTCTGTCGCTCTGAGCGGCGGCGGGTCCGGACCCAATCGGAGAGCGGGCCGGCCCTCCCGCCGAAGTCGAAGGGGAGGAAGCACGAACAGCTCGTCCTTCGGATGCGCCGCAGGTCCACCATATTGGTCAAATGTCCCAAAGCGTGCGCAGAATGGGGGCCAATCCAGCCAGGCGCTGGCCCCGAGGTAAGGCTGGGTGATTCGAAGGCGCGTGTTGTATGCTGGAAACATCTCAACGCAGAGCCGAGCCTCACTTCGGCCGGACCTCGCCATGAGATGCGACGTTGCCGATCTGGGGGCGTCAGCCCTCCAACCGAATCCCAGGCTGGAGCGAAAGGTCTCCAGCCAGCGCCGTCACCACGTATGAGAGGACGTTCTATTCCCACGATTTTCAATCCGTAGCCCACGCCTGTCCGGCCCTTCCAATCCCGAATGTCCCCCTGGAGAAATGGAGAGGACCCATCATGAAACCGGACGCCTCAAGGCCTCTTGCTCTGACTATCGCCATGACCCTGATTCTCGCTTTGGCGTGCAACGCGCTGCCAGATCTTGGACAGGGCGCTGACATACCCACCCCGCTACCGGCCCTGCCTACAGAACCTCCACAACCCACCGAAATCCCCACTGAGCCGCCTGCTGAGCCAGTGCAGCTCGATCCCTGCTCGCTGCTCAGCGAGGGGGACGTGGGCACCGTCCTGGGAGGCGCAGTCCAGGCCCAGCCCGCCATGGGCACCGGCGGCTGCACCTATGTGCTCCAATCCGACGACCCCAGCCAAATGGTGCAGGTGGTCCTCAGCGCGGCCCAGGGCGACGAGGCCAAGGCCTTCACGGTCCTGAGCATGGTGCTGCTGGCCGGGTTCAGCGGCGATCCCGAGATGCAGGCCAAGTTCGAGGCGGTGAACAATCAGCTCCCCGATCTGACCCTGCAGGAAACCGTGGCGCGCCTGTCCGAGCTCTTCCAGGGGTCGGGGGTGGACATGGTCGAGGCCGACGGACCTGACGGGCATGCGGTTTGGCTTGTGTACTCGATCGCGACGTATTCCCAGGGGACGCTGATCCTGGTGCGCGACGACACGTATGTCTCCCTCACGCAGATCGGCGGCGATATGGGGGCCGCGTATGACAAGCTGGGTGAGCTGGGGAACACGGTTTTCGACCGGCTGCCGGCTGCGTTCTACGTCATGGACGAGGAAGGGACCGGGGACTTCAGTTTCTCCATCGGCGGGGAGGAGGCTGAGACGCCAACCGCTCCGCCGGAGCCGACCCTCACGCCCGAACCGACCGAGCTGCCCACCGAAGGCTGTGTGCCCGTGCCCTTGACGCCGGCCGATGGAGGCACGCTGGACAACGGCTGCACGAACCACTCGGATCCGATGACCTGGGAATTCACATGGTCGGCGTGCCCGGCGAGCCAGGACTACGGCATCTACGTCATTGGGTCCAACGCCACCATCCCGGCCATCGACGATCACACGGCCAGCACAAGCTATCTGCGGGAGTCGACCGGCTACGTCGCCAACCAGAACCGATCCCTGTGGCGCTGGAAGGTGCGCGCCATGCAGAACGGCGTGTGGGGTGACTGGTCCCGCGAGATCCTGTTCGAGGTCGAGCCAGTCAACACGGATTGCGGCGCGGGAAACTGACCCGACCCAGGGCTCGCAGGCGCATGACATCGGATCATCAGTGATCTTGGCCCAGCTTTGAGTTAGCCGGCTGGCCGCCTGAAGCCGGGCCATCATCAACGGGCCTGCCCGCGTCCTGCCCGGCCGTTGGACGTCGGGCTGGTCCACCCTCGCTTCAACCCAACACCTGGCTGTCTGCCCTGGTGCAGGCAGGCCGATCGGAGCCTCTCCCTAAGCGTTCCCTGCCCTTGCGTCATTCGACGGGCGGTAACCGCTGATCGCAAGATAAAGAGCGACACTCTCCGGTGACCTGAGGGGGGCAGGCCTCCGGAGAGTGTGATTTGTGAATATTATCACAATCTCAAGCGGCAAGGCAAGACGGTAGCCCCGACGTCAACCGGGAGCTGTAACTCCGGCCAGCCTGTTAGGGCTTTGCCGGTCCATGTCAACCAAAGGCAAGCAGCGCATCAGCAACCACATTGGCCAGCCCATGCATCCACCAGCTGGGCAGGATGGATCCATTCCCGACGCACTCGTTGAGATAGGCCGATATCCAGCCTCCCGCGCCGGTCAGCAGGACAAAGCCCACGGCCAGCGGCAGGGAAAACGCCTGGCCGGTGAAGAGCAGTAAATGCACCGCTCCGAAGATGAGGGCCTGCAGGAGATTGCCCCAGCCAAACCCCAGCCAGGCGATCAGCCGCTTGGCCACAAAACCTCGGAAGAGGATCTCCTCCGAGAATGAGGTTTGGACCAGCGCCTTGATACCCACCAGAATGACCGACGTCCCCGAGAAGCCGTAGAAACGCAGCTGGCCCATGACGGTGTTGGGCGCGGTGGCCGCGGCTCGAAAGTCCGGCGAGACGAGGAGGACCAAGAGCGTCGGCAGCAAGAAGGCCGCCGATAGTGCGGTCGCATAAAGCATGGTCCGGCGCGCCGGCTTGTGCAGGCCGATGTACTCGAAGAAACCCTTCGCCCGGCGATGCGCAATGAGGTAGATAAGGAAGGGGATGGCCGTGAAGAGGAGAACTTGCAGGACTGCCGAAATGACCGCGTTGGTAATGAGCACGATTTCTCCCTCTACCATTTCCCACGTGCAGCAGATCGGACACAACCGCCCGGTTTCGTCTTGACTTCGGAGATCCTACGCGCCCCATTCCCTGTACTACTCGGATTTCCAGGGGGTTCATTAGGGAGCCTCTCATGTCATGGCGAGGCGCCTTCCGCGGTCGGCATCGAAATCTCACACTGGCGCCGTGGCCATCGTTCCGTCATGACATGCAGAAACGATTGCCACGCTCGCTGCCCCAAATGACCGTTGGGGCAAGCGCACGCTCGCAATGACAGCAATTGCGGGCGGCGGGCCCGTGGTCATGCCTGTCGGCCTGAGCGGAGGCGGGTTCGGTGGCTTCAATCCACAGCGCAACTCCGCCAAAAACGCGAGGCTAATTCCGAGAGGCTGGACGAGCTTGGCGTGATTGTTGTATGCTCAGTGCGGCCCGGAGCGGAGCTCGTCGCTTACCGACCTTCGGACCGCAAGCTTCGATCCAGCACTCGCGGAGGCGCGTCCCCATGCCAGAAGGCGATCTCACCCAACAGGCGCAGGCCCTGCTCGATCTCGTAGCCTACCAGGAGGGTTCGGTGGTCAGCCGAACCCTCCTCAAAGCGCCGGCGGGGACCGTCACGCTGTTTGCCTTTGACGCCGGCCAGAGCCTGAGCGAGCACACGACGCCGCATGACGCGCTGGTCCAGGTTCTGGATGGCGAGTTCGAAATCACGCTGGCGGGTGAACTGAAACGCGTGGCGAAAGGCCAGGTGCTGCTTATGCCGGCGGGCCAGCCGCACGCTCTGGTGGCCGAGGTCCCCAGCACGATGCTTTTGACAATGATTCGGGGCTAGCCCAGCCCGCAGAAACCAGCCACTCGCCTCGCGAGGTTATCGGGGGTGTGGGTCATCTTTGGGTACGCCTGACCGCCGCAGTGTGTGAGATGCGGCCATCGAACGCAGCGTGGAGGTTGCGAATGAGCGCATGGACCCGGGAAGAGTTGGAAGCAATCGGGGCCGCCGAAGAGTTGGATATCGCC
The DNA here is from genome assembly GCA_963783335.1 of uncultured Chloroflexia bacterium. Classification (GTDB taxonomy): domain Bacteria; phylum Chloroflexota; class Anaerolineae; order Anaerolineales; family E44-bin32; genus CAWAND01. Next base: position 352,530 of record CAWAND010000002.1, read on the forward strand.
TCGCTCCGGTCTGACGGAAGCCTGTCCCGATCGACGACCATCTGGGTCGTCCGGCTCGGCGACGATCTCTACGTGCGATCCTACCTGGGGCGCGGGTCCCATTGGTTTCAGCGCACTCAAGCCCGCCATGAGGGGCATATCCAGGCAGGCGGGATCGAGAAGGATGTGGCGCTGGTTGAAGTGGACGCCCCAACCATCAATGACCAACTCGACAGCCTGTACCGCGACAAGTACCGGCGCTATTCCAAGGCCGTCGTCGACAGCGTAATGACCCCTGAGGCGCGCTCGGCGACCATCCGGCTGGTGCCGCAGGAGGAGGCCGCCTAAACTCGGCGTCACTGGCCCGGCGGCGAATGACCGCATCCAGGGGGAAGGCGCACTGTGGCCGGTGAGCTTCCTCCACGGAGTACGTGAGGCATGATCCGGCGATTCAAGCCCTCCTTCGCGTTCAGTCTTCTCCTGGCTTGCTCACTGCTCGCTTCCTCCGCGTCTCCCCAAGTCCCCCAGGGCGCGGTTGACGAGCTGCATGCCCGCTGGCAGTCCCTGCCGGGCAGCCAAACCCACGATCTCGTCGTCCTGCGCGCCTGGAAGGGAAAGACTCCGCCTGACGCCAACTCGTTTTTCTCAACGGTCGAGACTTGGTGCTTCGAGACCCAGCCTGAGCCCAAATCCGGAATCTCTCAGGGAAGCGAGCGCATGGTCTGGGTTGTCACAAGGTCGGGCGGGGACACGGGTTGGGTTGCTTCACCGTTAATGGTCATGTCCTCCACTTGGCCGTATGAGGCCTGCTTGGGGAAAGCCCCCTAGATCAGAGGGCCAGCGGCAGTGCATGGCGCCCAATCCAACGCCGAAAGCGGCGCCGGGTTCGGGCCATCTCATGCCCCCCAGACGTGATCGGCGACGATCTGGCATCCGCCGCAGGCGGACGGCGCCAGCGGCCCTGTCCCATTGGAGTCGTCCAAGTCTCAAGCGTGGTCCAGATTGCGATGGTTCACAATGCCCGCTTAGTTGGGCACGAGATGGGAGCCGATCGTCACCAAGGCTGGCGCCACGCGCCTCGGTGGCAAAGTCTGGCGTGGCTGTTGTATGTTCTGGAGGCGGAGAGGGGGCTCGGGCCGGCCGATTCACACCCTTAACGTGGAACTCAGCCCCGAAAGGGTGGCGTGAGTCGGAGCCGGCCCGCAGCTTGGGGCCTGCTATTGGAGGGCGAACCATGGACTGCTGTCAGTGTCAGGGGATCGAGGCCAAGTTCAATGAGGCCTACGTGGCCAAGAAACTCGAGGCCTACCGCAAGGACGGTCCCAAGAAGACCACCCTTGCGTTGATCCAGGCCCTGCAGATCGATGACCTCAGCGACACGATCTTGTTGGACATCGGGGGCGGGGTGGGGGACATCCAGCACGCGCTTCTGAAGCTCGGCGCCCGGCCAGCGATGGCCGTCGAGGCCTCGCCCGCCTATCTGGCGGCCTGCCGGCGCGAAGCCGAACGGCAGGGACACGCCGACCGGATTCAATCCTTCCGGGGCAACTTCGTTGATCTGGCGGGAGAGATCCCGGATGCCGACGTCGTCACCCTTGACCGCGTGATTTGCTGCTACCACGACATGCAGCAGTTGGTCAGCCTCTCGGCTCAGAAAGCCAAACGAATGTACGGCGTGGTCTATCCCCGAGACACATGGTGGGTGAAGCTGGGCAACGAACTCTACTACAATCTGCGCCATTGGCTTCGGGGCTATCCGATGCGCAATTTCATCCATTGCACACGGGCCGTGGAGGCCGTGCTCGAGGCACAGGGGCTGAGACGGCGCTTCCAGCGTGAGATGGGCGGGTGGCAGGTGGCGGTGTTCGCTCGCCCGTAGGTCCCCGGGCGATCCTCCCCCGTCCTGCGCACAGAGTTGACCTTGCCGGATGAGCAATGACAATCGCCAGACGAATCCTGGACGGCGGGCCGCAGGAAGGTTCGTGGGGAGGATGGAAGGGTGTGCCTTAAGCCTCGCCGTCGACGAATGGGCCAGCCGCTTCGAGCAGCGCCTTGACCTCAGGACGGGCTGTGAAGCTTTTCATGTGGGCTTCGTCGTGGATCCCGGCCGCCAGGTGCTCCAGGGCCGAACGAGCTTGTATCAAATGTGCGCGGCTGTTGTCTGCCTCTCCGGCAGCGGCTTCCATCTCCGCCAAGATGCTCAGCGCCGGCCACTCGGCCCGGGGCGAGCCGATGGCTCGGGCCAAATCTGCGGCGGCAGTGAGGGATTCCTTGGCCCGGTCCTTATCGCCCTCGGCACGGAAGATCTTTCCCCTCAGCGTCAAGGCGTCAGGCAGGAAGACTCGCGCGTGGCGTCGCTCCAACATATCAATCCACGCCTCCGCCGCCTTGAGCGCCTGGTCCATGTCACCGCGCGCAAAGGCAGCTTCTGTGGCCGCAAAGCCCACTGCCGATGCCTGAAAGCCGCCTGCCTGGTTGGCGAGCTCATCCGTCAAGACCACCTCTGGGTCGTCGGCGATGAGATGGTCGGTGGGAAGTCCGGCCAAGAGGTAGATGCGGGTCAGAATGGCCAGGGTCCATGAAAGCGCCGGGGGAAAGACCTCCCGCGCCGTCGCCACCGCTTCGTCCACCACCTGTTTGGCTTCATCAAGGCAGCCCATGTAGGCCATCACCCAGGCCGCCTCGGCGCGGATTCCGGTGGCAGGAAGAGCGTCCCCCGCCTCTTCTCCGATTGTGTAGGATTCTTGCAGGGATCCTAAGGATTGGCTGAGTTCGCCGCGCTGGTACATGGATAGGCCCCGCATGGTAAGGGCAAAGGATACGGCGGTATGGTTGCCCAGCTTCCGGCCGATTGTCAGCGCGTCTTCCGCCATGGCCTCGGTTCCGCTCAGGTCCCCGATGTAGAAAGCCACCCGCGCATCCTGGGTTATCGTGTTCGCCAACATGGGTTGATTGTCCAATGATTTCCACAGCCCAACCGCTTCTTCGGCCGCAGCGCGGGCTTTGTCGATTTCGCCAACGATCGCGTAGGGCTCGATGAGATCGTTGAGGATGTAAGCCTGCTGCTCGCGTAGGTCGAGCTGGCGCGCCAAAGGCAGGGCTTGCTCCCCCCAGGCGATTCCCTCTTGGGATAAGCCTTCAAAGGTGCTGATCAGGCTCAGGCTCCAGAGGAGCTTGGCTTCCGTCGCCTGGTCACCGAGCTCCCGGGCAAGATCGAGGGCCTGTTTGGCGAGCTGCCGGCTCCGTTCAGCGTCGTGCAGCGAGGTAGCGATGGCCAGGACGATCACCTCTGCGGCCTGTGCGGCCAGGCGGATCCGAGGATCGTCCCTCTGATCGCCGATTGACTCCAGCGCCCTGTAGCAGGCGATTGCCGGCTCTCGCTGGCTGATAAGCTCGTACGATCTTCCCCAACGCAGGTAGAGTTCAACTAACTGATCGCGCTCTAGAGGAACCCGATCGGTCAGAGCGGCCGCATCGGCGTAGTGGGTCAGGGCATCCTCGTAGGCGTTCATCCGGTAGGCACGATCGCCGGCCATCTGCCCAAAGCGAACCGCCTGGTCCCAAAGGCCGGCTTGCCCATAGTGCCGGGCAAGCGCGCTGGCAACATCGTCCAGTTCCCCGGCGAAGCGTCGGGTCAGGCTGGCGGCCACATCTTCGTGCAAGTAGGCGCGCTGAGCAGGATCGATCGATTTGTAGATATGGTCGCGAACCATGTGGTGGTGGAATCGATATTGGGAAACGCGTCCGCTTTCCACCCGCCGAGTTCCGGCCGAACTCGATCAATCCTCGGCGAGGGCCGAGAAGTTCCGACAGGTCGGAGACCACCTGGCGCGGCTCGAGAGACAACACGTCCGCTACCACCTCGGCGGTGAAAATGTCGCCCTCCACACTGGCCGCGTGCAGGATCTGCAGCTCGGTTTCATCCAGCCGGGCAAGCCGTTCCTGGATGACGCCTTCCACACGGGGTGGGGCGGCGCTCCAATTCAAATCCGGCTGTGCCACCCAGTGTCCGTCGTCGTCCAGAGACAGCTCGCCCTTCTCCCGAAGCATGCGCAGCAGCTCGACCACGAACAGCGGGTGGCCCTCGGTCCGCTGGTACAGGCCCTGCCGGAAATCCGCGTCGAGCCGATTGGGCTCGGCGTCAATCAGCTGGTTGACGAACTCTTCGCTCTGTGTGCCGGAGCTCGAAGAGAGATCGATGATCACATCGCCGAAGGAGCGTTTGAACTCGTTGATCACATGTTCAAGGGGATGGCGGCTGCCGTCGGGTCGCTCGGCCAGGTCGTCCGGCCGGTAGGCGCCCAGGAGCAGGATGCGCCGCTCGGCGATTCTCTTACCCAGATGGAATAGCAATCCAGTGGAGGCAGCGTCGGCCCATTGCAGGTCATCCAAGACGATTACCAACGGACAGACCACGGACAACTCACTCAAGAAGTCGGTGTACTCTTCGAAGACGCGATCTTGTGTGAGCGCCGGCCCGCCGACGGCAGGCTCGGAGGGGGCCTTCTTTGCCAGGCCATCCAGCTTCTCGAGCCAGCCGACCCGGCGGGCGACGGCCTTGCCCATGATGCCGGCCAACCTTGTGCCGGGGATGATAAGGTTGATCAGATCGGGGCCCACGTCGACCAGGATCTGCCCGGACTTTGCCAACAGGCCCCGCAATCTCGCTTGGTTCTCATGCGATACAGTGTTTTTGTCCGGAGCGTCTTCAAAGTCGCCGGTCAAGAGCGCCAGGACCTCGCGGAAGGGGAGATAGGGATCGGACTGCCCCTCGACGTCGCTGCAGTCCCCCCAGGCCGTCACCAGCGATTCGTTCTTTGGCTCGGCTTGAGACAGAAAGGCCCGCAGCAGGCTGGTCTTGCCCGAGCCGGCCTCACCGGCGACGAGGGCCACACTGCCGTGCCCAGCAAGCGTTTCGACAAGCGCAGCCCCGAGGCGATCCAGCTCAGGCTGGCGTCCGACGAAGATTTCTGAATCTGCCAACAGGATTCCTTGCGAGATAAACTGGCCCGGCCAAGAGAGCACACAAAGCTTACACCATCTGGAAAAACCCGGCATGGCCGCCTGTGTCGAATCCATTGCCGCTCCAGCCCGGGTCATCGCCAGGTCAAGTCCGGCGGGTTTCCCGACGAGAGGGTGCGCCCATGCCCGATCGCAACGCGTCCTACTCCGTTCAGCCCGTGACATTTGTGAAACCCTTCACAAAAAGGACGGAAGTGCCTTCTGCAGAGCAGATGAGGCAATACCCCATGATCGGCCGCACGGGGGGCGGCCGACTCAGGATGGGATGTTGTATGCTCGGGTGGGATCGGGGTGCGGCCGGGGAGGCTCTCCGCCCGGCAGAAGCCCAGCTCGCCGACCCGGGAGGGGAAGCGCCAAGCTGACCATCCCGGCAATCCCAGGATCCGTAGGCCCGCACTGGATGAGGAGGCACAACATGACCAGCAGCCAGGGCAGGGACCCATCCATCAGGAGAATCGTCGCTCGCCAAGATCGCCGCGCCTACGGCATGGGGCTGGGGATCATCTTGCTGGATGATGTCTATCCTGGTTTTCCCGGCGACGTACGCAATGCGAGCGGATATCCTTTTCCGATCCAATACGAAGTGGCCGAAGGCGTCGATATCCATCGCCTGGTCGTGGAGGACGACAAACCGGCCTGCCTCGAACCCGTACTCTCCGCGGCGCGCAACCTGGAAAGGATCGGCTGCCGGGCGATAGCCGCCGAATGCGGCTATTTCGCCTACTTCCAAGAAGAATTGGCGGAGCGCGTTCGGGTGCCGGTCTTCATGTCGAGCCTGCTCCAGGTGCCGTTCGCCCAGAGGCTGATTGGTCCCGGTCAGGTCGTCGGCATCCTGATGTCCCAAGCGCAGTATCTGACGGACCGTCATCTGGCGTCGGTGGGCATCGAGCTCGGATCCAACTACGTGGTGGGGGGCGCCATGGATGATGGGCGCTGCCCGGAGTTTGACCATCTGTGGACCGACGGGCTGCGCACGGATCCGCCGTCAGCTGTGTACGACAAGGCAGAGAAAGAATTCCTAGAGGTCGCCACAGAATTCTTTGCCAGGCACGCAAACATGGGGGCCATGGTGTTGGAGTGCACCGGCTTCCCACCTTTCGCCCGCGCCCTTCAGCGCCAGATCGACATTCCCATCCTGAGCTGGGGAACGCTGCTTGATTTCGCTTATTCGATGGTCGTACACCGCGACTACTTCGGGCACGTGTAGCACCCGGCCTTGGTCCCTATCTGCGCGGTCAGGGTCCGGCTGTCTCCCTTCGCTCAGGCGCTGTGCCTGAACCGTCGGTGGCAGGCGCCGCCCCTCGGTGCCCGTTCGGAAACATGTAACAACCTGCACGTTACGAATGCCACTTGAGCCCCGCCACTTCCGTACGCGAGATTAGTTGCGGGATTCCATTTCGGCATGCTCTCCTGGTCGGTACACCAAACCCTAGAATGTCGCGCCGCAAGGCCGATCCAGCCTGATTCCACATCCAGAGGAAGGGCATCGCCATGACAACCTCAACCGGATCTCGCCTCAAGGGCATCGCACTCCCGGTCTTCTTCGGGTTGGCGTTCCTTCTATCCTGGGGCGCCATTGTGCTGTCCGTCGGCCCGGACGGTTTCCCCGTCACCGGGGACCAGCTGCCTGTGCTGATCATGGCCATGCTCCTCGGCCCGAGCCTGGCGGCCGTCATCGCCGCCGGCCTGACGGATGGGCGAGCGGGCATACGATCCCTTTTCTCTGGGCTCCTGCGGTGGCGGGCGGGTGTCCGTTGGTACCTTTTGGCCCTGCTGACAGCTCCCCTCACAACCGTGTTTGTTCTTCTTGTCCTGTCGTTCTTCTCCTCCGGGTATCCCTCGGCATTCGCCTCGACGGACGACAAGCTCGCCTTGGTGAGCATGTGGATCGTGGCTGGGTTGATGGTCGGCCTATTCGAGGAGCTGGGGTGGACCGGGTTTGCCTTGCCCCGCATGGATCTCAGACGCGGCCTGTTCTCGACCGGTCTTGTGCTGGGATTGATCTGGGGTCTATGGCACCTTCTCGTGAATCTGGAAGGGGAAACGTTTTCGGGGGTCGTTCCCTTCGCCTTGCTGATTGCGCGCCTCTTCACCTGGCTTCCGGCCTACCGGATCCTCATGGTGTGGGTCTACGAAGGGACCGAAAGTCAACTTGTGGTTACGCTCATGCACGTGAGTCTGGTTGCTACCACCGGCATCCTCGACCCGGTGCTCGCAGGCGGGAGCTTGTTGGTGTTTCTCCTGGCCAAGGCGGCGGTCTTCTGGGCCATGGTTGCCGTCGTGATCTTGACCAGAAAAAGCGAGGTGCCGGCGATTGCAGTCTCAGGCCGGATGCCTGAACTCCTCGCCGGAGGCATGAGCTGGTGGACAGCGGTGGGCCGGGCGCGACCTCTCCTCATGACAGCGGGGCGACTCGCCGCAGGGCGATCGGGTTGGTGTCCAGGACCTGAGAAGCCGGTCTGTCCCGCTGTTTGTTTGGAGACCCTGCGATGACGTTCATCCCCATCCGAGGCGTTTCCATGTTTGTGGAGATACGGGGCCAGGGTGACCCCGTGGTGCTCATGCACGGCGGCCCGGGTGTGGATCACCACACCATGCACCCGCTCCGCCCCCTCGGAGAGACCCACACGTTGGTTTTCTATGACCATCGCTGCAACGGACGCTCGACTGGAGCAGAGGTATCGAGCATGACCTGGGAGAATCTCACCGCCGACGCGGACGAACTGCGCCAGCGGCTGGGGTTCGACCGGTGGGCCGTTCTGGGGCATTCCTTCGGTGGGATGGTGGCCTTGGAGTATGGGCTTCGTTTTCCCAAGCGGCTTTCCCACCTGATCTTGATGGATACCTGCGGCGACAGCCGATGGGTCCACCAACATGCGCCCGAGGCCCTGGCGCGCTGCGGGTTTGATCAAGACACGGTCGCACTTGCCCGCCGCTTCTTCAGAGGGGAGATCGAGCCCAACGAAATGTCGCTAGCCATGAGGAAGTTCGGCGGCGCCTACTACCATCGGCCAACACCCTTTTTGCTGGCCAGAGAGGTCTTGACCGGGCTGCGCATGAAGACCCGTCCTGAGGCCCTCATCTTTGGATTTGGACAGCTGCTGAGAGGTTGGAGCGTTATGGATCGCCTGGGTGAAATCCAGGCCCCCACGTTGGTGCTCGCCGGGCGTTCCGACTTCCAGTTTCCCCCTGAGCATCAGGCGGAATTGGCGGCTGGGATTCCAAATGCTCATTTGGTATTTGTCGACCAGGCGGGTCACAACGCGCATTCTGAGCGGCCGGATGAGGTCAACCAGGTCATACTCAACTTCCTGACCAGCGCATAGCCTGGCCGGGCCCCATACCTTCGCCGCCGCAACCTGCGCCGGACCTCTTTCGACCGGCTGGGGTTGGCGCGAGGGTTGTGTGCTCGGGGCAGGGCGGGGTCGAGCTTGGCTGGCACATAGGGTCCCGATCTCGGCCGCTCGTGATGGGCATACAGGATGTGATAGCAGACAGGCTGGCCAAATTCCCGTTTGGCCAGCCTGAACGGCGCCTGTCAGTGGGCTTTCGATCCTCTGGACAGAACTTGAGCTACGTCTCCTTGGGTTGGTTCTGCTGCGCCAGGGAAACCATACCGCTGATGCCCCCCAAGTTCATCGTATCCACCGCGCTGGATGGGACGATGACCAGTGCCCCCTTTTCTTTGAGCCCTTCAAAGAGCATATTCATAGCGCGCAGGTGAAGCGCCGTGGGGTTGTTAATGTAGGCTTGGGAAGCTTGGGCGAAGGAGTCCGCCACTTGCAGTTCGGCTTCGCCGAGGATGACACGCGACTGGCGTTCGCGTTCGGCTTGGGCCTGCTGGGACATGGCGTCTTCCAGGCCCTGCGGGATGATGACATCGCGGATCTCGACACTTTGAACGGTCACGCCCCAAGGCGTGGTGCGCTCGTCGATGATCTCTTGCAGTTGTTCGTCCATCACCGCCCGCCCCACCAGGATTTCCGCCAGGGTCATTTGGCCGATGACCTCCCGCAGAGCGGTCTGGGCAGCCCAGGCGATGGCACTGCGGTAGTCTTCAACTTCCAGGGCGGCCTTTTCCGCATCCCACACTACCCAGAACAGCACAGCGTCCACGTCCACCGGCACCGTGTCCTTGGTCAGCGTCTTCTCAGCGTTGAAAGGCGTGACCATCACCCGGTGATCGATCCACACCGGGGTGCTGTCGAGGATCGGCACGATCCAGAACAGCCCGGGCCCTTTGAGCCCAACGAAACGGCCCAGGCGAAGCACCACGGCCTTTTCCCACTGTTGGGCGACCTTGATGGCGAACAACAGGTAGAAGGCGACGATCATGACCCCCATCCAGTATGCGGGGGCGGAACCTGGGCTCAGGCGGCTGCCGAGGGAGATCCTGCCAAACACTGCCAAGGCCATGACCAACAAAAACATGAAGCCCGCCATGCCGCTGACGCGCCGGTTGTCGATGGGTTTGACGAACGCCGCTTTGACCTGAGCCTGCAGCGACCCGCCTTGCTCCGACTCATCGGACGGGCTTGGAACCATTCTTTTCAACATTGCCTCAACCTCCAGTTTGCCTGCCCGGCTCTGCCGGGTGGTCGTAACGCCAGATGTCCAACTGCTGTTTGAAGATCCGGCGGATCTGCTCTGGGGAAGCCCCCAATTGTGCTGCCTCGCGGACAAAGCGTTGGGTCAACCCTGCCAGCTGCTCGGGTGCATCCGCATCGGCCTTGCCCTCTTGTTCTGACTCGCTGCCCCGATCGGCCGGCTCTTCGATGTAGGTACCGCGCCCGCGCTGAGTCGAGATCAGGCGCTGCTCATCCAGGTAGCGGTATGCGCGAGCGACGGTGCTGAAATTGATTCGCAAGTCGATGGCCAGCTCTCGCACGGTGGGCAGTTGATCCCCGGGCTTAAACGTCCCCTCCGCGACCAGCGCTTCTATCTGGCGTGCGATCTGGAGGAAGATGGGATCGTCTGAGTGGAAATCGAGGTGGATTCGCCCGGCAAGTACGTTCAATAGCTCCTCGTTTGTTGGATTGTGCGAATGTTGGATTGTCCCTTTGTTGCATTGTTTCACATTAAACTTTGGTCTGTCAAGAGGAGGAGGCTGGAACCAATGGGCCAAGCATGACAAGCAGGGTAGGCGGTGCTGCGCGGTTATCAGGCAGGAAGGTGCGGCTGACGCTTGAACCCAATCGTGATTTGCGCAAGGCCGGCACCGGGTCCGTCCATTCCACCGGCCGGCCTACTTGTGAAGTCCTTCACAATCGGACTCTAGATCAAGCTTTGTGGTCCCTGGGCGGCCCCATCTGGTCATTCCGGGCGCATTTCCCGTACACGGGCTGGGTTCTGTCGGGTATGATTTGTGGTGGCGGTTTCCGCCGCTGAACGATGTCGGGGGCAACGCGTTCGCTGAGCTAACTGGAGCATAAGATGAGCGTCAGACAAGCGGTTCTTCTGTCTCTTGTGGGTTCCCTTTTGGTGGCCGGATGCGGGGCACCCGGCGCCCCCGCGGCGAGCGGGGTCGATGTGGCCGCCACCGTGGATGCCGCCGTCAATGCCACCGTGGCTGCGCAGTCCGGCGAGCCCGCGGCTGCGTCCTGCCGACGGCCCTTCCGACCGCCACACCCAAACCCACCCTGGCCGTAACCCAAATTCCGACCGAATCCCCGGCGCCGGCTTCGCTGCCCGCTCAGGTGGGCGTGTCGCTGGCCACCAACTGTCGGACCGGGCCCGGCCTGGCTTATCCCCGGGTGTTTTCTTTCAAGCCGGGACAGCTGGCGGATGTCAAGGGCAGAAGTGCCGACAGCGACTACTGGTTCATCGCCAATCCGGACCAGAGCGGCGAGACCTGCTGGATCTGGGGCGAATACGCCACCGTTGAAGGCGATGTCAACTCGCTGCCCGTGCTCACGCCGGAACCCGCGCCGAGTTCCCCGGTGAATTTCGTGATGTACCGGCACAGCTTCTCGGAATGTGGTTCGACGCGCGTGTCGCTCGTCGTCACCAACGTCGGGACCGTGACCTTCAAGTCGGCCCGCGTCCGTATCGAGGACCTCACGGCGACCAACCATGTGTATGGGCCCAACACGCTGTCGGACCCGTTCGGCGACAACCCGACATCATGCCCCAAGGACAAGAGCGGCAGCTCGCTGGCGCCGGGCGCCACCGCCTATATTGTGGTCCCCATGCCGGACTTCCACGCGGGCAATGAAGCCGCAGCCTACGTCACGCTATGCAGCGGGGATGACGCCACCGGCAGCTGCATCACCAGAGGTGCTTTCTTTCGGCTGCCGAGCAACTGAGCGCTGTCAATCCAACCCATCTCGACAGATTCTCGGATCGCCTGTGGGACAGTGATGCCATCCTGTCCACCATCAAGCACCGTCTTAGAACGGGCATGCCTTTCTGAGTCGCGCCATACAACTTGTCGGTTTGGGCAGAAGGACTGGGCAAAATTGGCCTGACTATTGTATGCTCTCGTGGGTTGGATCACCGTACCGACAAGCCATCACAGAAGATTTCGGAGCAACCACCTATGGGCCCCATTGTGACCATCGTCATCACCTCCGCCCTGGTCTTCTACACGATCGGCGTGTGGAGCGAACGCTTCGCCGGCGAGTTGAAGGCCTGGCATTTGGTCTTCTTTTGGCTGGGCTTTGTTTGTGACACGTGGGGGACCGGGATGATGTTCGAGGCGGTCGGCGGGATGCAGTTCAGCCTGCACGGCGTGTCCGGCCTGTTGGCGATCGTCCTGATGCTGATTCATGCCGTCTGGGCGACCGTGGTGTTGCTCAGAAAGGACGAGCGTTGGATCCACAGCTTCCACCGCTTCAGCGTGACGGTGTGGGCGATCTGGCTGATCCCCTATTTCAGCCCGATGCTGCTGGGGATGTTCTAGCCGGATTTGCGTCGCCGGATGGTTCTTGATCACCAATGCCATCCAACGTCTCCCAAGGAAAGGACCCTCCGTGGACACCAGCCCCGATGTCCCCAAAGGCCTTCGCACCTGGTTTGTGATCCATTTCGCCGTGGATATCATCTTCGCCGTGCCGCTGCTCCTTGTCCCCGACTGGATCCTGCCGCTGTTCGGTTGGTCGGCCGTCGATCCGATCACATCCCGGCTGGTGGGCGCCGCCCTGCTCGGCATTGGCGGGGCTTCGCTCCTGGAGAGGAACGCCGGACGGGAGGTCTTCAGGGCCATGCTCGGCCTGAAGATCATCTGGGCGACGGCGGCGATTCTGGCGATCGCCCTGGGTATCCTCGCTGGAGGGCCCGCCACCGCCTGGCTCTTCTTCGCCATCTTCGTCGTCTTTCTGGCGGTGTGGATCCGCTATCGACGGGCCATTGGCTGAGGTAGATGGTCCCGGATTGCGGCTAGATCGGATCGCCCATCCGGCCGTTGTCCGGCACCTGTCACTTTGTGAAATGCGTCACAAGCGCTGGTGACATCTGGCTCGATCGGGCTCGGCCAAGGCGGCAAGCGCGGCCCGGCTCGCCTCTCGCTGGCAGGGCATGCAATGCCAGAGACGTGACGATGGGCGCGAATTCATGCTATCTTGGATATTGAGATCGATGGATGAACACGACGATCTCTGAAAGCCAGCATGAACGACGAAGAGGGGCCCAAGTCAGCTGCTCAAGTACTTCCCCGCGGCACGGTGACGTTTCTGTTCAGCGACATCGAAGGTTCCACTCGCCTGATCAGACGGGTGGGCGAAAATTACTCAAGGTTGTTGGCTGACCAGCGCCAACTCATTCGAACCTGCGTTGGAAAGTGGCGTGGCAAGGAAGTTGATACCCAGGGGGACTCCTTCTTCTCCTCCTTTGCCAAGGCTACCGACGCCATCCAAGCCGCGGTTGAGATCCGAGCGCGCAATGACAGAACATCCCTGGCCCAAGGGCGCCACGGTGCGTCTTCGAATGGGGCTGCACAGCGGGGAACCCGCGCTGGCCGAGGAGGGTTATGTCGGCCTCGACGTGACGAGGGCAGCCCGGATCGGAAATCTCGGCCATGGCGGACAAGTCCTGCTCTCGGAAACCACCGCTGCCTTGGTGCGGCGCCAACTGCCAGACGGGGTGAGACTCCGGGATCTCGGCAGGCACCGGCTGAAGGATTTCCAACAGTTGGAGCCCGTCAGCCAGCTTCTCATCTCGGGCATGCCGACCCGGTTCCCGGCGCTGCATTCCTTGGGGGCCTGCCCAAACAATCTGCCCTACGAAAACACGCCCTTCGTGGGCCGAACAGAAGATCTTAAATCGCTGGGGGGGTTGCTTTCCGAGCCTGTGGTGCGTCTTGTGACCATCCTGGGGGCAGGTGGGATGGGTAAAACCCGTCTGGCCCTGGCCGCGGCTGAAGAGCAGATCCTCGCCTCAAAACCCACCGGGGGAGAGCAAGAGCCCTGGTTCTTGGACGGAGTCTTCTTTGTCCCCTTGGTTTCGCTCAACTCAAGTGATCTTCTCGTCTCGACCATTGCGGACGCCGTTTGCTTTCAGTTCTATCAAGGCGTCGAGCAAGAGCAACAACTGCTAGACTTTTTCCAAAAGAAGGAGACCCTGCTGGTCCTGGACAATTTCGAGCATCTACTGGAGGGTGCCGCGTTGTTGTCCAGGATTCTGCGCGCCGCGCCACGCGTGAAAGTGCTCGTCACCTCGCGCGAAAAGTTGAATATCCTGGCCGAGGTCGTGTACCCCCTCAAAGGAATGACTTATCCGAAACAAGGGATTGAGGTCGACAGGGACTTGGCGCTGGCGGCGCAAGAGTTCAGTGCCGTGAGGTTGTTCCTACAGAACGCCACCCGCTTGAATCCCGAGCTCGGTCGAACGCAGGGCGAGCTACGGAGCATTGTCGACATCTGTCGAACTCGTGGAAGGGATGCCTCTAGGGATAGAGCTCGCTGCGGCCTGGATACAGGTGCTTTCGCTGCCAGAGATTGAGGCTGAAATTCGGCACGGTCTCGATTTCTTGGTTTCAGAGCGACGCGACGCGCCGGAACGGCACCACAGCCTGCGCGCCGTCTTTGATTCCACATGGAAGATGATGGACGACGATGCTTGCGACGTCTTCGAGAGGTTGTCTGTCTTCCGCGGTGGCTTCACTCGCCAGGCCGCCGAGCAGGTGGCCGGCGCAACACCGAAGATACTAAGGGCCTTAGCCAACAAGTCGCTCATCCGGCTTTCCCAAGACGGCCGCTACCGAATTCACGAACTCCTGCGCCAATACGCTCACGAGAAGCTGAGCCAGGATCCGATGGGAGTCAACCTAGCACGCGACCGGCACTGCGAGTACTTCTCAGATTTCATCCACCGGCATGACGCAGCCATCAGAGCCGCTGATCTCGGGGAGCTTATGCCGGAGATGGACAACATTCGCTCCGGATTTCGCTGGGCGGTCACGCGGGACAAAGACCCTGAAATCAGGCAGCAGATTCTGGGCCTCTGGAGATTGTACGAAAACAACGGCTGGCGGCAGGAGGCCGAGATCATCTTCACCTGGGCGGCAGATCTCTTCGGGGGGGAGGCTCCGACGGGAGAAAGGGGGATCGCCTATGGTCTTGTATTGTCCGTCTTGGGATGGTTCATCCGCTTCAATGGCCGGGCCATGGAAGGAACCGAGCTGTGGCGAAAGGGCCAGGCCATCCTGCGCAGGCTGGAAGCCCCTGAAGAACTGGCTTGGGTCAGCGCCACTCTTGCTCGCTTCGGTGAAGGGGTCGGTTACAGGGAAGCGACAGGTTTGTTCCAGGAATGCCTCGCAATCTACGAGGAACTGGGGTTCGATTGGGGAACAGCTTTCACGCACTTCTGTTGGGGCGACAAGGCCATTTTCGAACGTCGCTACCCGGAGGCTGAATGTCACTATCGAGCAGCCATCGAGACCAGTGTCGGTTTCATCAACCACAATGACATGGCATGGTATCTCTCCGGGCTGGGACACATCGCTCTCCGGCAGGGTAACTATCCAAGGGCCAAAGAGCTTCTGGAGGATGCCTATTGGGCTTTTCGGGCCACCGACAACAAGCAGTGGGCTGCTAATCGCCTCATGGATCTGGGCGATCTTGCGATCCAAATGGGGGATTTCGAAGAGGCGCAAGCCCGGCACCAACAGGCACTGAGCGATCGGGAAAGCATGGGCAATCAGGCTGGAGTCGCGATGTCCATCGGCGACCTGGGATATGCCGCCATGAGCATGGGCGAGTATGACCTTGCGAAGGACCGCTTCGAGGCGGCTCTGACAACCTACAAGAGGCTCGGAAACACCAATGGCGAGGCTTTCATGTTGCTTTGGTTGGGAGATCTTGCCGTGAAATTGAGTGATTTGAAGGAGGCCGAGGTCAAGCATCACGAGGCCTTGAAGTTGGGCGCAGTTTTACACAAGCCAGATTTATGCCTGGACATCTTGGCGGGATCCGCAGGAAGGTACGAACTTGCCGGTGACGTGGTGCGTGCAGCTGAGCTTATGGCTCTGGTTGAGGCGCATCCTGAGACTTACATCTATACACGTGAGAACGTGAGGCAGTCTCTTGAGAAGCTGGCTCCTATGCTCGAGCCTGAGGCCTTACAACAAGCGAAAGAATACGGCAAAGGCCTCGATCTCTGGGGGACGGTTAACACCCTCCTGGCTGAGTCCGGCGGGCCAGGTCAACCGGGCGGGCTTTCGCCGCATCCTCGACTGTCATAGAATGAGGGGCACAAGCCGTCAGCGCTCGGAGTAGTCTTCCATGCTCGATCCCTACGTGAGCCTCGTTACCGTCTCCGGCCGGCCGGAGGCCGAGTTCATCAAGTCCTTCCTCAACGCCGAAGGCATCGACTGCGAGCTCTCTCAAGAGGCCGCCGGGTCGGTGTTCGGGCTGTCGGTGGGGACGCTGGGGGCGGTCGAAATCTTCGTCCCCACGAGCAAGGCGGGGAAGGCGCGCCGAATGCTGGCCGAGTACCAGGCGCGCAAAGAGGGTGGGGGAGATCCCGACTAGGCATCTCGCCCACTGCTGGTCCTGTCCCTACACTACAGGTCAATCACCACCAGCTTTCTGATTCACTTGCTCCCCCCTGGCCCCGCGACACGAGGGGGAACGGGCAGGGGCATCATCTTTCGCGAGCAACGGTGCCATCCCCCGCGTGCCATTTCGCGTCCTTCGGCCGCGCTCAGGTCAGCTGAGGCGCAGGTGGCCGAGGGTCACCGCGGCCGTTGGAAATCACCTCACGACACAAGAAAACGAGAGCGCGTTTTCGGCCCAAGGCTCTGAGCTCAGTGCTCAAGGTGTCCACGAGGGGTTATTATGCTTGTCAGCATGTGACATATTCTGAGCGTAGCGGTCCTTTGGCTCAACCCTTGGAGGTACTCAATGACCCGGCGCATCATCTTCGTCATCGCAGCTGTAGCCGGACTGGCGGTCTCTTGCATGTTGGCTATCCAGCTCATTCCGTTTGGCCGAACCCATTCCAACCCGCCGGTGGTCGCCGAGCCAAATTGGCCCGACCCGGCCGTGCGCGACCTGGCGGTGCGGGCTTGTTTCGACTGCCATTCGAACGAGAGCAAATGGCCCTGGTATGCTGACGTCGCCCCGGCTTCCTGGGTGGTTGAACTGGATGTGCTGAGGGGCCGACGGGAGCTCAACTTTTCCCAATGGACCGGGAGCTCGCGGCGCTCGCACGAGTTGTCACGCATCGTGCAGGAAGGCGAGATGCCACCATTCACCTATGTGATCACCCACCCGGGAGCCAAGCTGTCGGCAGCTGAGAGAGCCCGGCTCGCAGCCGGCCTGGCGGCACTCAAATGAGTGGGCGACTTGCGATGGGAGGCCTCGAGCATGAAGTATCGGATCAATGATGACCAAGATCGGATGGTTATCCAGGTAGGTGAATTGGGCGACGACCAGGGAGAGATCCTGGACGCTTTCCAGGCCTGCCAGGAAGGGCGCTGCTCCTGCCCCACGGATGAGTACAAGAAGCTCGAGTCGCTCGACATCCAGCCCGGGGAGGATTCGGTGACTCTGGAGCTGACACCCAAACAGGGGCAGCAGTTGGACCCGGGGGAGATCGAGAGGTGCCTCGAGCACACGCGGGAGCAGATTGAAAGCCACGATTAAAGGGCCTTCGGTTCTAATCATGTACCACTCGTTTGCCTCGGGGCCGGCGGAGGTGGGGATCACCTCGCGATGGATTTGCGGCCCCGTGCTTTCGAGGTGACAAATGTTGTGAATGAGAACTGGGACAAGAGCGAAACGCCGATCATTTTCTTGGCCATGTTCTGGGGCGGAGGCGGGCCCTACACCGTCCCGCAAATCATCAACGCCTACGATTGGATCAACCATGCCATCCCCACGCGGGCTGAGATGGAGGTGGCACTCAACTACCTGCTGGCGATGGGCTTGATCGAGCAGCGGGGAAACACGTTCCGCGTGTCCGAGTCCCATGGTCGTGCATTTGACACCTTCCGCAAGAAGAAGCGAAAGCGCAAGTTCGTCGCAGCCAGGATGTATTTCCAGGAGCTGCCGAGCCTGGTGACCCTCCCGCGGGTGATCCGCCTGACCGAGGCCCAGTACAAGAAGCATCTCGAGACGTATCGCAAAGCTTTCAATGATGCGCCAGGGTAGAGGGTCGCCTAGGGCGGTCATAATCTCGGCCACGGGTGCCCGGGGATCGACTACGCAGTCGATCTCCCCCAATTTGTGAAATTCCTCACATTCTGATGTGCTTGACCCTGCTGCGGCGGCTGGCGGCCGCCGGAGAGGCATGCTATTCTCTCCCATCAATTCGATGGGCTGCTGGGGCCCACCTGAACCGCCTCGTTCCCCGCCCCTGTGGTTCTCCAAGCAGAAGGGAAATCTCATGCACGACCCGCGCACTACGCGCAGGCTGGCCCTGTTCTCTGCCACAGGACTGCTGGTTGCCTTGGCCTGCACTTGCACCAATCCGCTGGCAGGGTTGCGCAGTGCTGTCCCGGGAGGCGGCATCGGAGACCGGGTCTGGTTTGACGCCAACGGCAATGGGCTGCAGGATGAAGGGGAGGAGGGGCTGGGTGACGTGGAAGTTCGCCTGGTGGACGAGACCGGCAACGTACTGGATTCAACCCGGACCGATGCCAATGGTGAATACAAGCTGGCCAAGGTGGACCAGGGAACTTACGTTGTCTGGTTTACGCCGCCGGAAGGCATGGTGTTCACGCTGAACGATGTCGGTTCGGATGATAGCCTTGACAGCGACGCCATTCAGGCCAGCGGCCAGACGGATCCCTTTATCTTCGATGGGTTGAGCGACACAACCCACGATGCCGGGTTGGTTGAGTACAAGGGAAACGAAACCCCAGTTGGGCCCAATCCGACAGAAACTCCGCAACAGGAGCTCACAGCCGTGCCGGAAGAGACTTCGCCCCCAGCAGCCATCGAAGTGCGTGCCACCTATGAGCACACCGCCCCCGGCTCGTACAGCGAGATCCTCATTTGGATCTTCAACTTGGATGAGGGGCAGGATGTCTCAGGAGCAGTCACCGGGCCGGCGGTGGACGGCGACGGGGCGTTCACGATAACCGGCGACGCGGAAGGCAAGGGCGAAGCCCGGGTCAAGATCTTCCAGTACGGACTGTACAATGTCGTCATACCTGATTTGCAAGTCAATCAGGAAGTGAACGTGGTGGCGGCCACCGCCACACCGTACTAGGGGGAAACCGCACATCGTTGGTAAGGTTACGCGCCCGCCCCAGGCTCTAAGGGGGCGGGCGCGATGGGATGGAGGGCAGGACTGGGGAAAGGAACGGGCTCGATGGGAACTACGTTCAAGCGAACGCTGATCGGCCTTCTGCTCGCCGGCTGCTTGGGCCTGGGCTGCAATCTGCTTTCATCTTCTGCGGTCCCGCCAGGAGATGGGGCACCACCCAGCTCAACGGCAGGAAGACAGGGGCCGAAGCCCACGGCCGCACCTACGAATGGGGCTCAGCAATCAAGGACGAATACGGCACATGAGCTGCTTGATCTTGCGACGCTGGAGGATATCCAGTATCCAACCAATGTCGGCAGCTATCGCGTGACGTTCGACCACAAGTTAGAGTCGGCCTCGACAAATGGGGGGACGCACGCTGAAGGGGGAGTCGCCGAAAATCCGCCCGGAGCGACACTTACGGAAACGCGGCAGGGGGGCGCCATTCAGGGTGGTGGCTCCGCCGTCGACAAGCGTGTGATCGATGGCTTGATCACCCTCCTCGACGGCACCACGTGCAGCATGATCAATGCGGCGGCGCTGGCGGGCCCGGCTCCGCCGACCCAAATTCTGCCGCGCCCAAGCAGTTTTTTGGTGGGCGATGCCGCCTGGGTGGAAGGCGGCGTGACCGTCAACGGTCGGCTGACAGACCATTATGTGCTGGACGTGGGCAACTTTGACCCAACACTGATCAAACTTGACAGCCTTGATTCCGGTGATGTCTACGTTGACGCGCAGGACGGCTTCTTGGTGAGACTGGCCTTCCGCGGCGTCGGCATCGATCAGACTTTGGCTTGGGCGGGTCCGGGCACGCCGGGAACATCTAGCTACGAACTGAACTACCTTGACTTTGGGACGTCTGTGGAGGTTCAACCTGTCGAGCACTGCGGGCCGGTTCCCGAGACCGACTGGCCGTTGGTTGATCGTGACATCCTGCGCTACCAAACCGACCTTGGGTCGTCGTCTTTTTGACCTGACGGTCCTTGGGAGACTGGATGAGGCCATTCAGTTCTACAAGACAGAGCTGGCGTCGGACGGTTGGAACCTGGTCCAGGAGGAGCATGCAACGGCTCGCCGGGCCTCCCTCAGGTTCGAACGACCGTCCGGATCCTCATTGTCGCTGGACTTCCGAAATGACTCCCCGACAAACAAAGCCGCCGATGAGCTTGACATCATCACCATCAGCTTCCTGAGCTTTGATTTCTAGCTCTGAGCTCTTCTGAAGGATCTAGAGACACGCGAAACTCGATAAGGTAGTCCCAGGTTCAGGGCGCCCCCGCCACTCTTCGTGCCTGGTCTCTGCCCTTTTGTGAAAGTATTCACAAGATGGATGCGCGCAGTTCATGGGGGGCGGTGCCTTGCGTTCGGGGTATCTTGACGTAGGATCGAATGCTGTGTCGCGCGGCTGCGCATAGGGAGTTGGGAGCATGGCAAGGGGCAAGATACGCCTTCGTAAAGGGATGCCGGGGGACGCCGAAAGACTGGCGCGGTTCGGCGCGGCGGCTTTCGAGGCCGCCTTTGGCCCCGACAATACCCGCGAAGACATGGCCAGCTACCTGGAGGAGGCCTTCTCGGGGGCGACTTTCGCTGCGCAGCTGGGGGATCCGGACTCCACCTTCCTGCTGCTCGAAGACGGCGACCGCATCGTCGGGTACAGTATGCTGCGGTCAGGCGTGGCCCCACCAGCAGTGGGTGGGCCCGACCCCATCGAACTGGTGCGCATCTACGTCGACCCGCGAGCCATCGGTACGGGTTTGGGGGCGAGGCTGATGTCGGCCTCCCTTGATGAAGCCGCCGCCCAGGGCGCCCAGACGATCTGGCTCGGTGTGTGGGAGAAGAACATCCGGGCGATCCGCTTCTATGAACGTTGGGGCTTCACAAAGGTCGGGGAGAAGACCTTCGTGCTGGGCAGCGATCCCCAGACCGATCATGTCATGGCCAGGGGGCTTTGATCGTGCTGCAAACCCGCCGATGATCGCGAGTGTCTGATCTCAAGCGAGAGGGGGTCAAGATGTCCGCCAGACGCATCGGCTGGATTGTGGCCTCTTTGCTGATTCGGGGGCTGGCCTGCGGCGCCCTGGCGGTGCGTTGGTTCAGTGGGACCTACAACGCGCCGCCGAGGATCGAGGTCGAAAACAACTCCGACCTCTACTTGGAGGATTTGATGGTGGAGGGCACGGGGTTCCGGCTGCAGATCGACCGGCTGCCGCTGCATTCGAAGACAACGGCACTGGTTCATGTGGCTGGCGAATCGGGCCTGAAGGTGAGCTTCACGGCTGGATCCAGAGTCTCCTCAGACAATGAACTCGCCTATTTGGAGGAACGAGGCGGGTACTGCGTGGTTGTCACCATCGATGGGGCCATGAACATTCATACTCGGCCGCACCTGATGCACTTCTTCTGATGGGAAGCAGGCGCGTAGGGGAAGGGGGATGGCATGTCTGGCGGTTGGGGCCGACGATCAATTCAGCTGGCGCATTTTGATTACACTCGGCCAGGCGCGTACTTCGTGACGATTTGTGCCTATCATAGGCTGGATTTGTTCGGCAGCGTTGAGGGCGGCCGCGTTGCCTTGTGGCCTGTGGGTGAGGTTGTCAGGGAGGAATGGCTTCGCACGGCCATCATCCGTCCCGAGGTCGGTTTGGATGAATTCGTCATCATGCCTGACCATATCCACGGGATCATTGTGATACGCGAACGATTTCGCGGGGCACAGTTCAACAAGCGTAGGGGCACATCGCGATGGTCCCCTACGCCGCAAACCCAAATCCTTGGGTTCGATAGTCTCAGGATTCAAGGGCGCTGTGACCCGTCGGGCACGTCAAATGGGAGGCGATCCGGAATTGAGAATCTGGCAAAGGAACTACTACGACAGGATCATCCGCAGGGAAGCCGAGCTCAATGCAGTACGTCGGTACATTCGGACAAACCCGGAGCGATGGAAAAACCTAGACTGATGTGTTGCGAGGACCTAGAGCGCGGCCATGTGCAACGGGGGGACGGCGGCGTTTCTTACACCCACCACCCCTTGTGATTGTGAAAGATGTCACAAACGCCCGATCCCTTCGCCGCTTGAATCATGCATGATGTGCGGGGGTCTGGCTGTTCGGCTAAGATGCTTGGTGGAGGTGCCGTATGGAGCAAGCCACGATTGCCGATCTATCGGCTGCCATGGCCGATGGCGAGCTGACGTCTGAGGCCATCACCCGACAGTACCTGACCAGGATCGAACAGATCGACCAGGCCGGCCCGAAGATCAACGCTGTCATCGAGCTCAACCCAGAGGCACTGGAAGAGGCGAAGGCGCTGGACAAAGAGCGGTCCGCATGATCAAGTCCGAGGTCCGCTGCACGGGATCCCCATCCTGATCAAGGACAACATTGAGACACGCTACCCGATGCACACTACCGCTGGGTCGATCGCCCTAGAGGACTTCCGGGTGCGCCGTGACGCCCACCTGGTCAATCGTCTGCGCCGATCCGGAGCCGTAATCCTGGGCAAGTCCAACCTCAGCGAGTGGGCCAACTTCCGCGGCCACCGGTCGGTCAGCGGCTGGTCCAGCTTGGGGGGATTGACTCGCAACCCGCATGCCCTAGACCGAACCGCCTGCGGATCCTCTTCGGGCTCGGCCGCCGGCGTGGCGGCCGACCTGTGCGCAGCCGCCGTTGGGACGGAGACGGACGGCTCGATCATCTGCCCATCGCACTCGTGTGGCGTGGTCGGGCTGAAGCCGACCGTCGGTCGCATCAGTCGGCGGGGGATCGTCCCCATCGCCCACAGTCAAGATACCGCCGGGCCGATCGGGCGGACGGTGGCGGATGTGGCCATCATGCTCGGCGTGATGGCGGGGACCGATCCGCAGGATGGCGTCACCAAAACGCGGCCTCGTCCTTGGTATCACGACCACTCCCGCTTACTGACCGAAGACGGGCTGCGGGGCGCCCGGCTTGGCGTGGCCAGAAATTTGGTCGGGAACGATCCACGAGTGACGGAGATTTTGGAGTCGAGCCTCGATCTCATGCGCAAGGCGGGTGCCGAAATCGTCGATCCGGCTGATTTGCCGAACGCCGACGCACTCGGGGATGATGAAATCGCGGTCCTGCTCACCGAATTCAAGGCCGACATGAACCAGTACTTGGCCTCGCTCGGGTCCAGCGCACCGGTCCATTCGCTGGAGGATCTGATCACATTCAACCGAGACCATCGAGAGCAAGTGTTGACCTACTTTGGGCAGGAGCTTTTCATCGAGGCCCTGGCCAAGGGCTCCCTGAATGGTAAGCCCTACCGACAGGCGCTCGCCCGCTGTCAGCGGTTGGCTCGGAAGGAAGGGATCGATGCCTTGATCTCCAGCCAGCAGCTGGACGCCATCGTCATGCCCTCCGGTGGGCCCGCCTGGCTGATCGACTTGGTCAATGGTGATTCATACAACTCGGAAGTTGATCGCACGGGGCCGGCTGCCGTGGCGGGTTATCCGCACATCACCGTGCCGGCCGGCTTCATCCGGGGGTTGCCGATCGGGTTGTCGTTCTTTGCCGGAGCGTGGCAGGAGGGCACGCTGCTCAAGCTGGCGTACGCGTTCGAGCGGCTGAGCCAAGCGCGCCGGCCTCCGCAATTCCGCAAGTCGGCGGTGGTTTAGGCTCTGGCGCTGAGCCGCTCCCAGCAGCAACTCGACATCCCGCAGGAGGCTATAAGGTTCCCAATCATGGCATGGCTTGCACCTGGCCCTCCGAGCGCCAGGCTCCGCCGAGGACACCTGACTGGTAGTTGGGGATTGGATGCTGGGTGCTGACTGCTCGCGGCTGCCTGGCCAGGGATGGCTATTGGCGGCGCGGGAGAAGGGTAGTAGAAAGAAGAAGCGCTGAGCGCCGAAGGCTGCATGAGCAGGGACGAGCGTCTCTTTCGGAGGCTGGCGCTGTTCTCCAAAGATGAATCGGATTGGACAACAGGTGGGTTCATGAGCAAAACAGTTGGGATTCTTCATCCGGGCTCCATGGGCGTCTCCGTGGCGGCTTCGGCCCAGGCGATTGGCCATCGCGTCATTTGGGTATCCGAGGGGCGAAGCGTGAAGACACGCGAAAGGGCAGAAGGTCAGGGCTTGGAGGACGCAGGGTCGGTTCAAGCCCTGTGCGACCAAAGCGAAGTCATCGTCAGCGTTTGCCCTCCGCACGCAGCCGAAGACGTGGCACACACTATCCTGGATTGCGGGTTCGAGGGCCTCTATTTGGACGCCAACGCCACATCCCCCCAGCGGGCTCGGAGAATCGGGCAAGCCATGGAGGCGGCCGGTGTGGACTTCGTCGATGGCGGGATCATCGGAGGGCCGGCTTGGCACCCGAACACGACCTGGTTGTGTCTCTCAGGATGGAACGCCCATGCCGCTGCAGCGTGCTTTTCGGGAGGGATGCTCGAGGTCCAGGTCGTCGGTGACGAGGTCGGCTGGGCGTCGGCTCTGAAGATGTGCTACGGCGCCTACACCAAGGGCACAACGGCGCTCCTGGCGGCCATCTTGACGACAGCAGAGGTGTGGGGCGTGCGCCATGAACTTGAACGCCAGTGGGCGCGTGACAATGCCGGTTTTGTGGATGCTACCAACGGGCGCGTTCGCCGCGTCACCGCCAAGGCCTGGCGTTTCGTCGGCGAGATGGAAGAAATCTCTGAGACGTTCGAGGCGGCGGGCCTGCCGGGCTCGTTCCACCAGGCGGCGGCCGAAGTCTACCGCCGATTGTCAGATTTCAAGAGCCGAGACCAGACACCTGAGTTGGACGAAGTCTTGGCAGCATTGGGTGGGCCGGTTGTGGCGAAGGCGGGAAATCGCCAGCCGAGCGGGCCGACTGGTCAGGACGCCGAAACGCAGGCAAGTTCATCGGATGTCTCGGCCTGAGGTTGGACCGGGCGTGGCATGCCGTTTGTGAGGGTGGGGCCCGCGAAGCAGATATGCGGGGTTTCGACGAGGACACCCCCGATCAGTGGTCGGGGAGTTGAGACCGTTCCTCCAAGGTTCCCCCCGCCCGAGGCGCGGCTGCCTCTCCCGGTTACGCACTGGGTTGTGAATTCGATGGTGCCATACTTGGTGACGAAACCCGTGATCGTGCCTAGCCCTGACCATGGATTGCGGCCAGGGACGGATTGGTTGTTGAATTGCGGGCAGCCTTCAACCGTGGACGGCTGTGTGTAGTGGGCGCTGCAGCTCTCCGCAGGGACGATGGCGGAGGAAAAGTCGCCAGACTCCGGATGGAGCGACGTCCTGAGTTGTGCAGTCTGCATGGCGCGGAACTCAGCGTAGGCAACGTCGGTAAGTTCTTCTTCGGTTCCACATGGTACGGGGACGTTCGGCACGGTCTGGCTGCCGCGCTACCTCCCTGTTTTGATTCGTCCCAGTCGGGTTCACGCCCGGATGTAGGTCTCCGAGGTGATGCCTTCGGCTTCAGACGGGTTGCCCGTCAGCCAGATGGCGAAACGGTAGACATCCCGGAAGTGTGCGTAACAGAGTTCGTCGAAGATCATCATGCGGATCTCTCCTCACAGAAGACGCGCACTGCTGAAGATGGTAGCGATGGATCGCTCGCCAGTGTGAAGGCCCAAGGTAGAATCTTCGTATGGGATCGCGCAGCCTGCCGCCTGGGCGCGGCTGAGGAGGCATATCCAGCGTTGCAGGACTCACAGGTGGGTTTACGTCGCCGCTGGCCGGCGCATGGCTGGGTAGGGCTGGGGATGGTGGCCGTCTTCTGGCCGCTGAACTGGTTCTTGCCGGGCTTGCGAACACACCTGCTCTTCTTCCCGCTTTGGCTCGGCTACTGCCTGGCGGTAGATGCCCTGGTTGTTCTTCGCAAGGGAGACTCGCTCCTGACCCGCAGTCCCCACCGCTACGTCGGCCTGTTCCTGGTTTCTGTCCCAGCCTGGTGGCTATTTGAAGCGCTGAACATCCACACGGGCAACTGGGTGTACCAGGGCGCCAAGTACTTCACGCCGGCCCAGTTCGCCATCCTGGCGTCGATCAGCTTTTCGACGGTCATCCCGGCTGTGTTTGGGACGGCGGAGTTGGCCAGCACATTCGGCTGGCTCCGCCATACGAAGCCTGGGCCTAGGATCCCCAAATCAGGCACGGTACTGCTCGGTTTCTTCGTGGTCGGCTGGTTGATGCTGGCCTTGCTGATAATCTGGCCCAGGTTGTTTTTCCCATTCATCTGGTTGGGCCCTTACTTTGTGCTTGAGCCGATCAACGTCTGGATGGGCCACCGATCCCTGGCCACAACTGTGGACCGGCGTGATTGGCGGCCGGTCCTTGCCCTGTGGGTGGGTGTCTTGATTTGTGGCTTCTTCTGGGAATTCTGGAACTTCTATTCCTACCCCAAGTGGATTTACCACGTCCCCTATCTGGGTTTTCTGCACGTCTTCGAAATGCCGCTCCTGGGCTATGGCGGCTATCTGCCCTTCTCGCTGGAGCTGTTCGCCATCTACCAGTTCGTGGCCGGGCTCATCCGCAGGAACCCAGAGCGGACCTACGTGCACTTGGTGTCCGAGGCGGGGTCGCAGCAGGCCTGAAGGGAAAGGTCCCTCTGCCTACGAGGACTCTTGGGACTCCTAGGCCAGGACCGTGGTCTTGTCCGGCTTGTTGGGGACCATGCACAGGAACTCGAACGGTTCGTTGCCATCGTTCTGGTACCAGTGCGGTGTGCCGGCAGGGATGAAGACCACATCCCCTTTCGTGACCTCGAAGATCTTTTCACCAATCCCAATCTGGGCCTGACCGGCCAAGACATACTGTTCGTGCTCCACCAGGTTGGTGTGATTGGGCATGCCGCCCTGAGGTTGAATCACGAAACGGCGCATGGCGAAATTGGGCCCCTCGGAATCGGGAATCAGCACCTGCTTGGTGACGCCGGAGCCGGTCTCGATCTTCTCCGACTCAACGTCTTGAGTGTGTTTGACGGGCATGGCAGGCTCTCCTTGGACTGGTAACAGACAAAGGGCGGGGCGCGTCTCGGGCCCGCTCTTTCCATCATACCCCTCGCCGTTTCAGGAATTTGACGGAGAGTATGATCGGCAGAATCTGATTGTGGGGTGTCCGTTGTTTGTTCGACTGCGAAAGTCTGATTCCCGCCTTCCAAGCCAGCAGATCTAGGGCTGGGTGCGTAAATCCTTTACTTCGCCCAGAACGACGCCGCCGCGTTCGACGGTCATCAGAACGGGAGCCTCCGGCAGGAGGTTGAGTTGGCCGCCCTTGCCGTCGCAAATCAGGGCGAAGTCTGGCGTCTGATCCTCTCCGACCGAGGTCATACGGATCAGATGTAGGTCCGACCGGGCGAATGCGGTTGCCTGGTCGATAATTCCAGCGTTGCCGACCTCCACGGTGGCACCCTGCGGGGCGTGGTCGTTCAACCAGGTGGTGGCCTCCCGGTACGAAGTACACCAGTAGTCCGATTCAAAGCGCGCATACACGTCGCCGCCCAGCCCCGCCAGAGCGTTGTAGTAAATGTATTCATACGGGTGGAGGCGGATGATCCCCATCACGCCCGGGAGAAGGGTGAAGACGGCAACGAAGAGGCGCCACCGGCGATCCGGCAGCCATCGGAAGAGCTGCTCCAAGGCGAGTGCTGCCAACAAAAAGAAGGCGGGTATGGTGAAGAGAAACTGGCGAAAGTTGTTGTAGACAATCATCCCCGGCCGGAAGCTGGCGGCCACGGGTATTGCGAATGTGAGGAGCAGGCCTGCCACCTCAAACCGTGCTTGAGATGCCCCAAGCCAGCGCCAAGCTCCGGCGACGCCAACAAGCGCCAAGGCAATCACCGGCAACGTGAACTGCAGCAGCATCAATTCCGGAATGTAATACCAGGGCTGCTGGCCCTCGGAAAGAATGTGGCCGTTGAAGAGCATGATCCCATGCCATGGGAATTCGGAGAGGGTGACGACGGATTGAAAGTAGTGCTGGAAAGTGTCCTGCCACAAGAAAGGCCAGGTGGCCAGACACGCCGTTACGGAGGTCGCCGTCAGAATCAGGATGTAGAGGATAGCCTTCCACTTGGATGGCGCGAATCGCAGATAAAGGACGCCAAGCACAAGGGCTGCCCACGGGGCGATCGAGCGTATTGAAGTGTCAAGGCCCATCATGACCCCTGCTCCCGCAACCAGCAGGTGGTCTTGATTTGCGAGGACGAATGGGCGCACTTTGGGCCAAGCCGCCGAGGCCCAGCCGAACAAAGCCCCGAAGATGAGAACGAACGTGACGCCGCCCCTTGTCCAGGTGAAGGCGGTTTGCAGCTTGACTTCGTACAAATCCAAGGGCGTCTTGTAGGCATCCGTGGCGAAGATGTGGAACAAGGTCTGAATCAACCACGGCGCTTCACCCCGGTAGGCCGCCGCCAGAATGGATTGCAGGAAAGGCAGCAGTCCTGTCCACAGCCATAGAGCCCCCAGGCCGGTGATGGTCAGGAAAGTCCATCCAAAGAGAAGCAGCCGCCTCCTTGTCCCAAGAGCACTGGAAGCGAGGTGCCTGTCTTGGTGGGAATCAGGGGGTGGCGCGGTGGAATGTCCGTTAGCTGCGCGTGGAACGGCGAGCACGCCAAGGGTGAGGCTGCCCAGAAAGAAGGCCATGAACGGCACATCTTTCGGGTTGATGAAGGCATGGCCTAGCAGGAGGGGTTGGGAGAAGAAGAGACCAGCGACCAGCCAGGCCACTGCTGCCCGCGCATAGCGACGGGTGAGCAATCCAATGAAGATGGTGGCCGTAATGAAGGATAGGTAGAAGATGAAGTGTCGGCCGTCTGTGGGGGTCCATCCCGACCGGAGCGTGTCGACCCACTCGCCGGCATAGTAGGAGAAGAACGAATAGAAAGGTCCGTGCTCTAGGGGATCAACCGAAGTGTCGTCAATGGCGCGCTGCCCTCGATAGATGTCAAGTATCTGGCGCCCATAACTGGCATGCTTAGGCTCATCGATCGATGCGCCGTAATCCCCTCCAACCACCAAACCGAAGGCGACCATCAAGAGAACCGCCAGCAGGACAAGCCGGCGGTGTTGCCTGGTTGAAATTCGACTGGCCTGGGGATGTTGGGCGGACATGCCTCGACCCCCTGTTCTGCGCCAATGTGGTAGTGCTGGGATCGGTGACCCTTGTTAACCCAGCGGAAGAGGCAGGTTGGCCATTCTATCATGGGTGGAACCAGGTGGTCGTCACTCCACTTTGGGAAGGCGGAGGGAACCGGTGAGTGACCGGCATCGGGGGGCCATGCAGACTTAGCCGTGCCCATCTCGGCTGACCTTTGGATGGTACAGAACGGTCCGGTGCCGACCGTGCCTCTCGTGCCCGAGTTCTGACGCTCCAGTCAATAAGAAATCGACGCCATGTGCGAAAGGGCAAGTCCGGAATTCAATGTTTCAAGGCAAATCAGGGTGCCTCATTCTGGGTGGATGCGTTTGCATGTTGCCGTGGCTGCCTGTCACGGCATACAATCTTGATATTGGTCGGCGATTGTCTTGGAGGTGGGGCGATGACCCTTCGGCGTTTGATAACGGTGGGGATCGCGTTGGCAGCGTTGACCTCCTGCCGAGCATCGGCTGATGTCTGTGATCGTCAGAGGAGCGTTCCGAGGAGCGAGTGCGCCGCTCTGAGAGCTTTCTATGAAAGCACCGACGGTCCGGGGTGGAAAGATCAGCGCGGCTGGCTCACAACTGAACAGGTCTGCGATTGGCATGGCGTCGTATGTACCAGCGGTCATGTGACGGCCATCTCACTCAATTACAACGAACTGACTGGAAGTCTGCCGGCTCAGATTGGGGACCTACCCGAACTGCACACCCTCAGTGGCTACTTCAATCATCTGGCCGGCCCCCTGCCACCAGAACTCGCCGAGGCAAGTCACCTGCAGCGGGTCATCCTGCACGACAACCTGCTCGAGGGCAGCCTGCCGCCCGAGTGGGGAGGCCTGACCGAGCTGGAACAAATCGATCTGGGGAACAATCAACTTTCGGGCCCCATACCGGAGTTCTTGGGGCGGCATGCAAAGCTTGCTTGAGCTGCGCCTCGAGCGAAATCAACTCAGCGGCTTGCTGCCACCATCCTTCGGGCAACTTACTCAGCTGCAAGGGCTGATGCTCGACAATAACCCGCTGGAAGGTACCGTGCCGCAAGAGTGGGGCTCCCTGAACAACCTGAGGATGTTCAGTCTGTACGGGACGCAGGTTTCCGGACCGCTTCCGGCGGCATTGGAAGACGTTCCCGCCTCCGGATACGATCGGCTGAGGCTAGGGGGCCGTTGAGGACAACGCCCCAACCATGCGGCATTTGTGGCGGATTTCACAAGCTAATGACCTCGTTCCAGTCTCTTGGAAATGAGCGCCGAGGTCCGTGACTAGCGGGTTGCCCTAAGGTCTTTGACTTGCGCCAAAACTGCCCCGGCGCGGTTGACGGACATCAACACCCGGGCGTCTGGCCGGAGATTGAGCAAGCCTGAATGCCCGTCGCACACGATCGCCAAGGAAGCGGACGACGGCCCCGAGTTCAATCCCAGCCTGACGATCTTCAGATCTGGTCTGGCAAACGGTGTGACCTGCTCGGTAAACCCGGCGCTCCCCACGGCGACGATCGTCTTGGGTGGGGCGGTGGCATTCACCCAGCGCATGGCCTCCCTGTAGGAAGTGCACCAGTAGTCGGACTCAAACCGCGAATAGACACCGGGTGGGCTGCCAGCCAGGGCGTTGTAATAGATGTACTCATAGGGGTGTAGCCGTATCAGGCCGACGATACCTGGGAGAAGAATGAGCACGGCCAACGCAGCTTGGAGACGTTTGCGCAGGCGCGAGCGTGCCGCTTCCAGCCCCACGCCTGCTAACAAGAAGAGAGCCGGCAACGTGAACAGGAACTGGCGGAAGTTGTTGTAAACGATGGTACCGGGCCGCAGGCTGGCCAACACTGGCAGCAGAAGGGTGGCACAGATGGCGACGATTTCCAGTCGGGACCGGCGAGAAGGCGGCCGGAGCCAGAGCGCTGCCAGCCCCACTGCGGCAAAAGCCAGGACCGGTAGGGTGATCTGGAGCCCAATCAATTTGGGGATATAGAACCATGGTTGCTGGCCCTGGTCGAGCAGCCGGCCGTTGAACAGAATGTCTCCTCTCCAGGGGAAATGGCTCAAGATCGTCAGAGAGTTCTAGGTAGTGCCTGATGGGGCTCTGCCAAAGGTACGGCCAGGCAGCTACGGCCGTTACGATCGTCGTCCCCACCAGGACAATCCCGGTCGTGAAAGACCTCCGCCGGAGCTCGAGGACATACAAGACAGCCAGCGGCAGGAGGACAAGGGGGGCGACGGACCTGATGGCTGTGGCGAGCCCGATGGCGATGCCGGCAGCAACTGCCATGGCCAGCCTCCGTCGGGCAGATGTGTCGGCCTCGGCAAAACCCCTAATCGAAATGGCCCAAGCTAGGAGAAGCGAAAACATAGCTGCAGCTGCAGCCCCCAGCCGGATGATGTCAAACCAAGTGGCCAGTCTGGCGAGATAGGCGTCCAAAGAAACGCTGGAAGCGTTGCGTGCCAGCAATCGGAAGGCGGCATTGATGGGTGCGGGACCACTTCCCCGATAGGCGGATTCAAGGATCTTCTGAGCCAGCGGCAGCCATCCGCTCCAGAACAGTAGCCCGGCGCTGAGAAGCATGCCCAGCATGCTGGCTGTGATCAGCGTCCAACGCCATCGGGCCCCGAGGGCCCATCGTATGGGTCGATCCTTGTCCTCCGAACCGTTGGGTGACGGCCGGGGAAGTGCCTGGACGCCGAGGGTCAGCCCGGCCAATGTCGCGGCCAGGAAAGGCGTGTCCTTAGGGTTGATGAAGGCATGTCCAAACAGGATGGGCTGAGTGAAAAAGGCGCCCGCAAGGAGCCAGGCTGTTGAGCGTCTAAAGTAGCGTCGGGAAAGGAGCCAAAGAAAGAACGTGGCGGCAACAAGCGAAAGATAATCCACGAAATGGCGCCCGTCATAGGGGGACCATCCGGGCGCTAAGGTCAGCCACCAAGCCCCCAAGATCGTAGGCGACAACGAATAAAACGGACCGTTGAGTTCTAGGTCGACATGGTACTGATCAACAGGGAGCCGGCCCGCATAGACTCGAGTGTTTGTTCGCGTAGCGAACATGCCCCGGCTCATCAATGGAGACTCCGTAGTCTCCAGCGATCCAGAATCCAAGGCCAATCATCATCAGCCCGGCCAAGGCAGCCAGCCCAAGGTTCCTGAATCGAAAGTGGTGAGACCATAAGACCTGTTCGAGTTCGGTTTGGCAGATGCGCCATGCAGTGGTCTCGCGCTTGGGCGTGTCCGGGGCGACAGTGGCCCCCCAACGTGTCCGAGAATGTGGAAGGTCGATCCATGTTATCACAGCAGTTTGAGGCGCCAATATGAGCCATGGCATGCCGTTTTGTGAGGGGTGACCATGCTCGGTCGTGCGGTCGGTGTCGCCCCTCTTCTGGGCTGTGGCTCCCCCAAGTCCAATGTAGACGTCTTGAATCGGCGTCGATACCCAAACGACCGTGGCCAGCATCATCTGAATGCACTCGAGCACTAATTCTGAGGGCAACTGACGAAGTTGAATAAGGAGAGAGGTGGGAGCACGCTGATCGCGAAAGGGCGAAGAGTTGAGCGTGCATGAATGTTGCCGCTGCCATGCGCAGGCAACTTCCCATGTCCTAGGTGCTTTTCCCCGCTGCAGTTCTCCAGAACGGATCAAGGTGGACGGTGCGCAGCCGAGAGTAGTTCGCACCACCGGTTCGGACGTGCCCTGCCAGACGCGGACTGGAGTTTGGTACAGTAAGAAGTGGCCGAGACATAGCAGTACTTCAACAGGATCGTCATCTCAGCTCATGTTGCATGTGTCAGCCGGGGGCTACCCACGCCAGGTCATTGGCTGCCGGGTAGCCGCCTCGAGAGGGCTGCGTCTCTCGGCCGCTGTCGGTCCGCAATCACAAGGAGGAGGGAAAGTTACGTTATGACTGCTGGACACTTTGGACTCGCGGCTGTGATTAAGTCCAAGGAGATCAAGGTCCCGCTGTGGGCCCTGATGCTGAGCACGTACCTGCTGGATGTCATCTTCATTGTTCTGGCTGGATTTGGGATTGAGTCGTTCGCACCAGTCGATCCGGCCCACCCGGCCTACGGGCAGGTCGTCATCCATGCCTACTACACTCACTCGCTTGTTGGTGCATTCGTCATCGCCGCCATTGCCGGCGGGCTGGCGCGTTGGGCGTGGGGCCACCGTGCCGGTTGGGTGATCGGAGCCATGGTCTTCTCTCACTGGATCCTGGACCTTATCGTCCATCGCCCCGACCTGCCGATCCTGCCGGCCAACGTTGGCAATTTGCCCCTGTTGGGTTTTGGCTTGTGGCAGGTGCCGGCGGCAAG
Source organism: uncultured Chloroflexia bacterium (assembly GCA_963783335.1). GTDB lineage: Bacteria > Chloroflexota > Anaerolineae > Anaerolineales > E44-bin32 > CAWAND01. The sequence continues at coordinate 385,599 of CAWAND010000002.1, forward strand.
CGCGGTGGTCGAACTGGGATTGGCGATCGGCGGTGCGTACCTCTACTATCGAAGCGCAAAGCACTCGCCGGCCGAGGCATCAGATCCGAGACATCTGCGGGCGCTGCTCGCCTCGGGGGTCACTGGTGTCCTGGTGGTCCTGCTCCTAGCGGCAGACGTTCTCAACATTTCTTTGCTCATCTCGTTGACTCTGATGCTCTTGCTGATTGTGCTGTGCGGTTGGCTGGACAGTCGCCTGAATTGGGCGGTCACACCGGCATGACTGTCTTCCGAAAGCAGGCAGCCCGTGTCATCCGGGCGCAGTTTCCGGCTCACGGAAAGAGAGGCTAGGACTGAGACGATGACACGTTCGGAACAGATCAACCTGGTGCTCAGATCGCTGATGGAGCTGGGCGTGGTGGTGGGATTTGGAGTTTGGGGATATCAGATGGGCCAAGGCCTGGCGATGAAGATACTGCTCGCCGTCGGTGTGCCGCTTCTTGGGTTCGGCTTCTGGGGGGCCGTCGACTTTCACCAGTTGGGCAGCATGGCCGAGCCAGCCCGGCTCATCCAGGAACTGGTGGTTTCTGGCTTGGCCGCCCTCGCGTTCTACCTGGCCGGGCAGGTACTGCTAGGCTGGACGTTGGCTGGCTTGTCGGTCGTCTACCATATGCTGGTTTACGCAACCGGCGCTCGATTACTCAAGCCCCAACGCGAGCGCGCCTGAAGAGAAGCGGTGCCCCAAAAAACCACAATCAGGCCGGCCCCGGATTTGTGAAATCTCTCACAAACTCTCAGAGAGCCGGCGTGCCCAGTGCTTGGTTGCAGGCAGCTGTGCCTGGCCCGCCTCGGTGTGTCAGGCGACCTTGCCGTTCAGGGCGGCGACCTCAAACGCGGGGGGATTCTCGAAGTGCTTCTTCACGGCGCATTGCTCGGCTGATCGGATGACGGCTTCGGTGTAGCGCTCGGGAAAACCCTCTGGCAGGTGGATGTCCAGGTGGACCTTGTTGACCATTCCCGTGAAGGGATCAGACTCCATCCGCTGGGTGATGTGGATTCCCTCGGGCGAAATCCCGCGCTGCCGGCAGAACCCCAACACGTAGATTCCAGCACACGTTCCCAGGGATGCCAGGAAGGTCGCGAATGGCGTCGGCGCCGAGCCCTCGCCGCCGCCTTGGGGCGGCTGGTCGGTACTCACGGTATAGGGGCCAAAATGCGCGTCGACGCGCGCGCCCCCAGGGAAGTCGATCATCATTTCCATCGTTCTATGTTCCTTTCAGGAGCCGTCGGCGGTGGCCGACGATCGCTAGTGATATGACTCGAGATTGATATTGGCCCTACGATTCCAGCTCCTGGCCGATTACTGCTTGGCCAGGAGCGGTGCAACCCGTGCCTCAAGGACATCTGCCGTGATTCCGCCGGCATGGATGTACTTCACCTTCCCATCCCGGCCGATCACAAAGGACGTCGGGAGACCGCTGGTCCCCAAACTGGAAAGTACGCGTTCCCCCGGATCGAGCAGCACCGGGAAGGAAAAGCCCATCTGCGAGACGAATCCGGAAACGGTCGGCTGACTCTCGCCTGCATTGATGGCCAACAAGGTGAAACCCTCGTCTTGGTGCTTGTCATAGAAGGCCTGAAGCGTCGGCATTTCGGCGCGGCAAGGTGGGCACCAGGTGGCCCAACCGTTCACGAGCACCACCTGCCCTTGGTAGTCGCTGAGGCGGACAGGATGGCCGCCCATGTCCGCCAACACGAAATCGTCAAGCTCGCTTCCGATCCGGGCCGGCCGTGCCCCGCCGCTCTTTGGTGAGAGTGACCAAACGATCAGCGCGCCGAAGACCAGCAGCCCGCCTCCGACCAGGAGCCAGGTCTGAATTCTTGCGCGACGACGATCGGCTCGGCGGCGCGCACGTTTGCCCGCCACCCCGGAACGGCTATGCGTGCTCATGGCCGCCATGTCCACCGTGAGCGTGCACCCGCCGAGGATCGGATTTGAGGCTGCCCTTCGCGTACGCGTCCAGTGCGGCTTGAATGGACTCCTCACCGGTCAGAATCACGTTCAAGCCGAGAGCCACAGCCTCATCGTAGGCTGGCTGCCCCATCCCGCGCGTGACCAGCACCTGGCAATCCGCCAACGGGGCAAACATGGCTTCGTGTAAGCCGCCACCTCCAGCGTGATGCCCGTGTCCACTCCCATGGTGCGCTTTGTCAAGCGTTTTCCAACCGGAGTCGGCCTCAGGATCCACAACAACGTATTTCACCGCTCGCCCAAAATGGGCGCTGATCGTCGTCCCATCGTCGCTTGGAAATGCTATCTTCATGTTGTCCTCGAAAAGTCTCCGGATGTCGTCTTCATCTATTTCGCCCAATCGACACTCAGCTGCCGGCGCCCATGCAGTTGCTTCTCGGCAGCTATTGCGGCCACGGCGCCCTCGGCGGCAGCCACCACCGCCTGCTTTACATGATCGCACAAGACGTCTCCCACGGCGAACACACCCGGCAGCTGGGTATGAAACTCGCGGTCGACCCGCATGCACTCGGCTGGGCCATCGTTGATCTGGCCCTGTAGGAAGTCAGTCACCGGCAGGTTGCCTTGCAGGAAGATGAACGCGCCGCTGACGGCAATTGACCTGGCGCCTTCTCCTCGAGGCGCTACAAGGACAGATTCGACATGTGCCTCGCCCTGAACTTCGCGCAACGAGGCACCCAGGATAAGCTCGATCTTCGAGTGCCCAATCACGGCTGCCTGCGGCCCAGCCGTTGATTTCAGTTCCGTAGTGGGCGAGATAAGGTGGATGCGTCGGGCGAAGCGGGTCAGGTAGAGCGCGGCTTCCAGGGCTTCATCGTCGTTTCCGACAACGGCTACATCCTGATCCTGGAAGAACGCACCGTCACACGTGGCGCAGTAGGAGAACTCCTCGACCCAGCAGCCTCTCTTCACCTTCAACTCGGCGGCCACGGCCCATCGAGCCTGTGGCAATGATCACCACTGGGGCGTAGAAGGTCCCGTTGTTGGCGTAGATTGCTTTGTCGTCACGGTCCAACTCAACCGCCTGAACCTTGTCTTGCAGGAAGATCGCCCCGAACAACTCGGCTTGCTGTCGGATCAAAGCCACCAATTCAGCCCCGCTGACCTCCCCCAGAATGCCGGGGTAGTTGGCGATCTTGGGAGTGAGCCCCAGGGCGCCTGCGGTCAGCCCCTTGTCGATGACCAGCGTATCCAAACCTGCTCGGGCCGAATACAGGGCGGCGGTTGCCCCAGAAGGGCCGCCGCCGATGACGACGACGTCATACCGAGCCGAGGGCGTTAAGAGGTCATTGGCGGCTGTTTCAGTTGACAATGTGAAATCGAGTGTCATCGTGGCGCGCTGCTCAGCCGGTCACACGGGCCAGGACGTCAACACTATCCATTAGAAGGTAGTCTGTCCCCTCGTGGCGGACTTCGGTCCCCGTGTACTTGGGAAACAATACCTTGTCGTCGACTTCTAGCTTGATGTCTTCATCATCGCCGACGGCGATCACAAGTCCGGTTTGGGGTTTCTCTTTGCTGGTCTCGGGCAGGATGATTCCGGAGGCGGTCTGCGCTTCGGCTTCCAGAGGTCGGATGAGGACTCTGGCGCCCAGGGGTTGAAGGTTGACGCTACCGTTTTTGTTGTCCATCAGTCTTCTCCTTGCTTATCGAATACCTAACAATTGATCGATCTTAGGTTGGTTGAAGCCAACAACTATCTTCCCGCCAATCTCAATCACGGGCACTCCTTGCTGACCTGAACGGCGCACCATGTCGCGAGCAGCCGCCGGGTCCCGGCTGACGTCAACATCGCGGAACTTGATGCCCTTTTGGCGGAAATAGGATTTGGCCCGCCTGCAGTACGCGCAGGTAGGCGTCGTAAAAATGATGACGCGTGGGTGTGGTTTGTGTGATGAGGCCATGATGGCCCATGCCTCCTGTCTTTGAGACCGGCGCCCACATCTTTGGATGCCAAATCCGGATAGAAGTTACAAAGGAGCGAGCCGCCGGACCTGGTCCGAGGCCCATTGAGACGATCTGCACGCCAGCGGCGGCTTGGCGCCCACGTCTACCACTCGGATTCCCGCCTTCCTGAATGAAGGGGCACGGAACGGAACGTGCACCCTACGCTGAGCCCAGGAGCCGTATTCGACGGGCGACCGGCCCTTGGGGTTGACGGTCTTCTCGTCCCGCCGCGACCGATAGATCGGATGTGATGAAAACAGAGACGAAAGCAGCCTTAGGTGTCGCCTTGATCGGGATGATCGCGTGCAATGCGCCGGTCAGCGGTCTTGTCCCGATCACGCGCACCCCGGCGATTATCTCTCCGGCTCCAACTCTCCAGCCCTCGCCGACTGTCCTGCCCACGGCCTCCAGCATGGACAGCGCACACGGCAGCGCTGTGCTCTTGGCAACCAGTCATCTCGAGGTGACGGCTGTGGCGGTGATGCCAACCGGCCCCGACGCTGCGATCTATGCCGCCACCTGGGGTCAGGGGGTCTACCGCAGCCGAGATCATGGGCTGAGCTGGACGCAGATCGCGGCTGGACCGGCGCAGGTGACTTCGCTGGCGATCTCGACGGATGCCACGCCGCTGATCTTGGCGGGGACGGCCAATATGGGCGTGGCTCGACTGTCCGATGCCGGCAATCTGGGTTCTTTCACGTCGATTGGGCTGAGTGATGTGATTGTACGCTCGGTGGGCCTCGACCCGGTGCGCAAGGGCAGATTGTTGGCCGGCACGGACGGTGGCCCGTTCCAAAGTCTGGACGGAGGCGCGACATGGCAGCCGCTCGGACTTGGGGGAGAACAGGTTGACGATATCGTCGTCGATGACGTCGGTGGCCGACTCTATGCGGCCACGGCTTCCCATGGGATTCAAATGACCTCCGACGACGGGGTCTCATGGGTCGATTTCAGCCTCCCGACATCCGGCGTGAATGATCTCCTGTCCCAGCCGTTCTCGCCGCCAGCTCTGTATGCCGCCACCGAGGGCCGCGGGGTGGCTCGCATCACGATCGACGGGGCACAAGCACCAGGGACGGAGCAGGGACAAGGGCCAGGTCTGGCCGCTCCATCGGGAGGGGAACAGCAGCCGGGGACGGCCGTCACCGGCGGCCCGTATGGAGGCACTGTAACGGATCTGAAAATGGATCCGGCCAACCCAAAAACACTCTACGCCGCAACCGAGTACGGGGTCTTCAAAACCACCGACAATGGGGACAATTGGCGCCTCACCAGCTTGTCGTCCACTGATGTGTACGCGCTGGCGATTGACCCGGCCAATTCGGCAGTCGTCTATGCTGGCACAAGGGGAGAGGGGTTCTTTCGCAGTCTCGACGGCGGAGAGACGTGGGCCAAATCCGATGATCCCTTGGTCGAGGACCTAATCATTTACTCGCTAGTCGTCGATCCGTCTTCACCGAACACGGTCTACGCCGGGGGCCGCCGGGCAAACGTGGATGGATTCACATCTGGTGATTGGGGTGGGGGCGTCTTCAAGAGTATAGATGCGGGCATGTCCTGGACGGCGGTCAGCGAAGGGCTGCCGGAAGGGTGGGTCTACAGCCTGGCGGTTGACCCCAGCAAGCCGGGCATATTGTATGCCGGAACCCATTCGATGGGGGTCTACAAGAGCCTCGATGGAGGGGTGACCTGGCAAAGCAAGAGCGAAGGACTCGTCAGCCGATATCACCTCAGCCCGGATGACCTCAAGATTCGGTCGCTGGCGATCAACCCCCGTAATCCGGATGAACTCATTGTTGGAACCTGGGGTGGCGGAAGCGTATTCGAAAGCCAGGATGGCGGCGACACGTGGGAGTATGCGGGCAAGGGGGCTGAGCCGACCCATGTCCGCAGCGTAGCCTACAACTCTGTCTTGCCAGATGTGATCTACGCGGGGAAGAGAGAAGGCGGTCTCATCTACAAGCAGATGCCATCCGCCGATTCTGAGTGGCAAAGCTTCCCGGATCAGGTCCATGGAGGGTGGCAGGATTTCTCCGTGGTCCTATCGATCGTCATCAGTCCCGCCAACGGGCGGACAATGTTCATCGCCGTCGAGGGCGCAGGTGTATTGCGCTCTCTGGATGGTGGGGTGAGCTGGAAGATCGTCGACGACGGGCTTCTGGCCGCACCTGTCAGCGCCATTGGCGCTGACGCCAATCAGCCTGCACATTTGTTCGCCACGACCTACGGAGCTGGTGTCTTCCAGAGCCTGGATGGCGGGATGAGCTGGTCGCAGCATCTGTGGGCGACGCCCTGGGATTGGGGGCTGGGCATGGCGGTGGACTCCCAGGGTGGGAGATTGTTGGTCGCCACCCAATCGAATGGTCTGCAAGTGGTCCCCTTCGATGGTCCAACCAGCGACCCCTAGGTCATTCGCCATCCGCGCAAGACCAATAGGACGGTGGGCGACCCCGGCCGACCTGTCTCCAGGCAATCTGATAGTCCCCCTGCGAGCGGATGGGGCTGGATCCGGAGCGATGCCAGTTCCTTCCACCATCTACTTCCAAATTCTGACAATCCGCCAGACCATCCGAGCGACCTACCCCATCGGGTAGGAAAAGCCCCCGCCGCATGCCTGCCCTAAGGGGCAACCGGGACTAGACGCATGGGGCTTGTGCGGGGAGGGCATTCTAGGCTAATCTCATAGGGAATGAATACACCATTGTCCAAGCTGGCGGAGGAAACGCCGCGAACGCGCGTCCTCGTGTTGACCACTCACTCGCTGTTTACGGAGGGAGTGGCCAATCGGCTTGGACAGCAGTCGGATCGCATTGACCTCGTGGTGGTGGACAGCCGGGACGCGGCCGCCTTGTCGAGGGTGCTTGAGGATGCGCCGGCCGTGGTTGTGTTTGAGGCGCGAGACGAAAACGTCGAGTGTGTAAGCCCGCTGGTGGAACTGCTGGGCAACCGAGAGGTCAGGGTCATCCGCTTGGATCCGGGCCGAGACGAAGTCCAGGTGGTCACCAGCCAACGCCACAATTTGGAGGATCCAAAGGACCTGATCGGCTTGGTCCTATAGACGTTGGCGATGCGTCCAGCATGTCTTGCCACGTTGAAATCGGCTGACCGTAGGGAGATCGACCCGGAGACACCAAGTCGCATGCAGCAAGCTGCTCCGAGCGAAACCCATAGAGGAGAATGCCTTATGCAAAGACGAACCATCATCACAGCTCTGGTTTTGGTCGGCGCGGCGTTGGCGCTGACGGCCTGCGCGGGCGCAACCGGCCCGGCTGGCCCCGCCGGGCCTCAAGGCCCTGTCGGCCCTGCCGGCCCCGCTGGTCCGGCTGGGGCGGCCCCTGCAGCCTCGGATTTGAGCTGCACCCAGTGCCACAATGACACCACTCTTATCGATGGCAAGCATACGGCTTGGGCGGAGTCGCTGCACGGTACTGGCGAAGCCTATGTACGTGGCACCAGCGCCTCTTGCGCCGGTTGCCATTCGGGCGGCGGTTTCAGCGCTATGGTAGCGGCCGGGCTGACTCCGGACAAGGTCGAGAACGGCGATCCGAACCCGACCCGCCAGGACTGCCGCACCTGCCACGAGATCCACACGACCTATACCGACGCCGATTGGGCCTTGGAGACCACCGATCCGGTGACGGAGATCGTGGACAGCAGCGTGACATACGATGGCGGCAAGGGCAATCTATGCGCCAACTGCCACCAGGCCCGCGAAATGGTCCCCGCTGCCAGCGATGGTATGGTTGAGGTGGACAGCACCCACTGGGGTCCGCACCACGGACCGCAGTCGTCAATGCTGCTGGGCATTGTCGGAGCGGGTGATGTCACCGGTAGCCCGAGCCCGCACTACAAGGCCGTGACCGACACCTGTGTTACCTGCCACCTGGGAAGCGACGCCAACCACACGTTTGAACCGACTGTCGCTGCCTGTCAGGAGTGCCACGCCGATGCCACGAACTTTGACGTCAACGGCGCGCAGACGGAAATCCAGGGTATGCTGGATGATCTAAAGGCGGCGCTCACGACCAAGGGCTTGTTGGATGCAAATGGGAACCCGGTTGTGGGTTCCTATCCTGAAGCTCAAGCCGATGCTCTGTGGAACTGGCTCTACATCGATCAGGATTCCAGCAAGGGCGTTCACAACGCTCCATACGCCAAGGCCCTACTTCAGGCCAGCCTGGACGCTATGAAGTAGTCACGAACACGCGGGTCTATCGTTGGCCTGATTGATCGTGTCGTGAAAAAAGCTGAAAGGGTGAGCTTCCGGCCGGTGCAGGCGGGGGCTCCCTGAAAGAAAAGCTCTTGAGCCGGGCGCCTTCGGGCGCCCGGCATCATCTCGCCCGCCGAGCCTGTGAGGTCGGGTGACAAGTACGCTTGGCGCCGTGCTGTCTCAAATCTGGTAGGCTAGAAGCACCAACACACCGCGGCGGTCGTTTGTCTGGCCAACCACGCTGGCAATAGAGATATGCCACACGGAGCCGGGGCGGTGCCAGATCGCGGCAAGAAGGAACAGGAAGCTATGAAACTGCGTGAATTAGGAAGCACGGGTTGGCAGGTCTCCACCATCAGCTTTGGCTCATGGGCCATCGGCGGGGAATGGGGATCGGTCGAAGACGATGAATCACTGGCCTCGCTCCATCGGGCGGTGGACTTGGGCGTCAACTTTTTCGATACGGCCGACGTGTACGGCGACGGCCGCAGCGAGCGCTTGGTGGCGAGGCTGAGGGAAGAACGTTCGGAGGAAATTCACATAGCTACCAAAGCCGGACGGCGGCTCGACCCGCATGTGGCCTCCGGCTACAACCGCGCCAACTTGACGTCGTTTGTCGATCGCAGCTTGCGCAACCTGAACACGGAAACCATCGATCTCCTGCAGCTCCACTGTCCTCCTACCGATGTCTACTACATGCCCGAGGTCTTCGGCGTGCTCGATGATTTGGTCCAAGCCGGCAAGCTGCGCTACTACGGGGTGAGTGTCGAGAAGGTCGAGGAAGCCCTCAAGGCCATCGAGTACCCCAATGTTCAGAGCGTCCAGATCATCTTCAACATGTTTCGCCATCGGCCGGCGGAGCTCTTCTTCCAGCAGGCCAAGGTGCGCAAGGTCGGCATCCTGGCGCGCGTTCCGCTCGCTTCGGGCATGCTGACCGGCAAGTTTAAACCGGACCAGACCTTCGCCGCCGACGACCATCGCCACTACAACCGCCATGGTGAACAATTCGACCGCGGGGAGACGTTCTCCGGGGTCGACTATCAGGTTGGCTTGCAGGCGGTGGATGAGCTGGAAGCGGCCTGCCCCGAGGGGATGAGCATGCCCCAGTTCGCCTTGCGCTGGATCTTGATGTTCGATGCCGTGACGTGCGCCATCCCGGGAGCCAAGCGCACTTCACAGGTCGAAGAGAATGTCCGGGCCGCCGATTTGCCGCCTCTGCCGTCGGAGACGATGGACGCCGTGGATGCTATCTACAATCGGCATATCCGCCCCCAGGTGCATCAACGGTGGTAGGCGCACGACAGGTGGGCTGACCCTCACGGCATCTGACGGGGGCTTGGTCGCACGGTTCGGCACTACGGGCAACAGCACACGCTGGTCCTCTCCCCATTAGTGACAAATTTCACAAGTTCAGATGACAAGTGAGGCTTCAGCCGCGGCCGTCCTCGGCCTACGATCTGATGGGAGCCATGTCTGCGCGCAAAGGCTGGAGGTAAACCAATGACTGCTGAACGGCCGCCCGTCGATCGCAAAGCACGCCTCAAAGCCGTGCCGCCCAGCCCAGAGCTCCGGCCCGTGGCGGAACGCATCCACGATTTCCAGCCGGCGCTGGTCGACCTCACGCCCGAAGAGGCCCAGGCGATCGCCGCCGTGTGCATCCACTGCCCCGATCCCGCACCTTGCCAAAAGGCTTGTCCGGCGGGGAACGACATTTCCGAGGCGTTGTGGTTGATCGAAGAAGGGGATTTCCTCGGTGCGGCCGAGGTGTACCGCCGCACCAGCACCCTGCCTGAGGTCTGCGGTCGGGTATGCCCCCATGAGGACCTTTGCCAGGGGGCCTGCGTGCGCAACAAGCGCGGCTTGCCCGTCTACACCGGGCAGCTGGAAGCCTTCGTTGCGGACTACGCCCGGGCGCACAATGGCCGGACCCTGCCTGTCGGACCCGACACGGGCAAGATGGTGGCGGTTGTTGGAGCGGGGCCATCCGGGCTCTCCTGTGCCGCCAGGCTTCGCCAAGCGGGACATCAAGTGACAATCTTCGACAAGAACCCGGCGCCGGGAGGCCTGCTGCGCTACGGAATCCCGGATTTCAAGCTGCCGGTGGAGGTGGTCCAAGATCAAGTGCAGGATCTTCTTGACGTGGGTGTGATCTTTGAGTTGGCCACCGAGATTGGGAGATCGCCTTCCATCGATGATCTGTTCGAGAGTGGTTTTGACGCCGTCTACTTGGGGCCCGGGACATGGAAGGACACGCGATTGAACGCCCCCGGCGCCGACCTGCCTGGCGTTGTCCAGGCGAGCGAGTTCTTATACAAGGCCAAGGCTGACCTGAAGTCGTTGGCGTCTGGATTGGGCGGACTCGAAGGACTCGGCCGCCGACTTGTCGTAGTTGGCGGAGGCGACACAGCCTCCGACTGCATGCGAACGGCGCTCCGTCTGGGCGTGGAAGAGGTGACGTGCGTTTACCGGCGCACGGAGCAGGAAATGCCCGGGAGTCCCCATGATCGTCAACTGGCTCAAGAAGAAGGTGCTCAATTCAAGTATCTGATCCAACCCGTGCGATTCATCGCCGGCCCGGACGGCCGAGTAGCAGAAGTTGAATGCCTGAAATGCGAACTGGGCGAGCCGGATTCAAGTGGGCGGCCTCGCCCAATCCCGATCGAAGGCAGTGAGTTCACCCTGCAGGCGGACACGGTCATCCTCGCCCTCGGCTATTGGGCCGACGACGAGCTGACGACACATATTCCGGGTTTGGAGACCGAGCGAGGGGGGCTGATCGTGGCCGACGCCGAGACCGGCGCCACCTCCAGGCCGGGGGTCTTCGCCGGCGGGGATGCCGTATCCGGTCCGGACCTGGTGGGGACGGCGATGGTGGCCGGGCACCATGCGGCCGCCGCCATCGACGAATATCTCAACCAGGGCTGAGACACCGAAGCCATCGTTTCGTCGTGGGGGTCTCAATCCGCAGCCGCGTTTGCTCTGCTCGCTCCCCATAACAACCTGATCGGCGGAGCCAACGGTCTACGGTTCTCAGCGAGCGACCACCTGACTGAATCCACACACCGCCCAACGGGGGCGGTGTGTTCGTGTTCCAGACGAGCTGCAGTCCGCTCTTTGTGTGCTAGACCTCGACGCCCGCCTCCTGGGCCACCAACGGAGAGTCCTGCGGTAAGGGGAGCGGCAGATCGGCCTCTGTCACCAGCCGGGCGACGATGTCCTCCCAGTGAACCGCCATGACGTGAATGCCTGAGATTCCAGGCGTCGCTTTGAGCTTCTCGATGATTTCAAGCGCGATGGCCACGCCGGTCTCCTGCTGACTTTCTTTGTCCTTGGCATCATCCATGCGGCGGATGAACTCTTTCGGAATCTTGACTCCCGGGACGTCGTCGGCCATGAAGTGGGCGGCGTTGGCGCTTTTGAGCGGCACCAATCCGGCCAGGACGTAGACCTTGTCCAAGATGTTCCGCTTATCAAGGGCCTCCAGCCAGGACACGAAGCCGTCGTAGTCGAACACCGGCTGGGTCTGAATGAACTGGGCGCCGGCGTTGACCTTTTTCTCGGCTCGTAGGGCTTCATACTGCGGCAGGGCGCCGTAGGGCGATCCGGCCGCGCCCAAGAAGAACATCGGCGGCTGCTTGATGTTCCGACCATCCAGATAAATGTGCTCGTCTCTCATTCGGCGCAGCATCCAGATGAGCTGAACTGCGTCCATGTCGAACTGATCTGGCTTGGCGATCGGGTCCGGGCCAAACCGGTGATGGTCCCCGCTCAGGCAAAGGATGTTGCGGATCCCCAGGCCGGCGGCGCCCATCGCGTCAGATTGAAGCACGGTGCGCGTCCGGTCACGAGTCTGCAGCTGCATGACCGGCTCCAAACCGGCCTCCAGACACATGTGGCTCGAGGCGAGGCTGTTCATGCGGGCGGAAGCGGATGCATTGTCGGTGAAGTTGGCGGCTGTCACGTAGCCGGAAAGCCAGCCGACCTTCTTCTTGATGATGTTGCCTGAAGCCCCGAGTGGAGGGGCGATTTCAGCCGTGACCACGAAGCGGCCCGTCCTGAGGCTGGCCTCCAGGAATGCGAGGCAGGTGCTTCATAGGCAGCAGGATGGTATTCGGCGTCGCCCTGCCACCAATCGGGTTGGCGCAGATCGCGAAAGAATTGATTCCACTCTCGATTGAATCGCTCCCGGTCGGTGATGAAGTGAACCGGATGGGGTCCCTGTTTACGCTCCCGGTAGAACTGGACCAGGTCAATCCAGGTCTCGCGGCCAGCCCGCGACCCATCAATGGGCGGATTTACTTCGAGCAGCTTGTCCAGCATGCCCAGGCGCTCGGCTCGCCGATAGATCACGAACCACGTGCAAGGCCGCGTCGGGTCCACCTCGCAGTGGTCCTCCGATGCGCCGCCACACAGGCCGTTTCTCAGGCCCTTGGGGCAGGTCAGGGCACAGACGAAGGCGGTTTCCTGGAGCAGGCAATTGCCGCACATGCGGCAGCCGAAAAGGACGCTCTTCAGGCTGCGTTCGCCGGCAGTGAATGCTCTGACCCAGGGGGAGATATCATCCCGGCGGAGAGGGTAGAAGGGGGGCTGATAACGTCGTGGAGAGAAAACTGGCATGGCTGCCTCCGTCCGGGGCGAACCCAAAACTTGCCGGCCCTGCTTCCGCTCGGGGGCAGACGCGCTGCCCAGGCAAGGACGGACGGCATCGGCGCGCGAAGTACCGACAACATCGTACTTCCGGCGCGATCGGCCTGTCAAAGTGCGAATGTACTTGCTGGAGGTGTTCGAATGTCACCGTCGCCGGCTGGTGTCTGGTGCACTCATCCGCTCAGGTGAGGGGTCTCAACCAAGGGGCTCGGTTGGCTCGTGGTGGTTTTTGGAGGGGATCGATCTGCCGTTGGTGGGGGGTGAGACGCTCAGCCAATGGTGCAGACGAGCCATCTTGGCGTACAGATAGGCCTGACTCTCAGGCGTGGCTTCACTCAACAAGGGGATCCGACCGTGGATCGTGATCCCATACTGCTGCAGTTCTTCGAACTTCTGAGGGTTGTTGCTCAACAAGCGGATTGACCGGACGCCCAGGTCATTCAGGATGGCGGCCGCCAGTTCGTAGTTCCTTTCGTCGGCCTGATGGCCAAGGGCAAGGTTGGCGTCCACCGTATCGTAGCCCTCATCCTGCAGGTTGTACGCCTTGAGTTTGTCGCTTAATCCTATGCCGCGCCCTTCCTGGCGGAGATAGACAATCACACCTTGGCCGGCTCTGGCTACCAAATCCATGGCCGCCGCCAACTGCTGCCCGCAGTCGCAGCGCTGGGAGCCCATGACCTCCCCCGTGAAGCATTCCGAATGCACACGCACGGGCAGGTCTTCCTGCCCTTCCACTTCCCCCATGACCCAGGCCATGTGCTGCTTGTTGTCCAGATCGTTGGCGTAGAGCAGGAGTGTGAATTGTCCCGAACCGGTCGGAATCCTGGCTTTGCTGAGGACGGTAAGGTTTACCGCTTTCATCACTTCCACCCTTCCCACACTACGCCGAAATTCGACCATGGCGTATCCTGCCGTTTGGCCAGGTTCAACTTGCCAGCGACCCGGGTCTGACCCTCCCCCAACTCCCGGCCGAGAAACTTGGCAACCATTATAGCCACATCACCCTCGAGTCTCCCCTGTCCTTTGTCCGCATCCCATGGGCAGATCATCACTCCAGAAATCAGCCAACAAGAGGGCTCTGCCAAGGCAAGAACCGTCAACTTTCGCCGCAGGCTGGCTCCCGCCAGGAGCAGATTCCTGAAGATTGTCACCTTTACCTTCTGGCCAGCGTGGTCGATAATTGAAAGGATCGGCGGTTGGGGGGTCAGGTTGATCCCGCCGCTGAACAGGTCCCTTTAGAGAAGCGAGAGCCATGGTATGCGGACAACACTGGACGATCTCCTCAAGGCCGAGGGGCCGATTTTGGCCGACGGTGCGATGGGTACGGAATTGATGAACATGGGGCTTGAAGGAGGGGAGTCGCCGGTCCTCTGGAATGCAACCCAGCCAGAGAAAGTCATGGCGGTTCATCGGGCCTACATCGAAGCCGGTGCCCAGATGATTCTGACCAACACCTTCTCCGGCAACCGGTTGAGGTTGGAACTGCATGGGCTGGGCGACCGAGCCAGGGAGCTCAACCAGCTGGGCGCATCGCTGGCGCGCCAGGCAGCTGATGCCGTCGACCAGGGTGTGGTGGTGGCCGGGGATCTGGGCCCAACAGGTCACGTCCTGGCTCCGTTGGGGGATCTTGAATACGCCGACGCCGTCGACGCCTTTCAGGAGCAAGTCGAGGCCATGATCTCGGTGGGCATCGACGCCTTCTGGATTGAGACCATGTACGATCTGGAGGAAGTCCGGGCAGCCGTCGAGGGCGTGCGCAGGGTCAACTCGGAGGTCCCCATCATTGCCACCATGACCTTTGATACGAACGGGCGGACGATGATGGGCACCACGCCGGAACAAGCCAGTGAGACCCTTGGAACGCTCGGCCTGGTCGCTCAAGGGGGCAACTGCGGAAACGGGGTGGTCGAGATCCTGACTGTGGTGGAGAAGATGCACGCTGCATCCGACGAACGGCCCCTGGTCGCCAAAGCCAACGCAGGCATACCTCACCTCGGCGACGACAATATGGCTCACTACGATGCCACGCCGGAGGCCATGGGAGAGTACGCCGTCAAGGCGATGGAGCAGGGGGCCCGCATCATCGGCGGCTGCTGCGGCAGCACGCCGGAGCATATTCGCGCCATGCGGGAAGCCCTGGCTGGCGTGACGTCCCAGTCCTAAGGCGCGATCTCCGGGTTTGGCTGCCGGAACCAGCCGGCCCGCCCCCTCCCACATCCCCAAAGGTGACATTCGACCCAGGCAGATTGTGAAGGATTTCACAATCTGCTTTTCGCCATGACGGTTGTAGGCTTGACCCCGGCCAGGGCAGACGCCTTGGGGCACCTGGGCGGCCCAATCGGATAGGTATCCCCAACCCAAATAGGGAGGCGGCATCCATTTGTGCCCTGCCTTGGTGTAGTCGCGGCCACCGAACCCCGCTGGCAGAGGGGTTTCGTGAGGTGAATCTCACCAAGACGCCAGTCCCGGTGTCCATTGTGTCCATTTGCACAATCAGGACGACTGACTAGCGGAAGGGGTGACTTTCCCCACTATAGGATTACAGCCTGCATTTCAATACTTAACAATCAAAGCGTTCAATCGACCGGAGTTCCTTGCGAGGGGATATGTCGGTAGGTCTTCCTGGTTCGTGGGAGGGGACCTTTAGACTTCTCGCTCTTACCCAAGGTTTGTGGGGTGAGCGAATCGTGGCGAATTTGCGCGTCGAATCCCCGGACTGGGAAGTCAACGCCTGGTCTGCGCCGCCGGCCATGCCGCTGGTGGTGGACGATCCCGATGAGTTCCTCCCCGATACACTGCCACAAGTTGACCTGCTCTTAGCGCTCGGCGACACGCCCGGGCTGGTGCAGCTCGTGCCGGATGCGGTTCGCATGAGCGGAGCGAAGGCCGTCCTGGCGCCCATCGACCGCGAAACAGCCCTGCCGGATGGGTTGGCCCATCAGCTCAAGGGGTGGTTGGCCGACATGGGCGTGCCGGCGGTTTTCCCCAAGCCGTTCTGCTCACTGACCCAAGATTCGATTAACTTTCCCCCACTGGTGACCACCTACGACGACCCCCTCATCCAGAGATTTGCGGCCCGCTTCGGCCGGCCCCAAGTCGAGATTGAAGTGGCTGATGGCCGCGTGTCGCGGGTTGTGATCATTCGCCAGGCGGCCTGCGGCTGTACGCAGTCCATCGCAGAGAGTTTGCCTGGCGTCCCGGTGGCGGATGCCCCCGAGGCGGCGGCCCTGATGCACCATCACTATCCATGCTTGGCGAGCATGAACATCGACCGAGATTATCAAGACACCTTGATGCACGTGTCCGGCAACATTGTCAAGAAGGCGTTTCGAGAGGGGCTGGGCGAACACTACCGTCCGGGCTACGTCAGGCCGGACGGCTTGACCGACTGACACACTTGAGAGGGATCGAAGTCCCGAAGGAGATGGGAACCATGGAGAAGACAGTACTCAACCTGCCGACGCTCTACGCAGACCATCACGTCTTGATCGTGCGCGACGCCTTGCTCGCGCTGGATGGCGTGTCCGAGATCTATGCCAGTTCGGCCTGGCGGCAAGCCGTTGTGACTTACGATCCGAGCACGACGGATCCGGCTGCCATTGAGGCGGCTGTGGTCGAAGCCGGTTACCCCGTAGGCGAGGCCGAGCTCCCGATGTTGGTTGAGCGGGAGAAGATCGGCCGCGATCCTCAGTGGGTGAAGTTCGACCAAAGGGTCAGCAAGACCAACCTGGCCGATTTGGAGATGTCCGGCGAGCACCGCCGGTACTAGAAAAGGGAGGCGGGATGATGGCCAAGAAGACCAGAACACCACAAGAATCCAGCCGGGACCAGTCAGCCGTTGAACTGCTGGAATTCGCACTTGAGGGCGGGTATGAGACCGCCTTCTCGCGGGCTGATGCCATGGCGGCTTGTCCGATCGGCAAGGACGGATTGTGCTGCCGGGCCTGTTCGATGGGCCCCTGCCGGTTGGTCAAAGAAGGGCAGACAGGTGTGTGCGGCGCCACCATCAGTACGGTGGTCGCCCGCAATTTCGCCCGCATGGTGGCCGCTGGGGCGGCTGCTCACTCGGATCATGGCCGCGACCTGGCTTACACACTTCTGGCGGCGGCGCGGGGCGAGGCACCGGATTATGAAGTCCGTGACCCGGGCAAGCTGCGCGAAGTCGCCACCTATCTGGGCGTGGACGGCCTCGACCGGCCGATCAACGAGCTGGCCGAAGACGTCGCTCGGGCGGCGCTGGCGGAGTTTGGAAAACCTGAAGGCGAAGTGATCTACCTTCAGCGTGCGCCGGAAAAGCGCCAGAAGATCTGGAAGGAACTGGGAATCGGCCCGCGCAACATCGATCGCGAAATCGTCGAAACCCTGCACCGCACCCACATGGGCAACGACCAGGATGCAGAGCATATCCTCAATCAGGCACTGCGAACGGCGCTGGGCGATGGGTGGGGCGGCTCGATGCTGGGCACCGATCTGTCGGACATTCTTTTTGGGACGCCAGCACCGGTCGTTTCTCAAGCCAATCTCGGCGTCCTGAAGGATGACGAAGTCAATATTGTCATCCATGGCCACGAACCATCCTTGTCCGAGATGATTGTGGCCGCCTCTCAGGACCCGGAAATGCTGGAGTACGCAGCCAGCAAGGGGGCCAAGGGGATCAACCTGAGTGGAATCTGCTGCACGGCCAACGAAACCCTCATGCGTCAAGGCGTGTCGCTGGCGGGCAACTTCCTGCAGCAAGAGCTGGCCATCCTGACCGGCGCGGTCGAAGCCATGGTGGTCGACATCCAGTGCATCATGCAGGCGCTGGTGCCGTTGGCGGCCGAATTCCACACCGAGATCATCACCACTTCTCCCAAGACCAAGATCACCGGCGCCACCCATATCGAATTCGATGAGCATCACGCCATGGAGATCGCCAAGGAGATCATCAAGCGCGCCATCGACCGCTATCCCGACCGCCAGGCCACCCGCATCCCGGATTCGGTCTCCGATCTGGTCCCCGGCTTCTCCCATGAGTACATCGAGTATGCGCTGGGCGGCGCCTACCGCGGATCCTTCCGGCCGCTGAACGACGCCATCATCAGCGGGCGCATCCGTGGCGTCGTCGCCAATATCGGCTGCAACAACCCGCGCGTGATGCACGATGCCCTTCACCAAGATGTGGTGGCTGAATTCCTGAGGAATGACATCCTCGTAGTCGAGACGGGCTGCGGAGCCATCGCCTGCGCTAAGGCGGGCCTCCTGGTGCCTGAAGCGGCCTTCGAACACGCGGGTCCCGGTCTGCGAGAAGTGTGTGAAGCGGTCGGCATGCCGCCCGTTCTGCACATGGGCTCATGCGTCGACAACTCACGCATCCTCACCGTCCTCTCGCAGATGGCCACCGAATCTGGCCTCGGGGATGACATCAGCGATATCCCCGCCGTCGGCATGGCGCCTGAGTGGATGAGCGAAAAGGCCATTTCAATCGCCACCTATGCCGTCGCTTCCGGGGCGTACGTGATCATGGGCCACGAGAGTCCGGTCGAAGGATCGGAGGAAGTCACCCGGCTTATCACGGATGGCTGGGAAGAGAAAGTCGGCGGCCGACTCGAGTTCATCAACAGTGTTGAGGACATCGTCAAGGCCACGCTGGACCATATCGATAAGAAGCGCGAGGAGCTCGGGCTAGCACCGTACGACCCAAGCCAGTGGGGTAAGAGCGGTGACGAGCGAATGTCGCAGTTGATAAGCATCCCGCTGGAAGAGCGCATCGGTGCGGCCTACGGGGCCGCTGGGAAATAGGGAGGCAGACGACATGTCACGCTATATCGCAACCCGCGCCATCCAAGGCGCCAACATGGTCGTCGATGAGGCGAACTGCCTCCTGGCCCGGGCCATAGAGGAAAAGGGCCCGGAGACTCCGGTGGCATTCCCCAACACGGCCTACTACCTGCCGGTCATCCTCGGGATGCTTGGCCGCGAGGTCAGCACATTGGGAGGACTGCAGCCAGTCATGGAGCACGCCATGAGCCTGCTCCACCCGCTGCCAGGTGACCAGCGCTGGACGCCCTACCTGGGCGAAACACTCGACAGCGGGATGGCGACGCTCTTGGCCGAAGAGGTCATCGAGGCCATCCGGTTTGTCTATGGCGAACAGCCTGAAGCCTACCCCGGCCTGACACTGGCCGGCGCAACGTCCTTCACCAGCCCCGATGGCAACGGGAACGGTGGCGCGCCCAAGGCCAACGGCCATCTCAACGGGCCGATCGATGACATCCAACTCCGTTCGTGGGGGATTCAGCTCGTCGATGGGCGCATGCCAGGCTTCGCGGCCATTGTCGGCGCGGCGCATTCCAATGAAGCCGCCGTGGCGATCGTGCGCGAGCTGCAGAAGCGCAACATCCTGACCTTCCTGTGCGGCAACGTCAACGGGCGATCGATCATCGATCAGCTGGCCGAGGAAGGCGTCGAAATGGGCTACGACACGTACATCGTCCCCTTCGGGCGCGACACGATGTCGGCCATCTATCCCTTGGGCTTTGCCACACGGTCCGCGCTCACCTTCGGGGGTAAGAAAGGCGGCCAGTGGCGAGACATCCTGCTCTACAACAAGTACCGGGTGTTCGCCTTCGTGCTGGCGCTGGGCGAGGTGGATGATCTGAAGTACGCCACCGCCGCCGGGGCAATCTCCTATGGCTTCCCGGTGATCGCCGACACGATCATCCCTGAAATCCTGCCGACGGGTGTGACCCAATACGAACACGTCATTTCCCGCCCCTGGAATGAGATCGAGGCTGAAACCGAGGAAGAAAAAGCCGCCAAGCTGGTCCAGGAGGCGATCGAAGTCCGCGGGGTCAAGATCCGCATCACCGAGGTCCCCGTACCGGTGCCCTACGGCTCGGCCTTCGAAGGTGAGGTCGTGCGCAAGGCCGATATGCGCGTCGAGTTCGGTGGCAAGCACAGCCGAGCCTTTGAATACCTGCGGATGGCGGAGATGGACGAGGTCGAGGACGGCAAGATCGAAGTCATCGGGCCGTCGTTTGACGAGATCGAGGCCCAGGGCAATATGGATCTGGGCATCCTGGTCGAGGTGGCCGGACGCAAGATGGAGACGGATTTCGAGCCGGTGCTCGAGCGCCAGATCCATTACTTCGTCAACGGCGCCTCCGGCATCCAGCACATCGGCCAGCGGGATATCGCCTGGATCCGGATCAGCAACGGCGCCGCCGAGAAGGGTTTCACGCTCGAACACTTTGGCGAAATCCTGCACGCGCGCTTCCACGGTGACTTCGGCACGATTGTGGACAAAGTCCAGGTGAAGATCATCACCGATCCGGAGCTCTCTGCAGAGTGGCTTGACAACGCGCGTGTGGCGTATGAAGAACGCAACGAACGCATGGGGTCGATGACCGATGAATCGGTCACCGAGTTCTACTCATGCACGCTTTGCCAGTCGTTCGCGCCCGATCACGTGTGCATCGTCAGCCCCGAACGCTTGGGCCTGTGCGGCGCGTACAACTGGCTGGACTGCAAGGCGTCCAACCAGATCAACCCCACCGGGCCGAACCAGCCGATCGTCAAAGGCAACATGCTGGATGCCGACAAGGGCTACTACGACGGCGTCAACCAATACGCCGAGTCCGCCTCCCACGGCACCGTTCCGGTGGTCTCCATGTATTCGATCATGGAGAACCCGATGACGGCCTGCGGCTGCTTCGAATGCATCGCCATGGTCATCCCCGAGGCCAACGGGATCATGATCGTCAGCCGCGAAGACACCGGAATGACCCCGGCCGGAATGACGTTTTCCACCCTGGCCGGGATGGCCGGCGGTGGGCTGCAGACACCGGGGATCATGGGCCATGGGAAGTACTACATCCTGAGCCCCAAATTCATCTCGGCCGATGGGGGATTCAAGCGCATCGTCTGGATGTCAGAGAACCTGAAGACCCAGATGGCGGACCAGCTGAGGGAAGTAGCTGAGCGTGAAGGTGATCCTGGGCTGATCGACAGGATCGCTGACGGCACCGTTTGCACCGAGGTGGAGCCCCTGATGCAGTTCCTGGCTGAAAAGGAACATCCTGCGTTGGGGATGCCGCCCCTGCTCTAGGTTGTCAAGAACCGTCTCCGGGGGGAGGGTCCCGCTCGGCCCTTCCTCCGGAGACGACTTGAATTTCGTGAGAAAGCGAGGTTGTCAAGTCCCATGACAGTTGAGATTCCGAAGGAGAAATGGGCCGGCACGGTGCGCGAAGTCACCTTGGGGGCCACAGCCGACCAGGGTGGTAGCCGGACCAAGACCATCACCGTTGGCGGCGAGGCGAGCATGCCGTTTCTCGATTTCGATGGAAAGACGGCTCGATCGCCCGTCATCGGAGTCGAGATTACCGACCGCAAGCCAGATGATTGGTCGGAGCTGCTCTTTCAAGCTTGGGGCGAGGCGATGGAGGATCCTGGCGCTTGGGCGAAGGCCGCCGAGGAGGCAGGCGCCGACCTGATCTACCTTGTGCTCAGCCTGACGACCGCCGATGGTGAGCCCAACACGCCCGATCATGCTCGTTCAGCGTTGCGCAAAGTGCTCGATTCCTGCGGACTGCCGGTGGTTGTGATCGGCCCGGGTCAGGCCGAGCTTGACAACGAGTTGCTTGTTCCGGTGGCGGAGGAGGGCAAGGGGGAGAAACTGGTCCTCGGCCTGTGCGAAGACAAGAACTACCGCACAATCGTGGCCGCAGCCATGGCCAACGATCAGTTGGTGCAATCATCCACTCCGATGGATGTCAATCTGTCGAAGCAGCTGGTGATCCTGATCACCGACATGGGCCTGCCCCTCGAACGCATCCTGATGGATCCCACCACGGGGGCCCTGGGTTACGGGATCGAATACGGCTATTCGGTCATGGAACGCCTCAGGCTGGCGGCTCTGCAAGGCGATGCCATGACCCAGCTGCCGATGATCGTCGTCCCGGGGGCTGAGACGTGGAAGGTCAAGGAGTCCAAGGTCGGCGAGGGGGTGCCCGAAGGCTGGGGGGAATGGGAAAAGCGGGCGCTTGAATGGGAGGCGATCACCGCTTCGAGCCTGATCCACGCCGGGGCGGATATCGTCGTCGTCCGGCATCCGGAAACGCTGCGTCGGCTGAAGGCTGTGACCTCAGATCTGATGCAGCCCGTTGAACTGGTCTAGGCGAGGTGGAGGCTGAACGATGCCATTGACAGGTCTTGAAATCTATAAGCTGCTGCCCCAGACAAACTGCAAGGACTGCGGCTTTCCAACGTGCCTTGCCTTCGCTATGAAGCTGGCGGCCAAGCAAGCCGAATTGAAGGATTGTCCGCACGTAAGCGAGGAGGCTTCCAACAAGCTGGCCGCCGCCTCGGCGCCCCCGATTCGGCTGGTTGAGTTGAGCGGGGGGAACGGGAAGGTTCAGGTCGGCAACGAAACGGTGCTCTTCCGTCACGAGAAGACTTTCTATCACAAACCAGGCCTCTTCTTGCGCGTCAAAGCGACCGACGGCGAAGACAAGATCAAGGCGCAAGTAGCTGAGGCGGCTGCCTATCAGGTTGACTATGTGGGCATCACGCTTGAGTTGGACGGTTTTGCCATCGATTCCGATGGCGCCGACGCAGCCACCTTCGCGGCTGCGGTGTCCGCCGCACAGTCCGCCACCGAGAAGCCGCTGATCTTGCTCGCACCCGAGCCTGCCATGGCGAAGGCCGGCCTGGAAGCGGCCGATGGCAAACGCCCCTTGCTGTATGCGGCTGATGCGGAGAATGCCTCCGAGATGGCCGCATTGGCCAAGGAGCACCAGGTCCCCTTGGTGGCCAGGGCCGGCACGTTGGATGCCCTGGCCGACCTGACGAAGACCCTGACTGATGCAGGACTTGAGGACATTGTGCTTGATCCCGAGGTCCAGGGCTTCCACGCCGGCTTGGAGCGCTTGACGGCCCTCCGTCGGCTGGCCATCAAATCGAACTTTCGGCCGCTTGGCTTCCCGGTCATCACCTTCCCCGGCAAGGACGAAGAGAAGGACGCTTCGCTCTTGGCGGCCCAGCACATCGCCAAATACGCCGGATTCATTGTCGTCGAATCCTTCGATCCGGCGGCGTTGTACCCGCTTCTGGTGCTCAGGGAGAACATATACACCGATCCCCAGAAGCCAATCCAGGTTCAGCCCGGTCTGTACGAGATCAATTCACCGGACGACAAGGCGCCGGTGATGGTCACTACGAACTTCTCGATCACCTACTTTTCCGTGGCCAACGAAGTCGAAAGCTCCGGCCGGCCGGCATGGCTCCTGGTGGCTGATGCCGAAGGCATGAGCGTGCTCACGGCGTGGGCGGCTGGGAACTTCGATGCCGAACGCATCGCCAAGGGCGTCAAGGCGTTCGGCACCGAGGACAAGGTGGCTCACCGCAAGTTGATCATCCCGGGGCAGGTGGCTGTGCTCTCCGGTGAACTCGAGGAAGAGCTGCCCGGTTGGGAGATCATGGTTGGACCGCGAGAGGCGGTCGATATCTCGGGCTATCTCAAGACGATGTGGTCCTGACAGCCTGAGGTCAATCTTCCGTCCTGGAGGCGACCTATGGAAGCGTCGGCGCCGATGATCGCAAAAGATCCCTATGTTGGCTATCAGCCTCAAGAGGTAGCTCGGGCTGCGGCCGCTTGCCTTGCCTGCGGCGAGTCCCCGCCGTGCATGACCGCCTGCAGCCGCCAGGTGGATATTCTTTCGATCGTCCAGCTGGCAGGCAAGGCAGCCTGCGAAGCCTTGGCGCTGCCCCGCTGGTTCCGGGAAGCGGATCAGGTCGAGGCCGACAAGGTCACGGACATGATCTGTGACTCCTATAACGGTTAGCTTGTCTCCGCTACGTTGAGTTTGAGATTGCGAGAAGGTATTGGCCACGCATCAAGTCACACTGCATCCATCTGAGAAGCGTGTCGAGGTCCCCACCGGTGCCTTGCTTGTTGAAGCTATTCGGCAGGCGGGCATGGCTTTTCAGCAGCCGTGTGGGGGGCAGGGACGCTGCGGCCGCTGTGCCGTCGTGATCCAAGGCGACGGCGCTCGCCGCCGTTCGACCATCCGCTTGTCTTCAGAGGACCTGGCCGCCGGCTTTGCGCTGGCCTGCCAGACCGTGGTTGAGGGCGATGTCGAGCTGATCATTCCCAAGCAAGAAGAGGTTGTGCGCCGCCTGGTGACCGACCGTACAGCCCGCAAGGTCGAGATTCCATTCGACTATGATCCCGCCGCGGTTCAGACCATCCGGGCGATGCAGTTGGATCTCTCCGAGCCGAGCATCGATGACAATCTGGACGATGTGGCGCGTCTCGAAAAGGCCCTAGAGTCAGCCGGTTTTCCGCACGTGCGGGTGCCCTTGCCGGCGCTGCGCAACGTTAATCAGGCGCTGCGCGAGTCCAAGTGGAACCCTTGGGTTCTGCTGGAAACCGGCGATTGGACACGGCCTGACGGCCCGGCCCGGCTGATCGAGCTATCCGCCGAGCGGGTGAGGCCGGTGGGCCTGGCCCTCGACATCGGCACAACCACCGTCAGCGCCTTCTTGGTGGATCTGGAAAGCGGAGAGGTGTTGGCTTCAGCGGCTGAGTACAACGGCCAGATCAGCTGCGGCGAAGACGTGATTTCACGCATCGTGTTTGCGGGCAAGAACAGCGGACTGGCCGAGCTTTCCACGCGGGTCCGGGACACGACGCACGAGCTGCTCGAGCGAATGCGCCGTCGGACCGGGATCGATCCGGCCTCCATCAGCAAGGTCAGCGTGGTCGGCAACACGACCATGATCCATCTGTTCCTGGGTCTGCCGCCGGCCTCAATCCGTCTCACACCCTACATTCCAACCGTCAACCTCCCGTCTCCCGTGCTGGCGTCTGAAGTCGGCCTGAACGTCCATCCGCTGGCGACAGTGGATTGTCTGCCCGGGGTGGCTTCCTATGTTGGGGCCGACATCACTGCCGGCGTCCTGGCTTCAGGGCTGGTCGATCAGGACGCACTGACGTTGTTCATCGACATTGGGACCAACGGCGAGATGGTCCTTGGGACACGCGATTGGATGGTGACCTGCGCCTGCTCAGCTGGGCCGGCATTTGAAGGCGCCGGCGTTGTGGACGGGATGCGCGCCACAACGGGGGCCATCGAAGAAGTCTGGGTCCACACCGAGACCTTCGAGCCGACCATCCGTGTCATCGGAGAAACCAAACCGCGCGGCATCTGTGGGTCAGGTCTGATTTCCCTCTTGGCCGAGTTGTTTGTGACCGGCGTGGTGGACAAGGGCGGCAATTTCAAGCTCGACATCGGTACCAATCGGGTGCGCAACGGGGAACATGGGCCGGAGTACGTTGTGGCCTGGGGCGAGGAAACCGAAACCGGGCATGACATCGCCCTGACCAAGGTCGACATCGACAATCTGATGCGCGCCAAGGGCGCCGTGTACGCCGGGTTCAGTGTGCTGGCAGCTGGCGTGGGCGTGGACTTGGCGGATGTCGAGCAGGTGCTGGTGGGTGGAGCATTTGGCAAGTACATCAATGTGGAAAAGGCTGTGCAGATCGGACTGTTGCCTGATCTGCCGTGGGACAGGTTTCGATTTCTGGGAAACACGGCCGTGCTTGGAGCCTACGCCACCCTTCTATCACAGGATGCCCGCAAGCGGGCAGAAGCCGTGGCACGGAGCATGACCTACGTCGAGCTTTCGGCTGACAACACGTTCTATGAAGCCTTCACTGCGGCGCTCTTCCTGCCCCACACGGAGATCTCACGCTTTCCCAATGTGGCCGAGATTTGGGAGCGCCATGCGTTGACCAACGGTAACCACAAGAGTGAAACCAAGGAGACGGTAGAGGCAGCCTCATGACCAAGACGATTGCGTTGGCAGGCAAGGGCGGGACAGGCAAGACGACTGTCAGCGCTCTGATCATTAAGTCACTGGTTCGAC
This sequence comes from uncultured Chloroflexia bacterium, assembly GCA_963783335.1. Classification (GTDB taxonomy): domain Bacteria; phylum Chloroflexota; class Anaerolineae; order Anaerolineales; family E44-bin32; genus CAWAND01. Next base: position 411,323 of record CAWAND010000002.1, read on the forward strand.
AAGGTGCAGGGGCCGTACTGGCGATCGACGCCGACCCTTCCACCAATTTGCATCTGGCTCTCGGCCTTCCAATGCCAATGACCGTGGGTGAGATCCGGGAAGGCATGACCGACCCAGCCATGTCGGGAACCTTGGGGGTGACCGTGAGCCGCCAGGATTTCCTCAACCGGGAGATCTTCATGGCCCTCGAGGAGGGTGAGCGAGTTGACCTGCTTGCCATGGGCCGCCCGGAAGGCCAAGGCTGCTACTGCGCCGTCAACCATCTTCTTCGACAAGTGGTGGATGAACTCGAGGTCGGCTACGACTATGTGGTGATCGACAACGAAGCCGGGATGGAGCATATCAGCCGCCGCACGACCAAGGGGGTGGATCTGCTGATCATCGTCACCGATCCAACCATCCGTGGGATGAAGGCCGCATCGTCCATTGCCCAGATGGCGAGTGAGGTCGACGTGGATGTCCGCCGGATGGGGCTGATCGTCAACCGCGTCCAGGGCGAGCTCCCGGAACCGCTGAGGGATGCTATTGAGGCGCTCGGGGTTGAGGTGCTGGCCATGGTGCCGGCTGATGCTCAGATCAATGAACACGACGCGCTCGGAGAATCCCTGCTCTCGCTGGACGGCGAGTCCCTTGCATGGGACACCATCGAAGACTTGATGCGCAAGCTGGTGACGGAGATCTAGCAGCCGAGCGCCGGCGCGCGCCGACGACCCGAACAGGAGGCAAGGCATGTATCACATTGGCGAGAACATTCACATCATTTCCCCGCGGGTCAAGGAGGCGCTGGCGGAAAGAGACGGTGCATTCTTCGTGGAACTGGCGCGCCAGCAGAAAGATGCCGGTGCGCACGCGCTGGACCTGAACATTGGGCCCCAAAAGAAGTCCGGCCCGGAAGTGATGGACTGGCTGACGGACTGTATGCAGGAAGCCGTCCCGGGGATGACGCTCTCATTCGACACCACCAACCTGGCAGCGATCGAGACCGGCCTGAAAAAGATGGGCGCCAACACGATCATCAACTCCACCTCGGCCGAGGAACAGCGGCTTGCGAACGTGCCTCCACTGGCGGCGGAACATGGCGCCGGGCTGATCGCCCTGTGCATGGAAAAGAGCGGAATCCCGGTCTCGGCCGACGCACGGGTTGGCATTGCGCTTGAAAAGCTGATTCCGCGCGTCGAAGAGGTCGGCCTGCCGATGGAAAAACTCTACATCGACCCGCTGGTGCTGACCGTCTCGGGCTGTCAGGAGTACGTGCCGCATGCCATTGAAACCGTGCGCATGCTCAAGATGACTGCCGATCCGCCGCCGCAGACGGTGGTCGGCCTGTCCAATGTCTCCAACCAGGTGCCTCACGAGGGTCGGCCGCTGCTCAATCGTGTCTATATGGTCATGCTCATGGGCGCCGGGCTGGATGCGGCCATCTTGGATCCGATGGACAAGGACCTTATGGGTGCCATCCAGGCGGTCGAAACGCGCGATGACAGCACACCGGTCAAGGCGCTGTACCTCAAGCTGTTCGACGCGGTTCAGGCGGGCGAGGAACTTCAGCCGGACGATGTGGATATGAACGATCCCGATCAAGTGGATATCTGGAAGACGGTTCAGGTGCTGCTCAACAAAGTGATCTACGCCGACTCATACCTGCGGCTCTAGCTGGACGGCGGCCTCCGCCGTCCATGGGCAAGCGCGGCACGAGATCGTCTCGCGTCCGCCGCAAAGGAGATATGCCATGGCCGAGAAGTTAGACGCACCCGACATCGATGCCTTGCTGGCCAAGGCGAAGAAGCCTTCAGCGGACGCGATGCGGCTTCATCCGTTCTACAGGGGAAAAGTGGAGGTGGCCCTAAAGGCCCGCGTCCGAGATCTTGATGACTTCGCCATTTGGTATACGCCTGGCGTGGCTGAGCCCTGCCGTGCCATCGCCAAAGACCCCGAGCTGGTTTATGAGTACACGCACAAGTGGAACACTGTGGCCGTGGTCTCAGACGGGACGCGCGTCCTCGGCTTGGGCGACATCGGCCCCAAAGCGGGCTTGCCCGTCATGGAAGGCAAGGCGCTGCTGTTCAAGTACTTGGGCGGTGTCGATGCCTGGCCGATCATGCTCGATACCAAGGACCCCGACAAAATCATCGAGACGGTGGCCCTGATCCAGCCCGGCTTTGGTGGGGTCAACCTGGAAGATCTTTCCCAGCCGAAGTGCTTTCGAATTTTGGATACCTTAAGAGCGCGCGCTGAGATCCCCATCTGGCACGACGATCAGCAGGGGACGGCTACGGTCACCCTGGCGGCGCTTCTCAACGCACTTAAGATCGTCGGCAAGAAGCTGGAAGACGCTCAGATCGTCTTCGTCGGATCAGGTGCGTCCAACGTCGCCTGTGCTCGGCTGATCTTCAGCGCCGGAGCGACTCCAGGCCTGTGCCGAGTGGTCGACAGCAAAGGAATCCTCAACAAGAACCGGAAAGACCTCGAGCTGCGCAAGGCGGAATACGTTGACAAATGGCGCTTCTGTCAATCCACCAACGCGGAAGGCAGACAAGGCGGCATTCCCGAGGCGCTGGATGGCGCGGATGTCGTGATCGCCCTATCCAAGCCGGGGCCGGGGACTCTCCAGACCGATTGGATCCGCAAGATGGCCAAGGACGCCATCGTCTTCGCCTGCGCCAATCCCGTGCCGGAGATCTGGCCGTGGGAGGCAGAAGAGGGCGGGGCAGCCATCATCGCCACCGGCCGATCCGATTTCCCCAACCAGGTCAACAATTCGCTTGGATTCCCCGGGATCTTCCGCGGCACGCTGGATGTACGGGCGTCCACCATCACCGATGCCATGTGCCACGCCGCGGCGCATGCTCTGGCGGACATGGCGGAGGAGCAGGGGCTCAGCCGGACGCACATTCTGCCGACGATGGATGACTGGCAGGTGTTCCCGAGAGAGGCGGCGGCTGTGGCGGCCAAGGCTGTCGAAGAGGGCATCGCCCGCAAGCCGATGAGCTATGAAGAGGAGCTCGAAAACGCCGCCCAGATCATCGGACGAGCCAGGAATCTGACCAAGGTCATGATGCAGGAAGGATTCATCGCCGAGGCGGACGACTAGGGCTGCCTGAAGGAGAATGATGCCATGTACGACCTGATCGTGCTCGGCGGAGGGCCAGCTGGCCTGACCGCTACGTCGTATGCCTTGCGCAAGCGCCTCAATGTACTGCTGATCACGAAGGATTTGGGTGGGAAAACCAATTACCGGCTCCAGCTTCCTTTTGTAGAAAAGCACCTGGTGATCAACGGAGAAGAGACCGTCAACCGCTTCGTCAATGAAGTCGAATACCTCGACTTCGCCCGCAAGTTCGACAAGGCTGAAAAAGTCGAGCGGCAGAATGGTGGCTTTCGAGTGCGCACCTCCGGGGGCGACTCGTATGATGCCCGGGCGGTGATCGTGGCCACCGGCGCCATCGGCACCTTGATGGACGTCCCCGGCGAGAAAGAATTCATGATGCGCGGCCTGTGCTACAGCGCCGTATCGTATGCACCGCTGTTCATCGACCGCGAGGTCTGCGTCATTGGCGACAGCAAGCTGGCGTTGCGCTCAGTGGCCGAATTGGCGCACATCGCCAAGAGGGTGACGCTGGTCGCTCCGTCGCACGGCGATCTCAATTCGATCCTGGGGCGCAAGGTCCTGGACGATCCCAAAGTCGAAGTCCTGGAAGGCTTCCGGGTCCAAGAAGTGCTTGGTGATTCGCATGCTCGGAAGCTTGTTGTAAGTCAAAATGGAGACCAACGCGAGCTGGAAGCGGAAGCGTTCTTCGTGGAACTGGCGCTGAAACCACGCTCCGAAGCCGTGGCCGACCTGGTGCCGTTGGATGACAGCGGCCGGATCAAGATCGATGCCATGAACCAGACAGGGGTCGAGGGCATCTTTGCCGCCGGAGATGTGACGGATATCTTCGCCGAGCAGGTGCTCATCGCCGTCGGCGAAGGCGCCAAGGCTGCCCTCACGGCCTACGAGTATCTGCTCGAGAAGTACTGAACCTCCCAAACAGCTGGGGGAGAGCCACGGCGGCCCAGGTCATGGGCCGCCGTTCGGTTTGCCCTGACCTCGGGCAACCGCCGCCCATGCTTGCGCAGACCGGCGTTCCATCTGTCATGCCTCCGGGCGAGATTTGTCACTGGCGCCGGAGGGGCGGCGCTCCTATGCTGAATCCATGACTGAAGAAGGCTTGAAACTGGCCATCACCGGCAAGGGCGGGGTGGGCAAGACGACCCTGACCGCGCTGCTGGCTGGGTGCTACGCTGAAGCTGGCCGGTCGGTGCTGGCTATCGATGCCGATCCGTCCCCTTGCCTTGGAGCAGCGCTTGGCTTCCCGCCTGCTGCGTTGGACGTCGTCTCGCCGATCTCGAAGATGGACGAGCTGATCCTGGAGCGCACCGGGGCTGAGCCGGGGTCGTACGGCGGCTATTTCAAACTCAACCCGCGCGTCGACGACCTGCCAGATCGCTTCTCGGCCACCCACAATGGGGTCAAGCTGCTCGAGCTGGGTGGGGTTGAATCCGGCGGCTCAGGTTGCATATGCCCCGAGAGCACCATGCTCAGGGCGCTGATCACCCACATACTGCTTCGGCGGGATGAAGTCGTCCTGCTCGACATGTACGCCGGCGTGGAACATCTGGGCCGCGCCACGGCCGACGCCGTGGATGCCATGCTGGTGGTGGTTGAGCCCACGCTGCGCAGCCTGGGTACCGCCGATCAAATCCGGCACCTTGCCCAGGACATCGGTCTGGATCGCATCTACCTTGTCGGTAGCAAGATCCGCGACGAGTCCGATCGCTCCTTCGTAGTTGAGCATTCCCCCGGTTTGAAGGTCTTGGGCACACTGCCTCAAGATGATGCCGTGCGCCAGGCCGATCGGCAGGCGTCAGCCATGTACGGCGCTTCCCCCGAGCTGGACCACGCCGTGCAGGAGATTGTGGCCTCCCTGTCCGACGAATTGATGGACTGAGTTCCACCGCCCCTATTCCCACAGCAAAGCACATTACCCAAGCGATCCTCGCAGAACCGCCTTCCGCGTTCAGATCCCCACAAACACCGAACAAGTCCCGAGCGCATGACGAACAGGCCCTTTGTTTGTGAAGGATTTCACAAAGTGACATTTGTCATGCAAGCTAGGTGAAGAGTTAGTAGGGACTATTTGTGAAATCTGTCACATAGTATAGGAGGCACACTGGCGGGAGGGGGAAATCGCCACCCGCGGGGGTAGTTCCAGGCAAGGGATTCTTGACTTACCGGGAATGGGGATCCTTTTTAGCCAGGGCCAAAAAGAGGGGAACGACATACGTTTAGGAAGCTGAGGGGAACTGCCACGACAAACCAGCGTTCGTCCTCGATGTCCCGGAGTCAGCCTCGCTGGCCGCGCACGAGGCCACCGGTCTTGCTTGCCGCTGCTCCGTCGCACACTTTCCGTCCAACAGTCAAGTTGTCCTCTACGTCCGACCTGGCGTTCCGCCGTCCCGCACACTTCGGCTGCGCGCAGGGGCCATTTCCGATTGAGGTGACGTATGCACCGAACGACTTCTAACAACGTCTTCATGGAACAGGTCATCTCGGCGGTCCCGGGAGGTGCCGCGCTCCAGACTTGCCTGCAGTGCGGCACCTGCGGGGGGTCGTGCCCATCGGCTGGCGATATGGACCATACCCCTCGTGCCTTATTTGCCATGATCAACGCCGGCATGCGGGATGAAGTGCTGAAGAGCAACACACCGTGGTACTGCGTTTCCTGCTACATGTGCACCGCCCGCTGTCCCAAGGAAATCCCCATCACCGACATCATGTACACGCTGAAACAGATGGCGGTGAAAGAGGGCCTGTACGATGACTCGAAAGCGCCTGACTTTTCCAAGACTTTCATTGGCTGGGTCGAGGACTATGGCCGTTCATTCGAGTTGGGCCTGATGGGCATCCACATGCTCCGCCACAACCCGTTGGGTGCATTCAAGCTGGCGGATATGGGCATCGGCCTTGTGGCGAAGGGTCGCATGGCCTTTGCACCGACTCGGATCAAGGGCATTGACGGACTCAAGAAAATCCTTGCCAAAGCCAAGCAACTGGAGGCGCAGGCATGAAATACAGCTACTTTCCCGGATGTTCGTTGGAAAAGAACGCCGCCGCATACGATCTGTCCACGCGGGCGATCGCTGAGCCGCTGGGCATCGAGCTGGTCGAAATCGAAGACTGGAACTGCTGCGGCGCCACGGAGTATCTTGCTCTCAACCAAACCGCCGCCTACAGCCTGATCGCACGCAACCTGGCTCAGGCGGCCAAGAACGAGGATGTGACCGAGCTCACGGCACCCTGCAGCGCCTGCTATCTGAATCTGCGAAAAGCCGACAAGTACCTGGGGATGAAGAACGGCCTGGCGGACCGGGTGTCCCAGGCGTTGGCCGCCGGCGGTCTGTCCTACAAATCCGGCACCCTCCACGTCCGGCACCTGCTGGATGTCATCTATCAAGATGTCGGATTGGACCGCTTGTCGGAGCAGACAACCCGGCCGCTCTATGGCCTGAAGGTGGCGCCCTACTATGGGTGCATGATCGTGCGGCCGGATTTCGGCAACGGGTCGCAGGATCCCCAAACGCCCACGTCTCTGGATCGGGTGCTTGAGGCGCTTGGAGCTCAAGTGGTGGACTATCCGGTCAAGGCCGATTGCTGCGGTGGCCACATGACCCAGATCAGCGAGGATTCTGGATTTGAACTCATCCGGCGCCTGATCAAGGCCGCCGCCGACGCCGAAGCGGACGCCATTGTGACCCTGTGCCCGATGTGCCAGCTCAACCTGGATGGCTTCCAATCGGCCATGAACCGCCATTTCGGCACGTCGTATCACGTGCCGGTCCTGTATTTCACTCAGGTTATCGGCCTGGCGATGGGCATGACCCCCCGCAGCCTGGGGATTGGCCAGGAGATCGTCTCGGCGGTGGATGCCCTGGCCAAGATCGGATCTGAACCGCCGCCCGAGCCGCCAAAGCCGGTTCGGCGCAAGCGAGATGACAAGTCCCTGCCGATGCCCGCGGCGCGTGTGGAGGCATAGCATGAGTGAAAGAGTAGGCGTTTACATCTGTCATTGTGGGAGCAACATCGCCGGCATCGTGGACGTGGAAGAGGTCGCCCGCTGGGCCGGTGACAGCCTGGAAGACGTGGTGGTCTCGCGCGAGTACAAGTTCATGTGCTCGTCGCTTGGCCAGGAGTTGATCGAAGAGGACATCAAGGAGCAGGGGCTCACCCGAGTCGTGGTGGGCGCCTGTTCTCCGCATCTGCATGAGAAGACGTTTCGGCGGGCCTGTGCCAATGCCGGCCTCAACCCCTACTTGTGCCAGATGACCAGCCTGCGCGAGCAGGTGTCCTGGGTGATCGAAGACCGGGACGCAGCCACGGAGAAGGCCAAGGCGATGATCGCCGCCGCCGTGGAACGTGTCAAGCTGCACGAACCGCTTGAAGCCGAACACGTGCCCGTCAACCCCACCACGCTGGTGGTCGGCGGGGGCATCGCTGGCATTCAGGCGGCGTTGGAATTGGCCGATGCCGGCTATCCGGTGGTGATGGTCGAACGCGAACCGTCCATCGGCGGCCATATGGCCCAATTCGACAAGACCTTTCCCACGTTGGACTGTGCCGCCTGCATTCTGACCCCAAAGATGTCCGACGTTGGGATGCATCCCAACATCACCCTGCTGACCTACAGCGAGGTTGAAGAGATCACAGGTTTTGTCGGCAGTTTCCACGCCCGAATTCGGAAAAAGGCCCGCTTCGTCGACGAAGAGCTGTGCACGGGCTGCGGGATATGCATGGAGAAATGCCCCAAGAATGTGCTCGACGAGGGCTTTGAAGTCGGCCTCGGCTTCCGCAAGGCCATCTACCGGCCCTTCCCTCAAGCGATCCCGAAATTCCCGGTGGTCGACACGGTTAACTGCACCTACTTCGAGACCGGCAAATGCCTGGCCTGCGAGAAATTCTGCCCCACCGAGGCAATTGATATGGAGCAGAAGGACGAGATCTTGATGTATGACGTGGGCAACGTCATCCTGGCCACTGGGTACGACCTGTTTGACTCGCGCAAGCTGCCCCAGTACGGGTACGGGCGCCTGCCGAATGTCTTCACCAATCTGGAATTCGAGCGCCTATGCAACGCGGCCGGCCCGACCGAAGGCGCCATTGTGCTGCGCGACGGGGTGACCACACCCAAGTCGGTGGCCATCATCCACTGCGTCGGCAGTCGCGATCAGAACCACCACCCTTACTGCTCCGCCATCTGCTGCATGAGCGCCCTCAAGTTCGGGCACCTGGTCATGGAGAAGACCGGGGCGGAGGTCTACTCCTTCTACATCGATATGCGCCCGCTGAGTAAGGGCTACGAGGAGTTCTACGATCGGCTGATGCAGGAAGGCATGCACTTCGTCCGTGGACGTGTGGCCGAGGTGACCGATATCGCCCGGACGCCTGAAGAAGAAGGCAAATTGGTGATCCAGGCCGAAGACACCCTGGTGGGCAATCAGCGGCGCATTCCAGTGGATATGGTGATCCTGATGGCGGCCCTCGAGCCGCGCGCCGACGCTGACGAGGTCGGACTCAAGTTCGGGATCTCCTGCGGCTCGGCCGGTTGGTTCACCGAGCGCCATCCGAAGCTGGATCCCGTGGCCACGATGACCGACGGCATCTTCATCGCTGGCGCCTGCCAGGGTCCGAAGGACATCCCCGACACGGTCGCACAGGGGGCAGCCGCCGCAGCCCGAATCCAGGGCATGATCACCAAGGGAAGCGTCGAGATTGAGCCCGTTGTGGCCACAATCGACGCCGACAGGTGCTCCGGCTGTCGGATCTGCAACGAGCTTTGCCCGTACAACGCCATCGAATACCTGGTAAATGAAGAGGTGAGCTACATCAACTCCGCTTTGTGCAAGGGCTGCGGCACATGTGTGGCCGCCTGTCCGGCCAAAGCAATCAGCGGCGCTCACTTCCGAGATGACCAGATTTTCGCCGAGATCGAGGGCCTGCTCTTCGACGCCCTCCCGGCGGCCGATGACGCGGTCCTGGCCTGAGAGAGGCGGTTCAAGCATGGCTGAAACAAATTTCCAACCCAAAATTGTGGCCTTCCTGTGCAACTGGTGCTCGTACCGAGCAGCGGACTTGGCGGGCACGAGCCGGATGAAGTATCCGGCCAACGTGCGCATGGTTCGCGTCATGTGCAGCGGCCGGGTGGATCCCGCCTTCGTGCTGCGGGCAATTTCCAAGGGGGCCGACGGGGTGATGATCGCCGGCTGCCACCCGGGCGAGTGCCACTATCAGGAGCAGAACTATAAGACCATGCGGCGGTTTGAGATGCTCAAGCAGACGCTGCTGGGCTTTGGAATGGACGAAAAGCGCATCCGGCTGCAGTGGGCATCCGCCGCGGAAGGCGGTGTGCTGGCTCAGGCTATCCGGGACATGGTTGAAGACATCCAGGCGTTGGGCCCGATGGATTGGTCCCACAACTGGGCGCCGGACCCGGAGGCCGAAGAAGCCATTCTCGCCCTGGCCGAGGAACATGCTGAAGCAATGGAGGTGGCCAGATGACGGAGAAGGGCAAGCTGGCGCTCTACTGGGCGGCCTCGTGTGGAGGCTGCGAAATCGCTGTCTTGGGGCTCAACGAGAAGATCCTGGATGTCGCCGAAGCCTTCGACATCGTCATGTGGCCCGTCGCTGTCGATGCCAAAGTCAAAGACATCGAGATGATGGATGACGGCTCGATCGACGTATGCCTTTTCAATGGTGCCATCCGCACCAGTGAGCAGGAGTACATGGCCCGTCTGCTGCGGCAGAAGGCCAAGGTGCTGGTCGCCTTTGGCTCATGTGCCGTCGATGGCGGGATCCCGGCTTTGGCCAACCTTTCGGACCGTGAGGCGATCTTTGAGACGGTCTATGGTCACAATCCGAGCCTCGACAACCCCGAAGGCATCCGTCCACAAGCCGAGACCGTCACAGAGGACGGGATACTGCACTTGCCGATCTTCTACAACACCGTTCGCACTCTGGCGCAAACGGTGGATGTTGACTACTTCCTGCCCGGATGTCCGCCCGAGCCAGAGCGCATATGGGACGCGGTTCTGGCCATCGTCAAGGGCGAACTGCCGGCCGTCGGATCGGTGATCGGCGCCAACACAACGGTCTGCGACAGCTGCCCGCGGACGCGGAACGAAAAGAAGATTTCCGGGTTCAAGCGGACCTGGGAGGTGATCCCCGATCCCGATATCTGTCTGCTGGAACAAGGCTTGGTCTGCTGCGGCATCGCCACCCGGGACGGCTGCGGGGCGCTCTGCCCGACCGTCGGCTCGCCCTGCATTGGCTGCTACGGAGCCGAACGAGGGCGTGGACGACTTTGGGGCGCGGATGATGTCGGCCTTGGCTTCTGTACTCGATAGCGATGACCCCGAGGAAATCGCCCGGATTATCTCAGAAGGGATCCCAGATACGGTGGGCAACTTCTATCGTTTCAGCCTGGCCAGCAGCGAACTCCGCCGTTCGGCACTGCACGTCGCCGAGCATCAGCCGGCCGAGACTGCGTGAGGATGAGGTGTGGCTATGACACGTGTATCGATTGATCCGATCACCCGCCTCGAGGGGCACGGCAAGATCGACATCTTCCTGACGGAAGAGGGCGATGTCGCCAATGCCTACCTGCAGGTCCCCGAACTGCGCGGCTTCGAGCGCTTTTGCGTCGGCCGCCAGGCCGAGGACATGCCCAACATCACCAACCGCATCTGCGGCGTCTGCCCTGAAGCGCACCATATGGCCTCGGCCAAAGCCCTCGATGCGCTCTTCCATGTCGACCCGCCGCCGACGGCCAAGAAGCTGCGTGAGCTGTTCTACAGCATCTTCTACGCCACCGATCACACCACCCACTTCTACGCGCTGGCCGGACCTGATTTCGTCGTGGGGCCGGAGGCGCCGGTTGCCGAACGCAACATTTTGGGGATCATCAAGAAAGTGGGCATGGATGTCGCCGGCAAAGTGCTTAAGATGCGAGCCGACGGCCACCACCTGATCAAGATGATGGGCGGCAGGCCCGTGCATCCCAACTGGGCTGTGCCGGGCGGCGTAACCCGAGGCATCACCGAGGAACAACGGCAAGAAATCGAGAACATGGGCAGGGAGGCTATCGATTTCGCCAAATTCTCCCTGCAGCTGTTCAATGACGTTGTGCTCGAAAACTCCGACTACCTGAATCTGATCCTAAGTGACATGTACGCCGATCGCACCTACAACATGGGCACCGTGGATGAGAACAATCACGTCAACTTCTACGATGGGATGATCCGCATCGTCGGCCCTGAAGGCGAAGAGCACGCCAAGTACCCGGCCAGCGAGTACCGCGAGTACATCGCCGAGCGAGTCGAGCCCTGGTCATATCTCAAGTTCCCGTACCTGAAGAAGATTGGGTGGAAGGGCTTCGAGGGGGGCGTCGACTCGGGGGTCTACAAGGCCACGCCGCTGTCCCGGCTCAATGCCGCTGATGGTATGGCCACGCCGCTGGCGCAGGCGGAGTATGAGCGCATGTACGAGACCCTGGGCGGCAAGCCGGTGCACGCCACCCTGGCCACGCACTGGGCCCGTTTGATTGAACTCCTGTATGCCACCGAGCGCTGGGTGGATCTGGCAGTTGACCCCGAGATTACCGGAACCGAGTTTCGGACCCTGCCGACCGAGACGCCCGATGAAGGCATCGGCTGCGTCGAGGCGCCGCGGGGCACGCTGACCCATCACTATCAAACGGACGAACGGGGTGTGCTGACACACGTCAACTTGATTGTTGGCACGACCAACAACAATGCCCCGATCAACATGTCCATCAAACGGGCAGCTGAAGGCCTGATCCAGAAAGGTACGGTCGTATCCGAGGGCCTGCTCAATAAAGTCGAGATGGCCTTCAGAGCTTACGATCCGTGCCTGGGATGTGCCACGCACTCCCTGCCTGGCCAGATGCCTCTTGAAGTGACCATCCGGGGGCCAGAAGGAGAAACCCTCGATCATCTGACTCAGTACGTCGCCAACGCCTGACGATGGCTGTCGGGGCACTGAAGCAAGCAGAAATCTGCCCGTCGAGGGGTGGATCCATGACATGCCAAACGCTTGACATGAGGACTCTGGTGCTGGGACTGGGCAACCCCATCCTGCGGGACGATGGGGTGGGGCTGAGGGTCGCCCAGGCGCTGCGGTTGGTGCTGGCCAACGTGCCTGGAATTGAAGTCGACGAGAACACTTGGGGCGGCCTACGCCTGATGGAGCGGCTGGTCGGCTACGACCGCGTGATCGTGGTTGATGCCATGTGTACCGGGGCGCCGGCTGGAACGGTGCGGCTTCTGTCGCCTGATGACATGCCGACCCGACGAAGCGCCTCTCCCCACGACACCAGCCTGCCGGTGGCGCTGGAGCTCGGCCGGCGGGTAGGCTTGAGCGTCCCTGAAAGTGCCGATATCACCCTGGTGGGAATTGAGGCACTGGACGTCGACAACTTCGGAGAAGACTTAACCCCGGAGGTGGAAGCGGCCATTCCTGTGGCCGTCCGCGCAATTCAAAAGGTGCTTACCGACGCCTGACCCAATCCTTTGGGCGTCGTCAATCCTTGGTCGGCGGCCGGCGGCCCTCCCCCGCGCCGCCGGCCAAGCTTTGTGGCAAGTTTCACAAATGCTCTGGCCGGATCGCGTCAAAGCAGAACTCTGCCTGAAAGATGTCTCTTTCTCGAGTTGGTTGGTGGGGGGGAACTGCCGATCCTCGGAGGCCGGCGATCCTCTCCGGTGCCGGCGGGTATCTGAAAAGGCCGGCCAGGTCGAGTCCGCCTGCGGAATCGACCGTCGTGTGCTGGAGTATTCTCACGGCCGATCGTCTTGGCTGAGAGCCTGTGAGGGTCTTCAGTTCTTGACCAGGTTCTTCGCCAGGTCGGCGGCCGCCGCCGCGTTGGGCGCGTAGCCATCGGCCCCGATCTGGTCGGCGAACTCTTGGGTGACCGGCGCACCGCCGACCATGACCTTGATCTGGTCCCGCAGGCCGGCCTCTTGCAGTGCCTTAATGGTGAGTTCCATCGAGCGCATGGTCGTCGTGAGCAAGGCGGACATGGCCACGATCTCGGCGCTTACCTCCTTCACCGCCTCCACGAAGCGAGCCGGATCGACGTCCCGACCCAGGTCGGTGACCTCAAACCCAGCCCCTTCGCACATCATCGCCACCAGATTCTTGCCGATGTCGTGAAGGTCCCCCTTGACCGTACCGATCACAATCTTGCCCGCCATCTTGGCATCGGTTTCCACCAGCAGCGGCCGCAGCAGGTCCATTGACGCCTGCATCGCCCTGGCTGCCAAAAGTACCTCGGGGACAAACATGTCGCCCGAGCGAAAGGCCTCGCCGACATGTGCCATCCCCGGCATCAAGCCTTCATTCAAGATCACTCCCGGATCAAGGCCTTGGTCCAGGGCTTGCTGGGTGAGGCCGGGGGTGACCTCGCGATCCCCTTCGATAACCGCTTGAGCTAACTTGGCCAGGACGTCGCTCATGACTCCACTCCCGTTGGGTGATCTTCGTCGGCGATCCGTCGCTTACGGTAGGTCCGGATCCACGCCGTCACACAATCATCTCGCCCCTTAACGAGATCCGAAGCCAAGACTGTCAGATGGACAACAGGGGTCATGGTTGCGGCCAGCTTGGCTGTCTCAGTATGGCTGTCCGCGCCCAAGGCCGATGTGAAGGGGGCGATGCTGACATCCAGAATGATACGCCATTGGCGGGACAAGTGCCCTTGTTCGGGGGAGCAGGCACGTTCAAGTCCGTGAATCTGAGGTGGGCCGCCGTTTCTTCACCGGAGGCGGTTGGTATCCCTGTTCTCTTCTGCGACCGTTTTCACGGTTCCACGGACCAATGGCTCGGTTGGGTACCTCTGTCATTTGGCTCGCCAGAAACGAGGTGCCAGCCTTGAGCCTTCAGACCGACGGGTTGTTTGCCCAGCAGCGTCTTGGGTTTTTGTGTCCTCGGATGAATTCATCCCCCCAAGCGGGGCGGGATATGCTAGAGTTGTTGGTAAGCCCAACCGGATTACATCCCACAACCTGACCTGAGGAAGGAACCCATGGATTCAATCATCCAATTGCTTGTGACACAACTTGGCTCTGGCGCCGTGAGCGAGATCAGCAAGAGTCTGGGCGTCGATGATGCCAAGGCGCAGCAGGCGGTCGGCATGGCCTTGCCAATGATCATCGGTGCGCTCAATCGCAACACGGCCTCATCCGACGGCGCCGAAGCTCTGGTGGGCGCTCTGCAGCGCGACCATGATGGAAGCATTCTCAACAACCTGTCTCAGGCCGTCGGGAGCCAGGCCACGATCAATGATGGGACGGCGATTCTGGGACACGTTTTGGGGGACCAGCAGAGCGGCTTGGTTCAAAGTGTGAGCCGTGCCACAAATCTGAAACCCGAACAGGTGGCCCAGATCTTCGCCATCTTGGCGCCGATCGTCATGGGCGCTCTGGGCCAAATGCAGCGCAAACATGAGCTCGATGCCCAGGGTGTCTCCACGCTCCTGCAGCAGGAGCGGAGTACGGTCGAAAAGACCTCATCCGGCCTCACGCAACTGTTGGATATGGATGGGGACGGCGACGTCTCGGACGAGATCATCTCGCTTGGGTCCAATCTCCTGGGTGGTCTGTTCGGGGGCGGGAAATAGGTCGAGAGCACGGTTCGTGGCAGCTGCTGCATCCGGATCTGAGCGCGCCGGCTGGTCTTCGCTTTTGCCCATGAAGGCTGGATAATCATCCGGTGCGGGGGTTCCCGGTGCAGGCCAGTCAGGGGAGCGACAGGCGCTCGCTGCAAGCCTTGGTAGAGCAGGTATTTGGTACTTAGAACTTTTCGGTCCAGGGGCCCCCGCGGCCTGAAGCCCGGTTGGCCCTGATGTAGCAGCAAGACAGTGCGTCGAAGCCCATATTCGTTGGTTGACAATCCAAGGAACCTGATGCGTTGTTCTCGACAACGCATCTTAAGCCATCTCTGAAGGAGAGGAATGAGCATGAGTTTATTTGGAAACATCCTGCAGAAGCTCGGTTTCAGCAAGCCGGACGAGAAGGCCGCCTCCGGCGCCGGGCCCCAGACCCCACCCAAGGCAGCTCCCCCGCACCCCGCGGACCCACTGCGTGCCGCTTCACGTGGCGAGCCGGACCGGTCAGCGAAGCCCCAGCCCATATCCGAGGTGGATGTGGTGAGCAAGTTGGAGGGTTTGGCGGCTGCCAACCCTCAGGAGCTCAACTGGAAGGTCTCGATCGTCGATCTGCTCAAGCTGCTGGATTTGGATAGCAGCTATGAGGCGCGCAAGGAGCTGGCGGTTGAGTTGGGGTGCCCGGCAGACAAGATGGAAGACTCGGCGGTGATGAACACCTGGCTCCACAGGACGGTGATGCGAAAGCTCGCCTATAACGGAGGCAACATCCCCAAGGAACTACTCGACTAGCTGGACCAGGTTGAAAGCGCCAAATCAAGCGGTCGACGGGGTCTCCGTCGGCCGCTTGACGCTTCATTCTACGAGGCTCACGGTCGGCGGTCTGGGTGGGAGGTAGGCGGGGTTTTCCCGGATCAGAATACTGGAACCGTTCAGGGACAGGCTGTAACCGATCAGACTGCCATCGAAGGTCGAAGATGATGCGCCCGAGATTTGGATAGCGCCCTCCGGTGCGTACATAAGCCCTGACCAGATGTTTTGGCTTCCTGACAAACGGATGGCCGGCGAGCTGCACCGTGAGTTGCCGGAGAGACTCTCCCCGGAGAACAAGACTAGGCCGTAGGCATAGGGCGCGATATGCTGCGATGACCCGCTGAGGGTGATCCGCCCCGTTGTCGCCAGCGTCGCCCCAGAGCTGACCAGGTTGTCTGAGCTGATCACAATTGAGTCCGTCGAGTAGTACAAAGCCGGCTTCAGCGTGTTTGTCGACGGGTTGAACCAGCCGTTGGATTCAAGCCAGTTGAGGTCCATGCGGCAGTTGCAGTGCGCGTATTCTCCGCGCGCCTGTGCCGCTGACGCGATCGATCCACCTGGAGCAAAATCGCCAAGCACAAAATCCACTGGGTAGGGCTCGGTGGGTACTTGACGCGGGTTAGCCGGGGGAGGCGGGTCGTAGCTCACGTT
This sequence comes from uncultured Chloroflexia bacterium, assembly GCA_963783335.1. Classification (GTDB taxonomy): domain Bacteria; phylum Chloroflexota; class Anaerolineae; order Anaerolineales; family E44-bin32; genus CAWAND01. The sequence goes on from CAWAND010000002.1 coordinate 427,498, forward strand.
GCCTGGCGGGGCGTCGATCGACGTCACATAGGTTGTCATACCCCGAATCTGGTTGGTGTGGCCGCCGATGTGGATGTCGTTGTTGCTGTGGACGTCCCCTTGGACAAGTGTGTCGCTTCCGCTCCAGTCGATCGTGTTTTGACAGGTCTCCGAGCCGCCGAACAGGGCGGCGTGGGCCCCCACCGTGTGGAAGTTACACCGCGCGATGGCGGTTGAGGTTGACTCTAACACGCCGGTGTAGAAGAGTCGGATGAAGCTGCCGGTGGTCTGGGTGACGACGCTCACCTGGACGTAGGCGGGATCACCGGCGAAGGCTCCCGAGGTTGGGGGATGGCTGATCCGCACCGGGTGGTCCGGCCCATCGACGTACCCATTGTCAGCTGCCCGTGCAGCAGCCGGTGCGATGGGGTCCTGTCCGTCACACAGCGCCAGAGCCCCGGCAAGCGCGGCTGCGTCGGCAGCGTTTTGGCCGCTGCGTCGGTCGACGAAGATCCTCAGGCCATCGATCGTAAAAGCCGCCACCCCCAGAAGGAAGATGATCAGCAGCAGCATGATCACAATGGTCTGGCCGGACTCGTCCGCAATCCGGGGCCACAGGCGCCCGCGGAGGAAAGCCGTAGAGACCAAGCGTCGCCCGTGGCGACCGCCCCGGCCTTGTGAAGCAGAACTGGCAGGCTGCATTTGCTAGAAGTCTAGCCCGGATTGCGTGCCTGACGGCTTGCAGATAGCCTACAAGTGTTGGGCTGGTTTCGCCGCGCACCGCCAGCAAACTGAGGCCGCCGGAATCCTGCTTGGAGCCTTTCAATTCAGAATCTGAACGCTGATTCGTCCCGCCGGATGAAAGGCGCCAACCAGCTGGTGAATCGTCGAGCATCTCGCCGGATCGGACAGCACAAAAGGAACGCGGCGCGAGGCATGCTGGGCGGGTTTGGTGTGATTGTTGTATGCTCAGTCTGGCCTTGGGGCAGGGAGATGGGTGGCCCCGGCCGATTCCCCTTCGACGGGCTCAGGGCTGAGCTCTGGGTGCTTCGCGCAATGTGATGGCGTTAGGAGATCTCTTGAGCAATCCCGGCATGCCAGCGGATTTAAAGCGGGCGCTCAATCAGCTGGACCACTCAAACCTGACCCGATTCCATTTGGAATTGGTCGTGCTGTCAGGGATCCCTTGGATGTGGGTATCGATTGCCATTGGGATCATCGGATTCATCTTGCCGAGCCTGGAAGCTGCTTTTCCGTGGACCTCGAGTCGAGCTGGGCCTCCTTGTGAGTGCGGGGTTGCTCGGGTTCCTGTTGGGCGCCATCCTGACCGGCCGCTGGACGGATCGTTTCGGGCGCAAGACCATGATGCTGTTGGCGACGGCCGGCGTGGGATTGTCTTTGATGGCCTCCGGATTGGCGTGGAACTTCACTTCCCTCGTATTGTTGCGGGTGGCGACGGGGTTCTGTTCGGGTGCCGTGATGCCGGTCACCAACGCCCTGGTCAGCGAATACTCTCCGGCGCGTTTCCGGGGTCGGGTGGTTATCTTGCTGAGCGGGTTCTGGGGGCTTGGCGGGATCGTCGCGGCGCTCATTGGTTACCTGTTGGCGCCCGCTCTCGGTTGGCGACCGCCACTTTTGGTCGGCGGTCTCATACTTCTGATCCTGCCCTTGCTGCAGCGCCGATTGCCCCGGTCGCTTCGTTTCTTGATGGAAGCCGGCCGGTTTGAAGAGGCCCGGCGGCAATTTTCTCAACTGGAGAATCGACTGGCGGTTCCGGCTGGGCTCGTGGAAAGCCAGGCGTCGGAAGGCGGTGTGGAGCGGGCGGCGGATTCCATCTGGACCTCCAGGTACGTGCGGCCGGCGGCTCTGTTGTCCATCATCTGGTTCACCCTGAACTTTGCTTTCTATGGCGTCTTCGTCTGGCTGCCGTCGGTTCTCGTGTACGGCGGACTCCCGCTTTCCGAGTCTTTGCGTTTCACACTGCTGATCAATCTGGCCCAGCTCCCGGGCTCGCTTTCGGCGGCGTTTTTGGCTGACTGGGTGGGGCGCCGCCTCTCGATGGGCGCCTTTCTGGCATGCTATGCGGCGGCTTTGGCAGCCTTTGCCCTGCGCCAGTCCCCATCGGGGATCCTGCTGTGGGGAAGCGCGTTCGCTTTCTTCAATGCGGCTGCCTGGGGGGTGGGCTACATCATGACGGTGGAACGATTCCCGACGTCGCTGCGTGCCACGGGCCTCGGCTGGACGAATGGGATTGGTCGTTCCGGGGGGATCGTCGCACCAGCGATCATGGGCGTGCTGCTCGAATCGCCGGGCGCGAGCCAATGGATCTTCTTCCTGACGGCCGTGGTCTTGGTGTTTGCGATTGTGCCCTGCACTCTGGTTGGCGGCGAGGCCAAGGGGCGCTCGCTGGAGGAGATCACTGGGTCGCTCGGCTGATAGAAGTGGGCGCACCTCAAGCGGATCACTCAAGGCTCTCACGGCGCTCGGGGTTTCCCAAACGGCCCTGCCTTGGACAATCACTCAAGTGACGACGCGGGAATTCGTCCATCCTGAGTGTGTGGCATGAAGACCTCAATTGAGGATTCTGTAGATTCATGCCTACGCATTCCCGCCCTTTCTGAGTGGTTTGGGCCAGTGGGCAGACGCGCCTCCTGCTTCCCCGAAACTTTGTGGAAAACGTCATGAGACATGGCCGGTCAAACGACGGGAGGCCTTTTCCCCGATCATCGGTCTCTGCCAGGGCAGGGATGGCTGGCGGGAGACGGCCTCAGCCCACCGCCTTCTTCACCAGGGCTTCGATCTTCTTTTCGACAGCGGGCGTCAGTTCTTTCAGTGCGAAAGAGGTCGGCCACATCTCGCCATCGTCGAGATTCGCTGTGTCGCTGAAGCCGAGCGTGCTGTATCTGGCTTTGAACTTGTGAGCGTTCTGGAAGAAGCAAATGACCTTGCCGTCTTTGGCATAGGCTGGCATCCCGTACCAGGTCCTCGGCGAGAGCTCGGGTGCAGCGGACTTGATGAGCGCATGCAGGCGGGTGGCCATGGCGCGATCGGATTCTGGCATCTCGGCGATTTTTGCCAGCACGTCGTTTTCGCCGTCCGCTTTGCCTTTCTTGCCGCGCTTTTCGGCTTTCAACTCCTTGGCGCGCTCCTGCATGGCGGCTTTTTCATCGTCGGTGAAGCCTTCGGTCTTCATGCCCTTGGCGGACTTCTTGGTCGTTTTCTTGGCACTCATAACAAACCTCCCTGGTTCGCTGGCCTGTTTCCACCTTGTTCTTCCCCGCTTGGGGAAAGATGATCCGCGGTTTGCGGGCCCCATCCCTGTTGGCCGGGATGGAAACCCATCCCACGTGCTGGCTCGTGTCTTCCACAGGTCGATGCCGGGGATCGCCCAGACATCACCTTCCGTTGGCGCCCAGGCATATGGCTGCGTCGGCCGATCCGTCCGGAGAGCATCAGCATTGGGCCGGCGGTTCGAGCCCGAACCGCTCAGCGTAGGCCTTCCGCAGACGCTGCCAGCCTTCGAACTTCATGGCCTCCGGCCCAACGATGCGTTGGATGGGGTTCCCGTCGAGTTGGCGATCCAGCACGTCGAGACAAATGTGCCAGCCGGCGGCCCCCATTGCGATGTATCGACGATCGATATTGGTCCATAGAGTGAGGCGTGTGCCGGCTTCAATAGCTTCAAGTTGCCACCGGATCTCCTGGTCGCCCCAGCTGTACTCGAGCAGCCAGGGAGCCTCGGCTCGGGATACCGTGGTTTCGGTGACGTGCAAAGTCGGCGCTCCCACCGTGGTGAGTTTTACTGTTGCCCCGACCGTCCCCAGGTTCCCATCGGCGTCGAACGGAGCCCACGCGCGCAGCTGCGCCGGTTCGGTCAGCGCTTGCCATACTCTTTCCGGCGGGTGGTGCAGGTCCCTGACCAGAACGAGCGCCCACGTTTCGCCGTCCTCCTCGATATGGGCCCCGCTGGCCGGTCCCGGTGTGTACCCATCGCGGTCAGCCATCATCTTCTCCTTCGCGATCTACCAATGCCTCTTGTCCCATGCGATCGAGGTGGCGTTCGAGAGCGTCCACGTGGGCGGACCACAGCTGGCGGAACTGAGACAACCAGGCATCCACATCTTGAAGCGGCTCCGGCCTCAGCCGGTAGAGATGGCGCTGAGCGTCCACTGTGAATTCGACGAAGCCAGCCTCGCGGAGAACTCGGAGGTGCTTGGAAACCGTGGGCTGCGAAACGCGAAGCTGACGCTGGATCTCGCCAACCGACTGCTGAGACGAGACAAGCAGGCTCAAGATGGCTCGCCGGTTCGGCTCGGCAATGACCTCGAAGGCTGATTCCATGTTGATAATATACGCTATAAAGTATATACGTGTCAAGGTATATAAATATTAATGCCTGGGATGGGACCTGGGGCACCAGGGAGTCGTCGGCGGATTATGAGAGCCTGGCCCCGAAAACTATTCAGGCGTGAGGGTTTTCCAGTCCAGTCCACCGATCTTCGAGCCTTTGCACACCGCTTTAGGTCCGGCAAGGGACGGCTGGTCAATCTCATGCCTAGTAGTCGTATCAATACCCCAGTGCATC
>CAWAND010000003.1:0-6578 GCA_963783335.1 uncultured Chloroflexia bacterium
TCTGCCCCCCTACAAGCTCCCCTTCAAAGGGGGGCCCTGCCCTTCGCTTCGTTCAGGATGCACGCGAGGGGACGGATGCCGTCCCCCAAACCCCCTCCAATCAAGACTGGTGAATGCCCAGGATCCGTTCTGCCCGACCGAATGGATCCTGAGGATTCTCAGTCCATCCGGAGGACTACGCGCCGGACTTGGTCCGTTCGTAATGGCGCATGGCCTTGGCCCGGTTGCCGCAGCTTTCCATGCTGCACCAGCGGCGGCTGTGGTTGCGGCTGGAGTCGTAGAACAGATAGCCGCAGCCGCGGTCGTCGGCGCACTCGCCGACCCGCCCCAGGTCGTCCGAGGTGAGCAGCTCGGCGGTCGACAACAGGATCGGACCCAGCATGCCGTCCAGTGCCTCGCCGGATTCCCGCCACGACCAGGCGAACCCCTCCGCTAAGGGCTGTATCTTGGCCCGGCCGAAGGCCCGTGCCAAGGCGCCGTTGAAATCTTCCATGGCCCATTGCGGTGAGCCGTCCCCAGCGGCGGCCGCCGAGAAGATGGCATAGATCGCCTCACGCAGCCGCAGCGCTTCCTTCAACACGTCGGCAGCCTGCTTAGGTTGCTGCCGGCCCCGAATGATCAGCGCTTCGGCCTGCTTTTTCGCGAGCAGCCCCGCCTGTCGCGACCAACCCACCAGGTCATCGTAGCTGCCCAGTCTTTCGATCGGATGCGGGCTGGCATGCCATTCGGCCGTGTTGGCGAAATCCAACGGGAGCAGTCCGGCGTCGAAATCCCAGCCGTTTTGTCCTTCTGTATCCGTCATACGCTTTCACCTTTGCCAGCCTTATAACCGCCTATAGGCTATTGACAGGTTAGACAGGCCGTGCTAGAGTCTAACCACCTTAGGAATTATAGATGGTTATCGACCCGGGGTCAACTGGAGAGAGCGTCACGTGAGGGCCACCCTATCCGCCACCATCGAGCCGGCTGCGGCCGTCCCCAGCGTTCGCCCGATCGGGGCGACGCCCCGGATGGCCATCCTGGCAATGGTGATCGCGTGCACGATCTGGGGCACATCGTTCGTCTTCGGCAAAATCGCCTTGCGCGAGCTGAGCGTCTCGCATGTGATCCTGCTGCGATTCGTCCTGGCCTCGGTCGCGCTCCTTCCCGTGCTCATCAAATACCGGTCGCAGATTCCCGTGCGCGAGCTGCCGCTGCTGTTCCTGACCGGCTTCGTGGCCGTGCCGGTCTCCTTCCTGGCCCAATTCCACGGCCTGGCGCTGACCACCGTCACCCGAGCCTCGTTGATCGTCGGCGCTGCTCCGCCCCTGATGGCGCTGGCAGGGATGATCTTCTTTGGCGAACGCCCCAGCCTGCGCATTTGGGCGGCGGTGGCCGTGTCCTTGACGGGCATCGTGGCCATCAGCGGGTTCCCCGGCGCCGGAGGCAGCTGGATCGGCGACGGGCTCGTCTTCCTGTCGATCGTCACCTCCGTAGCCTGGGTGATCATGGTCAAGCGCATCAGCCAGCGCCTGACGTCCCTTGTCGCCACCGGCACGACGATCGTCTTCGGCACGCTGACATTGATCCCCTTCACAATTGCGGGTGACGGGTTCCCCCGGCTGGACCTTTCGCCCGACGTTTGGCTCTCGGTGCTCGTGCTGGGGGCGCTGTGCACGGCGCTGGCCTTCGTGCTCTGGAATTGGGGGCTGGAACGCTACCCGGCCTCCCGGGCCGGTGTCTTTCTAAACATCGAACCCGCCGTCGGCGCCCTGCTGGGGATATCACTGTGGGGCAATTCCTTCGGGGCCGGCACGGCGCTGGGCGGGGCGCTGATTATCGGCGCCGCCCTGCTGGTGCCGGACGCCGGCTCGGCGGAGTCAACCACACCAGATCCGATTCGTGCCTCCTAATCGATCCCGGGAGGCTAACCCCAAGGCGGCCCAGCGTGGATGATGTCCAGGACCTGCAGCTCGCGGCTCAGCCCGAGAGCCACTTCGCTGCGCTGTGGACCGCCAGCGGATTCTCCAATCTGGCGGACGGAATCGGCGTCACGGCTGCCCCTCTGCTGGCGGCCACGCTGACGCGGGACCCGCTGCTGGTATCCGGCTTGATGATCGCCCAGCGCCTGCCCTGGTTTCTCTTCGTGCTCGTCAGCGGGGCGCTCGTCGACCGCCTGGATCGGAGGCTGGTGATGCAGCGCGCCAACAGCGCCCGCTTCCTCCTGCTGGGGGTCCTAGCGCTGGCCGTCGTCACCGGCTGGGCCAACCTTCTGGTGCTGTACCTGGTCTTCTTTTGCTTGGGGACCATCGAGACCTTGTTCGACAACGCCGCCCTGGCGATCCTGCCCCTGATCGTCGAAGAGGACGAGTTGGAAGACAGCAACGGCCGTCTGTTCGCCGCTTCGACCGTGGCCAACGAACTGGTCGGTCCGCCGGTCGGCAGCAGCCTCTATTCTCTGCTCCCTTCGGCTACGTTCTTCTTGTCGGCCCTGGCCTATGGAGTCTCGTCGCTGATCATGGGCCGCATTCCGGGCCGGTATGCATCCTCGGGCATTCGGGGCGCCGCGTTGAAGGATGAGATCATCGAAGGCGTGCGCTGGTTTTGGGGGAATCGCTTGCTGCGGACGCTGGGCTTCTTCGCCGGGACCTTCAACCTGGTGTTCGGCGCCACGATGAGCGTCTTCGTGCTCTATGCCCAGGACGTGCTCGGCCTGGACAACGCCGCCTACGGCGTCCTGCTCGCCACCGGCGCGCTGGGCGGGATCCTGGGCAGCTTGCTGACCCGGCGGTTGAGCGACCGCTTCGGTCCGGGGACGATCCTGCTCGTCGACGCCGTTCTCAGCGGGCTGGCGTTCGCCGGCATCGGCCTGACGACGCGGGCCTGGGTGGTCGGTGCCATGTTCGTCTTGATGTCGTCGAGCGACATGCTGGGCAACGTGATCATCGCCTCGCTGCGCCAAGCGATCATCCCGGGGCATCTGCTGGGCCGCGTGGCCAGTGCGTATCGCCTGGTTGTCCTAGGCGCCTTGCCCTTGGGCGCGCTGGCCGGCGGCCTGCTGGCGCGCGCCACCACCTTGGCCACCCCCTTCTGGACCGGCGGCCTGCTGCTGATCATGGTGGGCATCGCCATGCAGCCCATCGTCAACAACCGTACGATCGACGAGGCCAGGCGCAGCGCCAGTCAGACCGCGTCTCCTGCGAGCCGGACCGCCCGGATCCGTTAATTGCGCCCAGACGCGCCGGATCACCTGCCACCTCAAGCCGATGAGAATGAAAATCGCAGGCAGCGCCCGACAGCCTCCGATTTGCCTTCCGCCCCCCTATCCACTATGCTGGGAACGTTCCAGCACTGAGCGGCTCGACCCCATAGAAAACCCACGCCAACCATCTCCGCAGCCATACGCCGCTTGACGCCTGTTCAGCTCACCAGGACGTCCGCTTGCGCGTTCCCCCGCGCCGGCGGAAGTCAGCTGTCCGGTTCCATCGACAATTGGGAGGAGAGACAATGCGCGCGACTTTACGGGGACTTAGCCTGGCAGCGATCCCAGCGACGCTCCTGGCCGCTTGCGGTGCAGCCGGCACTCCAGCGCCTACCGCCACACCGACGCTCGACCCCGACAACCCGGTCATCAACATCGGTCTCACCGAGTACGAGTTCACACCTGACCGCATTGAACTCACCGTCGGCCAACACGTCACGCTGCATGTCGTCAATCACGGTGCCATCGACCACGAGATCATGATTGGCCGAAACCCACTGCGCGCCGAGGACGGCACCTTGGGCGATGGCTTCGAGCACGATTTCTTCGCCCTCGCCAACCCTATGGTGGAAGGCGACGCCTCGGTCATGGGGATGCCCGGGATGGATATGGGCGGGGACTCGGGCGAGATGGCCATGGACGCCACCCCCACGGCCGAGATGGCAATGGACAATGGGGATGGGGAGATGCACATGGACGACGACCACATGGAGGGTATGAACGGCGGGATGGTGATGTTTGAGCCTTCTCAGGAGGCTACCATTGCCTTTGACGTTACGGAAGACATGCTCGGCACGTGGACCATGGGCTGTTTCGAGCTCAGCTCGGGTCGGGTTCACTTCGACGAAGGTATGGCCGGGATCCTGACCGTCTTCCCTGCCGAGGAGTAGCCTACCTCTGAGATCCCGGGCCCTCCCTATTTCGGGGAGGGCCCCTTTTGTTGCTCTTTTCTCTTTTGCCGGAAGGAGGTCGCGCCGGCTCCGCGCCGCTTGGGTGTGATGAAGGGGCTCGGCTCGGGAAGCCATTTGCTTTTCTTCTACCCCCCTACAGTCCCCCCTTCAAAGGGGGGTTCCTTCGACTGCGCTCAGGACTCGCCCTGGGGAACATACATGTTCCCTCGCGAAGCATCCTGAACATAGCGGTGGGCAGATCCCTCGGAATCTTGCGTGTTACGTTCACCGGCCGCGCATTGCCCCACCTCAAAACCTCTACCCCCCATGTCATTCCGAGGCCGGTCCTTCCGGCAGAGGAATCACCCTGACCGATTGGCGACAGGGCACGGTACAAGAAAACGAAATCACGCGGCAGGCAAGGCCGCTCTCAGCTAGAGGCTCGACACTTGCTGTTGCTCACGATCTGAAGCCGAGCACTCGCTGGACCCTGCGCCGCCGCTGCTAGCGAACCTTCTGAACGGCCGGGAGCATCACCTCAGGAGCGGCCGCGGCTGCCTCCACGCTCTCGAAAACGTAGACCGCAAACAGCGCAGTCGTGTCGGTCTGGATCACGAGACCGTCTTGAGTGATCTTCACAGAGTCCCATGCGGCCTGCTGACCGCTCGCCAAATCGAGCCGGTAGACCCTCATGCGTGAAGGCGCCAAGAAATCGGCCAAGGGTATCGGCTCCCCGGCAAGCTGTTCGGAAGCCTGCCCGAGCAACAACAAGGAGAATCGGCCAGCGGGACTGAATTGATCGCCGGGGATGAACTGGTCACCGGGGATAAACTGATCGCCCGGGATGAACTGATCGCCCGGGATGAATTGATCGCCCGGGATGAACTGGTCACCGGGGATGAACTGGTCGCCCGGGATGAACTGGTCGCCCGGGATGAACTGGTCACCAGGGATGAACTGGTCACCGGGGATGAACTGGTCGCCCGGGATGAACTGATCGCCCGGGATGAACTGGTCACCGGGGATGAACTGGTCGCCCGGGATGAACTGGTCGCCCGGGATGAACTGGTCACCGGGGATGAACTGGTCACCGGGGATGAAAAGTCCTGTCGCCGTGTCCATTTCTCCTGGCTCGACAGACACGAGATTGACCAGAGCAAGCGCAGCTCCTGCATCTCTCGCCCGCTCGGAGGGTAGACGGTCCATACCCATGGCTATCTCACCACCCGGTTCTCCGGCACCGGCCGGGGTCAGCTCAGCGTGACCTTTGATCACACACCCTCCGACCTCCGAGCTGATATCGACCTCGACCTGACGCCAACTCACGATTGTCATCAGGTAGTCAATCGTGAGGCTGACTCCGCCTTGAGCAAGTTGAAACTGGCCCGAATAGGTGCCGTCCGACAGGCGATGGAACACCACATCGCCCTCGTTCGGCCCCAGCCCTTTGCCCTCGATCGTCTCCCCACCCTGCGAAACAAGCAGCTCGGTCTCGCTCGAGGTGCCCTGCAGGGGAACCGGCCCGGACCCGCAGTCCATCGTCGTGCCTTCGGACTTGGCTGTCCACATGCCCTGTAAAGGGACGAGCATAGAGGGCGTCGCCGTTTTGCCTGCCTTAGCGGTCGATGGAAATATCGACGCCGGCGCGAAGAACACGTTGCCTTCCGAATCCGAGACGTAAACGGGCTCATCGGTAAGGAAATCAAACGCGTATGCACCCGGCCCTGCCAGGAGATTGACCGAAAAGGCGGTCACGCCGGGCGGCGACCCCCCCAGCCCTCCCGCGATCAGTGCCCCTTCCGAAGGGGCAATCGGCAGCATGAGAGGCTGCTTCGATTCCAAGCCCATCAGGCGATACGTCTGGTAGACCGGAACCGCGCATAGCGAAACCGCTTTGCCATTCATGCAAGTCAGGTTGATCGGCGCGTCGAGTTGCGAGGACCCTTCCGGTGAGGTTGGGCTGGTCTCGGCTTCGGGCTCCTGGGTTGGTTCTGGAACATCTGTGACACTCTGCCCAGAGCAAGCCGCCACAATCAGGCAGAGTGCGAACACCCCTGTTCTGAATCTAAGCATTGGACTCCTCCCTCCCAAGCGCATTATTCCGGCATTCCGTCAATCGCGCCAGTCGCGCGCTACCGCCACTTGTGATTTCCATCACAAAAGGGGCCACCTGCCTGGGGCACGCGACGACGTCGAGACCGGGGCCAAGGCGGACAATCTGGTGCTTAGGGTGGGGAAAGAGGCCTGGCCCCATCCCCCATATCATGGCGAGGCGCCTTTCCCTCCTGTCATTGCGAGGCGCATTCCGCGGTCGGGATCGAAATCTCACTCTGGCGCCGAAGCAATCGTTCCGTCATGACACACAGAAACGCTTGCCACGCTGGCTGCCCCAAGGGACCATTGGGGCAAGCGTTCGCTCGCATTGACAGGTCAGGTGGGCGGCGGGC
>CAWAND010000004.1:0-674304 GCA_963783335.1 uncultured Chloroflexia bacterium
GCGGCGACTACCAGACGGGGTGCTGAGCGTGCTCGAACCAATCCGAACCTCCGGCGATGACTCCGTTCGGGCGCACATGGCGGGGCTCGACTACGGGCCGATACAGGCCTACAGCGGCGGCCACCAGGCAGTGGTCCTCTTCCCGCGCGGCACGGATTGGCAGCAGACCGGGATCGTGTTGGACCCGTGGCCGAATGAACGGCCGGAGAGCAAGCCGATCGCCGCCTGGATGGAGCGCTTCAGCTGGGGGCACGGGCCCGGGGAAGGCGCCTCCGACTACCCGCACCTGTTCGGCAACCCGCCGCACTATGCCGGCACCCGCATCCCGGTCGCACGCAGCCATCCACGAAGGATTGGGGTCAACTCGCCAGTGGGGGTGATGATCGTGGCAGCCGACGGGCGCCGGTTGGGCATGGACGCCAACGGCGACTTCGTGGTCGAGATCGAGGGAGCCGACTTTTACCCGACGCCGAAGGGGAATGGCGAGTACCAGTGGTATGCGGGGCTTCCCGAGGGCGACTACCAGGTGACCTTTACCGGCTCGGCGGCCGGCGAGGCGCATATTCTGGTCGGGGACGAGAACGGGAATGTCGTGACGTATGGCCCGCAGCCGATCGCTTCCGGGGAGACGGCGGAACTCGTCCTGAGTGACGCGCCGATTGACAGCGCCGCCTTGCAGACCAGCGCCGGTCCGGTCGAGCCCATCCTGCTCACGGACGAGAATGTGGGCGAGATGGATTTTGGCGAGGCGGTGGAGACGCGTACGGGCGCCTCGTGGCTGACGGCCCAAAACCTGGGGCGGGCGGTGGCCGGTGTGGGGCTGGTTCTGCTGTGTCTGGTGGCGTTGGCCGTCATCGGCTTTGGCGTGTGGCGGCTCACCCGGCGTAAAGCGGCCTAGGATCGGAGGGAAGGGCGCCGCGCCCTGGTGGGCGCGAGATGAACCTCGGGCAAGGGACGGTGCCCATGATGACGAAACGTTTGCCACGGCGGCTGACGCCGCCTCGCAATGACATGGAGAGGGAGGTCCCTCGCAGTGACATGGTGAAACACGCCATACACGGTCGCGCGGGGAGAGCCCGAGAAGTCAATGCTCAAGATTGCGAGGGGTCTGGGGAACATCGATGTTCCCCAGGGGCCCCCCTTGAGGGGGGCCTGTAGGGGGGTGATCAAGAGAGAAAGGTAGGTCCGACCTCACTCAGGTCTTGAGCTGGAGCCGCGGGCAGCCTCGAAGCCCTGAGCCACAGCCGCAGGCTGCCCAGCTCCCTTCCTCCTTTGAAGGGGGGCCTGTAGGGGGGTAGACATGGGACGAGTGAGTAAGCAAGCCAAGGCCGGCTGGGGTGGCCGGCCTCGTGATCAGGCGGCAAGGTCGTCGAAGGCGCTAGGGGATCCGGGCGAGGGCTTTGGTGGCTTCGGCCCTCAAGGCATCCAGACTGGGCACGCTCGTGTCTTGCCCAATGTCCATGATGCCGACCGATGTGTTCCCTTTCACGAAGGCGAAGGCACTGCCATTCAAAGTGACCCCTGCATTGGTAAAGTGCATCTCGCCTTCAATGGCACCGTCGGCGAAGTCGGGGACTTGGGTGGGCTCAAGACTTTTGCCGATCGCGTTCTCCTGATAACCGCTGAATCCACTCAGGAATGAGTCGCGATTTGTCTTGGCTGTGGCCGCATCGGGAGCCTGGAAGACGTCAACGGTGAGGACATTGCCGCTCGCCGCAGCGTAGAGGCAGCCCCGTGTGCCGTCCGGGTAGGGGGCTTCCCTTCCCGCCTCGAGCGTGACGCCGACCAAATCTGAAGCTTCCTGCAAAGGGACGACCTGGCAGGGGTCGAGCGCCGTAGCCGCACCCGTCGCCTTCGCCGCCGTCGTGGGCACGCCCGTCGCCTCCGGTGCCGCCGTGGCTGCGACCGTCGCCGCTGAAGTGGCCGGCGGCTGGGTCGGCTCAGCCAGGGTTGGGGCGGGGGTCGGCGATGCCAGCGACGGGGAGAAGTTGCAGGCCAAAACTGAGATTCCTAACACCAACGGTACCAGCCAGAGCTTAACACGTTGCATCATTCAACTCCTCAAATACCAACGAGATACCAGTGGGAGGCCTTCATCGCGTGATGTGTGGCAGCGCGCAGGCCAGCCCTTGGCAAGCATTGTAGCGCACTTGCCTCGGCAGCTTCCACCACGGATGAATGATCGTCAAGCGCTGGGAACTTGGCGCTGAGCCAAGAAAAACCGTGGTCGATGCGAATCCTCCGAGCATGGGCCCGCCACCGAATTTGAGTGGTCAAGGAGATCCCTCGGGCGGAAAGATCGCCTTCGGAATGACAGGAAGGGGAAGACCCTCTCCGGTCGGGCAGTCGGGCTCCGGTATCATCAACACTCGCGATTGAAGGGGGTGTGGGGAGCACGTCACACGTCCCCCACGGGCCCCCCTTTGAAGGGGGGCCTGTAGGGGGGTAAGAGAAAGGAAGAAAGGGGTTCGGCGTGCTGCCCAGAGCCTAATGTCTCATTAAGTGGTGTAAATACGAGCTTGTAAGAATAGCCATCGTGTGCTTCCTTTTGAACGTGTCGAAACCACAAAAGGAGCAGCAACGATGGCCGATCCAACTATCACACTTCTGGAGTACCTTGCGCAAGGTTGGAATTGATCTGGACGGCGATTTCCTGCAGGAGGGCACGCGTTTGCTGGCTCAGCTGGCGGTGGAACTGGAGGCCGAGCAGGTGACCCATTCAGTAAATGGGGTGATCGGCGCTGGCCCGTACGAGCGATCGGATGGTCGCAAGACCTACCGCAACGGCCACCGTCAGCGGACGTGGGAGACCCGGGTGGGCGAGATCCCGCTGCAGATCCCCAAGCTGCGGGAAGGGACCTACTTCCCGAGCCTGCTGGAGCCGAGACGGCGATCGGAGCAGGCCCTGCTGTCGGTGATCCAGAGCGCCTATGTGCAGGGCGTGAGCACCCGCAAGGTCGACGATCTGCTGAAGGCTCTGGGCCTGACCGGCATCGACAAGAGCAAGGTTTCCCGCATCTGCAAGGAGCTCGACGAGGTGGTTGAGGCCTTCCGCAACCGGCCGCTGGAGGGCAGCTACCCCTACGTGTGGCTGGACGCCCTGTACCTGAAAGTGCGGCAGGATCACCGCATCGTCAACCAGGCCCTGGTGATCGCCATCGGGGTGCGGGAGACGGGCGACCGGGACATCCTGGGCTTTTCCCTGGGCGCCAGCGAGGAATATGCCTTCTGGTTGGACTTCCTGCGCTCTCTGAGCCGCCGGGGGCTCCAGGGGGTGCAGCTGGTGACCAGTGACGCGCACGAAGGGCTCAAGGCGGCCATCGAGCAGGTCTTCACCGGAGCCACCTGGCAGCGCTGCAGGGTGCACTTCATGCCAGCAACGTCCTGGCTCACATCCCCAAGGGCAGCAAGGCGGTGGTGGCGGCCGCCCTGCGCACGATCTTCGCCCAGCCCGATCGAGAGGCGGCCGGCGCGCAGCTGGCCGAGGTGGTGAAGGCGATGCGAGCTCGCTGGCCCAAGGCAGCTGACCTGGTGGCCGCGGCCGAGAACGAAGTGCTGGCCTACATGAGCTTCCCGGAGGAGCATTGGACGCGGATCTACTCCACCAATCCCCTGGAGCGGCTCAACAAAGAGGTCAAGCGGCGAACCAATGTCGTGGGCATCTTCCCGGATGGGCGCATCTGTCGATCCGGCTCGTCGGAGCAGTGCTGATGGAGACCTCCGACGAGTGGCAGGTGGGTCGAAGATACTTCAGCCAGGAATCGATGAAGAAGCTCCTGGAGCCGGAGACCCTGCTGGTCGCCGAGCCAGAACCGTTGCAGTTGGCGCCAGTGCATTGAACGTTGTTGTCGAATTGTTCTGACGGAGAAGATCGCGAACTCATCAAAGACGTGGAAGCACACTGAAAGTACACCACTTGACAAGACACAAGTAGCAAGAGCAGCCTCACAGCCCTGAGCCACAGCCGCAGGCTGCCCCTCCTCTCCCCCTTGTGGTAGCCTCAATAAACACCATCCAAGACCCGCCCGGAGGGCACCATTTCCCCTCCACCCACGAGGTGCAAACATGAAAATCGGCGTCACCTTCCCTCAAATCGAATACGGCAGCGACCCGGCCGCCGTCCGGGACTATGCCCAAACGGCCGAAGGCCTCGGCTACAGCCACATCGTCGCCTACGACCACGTCCTGGGCGCCAACCCGGACCGCCCCGGCGGGTGGCGTGGCCCCTACACCCACGAGAATCCCTTCATCGAACCCTTCGTCCTCTTCAGCTACATGGCCGGCCTGACCGAGACCATCGAGTTCGCCACGGGGATCATCATCCTGCCGCAGCGCCAGACGGCGCTGGTGGCCAAGCAGGCCGCCACGCTGGACGTGCTGAGCGGCGGCCGGCTGCGGATGGGCGTCGGGCTCGGCTGGAACGAGGTCGAGTACGAGGCCCTGGGCGAGAATTTCCACACCCGGGGACGGCGCATCGAGGAGCAGGTGGACCTGCTGCGCCAGCTGTGGACCCAGCCCCTGGTGACCTTCAAGGGCCGCTGGCACACCGTCTCCGACGCCGGCCTCAACCCGATGCCGGTCCAGCGACCGATCCCGCTCTGGTTCGGCGCCAAGGCCGAGCCCGCCCTGCGGCGGGCGGCCCGCCTGGCGGACGGGTGGATGGTCACGGGTGCGGATACCGCTGAGAAGGCGGCCCCCCTGCTGGAGACCATCGAGCAGGGGCTGGCCGACGCCGGGCGTGACCGGTCCCAGTTCGGCGTCGAGGCGCGCCTGGGCTATGGCGAGGGCGACGAAGCGGCGCTGGAGGAGCAGGCGCGCGCCTGGGAAGAACTGGGCGCCACCCACCTGTCGTTGAACACCATGTACCTCGGCTACGAAACCCCGCAGCAGCACCTTCAAGCCATTCAACACTTCGCCAAGGTGATGGGGCTCACCGCCTGAGCCCCAACGGCAGCTTGGGGTGGGTACGCAAGGTTCAGTCAGTGATTTGAGCCAGCGGCTAGCTATTGGAAGCTAGCCGCTGGCACTTGTAAGGTGTCTGTAAGGCGTTAGCCCCCATTTCCCCTTTCGAAACGATGAGAACAGGATCACAATAGTCGGTACGGTATCCGCGCACGCACTCCGCTCGACCTTCCGCTGAAGGGGGGAGGGGGATCATGCTCTCACACAGCCTGCAAAACCCTGTTTGTGAAGGCCTTCACAATCCGTTTCTGATTGGGCTTCCAGTCAGATGGCCGGGGTGGTAGCGTGAGCGAGTCGCCTGGATGCCTAGGATACTTGCTAGGCCTTCTGAAGGGCGGGAAAGATCGCAAGACGGTCGGTCTGGCCTACCGACTGCGCGATGACTTCATGTCGCCTGCGGAACGGTCATTCTATGGAGTCCTGACACAAGTGGTGGGGAACCGCTACACGGTTCTGGCGAAGGTCCGTTTGGCGGACATCCTGTATGTGCCGCGTTCGGGAAACAATGCTTGGGCTTCTCAGCAGAACAAGATCAATCAGAAGCACGTGGACTTCTTGCTTTGCGAGCCCACAACTATGGCTCCGCAGATCGCGATCGAGCTGGATGACGCCAGCCACAGCCGGAAAGATCGTACGAAGCGGGATGAATTCGTCGACGCTGCGTTCACGGCGGCCGGGCTGTCCGTAGCCCATGTACCCGTGAAATCTTCCTACAGGGCGCAAGACCTTCAGGCACTGATGGCGCCTGCGCCGAGCGGAGATCTAGGTTCGCCGCACTCATCTCCTGATAGCGAGCCCAGATCTGAGAGGCCAGCAGACTCTCACAAGACGCCTTCAATGAAATCTCGGACTATCTCTCCAGGGCAAGAGCAGATTCCAAAGTGTCCAAAATGCGGTGCCGAAATGGTGCTCCGCACGGCGGCCAAAGGGCCCCACAAGGGAGAGAAGTTCTATGGGTGCTCCAGATTCCCGAAGTGCCGGGGCGTCAAGCTGCTGGGGGATTGACGCTACACCGAAAAGTGTGTTTGCGGAGGAAATCCAGAGCCGCTATTCGGTCACTTGAACCTGAATGAAGTCATTGGCGATGCAGGTATTCAAGACTTGGGGAGTCGAAGTACCGGTAGTGATCATGCGACGAGATGCGATCTCCGTGCAGGAGGACTAGAATGAGGAATTCCCAGCCACAAGTCACGCACGGAGTAACTCTTGGAGAACCGCTCGAAAGACAAGTCGTACAAACTCTCTTTCACAACAGGCGGCCAGTACCTTACTGAGTCGGTCAAGATCGCGCGTAGCTACCAAGATTTGGGTGATTGGGATGAGACAAAGCAGATCGTACTTTCAGACAACATTCTTCAGTCAAGAACGAGGAGTCTGCCGAACTCGGCTCTATAGAGAGCTAGCACAACGGCTTCAGATGCTCACGCCGGATCAGCTGGATCTTCTGGCTGAAGGGAGCCTCGAGGAGCAGAAGCAACTTCTTTGGGTAGCGATCTGCAAGAGGTACCTGTTCGTTCGCGAATTTGCCGTGGAGGTCATTCGGGAGAAGTTCCTGGCAATGAACTATCAGATCACAGACCTAGACTACGACGCATTCTTCAATCGCAAGGCTGATTGGCATGCTGAGCTCGAGCAAATCACGGACAAGACCAGGGACAAGCTGAAGCAGGTCGTCTTCAGGATCCTGCGAGAGGCAGGGATTACCACGACGGAAGCCTCAATACTTCCTGCGGTGTTGAGCAGTCGGATGGTATCTGTGATCAGAGATGACAACTCAATACGGACTCGAGGTGTTCCCAATTGCTGGGGTCCCAGTCGCCACAGGCAAAGAGCATGACTGAGATAGGCTCCGCATCTATTCCTCAGCGATACAAACATTTGCTTCAGGTCATGGAGAGCAAACGATTCATCAAGATGGAAGGGCTGGGCAATGAGGTGCCCTTCTTCATCTGCCCGTATCGGCCACAGGAAGCGAACGATATGGAGGGGCTTGCCAGAAATCTGGCAAATCAACTCACGAATGAGGGACATCCGGTGCTGCTGGTCAATCTCTACGACCTGAGCATTGAGATTATGAAGGCCAGGGGCATTTGGGAGCAAACTCTGGCAAAGGAAGGCGACACGCCGAAGGACGAGTTCCTTGAGCTCCTTCAGTCTGTGTTGGACCCAGAGGCTCATCTGGTTCCCGCAATCGCCGAGAAGCTGGCGGCAGGAACCTATGAAATCCTGTTTCTTGCGGGCGTGGGGGCTGTCTACCCGTTCATCCGTTCGCACACGGTTCTGAACAACCTCCAGAGCACAGCTAAGCACCTGCCAACGGTTCTGTTCTTTCCGGGCGAGTACAAGCATTCGTCATTGGACGGATCTTCACTGAAGCTGTTTGGCCTGCTCGAGGATGACAATTATTACCGGGCCTTCAACATCTACACGTTTCAGCCCTGATGGGAGAAACATCCATGCGTCTCTACGACTTGTTCGAAAAGCGGATCGACCGCGATATCGAAGGCGTGATCAAGGCGGACGATCTGCAGGAGTTGAAGACTGAGATCGAAGAGTATGTCATAACCAACGAGGTCGCACCAAGTCCTGGAAAAGCTCTTCGATATCTACAACAAGAAGGATGACAAGACCGGTGTCTGGATTTCCGGGTTCTTCGGCTCCGGCAAGTCGCACCTCCTCAAGATGCTTTCCTTTCTCTTGGAAAACCGGGTCGTCGATGGCAAATCCACCTTCGACTACTTTCTTCCCAAGCTCAAAGACAATGCTCTCTTGCGAGGGTCAATCGAGAAGGCAATGCAGATCCCTTCGCAGAGCATCCTCTTCAACATCGATCAAAAGGCCGATGCTATCAACACTGACGAGCTGGACCGCCGTGCTGGCCGTGTTCGTCAAGGTCTTCAACGAGATGCAGGGCTATTACGGTAAGTGGGGGTACGTGGCTGAATTTGAAAAGCATCTTGACCGCAGCGACGTCTATGACACCTTCAAAGAGCAATACCGCAAGATCAGCGGCAAAGACTGGAACGCGGGAAGAGAAATCGTCTTGCTCGAGAAGGAGAACATCTCCAAGGCTTACGCCGCTGCGGCCGGCGTGAGTGAAGCCTCCGCCGCCAACATCATCGACCAGTACCGGGAGGACTACCGGCTCTCGATCGAGGATTTTGCGGAACAGGTGGCTGACTATATCGGGAGCCAGGATGGACAAGGGGTTCCGCCTGAACTTTTTCGTGGATGAAGTGGGGCAGTACATTGCAGACAGCGTCAAACTGATGACCAATCTCCAGACCATCGCCGAGTCCCTCGCTACCAAGTGCGATGGCAGGGCGTGGTTGTTCGTAACCGCCCAAGAGGATATGGAGAGGGTCGTCGGCGAGATGGAAGAACTGGGGAATGACTTCTCCAAGATCCAGGATCGCTTCAAGACACGCCTGAAGCTGACCAGTGCCAATGTTGACGAGGTCATCCAAACACGGCTGCTCAAGAAGAATGAACAAGGGGTTGAAATCTGCGAAGACGTCTACGCCGAACAGAAGAACAACTTCGGAACAGTCTTCGGTTTCTCGGATGGATCACCAAATTACCCCAAGTACAAGGACGAGGGCCACTTCATTCTCACCTACCCCTTCGTCCCCTACCAGTTCACGCTCTTTCAGACCTCGATCGAAGCGCTTTCGCAGTTCAACGCCTTTGAGGGGAGGCACCGGTCTGTTGGAGAGAGGTCCATGCTGGGCGTCTTCCAGGATGTCGTCGTCCATATTGGAGACAAAGCGCCAGGCGAGCTGGCCAGCTTCGATCTCATGTACTCGGGCATCGAATCAACCCTTAAATCTCAAGTGGTCAACTCCATCAAGCATGCGGAGAAACAGGTCGAGAGCGAGTTCGCCAGGCGTCTCTTGAAAGCACTCTTCCTCGTGAAGTATGTAAAGGGATTCAAGGCGACGCCCCGGAACCTGCGAGTGCTGATGCAAGAACAATTCGACCAGGACCTACCATCGTTGCAGGAGGAGATCGAGAAGGCGCTGGGCATTCTTGAGCAGCAAACCTTCATCCAGCGGACGGGAGACGTCTACGAATATCTAACGGATGAAGAGAAGGACGTCGAAACACAGATCAAGAACACCGATGTCGATACGGGCGAGGTGGAGAAGACTCTGGATGATGTGTTCTTCGTTGAAATCCTCGGAGATCGCAAGATCCGGTTACAAGGATCGAACCAGGACTACGCGTTTGCTCGCAAAATCGATGGGCACCTGATGGGGCCGGACCACGAATTGGCCATCAATTTCGTCACTCCGTTCAACGAGCATGTTGAAGATCCGAAGACGATCCAGGCCCATGCCATGGGCACGCCGGAGATGACCGTTCTGCTATCCCCGGATGACAGGTTCTTGAAAGATGTCCTGCTGTACAAGAAGACAGATAAATTCATCCGTCTCAATCAAGAGCCTCACGGAGCGTGAGACAGTTCGGCGAATCCTGGCCGACAGATCACTGCAAAACGCTGAGAGGTTTCGTACAATTCAGCATGAAGCACGCAATCTCGTAGCGAGAGCCAAGTTCTATGCCTCCGGCGATGAGCTCGAGGTCAGTGGGGAGGAAGCCCGGAGCCGGCTACAGCGGGCCTTCTCGGAGATGATCAAGAAGGTCTATCCAAATCTGCGCATGCTCAAGGGAGGGTCATATCGGGAGGATGATATCGGCCGCTTCTTCCGCCAGGCGGGTGAGGCAAGCCTCCTGCAGGGGGACGCTTCCACCTTTAGCGAAGCTGAGCTTGAGATGCAAGGATTTGTCCGCGGCAATAGCCAGAACGGCATGCGGACGACGATCAAGAGCGTCGAGGAAAAGTTCTCGGTACGACCCTACGGCTGGTATCTGGCTGCCATCCAGTGCACGCTCGCCAAACTTCTGGGCCGGATGAAGATCGAGGCACGGTCCGACGGATCTCTACTCGAAGGCGATGACATAGTTGCTGCTCTCAAGAATACGCGTGGATTCGGCAATGTGATCCTGGAGCCGACGCCGGAGGTGCCCCGCAAACGATTCGATGAGACGAAGAAGTTCTTCAATGCCTTCTTTGATCGACCGGCCGAGGCTGCCGAAGCAAGGGCGCTGGGCGGGGAAATCAAAAATTCTGTTCGCGGAATCCTCGATGAGCTTGAGCTTCTCCGCCGACAAAGCGCACACTATCCGTTTGTCTCCGCCCTTGATGAGCCCATGAGAAAGCTTGAGGCCGTTCTGTCCGAGCCCTATAGCTACTTCTTTTCGGAGCCTTTCCAGGATCAAATCCCCGGATTCCTTGAGACGAAAGCCGACGTCATTGATCCGATGTTACGGTTCTTGCGTGGAACGCATCGTGACATCTATGACCGCGGGGAAGCCTTCATAGATCATCAAACACCGAACTTCCCCTATCTGCAGCGCGATGAGGTCGCAAGTCTCAAGGCGATGCTGGAGGCGCCTGACGTCTATCGCGGAGCACACTCCAAGGAAATCAAGGCTGGCGTCGACAAACTTGAGAAAGAAGTGGACGGAGACTCCCGAAAGCCGAAGAGGAAGGCGGCCGGGGAAAAGCTGACGGCCCTCAAGTCGCAACTTGAAGGATTGAAGGAGTACGAGGAGTTGCCTGACGATGTCAGAAAGGCGTTCCAGCAAACGTTCGAACTTGCCGATCAAGCGATTGAGGAAAGCGATCTCGTCCCTGTGATCCGAGACACACTCACCCGCTTCAAGAATGAAGAGTTCAGCAGGATGCTTGTACGTGCGACAGCCTACCCTGGGCAGGCTGGAGGCGGCACAGGCGGGCCTTCTCCAATCGAGATCGTTCCGCTTTCAAGCTTGAGCATAGGCTTTGATCGCCCGTATCTGGAAACGCAGAAGGATATCGAGCGCTACTTGGGGGCGGTCGAGAAAGCCTTAACCAAGGCTATCGAGGACAAGAAGCGGGTCCAGATCTAGAGAGAGTATTGTACGGTGGATACTTCTGAGTTGAAACGGTTTTCCCAACAAGCACGTCGTGATCTGCTGGACCAGGTAGGCGCTCGCCTTGAGCAAGTCCTTCGAATGGACAGCGCCGCCTTCCGTCGAGAAAGAGAAAGCGATCGACGCGCTGAAGAAGGAGATCGGCAAGATCATCAAAGGAAGACGTCATCGATCGCGTAGCCTATACGTGGTTCAATCGCTTTTGCGCCTTGCGGTTCATGGACGTCAATCACTATACCCCGATAGGCGTGGTTTCGCCGCAGGCGGGGTTCACCCAGCCCGAAGTGTTGCAGGAAGCCAAACAAGGCGTCATTGACGACTGGCTCGTCGTCGATCACAAGACGGTTCAAGATCTGCTGATCGGGCAGGTGCTCTCGAACAATCCACAGCAGGAGGCCTATCGGTTGCTTCTAGTAGGCGCCTGCAACGCCTACCACCGCCGATGCCTTTCCTGTTCGAGGGGATCGACGATTACACCGAGCTGCTAATGCCGGAGGATCTGCTCTCGGAAAGCTCGGTGCTGCAGGCCATGCGCCAGGCGCTGACGCCGGAAGCCTGCCAGGACGTCGAGGTGATCGGCTGGCTGTACCAGTTCTACATCTCCGAGAAGAAGGACGAGGTCTTTGCCAACTGAAGAAGAGCAAGAAGATCCAGCCGGAGGACATCCCGGCGGCGACCCAGCTCTTCACGCCGCACTGGATCGTGCGCTACCTGGTGGAGAACTCGCTGGGCCGGCTGTGGATGCTCAACCACCCGGAGTCGCAAGCTGGTCGAGCAGATGGACTACTACATCCGCCCGGACCAGGACGAAACGGATTTCCTCAGATTGGACTCGCCGGAAGAGATCAAGGTCTGCGATCCGGCCTGCGGCTCGGGCCACATGCTGACCTACGCCTTCGACCTGCTGTACGCCATCTATGAGGAGCAGGGCTACGACCCAGCCGAGATCCCGCGCCTGATCCTGCAGAACAACCTGTACGGCATTGAGATCGACCAACGTGCGGGCCACCTGGCGGCGTTCGCCCTGACCATGAAAGCCCGTGACCGAGATAGATCGGCTTCTTCCACCGCGCCGTCGAGCCCAAGATCTGCGTGCTGGAGAATGTGCAGTTCACAGAAGAAGAGCTTGGTGCCTATATGGACTCTGTGGGCAGGGATCTCTTTACTCCCGATCTAAGAGAGGCGTTGACTCAGTTCGAGGAGGCGGAAAACTTTGGCTCTTTGATCAAGCCCGAGCCAAAGGATTTGCCTCTTATCCGTAGGCAAGTTGAGGACAAGGGTTCTTCGAGGATCTGTTCTTGCATCGCACTAACCTGAAGGTATTGCGGGTTCTTAAACAAGCTGAGTACCTCCTCCGGCGCTACCACGTAGTCGTGGTAAACCCACCGTACATGGGGAGCATCGGCATGAATAGGGAGCTCAGGGAGTTCGCTACGCAGCATTACAAGTCCTCGAAGTCAGATCTCTTTGCTATGTTCATAGAACGCGGTCTTTCAATGTGCAGGAACTCGGGTTGCCTGGGCATGATCACGATGCAGAGTTGGATGTTTCTCTCCTCATTCTCCGACCTTAGGAAAGAGATCTTAGCTAACTCGACACTGACAACGATGGCCCATCTTGGAGCCCGCGGATTCGACAGCATTGGTGGCGAGGTTGTATCAACAACTGCATTCGTCCTACTGGCTAGGCCGCAAAGGCAAGTTTTGGGGTACTTCATTCGCCTAGTGGACGGCGTAGATGAAGAGGAGAAATCTTCGCTCCTTCGCGCAAATCTGCCGAGCGCGGTGCAGGAGGGTTCTGCGCTGTCCTCTAGAGTGTCGGCAGAAGAGCTCATGAAGATCCCGAACTGCCCCATTTCTTATTGGCTCAGTAGCGACATGAGATCTCTCTTTGTTCAATATCCGATGTTTGGTGATAGGGCGGAAATCCGAAAAGGTCTGGTCACCTTGAACGATGCACGATTCATTCGGAGATGGCATGAGGTTGCACTCGAGAAGACCGAATTCGTCGCCAATTCAGGGCCAAGCGCCAGATCATCAAGGAAGAAGTGGTTCCCGCTCACGAAGGGTGGGGGCTGGCGCAAATGGTTTGGGCTGAACGACACGGTAATCAACTGGGAATCAGATGGTGATGAGATCAAGAGCTACGTCTCGGATCGATATGGTGGTGCGAGCTACACAAAAGAGATCCGAAGTGAACAATTCTATTTTAGGGAATTTGTCACCTGGAGCGGTGTCACAAGCGGGTCGCCCAGCTTCCGGTTCACCCCCGCTGGTCAGCTCTTCAGCTCGGGGGGGTCAGCGCTCTTTCCCCGCGATAACATCTATGAAGCTTTGGCATTTCTCAACAGCAAGATTGCGCGGGATGCCCTTGAACTCCTAGCACCAACTATGAACTTCGTGGCAGGCGACATTGGTAGGCTGCCAGTGCCACGAAGTTTCGACCCTCTCATCGGGAAAGCCGCCAAAGAAGCTGTGCGACTAGCGAGAATTGATTGGGATTGTTATGAGACGTCATGGGGTTTCAAAGCCTCTCCCCTGCTGCCATCGAAAGTTCGAACACGTTCTCTCGAAAGTGCGTACTCAGCCTTCCGTGAGACCTGCAGAGAAGTCGTAGATGATCTCATCCACATTGAACAAGCCATAGATATCGGAATAGCCAGAGCCTTCCAAATGGAGAATGGCGGATCAACTCAAGTCTCTCATGCCGACATCACATTGAACTTCAATCCCTGCTACCGTTATCCAGGCACCCGCACTAGAAGGTACAGCGACGAGGAACGTGAGACCATGTTCCTTGAGGACACAATGAAGGAGTTCATCAGTTATGCTGTTGGTTGCATGTTTGGTCGCTATTCGTTGGACAAGCCGGGGCTCATCCTTGCTAGTCATGGCGAAACCACGGCGGACTATCTTGCGATGGTTCCAGATCCGTCGTTCTCTCCGGACAACGACAATGTCATCCCGATTCTCGACGAAGGTTGGTTTGAAGACGATATCGTTGAACGCTTTAGGCAGTTCCTTAGAGATACGTTTGGCACACAGGGATTTGAAGAAAACCTTGCCTTTCTGGAAGACGCGATTGGCAAAGACATCAGGACCTATTTCCTCAATTCGTTCTACGGTGACCATTTGAAGAAGTACCAGAAGCGGCCGATCTACTGGCTATTCTCCAGCCCCAATGGCAGCTTCAACGCGCTCATCTACATGCATCGCTATCGTCCGGACACGATCTCCGTGATCCTGAATGATTATCTGCGGGAGTTTGGGGACAAACTGGCTGCGCATCGATCAGGCCTGGAGCAGGTGGCCAGCAGCCCCGGCGCCAGCCAGGGAGAGAAGAGCCGAGCAGTGAGGGAAGCTGAGAAAGTCAGCGAGATCCTGGCAGAGCTCAAGACATATGAGGATGAAATCCTTTATCCGCTCGCCACCAAGCAGATCCAGATTGATCTCGATGATGGTGTGAAGGTCAACTACCGCAAATTCGGCAGGGCACTCAAGCATGTGAGTGGACTAAGCAGCTGAAAAAACCATGGACAAGATCAGCGAGGCCATCATACGCCAGTTTGAGAAGCACCGGGTTGTGTTTTGGTATGACACAAAACAGGAAATGCGCGAAGAGTTCGAGGCTTTGGGTTGGCCGGACGTAATCAAGATCGAACTCAAAGGCACCGAGTTCGGGATCAAGCACAGGATCATGTACCAGGAACCGAGAGGGCGCTTTCTGCTCTATCAAGAAGGTCCCAGGCCCGACGATCGGGAAAACTGGCTGCTCGACGTTCTCCTGGCTGAGGGGGAATTCCGAGCTGATAAGGTCTCACTCTGGCTGGCAGAGCTCGGCTTAGGGATCGAGTTCTGGGACTTGGTGCAAGATCATGAGGCCTTCTTCAATTCGTCTTCGAGGTTGAATGCCCTCAAAGAGAATTCTTCAACCTGAGGACACCCACTCTGACATTCGTCGCATGATGTTGGCTGTCTGCGCAGATTGCGCCACCGATCCGCAGCTCGAGACAATCCTTCTGAGCCTGCTGGAGGAGACTGCGAGGGATAACACCGACCGCTTTCGCCTGGTCGAGAGATCAGAGCTCGACGGGTTTCTCTGGGACCGAACTCGAGACCGCTTTCGACTACCGATCCGAATCTCCAAGTGTCCTTGACTTTGCTGTCGAGCTCTTCAAGTCAAGCTACGCGCTCAGGCTGAGGAAGGAAGCGAATTCAATCAAGACGCACTCGTGTTTCTCAAGCGCTGGATGGACAGCCAGACCTATAGTGCCTCGTTTGCAGCTCTGTCTGAGAAGG
The DNA here is from genome assembly GCA_963783335.1 of uncultured Chloroflexia bacterium. Lineage (GTDB taxonomy): Bacteria > Chloroflexota > Anaerolineae > Anaerolineales > E44-bin32 > CAWAND01. The sequence goes on from CAWAND010000004.1 coordinate 15,240, forward strand.
CAGCCGGATTCCTGGGCATCGAGCAAGATCTAGAAACGCGAAACCTAGCAGAACTCGAAGAGATCGATTTCTTCGCCATTGTGGACAGGAAGATCTTGACTTTCCTCGTTCATCAGGTTGTAGACCAGGCGATTACCTTCTCTGACTGCGAGGGCACGATCTGGCGACGCCGGGCAACACATTGGTATCGCGAGTATGAGCATGTGTATGAGGCCATCCTTGAGGCCTCACACCTGATAGCTGGAGCCCAGCAACTAGATCCCCAGATGACGTCGGCTTCAAATGGGGCGCAGAGTTACATCGCTACGTGGCACGAGCTGGATGCCGCCTACCGCAAGTACCTATACCACACGCGCCTGCCGGCAGGTCTCGTTGTTGGAGCCTCTGATCGACAAGGTCGAAAACCTCTACTCAAACAGCTTCCTGCTCAAGGTGAACACGAATTGGCAAGATGAACTGGACAAGCTCGACGAGTGGGAAGTCGATTCGCTCATCTCTCAGGGGAAGTTCTTCGAGCAATGGGTCGAGCCCTTCCACCGGTCGGGCGTCACCATCGCCGTGCTGATCTCGGACGCCATGCGCTACGAGATCGGGGCGGAGCTCCTCACAAGGATCCGGCAGGAGGATCGCTACACAGCCGAGCTTGAGCCCATGCTTGGCTGCTTGCCCAGCTATACGCAGCTTGGCATGGCGGCCTTGTTGCCAGGGAAAGCGCGCGAGATTAAGAGAGACGGCACGGTGGATATTGATGGGGTATCCTCTGCCGGCACGCAGAATCGGGGGCAGATCCTGGACTCATCAATCTCGGAGCCAGCTACGGCGATCCAGGCGGAGGATCTGCTGAAGATGAATCGTGAGGAGGCTCGAGCGTTCGTCAGCCAGCACCAGATCATCTACGTCTACCACAACCAGATTGATGCAGTCGGCGACAAACGGGACACCGAAGAGAGGGTGGTTGATGCGGCCGAGGATGCTCTGGCCGACCTGGTGGATATCGTCAAGAAGCTTTTCAATGCCAACGCCTCGAACTTACTGATTACCGCCGATCATGGTTTCATCTACCAAGCCGGAGCGCTCGAAGAAAGCGATTTCGCAGGGGTTGAGCTCGAGGTAGATGACGCGTGGTATCGGGATCGTCGGTTTGTCGTCGGCCGTGGCATTCAGTCAAATCCAGGGGTCATGTGCTTTTCGGCCGATCAGTTGGGACTGGCCGGCGACTATCAGGTCGCCATCCCCAAGTCGATCAACCGCTTTCGTCAGAAGGGGTCCGGGGCTAGGTATGTCCACGGAGGAGCCTCGCTGCAGGAAGTCATCCTGCCAGTGCTCCATGTAAGCAAGAAGCGTGAGAGCGACGTCGCCCAAGTGGACGTGGACATCATTCGTAGCTCGTCGAACCTGATCACATCGGGCCAGCTAGCTGTGGACCTCTATCAGCTCGAACCTGTGTCAGCTAAGGTTCAACCTCGCAGATTGCATGCAGGAATCTATTCTCGTTCGGGGCATCTGATCTCAGATACACACGATCTGCCGTTCGAATTCAGGTCTGATGATGCCAAAGAACGTGAAGTCCGAGTCCGATTCATTCTCACCCGGGAAGCCGACCAGTTCAATGGGCAGGAAGTGGTTCTGCGGCTGGAGGAACATGTTCCCGGTACAACTCACTACAAGGAATACAGAGTCGCTCGGTACACGTTGCGCCAGCTCGTTCACCATCCGACTTCGACTTTTAGCGGCGGGCGACTCGATGAACGCACTCGACAGAAAGATCAACGACCATTTCGCCGGGCCTGGTGGTCCGCAAGGATCTGGTCAAGACGGTCAAGGGCAACGCCATCGTGCCGACCTACGTGCTGGAATACCTGCTGGGCCAGTACTGCGCCACCTCGGACGAAGCCAGCATCCAGATCGGGCATCGAGACGGTCAAGGAGATCCTGCGCAAGCACTACGTCCACCGCAACGAGGCCGGCCTGGTCCGGTCGACCATCCGCGAGCAGGGCCGGCACAAGGTCATCGACAAGATCAGCGTGGCGCTGAACGAGAAGACCGACGTCTACGAGGCCGAGTTTTCCAACCTGGGCATCAAGAAGGTGCTGGTCGATGCCGATACGGTCAAGCGCCACCCCAAGCTGCTGGTCAGCGGCGTCTGGTGCATCGCCGATATCGAGTACCGATTCACGGAGGACAAGCAGGTCAGTCCCTGGATCCTGGACTCGCCTCAAGCCGATCCAGCTCTCCCATTTCGACTTCGACGGCTACCTGGAAGCCCGCAAGCAGTTCACCACCGACGAATGGATCGACCTGCTGATCCAGAGCATCGGCTTCAACCCGGAGATGTTCGGCCGGCGCAGCAAGCTGCTCCAGCTGATGCGCCTGATCCCGTACTGCGAGCGCAACTACAACCTGATCGAGCTGGGCCCGAAGGGCACCGGCAAGTCGCACATCTACTCCGAGTTCTCGCCCCACGGCATCCTGATCTCCGGCGGCGAGGTCACCGTGCCCAAGCTGTTCGTCAACAACTCGACCGGCAAGATCGGCCTGGTCGGCTACTGGGATGTGGTCGCCTTCGACGAGTTTGCCGGCAAGAAGAAGCGGGTCGACAAGGCCCTGGTCGACATCATGAAGAACTACATGGCCAACAAGTCCTTCTCGCGGGGCATCGAGACCCTGGGCGCCGAGGCCTCGATGGTCTTCGTGGGCAACACCCGCCACACCGTGCCCTACATGCTGAAGCACTCCGACCTGTTCGAGGAACTGCCCGAGCAAGTACTACGACTCCGCCTTCCTGGACCGCCTGCATTTCTACATCCCCGGCTGGGAGGTGGAGATCATCCGCGGCGAGATGTTCTCCGACGGCTATGGCTTCGTGGTGGACTACCTGGCCGAGATCCTGCGCACCTTCCGCAATTACGATTACTCGCAGAAATATGCCGACCACTTTGAGCTCTTCAGTCGATATCTCGACCCGCGACCGCGACGGCATCAACAAGACCTTCTCCGGCCTGATGAAGATCCTCTTCCCGCATGGCGAGGCGCAGCCGAGGAAGAGATCGAGAAGATCCTGCGAGTTCGCCATCGAAGGCCGCAAGCGGGTCAAAGACCAGCTGATGCGGATCGATACAACCTACGCCCCAGTGCGATTTGGCTATCAGGGACCTCAAGGGGAGGCTCCAGCAGTCGTCAAGACTGCCGAGGAAAAGAAGTATCCGCAACACTACTATCTGAAGCCCAAACCGGCGCAGGAGGCCGCGAAGCCACTGCCTGAGCAAGAGGCGTCAAATGACGGAGAGTTCCCGGCTGACAGCGAGCGCAAGGCCTCTGTGGTTGAGCTGGTTCAGATGGGGGAGAGTGACACCCTTGAGTTCAAGAGCACGCTCCAATGGGACACCCATCAGAACAAGAAAAACAAAGAGTTGCACGGTCCGAGCCTGCGGACGATCGACGCCTTCTTGAACTCAGCAGGAGGGACCTTGCTCATCGGCGTCGACGACGACGGAGAAATCCTCGGTCTGGAGCCGGATCTCAAAATCATGGGAGGATCTAAGGACAAGTTCGCCAATCTGCTAGCGTCCCTCATCACCGAGTACATTGGCGCAGAATTCTCGATGAACATCAAAATTGCAATCACCGAGGCTGGTGACCGAGAAGTGTGCAGGGTCGATGTCGAGCAATCGTCGGCCCCGGCGTACTACAAGGGGGATAAAGGCCGCGAGATGTACACTCGCTTCGGTCCGACCAATCGGCGATTGGACGCCGAAGAGACAGTTGCTTACATTAAGTCGAGGTGGTGAAAGTCCTTCACCCAAAGCCGCATCACTTCGATCTGCGTAAAGGCCTGAAGCCTTTCAAAATCCTCGAGAAACGGGAGAGTCTGAGTGGTCATTTACAATCTTCTCAACCAGATCGATGAACGAGCAGTTGTGCTACCGGCTATTCAACGCGATTTCGTCTGGGACGAGCGCAAGATCCAAAAACTCCTAGATTCGATCATGCGAGGCTATCCAATCGGGCTTGTGATGATGTGGGAAACTTACAACGATATCCAGTTCAGACGATTCGTCCTAGAGAACATCGATCAGAACCTCCCCGAGTTCGAAGACAACCCAGATCACAAGAAGCTCCTTCTGGTGCTCGATGGTCAGCAGCGGATGCAGTCGTTGTACCTCGCCATCTTCGGCAGATACGATGGGAAAAAGCTTTACTTCGATGTGTTGAGCGGAAGGGAAAGAGATGATTTCGAGGAGGAAAAGTACGTCTTCACCTTTGCAAACGAAGAAGATGTAATGGTCTGGAACACAGAGAGTGCCAAACAGTATCAAGGTCAAGCTAGCTACCCTGAAGGAGGGTTCGAGATCGCGTATTTCGTCAGAGTTGATCGGCTGTTCAACATGCGCGCCGAGGAGAAGATCCGCTACCGGAACAAGATAGCAGAAGAACTCTCGCTTGAGCTTGAGGATCAAACTCGGATGGAGGCCAACATAGCTCGATTGGACGAAGTGTTTCTCAAGGAACAGAACATCCTTGAGACGTTGACCATTGATGAGAATGTTCCTTCCGCCTTCGCTGCGAGGAAGAGCGAGTCGGATGTGCTTGAGATCTTCGTCCGAGTAAACAGGCAAGGTACGCCGCTGAGCCGATCGGATCTGATTTTCAGTATGCTCAAGCTCAATTGGAGGGAATCTGCGACTGATCTGCCGTCCTTCGTGGATTCGGTCAACAAGGGGAACTCGTTTGATCTTGATGTCGATTTCGTCATCCGGTGTCTTTTTGCAGTCTCAGATCTTGGGACCAAGTTTGATGTCGATCTCCTCCGCAAGAGAAAGAACATTGAGATTCTGCGAAATAACTACAAGTCTTGCTGCGATGCCATCAGGTCCACTATCGACAGCGTTCAGGAACACTGCTGGATTTCCAGCGGACGGGCCATAGGCGGCTACTTTCCACTCATTCCCCTTGTGTACTATCTCTTTCACATACCCGATACTCAAGTCCCAAATGCCCAAGTTTCCAATTTCAGGAAGGCGTTCTTCCTCTTTGCGTTCAGTAGGGTTTTCTCACGCTATGCAGAAAGTCGGCTCTCTAGATTCATTCGTGACGCTCTCGCACCACTAGCTGCATCTGGTGATCCTCGGTTTCCATTTGCGGAGGCCGTGAAGTGGGTCAGTTACTGGGAAGGCATGAGAGGATTCGACGGTACTCTGATCCAGAAGAACCCACGGCTTGCGCACTACTTAATTCAGGGCTTCACTGGGAATGAAGCTCAGTTTAGACAGAACGCCCAGGAGATGGATCACATCTTCCCCAGATCGAAGTTGAGGCAACAAAATCGAGATGAAACTGAAATCAACCACTTTGCGAACTTCTGGGTTCTGAGCAAGGGCAAGAATCAGAACAAGAGCAACAAGCACCCTAAGAAGTACTTTGAGGATGTCCCCGACAGCACCCTTCAGGCTGCGCTGATCAATAGAGACCAGCTGGACTACCGCATGTTCCGAACCTTTATGCAGCAGCGAGCGCAGGCGATACGGCAAAAGCTCGCAGAGAGGATCGGATATGCGCCTGAGGATTTCGAAATCGACCAACCGGTCTGAAGGTAAGCTGGCCGAAGGAATTGAGTGACCTCCTAGCAGGCAAACACGCGCAAGGGAAATCTGTACCGCGTTCGCTGACCAGATTCATCTTGGCATCTACGCTGACTGCAGAATTGCTGTGCGCGAAGATGTCCTGGCGGAAGCCGACGGCCCGATGCTGCTGCACGGGCTCCAGGAATTGCACCGTCGCCGCATCATTCTTCCCAAGGCCGAGACCGACTGGCCCAGCCGGGAGGCCTTGGCCTGGAGATACGATCGATATCTCTCCCAAATCCCCTAGCCAGGGGCCCGTCACTCCGATTGCCTCGAGACCCTCAATGGCCCTTGATGCCAATCACCATCGCCGGCGGTCCCGCCCCTAATTCAACGGCGTGCCACAATCCGTGAACCATTTGAACTGGCCACCTTCCATCAGCAGGTGCAGGCTGCCGGTCGTGGGCGTGCCCAGCGCCTGGAGCGTGATGTCGACCAGGATCGAGTCCGGGATGACCGTCGACAGGCCATCCGTCGTGTAGTCGAAAGGCTCGGGATAGGTCAGCGACTGCACCTGGATGTCGGTGGCCGTGCCGGCGTGGGTCTCCAGGTACGAACGGCATTGGGCCTCCCCGTAGCGGTCCAACGTGGCCTGGGCCAGATGGTCCACCAGAAAATCCACATCCTGCATTTCCTGCGCCTGGGAGAACTGGCCGATGAACGTTCGCGCTTGCGCCTCGACATCCACCATTTGGGTGGGCGTCGCCTCAGAAGTCGCCGCGGCCGCCTCGGTGGCGGTCGGGCTGCCCTCCGGGGCGCTGGTCTGCCCATCCTGCGGGCCGGCCAGGGTCAGGCCGGTGTCGTCGAAGGGCTGGAGCGGCTCTGTGGGGTTGGCGCCGGTGACGTCGCCGGTGGAGGTTTCGGGAGCGTAGCTCCCATCGGTCAGGAAGGCCGACATGCGGAAGGTGGCTTGGCTCGGATCGCCGATTTCATCGGCGGAGAGGATGAAGGTGATCGTGTTGCCCTCGACCACGGCCCGCGCCGTGGAGGGGAAGGGCCGGCGGGAAGCGTCGGTCGCGTGCAGCTCCCACAGACCGTACTCCGGATCCCCGAGCAGCTCGTACCACGTGTCCGACCCCTGGAAGTAGTCCCAGTCATACGGCGGCTGGGCGGTGAAGTTGTTGGACGGATCGCCGTCGCGGTCGATCACCAGGGCGTAGATGAGCATCGTGTCGCCGGTGGGGATGGTGCGCGGCTGATCCGGGCCGAGTTCCGCCGACGGCGCCGGGATGGGCTCGGCCAACTGCATCGAGGCGATCAGTAGGTTGCCCGAGGTGGTTGGCAGATGATCCTGGGCGCAGGCCACGGCGTGCGCCTTCCTGGCCTTACAACCAAAAAATGGATCGTTGTCCCACAGTGGGCCCGTGAGCTCGAGGGGCTTGACCTCGAAGGTGCCGGCGAAGTAGGAGCTGATGTCGACCATCGCGTTGAAGAGCTGCGCCTCGAGGTCGGACATGCTGTAGAGCTCGTCGTTTTCGCGGTCAAGGCGCATGAACTCCTCCAGCGTTGGCAGATCTCGTGCCGGGAGGCCAGCGTCCAGAAGCTGGCGTCCGAAAACCGCTCGCTCGGGAGGCAATTGACTCAGCAGATCCTCGGGCGAGGGCGTGTTGGTCGGGATCGACGTCGGGGTGGCGGCCAATGTGGGCAGCTCGCCCAACGTCGGGGCCGGGTTGTTGACAGCCACGGCGCGGGACCCGCTCAGGCGCCAAAAGAGCAAACCGGCGAGGCATATGCAGAGGGTTAAGGATGCGATCGCACCCGCGATCACCCACACGAGCGGGGATATGGGAGAGCCCCCGCCGGGAAGAAAACTGAACGGGCCGGACCCACCGGAGCCAGCGCCGGCGGAGGAGGGGCCGGGTGGTTCCGGGGCGGCGTCCCCGGACGGTTGGATTGTTTCCTGGAAAACCAGCCGGGAGTCGGGCGCGTGCGTGGGAAAGAGAACCGTCGGCGCGTAGAACATGACAGCAGGCCTCCTTCAGCCGAAAGGCGGTCAGATGGGGATTGAAATGGGCGTAGGCTGTAAGGAAGGTTAGAGAGGCCGCTCTCCCCGCGGGCAACCGGGCTATGGTAGCGCCAATCCTGCCGCTGGGCAACACCGACGGCGGTTGGCCTCGGCCCTCCTGACAATCCCTGAACCGCGGACATACTCTGTCCTACGGACCACTTTGAAAGCGCCGATGGCGCTGACAGCGTTTGGATTGCCGAGGCCGTGTCTGTTCGGATAGGAAGCGGCGAAGCGGGGCCGCGGCGCGCGTCAGCGTGAACAGACCTTTCAACGCTTTGGGTGGGTCCGAGGTCGCGGGACCAGGCAGAGCCTGATGGCGATTGTGCCTGCGCCACGCTCCAAATTGTGATAGATTTCACAAAGTCGAGCCGGCTGGTTTCTTAAGCCGAGCAGACGGTTGTCCGTGCCGGAAACTGGCGGCAACAACCGTCGGCTTATGGCGCGAAAATAGGCTTTGCGCGTGACGGCGAAGCTAGGCACCTCACGCGACTTTACCAACCGAAATGGAGAAACAAGCATGAGACGCGACGCCATCGCATCCGCCCTGGTCACGCTGGCGCTGGTCACCATCGCCTGCGGTCTGGCTTCACCCACACCCACCGTCGTTGTCCCCACGCCCGCCGAGCCCAGCGCCACGGTTCCCCCGACGCCGGTGGCCGAGGCGGCGCTGCCGGTCTTCGCGCCCTACAACGAACCGGCCGTCAACGCCGTCCCGTCGGTGGCGCAGCCGGCGATCGCCCCCGATTTGGGCAATGTGCGGGTGTCCTTCCTGCTCTCCGACGGCCTGCGGGCGCGCCTGGCCGAGAACGGCTTTGTCGTCGCCCCCGGGACCGAGAAGGAGTTCTTCACCGTCTACGAGAAGGCCCGCTACGCCAACCAGCCGGCCTTCGTCACCAGCGATTCGCTGCTGCATGTCTACCACCTGCTCTTCGACAAGGTGCTGCGCACGGCCGAAGTCGAGCACTTCATCCCGCTGCTGCGCGACCTGAACGGCGCCATGCTCGCCCAGACCGACGCGCAGTACCAGGCCCTCAAGGGTGGGGCGTGGGAAGACCCCGCCAAACGCACGGTGGCCTTCATCGCCGTCGGGAGCAAGCTGCTCGACCCCGGCCTGCAGGTGCCTGCCTATGCCAGCGACCTGGTCGACGCCGAGTTGGCGCTCATCCAGAGCGCCGACGGGATCCACCCCTCGCCCATCTTCCCCGGCCTGGAACACGGCGAGGATTACACGCAGTACATCCCGCGCGGCCACTACACCCTGAGCGATGATCTCAAGCACTACTTCCAGAGCATGATGTGGTACGGCCGGATGACCTTCCGCCTGAAAGCCAAGGACCCCGAGGTCGGCAAGGCCGAGACGCGCAGCGCCCTGCTGCTGGTGCTGGCGCTCAAGGACGCCACGGTCGATGGGCGCCCGGCGCTCGACGCCTGGCAGGACCTGTACAGTCCCACCGCCTTCATGGTCGGCCGTTCAGACGACCTGACGGCGCTGCAGTATCTCGACGTCTTCAAGAAGGTCTACGGGACACAACCCGCTGCCACCGACCTGGTTGACGAGGCCAAGCTCGGTCAGTTCATCGACCTGGCGGACCAGCTTCCGCCGCCCAAGATCCTGGGCATCGTGGTCGCGGTGGACGAAGACGTCGAATCCCAGACCAAGGGACTGCGCTTCATGGGGCAGCGTTTCGTGCCGGACGCCTACGTCTTTCGCGAGCTGATCTACCGCAATGTGGGCACCGATGTCGATCCGCGCGCCCTGCCGAAAGGCCTCGACCTGTTCGCCGCCATGGGTTCCGATCGCGCCTACACCCTGCTTGACCAGATGGGCGAGACCCACTACGAGAACTACGATTCTCAGATGGCCAAGATGCAGGGCTGGATGAGTGGGCTGGGTCTGGCGGATTGGACCGAGACGCTCTACAACACCTGGCTCTACACCTTCCATCCGCTGATCGCCGTCCCCGGCGACGGCTATCCGGCCTTCATGCGTTCGTCCGCCTGGCTCGACAAGCAGTTGAACACCGTGCTGGGCAGTTGGGCCGAGCTCAAGCACGACACGATCCTGTACGCCAAGCAGGTCTACGCCGAGCTGGGCGGGGGGCCGCCGCCTCCGCCGCCCGAGCCGCCCAAGGGCTACGTCGAGCCGGTGCCCGAGTTCTACGCCCGCCTGGCGGCGCTGACCGCCATGACCAGCGACGGGCTGGGGAGCCGAGGGCTGCTGGATGAGACCGACGCCACCAGCCTGGACACGCTGCACACCCTGGCGACCTCGCTGCAGACGATGGCCGAGAAGGAGCTGCGCGGCGAACCGCTCACGGAGGACGAATACGCCACCATCCGCTACTACGGCGGACAGCTCGAAGACCTGACGATGGCGGCCGCCGACTCCGACACCAGTGATCCCTCCGCCCGTCGCTACATGGAGCAGGAGCCGCAGGCGGCCGTCGTCGCCGATGTGGCCACCAATCCGGCGCCGCCCCCCACGGCCCTGGAAGAAGCCGTCGGCCGGGTCAACCCGATTTACGTCGTGGTCCCCATGGTCGATGCCGACGGCTCGACCTACCTTCAGGTCGTCAAGGGCGGCGTGTTCTCCTACTACGAATTCCCCTGGCCGATCGCCGATCGCCTGACGGATGAGAAATGGCGCGGCATGCTCGACGATGGCAGCGCCCCGGCGCCGCCGGAATGGACGTCGAGCTTCCTGGTGAATGAAACCGAGTACGCCGATCTCACCTCCGCCATCCACGACTTCCACCTCTCCCTGACCTCCGTCTACTGGTACCGGCAGCCCGAATACCTGAGCGGCGGGGGCCAGGGCGGGCAGGCGATCCTGGCCGATGTCCAGCGCCTGGCAGGCCAGGGCCACTACATGGGCCACCAGCTGGTGCGGACGGAGTACCGCTCTTTCGACCTGCAATCGGCGACGCTGGCCGTCGTGACTGCCCACGAAACCTGGCAGGACACGCTGTACGGGATCACCCAGGACTACCCGGATACGGGTGACCCGGTGGTGGCGCAGCGCGGCCCGTATGCCCTGGATGTCACCTACACGCTGGAGCTGTCCGACACGGAGCAGGGGCGGAGGTGGCAGGTGACCAACGTCGTCTACGCGCAGCAGCCGCCGGCGTTTCCGCAGTAACCGGTTGAGCGGTGAGACCTTCTCACGCGGACGAGAGGCGGTGCCTGTGACCGCCGCTGCGTCGGTTTGGCGGCGCTCCGCCCGCTTCGGGGCGCTGGTCCTGGTGGCGGTTGCCTTCCTGCTGGGCACGTCTGCTCCGTCCGCAGCTTCGGCTCAGCCATCGGGGCCCTGGATCTTCGTGCGCGGCGGGGAGGCTCCCGTCGCGGCTGAGCGCCTGGTGGAAGTGCTGGCCGTCGGGGACGTGATGACCGGCCGTGGTCTGGCCGGGACGCCGGACGTTTTCTCTCAGGTGGCGGATACGCTGCGGGGGGCAGACCTGACGCTCGGCAATCTGGAAGGCGTCATCGCTCCGGCGAGTGCGTCCGACACCGTCGACCGAACTCCTGATGCCCCTTGGCACCGAGCGGAGCCTGGCCCAGGCCGGATTCGATCTGATCGGCCTGGCCAACAACCACATCCTGGACGCCGGTCCGGCCGGGTTGGCCGAGACGCGCCGACTCTTGCGCGACGCCGGGCTTGACCCTGTGGATGGTGTGGTGCCGGTCGTGCGGGAGGTCGGCGGCCTCAAGCTGGCTTTCCTGGCCTGGAATGACGTCGGCGCGCCGGATCCGGGGCCGCTCTTGGCGGCCGTCGGCCAGGCTCGAATCCACGCCGACGCCGTGCTGGTCATGCTGCACTGGGGGAAGGAGTACACGCGGCATCCAAACCTGCCCCAACGTGACCTGGCGAACCGGCTGTTGCAGGCCGGGGCCGATGTGGTCATCGGCGCCCACCCGCATGTCGTGCAAGATCTGCGGCTGGTCCAGCCCAGCGCGCCGGGCGACCGGGCGCGGCTGGTGGCCTACAGCCTGGGGAATTTCGCCTTCGATCAGGGGTGGGACGACACGGCGCAGGGGCTCGCCCTGCGGTTGCTGTTCGACAGACAGGGATTGCGCGCCGCCCAGGCGCTCCCGCTGTGGACGGCGCCCCGGCCGCGCTGGATGGACGCCGAATCCGCATCGCCCTTGATCGCCCGGGTCCTGCCCCCCGAGCGGATCGGTTATATCTGCTCGGCCGAGACCTGCCAACCCGCGCCCGTCCCCGACGTCGAGGCGAGCGGCATCTTCCAATCCGGCTCGATCGACTTGACCGGCGACGGGCTCCCCGAGACCGTGCGCCTCGAGGCTGGGTCGGCCGAAATCGTTCAGGGTGGGCGATCTGTTTGGAAGAGCCCGCAGGGATGGCACGTCCGCGATCTGGCGCTGGGGGATCCCAACGGCGACGGGCGGTATGAGCTCCTGCTGGCGGTTGACCGGGAGGGAGGCGCCAGCCAGCCCTTCGTGATCGGCTACCGCGGCGGGATGTATCGGCAGCTGTGGGGCGGCTCGCCGGTGAGCGATCCGATCCTTGAGGTCGAGTTGGCCGACGTGGACGGCGACGGGCTGCAGGAGTTGGCGGCCGTGGAGTCGGCCGCCGGTGGCTCGCGCTCCGATGTCTCAGTGTGGCGCTGGCATGGCTGGGGTTTCAGCCTGGTTTGGCGAAGTCCCCCGGGCGACTACAACGATCTGATGGTCCTGCCCCCAACGGAGGGACAGCCGGCGCGGTTGAGCGTCGCCGCCCGCTGACTTACTCCTGCTGACCCCCGCAGACCCAAGGTCACCCGCCGCGTGGCTGTGCACCCGATCATCGTGACAGGCATCGGCGAACTTCCCCAGAGACTCAAGCGCCCCAATCATCCCAAGCAGCTCGACCCGCAATCCATCGTCAAGCGCGGGGAGGCAGGCAGCCTCTGTGGAGCACGATTTTTGGCTCCCCTAGCGCTCAAGGTGTATTCTGATCTTTGACGGTGGCTGATGGTTCAGCCGTCGGAGAGGGAGCTTGGAGATGGATGCTGTTCCACGGCAGAATGCTTCGATTCTCAGTCGGTTCTTGAATCGCTTCACGCTGGCTTTCAGCGAGCCGGACGATGCTGAAGAGCTCCGCCTGCAGAAGGCCACGGCGGCCGTGGCCAACCTGATGTTCGTCCCGGCCGGAATCATATGGGGGGTGGTTTACATCGTCTTGGGCGACCTTCGGTCCGGGCTCATTCCGCTCGGGTATGGGATCGTGTGCATCTTGAGCCTGAGCCTCTGGTACGTGACGCGGCGCTATGAGTTCTTCCGCGACAGCCAACTTCTGTTTGTCCTGGTCCTGCCGGCGCTGCTGATGATCTCGCTGGGGGGATTCATCCCCTCGAGTGCCGTGATCGTCTGGTCGTTTGTGTCTCCCATGGGTGCACTGATGTTGGCCGGGCGGCGTCAGGCGTTCCGGTGGTTGTTGTTGTATCTGGTGGTGCTGGCCTTGGTGGGGGTGATCGACCGCGGGGTGCGGGCGCCCGACCCGCTGCCCAACGGTGTGATGGTTCTGTTCTTTGTACTCAACATCGCCGCCGTCTCGGGGATCGTGTTCACCCTACTGGCCTACTTCGATTCAGAGAAGGATCGCGTGCACGGACTGCTGCGAGCCGAACAGGCGACCTCCGAGCGGCTGCTGATCAATGTCCTGCCCAAGGAGATTGTCCCGGCGCTCAAGCAGGGTCGCGCCGCTGCCGAGCATTTCGACTCGGCCAGCATCCTCTTCGCCGATATCGTCGGTTTCACGTCGCTTTCGGCCCAGCTGTCGCCGGGGGAGATGGTGGACCTGCTCAATGAAATCTTCTCCCATTTCGACACCTTGGTGGCGCGCTACGGCCTGGAGAAGATCCGGACCATCGGCGACAACTACATGGTTGTCTCCGGGGTGCCCACGCCGCGCCCGGACCACGCCGAGGCGCTGGCTGATATGGCCCTCGACATCTGCCGCTACCTCGACCAGAAGCCGTGGGGGCGGGGTGTGGATCTGAGCTTCCGATTGGGGATGAGCTCTGGCCCGATGGTGGGGGCGGTGATCGGTCAGACCAAGTTTCACTACGATGTATGGGGACAGGCGGTCAACATGGCCAGCCGGATGGAGACCCTGGGTGTGCCCGGCAAGATCCAGATCACGCCCGACGCCCACGAGCTGCTCAAGGACAGCTTCGAATGCGAACGGCGCGGGGTGATCGACGTCAAAGGCGCAGGAGAGATGGAGACCTGGTTCTTGGTCGGGCGGCGCAGATAACCCAACGTTTGCCACGGCGGCTGACGCCGCCTCGCAATGACACCGCCGCCCCCATGCCATTGCGAGCGACCAGCGGGAGCGAAGCAATCGTTAGGGATACGCGAGACGATCTTCATCCGCGGGAACGTCTTCGCTACCCGACAGGCTTCAAGTCTTCGCCTCGAGATCGGCCGGAACGAATTGCCCAACGCCGGGGTCCGTAGGGTTGTTAGGCCACCGGTTAAACCAGAACGTTCCCCGTTTCGGTAGCCGCCGCCGAGCGCAGCTGGTTCGGAAGTCTCGGGCCATTGCTCCACTCCCCCTTTCCGTCTATGCTGGTGACAATCCGGAAACCTATCCCAATCCAAAGGGGTCCATAAGATGGGCACTCGAGTCCGTCCTGCCTCCGCCTTGGTCCTGATCATCTTCTTGGCCAGCACCTTCGCCTGCTCGCTCGGGTCGCCGCAGCCGACGACCCTCCCAGAGATGCCCACGGCTGCCCAGCCGGCACCTACGCGGACGGCGCTTTCGACACAGCCGCCGACTGCCGGGGGACTCAACGCCTTTAGCCTCGATCTCTCGAAACCGTTCTACGCCACTCCGATTCAAGCCTGGTCCCCGGCGCCGTACGCCGGACCGTCGGTGGGCCTGCCTTTGGACCTGTCGAACGTGGCCAACGTTGAGGTGCTGGCCGGGCTGACCCCGGAGCAGCAGCGCTTTCTGGCGCAGAACGGCTTTGTCGTCATCCGCAGCCAGGAGGCGCAGTTCAACGACATCCGTTATGAGACGGCTTACGTCAACGGCCAGCCGTTCTTCCGCACGGTCGACGAGGCCTACCACGCGCTCCATCTCCAATTCGACGACCTGCTCAAGGCGCTCGAACGCCAGGTTCTGCGCAGCCAGATGATGGCGCTGCTCGGCGCCACACGCGACCAGGTTCACACCTACGCTGCTCAGGTGCAGGGCACGCCGATTGAGTCCGATGCGGCGCTGGCGGAGGCCTATCTCGAGGTCGCCATCCACCTGTTTGACCCCTCGGCTCCGCCTTCGAAAGCGATGCCGACCGAAGTTGAGGCGCAGCTCAAGCAGATCATGGACGGCGGGGGGCGGGACTTTTCGGTTCTCTTCCCTGATTTTGAGGACGACTACGGTGCCTACAAACCGGTCGGCCACTACGCCGGGGACCCGGACCTGGAGGCCTACTTTCGCGGCATGACCTGGCTCGGCCGGGTCCATTTCGCCTTGGGAGACGCCCAGGATCTGTCGTTCGAACCGTCGCGGGTGCCGTTGATCATCACCCTGGCCATGCGGGAGGCGGAAGCCGACGGTTGGCCGGTGTCAACCATCTGGAGCGACGTCAACCGGCTGCTCGATTTCCTGGTCGGCCCCACCGACGATCTCGGTCCGCTTGAGTACGCCTCGCTGATGGACCAGGTCTACGGGCCGGACGCCACCATCACGGACCTGGCCGACGACGACCAGTGGCAGACCTTCCTGGCCTCGACCGACGACCTGCCGGCGCCGCAGATCAACTCGACCTTCGCCGATTGGACGTCTGACCTGCAGGTCGAAAAGGGTTGGCGGCTGATGGGCCAGCGCTTTACCATGGATGCGGACATCTTCCAGTCCTTGATCTTCGACCAGGTCGGGATTCGCCCAGATGGGACCAAGCGCGAATTCCCCACCGGGCTGGACGTGATGGCCGTTTTCGGCTCGGCGACAGCCACAGGCGCGCTCGAGCAGCGGGGCGACATGACCTTCCCCAGCTACCCGGAGAACCTGGATGCGCTCAAGGGCGCGGCGGCCGCCCAGCCCGAGTCGGAATGGTTGGGCCGCGCCTACAGCGCCTGGCTGTACTCGTTCCTGCCGGTGGTGGCGCCCAAGGGCAGCGCCTTCCCGGAATTCATGCAGACCGATGCCTGGGGAGCCAAGGACCTCAACGCCGCCTTGGGCAGCTGGACCGAGCTCAAGCATGACACGGTGCTGTACTCCAAAATGCCGGAGGGCCTTGGCGGTGGGGGCCCGCCCACCTCTGAACCGGCGCCGAGCTATGTCGAACCCAACCCGCAGGCCTTCTTCCGCATGGCCTCCCTTGCCCGGGCGATCGGGGAAGGGGTGGAGCGGCGTGTCAACCCGGAGGGGTATCAAGACACGGCCCCGCCTTTCCCTGAGCAGAGCGCATCCGAGGCAGTGCGCGCCATGACCCAGTTGGCGGATGGGCTGAAGGATCTTGGCACGGTGGCGGCCCGCGAGCTTGCCGGGGAAGACATCGCCGATTTGAACTACGCCATCACCGGATGCCTCGGGTTTCATGAGTGCGTCTACATCCAGACGCCGTACAACACGCCCATCGGGGATCCACCCAAGGTGCCCGTGGTGGCGGCTGTCTCTGGCGCCGCCGGGTCCGTCCTGGAAGCTGCCACCGGCTACGTCGACCGGATCTACGTGATTGTGCCGCTCGAAGGCGGCCAGGAAGTGGCCCAAGGCGGGGTGTACTCGTACTACGAGTTCACCCAACCGCGCGATCAGCGCCTTACCGATGGCGAGTGGCGCCAGGCGCTCGACGCGGGGACCGCCCCGGGGCGTCCGGCGTGGGCGGATGCCTTTTCGCTGCAGGGTGGGGCGGTTACGGAGGCGCTGTTCTTCCGTGTGGGGGACACCTACCTGGTGACGCCGGCCGGCGATCGCTACAACCTGCGCGCCTCACCCGCGGCTGATGCGCCCGTGGTGGGTTTGCTGGGCCAGGACAGCTACCTGTTCTTCTCCGATGGCCCGGTCGAGAGCGGAGGGCATCGGTGGTGGAAGGTCGGATGCGAGTACTGCGCCTTCCTCGATGGCTCCGAGTCCAAAGAGGGCTGGATCGCCGAGAACCCTGACTGGCTGGCGCGATCGTACTGAGCCCAGGCGGCAGAGCACACCCTCCTATGTCTTTGCGAGCGACCAGCGGGAGCGACGCAATCGTTAGGGATACGCGAGACGATCCTCTTGCGGGGGACGGGGTCTATGCCGCCTGAACGATCGCAAAACCAACGGCGCCAGGCCCAATATGCGCGCCAATCACCGGGGTGATATCGACGGTGAGGATCGGTCCTTCAGGCAGCAGGTGGCCCGCCGACGAGCGCAGCGTGGCCAGATCCGCCTCCGACGCATGCGTGTGGACCATGGCGACGCGCTCCAACGGGCCTGCCGAGGCCAGCATGTCGATCACCCGCTTCAAGGCCCGCTCCCGGGTGCGCACCCGTTCTGAGCCTGGCTGTCCGTCATACATGGTTAGGATGGGCTTGATCTGAAGCAGGGTGCCCAATCCAGCCACGTAGCGGTGCATCCGCCCACTGCGGTTGAGAAACTCTAGCGTGTCCAGCGCCGCGAAGACGCGAGTGCGCATGACCTGGTCATCCAGCGCGTGCAGGATCTCATCCATTGAGCTGCCTGCGCTGGCCATCTTCGCCGCCGTTTCGACCAGGAATCCTGTCCCCAAGCTCAGTTGGCGCGAATCAAGCACCGTAACATGGGTGGACTCGGTCTCTTGCGCGGCGATGCCGGCGACGTCCATCACCCCGCTCAATCCCCTCGAAATGTGAATGGACAGGACCTCACTGGCACCTTCTTCCGCCAGGCCCTGATAGACGTTGATGAATTGCCGCGTGGAGGGAACGGCCGTGGTTGGGTGGGTGGGGAAATGCGGCAGGCGTGTGTAGAATTCTTCGCGTGATATGTCAATGCCATCGAGATAGCCTTGATGTCCGACGTTGATGAAGAGCGGAATGACATGTATTCGGAGCTGTGCAATGGTCTCGACAGGCAAGTCACAGGTGCTGTCGGTGACAATGCGTACTGTCATGGTGCCCCCCATGTCCTAGATAACTAGGATCACCCCCAGGACGATTTCAATGCCCAGGCTGATCCAGTTCGACTGAGCGAATGACTTGTCAAACACGATCGAAAACGCCCGCGCGGCGGCAATTGCCAGGTAGGCGATCCCCAGCATCGTGTAGCCAGCCGACCCCAGCAAGAACGGCGCCAGTCCCAGACCGATGAACAGTCCGCCGAACACTGACCTAACCTCGGAAACCCCGCGCACCCCGGCTGCATTCAGGCCGGTAAATTCGTAGGCGGCACTGGGCCTGACCAGCGCCAGCAAGCCGGTGGCTGCCGTCGCAAGCGCGGCGATGATCTTGAGCACGAGTAGGACGTTCATGTTGCCTCCTTTGTGCCTTTGTTATTGATCGTTTCCGAGTACTCAAGCAATTCCGATGCGGATCACTGCAGCTGTCGCCTTGTGGCACTCGCCCGAAAAGCGAACAAGAGCGGCAGGCTGGCCCACATGCCGACGCCCACCAGCCACCAGACGGGGTGGGACCGGGGCCGAAGCGTGATTTCGTCCACTACTTCGGTCGTGTGGTCATCCAGGGCGTTGAAGCTGTGCCGGTGAACCCACTCGGCGAACGGACCAGATATCTGCCGGTCGGTAAAACCGGTGGATGCAACGCGTTCGATGCGCGCCATCCAGCGGATGGAAACCGGGCCAAGTCCCAGGCTGAAGTCCATCTCATCACCCTCCTTGAGCACGCCCGGCGCATGATGCCATCGTACGCTCAGGGGTGGGGGTGTGATGGCGGCCATACTGGCAGCCTGGGTGTGGAAATCCCGCACGCGCGCCAGGGGGCGCGCACTTGAAAGCTGTGCCGGTAGTTCATCTCAGGCTCTGCAGCATGGCCAGCGTGGCAGCGATCACCTGGGCCTGTTGGTCGGCCCGGGAGATGGTGGCCGGGTTGTCGCCGGACTGCTCGCCGTACCAGCCGAACTGGGCGTGGTTGCCTCCCGAGATCTCTACCCAGGCGGTATCGGCAGGCAACAGATGGCGCGAAGCCTCGATCTTCTCACCGGTCGCCAGGCCATCTTGGGAGGCGTAGATCGAAACGACATGCAGCCCGGATCGGGAAAGTTCGTCGCTTGAAGCCGGGTAGGATGCCCACAGGGCCAAGCCCTGGACCGATCCCGGATGGGTTTTGGCGAATCTGGCCGCCATCGAGCCGCCCAACGAGTGGCCGCCGATGGCCCAATGGTCAATCTGCGGGTAAGCCGCCTGAACATCGCTGGCTCTGTTGGCGCCGAAAACAGCCAGGTTGAGCGGCATGCGCACGATGACCACCAGGAAGCCCTGCGCCGCGATTTGATGGGCCGGCGGCGCGTAGGCTCGGTAGTCCACCCGGCCACCCGGATAGACGATGAACCCCGTGGCTGGCTGGGATGTGGTTGGGGTAAAGACTAGCCAATCTCCTGAGGTGACGGTCACCTGGGCGTCGGAATTCAGGGCGGCCAGGGCAGCTGGCATGGGGCGGGCCGGGGTTTCTCCCCAAACCACAAAACCCGCAGCCAACAGGAGCAGCAGCAGGCCGGAGAGTATCAGGAAAATTCGAAGCGGTCTCCGCATGGCTAGCCTCAGCTCGGCCTTAATCAACGCGCGGCAGGCCGGTAGATCGCTCCGCCTGGCCGCCGCTCAGACGAACACGCAGCTCCAAGCCTTGACGGCGGGGAGGTTCGGTATCCCGAAGAACATGATCCACACGATCGAATCCATGATGACGGTCTGGATGCAGAAAGCGACGCTCCCGATCAGCGCCAAACGCTGCGCCCACAACGGTCGGCGAGGTGTGACCTTCAGGATGGCATAGAACAGCGCCAGGGAGGCCAATCCAACCAGCCAGAGCACGAGCCTGACGGCCCATACCAACGCAAGGCTGGATCGCTCGATGGCCAGGAAGGTGAGCGGCATCCACAAGGCTGACGGGATGAGAATGCCGGCGAAGAGCCCGGTGAACAGCCCAAAGCCAAACTGGCCCGCCACCCGTGTTTCATCCGGGTTCAACCGGAACATGATGAAATACACGAAGGCAAAGTAGCCTAACGCCGCCAGGGGCATGTTGGCAGTGGAGACCTGCCTGAGGCTGGCTGGCATCCCGGCCCACAGCGTCTGGCCGGCGTTGGGATGGGTCGAGATACCGAGGGCATAGCTCCCCAGAACCGCAGCCCCTCCCAACAGATTGACCCAGAGCATCAGCCACTTCTTGGGATGCACGACGTTTCTCCCGCTTGTGGGTCACCCACGCCGTTTGCCGTACCAAAAGCGCTGCCAATCACCGCCGCTGGTCTGCAGGGCGATGAAAGTGTAGAGCGCGCCAGTCCAAAATCCCAGGACCATCATCAGGATCACCCAGACCAGCGAAGGCAGCCAGGCCTGTTCCCGGAACACAATCCAGCAGGAGAAAAGGGCAAACCCGACATACAGGTCAACGAGTGAGACGATCCCCCATGGCATGGCCATCAATCTTCCCCCTTCATCAGAGAAGTTGCCGACGGCAAAACCATAGATCAGGATCCCGGTCATGGCCAGCAGGCCGGCCAGAGCGATGAGCTTGGCAATCTTCATGCTCTCCCTCCTTTTCGGATTCGCCCTTCCTGTCGAGCGGAAACCTGGGGATGAACGAGCTGGTCGTCTTGATGTAGGCTCCATACCCTGGGCATCTTCTGAGGCTCATCTCCAATAGGGCACCACCTGAAACTCGCAGCAGGGACAAGGTCACCCGAATCGGGCCGGATCTCGTTTTCCAGCCTCCGTCAGAGGTCGAGATCAGACAGCAACCTCACGACTGGGCCGAAGCCAAGAATGCGTTGGGGAGGTGGGTGAAATGCCAGACACCCCGATCGATCATGCTGGAGTCCTCAGCTTCGGCCATTCCGGCTTGGCCATGAGGCTTCGATCCGTGGTTCGGCCTGCCCTGGCGGCAGGGCAAGGGCACTCGGAGCTCCACGCCACCCGAGATGGGATGATGACCTCAGCCAGGTCGGGACTGCGGAAGATTCTGGATCTTTGGTCCATGCGTGAATCCTGCTTGGTTGCCATGCCTGGCGGTTGTGTCAGTGCGACCCTGCCTGTAGCTTACAGGTAACACGGCCTGGGTCAAGTCCGTAGGAGGCTACTTGTTTGGGGGTAGCGAAACGATCTATGGGCGAGAGATGGTGCCCTTGATGACGAAACGATTGCCACGGGGCCTTCGGCCCCTCGCAATGACACCGTCTATCATTGCGAGCGAGCGCATGCCTCAAGATTTTGTTTGAGTAAACCAGAGTTTGGACGGCCCAGGGCGGAACGAGGGCTCCGGTTCTGCTGGCGACCGACGATGGCCTCGGTCCTCCGGCTAGGCCTTGGTAGCTGCTTTGGGACCCGCCGGGGGATCACTTTGGATCGGCAGCCCCGGTAGGCTCAAGAGTAGACCAATACGAAGGCCAGGTCGGTGACATTGGTCCCGGTCGGGCCGGTGGTCAGGGTTTCGCCCAGACTGGTCAGAAAGGTGTGGGAGTCGTTGTCTTGTAGGCTCCGGCGGGCGTCCAGCCCCAGGGCCCGCGCGCGTTCGATAGTCGAACCGGTCACGATGCCCCCGGCGGCCGGAGTCGGGCCGTCGATCCCGTCGGTGGCGAAGGCCGCCAACATGCAGCCTTCCTGGCCCTCGAGCTCGATGGCGGCGGTCAGCGCCAGCTCCTGATTGCGCCCGCCCCGACCGGGGCCGGTGACGTGCACCGTGGTTTCGCCGCCCTGGATGAGGCACGCCGGGGCAGGCAGGGGGACGCCATGCTGGCGAATGGATCGGGCCAGTCTCGCCAGCGCCTGCCCGGCGTCTCTGGCCTCGCCTTCAAGGTTCGACTCCAGCACCTGGGTCTGAAATCCCAGCTCGCGTGCCTGGCCAGCCGCCGCCTCGGCCGCCATGCGGTTGTTGCCAATCATCACATGCTGGACGCGGGGCGGGTCCACGTCTGGAAGCGCGTCCGGGGTTTCCAGCCAAACGCGGACCGCCTCAGGAAGCTGATCTATGAGGTCGAAGCGACGGACCACCTCCAACGCGACCTGACTGGCGTCGGTCGAATACACCGTCGGGCCGGAGGCAATCGCCTCCAGCCGGTCGCCCACCACGTCGGACAGCAGCAGGGTGACTGTGCGGGCCGGGGCAGCCAGGCGCGCCAGACCGCCAGCTTTGATCTTGGACAGCCGGCGACGGACAGTGTTGACCTCATCGATGGCCGCCCCGGACCGCAGCAGCAGCTCGGTGGTGGTCCGCAGATCATCCAGACTGAGCCCGCCGGCTGGCAGCTCCAGCAGCGCCGAGCCGCCGCCCGAGATCAGCACCAAAACCAGGTCTTGCGGTTGGGTCGATGCCAGGACCTCAGCCACTCGACGCCCAGCGTTAACCGACCCCTGGGTGGGGAGGGGGTGTCCCCCCTGGATCCATGCCATCCCTTGGCCGTCGCCCGACGGGAGATCCGGCACCGCCATGACCCCACCGCCCAGGCGTGCGCCGAGCACGCGGCTGGCCCCCCGGGCCATGGCTACTCCGGCCTTCCCGGCGCCAACAACAAGCACCCGGCTGGCTGGATCGAGTGCGTACGGAGTACCATCCACGATCAGCGAGTCCGTCTCTAGGCAGAGATGGCGGCGTACGCAGGCTTCCGGATCGACCGCCGCCAGGCTGGCAGCCACCAAGGCCTGCAGGTGCCCTAGGCGGTCTTCCCACTGGGGTGCACCGGTTGTAGGGCGCTCCTTCTCAACCATAGTCAAGCCTCGATGCTCTTTAGATCCAACGCAGACCGGCGACTCCGATCAGCCGAGCCCTGCCGGACGTTTTCGTCCCTGAATCTAGCATACTTCAAGCTCCCGATTTGACTCCCAAAACGTTTCGGGCTAAGCTGAGAGTGACCCCAAAACGTTTTGAACACCGGTAGGGCCAAATCTCGTGAGCCCACGCGTGACTTTAAAGACAATCGCCAGCGCGACCGGCTACTCCATCACGACCGTGTCCCGCGCCTTGGCCGGCTATCAAGACGTCTCCCCGAGTACACGCCAATTGATCGGGGACACCGCCGTCAAACTGGGCTATTTCCCAAACGCCACCGCTCGACAGCTCCAAAAACAGCGTACTGACCTGATTGGCTTGATCCTGCCCTCCTTCGGGCCGCGCTTCGCCGATCCCTACTTCAGCTTGATGCTGGCCGGAATCGGCGATGAAATGGCCGCCCACGGGTACGACGTTCTGATCTCCTCCCACTCACCGGGTCCGGATGAGTTGGCGGCCTACCGTGCATTGGTCGAAGGCCGCCGGGTCGACGGGACGGTCGTCATCCGCACACGATTGAGAGACGAGAGAATCGCCTATCTCGTCGAACGCGGATTTCCCTTCGTCGCCTTTGGCAGGACGGACGATGGGCTGGCTTTTCCGTATATTGACGAGGACGGGGAGAGCGGCACTTTCCAGCTTGTGAATCACCTGGCCCAGCTTGGCCACGAACGCATCGCCTACATCGCCGCGCCGCAGGAGCTGACATTCGGAGTCAACCGCCTGAGGGGCTACCAGCGCGCCATGCATGAGATCGGCCTGAGCCCCAACGGGGACTATGTGGCCGTCGCCGATCTGACCCGAACCGGAGGCATGGCTGCCGCCACGCGACTGCTGGACCTGAAGGTTCCGCCCACGGCCATCGTCGCCGCCAATGACCTTATGGCGCTGGGCGCCGTGACCCTGGCCAAGGACCGGAAGATGGTCATCGGCCGAGATCTCTCCGTGGCCGGATTCGACGATATCCCAACCGCCGAAGCGCTTGGACTGACGACCCTTAGCCAGCCGATCTACAGCATCGGGCGAAAGCTCAGCCGGATGCTCATCGCCCTGATTCGGGGGGAGCCGCTCGATGAACCCAAGGTGCTGCTCCAACCCCGATTGGTGAGTTGCCCCTCGATAGGACCTCCAGCGTGACCCAGACCTCTGGGCGCGCGCGATGCCGAACTCGTGAAAGGAGTCCAGTCGACACCTAGGTTCAGCCATTTCATTGGATCCGCCAGTGGGACCGCTCCACGCAATTGAGAGGAAGAGAAGACATGCTCCGGACATTGAGAGGTGCCGTGTTGCTGACGATGGCCCTTGGGCTGCTCCTTGCGGCCTGCGGGTCGCAGCCCAGTGGCGACACGGGCCAAGCTGCCACCCTCCAGGCGCAGGTTAACGATCTGCAGCAGCAAGTCCAAGAGGCGCAAGCCGCCGAGAAAGACACGGCCGCCCTCGAATCTAAGCTAAGCGATATGCAGTCACAACTCGATGCCGCCCAAAACCCGGTTGTGGTTCAGTTTTGGACGACCGACAATGAGGAAGCGCGTGTGAAGGTGTATGAAGAGATTGCGGCGCGCTACATGGCTGCCCATCCCGGCGTTGAAATTCGCATTGTCCCCATTGAAGAAGCCGGGGTTTCTCAGCGAATATCGACCGCCGTGGCTGCCAACCGCCTGCCCGATATCGTCCGCATGGGCATCGAGCGCGTGGCCTCCTTCTCCGCCGACGGGCTGCTGGACGAAGACGCCGCCATGGCGACCATACAGTCGATTGGCGAAAGCGACTTCCGCAAGGGCCCGCTTCAAATGGTTGTCGACCCAGCCACCGGGAACTATGCCGCGATCCCCTTCGACGGCTGGATCCAGGCTCTTTGGTACCGCGAAGACGTTTTCAAGAGCGCCGGCCTGGCTGCGCCCGTCACCTGGGACCAGATCACGGCGGCCTGCAAAGGCCTTCCAGGCAACGACAACCTGCTCTATGGGATGACCATAGGGACCGATCCGGGACAGAACTACCCGCACCAGGTCTTCGAGCAGGTGGCTATTTCCAACGACGCCTGGCCGTTTGACAGCTCAGGCAATGTCACCATGGACACACCCGAGATGGTGGCTGCGCTGCAGTGGTACACAGACCTGCAGAGCTGCTCGCTGCCCGGGCCACAGTACTGGCGCGGCGCCCGAGAGGCCTACGAATACGGGCAGTCGGGGATGCTTTTCTACTCGACCTACATCATGGATGACCTGGTGGACGGCTCCGGCCTGGACTCGGGCGGCAACGTCAAGTTGGCCTACTCGGATCTGGCGGCCCGAACCGGCTTTGCACCTTCCATGGAAGGCCCAAATGGTGCCGCAACCTACGGACAGCTGGTCACGCTCAGCATCATGAAGGGCGCCGACCCCGTGGCCCAGGATGTGGTCAAGTTCTTCATGACCGGCGACAACTACCAGGAAATCCTGGCACTGGCTCCGTTCGGCAAAGTTCCGGTGTTGGAGAGCGCTGTCGAAGGCTGGTCTTCTTCAAGCGACTACTTTGCCAACTACCCGCCGGAAACCCTGACTGCGATCGCCGCTGGCTATGACACGATGCAGCGCTGGCTCTTCCGGCCTGGCTACGACGCCACCCAGCAAGCCGTGATCGGGGACATCGAAGGCCGCCTGCTCATCCCGCAGGTGATCAGCAATATCGCCATCGAACACTCGATGACGGCCCAGGAAGGGGCAACCTGGCTTCAGGGCCAGGTCGAAGCCCTCTACACCGAGCGACAGGCTGCTGCGCAGTAGTCCCTTCCGGGTTGAACCGTTTCCCACGAGGGGTGGGGAGCCCCGCCAACGGGGCCCCTCCATCCCTCCCGGGGAACGTGCCGCCGGGCGTGCCCCATGAGGTATCCAGACAGCTTGGCCGTGGGGAAGTCAGGAGGGCATGATGATCCATGATTCAACGGCGAAGGCCAGAAGGAGTTGGTTGGGCGGCGGCATGGCGGCGCGCGAGGCCCGCTTGGCCTGGCTGTTGATTCTGCCCAGCGCGCTGATTGTCTTCGGCCTGGTCCTGTTCCCCGCCTTCTTCAGCATCTGGATCAGCTTCCACCACGTGAGCCTCGGCAATCTGAATGATGTGTTTCACGCGCCTTGGGTCGGTTTCCAGAATTTCCAGCTGGTCTTCAACGATTTTGCATTCAAGTTTCAAGGATGGCTCAACTGGGGCGCGGCCGTCACGACCGTTGTGTACTCCGTGCTCTCGACCATTCTGGTCGTGGCGCTCGGCTTGCTGGCTGCGCTGATCTTGAACCACAAGTTCACCGGCCGAGGCCTCGCCCGGGGGATCTTCCTGTTTCCCTACATCGCCCCAGTGGTGAGCGTCGCCTTTGTGTGGCGCTGGCTGCTCGATCCGCGCCCCTCCGGGGTGTTCAACGATGTCCTGACTTCGACCGGGCTGCTGCATGAGCCTATGGCCTTTCTGGCGACGCGCGGCCTGGCCATCTGGCTTGTCATCTTGTTTCAGGGGTGGCGCTACTTCCCGTTCGCCATGCTGATGCTCCTGGCTCGTCTCCAAGCGATCGATGAGGCCCTCTACGAAGCGGCCGGCGTGGATGGTGCCAGCAACTTTCAGAAGTTTCTCTACATCACGTTGCCCGAGCTGCGCTATGTCATGGGGGCCATCTTCCTGCTGCGCCTGTTGTGGACCTTCAACAAGTTCGACGACATCTGGCTGCTCACAGGCGGTGGGTACGGCACCAATGTCCTGCCGGTGCTGACCTACCAGTTCAGTTTCGGCTCATTCGATTTCGGCAAGGGCGCGGCGACGGCCATGATTCAGCTGGGGGCCCTGGTCGTGTTCATAGCCCTGTACGCCGTCACGGTCATGCGCCAAGAGTAGCCGCGGAGAGCAAGCATGCAACCTGCCGGTTCCGTTGCCCCCAAGAGCTTCATCAACCAGCTCGCCGGTCACCTGTCGTGGTCCCGGCTGCTGCTCTCCCTGGGTCTGTTCGTCTTCCTGGGCATGATCTTGTTCCCTTTCTACTGGATGGCCAGTTCATCCTTCAAGACTGGCGCCGAGATCGCCGGCCGGGCTCCAGTGTACATTCCCAGCGCGCTGCATCTTGATGCCTATCGGGAGCTGTTCGACCCCGCCGCGCCCCATTTCCAGGCGTTCGCCCGCAACATCGTCAACAGCTTGCTGGTATCTGTGCCCAGCGCGCTGCTGGCGGTGGTGTTCTCCACTCTGGGCGCCTACGCTATCGCCCGCTTGAAATTCGGCGGAAAGTCGCTGATGCTCAACAGCATCCTGATCGTCTACCTCTTCCCGGGCGTCCTGCTCATCATCCCGCTCTTCGCCCTGCTCGCTCAGGCTGGGGACCTGGTGGGGCTGCAGGTTCAGGACAACCTGGGCGTGCTGGTGTTCACCTATCTGGCGCAGACCCTTCCGGTGGCGCTGTACATGCTCACCAATTACTTCCACACCATCCCGGAAGAGATCGAGGAAGCGGCTCAGATCGACGGCTGCTCCCGGCTGGCTGTCATCTGGCGGGTGACCCTGCCACTATCGATACCAGCCTTGGTGACCGTCGGTATCTACACCTTCATGATCGCCTGGAATGAATTCCTGTATGCCCTCGTCTTCTTGAATGACCGGGCCATGTTCACCATGCCGATCAAACTGAACGCCATTTTTAACGACCCCAGCCCGCGCCCCAACGTGGTGATGGCGGCTTCTACCGTCATGACCATTCCCGTGATCATCCTCTTCTTGGCCTTCGAGCGGTACCTTGAACAGGGCCTGACGGCCGGCGGCGTCAAGGGCTGATCGATGCGGATCGGTTTCATCTCTTTCCGGCTGGCGGGTACGGACGGTGTGTCCCTTGAAACCGCCAAGTTGGCCGCCATCCTGCATCGCCTTGGACACGAAATCTTTGCTCTTGCCGGGGAATTGGATGAGCCGGCCATCGACCTAGATCCGCTGCACGTGCCCTTGGCCGGCCGGAAGAGATTCGGCCTCGCCCACTTCACTCATCCGGACATCGTCTGGATTACCGAGCATGCTTTCAGGGAGGGGCCTTGGGGCGATGACCTTCGGCTGCGCATGGGGCGGGCGGCGGCCATCCTGACCGATGCGCTGCGTGCCTTCGTCAACCAGTACGCGCTCGACTTGATTGTCCCGGAGAACGTCTTCGCCATCCCTCTGAACCTGCCCCTCAGTCTGGCGCTGAAAAAGGTCGTCGCCGAATCCGGCATCCCTACCGTCGCCCATCACCACGATTTCTACTGGGAGCGCGCCCAGTATGCTGCGCCGGCGGCTGCGGATCTGCTGCGCCAGACCTTTCCGCCCGACCTTCCCAATATCCGTCATCTGGTCATCAACTCTGCCGCCCAGCGCGCGCTCGCCGATAGAGGCATCGACAGCCAGGTCCTGCCGAACATCCTCGATTTCTCCGCCAAGCCGCCGGGGCCCGATACCTACAACGCCGAACTAAGGGAGGACCTTGGGCTTTCGGCCGACGAGATCTTCTTCCTCCAGCCAACGCGTGTGATCCGGCGGAAGGCGATCGAGCGCTCGATCGAGCTGGCTGCACGCCTTGACGACCTGCCGATCCACCTTGTTATCAGCCACCACGCCGAACAGACTTCATTGGACTACCTGGCTGAACTGCGCGATCTGGCCGATCGCAGCCATGTCCGCCTGACCTATGCCCCGGATCGCTTTGGGCCTTACCGCACCAAGCACCCTGATCGAGGCAAGGTGTATAGCTTCTGGGACGCCTACGCCCAGGCGGACTTTGTGACTTACCCGAGCACTTACGAAGGGTGGGGCAATGCTCTGCTGGAGGCGGTGTATATGCGGCGGCCCCTGCTGGTTAATCGCTACCCCGTCTTTCGCCAAGACATCGAGCCAACCGGCTTGCGCACTGTGACCATCGACGGCCAGATCACCGACGAGACGGTCGCCTCGGTTCGCCAGCTGTTGCGCGACCCCGATAGCGTGACTGAGATGACCGAGCACAACTTTGCGGTCGCCAGCCGACACTACTCG
Organism: uncultured Chloroflexia bacterium; assembly: GCA_963783335.1. Taxonomy (GTDB): domain Bacteria; phylum Chloroflexota; class Anaerolineae; order Anaerolineales; family E44-bin32; genus CAWAND01. The sequence goes on from CAWAND010000004.1 coordinate 43,780, forward strand.
TATGCGTTTGCGCAGTCGCTGCTCGAGAATGTGATCCAATCCTTCGACCGCAGCCATGCGTGAGGCACACTTGAAAACCATCCAGCGCCTGCTTCGGCAGCTCTATGGCGCCGACGAAGGCCTTCGGACGGCCGAACGCCTGATTGCCCGGATGGACCGTTTCAAGCAGGAAACCCATCGGAACTTCACGCCGGCGGAATCCGAGTTCAGCGAACGGGACGTGGTGCTGATCACCTATGCCGATATGTTGTCGGCGGATGACATGCTCCCGCTCGATTCCCTGCGCCGGTTTGTCGGCACCCGGCTTCGGGATTTGGTCAATATCATCCACATCTTGCCCTTCTTCCAATCATCGTCAGACGCCGGATTTTCCATCATCGACTATCAGTCGGTGGATCCGCGCCTGGGTTCGTGGGCCAGCATCGAGGCGCTTAAGGCGGACGGGCTCCGGCTCATGGTGGATGCTGTCATCAACCATGTTTCAGCCGAGAGCGCTTGGTTTCAGGCGTTCAGGGAGGGCGATCCGATCTATGAGGACTACTTCATACGTCTCGATCCCAAAGTGGACGTCTCCGCCGTCACCCGGCCTCGCGCTCATCCCTTGCTGACGGCGGTTGAAACCGTCCGCGGGACGGAGCATGTTTGGACGACCTTTAGCCCCGACCAGGCCGACTTGAACTACGGGCATCCGGACACACTGCTGGATGTTATCGACGTTCTGCTCTCGTACATCGAACACGGTGCTGACATCCTTCGCCTGGACGCCGTCGCTTACCTGTGGAAAGAGATGGGCACTTCTTGCATCCATCTCCCGCAAGCCCATTGGATCGTGCAGCTCTTCCGCGCCGTCATCGACGAAGTTGCCCCAGGGGTCACCATATTGACAGAAACCAATGTCCCTCATCCGGACAACGTATCCTACTTCGGCGACGGGAGTGACGAAGCCCACTTGGTGTACAACTTCACGCTTCCCCCCTTGACAGCTCACGCCGTCCTGAGCGGGTCAGCCCAGCATTTGACAGAATGGGCCGAGACATTGCGAACGCCGTCTCCAAACACAGCCTTTCTCAATTTCACGGCCTCTCACGATGGCATCGGCTTGATGCCGGTCAAGGGGATTCTTGACAACGATGAAGTCGAGCTGTTGGTGGCGAAGACGGAATCGGGGGGCGGAGTGATTTCCTCCAAGTCCAATGCGGATGGATCGACCAGTCCCTATGAGTTGAACATTTCCTATTTCGATCTTCTGAACAGTGCTCGGGCGGAGGATCCACAGAGCCAGTGTGTGGATCGTTACATGGTCTCGCAAGCGGTCATGCTGGCGCTGGCAGGCCTGCCCGCCATCTACCTTCACAGCCTGTTGGGCTCACGCAACTTCCAACACGGTGTCGAGCAGACAGGGCAGGCGCGCAGCATCAACCGTGAAAAGCTAAAGATGGCCAAGACAGAACAGGAGCTTGGGGAGGCAGAGAACTTGCGACACGCCGTCTTCAAGTCCTACCGAAGGTTGATCGCGGCCCGAATCTGCGAGCCGGCCTTTCACCCAGGCAGTGCCCAGCGGGTCAGGCGGCTCGACAAGCGCGTGTTCGTCGTTCAGCGCACATCCGAGCCTACAGGTCATACCGTCCTCGCCCTACACAATGTGAGCCCCGCGACGGTCCCGCTAACCATTCCGGTTAAAGGGGAGGGCGAAAAATGGAGAGACTTGATCGACGGTCGCCAACACCGGGCCACAGCCGGCAACCTTCGCCTGGAGGTGCCGCCTTATGGTGTGGCCTGGTTGAAGAACGTCCCCTAGGGCGACCAGGCTGACATTTCGAAGAATGCCCGCTGGGGGGGGCGGCCCGGTCTGGTGCAGCTTCCGGGGCGAGTATCTCGACTTGCTCGTCTTGTCTTCGGCGGATGGCAGGCCCGCCCGGTTGAGCCTGACCGTCCGCTGAGTTCCCCCGCGGCTATCATTTCGAGCGAGCGCTTGCCCCGATTTCTCGTTGGGGAAGCAATCGTTAGGGGGGCGCGAGACGATCCATATGCGCGGGACGGTGATCTTCATGACGAAACGTTGGCTTCGGCGGCTGGCCCCGCGCCTACTCGTCCGGCGGCGGGCTGGTGAGCCCCTCGATCCGCAGCGACCACGTCTTGTGATACGAGAACTGGTTGGTCAGGTCCGGGTTGGCATCTTCGGAAGCATCTGCCCCGCCGACCTGGATCTGAAAGGTGCGCGTCGTCAGCGACGGCGGATAGTACGTGACATAGGGAGTGGTCTGTCCGGGACAGGTCAGGGTGGCCCCGGGCAGACTCGTCGGCCGGGAACTCGGTGATGGTCAGGGTCACCACGCCTTGCTGGCACGTCCCCTCGATGTCCACTTCGGCCTGTCCTTGGCCCTGCACCTGGCAGTCGCCATCGGATCCATGGACCACGCCGGTGTTGCCATAGCTCACCATACACGGCCCGGCGGTGACCTTGTCACCGTCAATCGTCAGCGGGCAAGGGGCAGAGGCTTCGGTCTGTCCGTTGATCTCGGCCACGCTCTTGTCACGGTTTGGCGACCAGTCGAATGTGTGGCTGATGAATAGGACGGCTTGCTGCGGTTTGTTGGGGCAGGCGGCGGCCACCGGTTCGGGACCCTCGCCGGCCCGGCCCTCATTGTCGGCTTGACGGCTGGGCGGCTGCGCCGTTGGATCACCCTGGCTCGCTCCTCCGACCCCGGGGAGACCAGCAGGAAGCAGGGCACAGGCGAGCATCAGCGAGATGATGCTCAGCAATCCCATCAGAACCGCAAAGCGGCGATGAGATCTCAACGGATGCGCGGCTGGCATGGTGGCCTCCATTCGTCAGCTTGCCGACCGGTCCCGCCCGCCATCTGCGTCAACGCTGGCAGCGGGCGGGGCAAACACTTGGCCTTTGGTGGGCATCCGCTCAGACCACCGTCCGGGAACGTCCCAAACGTTGGGCGCCAGCCCAAGACTATGTGAAGAATTTCACAAAGTCAAGCTGCGCGTGCGATGCGCTGGCCAGGAGTCGCCGGCTCCGCCGCGCCGCCCCAATTCCGCTTGCAGCCCAATCTGCCCTATAATAGAAGTGGAATGGCGCGGACTTTATCCCAAGTCGGCGCCATACGCATCGCACTCAAGCGTGCAACCGCCTCGCAGTCTGCGCCAATGTCAGAAGGTTCAACATGCGTGTGCTCATTCCGAACCACTTCCCTTTGGAAGGTTCGGGCAGCGGCATCTACACTCAGAACGTCGCCCGAGAGCTGGTGGCCAAAGGTCACCAGGCTTTGACCATCTGCCCCGACCACCAAGAAGAAGCCGGTTATCCGTTCGAGACGCGGACAATTCTCTTCACCCCGGATGAGGGGGCGGAGGCCGACGCGGCTCGCCTGCCGTTCAACTTCCCGTGCTTCACCACCCATCCGCGCAGCAGCACCACTTTCGCTGATCTGGACGCCGAACAGCGCGCCGCCTACGTTCAAGCCTTCCAGTCGGCGATCGACGATGCCGTGGCTGACTGGAAACCGGATGTGATCCACGCCATGCATCTGTGGGTCACGGGCTACGCCGCCACCAAAACCGGAGTGCCCACCGTGGCCACCGCCCACGGCACCGATCTGATGGGGTTCAAGCGCTACGCCGACTGGCGCGAGCTGGCTCTGGAGGGCGTCCGCAAAACACCGGCGGTGATCGCCATTTCGCGCCAGGTTGCCGCGGATACCAGCGAACTGTACGACGTTCCCCAGGAGAAGATTCGCCTGATCATGAATGGGTTCGACGAATCGATCTTCCACACCATGGTGTTGGATCGGACGACAGTGCTGCGTGAGTTCGGGATCGGGGAGCCCCCACGCGCCTTGATCATGTTCGTGGGGAAGCTGACCAAGTTCAAGGGCATCGACGTGCTGCTCGATGCGGCTGCCATTTACGAGGCGGCCCTGCCGGGGGTCATGACCCTGATCATCGGGGAAGGGGAGCTTCACGATCAACTACGGCTCCGGGCCGCCGACCTTCATCTGAAACAGGTGCATTTCCTGGGACAGCAGCCACAGTCGGAGATCGCCCGATTGCTCAACGTGGCTGATCTTTCCATTGTTCCTTCCCGGGTGGAGCCCTTTGGTCTGGTGGCGGTGGAAGCGCTGGCCTGCGGCACGCCGGTCGTCGCCACCAACGCCGGCGGGCTGCCGGACTTCATCAACCAGGACGTCGGCTGGCTGGTCGAGGTAGACGACCCCGACGGCCTGGCGCAGGCGGTCATCGAGGCCGTCCAATCCGATGCCCGATCCAAAAAAGGTCTCTTTGCCGCCGACTATGCCAGCCAGCACTTTGCGTGGTCCCAACAGGTGGACAAGATGGTTGACGTTTATCACGAGGTGCTGGGTGGCGATGAGCTGGTATAGGCCTCTCGACCCGATTCGATCCCCAAGGAGGACGGCGTGAACTTATCTTCACACCCCAAGATCGCCCTGGCCGTGATCACGCGCCACTTGGATGATCCGGATCTGATCATAAGATTCCTTGATAACGCCGATCACTTCGAACATCCTGTGGATCGAATCATCGGCGCCTACAGCCACAGCTTCGTCCCGTCGGCGATTTCGGCGATCAGCCGGCGCGTTCGCATGGACGTGCTTCAAGCCTCAGATGACCCCGGCCTGCGGGACCGACTCCGGGCCGGTGGCTTGGAGGCGAGCGCCGTGGATGACCTGCTGGCGAAGCCGAGCTGGGCGCGCCACCAGCAGGTCCCTTATTCGGCCTACCGCAACGCCATCCTGCTGCATGCGCTTATCGAGGGCATGGATGTGGTCATATTCTTCGACACGGATGTGTATCCCAAGGTGCTGACGGGGGTCCAAGACGGCACACCAAGCTTCCGCCAGGTGGACTTTGTGGGCGCGCACATCAGCTCGCTGGCCAGGAAAGGGGTCGTCGCCACCACCAGTGAGTACTCCGGCTACTACATCATCCCGCCGATGGCCTTCGACGGCCTTGATCAGCTGCTGACGGGGCTCGGCAAGCAGAAGGCGCTGGCCTATGTCAACTCGAGCCCGCATCACCAGTGTTTGAATCTGGGGGACGTGGGTCCGAGACATTCCCAGCCGACCAACAAACCTCTGGGCGGCAATCTTGGCTTGGGACTGCGACATCCCGAAGCCCTGTCGCTGTTCTACTCAACGACCTATGTGTTCGAGGACCAATGCATCATGGGTCGCGGCGAGGACACCCTGCTTGGCCGCGCGATTTCCAAGGCTGGCCGGGGCATCGTCGACGTTGACCTGCCGGTCTTCCACGACACGTATCCCGGCTTTCCCGCAGTGCCGGACATCGGTCAAGAGGAGATCCGAACCCGCTTCTACCACGCCTGCTTGGGTTGGATCGGGCGTAATCCATTTCTCACCTGGTTTCGGGATCAGAGCGGCGAACTCCCAGTGTCCTTTGAGGAAGCCATCCAGCAGCAGCGGATGGGCTTGCAGACAGGCGGGCCGAAGGCCGCCCGGGTCTTCGACGACCCCCGCTTTGCGAGATTAGGCCAGGCGTTGGAAGCGTCGCTGCGCGAGCTGCCTGTCGCCATCCGGCGCTACGAGCGGCTGATGGCCGGCTGGGATGCTTTCCTTAGAACCTTCTATTCTGGGCGTGGTCGAGACGCCGTGGCCGGCCCGCCTGAGGATGCCCCGCTGTTGACACCCGAGAGCGGGTGGGCAGGGACGGTCGGTCCGGACGGGGAGTCGGTTGCCAGCCCGCCAGTTGTAGTGTAAGAAACAGTCGCCGGGCGTTTCGCCCACCGCCTGCACCCCCAGCCAGCGGCGCCTTTCCGAGGTGCCCTGGTTCAGTCCAGGACGACCGTGGGCGCCGAAATCGCGGCGATGAAGGGACAGCCTGACCGATGAAGACGATTATGGTTATCCCCACCTATTGGTCCCGTGAGGCAGCCGTCGGCTGGCAGCCTGGGGATGCCGTCTACGATCACCCCACACCCCTCGATCAGGAAGGCACCCTGGCCCGGGCGCTGGAGTCCTTGCACACCCTCAAGGACAAGGATTTCTCCTTGGTCGTGCTGGCGTGTTCGACGGCGCCGGACATCGAAGACCAGGTCGAGGCGCGCGTGCGCGAGATCGTCAGCGCGCAAGATCCTCCGGTGGAGACCTACGTCATCTCCCATTCGCACCTGGCAAACATGCATGCGGCCTTGCATGAGGCTGAAGCAGACCCCCTCACGCCAGTGTTGTCCCTCAGGGGCTACTCAAACATTCGCAACATGTGTCTGTACATTCCCTATGTGTTGGGCGCCGAGGTGGCGGTGCTCATCGATGATGATGAGTTTTTCGACGACCCCGGATTCATGGCCAAGGCCGGTGAATTTGTCGGCACGCGCTTCATGGGCCAGACCATCGACGCGGTGGCCGGCTTTTACGTAAACGCCAAGGGAACCTACTACGACGACGTCCCCAGCGAGATTCACTGGATGACCTACTGGGACCGGTTCGGCAGCAAGCGCGAGGCGTTCGACAAGATCATCCCGGGAGAACCGCGGCTCAAAGTCACCCCCTTTGCGTTTGGCGGCTGCATGGTGATACACCGGGCGCTGTTCCGCACGGTGCCGTTCGACCCCCGCGTGACGCGCGGGGAGGATACCGACTACGTGCTCAATGCCCGGATGTATGGGTTCTCCGTCTTTCTCGACAACCAACTCTATGTCCAGCACAGACCGCCGAGCGGCCATTCTCCAACCTGGCAGCGCTTCCGCGAAGACATCTTTCGTCTGCTCTACTCGAGAGCCAAGATCCAGGGCCAAACACAAGAGGTCAACATGTCTCTGGTCGAGGCGGAGGATCTCGACCCGTATCCGGGCGAGTTCCTCAAAGACACGCTGGATGACAAGATTCTGAAGACCAATCTCATCCTGGCCCTGGATTACCTGACCGACGACCGGGTGGAGGATGCCAAGGAGACCATTCGCAACATCTGGTTGGCGAACACCAAGGCCATCCCGGAAGACAATCCGTTCCAGGCCTACCTCGAGTTTCAACGCAGTTGGACCGCCCTGCGCAAGCTGACCACCCGCCAGCTGGGCGACGAAATGGCGGAGATCATTCAGGCCGGTCGAGTGGTCAGAATATCGGAGCAGCAGGCCCACCTGGCCATGCGCGCCGAGTTCATGCGCTCCAACCATGAAGATGCGTTGTCTCAACTGCAGGGCTTTCCGCTCTTCGCCGGGCTTGGAATACAACAGGTGCAGGCGTTGCTCATGATCGGCGAACGGGTGCTCTTCAATCAGGGCGACGTGGTCGTGAAAGATGGGTCCAGAGAGCGAAACCTGTTTGTGATCCTGAAAGGCAAGGCGCGCATCTCGTTGACTACCCAATCCGATGAGGAGGTGGTCCTGGCGGACGTCGGGGTGGGTGAGACGTTCGGAGAAGCTTCCCTGCTGATGAGTACCTCACCGCCGCCGACGGTTACGGCCCTCGAGCCGCTGGAAGTGCTGACCTTCCCGCTTCAGTCGCTCACTGCCCTCATGGCGACCGACAGCGATCTGGCGGCCAAGCTCTGGCACCGCCTGGCACAGCTGTTGAGCGACCGCCTCCACAACTCCAATATGCGCTACTTGACCGAGATGCGCGAGGTGCCTGACGTGGCCGACGACCTGGTCAAGACGCAGCCCCTCAACCAGCCGGACCAAGAAACGTCTCCCGAATAGAGCCCCAAGTTGGTGTTCGACGTTGGCCGACTCGGCGTCTAAGACTTGGGGTCTTCGGCGCAGGTCAATGGCAACCCCCACCCATGTCATTGCGAGCGAGCAGGGCGAGCGAACCAATCGTTTGGGGGGCGCGAGATGACCCTCGGGCGCGCCGCAAGGCCAATCGCCCCTCAGCCAGCCCCGGCCAACGCCGCCGCTCGCGCCACCGTCTCCAAAGCCTCCGGGGTCGGGGGATCAACGATCAGCATCACCTCCTCCATCCCGGCCTCGGCGCAACAGCGCAGGCCATCCGCCAGTTGGTCCGCCGAGCCGCCCAGCAACTCCTCGTCTTCCGGCAGATTCACGGGCAGGCCCAACGCGCCTTCTAGCGAAGCCACCAGATGCGCCGAACGCCAGACCGTGGAGGGATCGCGGCGGAGTTCTCGGCAGATTTCGGTTACCCCGGCCGTCGACTTCTCGAAGTGCGGTAGATCGAGGGTGAATCCGTCCCAGTTCCACCCGTCGACATGCGGCAGGGCCGTATGCAGCATCTTTGGCCCCAGCGAACCGATCATCAGCTCCGGGCGGGGACGCACGGACGGCCGCGGCTCAAGGCTGGCTTCCACCTGGTAGTGCTCGCCCTTGCGGGCCACCTCTCCTGTCTCGAACAGATCCATCAGGATCGAAAGCGCTTCGGCGAAGCGCGAGACACGCGGCTCGAAGTCTGCGCCGACGGCGTCAAATTCGTCCTTGTTCCATCCTGCGCCCAGGCCAACCACCAGCCGGCCGCCGCTGATCTCATCGATCGTGGCCGCCTCATGGGCCACCATCACCGGTCGGCGCATGGCAATCGGCGTGACCATCGTCCCCAGCCGGATACTCTTGGTGGCCTCGGCCAGAGCGCCCAAGGTGGTCCAGGCCTCCCAGGGCCCAATGGCTTCTCCTGTTGGTCCTTGGTAGTAAAGGTGATCCTCCGTCCACAGCGAGTTCAAACCCCAGCTCTTCGGCCGTTATCGCCAACCGGCGGATGTCCGACCAGCGGAATGGCTTCTGTGTGGTGTTGATTTGGAGACCGATCCGGGGACAGGCCAGCTTTGTATCGGGGAGGTGACTGGAACTCGGGGAATCTGCCGGGGACATCGATTGTACGCCTCCTTCCTGGACTGACGGGGGGAAAGATTACACCAGCCACCGCGGACGGCGCAAATCGGCACGGGCACGCTGTCGCAATTCATGTCACCCTTCGGACTGGCGAACCCAATGGTCGGGGCCGGTCAATTCGTACGGCATCTGTGGGAAGGATTGATGACCACTGGAGCCCTCTGACCAGGCTAGCGAATTGGCGTGGGCGTGCTATTCTGGCCTTGTGTGATGGCCGTCAGCCTGGGATCACATAAGCCCCACAGGTGGACACAGGCTCGGCCCCAGCCCAATCTGTACTTGACCGATCCTAGCCAGGGGAAAGAAGGGAAGCGCACATGTCCGACGAAGTGGAATTCCCGGTCACCGAGGGACACGACCCTCAGGTGTTGGCGCAGGCCCACAAGATACTGGAGGCGTGTGCCTCTACGGAGGACATGGGCCAGGCGGTGCTGAGTGCGGTTGAGCGCAACAAATCGTGGCGCGGGGATCAGTGTGTCAACCTGTTGGCCCCGGAAGCTCCAACCAGTCCCACGGTGCGGTCGCTGCTGTCGGCCGAAGTGGGCATCCGGGCCGCTGAGGGGCATATCGGCCCGGGCAACCGCTGGTTCGTCGGGACCCGCTACATCGACGAACTGGAGGCCCTGTGCGTGGAGCTGCTCAAGCGGGCTTTTCACTCAGGCTTTGCTGACCATCGACTGCTGTCGGGCATGCTCGGCAATCTTACGGTTTACACCGCGCTCACCCAGCCGGGTGACGTGATCATGAGCATTCCTAAGCCGTTCGGGGGACACTCAAGCAACCGGCCGGATGGGCCGGCCGGAGTGCGCGGCCTTCGCATCGTAGATATCCCCTTCGATCCACAGGAGATGGCGGTCGACATCGATCAGTTTCGCAGGACGGCCCCGTTGGTCCGGCCGCGAGTGGTTTCACTTGGCGCCACCATGACGCTGTTCCCTTTTCCGATTCGCGAGATGGCGGAGGTGGTGGCAGAGTGGGGCGGTCACATCTATTTCGATGGCGCTCATCAGCTCGGCCTGGTCGCCGCCGGGTTGTTTCAGGACCCACTTCGTGAAGGTGCGGCGGTGATGACTGGATCGGCGGGAAAAACGTTCAGCGGCCCGCAGAGCGGGATCATCGTCTGGGATGATCCATCGCTCACGGCCGGGTTCTCAGAGGCGATCTTTCCGGTGCTGATCGCCACCCACCAGGTTAACCGGGTGGCGGCGCTGGCCATGGCGGCGGCCGAGTTCATCGCCTACGGTGATGCCTACATGCGCCAGATTGTGGCCAACGCGCAGGCGTTGGGCGCGGCTCTGGATGCCCGCGGGATCCCCGTGCTGGGTGCTTCGCGTGGCTACACATTGACCCACCAGGTGATCGCCGACGTACGCCAGTTCGGGGGTGGCTTGGAGGTTGCCCGCCGCCTCGAGCGCGCCAATGTGATCGCCAACAAGAACCTCATCCCTGGAGACCGGCCGGAGGATTGGGATCATCCCGGCGGGCTGCGGATGGGCGCCATCGAGACCACCCGCCTGGGGATGAAGGAAGACGACATGGCGACGGTGGCCGATTTCATCGCCCGCGTTTTGGTCGAGGCGACGCCGCCAGAACAAGTCGTGGAGGACGTGATTGAGTTCCGCCAGCCGTTCCAGGATATGTATTACTCCTTTGCCCACGGCCTGCCGCCCAGCGACTGAACCACATATGGCGGGCGCCGCCGGCGATAGCTGGCGTCTCGCTCCCAGATCCATACAATAGCTTGTCCAGCAGCATAAGCCAGCCTTACTAGCAGCGGGAAGGGCGGTGAAGGGCCCTTACTCGCCAGCCGTGCGGAGGCTCAACCGCGGCGGGCTCGTGCCGTCACATCACCTTGAGGGAGGGGATAGGAATGAACCAGAGTAGGTCTCAGTTCGCGAGAGGAATCCGCCGACGCGCATTGTGGTTGTTCTTGTTGCTGTGGCTGTCGGCCTGCAGCCTCTCGGTTCGGCCGGTGGAGAGCATCCCCACCGTCGATCCGAACGCCACCCGCGAGACGAAGGCGCTTTTCATGAACCTTTGGATCCAGGCCAGGAGCGGCCACACGCTTTTCGGGCACCAGGACACGATGGTGCGCGGGGTGGGTTGGTCAGGGTACACAGGCAGATCCGATGTGCATGACGCGGTCGGCTCCTACCCGGCCGTGTACGGCTGGGACGTGAGCCAGATCGAACTCGGTGAGGATGGCAACGTGGATGGCGTGAGCTTTGACGACGTACGCACCGGGATCATCGATGCTTATCAGCGCGGTGGAGTTAACACCGTCAGCTGGCACATGTTCAACCCCGTGACGGGCGGCAACTTCTACGATCTCGACGGACGGCCGGTGGAGAAAATCCTCTTCGACGCATCCTATCTGGCGCAGTACCGCCAATGGTTGGATCGCTTCGCAGATTTCGCGCTCAGTCTCCGATCGGGACCGACCGCCTGGAACCCGGACGATCACCTGGTGCCGATCGTTTTCCGGCCGTTCCACGAGCACAACGCCGGCCAATTCTGGTGGGGTCATGGGCACGCCACGGAGGTCGAGTACCGGGCCCTGTGGCGCTTCACCGTTCAGTATCTGCGCGATGAGCGCGGCGTTCACAATCTGCTCTACGCGATCTCACCGGACGCCCGTGTCATGCCCCGAGCCTCGTTCATCAGCGGCAGCTACGCCAGCTACTCAGCTTTCAAGTCTGCCTATCTGTACGGCTACCCGGGGGATCCCTACGTGGACATCTTCGGTCTGGACGACTACTCCGACCCGCGTCAGAATCGCCAGACCGGCATGCAAGAGTCGATGCGATACCTGACCCAACTGGCCAACGAGCGCTCCGATCTCAAGATCCCGGCGATGACGGAAACCGGTTTCGACACGGTGCCCCCTGACTCTTGGTGGACGACGTTTCTGCTTCCATCCATCCGAGGCGCGCGGGGATCAAGCGCCGAGCAGATGGCCTGGGTGCTGATGTGGACCAACGGGGATGAGGCGCACTTCAATGTGCCCTACAACCGCGATGACAGCTCAGACGACTTCCGGGCCTTCGCTGCCAGCCGGTTCATTTGGTTCCAGGACGACATCACGGTGAACATGTATCAGTGGCCGCCGGATTGAGCGGAGAGGTCCCCGCTGGAGGCTGTCAATGCGGGCGGTCAGCTCGGCGAACACAGGATCGTCCCCGACGGGGCTCGACGAGCCGCTGCCCAGGCTGAAGCGACTTGTGAAATTTGTCACATTCAGTGACGAAGAATCGGCCAGAGGCGACAGATCGGCGGGCGACGTGGCCGGGAACGGGTTGACCTGGTGGGACTGAAGCGGGGTGAGATGGCAAGCGGGGTCCGACTAGGGACAGTCATCGGCCGTTGCCGGCAAAGTCAAAACGGAAACAGCCGCCAGGAGCGCGGCTGTGATCAATTCCAGGAGTATTCGCATGATGCGCCCCCTTGCTCCGTGGAGGACCCGCTGGTGCCGGGGTCCTGTTTGTGATGTCGAGACCTTAGCATGGAGGGGAACGGAAGTCACCAGGTCCGAGAAGTGACGTCGCATCGCGCGTCTTGGCGGACAACAGATTGGATCGAAGAGCCCAACCCGAAGGCAGGGTTAAGGGTCTGCGGCTGATTGAGCTGTGGCAATAACCTGCCCTTGCCTAAGCAGTCATTGACAATGGCAAATCATGTAATTACACTGTAAGCACGCCACTCGGGAGGTGCGCATGAGCAGAAAGATCTTCAGGGCAGGCAACAGCTTGGTTGTTTCCTTGCCCAGGGAGGCGATTGAGGCGCTGGGGGCGGAAGAAGGGTCGGAGATCATCCTGGACATCGACCGCGAGGGGCGGCGCGTGGTCTTGCTCCCCGCGGATAAGGGCTCATACGGCGTCGACAAGGCCTTTGGCCGCCAGGTGGCCGAGTTTATCGAGGCCTACCGGCCCGCTCTGGAAGCTCTCTCTGGAACGGAATGAACTACCTGACGGCGCAGCAGATTCTCTTCCTCCATGCGCGGCTGAACGATGAGACGGGAGGGAGTCATGGCCTCAGGGATTTGGCACTTCTGATCTCCGCCGTCGAGCGCCCGAAGGCCAGCTATCAGGGGCAAGACCTCTACCCTGACCTGTTTCACAAAGCTGCCGCGCTGATGCATTCCCTTATACAGAATCACGCCTTCCTGGATGGCAACAAAGGAACCGGCCTGGGTGCTGCCGCGCTCCTTCTCATGGCAAACGGGGTCCAACTTACGACGACTAATGATCAGGTTGAGGGGATGGCGATGGCTGTCGCCCGAGGCGAAAGAGCCGTTGACGAGTTGGCCGAGTGGCTGGCGGAACACAGCAGCCGTATTTGAGGCAAGCTGAGCAAAGAGATATTGCCAGAGGGGCAGTCTGCCGGTCGGATCCTGCGCCTTTCAAAGGGTTTGTCGCGGATTTGCACGAGTAGGACCTGATCCATATCGCACAATCAGGTCTCGCCAAAGCATTAATCGGGAAGTGACTGTCGTGCCTACCCATCACCGCGGCTGAGCGCCCGCGCCAGGCTTTGGTTGGTGGGGTTCTTGGCGGCGATACGATTGCTTCGTCGGCTGCCGCCGCCTCGCAATGACACCCCCTCCAATTGTCATTGGAGCAAGCAGGGCGAGCGTGGCAATCGTTTGGGGAACAAGCCGCCGGCACAGACCAGAGCACCAAGCCTTCCACGATAAGACGCTTGCTCCCCCAATCAACCCAGGGGCAGGCCGGATCCGCGAACCCACCAGGTCCCGACAGTTTCGTCTGGTAGATTGACAGTAATTACTGTTAGGATTACACTAATCCTATGTTTGACGATTTGCGACGGCTTCAGGGGAAAACGTTCGACCTGCATGGCCTGGCGCTGGCGGTCAACCGCCAGGTCGCCCAGGCAGGATGGTCACCCGATGACGAGCGGGTGGCGGCGCAGCTCGACGCCCGCACCATCCGCTACTACCAGACGCTCGGTTTGGTGTCCAGGCCGGAGCGTTACGACGGTCGGCGGGCCAGGTACGGCTACGGGCACCTGCTCCAGCTCGTAGCCCTCAAAGCCCTCCAGGCGCAGGGACTCAGTCTGGAGCAGATCCGGGCCTGGCTCCCGGACCAGCCTGTGGCCGCCCTGCAGGCCGCCTTGGCCGGCTCTCTCGCGCACGGGCGCGGGTTCGGGAAGGTCGCCCCGTCTGGCGCATCAGGCGCCATGCTTGGCCCGGAGGGGAACCGCAATAACCGCCAGGGGGAGGCCGCCTCGCGGCCTCAAATGCCGGGCGATCTCTCGGCCTTTCGGCTTGCCCCGGGCGTTGACCTGCTGATCGACCCGGTTCAAGTTCTCGATCCCCAGGACCTGGCCCGGCGCCTCCAAGCTGCCCTGGAAGGGCAGGGTTGAGATGCCTGTGTTTGGCGGAGTTGAGGCGGGGGGCACCAAGTTTGTCTGTGCCGTGGCCACTGCGCCGGACGATGTACGCGCCGAAACCCGCATCTTGACCACCTCTCCCGACGAGACCCTTGGATACGTGCTGGCCTTTTTTGACCACTACGGCCCGGTGGATGCGATCGGGATCAGCGCCTTTGGGCCGTTGGATCTGCGACTCGAATCCCCCACCTGGGGCCATTTGAGATCAACACCCAAGGCCGGTTGGGCGGGGACCGATCTCGTCGGTCCGATCCGCGACCGCTTTCATGTTCCCGTGGCCATCGACACCGACGTGAATGGGGCCGCGGTGGGGGAAGGGCGCTGGGGCGCGGCCCAAGGGCTGAGCACATTTGTCTATCTCACGGTGGGAACAGGCATTGGCGGCGGGGCGATCGTCGATGGGCGGCCGCTCCATGGTCTGATGCACCCCGAGATGGGGCACATGTTGGTCCCCCACGACTGGTCCCGCGATCCCTTTTCCGGTGTCTGCCCCTATCACGGTGACTGCTTGGAAGGGCTGGCGTCAGGGCCGGCCATCGAAGCGCGCTGGGGAGAGGCGCCGGAGGCCCTACCCCTTGAACATGCCGCCTGGCCGTTGGAAGCCGCCTACCTGGCGAGCGGTGTGGTCAACATCATGCTGGCACTCTCACCGGAGCGCCTGATCATGGGTGGCGGCGTGATGCAGCAAGCGGGGTTGATTGGCGCCGTGCGACGGGAGGTCAGGGCGCTGCTGAACGATTACCTGGATGTGCCTGCCATGACGGCCGGGCTGGAAAGGGCCATTGTGGTCCCGGATCTCGGCCGGCGCTCGGGGGTGTTGGGTGCGGTTGCCCTGGCCGAGGCGGCGCTCAAGGCATCCCAAGATGCGCCGCCAACCAACGATGCAGCGTAGGGGCGGCATCGCCCTGGGAGCCCATCACCGGCTCGTTCATAGGTTGACAAGTGACCCGCAGGTTGTTGTGGCGAGGCTCTTCTCTCGCAGACCTGGCGTGGCTTAGGCGCCGCGTTTATGGCCGTTCCGCCGCCAAGGCGCACGAAGCTCGGCCGTGGTGGGGAGGGGGAAATAGCGCCGAAGGATGTCGCGCAGCTGTTTGGCGGTGAAGGGCTTGGTCAGGAATTCGGTTGCACCGGCCGCCAGGGCGGCCTCACGATCACCAGCCATCGCTTTGGCGCTGGCGATCAAGATCGGCTCGTCGGCGAAGGCCGACTCTTCGCGCAGGCGCCGGGCGAACTGCAATCCATCTATGTCGGGCATCATGATGTCGATGATGAACATATCCGGTCGGAGGCCGCCGATAAGCTCGAGGGCCTGGGTGACGTTGTGGGCCATCACCACTTCAACGCCGTAGTCCTCCAGCACCAGCCGGATCACATCCGTGTACACAACCTCATCGTCAACCACCATGACCACGGGACGTTTGTACATGCGGTGTCGTCTCCTCGTCGAGAGCTAGCCGCTAATCGTGTGGAGGCATCCGGCCGCTGAGAGCATCGACCCGGCAAGGGCACGGCTGCCTGCAAGTGGCTGGCGCGTGTCTGCCAGGAAGGCGGCCGGCGCCGCCAAGCACTCCCAGTTTAGCGTCTAGAAACGCTTTGGCCGCCTTACAACCACCCTTCAGTCGTCTGTACCGGCTGGTCTCTTACTGAAACAAGGGCTCGGCTTGGCTCCTGGAACCCGGCAGGGGGCCCTCAACCATGGATTATGATGGTTGCCGGACGCGTTTGAGGCGATGTCCACGTCAACCATCCACGCAAGAGAACTGCGCATAGGCACCGAGAACGATGCTCGCTGGCCACATTATGTAAATAACTCAAAGACGGGGAGATGAAGATGGTCGAGGACCCGATCAAAGGTCGTTTCCGAGGTGCGATGCTCGGGCTGGCGGCGGGTGACGCCCTGGGAACGGCGCTCGAGTTCAAGGCGCCAGGGACTTTCGAGCCCATCACCGACATGGTGGGTGGGGGTCCCTTTCATCTGCAGCCAGGGCAGTGGACGGATGATACGTCGATGGCCCTTTGCCTGGCGGCCAGTCTTGTCGCATGCGGTGGATTCGACGCTCGCGACCAGGTGGAGCGATACCTGCGCTGGTTCGGGGAGGGCTACATGTCATCCACCGGCGCGTGCTTTGATATTGGGGCGACCGTGCGGACCGCGCTGGGTATCTATCGGCAGACCGGCGAGCCCTTCTCCGGACCGACCCACACCCACAGCGCCGGCAACGGGTCGATCATGCGCCTGGCCCCGATCCCGCTGTTCTACGTGGCACATCCAAAGCAGGCGATCGCAATGGCCGCCCGCAGCTCGCGCACGACCCATGGCGCGGTTGAGGCCGTCGACGCTTGCCGCTACATGGCCGGGTTGATCGTGGGCGGACTGCAGGGCCGTCCGAAGGACGAACTGCTCTCACCGGGTTTCAGCCCAGCGCCTGAATTGTGGCAGTCTGAACCACTCGCGCCGGCCATCGCCGAGATCGCTGGGGGCTCATTCAAGTCCAAAGACCCTCCGGAAATCCGGGCCAGCGGGTATGTGGTGAAGAGTCTTGAGGCCGCCCTGTGGGCCTTTGACCGCTCACAGAACTTTCGCCAGGGCGCCCTGATGGCGGTCAATCTGGGCGATGATGCGGACACAACCGGCGCTGTCTACGGTCAACTGGCGGGCGCTTTCTACGGTGAGGCCGGCATTCCGGCCGCGTGGACGGGGAAGCTGGCGATGCGCCAGACCATCCTCGAGCTGGCGGACGGGTTGTGGCGAGGTTCGAAGCAGGCCGACTTAGGTTGATCTGAGTCGGGATCCAGCCGGGGCTCTAGCCTCCAGACAAGAAAGGCAGGGGGTAACGAGCGATCAGGGGTGCGATCAGCGCCCAGGTGAGCCAGGCGCCGGCGGCGAAATTCAAGGTGAACAGGCCGCGGGACTGAAGCATGCCGCTGGCCTCGGTGGGTTGGCTGCCGCGCATATCGCTCGTGCTGCCCAACCTCAGGCTGATCAGCATTCCAGCCAGGCCGGCCAGGCCCAAGCCCAGTGGAAAATGCCCGTGAAGGGCCGCTTCCACCACCAGCAGGACCGCCAGGCCCACCGCCATATACATCAGGCCGCGCGTCGTACGCTGTCCCACCAGCCCCGCCGTGTTGCGGAGCCCGGCCAACTGATCAACTTCAAAATCGCGAAGTTGATTGTAGAGCTGCCCGTAGGCGGAAAAAGCGGCTGCCGCGCCGGCCATGTACCAGCCCCCGAACAAGCGCTCGTCATAAAGGCTGGACCCAGCCAATACCAGCAGGCCGCCGAGCATGAGCGCGTGCGAAACAACGTCGACAACAGGGTAGGCCTTGAGCCGGATCGCCCGCCACGAATAGAGGTGCCCCAGCGCGAGGGTCGTCAGGCCGATGGCCGCCACCGATGGCCCTGCCCACAGGTACAGCCCGCCCGATGCCGCCCCGACGAGTGCCGTGAGCCAGCGAGCCGCCCGCACGCTCAGACCGCCGGAGCAAATCACGTTCGTGGCCGCCCGCTCAGGGTCAACCGCGTCGTTGGGTGCGTCCTCGATGTCGTTCAGCATGAAGGCGTATGTCACCGCCAGGATGTTGGCGGCCAGCACGATGGCCAGCCGGCCGTCAAGTGGGGCGGCTTGCGCACGTGCGGCCAGCAATGCCCCCAGCAGGGTCAGCGGGAAAACGAAGGGGATGTGCTCCTCGGCCCGGGTGAGCCGATGGATCGCGGACCGGGCACGGTAGCCCTTGCCGGCCGTGCCCGTCGCTCGTCTCAATAGGCTTGACATCCGGTCATGATAGTCATGTTTCCTATTTGTGCCACTCTTGTGGGGAGGGGTGAACAGCCGTGGAACTCATCTTGCTATCGCAGCCCGACACGGACCAACTGAGGCTAGGCCAGCGCGGACCGAACGCATTCCAACCGAGAATGTGGAGAATCCGGTGATGGCCCGTACCCTATGCAAGCCAGACCAGACCTGTTATGATGAATCTAAGTAGGTTGCAAGCAGGTTCTGTCTGAGAGTCGAGTATCTTTGGCCCGAGCTGCCCAACGCTCGGGCCCTTTTGTTGGGACCGACCGCCGAGAACAGGCAATGCGCCTCAAAATCGAGCAAAGCCTTACAAGGAGGCACACAGCAATGTCTGAAAGAATTAACGGTACGGTCAAATGGTTCAATGGTGAAAAGGGCTACGGCTTCATCGCCCGCGAGAGCGGCGATGATGTCTTCGTCCACTACTCTGCGATCATGAGCGACGGATACCGCGATCTGGCCGAAGGCCAGAAAGTGGAGTTCGAGGTCGAGGCGTCCCCCAAGGGGCCGCACGCCGTGAACGTCAACGTCGTCTGATTTCAGCTGACTTTGACTGCCAGAAGCCCCCGGGAAACCGGGGGCTTTTCTTTTTGTATCAAACATCTTGCATGCGCTCTTCCCAGATGTCAGTTCACAGCCCCTCGGCGAGGTTCAACTTGCGGTCGGTTGGTTCCATTGCCTATGGATGGTCCGAACTGCGGGCGACAGGGGACGATTATCGGCCGGCCCTGCCGGGGGCAGCCGGCGCCCAGGCGAGGGGTTCGCCTGACCTTGAGCCGGCGGTTTCCCGAAGCGACCGAAAGTGTGACCATGAGCTGGGGGATTGCCTCGGGAGGCACAGCCCCCGTACCCCGGTTGGTAGACCGTTGGCTAATCCGCCGCCAGCAAATCCTTGAGCGGAGCCGCGAAGGCGGCGCTCTTTTCGTCGGGCGTGATCAGCCCAATCTCGGAAGGGCTGGAGACTCCCAATCCGAGTTTTGCGGCGCGTGCAATCTGCTCCTGCTCAAAGATCGGGCCCCTGGCCACGTCGGGCGTGGTGCCGTACCAGCGCAAAATGGCGACGCCCACGGCGTCCAGCGCCACGCGGTCCGTTGCGGCCAAGATGAGCCCCGGTGCGACGCGCGTGCCTCGGTCGGGGCCGCCGTCGATGAACGCCTGCATGGCATCCATCAGAATCAAATCGGGCTGGTAGGCGGTGTTGATTTCGGCGATCATCCGGCGTTGGTTGGCTGATCCGTGGAGTTCGTTCATGTAGTCGTGGCCTTCGCCCGGGATCCACCTTGCGGCCAGGCCGACCGAGTTCTTCAACGAGAGCGTGAACTGCCCTCCGAAGCGGTGCGTCTTGAGGCAGCAGGTTTGGACGACACCCTCCTTGGCCAGGACGGGGCGGGGCAAGGCAAACCCATATCGCCAATGGCTTGAGTCGGGCTGCATCAGGGTCCAGTCGTCGGCGCCAAGTTCGTCCAGCACCAAGGTCGACCACCCAAGCTCATCCGCCATGGCGAAGACGCCTTTGGATTGCATCACTGCTCGAGTGTCTCCCATCCCGCTGCGGTCGCCAACGGTCAGGTGATCCGCCCCCATCGCTTGCAGAGACTTTCCGAGCGCGAGCAGCGTGTCGGGGTGGGTGGAGCCTGGGAAAGGATCGGCGCTGTTAAAGTTGGGCTTGATGAACAGTGACTTCCCACGGACCGAATCAACCTCCAACAACTCAAGGGCGCGCTTGGTGCCCTGCACGCGGTCGTCTGTCCGCACCATAACCACTCGGCCGGCGGGAAGGGACGTGGGGGTCGGAACGGCTGTCGGGGTGCTGGTTGGGGCTGCGGTGGGCTCTGAGGGTGGGTAAGGTGACGATGTTGGTGTTGGCTGTCCGGTGGGCTCAACGACCTGCGCCAGCCCCCCACAGGCGGACGCGGCCGCCGCGCCGGCTGCTGCGGCGGAGAGCTTGATGAATTCCCGGCGGTGAATCCGGTGTTCAGAGGTCATGGTATGGGCATTCTAGATGGACAGATCCATTTGCGCCATGCCTCGGCTTCTAACATCGAGAGCCCTGCGCCTTGCTGGGACCGGTCCGGCTGCGGTGCATCTTCGTCTCCTAATGCCATGCCCCATCTGGGCCATGGGAAAGCGCGCACAAAGTCATAGGTTCCGCCTGATTGTGAAAATCCTCACAAAACGAGCGGGACGTCGGCCAATCACGGCAGCCGATTCCAACGCATCGACAGGCCGACGGCGAGGAGCATGAACAGCGCGCCCAACGCCAGGAAGGCAACGCTGATCTCGATGTCCTCCTTCTGCAGCGCGATCTGCTTGGGCAGATCCTGGAAGACCTGCAGAAGCTGGTCGGCGTTCTCGGCCCGGAAGTAGGCGCCGCCGGTGGTGTCGGCCACCGCCTGCAGGGTCGGCTCATCGAGCAGCAGATAGTTGCCCCGACCACCGCGGCCTCCGCCAAACCCGCCCCGCGGGTCGAACCCGCC
Source organism: uncultured Chloroflexia bacterium (assembly GCA_963783335.1). Lineage (GTDB taxonomy): Bacteria > Chloroflexota > Anaerolineae > Anaerolineales > E44-bin32 > CAWAND01. Next base: position 64,290 of record CAWAND010000004.1, read on the forward strand.
CTGCCCGAAACCGCCTTGGAACCCGCCGAAAATGTCGCTGCCCAGCTGAGCTGACGTGCACACCATCGGGCTGAAATCGGTCGTCCCGAAGCCGATGGTGTACACGCGCACGTGGCGGTCGGCGGCCTGCTGCGCGGCATCGACTGGTGACGGGCCGCGCGTGTTGGCCCCATCGGTGAGGAGCACGATGATGTCGGGCTGATAGTCAGATCCTGCCGGTGTGCCTCCACTCTGGCCGCCCAGGTTCACCCCGCTGGGAGCGACCGCCGGGTTGACGCTGGCGATCGCGTCCAACCCCTTGAGCGTGGCGTTGCCGATGGCTGTGCCCAAAGAGGTGGTCAACGAGGCCAGGGCGTCGATCAGCTTCTGTTTGTCGTTGGTGGGCGGCACGATGACTTCAGCGAAGTCGGCGAAGGCCACAATCCCGATGCGCGTGTCATCCGCCTGCTGCTCGACAAACTTCGAGGCCGCCTCCTGGGCAACCGTAAGCCGATTGGGGGGCACATCGGAGGCGCACATGCTGCGTGAGACGTCGATGGCCAAGATGATCGTGGTTCGGCTGAGGGGGACCAGTACCTGGGCGGCAGGACGCGTCAGTGCTGCGATCAAGCTTGTCAGGCCGACCAGAAACAAGGCTGCCGGCAGGTGGCGGCGCCAGCGAGCACGATCGGGCAGCGCCTCACGGATCAGGGACAGGCTGGAATACCGCACGGCGAACCGCCGGCGGCGGCGCAGGATCCACCAGTAGAGCAGGATTAGGATCGGGACCAACAGAAACAGCGGCAGCAAACCTGGCCACAACAGCCTCATGGGTCTTTACCTCTCTGACCGATAAGTATCTCCCTGGAGGTCAATGAACGCGCCTCCTCATGGCACCCGCCCGTACCAGATCAATGACAAGATGGCGCCGATCAGCAGGAGCAGGCTGCTCAGCCCTCCGACGATCGAGGTCACCTCCAGTTCCTGGCCGCGCGTCGTCAGCTGAAGGTCGACGTTCTTGTAGATGTTCTGGAGATCCTGGGCGTCCTGTGCCCGGTAGTACTTGCCGTTGGTGTCCTTGGCAATTGCCTGAAGTGTGGCCTCGTCCAACTGGGTCACGATGTTGAACCCGTCCACCTCGATCGTGGACCCCTCCGGGCTTCCAATACCGATGGGGTAGACGCGGACGCCGGCATCGGCCGCCAACTGGGCGACCTGCGCCGGGTCAGGGGTAGTTGGTGTTTTCGCCGTCGGTCAGGAGCATGATCACCGCCGACGAGTAGTTGTCGATCTTGAGTTGGTCAGTGCCGTCGGGCCCGGTGGCTTGGTCCAGGCTGAGTGCCTTGCCGGCGATGGCGTTCAGCGAAGTGAAGATGCCCTGGCCGAGGGAGGTGCCGCCTTGGGTCGAAATCCGGTCGATGGCGTCGAGGACCGCCGCTTGATCGTAGGTGGGGGCCTGGACGATCAGGCCCGTCCCACCAAACGCCACCACCCCAAGCCGGATCGTCGGCGGCTGGTGGGTCACAAAGGTTCGGCCGGCCGCCTTGGCGGCTTCCAGGCGCGTGGGTTGGATGTCGTCGGCCGACATACTGTTGGACACATCGAAGGCCAGGATGACCGTGCCCTCCACTCGCGGCAGGTCGAGCGTCATCTGGGGTCGGGAAAGCCCAAACAGCAGCAGGCTCAAGCCGAGCATCATGAAGGAAGGGGGTAGGTGGCGTCGCATCCGAACGGCGCGACCGCTGCGGTCGGCGATCACCATCGGCCCCAGTTCGGCCTCGCTTTTCCGTTTCACTTTGAGCCGGCGAAGATAGATCCACACCATGAGCGGGATCAGCAGCAGACTGTACAAAGCCTGGGGCCAGATGAATGACATTCTGTTTAGTTACCTTCGGCGCCGCTTGCGCAGCGATGCCATGCGCACCAGCGCCTGGACCAGGTCGTCGTCGGTCGACACGGCATAAAGATCGACGCCGGCACGGTTCAGGCTCTCTTGCAGGGCGGTTTCACGCGCCGCCACCGCCGCCTGCAGCCGGTGCCGAAAGACCGGGTCGCCCGTGTCGACATAGACTTGTTCCCCAGTCTCCGAATCCTCCACGTAGAGCATGCCGGCGGCCGGGAGCTCGTCCTCGCGCCGATCCCAGAGTTGGATGGCCACCAGGTCATGCCGCCGATTGAGCAGCGCCAGGGGTTTCTCCCAGCCGGGCAAGCTGAAGAAATCGGACATGAGGAACACCAGGGAGCGGCGCTTGAGCGTGTTGTGGCCCGCTTGGAGCAGGGGTTTGAGATCGGTCTCACCGATCCCCGGATCCCCCGTCGCTTTCGGCCGAGCTCTCGAATCAACCTCGAGCACCTGTTTCTGACCTCCCAGCGGCGGAATCGTGCGTCCGCCCGTCCCGTTGTACAGCATGGCGCCTACGCGATTGCCTTGGCGCGTCAGTAGGCGAGCCAGGGTTCCGGCCAGGTCGATCATCACGAGCTGCTTGGTCCGGTCGGCCGGCCCAAAAGCCATCGAGCGGCTGATGTCCAGCAGAAACCAGGCTGTGATCTCGCGTTCTTCGTAGTACTGCCGAACATAGGATTTCGTTCAAGCGTGCCGTCACATTCCAGTCTATGTGGCGGATGTCGTCCTCCGGCTGGTACTCGCGCAGGTCGGCAAAGTCCAGGCCGGGGCCGTAAAAGAGCGTGTGGTAGTTCCCCTGAAGCAGCCCATCCAGGCGGCGAATGACATGCCAATCCAGCCGGTGCAGAATTCGCTCCGGCATACTGGAGGGGCTACGGCTGGGCGTCATTGGCGAGCTTACGTTCATCGATCAGAGATCTCCGGCATCGGCACGGCCTGCACCAAGCGATCAAGAAGGTCGTCGGGGGCGACATCATCCGCCAGGGCTTCGTACGAAAGGACCAAGCGGTGGCGGATGACGTCATGGGCCAGATCCCTCACGTCAGGCGGCAGGGCGTAGGCCCGGCCACGCAGGAAAGCCAGCGCACGCGCGCCCAAGATCAGGTTGATCGAGGCGCGCGGGCTGGCGCCGAACGTGATATAGGGCTTGCAGATCGGACAGGCCGGCCTGCTCCGGTCGGCGGGTGGCGGTGACGAGCTTGACGGCGTACTCGATCAGGGCCGGGTCCACGTACACGGCGTCGACCTCGCTGTTGGAGGTCGACCAGCCTATCGCGAGTCGATGACCTCTTGGACGGCGCTCCAGGATACCCGACATGCGCTCGACGATCACGAACTCTTCGGTCGGGCTGGGGTAATCGACCAGCACCTTGAGCATGAATCGGTCCACTTGGGCCTCGGGCAGCGGGTATGTCCCTTCGGACTCGATCGGGTTCTGGGTGGCCATCACCAGGAAAGGATTGGGGGCTTTGAACGTCTCCCGGCCGATGGTCACCTGGCGTTCCTGCATCACTTCGAGCAAGGCACTTTGCACCTTGGCGGGCGCGCGGTTGATCTCATCCGCCAGCAGCAGATTTGTCATCACGGGCCCCAGCGACGTGTCAAATTCGCCCGTCTTCTGGTTGTAGATGCGCGTCCCGACCAGGTCCGCCGGCACGAGGTCGGGTGTGAATTGGATGCGCCGGAATTCACCGCCGATGACATCCGCCAGGGTCTTAATGGCCATGGTCTTGGCCAGTCCGGGGACGCCCTCCACCAGAATGTGGCCGCGCGACAGCAGGGCTACGATCAGCCGCTCGAGCAGAATATCCTGCCCGACGATGATCTTCTTCACCTGGTACAGGACCTCTTCCATCGGTTTGCCGTCTAGGCGCCTCAGCGATGAGTCCATCGTGTCTCTCCGGATGAATGGGCGGATGTGGGAGGGATGGCGAATGCAGGTTTAGTAGGGCGGTGCACCGGCAGCGGCCGCCGCCGCCGGGATGGGCACTGCCAACCCGATCCCGATGAAGGTGCGTTGATCGGTGGGGTTGGCTAGCCCGGTGACGATTCCGATCACCTGTCCGTAACGGTTGAGCAGCGGCCCGCCGGAATTGCCCGGGTTGACGGCGGCGTCGAACTGAATCAGCCCTGAGAGGTGCTTGCCGCTGTCGGTGACGGTCATTGAGCGGTCGAAGCCTGAGATTACGCCAGCGGTCATCGTGCCCACCAGGCCGAAGGGATTGCCCACGGCGTAGGCTTCATCGCCGACACGCACCGACCGAAGGCTGCCCAGAACAGCGGGCACGATCAGGCTGGGTGGTTGATCGGGATGCAGCACGGCGATATCGATGTCGGGCTGGGTGTTGACGACTTGAGCGGTCCCTTCGGAGCCGTCGGCGAAGGTGACCTTGATCGACTGAGCGCCATCGACGACATGGAGTGCGGTCAGGATATCGGCTGCGGCGTTGATCACGACCCCGGTCCCCAGGCCGCTTTCCTTCGCTTGCTCCCCATTCTGTGTCTCGATGAGGACCAGCGACGGCAGGACGGTCTGATAGACCTGGGATGAAAAGGCGGGTGCCGGCGTGGCGGAGGCGAAGGCCTGTGCCACCTGTGTCTCCACCTGCGCCGTGGTCAGAGGCTCAAGGGGTGGGTCGTAGGTTCTGTAGAAGAAGACGGCGGTGACGGCGGATAAAAGGACCAGGAGAATGATCGCCAGCCGCGGCCAGACCTTGCGCAGCAGGCTGCGCAGCCGACCCGGATCGGCCTGGGACCCCGGCAACTGAGAAATTCCGCCCTCCACCCGGCGAACGTTTCGCCACTGACTTCAAAGCATACCAGACGGCTCTTAAGACAGTATGAAGAAAAGGCGTGGTTTGGATCTGTGGGCGTCAGAGTTGCGAGCTAGGAGCACTGAGCGGTGAGCATGCAACGACCGCCGCTGGTCTCTTCCCGCGGAAGGGGTGAAACCGTCCCGGATGATGCAGGAAGGGGCACGGCATGCCGTGCCCCTATCCTGACCGTTGCTGCGTCAGATTGTGAAAGAATTCATAAGCGGGCCAGACGAAGCATGCGGCGACGTCCTGGCCCGCTTCCCCTTGTTTAGGCCGCCGCGGTTTGCCCCTTGGTGGCCCAAAGGCTCACCACGGTGATCCACACCAGGGCCAACAGCAGCATCAGATAGGCGATGGGGGTGAGCATCAGCACGGCCACGACGATCGCCGCCCAATTGAACCAGGCGGGAAGGGTCCGCGCCCGAAGCCAGAGGACGGAGGCTGCCAGCATGAAGGCCGCCATCGCCACGCCGAACATCTGCCCCAGCAGATTGCCGTAGAAGTCATACAGGGCCACCGCCTCCACCGGCCCCAGGCCCCCCGGAGAGCCGGCGCGTGAGCCCGTGGCGATCAGGGTGGAGAAGCCGATCCCCAGGACGACTCCCGAGGTCGTTCCGCCGGCAAAGCCGAGTTTCACCAGCCAGCCCCCCGAAGGATCGGCCTGGCGCAGTCGAATGGCCGTCGTGCTGGCAAAGACCAGCATCAGAAAGGCGGAGGCGTTGCCCAGGAACCCAGCCGTCAACAGGCCGCCGGGGGCCCGGCTGAAGGCGGATACCAGCTGCTCGCCGCTGGGCAAATAGTCGTACACGCCCACCATGGCTGAGGCTGCGCCCAAGGCGATCACGGCGAGCAGACCGCTCAAAGGGGCCAATCGATCGAGTCGTGAGGTGTTCAAGAGTCGCCTCCAAGCTGAATGGTTGGTCCTTGAGTCCATCTTAGATGGAAGCGATATGGTCGTCATGGGGGCGGTCGCTCAGCCGGCTCGGGAAGTCCTCCCGAGCCGGCTGGGGATACCACCTGTGACCCAACTCCGGCGTCTAGGGCTGAATCACGAAGGGAACGGTTGCCGCCTGCGCCTCGGCCGGAGTCTGGAAGAACTCGACCGGGACGCGCACAAGGTCGCGGTCAAGCGGCTCGGCCTGGGGCCGGTTGAAGCGGGTGAAGTACACGTAGCCGGTCTTGCCGCTGGTCTCGAAGTCCTGGGACGGGCTGTTGGGATCGAGCAGGGTGGCATACAAAAGGTAAGGGTCATCTCCGGGCTGCCAGGTCCAGGGAAGCTTGGCCTCGAACAACAGTTGACGCTGGTCCCAGTGGATCAGATCTGACGACGTCGAGTACAAGACGCCCCACACCTCGCGCCCATCAATGTGTGTGGCGGTGATGCCCACCATCACGTAGCGGTTGAGGTACGTGTTGAAGGTGACGCTTTGATCCATGATGCCCAGCGTGTCAGGGCTGATCCCGGCGCAGGGCATGCCGCCCAACGCCGAGTCGGGCATGGTGTACGGATCGCCCATCCGGACGTTGAATCCGTCGCCATCCCAGAAGCGCCACGACGCAGGGTCGCTCAAATCCTCGGTGCGCATTAAGCAGATGCGCTGCTCGTCGCTGCTGGTGGCGTCGATGCGGACAAAGGCGTAGTAGGCGCCGTCCTTCTTTACGATGTTGCTGGGCTCGAATACGCCGTTCGGTCCGGTTTCCGCCTGGTAGCGGTCGGGCAGTGCAGCCACCAGATGGCCCGGCGGGGTGGCCGCCTCGTCGTAGGATTGGCCGCCGTCGGTGGAAAGCGCCAGCGTGATGCTGTTGTACCAGCACTGGAAGTGGTCCACGCTGGCACAGTCGGTGCTGTGCTCCCATCCGTGATACTCCTGGTGCACCAGGGCGTAGATCGTCGTGCCGTCCTCGGTATAGGGGGCGGCAATCCACTGGTTGTCGTCGAACAGCGCCGGATCGGGGTTGTGATCGGAGGCCATACGCACCGTGCAGTCGCGCGTCACCTCGTCCAGAGTCGGGCCGATCATGCGCCGCGTTTCGATGTGGCTGCTGATCAACTGCACGTTTCCGTCGGCGTCGCGGAAGGCCCGGGCGGGCAAGTCGGGAATGTCGAGCCTGGTGCAGCGATCGGCCGACCAGTCGAACACCGTCTCTACCGGTCCGACCACCGCCATGCCCGCCGGACCGGGGGTGGGGCTGGGCGCGACGGTTGGGGTATCGGTGGGGGCGGAGGTCGCCGTGGACGAGAGGGCCGCGTTGGCTGACGGGGAAGTTGGGGCCGTGGCACCTGAGGGAGCCGGCGCATTGCATGCGGCCCCAAAGAGAGTGAGCAGCAGGATCCAGGGTAGGCCCTTGGTCAACGAGGCGCAATGGTTTGGCACGGGTGTGTTCCTCCATTCATGAGTACAGCCGGAAGGCGGCGTTTCAAAGCCGAGATTGTCCCCCTAAGGCCGCGTGAGTGCAACCTCGGAACGAGTGTTGTACAATCCGGCTTTGGATTCACCAAGCCAGGGAGGTGCTTGTGACTCGGCGTGTGACATCGGCAGCCGTCGCCATGTTTGGCTTTATGCTGGCCTGCAGCCTCGCTCCAACTGCCGCTTCGCCAACAACGCCGGCCGAAGACGCCGCGCCAACGGCGGAGGCAGCTCCCACCGCAACCCGTGTGGTGCCGACCGCGTCTCCCAGTCCGTTTCCCACGCCTGATCTGTCGGCCAAGCCGCTGATTTGGTTCGGACCGCTGCCGCCGATGACGACCGGGCCAGGGCGTCCGTTCATCGGCTCGGAAGACTTCATGGACCTGTTCACGGCCGACGCGCCGTGGGATGTGGCTGCCTCCCACGTCCAGGTCTTCAAGCTGTACGGCGAGTGGGTGGCCTACAACGCCACCGATGCCGAGTTGAAGCAGGTGGTCGACGATCTACATCGCCGAGGGATGGCGCTGGCGGTGGAGGCCGGCGCCCTCAACGCGCCGTCCGACTGTGGGCAGAACGTGGAAGGCTTCGCTGGATTGCAGGAAGGCAACCTGATCGCCGATCGTATTCAGAAAGCGGGGGGCCAGATCGACCTGATTGCGCTCGACGAACCCTACTTCTTCGCCCATGCCTACGACGGTCCCAACGCGTGCCACTGGCCGGCGGATCGGATCGCACAGGGCGTGGATGCCTACGTCCAGGCCATGCGGGCACGCTTCCCGCAGATCGTTGTTGGCGACACCGAGCCCTTTGCCGGGACCACCACGCCCGAGGAATACCGGGATTGGCTGACCACCTTCAGGAAGGTGGCCGGCCATGACCTGGCCTTCTTCCACATGGATCTGGACTGGTCCCGCTCAGATTGGTCCCAGGAAGCGCTGAGAATGGAGGGCTATGGGCACGACCTGGGGATCCCGGTGGGGATCATCTACATCGGCAACGCCGCTGACCCCGATGACGCCACCTATGTGGCTATTTCCGGGGAGCGCATTCGACATCACCAGTTTAAAGATGGGGGCCAACCAGACCAGATTCTGTTCCAGTCGTGGGTCGATCACCCCGATCACGTCCTTCCGGAATCGGATCCCACCACCTTCACCGGTCTGATTCGGACCTACTTCACGGCGCCCGAGGACTTGGGATTCAAGACCTCGGGCCCCGGCGCCAATCTGGCGCTGGAAAAGGCAGTGCGGGTCTCAGCCATCGAACCCGGTCACCCGGGGAAGGATGCTGTGGACGGGGACACCGGCACGCATTGGAGCGCCGGGGCCGGACCGCCGCAGTGGATTGAAATCGATTTCGGGTCGGCGCAGGATATCAGCCAGATTCGGCTCACCCCGAGTCAGTATCCGGCGGGGCGGACCATCCACCGTGTTCTGGGGAAGGGACCTGGCACGGGGGGTGAGTTTGTCCTGCTGCATACCTTTGACGGCCCGACCGAAGACGGGCAGCAGATAGACTTCACGCCAGGTTCTCCCTGGCAAGGGATCCAGGTGGTGCGTATCATGACCAACTCCGGCCCGTCGTGGGTTGCTTGGCGCGAGATTGAGGTGATTGCGGCTGGAACCAGCCCTTGATGCGAAGGTTAGGCGGCTTCAGGCAAGCGGCTTTCGCATAGGCACCGTGGGCAGACACACGCCCCGGGTTCTGAACGTGACCTCTGTTCAGAAAGCGCAACCGCAAGCCATCGTCGATGGCGGCGGAGCCCCAAAGGTGTAAGATGGTGTCACGCCGAAGTTCGCCGCACGGGGGATCCCTTTAGCATGACGAGTTACAGCGTCCCGCCACCCGAGACCGGGGGAGCGGACAGCCCAAAGTGGTATCGCCTGCGGGCGTTCCTCCGCCCGCCAGTTCTTGACAATCCCGAAGCCAACGCGCGGGCCAGGCTCCTGCATGTTGCCCTCCTGGCGACCGCATTGGGGTCCATTCCTATAGCGGTTCTCAATCTGCGCCAGGGGGCTACGGGGTTTGGGCTCACCCTGATCCTGCTCTCGCTGATAAGCTTGGCCGGGGTGGAATGGAACCACCGGGGCGGCACCTTGGTCGTGGCGGCATTTCTGGTCGTGATGTTGTTCGTCTCCATTGTGTACACGATCATCGATGGCGCCGGCCTGCATGACGCTGGCGTCTTGGCCTTTCCCCTGGTCATCATGCTCTCGGCGTTCTTCTTCGGCCGGCCTGGTGTGTTGTTATCGTTGATCGTGAGCTGTGGCACATTGATTGGTCTGGGCGTCGCCGGGTCGAATGGGTGGATCGCCGGCGCACTCGCGCAGCCTCTGCCGACCACGCACCTTGCAATCACGGTCATCCTGCTGCTCGCTTTTGGGGCGTTGATCTCTGCTATCTTCAACAATTGGGAGACGAATCTGGTAGCTTTGCAGGATTCGAGAGCCCGCTTGGAGTTGGCCATCAGCAGCGCCGGCATGGGCATCTGGGAAGCTCCTGTGTCTCTGGGCGACAGCGAAGTAGAGGCCAGCCCGGAAGATTTCGAGCCGTCGCTCAGCCAATCTTCCGCGTCGTATGCCGAGTGGGTGGACCGGCTTCACCCGGATGACCGCCAGGCCGCCCAGGCAAGTCTACGGGAATACCTGACAGAAGCCACGCCGCAGGGTCCGCCGTGGTCGGCAGAGTACCGCGTGCGCAATGGTGACGGAGACTACCGCTGGCGACTGGTAGCTGGGCGCGTTGCTGAGAGAGACAGTAGTGGACAGCCTGCCCGCATGGCGGGCATGTTTCTGGATGTGACCGACAACAAAGAGTCCCAGTTGGCCCTGCTCGAGAGTGAGCGGCGCTTTCGACTTTTGACTCAAGAGTTGCACGATTCAGTTACTCAAACAATCTACAGCATGTCACTGACTCTCAAAGCCGCGCACACCTTGCTTGAAAGGGACCCCTCGAGGATGGCGAGCCTCCTAACGGATCTTGATGAGCTGGCCAAGAACGCGCTCAGCCAGATGCGGGCCATGCTCAGCCAGACGCGTCCCGATGTGTTGGAGGATCGCGGGTTGGTGGCAGCCATACAAGATCACATCGCCGCCGTTGAGGCTCGAGAGGGGATCCACATCACGTTCGACGCCACGGGAAACAAATCCGTTCCTGTGGGTGCCGAGCTCGCCCTCTATCGGGTCGCCCAGGAGGCGCTCAACAACATCGCAAAGCACGCGGGTCCCACCGACGTCCTGGTCGAACTCAACCTCGGCCCGGAAGAGGCCATCTTGCGTGTCGAGGACCACGGCGTGGGATTTGACCCAGGGGTGGCCTCGATTCGGCATGACGGTTATGGCCTGTCCAACATGCGCCAGCGCATCGAAGGCCTGGGTGGTTCGTTTCGATTGTCCGCCATGCCAGGGAAAGGGTCGGTTGTCGAAGTGGCTATCCCTCTCGGCCGACAAGGTTTGGAAGGCCATGCCTGACATCAGGGTGCTGATCGTCGATGACCACGATGTCGTCCGTCAGGGCCTTCGGACTTTGCTCGAACTGCAGGATGATTTCGACATTGTGGGCGAGGCCGGGGACGGCTTGGAGGCAGTTGAGCTTGTCGGCCGGCTCTCGCCGGATGTGGTTCTTTTGGATCTCGAAATGCCGCGGGTCGATGGCGTGGAATCCATACCCAAGATACTGCTGGCCAGTCCTGACTCGAAGATTCTGGTTCTCACCAGCTTCGCCACCGATGAGAAAGTCTTCCCTGCCATTCGGGCCGGCGCGTTGGGCTACCTCCTCAAGGATTCCACACCGGAAGATCTGATGGCCGCCATACGCGATGTGAGTCGGGGAGAATCGCGCCTCCACCCCCGCATTGCCCGCAAACTCCTTGATGAGCTCGCCCATCCCGACGACCGTCCAAAGACATCCGAGCCGCTGACGGGCCGTGAGGTGGAGGTGATTCGCCTGATCGCCCTCGGACTGGGCAACCAGGAGATCGCCGACGAACTGGTGATCGGCGAGTCAACCGTGCGAAATCACGTCAGCTCGATCCTCAGCAAGCTGCACTTGGCCAACCGAACCCAGGCGGCGTTGTACGCCCTGCGCAAGGGCCTGGCGTCTCTCGACGAAGGTGACGCACCGCAGGAATGACAATCTGCAGGTGACTTTTGTCACAGGCTGCTTGGACAAGCCGATGATGGGGACCGCCAAAAAGCGGTCCCTTTGCCTATCCCAGAATCGTCCATTCCAAGCTTTCGAACAGCTCCGCTGCCGTCTAGAGTTGAGTTGTGGCCGACGACAGGAGGTTGCCCAGCTCATGGTCGATCCTACTCTCAAGATTTCTCGTGGTCGATGACAACCCTGCCACACGTCGTGGGCTTAGGCTGCTTCTGTCTCTGGAAGACGATGTCGGGGAGATCCTGGAGGCATCCGGAGGTAAGGAGGCTGAGCGATTGGCCGCTCAAGAACATCCCAATGTGGTCCTGCTCGATGTGAGGATGCCGGGGATGAGCGGCATTGAGACCGCCCGCCTGATCAAAAATCAGGATCCCAATGTCCATTTGGTGGCCATGTCGATGGTCGCTGATTTAAAGACGGCCGCTTTGGGCGCCGGGGCGGACCTGTTCGTTGAGAAGACACAGCTTGTGGCGGAAATCCGTTCGGTGCTGGATTGGATCCCGCAGCAAGCCTTGGCATCGTCTGAGGCTGAAAGTGACAGCGGACCAGACGAGGGCTGATTCTGGGGTTGAACCTGGTCCAGCTTCAATTGGGGCAACATGAGCCGTGTAATCAGACGCATCCGCATAATGGGAACTCGCCTACTGCGCCCGCCTGTGTTTGAGGGCGACGTGGAGCGCACGCGCCAGGCAGCTGCCCTCCAGCCGATCCTTCTGATGGCCGCTGTGGCGGCCATTGCGTACCTCCTGGCCTCTACCTTTCAAGGCAGTGTTTTCTTAGGTACGGTGGTGTATATCCTGCCGGTGCTGGCCGGGCTTGTCTTGCTTCAAGTCGCGTCGTGGCGGGGGCATCCGAAAGCCGCCAGTGTCATTCTGGTGGCGGGGCTGTCGCTGTTGCTGAGTATCGGCTCGGCCATCACCGATGGCGTGCGCTCACCGGCCTACGCCGTCTTTGTAGATGTGGTCTTGATCGCCGGCGCGCTGTTGGGGACACGGGCAGCTGTCACCACCGGGGTCTTTGCCTCGGTCCTAGGCGCATCCTACCTGGCCGCCGACAGGCTGGGGTGGGTGGCCTACCCTCGCTACCTCCATCCCTTGGCTGTGTACTATTTCAGCATTCTGCTCGTCATCCTGGTCGCCTTGGCCGTGGTCCGCCTCTCGGATCATGACATACGCGCCGCCTTGGATCGCGCTTCGACCGAAATCAAGCAGCGGATGAGCGTTCAGGAGCGGCTGCGAACTCGAGTCGAGCTGGGCGACATTCTGGCGTCGCTGTCGGCGGCCTTCGTGTCGGCGGGCCCCGATGTCATCGATGAACTGGTGGTCTTCTCGCTCAGAGAACTTCAGGCTTTCCTGGGCGCCGACGTCTGCTTGCTCGAATCATCCAACGGTACTGGTCCCAGCGGCGGACCAGGCAAGCTGTGGACCAGCTCAAGCTCGTTTCCCGCTGAGGCGGCCGGTCTTAGGGAGGCTCTGGTCTCGGAGCCATCTTTTGGGATTGACGTGGGTGCCGGCAATGCGAAGACTCTCCACCGTCCACCCGACGGATCCGGTGGGCCCCAATTCTGGGGGGCAATCGAACCTTGGATGCCCAACCAAGCCACCATCTTTGCCTTGCCAGTCTGGTCGGTGGCGGCCAAAGAGGGCCTGATGATTCTGGGTTTCAACGAGGCCGGACATGCTTTGGGAGATGACATTCTCGGTCAGGCGCGCACACTGGCCGAGATTATGGTCAATGGGCTCAATCGGATCCACGTTGAGAAGGCCCTTCGCAAGTCGCTGGAGGACCTGAAGCTGGCCAAAGACGCCAACGAAGATCTTAACTACCGCTATCAGCTTCTCTTCCGGGATTCAGCCGACGCGATCTACATTTCGGAGAAGGGGGGCCGCATCGTCGAGTTTAACCCTGCCGCGTATGCCCTGTTCGCCATACCCGAATGGGAGCAGGCAGAAATCGACGCATCCGAATTGTATGCCCGGCCAGACGACCGCACGCAGCTCCAAGAATTGATGGAGACGGAAGGCTACATTCAGGACTATCCAGTCCTCCTTAAGACCCGAGACGGGCGGCGCCTCGACTGCCTGATCACGGCCTCGGTTCGCCGCGGTCCGGACGGGGAAATTGTCGGGTACCAGGGGATCATCCGCGATGTGAGCCAAGAGAGACAGAGACAGCACCTGATGGATCTCCAGGTGCGGCGTCTGGAAGCACTCAATCGGATCGGCCAGGCAATCTCAGGGAGCACGGATCCTCGCGTGACCTACGAGGTCCTGCTGAGTGAGGTGCTCCAGCTGCTGGAGGTTGAAGCGGCTTCCGTGTTGGTTACCGAACCAAAGAGCGGCCTGCTGGTTTTCGGGGCGGGGAAGGGCTTCCGGACAGAGGCCCTGCGTCACTCGCAGCTCCGGTTCGGGGAGGGCTACGCGGGGCGGGCGGCGCTCTCGCAGCAGGAGATCTTCGTGGCGGATCTAAGCGGGAGCACGCCCTTCGAGCGGTCACCCCAGTTTTCAGCCGAAGGCTTTGTGTCCTACTGCGGGCTGCCCTTGCTCGCCAAGGGGCGCGTGGGCGGTGTGCTGGAGCTGTTTACTCGATCCCCGCTCGAACCCTCGGATGCCTGGTGGGAGACGGCCCGTTCGTTTGCGGCGCAGGCGGCGGTGGCGATGGATTCGGCCAACTTGTTCGTCGAGCTGGAGCGGACCAACCTGGAGTTGGTGCAGGCCTATGACGCTACGCTCGAGGGATGGGCCAAGGCGCACGACCTGCGTGACCACGAAACCGTGGGCCACTCGAAGCGGGTGGCTGAGATGACCCTCCAGCTGGCCAACGCGCTCAACGTGCCCGGGAAAGACCTGGTGCACTTCTATCGGGGTGCCCTGCTTCACGACATCGGGAAGCTGGCCATCCCTGATTCGATCCTGCGCAAGCCGGGCAAGCTCGATGAGCGTGAGTGGAAAGAGATGCGCCGGCATCCTGCGTTCGCCTATGAACTGCTGAAGGGGATTGGATACCTTGTGCCGTCGTTGGATATTCCTCGCTACCATCATGAGCACTGGGACGGGAGCGGCTATCCGGATGGGCTCAGTCGGGAAGGGATTCCCTTGGCGGCGCGCATCTTCGCCGTGGTGGACGTGTGGGACGCGTTGACCTCGGATCGCCCCTATCGTGAGGCCTGGCCGCGTGACCGGGTGATCGGCTACCTGGAAGACCGTCGCGGCACTCAGTTCGACCCGCAGGTGGTCGACGCCTTCCTCGGCATCGTCGACGAGATTGACCGCCACCTGGATTGATCTCGCCCTTCCCCGCACCACGACTGAACAAGCCAACCGCAAATTCCAAGCAGCGGCCCCGAGCCGGGCGTCCGCGCCGACACGCACGACATGAACTGCCTCTTGACAGCATATCGAATAGCGTTATTATCATAACGATAAACGATAATATCTTTGCTTTCTACGTTAATTCGGAGGTGCGCAATGCATGCTGGGATTTCGAAGAGGATGATCCGCTGGACATGGGCCGGCGTCAACGGGTTTTTGATCCTGTCGATCGCCTACGCCTTGGCGATCCTGCTGTCGACGATCACGTCGCCCTGGATCGGGGGCCAGCAGAACCCCTTGGCAGCCGCCCGATTAAGGGTCCAGTGGACGGCCGGAGCCAGCCCGCTGGACGGTGCGCAGCTGGGGACACCTGGGACTGGAGCGACGTACGAAGATGTGGTGGGCAGCCTGCTGGTGGACACCCCCAACGTCGGGTGGGTGGCCGTGGCCAACCTTCCGGACTTGCTGGCGGCTATCGGATTGGCGTTCATCTTCTTCAACCTGCGCAAGATCCTGGATGCCGTGCTCGCCGGCGACCCCTTCGCCGAGCAGGGGGGAGTTCACCTTCGGCGACTCGGGATCACCGGGTTGGCCATGGGGCTCCTGCTTCCCCTCGTGCAGTCTGGGTCCAGCCTGGTCCTGCTCGCCCAGCTGGCGCCCGCCGGTTCGCATCTTCAACCTGGCCCGGTGTTCAACGGATGGGCGATCCTGGGCGGCTTGCTGGGCATGATCTTGTCTCAGGTGTGGAGCTATGGGCTTGACCTTGAGCGCGATCGCCAACTGACGATTTGAGGCCGACATGAGCATCAAAGTCAACCTGGATCTCCTGCTCGTCAAGCGCGGCATGTCTCTCACCGAGCTGTCTGAGGCGATCGACATCACGCTGCCCAATCTTTCCATTCTCAAGACCAACAAGGCGCGCGCCATCCGCTTCTCCACCCTGGACGCGATCTGCGAAGCCCTGCGCTGCCAACCGGGCGATCTGCTGGAGCACGTTGATGATTCGCCCTGACCCGGCGAGAAGTGGCACAGGAGGTTCGTCCCTGGCCCGGTGACGCCGGCTGGCCACGCGAACTTGCGGCGTCTCTCATACACCACCCGCAGCCTCAGAGGGGCCAGACCACTGGCCCCCCTTCGTCGTTCCAGAAAGACACCGTTTCAGGCGTGAATCGGCCACGCCTGACCCCCCATAGATATCTTCTATAACCCCCCATAGACAGGACGCATACCGTTTGTGACAGATTTCACTAATGGAAAGACTCTCTCGGGACTAAAACTTAAGCGGTTCCGCAATTAAGCAAGCGGCGGAATAGCGAGGGCACAGAAATGCGACGATCGTTGCAAAGAGCAGCGGAGTGTGCTGAGCTCCATCGGATGCTGGGAAACCCACGGCGGCTCTTGATGTTGTGGCTGCTGGAGCAGGGAGAGCGATCGGTCGGCGAGCTGGCGGAGGCCGTCGGCGCTTCTCTCCAGTCGACTTCCCAGCACCTTCGGCTGCTTCGCCAGCATGGATTGGTCGGCTCCCGGCGTGAAGGACAGACCGTGTTCTACACGATCGAGGGACAGGTCCTTCCGGGAACGACCTTGCGTTTGGAACAGCCCTCTGACGACCCGAGTTCGGCAGCTGAGAAGCGGCGGCCGAGACCATCACACAAGGAGATCTCCCATGTCTGAACAAACGCTGGACCACGTCGAAGCCGCCAAGGTGGTTGACGCCCGCGCCATGGCCTGCCCGGGCCCCCTGCTTGAAGCCAAGAAGGGTATCGGCGACGTCGCGGTCGGCCAGGTGCTCGAAATCTGGTCCGGCGACACCGGTACTAAGAACGACATGCCCCGCTGGTGCGAGAAAGTCGGCCACGAATTCCTTGGCTGCATGACGACCGAGGGTTACGACCGGCTGTTCATCCGCCGCCTAAAGTAGGCGAGGCAAACATGTCGGCGCCTGCGGCTGAGCAGCAGACCAAGATCCTGATCCTGGGCACGCTGTCCGGCGGGTACCGGGCGGCGGACTCGGTGGGGCAGATCCACACCGATTACCCGTCCAACACCTACATCCTGCCGATCCTGTCGGCGGCGATGTTCTCGGAGTCCTTCTATCTGGATACCTTCGAGCAGGGCATCGACGCCGTCATCGTCATGTACAGCGGGACCGACAGCCCGTACAAGGGGAGTGCGGAGCAAACTGCCCAGATCATCAACCGAGCCTATCCCCTGATGAAAGAACGCGGTATCGATACGCGCCGCTTACGCCTGGTGGCCATATGCACCGTGTGCACAGCTGCCTTTCTGAAAGAGATCCGGCTCATGGAGGACGTCCTGACTGAGATTGGGCCGGTCTCCGCTGAGTTGACCCGCACGCCGCCGGAGCTGCAGCCGGCCTAGTCGGTACGAAAGAGAGTTGTTCAATGAAGCCAGACGAACGCCTGAAAGTGGATGCGCTGGTGGTCGGCGGGGGGATCGCCGGGATGCAGGCTTCGCTCGATCTCGCCGGACAAGGGTATCGTGTAGCCCTTGTCGAACGTCAACCCAGCATCGGCGGCAAGATGGCAGCGCTGAGCAAGGTCTTCCCGACCTTGGATTGCTGCAGCTGTATCACGACCCCCAAGATGTCGGCGGTGGCACACCACGAGAACATTGAGGTGCTCACCTACACAGAAGTCGACTGGGTCGATTTCTTCGGCGGGCACTTCATGACCCACGTCACCCTCAAGCCTCGCTACGTGGACGCGGCTACCTGCACAGGCTGTCGTAAGTGCGAGTATGCGTGCCCCGTAGACGTCCCAGACGCCTTTCAAATGGGCATGACCGCCCACCGCGCCATTCGGGTTCCGTTTCCCACCGCCGTGCCGCAGAAGGCGGTACTGGATATTGACAACTGCCTGCTGTGTGGCAAGTGCGAGGCGGCCTGCCCGGTCGAGGATTGCATCGACTTTGGCCAAGTGGCGGTGTCGTCGGTGATCGAGGCCGACGCCATCGTTCTGGCCACCGGTTTCGAAACCACGCCGCGCGACGCAAAGGCGGAATACGGCGCGGGAGCCTACCCGAATGTCATTGACGGGCTGATGATGGAGCGCCTTCTGGCACCGACTGGCCCCTACCTGCATGTGCTGCGACCTTCCGACGGCAAGGAGCCCGAGTTCGATCGCCTATGTCCAGTGTGCCGGTTCGCGGGATCAGACCTTGGGTGTGCCGTACTGCTCACGGGTCTGCTGCATGTATGCCATCAAGCAGGCGATGCTCCTGGCGGGCTCGCTGCCCATGGCCGACATCACCATTTACTACATGGACATTCGCACCTTCGGCAAAGGTTATGAGCAGTTCTACCAAAGCGCCAAGGCGATGGGTGTCGAATTCGTGAAGGGCAAAGTCGCCCGAATCACCGAAGACGATGACCATAATCCGGTCGTCCGAGTCGAGGTCATCGACGCTGGATCGAAGGTCCTCGAGCGCAAACACGACCTGGTCGTCCTGTCTGTGGGCATGCTGCCCGCCTACAACCCCACGGCGACCTACGGGGTGCCCACGGCTGCCGATGGGTTCATCGAGCAGTATTCTCCCAACGTGTCGCCAACGCTTACCGGCAGGCAGGGTATCTTCGCCACGGGGACTGCCATGGGACCGATGGACATCGTCGATTCGATTGTGTTGGCCGGCGCGGCTGCCTCCGAAGCCGCCGCCTATCTTGAAGACGTCAGGTCCGGGGTCCACGCCAAAGTCAGCGAGAGCCACCTCGGTCGAGAAGAGGTCATGACACATGCCTGAAACACCAGCCAATCCCGGCCATCCAGAGCAAGCCGAGGCAGCCGACGACGAGCTGCGAATCGGTGTCTACACTTGCTACTGCGGCGGCAACATCGGAGACGTGGTCGACGTGGAAGAAGTTGCCAAAACCATTGGCCAGCTTCCAAACGTCATCGTGTCGCGCACGGATGCCTCGACGTGTTCAGATGCGGGGCAGGCGACGATAGAAGAAGATATCCGGGAGCACAATCTTAACCGAGTGGTCATCGGTTCGTGTTCCCCGTTTCTGCATGAGCAGACCTTCCGCGGCACGATGCTGCGCGCCGGGCTGAACCCGTACCTCTACCAACACGCAGGAATTCGAGAGCAGGACAGTTGGGTAACCCACGCCGATCCCGCGGGCGCCACGCAGAAGGCAATCCGCTTGGTAGGCGCGGCTGTGGCCAAGGCACGCTTCCTGGAGGCTCTGGAACCGATACGACTTGGTGCCCAGAAGCACGCCGCTGATCATCGGGGGCGGTGTCGCCGGCCTGCGTGCCGCGCGCGATATCGCAGGCAGGGGGTTGATGGTCACTTTGATCGAGAAGACACCCTTCCTCGGCGGGCGCATGGCCCAGCTGGACAAGGTCTTCCCTACCGAACTGCCGGCGCAGCCGAGCCTCAAGGCGCTGATCGACGATGTGGTGAGCGATCCGAATGTGACCGTGCTCACCAACACTGAGATCGTTGGGTTCGCCGGCTATGTCGGAGACTTCCAGATCAAGCTGCGCCAAACGCCGCGCGGTGTGTCGGGGGACGGACACGGCATGCAGGCAGCTATGGACATCTGCCCGGTGGATCTTCCGGATGAGTACAACTACGGTTTGACCCGCCGAAAGGCGATCTATCATCGCTACCCGGGGTGCAGCCCTTCGATCCCGGCCATCGATTGGGAACACTGTACGTTGTGCGGCGAATGCCTCAAGGCCTGTCCTGAATCAATCAGCCTCGAGGCACCTCCCAAGGAATTTGAGGTCAACGTGGGCGCCATTGTCATGGCGACTGGGTTCCGGCCGTATGAGCCCCGGCAGGGAGAGTACGGCTATGGGGAGCTGTCTGAAGTGGTCACCCTGCCGCAGTTCATCCGCATGCTGGCGTTGACCGACGGTTCTGGCGAATTGGCCTGGAACGGCCACCCGGTCCGGGACATCGCCATGATCCACTGCGTCGGCAGCCGCCAAATCAACGGGATCGACGAACCCCAGCCCGACGGCCAGATCAACCCATACTGTTCACGGGTATGCTGTACCGCCACATTGCACGCCGCTCTAGAACTGAGGCGCAAGTTCCCTCAAGTCAACGTCTTCGATGTGTATCAGGACATTCGGACCTACGCCCGCGGGCATGAAGAGTACTACCGCAGCGCCGCAGAATCCGGTGTCCGCTTCCTGCGCTTTCTTCCCGAGGAGGGCCCCTCGGTCGTTCGCAGCCAAGACGGCGACCCGCGGCCCGTGCTGGTGAGGGTCAAAGACAGCCTCACCTGGGGGGAGGACTTGGAGGTGCCTGTCGATCTGGTGGTGCTGGCGGTGGGCATGATGCCCAATCCCGTCGATGATCTGACCGAACTGCTGAAGATCACAGCCGGGAACGACCGGTTCTTGCTCGAGGTCCATCCCAAGCTCAGACCAGTGGAAACGGCAGTCAACGGGATTGTCCTGGCCGGGACGGCCCAAAGCCCGATGACCATCCAGGAGTCTTGTGCGTCGGCCGAGGCGGCCGCTGCCAAGGTGAGTTCGCTGCTAAGCCAAGGGCGGGTTGAACTGGAGCCTTTCGTCGCCCGTGTCGACCCGGGCCGCTGCCAGGGAAGCGGGGAGTGCCTTGAGGTCTGCCAATACGAGGGGGCCATCCGGCTTGAGCCCGTTTCAATCAACGGCGCCGAGGCCAAGCGGGCGCTCGTAACGCCTGCCAACTGCGTCGGCTGCGGCGTATGCGTCGGCGCCTGCCCCAACCAAGCGATCGACATTCAGGGCTGGACCCTTGGTCAGTACCGGGCCATGGTCGAGGCCATCGCCTCGGAGATCCGCCCGGTGGAGGTGACCGCGTGAGCGACAAAGCTGCTGCCAAAGAGCGAATTGCCCGCCTGAAGGCGCTGCGTGAAGCCCGCAAGGATACCGTTGAGCGGACGCAGGCACTGCTCAAAGAGCAGCAGGCCTTCCGCAAGCAGTTGCGCTCGGTGATGACCGGCGAGCCCAAGACGATCCCCGAGATTGCGGCCGCCGCCGAGCTGCCCACCGACCAGGTGCTGTGGCACGTGATGGCGATGAAGAAATACGACCTGGTGCGGGAAACGGGTAAGTCAGGCGATTACTACCAGTATGCACTTGCGGAAGGTGAGGTGTCATGAGCGTGCGAGTTGACCCAACGCTGGTTCCCGAATTGAAGCGCTATGGCGCGGTTGGAATTGAGACCTGTTTCAACTGCGGAAACTGCACTGCGGTCTGCCCGTTGACCGACGACCGGCATGCCTTTCCCCGAGACGTCGTGCGCATGGCTCAGCTGGGCCTTCGGGAGGAACTGAAGGGCAGCCTCGATCCATGGCTCTGCTATTACTGCGGCGACTGCTCCGAAACCTGCCCGCGTGGGGCCGAACCGGCGGAGACCCTCATGTCCGTCCGTCGCTGGCTTACGGCGCAGTTCGACTGGACCGGGCTGGCGACAAAGTTCTACACTTCCAAGACTTGGGAGATCGGGTCGATGCTGGTCGTCGGCCTGCTCGTGGCGTTGGCTTTTGCCATCTACCACGGACCGGTCTTGACCGAGCGAGTGGCCTTAAACACCTTTGCGCCAGCTCACTTCATGCATATGGCAGACTGGGTGATGGCCGTCGGACTCCTGATCTTTGTGGGGGGGAACGTCTTCCGCATGCACCAATCGGTCATGGGAAGGCGGGATGGCCCGCAACCGCCGCTGATGCTGTATCTCAGCGAGGCATGGCGTTTCGTGTATCACTTCGCTACACAGCCGCGGTTTGCAACCTGCGGAGATGATGAAGAGCAGCCTACGCTCCGACGCCAGAAGCGGCTGAACTGGATCAGCCATCTGCTGCTGGTGAGCGGCTACGTGATCATGCTGGTCATGGTGGTCTTCTTCCTTCCGTGGTTTCAGACCGACAATCTCTACCCCATAACTCATCCGCAGCGCTGGCTGGGCTACTACGCCACCGTGGTGCTCCTGTTTGGCGGCGGATATGCCCTCTGGTCACGACTCAAACAGTCGGGCCAGCTGCACAAGTTTTCGCATCCGAGCGATTGGATCTTCCCGGTGCTTTTGGTACTGGTTGCCATCACAGGGATCATGGTCCACGTCTTCCGCTATTCAGGCGACGCTGTGCAGACCTACGTTATCTACACTTTACACCTGGCCCTGGCGGCCCCGATGCTGATCCTGGAGGTGCCCTTCGGAAAGTGGTCACATCTTTACTACCGCCCTCTGGCGGTCTACTTTGACAAGGTCAAGGAACGGGCCTCAGTTGTCGGTCCGGTGGCTGAGCATGCGCCGGCCCAGACCGCGTGAGGGACCCAACTGGAATCCAGGGCGTAAGCCGAACCCAATTCGCAGGAGGCTGAAATGTCTGAGAACGGAAATCACAAGATGGTCGTCGTCTGCAACGGCGACGAAGGCAAGAACATCCTGCCGACGCTGATCTTTGCTACATCCGGCATCGCCGTCGGGGACGAAGTACACGTGTTCTTCTGCCCCGCCGGCGCCAAGTGGACCTTGAAGGGTGAGCTGGAGAAGCTCGGCGAGCCCAAGGGCCTGCCAAATCCCATCGAACTGTGGAACACAATGATGGACCAGGCAGCCAAGGTCACCCTATGCGAGCTGGCACTCGAGAACAAGGGAATCGATCCCAAGGACGTACGCGACGAACGGGTCAAGATCGAGAAGGCGCCGCCTTTCCTGATGGACGCCGAAGGCGCCGGGATGACCTATACTTTCTGATCGTAGTCGTTCTCGGCTCTTGGCCGCCATCGTACGCGGGCTGGGCCGAGGCGTGATCAGAATGAGCAGCGGCTCCCATCATGGGAGCCGCTGTTGGCTTCACCAACTTGGGACATCCGGGCTCAGGATGTGATTGTCTCAGGCAGGCGCAGCAGATCGGCATTGGCATCGTCGTGGATGAAGCTCCAGAACGTCTCTTGGGGCCGATTGGAGACCTCCATCTTGTTGCGGACCATGTAAATCGTCCGCCTCAGATTGAGGCCCTGAACCTCGACCTCGACGATGTTGCCGCGGTCCAGTGGGCACGCGGAGGCCAGGGTAGAGACGAAAGAAACACCGTATCCAGCCGCCACCGTGCGCACGATGGCTTCGGCGTTGCCAAGTTCCAGAAAGATGTTGAGATCTTCCATGCTAATGTCGTACTTGGCCAGCTCGGAGAGCATCATCCGCCGAGTTCCCGAGGCCGGCTCACGCATGATGACGTTTTCCTTGAGCAGTTCCTCCGGTTCAACCATGCGTCGAAACCCCCAGGGATGGTTGGCTGGCACGATCAACGTCACGTGGTCCTCAAGGAACGGCTGACATTCGACGCTTTCTTCATGGGGTTCGAAGCTGACCACTCCCAAATTGGCTTCGCCCTCCATCACCTGAGGAATGGCGAGGTCGGGCGTGCAGGCCAGAATGCTGACTCGGACCCCCGGGTGGCGTTTCGAGAATCGGGCCGCCAACTGTGGCAGGATGTATTTTCCGGCGGTGGTGCTGCAGGCGATGCGCAGGTGGCCGATCACCCCCTCCTGCATTGAGGCCGCCATTTCTTGCAGGTCGTGGGAGTCCTGAATGAGCTTGCGCGCCCACGGCAGAAGCGAGCGGCCAGCCTCCGTCAGCTGCAGGCGGGGGGCTGTGCGGTCAAAGAGCTTAACCCCGAGCTCGGATTCAAGCACTTTAATGTGATGGCTGATGGTGGGCTGGGTGATGTGGAGCTGCTTGGCGGCTTCGGAAAAACTGAGATGCTCTGCAGCCCAAAGAAATGTCTCTAGCCGTTGAATGTCCATGATGAGCCTTGTCTGCCAGCAGGAAGGTCGGCATTTGGTCAGCCTCTGCTGCCATTATCCCATACGAATGCGATTGGCCTCTTGTCATTGCGAGCGAGCGCTTGCCCCAAGGTTTGATTGGGGAAGCGAGCGTGGCAATCGTTTGGCATGGGCAGTCGAGTCAACCGGGGAGGGCCATGGCCCCCTTTCGCCAACGATTGCCACGGCGCCTTCGGCGCCTCGCAATGACATAAGGGACAGGGGCTTGCTCGCCACGGCTGAAGCGGCGGGTGCTCGCTCTCAAGGACGTGAAGCGGAGTCACGCGGCGCGACATTTGAACTCGGTCTCATGTACAGGTGGGTAGAGGGTAAGGTGGGGCGCCAATCCATGGGAAGGAGCGGGCGTGAGAGGGCAAATTTCAATGGCCATGCTTTTGATGGCCTTGGGGTCTTTGGTCACCGCCGCCTGCGTCCGCCCTCAAGGGTCAGCCGGGGCCCCTGCGGGGCCGTTTGAGGCGCGGACACTTGTTCAGGACGGTCTCGAGCGCAGTTACTATGTCTGGGTTCCGTCGTCGGTCGATAACGCCGCCCCGGCTCCGCTTGTCCTTGTGCTGCACGGCGGCGGCGGCAACCCGGGGCACGTCTGCCGGACCACGAGCGGCGTGGCCGCTTTGGCGCAGGACGAGGGCTTCATTGTGGCTTGCCCAGCCGGGGTCGAAGGCCATTGGAACGACGGAAGGCAGAACGACGCCTACCGGAGTCAACGAGAAAACATCGATGATGTCGCCTTCCTCAAGGCCGTGGTCGATGCCGTCGGCGAGGAAGCGCCTGTCGACCGGAGCCGGGTCTACGTCACCGGCCTCTCCAACGGCGGCATGATGACCCTGCGGCTGGCGTGCGAGGCGGGTGACACGTTCGCCGCGTTTGGGGCCGTGATTGCCAATCTGCCGGCTGACCTCGACTGCCGGCCTGCCGGGCCGGTGCCGGTGATGCTGATGAACGGCACCGAGGATCCGTTGATGCCCTGGGATGGGGGACAGGTCCACTTCCTGCGCCGGGAGCTTGGCGCGGTCAAATCGACGGGGGACACGGCCGCCTTCTGGGCCCAAGTCGATGGCTGTTCCCCCAATCCTGATGTGACTTCCCTGCCGGATCTCGATCCGAACGACAAAACGACGGTCGAGCGCCTAACCTATCCAGACTGCTCCCCGGGCACCGACGTTGTGCTGGTGGCCGTGAACGGCGGCGGCCACACCCTGCCTGGCGGCGATCAGTACGCCCCGGTTTGGCTGGTGGGCCCTGTCAGCCACGACCTGGATGGGGCGCAGACGATCTGGGATTTTCTCTCGGCTCATCGTCTGCCACAGCTTGTGAATTCCTTCACAAACTGACTCTTCCCCCGAACGAGTAGAATAACTCATAGCGGTTGGGGGGCTCAGCCGGCCTGAGGGGCGGCGGGGCGCCGATGTCTGGGACCTGGGAGGGACCAACAATGAGTCATACCTATCGCAAGGTCGAGCGGGTGATGGCGCCCGATTATGTGCTGGAGGGTGCTGGAGTTCTGCTGCAGCGTTCCTTCGGCCCCAGCCGGGCCAATCCCTTTGATCCATTCTTGCTCTTCGACCACTTCGCCTTCAACGACCCGCTCGATGGGCCGATCGCCGGCTTTCCGATGCATCCGCATCGGGGCATCGAGACCGTGACCTACATGCTCGAGGGAAACACGCGTCATCGAGACAGCCTGGGCAACAGCGGTGTGATCGGTCCGGGCGACGTCCAGTGGATGACCAGCGGACGGGGCATTATGCACGAGGAGATGCCCAAGCGCGGCCCCAGCGGGCGGGTGGACGGCTTTCAGCTGTGGGTCAACCTGCCTGCAGCCCAGAAGCTCAGTCCGCCGCGCTACCGGGGCATCACAGCCGACGAGATTCCCGCCGTCGAACAGGACGGGGTGACGGTCCGAACCGTCGCCGGTGCGTTCCAAGGGGTGGAGGGTGCCGTTTCGGAGATTGCCGCCAGACCGATCTACATGGATGTCACCCTGGACCCCACGGCCGAATTCGAGGTTGGGATCCCACAGGGCCATACGGCTATTGCCTACCTGTTCGAGGGTGAGGCGCTCTTCGGATCCGATGGGGAAGACCACGGAGAGGCGGTCGGGGCGGTCAAGATGGTGGTCTTCGGCGACGGTGATCATTTGAGGGTCCAGGCCGGGCCGGGTTCCCAGGCGCGCTTCATGTTGATGGCCGGCGCCCCTTTTGGAGAGCCCATCGTGCCTTATGGTCCGTTTGTGATGAACACCGAAGACGAGATCCGACAGGCGTTGTATGACCTGCGCAACGGGACATTTGTCAAGGATGGTCCGGTCGCTGGAAGTTGACGAGAACAGCGTGGTTTGATACCCAAGCCTTCGCATGGGTCGCAGACCTAAT
Organism: uncultured Chloroflexia bacterium; assembly: GCA_963783335.1. GTDB lineage: Bacteria > Chloroflexota > Anaerolineae > Anaerolineales > E44-bin32 > CAWAND01. Next base: position 90,050 of record CAWAND010000004.1, read on the forward strand.
CAGCGCTCTCCGATTGCCATCAGTGTACAGAGTGGGTACAATAACAAATCAATCTATCGGTATCAGATCGCGATCGTTTTTCGACTGCAGGCACTTCCTACAGCCGAGACCGCACATCAAAGGTTAGGGGCGGTAGGCTACGTTCGGTTTTTGTCTCGGCACGGTTTGTACTCCCAATAGTCTTCATCTATGTGATTCGCCCTTTGGGCGAACCTTCGGCCACCCCTTGGGTGGCCTGTTTCGATTCCGGCCGCCTTGTGGGGACTGGAGACCTGCGACGCATCCATTCTCGACCGAAGAGCGGCGTGCGACAGGTAGTCAAATCCATCTTGTTGGAGGGATGTCATGAGTCGGTATGGACGATGGTTGATGGGCGCCACGCTGGTTCTCTTGGTGGCGGGCTGCAATATGTTTACGAACCCGCAGATTGGAGGCGGAGGGGATCCGATCGCCTGGATAGACCAACCTCTGGATGGATCCAGTTTTCCCGTGGGTTCTGTTCCGGTCCTGATCCATGCCAGCGGACCCACCGGAATCTCGGCCATCAGGCTGGATGTCAATGGGAAGTACGCTTCAATCCTCAGCGCCGGACAGCACGCAAGGTGGCCTGGCGCAGGTCCAGTTCTCGTGGAATCCCTCAACTCCTGGCAATTACACGCTGCAGGCCTATGCATCTGGAGCCTACAACGTCTGGGGGCCGCCAGCTCAGGCGGTCGTGTCGATCACGGGTGCCAAGACACCCCAAGTCGCCACGATGTCCTCGCAATGCACGTTCACGGCGGCCAGCGACCTCGACATCTACATGCGCCCCAGCCTGAGTGCGGATGTCTTCTCCCACGTCTCGGCCGGCTTCTCGGCGCAAATCCAGGCGCAAACCTCGGATGGCTGGCTTGGCTTTGATCCGGGCGTGGCGCAAGCCGCCAACACCGGTCCCTTCCGCCTGCGCTGGATCCCCCCCAACACTGCCGCCACAACGGGCGACTGCAGCGGATTGCCCCAGGTGTGGGGTCCGCCGCCAGGCGTGTGCTTCTTGATGCCCATGGCCAAGATCAACCTGTACACCCAACCGGACAAGAATGCTGCCGTATCCACAACCATCGGTCCGGATCAATACGCCACTGTGGACGGCATCAATCCGAACGGTTGGGCGTCGGTGGAGCAGGCACCCGGAACGTCGGGGTCGTTTTTCAGCGGATGGGTCGCACCTGAGGACATCAACATCAACGGTCCCTGTGATTTCCCTGCGGCCTCGCCGACCATGGCGCCAACCTCAACGTCGACGCCCGGGCCCACACTCAGCGTTCAGGGGACGCCGCCATCCACCAACAGCCTCTACTTCGGCTCCGGGAGCTGCAGCCCGATAAACGTGGCCTTTGGGGCGCAAGCCAGCGACTCCAGCGCTGTGAAGGCCATGGTCTTCTTCTATCGTCTGAAAGACAGCGCCACTGGGAAGACCACCAACTGGTCGAGCGGCCAGGCGATGAACCCTGACGGCGCAGGGCACTACACGCTGTCCTTGTCTGGGCGCCAGCTTGATGGGGGCACCGGGTACCAGAAGGCCACGGTCGAGTATCAGTTCGCGCTCCAGCCGAAACAAGGCCAGATCGTGCGCAGCCAGGTGTATACGGACGTGCAGCTGCTTCGCTGCGGGACGATCGTCGTTCCTCCGCCCGTCACGATCAACACGCCAACTCCTACCCTGATCAACATCGTGCCTATACCCATACCAATCAACACACCCACGGTCCCGGTCATTCGATGATGACGGTACAGAAGAGCATTGGGAGGCGATGCGATGTCTAGAAGTCTGATGGTTCGACTTGGGTTGCTGGTTGTGGGTCTCGGTGTGGTGTGTGTGGCGGCGGTGGGGGTGGTCGCATACATGCGCCTGCCCACGCTGGCGCAGCAGGTGCCGCCACCGGGAGGCGGCGTGCTCCTGACTCTCGTCCAGCCGGTCAATGGAAGCAGTCTGAACGTGGGAGAGACCGTCCCGGTGTCTGCCGAATCGACCGGCACGGCAGACGTCCAATCCGCCGACTTGTGGGTGGACGGCCAGGACGTCGGCCCGGGCACGCCGAGCTCCGGCGCCCAGCCTTTTAGCACCTACTGGTCTTGGTCACCGGCAGGGCCGGGCGAGCACACGCTCAGCGTACATGCTGAACTGAACGATGGCAGCGCGATCACCTCCAATCTGGTACGCGTCTCGGCCGTAAAGCCGACGGGCGCGGTTTCGGCAGCCCTCCCCCAGGGTGAAAACCCACAGCCGACTCCCACCCCCGCCTCCGGGGGCAACGCGGGTGCGGGAGGCAGCGCCGGAAGCGGTGGTCAGGCAGGGGGTGCGGGTCAGCCGCCGGCGTCGCCGCCTTCAGGCCCCGGGTTTTGGGTCCAAAGCCATTTGCCCGGAGGGGCTGGGGGCTCCAAGCCGCCGGCGGCGCCTAAGCTGGACGCCCAGGTGAACGGCTGCGATGTGCAGCTGACGCTCACGGACCAGTCCGACAACGAGTCCGGCTTCGTGATCTACCGTTCGGATCCGGCGACGGTGGACTACAAGCAGGCCTACCAGTGGGGGCCGGAAAACGGATCGGGCATAACCGTGATCTACCCTGACAAGGGGCTGTACGGCACGGTGAGCTACTACGCAGAGGCTTTCAATCAGGCCGGGTCGTCGGACAGCAGCCCCGTCACCGTTCAGGTCAACAATGTGAATTGCCTGACCGTCCAGTGGAGCGGGATTTCGCTGGACCAGGGCAAGATCACCACTTCCACGCCCGTCGACAACATCTACTGCTACAACTCGACGTCGAACACCCCGTGGACCCGTATCCCTCTGGCTGTAGGCAAGTTCATCCCCAAAGACCAGGGCGGTTTCGACGTTTCCCAATACATGAACAAATTGATCACGGTCGGCGGCATGAAGACGCCAGTCGATTTGAAGTTCGAGTGCTGGGGCTGGGCCGGCAGCCAGCTCCAGTACCTCGGATCGGGTCAGCAGACCTTCGATCCCACTCAGCTCGGCGATCTGCACATCACCGGCACCAACTTCGATCTCACAGGCGGGCTGCAAGTGAAGCCCCTCAAAGGGCAGCCCCCAGCCCCCGAAATCGTCTTTCCGTATGATGTCCAGCGCACATCGGATCCCGTAGTCTGTACCCAGCATGCCGGGGTGCTTGGCGGCCTGGTCTGCAAGTCGGCCCTCAAGGATCGCTATGCTGCCATTGTTTGGAAGCTCACCGACTTGTGTGGCATGGGAGTCACCAATTGCATCACCCAGGTCGACGGATACCACGTCTACGAGCTTCAGAAATCTGGCAAGCCGGCGTTGATCAAGACGATCAACGACCAGAAGAGGACGCTGGCTCTGATACCCCCGCCCGGATGGCCCGGACTCCAAGGCACGCAGCACTGCATCATGGTCCGCGCCTTCGTGGGGAAGCTGGAATCGGCAGACAGCGCCGTGACCTGCTATACCTACGACGATTTGGGCACAGCCACCATCAATCTCAAGCCCACCAATCTGCAGTACCGCTACAACGACACGCTGAAGTGTGGATTCAAATACACGCTGGGCATGGTGTACGGCAGTTTCAACGTGCCTGGGGATGCAATCGCTGTCGGACACGCCTACACCACCGGGGACCATTGCGACTATCGGGAGACGAACTACCGCGGCGGAGTATGGTTCGATTTGAGCCAGATCCCGGGGAAGATCATTGATGCGAGGTTGCAGTACACCTGGGAGGACAGCTTCTACCGACCGGCGACAGACGTGGCCACCAACGAAGAGCGTTCGTGCGCTACACACCTGATGCTGGGCACCGATGACTGGCGTGGGAATCCCTACGGAGACAAACCCATGACGATCCCGGCCAAAGACTACATGCCGGTGCCGGAGGGCTTCCCCCTCGCTCAGTATGACTTTGACGTCACACCGGTTGTGAAGGCCTGGCGATCCGGCGCGCAGCAGAATTATGGTTTCGTTCTGCGGGGCTATGAACAAGCGCCGGGATCAGATTCCTTCTCCAAAGGCTCGTGCGCGTCGCTGTACAATGGTTTCGTGCTGCAGGTCACCTACTACAAGCCCTAGGGCTTGCACCGACCCGAACGACGCAAGAGTGACTCGGCCAGGCGGGGACAGACCTGGCTGAGTTAGGGCTGCCTATGAGCCGAAATCGAGTACCATGGGCTCCTTATGACTCGCTTGCGGCGCACTGTGCTGGTCGGTATTCCTTTCGCTGTCGTCATTGGCGTTGGGTCCGCCGCCGCGTGTTCCGGGCCGGGAAAGCCCCCGTCAGCAGCTGTCAACGCCACGCCGGTGCCAAGTCACACGCCGTCTCCAATGCCCACAGCAACCGTGACGCCGACTTCGACCATCACGCCCAGCCCGACACCCACCCTGCACCCGTTGACGATTGAGTCGATGCGCCAACGGGACTATCCCGGCAGTCCAATCACCATCGAAGAGACCCTGCCTTCCGGAGGCAACTACAGCCGATACATCGCCTCCTACATCTCTGAAGGCAACACGATCTACGGGCTGCTCACTGTCCCGTACGGCGAGCCTCCAGATACGGGCTGGCCGGTGATCATCTTCAATCACGGCTACATCCCGCCCGATATCTATCAGACCACGTCCCGCTACGTGGCCTACGTCGACGCCATCGCCCGCCACGGTTACATCGTCTTCAAGCCGGACTACCGTGGCCATGGGGCCTCGGAAGGCGCGCCCAGCGGCGCCTACGGCTCCCCGGACTATGTGGTGGATGTGATCAATGCCATGGTGTCGATGGAAAACTACCCAGGTGCCGACCGCAGCCGGGTAGGCATGTGGGGCCATTCGATGGGCGGCTACATCACCCTGCGGGCGATGGTCATCCGGCCGGATGTGAAGGTGGGTGTCATCTGGGCCGGGGTGGTGGCCTCCTATCCTGATCTGATCAACCTCTGGCACCGGACGCCCGTCGCGCCCGGTACCCCGACGCCCACCCCTCGCAGCAGCCGCGGCTGGAGGGGCGGGCTGTCCAGCGTGTACGGCACACCGGACGAGAACCCCGCCTTCTGGGACTCGATCTCGGCCAACGCCTACTTGGGGGACCTCTCGGGACCGCTTCAGCTTCATCATGGGACGGTCGACCACGAGGTGCCGCTGATCTTCTCGCAGACTTTGTACGACCAGGTGCAGGCGGCCGGTGGGACGGTTGAGCTGTATGTCTACCCCGGCGCGGACCATAACTTGGCCAAGCCCTTCAGCCTGGCCATGCAGCGCACTTTGACCTTCTTCGACCGCTACCTGAAGCCGGAGTAGCCGCTCGCAGCGCAGGCCGAAGAGGGGACAGGGGAGTTGGGCGGAGGGGCTTGTGGAAAACTGGGGCTATGCAAAACGCAAAAAGGCTGATATGATATCGACTTGAAGGCAGCATGCACGTTCCGTCTGGAAGTCAATGGCGATGGGCCCGGGCTGCAAAGCTAGGGCCCTTTTGCTTAACCGCCTGACCGCCAGGGACGAGACAAGCGCCTCAAACACCAGATGCCCAAGGAGGCACGTAGCAATGTCGGATCGAGTTCTTGGTACAGTCAAGTGGTTCAACGCCGGGAAGGGTTATGGCTTTATTGAGCGTGAAGAAGGCGAAGACGTCTTCGTTCACTTCTCAGCCATCCAGGCGGACGGCTTCCGCTCGCTCGAAGAGGGCCAGCAGGTGGAATTTTCCATCGAGCAGGGCCCCAAGGGCCTGCAGGCGGCCGAAGTCAAGGTCGTCTAGCGATCCCCTGACTTAGTCAACCCAAGAGCCCCTCTCGCCGAGAGGGGCTCTTTCGTTTTTCCAGCCGGATGGACGGCGAAGAGCATCGAAGTCTGTTCCGGTTTGCGCTGACGCTTGGCGTAGAATGGGGGGATGATGACCCAAGACGATGCGCACCCACCTGAACCGGATGCACCGGCGGAGGACCTGACCGAAAAGGGTGAGGAGGCCGCCACGCCCGCCGCCAGTTGGACGAACGTGGTTTCAGAGTCTTCCACCTTTTCTTTCGAAGCCCAAGAAGTGCTGGGGAGGGCGGTTGTCGATCCCGCCTTCCGAGAGCTCTTGTTCCAGGAGCCCGACGAGGCGTTGGCTGGTTTGACGATCCCAGAGCCAGACCGGGGGCACATCTTGGGAGTCGATCGTCGCTTGTTCACCTCTGTCGTCGAGGGCCTGAAGCTGGAACTGGCCAGGGCTGTGGCCGAGCTGGATGCAGAGGAGGCGCGGGTGGTCGCCCTGGCGAAGGCCTGGGAGGCCGAGATCCTTGCCATTTGGCCGGACGACGATGACGAACCGGAATCACCGGAGTCGTCAGGCGAGGGTGACCCAGAATGAGGCAGGGTGTCCTGGCCAAGGTGGTCCTTGCGGCCATTGACCATCCAGATTTCAAGACCCGACTGCTGAATTCGCCGGCGGAAGTCGCCAGGAACTTACGGCTCGATGCTTCGGATGTCGGAGAACTGGCTGCAATCGGCCCCGACGGTTTCGACGCCCTGATGGGCAGCATGATCATCCACCGTGTGCTGCCCTTCCCGGTGGGCCGGCGGCTGATGATTGTGCCCATCGACTTCGCGGGAGATGTTCATACCGATCGCCAAGTCATTCGGCTCGATCAGGGACGTGAGGGAGCTTGGATCGGCGCCAGCGGCACGTCCGAGATTGAAGGTCGGGTGTTCGGGAGCGGCAGCCACCCGACGACGGCGCTCTGCCTGGAGCTTCTGGATGACCTCCTGGCTCCTGGCCAGTCGGTTCTCGACCTTGGGACCGGATCGGGCGTGGTGGCGATTGCGGCCGGGAGACTGGGCGCCAGCTCGGTTGACGCCTGCGACATCGATCCGTTTGCCGTGGAAACGGCTCAGGAGAACGTCGGAGCCAACGATCTGCAGGACGTGATCACCGTCACGCAGGACGACTTCCCGTCACTTTCGAAACGCGTTGAACCTGGCGCATACGATCTCATCGTCTCCAACATCCTGGCGCCGGTCCACGAAGCCAATCTGCGGGATGGCCTGGCGCGGCTACTGCGCCCAGGAGGCAGGATGGTCCTCAGCGGCTTCAAGGATAGCCACGTTGCGGGCCTTCGGACGTGCCTGGAGGAGCAGGGTCTCGAGCTGGATGCCGTTCACCAATCCGGCCCGTGGATCGCCATGGCCAGCCACCGGATCTGATCGACTGCCATCCCTTTCTTTCCTTATCGGACAGCTCAACCCAACTCGTTCAGGCTGCGCTTCAGCCGGCAGTTGGCAGGACCTTCGTTCTGTTCCGTGCAGCAGGAGCGCCTGGGATGGGGTCCTGGGACGAACGGACCTCCACATCGACCGGCGGAAGGTGGTTGGGCGCATATGACGATCTGCACGTGGGAGGAAAGACGAATGGATCTTGATGGCAGGCGGCGATGCGCATAGGATTCATGCTTGCAATACATGAGGGCGGTTGTCATTTGCCAGGAAGAGAGACCTACCATGCCAGCCTCTGACCCCGCAGTGATTGTGAAAAATGTCACAAAACGTTACGCGGGATTCACTGCCGTGGACGACCTGTCATTTGAGGTGCGTCGCGGTGAGATCTTCGGCCTTTTGGGACCCAACGGGGCCGGAAAGACCACCACCATCCGCATGATCTTGGACATCATCCGCCCGGGTGCCGGTGAGATCACCGTCCTCGGGGCCCCGATGGGTGAGTCGACCAAGGCTCGCATCGGCTATCTGCCCGAGGAGCGAGGTCTGTATGATGACATGACCTTGCTCGACACCTTGGTCTTCCTGGCACAGCTGAAAGGGCTGGATCGGAGGACCGCCGCAGCTCGAGCGGAGGCGCTGCTGCGGGAGGTGGAGCTGTGGGAAGAGCGCAGCCGTAAGATCAAGGCCCTGAGCCGAGGCATGAATCAGAAAGCACAGTTTGTGGCCGCGACCCTGCACAAACCGGAGTTGATCATCATCGACGAGCCGTTCAGCGGCCTCGATCCGGTCAACACCCGCTTGATCAAGAGCCTGCTCTACCGCCTGCGTGACCAGGGCGCGGCGATCGTCATGAGCACGCATCAGATGAACCAGGTAGAGGAGATGTGCCAGCGCATCCTGCTGATCGATCACGGGCGTGACGTGCTGCACGGCGAAGTTGCCGAAGTGCGAAGACGATACTCGGAGCATGCCGTCGAAGTTAATCTCAACCGGGAGATCGACTCCGTCCCGGGTGTGGAGCGGCTCCAGGCGCAGGACGGTGGCTACCGGTTGCTGCTGGAGCCAGGCGTCGATCCGGCGGATGTCCTGAAGAGCCTGGTGGACCTGCCCGGGCTGCGGGTCGACCGCTTTGAGCAGGTGCAGATGTCCTTGGACGAGATCTTCGTGCGCGTCGTCGGCCGGGCTGAAGCGCAGGAGCTTGCCTGACATGAGCAAGCTTCTTTTGATGGCGCGCGTCACGTATCGACGCAGGGTCTTCTCCAGTTCGTTCTTGCTGCTCACGCTCGGGATGCCGGCCGTGATGATCGTGGCCGCGGCCGTGCCTATTCTCCAAGCGAGGCGTTCGTCGGCCCCGCGGCTTGGATTTGTCGACCTGTCCCACCAGCTCAATCCGGTCCGTTCGGTGGAAGTCGACGGCAAGTCCCTGGCGGTTGAGACATTCGATAACCCCGAGTCGGCGCGGAGGGCCGTGGAGTCTGGGGACCTTGATGGTTTTCTTGTGCTGCCGGCCAACTTCCGTGAGGGGAACGATGCGCAGTACTTCGGCCTCGAGTTCGCCTTCGGGGACCATCAGCCGGGCGATGCGCAGCGTCGTCCGGAAGGCGCTCATCCCCGACGCCTCCCCGGCCGTGCTGGCCAGGCTGGAAGACCCATCGAACGTGACCCTGGAGTCCGCCAAGGACGGCACCCGGCTTAGCTCCGGCGCAGGATTGGTCATATGGGTCGGCCTGCCGGTGGCTCTCGGAATTCTCTTCGCACTGGCGGTGGTGACGGGTGCGGCACAGATGGGCTCGGCCGTGGTGCGGGAAAAGGATCAGCGGGCGATGGAGATCGTCCTGACATCCATGAGCCCAGGCCAGTTGGTTTCCGGCAAAGTCCTCGGCATGACCGCCCTCAGCCTGACACAGCTGGGCGTCTGGGCCCTAGGCGGGGGCCTGGCACTGGGCGTGGCGCTGGTGGGCAGAGTGGATTTTTCGGGCGTGTTGATCCCCTGGCCGGCGTTGATCTGGGCGGCTCTGTTGGGGGTGCCGGGCTACTTCTTATATGCCACGGCCGCGTCGGGCCTGGGGATCATCGCAGGCGACAGCCAGCAGGGCCAGCAATTGGCCGGGATGCTGGGCTTCTTTTCGATGTTCCCATTGGCCCTTCTGGGCATCGTGATCGAGCATCCGGATGGGCCCCTTTCGGTGGCCCTGACTTCTCTTCCCGCTGACAGCGCCGATGTTTGGAATGATCAGGATGGCGCTCACGCAAGTTCCGATCTGGGAGTTGGCGGGAGCCCTGGCGTCGGTCTTGATCAGCCTGATCTTCGGCCTGTGGGCCGTCAGCCGTGTCTTCCGGGCGGCCATGCTGATGTATGGTCAGAGCCTGCGGCCACGGGCGATCCTGGACGCCCTGGTGGGCCGATGACCTGCCGGGCGGGAAGAGAGAGGCAGGCATCATGAGAAATGCCCTGCTCGTGGGCTGGCGAGAGTTCCGTGTCCGGGTGCGCTCGCGCGGTTTCCTGTTCACAACATTCTTCACCCCGGCCGTCATCCTGATCATGTGGGCGTTTCAGGGCCGGGCGGTCTCCAATCCGACGCCGCCGTTGGAATCTCTTTCCGAGTCCAGCGGCTCGACGGGCGCCCTTGGCTACGTTGATCCAGGGGGCCTGATCCAGCGGGTGCCCCCGCCGCTCTCGGCCTCCGACTTCAAGGCATTCGCTTCCCAGGCACAGGCGAAGAGAGCCCTGGAGTCGGGCGATTTGCGCGCCTACGTCATTATCCCTCTGGACTACGTGGAAACGGGCGATCTGACCTATGTCTCGCCGGGCCTCCCCACCAGTTCTCCGGACATGAACGCCGTCAACTGGCTCATGATCGGCAATCTGCTCCCGAGCGCTGACGAGGCCCAGCTGACTCTGGCTCGCTGGCCGTTTGGGCCGGGCGGATCGCCGGCGTTTGTTAATCTGAGCCCGGAGGGCACTTCGGGCGACTTTGCCAACTTCATGCTCCCCTTCTTGGTCACGATTGCCGTCATGATCCCGCTCTTCACCAGCGGGAGCTTTCTCCTTCAGAGCATTGTCAACGAAAAGAGCAACCGAACATTGGAGATCCTGCTCGTCTCGCTCCGGCCCCGGCAGCTCCTTTTCGGTAAGATGATCGGTCTGGGCCTGCTGACCGTGATCCAGTATGTCGTCTGGTTTGGCATGGGGTCCGTCTGGCTTCAGAACATGCGCGGTGGCGCTGTGAGCGCCCTGCAGGCGCTTCAGATTTCGCCGCTGGAAGGCGCCCTGGTGGTGCCCTTTGCGCTGGGCGGGTTTCTGCTCTACTCGGCGCTGATGGCTGGCGTGGGGGCCCTGGCACCGGACATGGAAGGCAGCCGCGCCTGGGTCTTCCTGATTGTCGCCCCGATGATGATTCCGATCTACTTGTGGACGAGCATCGTCAGCGCTCCCGATGGCGTGTTCGCGGTTGCGCTCAGCCTGTTTCCCTTCTCGGCCCCCGTGGCGATGCTGATGCGCATGACGTCAACCGCCGTCCCTGCCTGGCAGTTGGTGTTTAGCCTTTCGCTGCTTGCCGTCACCGGCGTGGCGACTCTGTTCTTGATGGGGCGCCTGTTCCGGGTGCAAACGCTGCTCAGCGGTGAACCTCTATCGGTGCGGCGCTTCGCGGCTGCTTTGCGCGAGGGCTAAGTCCCCGCGCCACCAGCTTTTCTGATTCCTCTTTGTGGCGGCGCTGCGGGCGCCGTATACTGGCCTCCAGACCGACAGGTGCAGCATGTGGCAGCACCGGGATTGTGAGGATTTTCACAAAGTGAGCCCCAGCGGAAGTCCATTTTGACCGTTTCTCTCAGCCTCGGGCCGGCCGGATCCGGCAAGACCCAACGCACTCTGGCCCGAATCCTCGAAGTGCGCCGAGATTCGCCCTTATCGCCGATCTGGGTCATCGCCCCCGGCCGGTTGGCCGTAGCCGCCTACCGCCAGCGGCTGGGTCGCGCCGGCGGAGCGCTCGGCGTGCGGGTGGGGACCTTTGGCGATCTGTTCCAGGAGATCCTGGGGCGGGCTCGCAGCTTCTCCCCTGTGGCCCCGGGGCCCGTGCAGCGCTTGATCCTGCGTCAAGCGATTCAGTCGGTGGCTGCCGCCGGGGAGCTGTCTCACTACTTGCCCCTGGTGGCGCGGCCGGGATTTCTGGAGGCGATGGCGGAGGCCATCGCCGAGCTGGATCAGGCTGGCGTCGCACCCAAAACCCTCGGAAAGAGTTCAGGGGGACCGAAGGCGAAGCTGGATGAGTTGGCGAAGATCCATGCCGCCTACCGCGTCCGCCTTGAGCGCTCGGGCTGGGTTGATGGTGAGAGCCTCAACGCCCGCGCCTGCGCCGCCTTGGATGCGGCACCGCATCTCCTCAGCGATGTGGCCCTGATCGTTGTGGACGGGTTTGACTCCTTTGAGGGCGATCAGCTGCGTGCTCTCGTGTCTCTGGCCGGAGCCGTCCCCGAGCTGCGCTTGACGCTGCCCGGAACGGAGGGCATGCAGCGCAGGGCCCACCGGCGATTTGCTCGCTCCTTCAATCGGCTCCTTGAGGCCGGTCTCCAATTCCAACTCGATGTGTCTTCAGCAGAACCACGCCAGGAAAAGACTCTGGCCGCATTGGAGGGGCGATTGTTCGAAGCTGGGGCAGAGCCTTTGCCCGCGTCTTCTAGACTGGCGCTAATCGAAGCCCGATCGCCGATCGAAGAAGCGCGCGAGGCACTGCGCTGGCTGAAGGCTCGCATTCGCCGCGATCAGCTCTCAACCGGCGACTGCGCCCTGGTCACGCCCGATCCAGCCCGCTACCGGCCGCTTCTGCGGCGCGCGGCGGCTGAATTTGGGGTACCCCTGAGATTCACCCACGGCGATCCGCTCACGTCTGCTCCTGGCGTCGTGGCGCTGTTGGACCTGCTTGCCTTGCCCCTACTGGACTGGCCGCAGCGGCTGACCCTGGATGCAGTGCATTCACCCTATTTTGACCTGGGCGGTTTCGGGTTGATGACGACCGATCGCCACCTGCTGGAGGCAGCCAGCCGCTACGGTCAGGTTGTGGACGGGCTGGAGACCTGGCGGGATGCTCTGGGGCGTCTGGCCAGGGCGGATGCATCGCTAGTCGGGCCGGAGGAGGCCGTCGATGTGCCGGGCGAAGGCACCCCCCGCGGGGCCGAGGCCGCCCGGCTTGAGCGGGGCCTGAGCCAGCTTGCCGCGCGCCTCCGACCCCCGGACGCGCAGACACCGGGAGGTTGGGTGAGGTGGCTGGAAGACCTGATCGATGATCTGGGCTTCACGGCTCGGCAGACGACCGCCGGCGACAAGGCCGCGCTGGCCAGGCTGAGGGCCGCTCTACGAGCGCTGGTCTTGGGAGATGAATTGGCGCAGCCCGAAGCGCTGGGCTATTCGGAGTTTGTGCGCGAACTTACCGGCCAGCTGGAGGCAGCAGAGTTCGAGGAAGAATCCGATTGGGACCGGCCGCCCGTGACCGTCCTCCGTCTGCTCGAAGCCCGCGGCGTCCGCTACCAGGCTGTGGCAGTCCTGGGGCTGTCCGAAGGCTTGCTGCCACAGGTCGAGCGCGAAGATCCCTTCCTGCCCGACGAGGTGCGGAATGATCTGGGCCTCGAGCCCAGGCTTGGCCGCGAGCAGGCTGGCCTCTTCTACCAGGCCGTGACGCGCGCCGACGGCTGGCTGCTTTTGACGCGGCCCTATCTGGCGGACGACGGTGAAGCCTGGCTTGCCTCGCCGTTTTGGGAAGCAGTTGCGCAACTCAGCCCCGATTCCGTCCGTCGCATCTCCACCGAGTCGCCCCGTCCGCTGGCGGATGCCGCCTCGGTCCAGGAGGTGCTCTTTTGGGGGGTTCGACGCGGAGGCCTTCCCGAACACTATCTTGCCTCCCTGGGTGAGCGATGGGCGCAGCTCCAGCATGCGCGTGACGTGCTGGCAGCTCGCTCACAGGCTGAGGCGGCGGGCCCATACGAGGGGGACTTGTCGTCCGAGAGCGATGAGTTGGCCGCTTTGTATGGGCCCGACCATGTTTGGAGCCCCAGCCGGCTTGAAGCCTATGGTGCTTGTCCTCATCAGTTCTTGGTTGCGGTTGCGCTCGGATTGGAAGCGCACGAGCCTCCCGAGCTGGGTTTTGACGCCGCCCAGCTGGGCTCCATGCTGCATGCCATCTTGGAGCGAGCCTATGCGGAGGCGGACGACCCGGCCGACTTGGATTCCGTCAAACGCAGCTTGAGTCAGGCGGCCGAGGACGTCTTCCGCGACGCGCCCCAGCGATATGGCTTCCGTCCAACTCCGCTTTGGGGGGTCGAGCGCCAGGATCTGGAGGCGATGCTCGAAGCAACCGTGGAGGCCTTGGCTGAGATCAGCTCGGGATGGACTCCGGCCGGGCTCGAAGCCGCCTTCGGGCTGGGCGGCGCGCCGCCGCTGGAGCTCGAAACGCGCCTGGGAACGGTCCGTGTGCGCGGATTCATCGATCGCGTCGACCGCAATCAGGCGGGCGAGGTGCGCATCATCGACTACAAGACCGGTTCGAGCCATCTGGCGGCCAGCGATCTGCTCGACGGGCGGCGGCTGCAGCTTCCGCTGTACGCCCTGGGCGCGGCGCAAGCTTTGGAGATGGGGGATCCGATAGAAGGTTTCTATTGGAAGATCCGCCAGGCGCAGCCGGGGTCCCTCAAGTTGAGCTCATTTGAGGCCGAGGTGGATGGAGAAGCCCTGTCCGGTCCAGTCGGCTGCCTACGCCGTCGCCCAGGCGCATGTGGAACGCATCCTCTCCGGGGCACGGCAGGGCGCTTTCCCTCCGATTCCGCCACGGGGTGGTTGCCCGGGATACTGCCCGGCGGCGGCCTGGTGTTGGCGCTACACGCCGTCGAGCTGGGGCGGATGATCTCGCCATGACCGCTCCTCTCCCGTTGCTCACCTCCAAAGCGCTGCAGCGCCTGCTCGGCCTCACCCCGGATCAGTTGGCGGCCGTGGTCGAGCCAGCCGCCGACGTGGTCGTTACGGCTGGGGCCGGGACGGGGAAGACGCAGACTCTGGTCGCCCGCTATCTTTGGCATCTTGCGCATGGAATGACGCCCAGGCAGGTTGTGGCCATCACCTTTACCGAGAAAGCCGCCCGCGAGATGCGCAACCGGATTCGATCCCAGGTGGCCGCCCTGGCCCAGGCGGGGGAGGCGGCGACGCGCCCGGCGTGGGAGGCGGTCGAGGCGCAGATGGATGCGGCCCGCATCGGGACCATTCACAGCCTGTGTGCCGAGGTGCTGCGGGCCCATCCGGCTGAGGCAGGTGTCGATCCTGGGTTTGAGGTCGTCGACGAGGGCTGGTCCGCTGCTCTCAAAGCCCAGGCCGTCGAAGATGCCCTGGCCTGGGCTGTCGACCAGCAGGACATGGCCGAGCTGTTTGTCGCTTTTCGGCCGTTCGCGCTGCGTGCCGTCCTGTCCGATCTCCTTGACGGCCGGCTGGATGCCATCCAAGCCTTTGAGGTCGAGACCGAGTCGGATTGGATGGCGTCGGCTGCGATCGCGGCTGCCCTGCATGCCTTCGTGGAAGATCCGTCGGTGCGCGATGCGGTCCAGGTCCTATCCCAGCTGGCCCAGGCAGAGATGACCGACAGCATGGCTTCCCAGGTCGGGTCTTTCCTGGCCGGTTGGGAGGCTGTGCGCTCCGCTCTCAACACTCACCATTCCATCGAGGCTGCCGGGGAGCTCTTCGACCTGCGTCGAGCGTCCATGAGGACCAATGTCGGCCGCAAGGACGGTTCGGCCAGATCGGCCATCGAGGCCGTCCGCCAGCAGTATGAAACGATGTTGGAGTCTTGGCTTGGTGGCGCCTCGGTCCGGGATACCCGACCCGATCCGTCGATCGAAGCCCGATTCGCCGAGGACGTTCCCCGGCTGAAAAGGCTGTTCGGTCGGGCTGACCTCGGCTATCACCGACAACTGGATGCGAGACGGTCCTTGGACTTCGATGACCTGGAAGCCGGCGCGCTGTCGCTTCTCTCAATCCCCGCAGTTCAACGCCGTTGGGGTGAGGCGGTTGGCGCGGTTCTGGTGGACGAGTTCCAAGATACCAACGCCAGGCAGCGAGAGATCATCGAACGGTTGACCGGTGACGACCAGGGCAGACTGTTCGTTGTCGGGGACGCCCGCCAGAGCATCTACCGCTTCCGCGGCGCCGATGTCACGGTCTTTCGCCAACTGCGGGTGCAAAAAGCCCGCAGCGGCGGCAAGACCTTCGATCTGTCAACCACATTCCGCAGCCATGCCGGGCTTCTGGCCGGGCTGGATGAAATCCTCGGCCAAGTCATGGGCACCCGAGATGGCGACGAGCTCTATGATGTCCCCTACACAGCGCTCGAGCCGTTCCGGTCGGCACCGGGTGGGGTGGGTTCTCCTTTTCTTGAACTGGCCGTAGGCGTCGGCGAACGTGCCGAAGACGCCCGGCCGAGGGCGGCTCAGGCGCTGTGCGCCAGGCTGCTGGCGTTGAAGTCAAGCGGCGAAGTTGGGTCGTGGGACCAGGTGGCGTTGTTGTTCCGCGCCTCAACCGGTTTCGACGATTACGAGCGCGCTTTGGAAGAGGCCGGAATCCCCTTTGTCACCGTGGCCGGCCGCGGGTTTTACGATCGGCCGGAGATACGCGATCTGCTGAACACATTGGGGGTGCTGGCGGACCCCACCGATGATCTGGCCATGGCGGGCTTCCTCCGGTCCCCAGCGATTGGGATGAGCGACGCCGGGGTCTTCAGACTGCGAGTCCGAGATGGGAGGCTGAGCCCGATGCTGGAGGGGCTCAGAGAACAGGGCAGACTGGATTTGCCGTCGGATCGGGCGGCCGCTGAGCGCGCCTTGACGGTTCTCGATGATCTGCTGCCATGGGTTGATCGGCTCCCGGTGGTCGCATTGATCAAGCGCGTCGTCGATCGGCTCGACCTGCGAGCGGTTCTGGCGGCTTCGCATAGTCGTTTGTGGCGCAACGTGGACAAGCTTGTTGAAGATGCGCAGGCG
This sequence comes from uncultured Chloroflexia bacterium, assembly GCA_963783335.1. Lineage (GTDB taxonomy): Bacteria > Chloroflexota > Anaerolineae > Anaerolineales > E44-bin32 > CAWAND01. The sequence continues at coordinate 106,254 of CAWAND010000004.1, forward strand.
AGCCAGGTTGTCCGCCTGACGGAGTTTCTGGCCTACCTGCGCACGTTGCGCGCCGTTGGGGCCCGCGAGGGAGAGGCCGCTTCGGAAGCGGAAGGGGCCGTGCGGCTGATGACGATTCACAAGGCGAAGGGATTGGAGTTTGATGTCACCATCCTGGCGGACGCGTCCCGCCAGCCACCGACAAGGCGGGCCAGCGTCTATGTCTCGTCCATTGTGGGAGTGGCACCGCGGCCGGACCGCCTGGAGGGCGAGCCCTTGGCGTATCGGCTGGCAGCCGCGATCGATCAGGCGCAGTCGGAGGCTGAGGCAAAACGCCTGTTGTATGTGGCGGCAACACGGGCCAGGGAGAAGCTGATCCTCAATGGGCATCTCACGCAGGGCCGGGGGAAATGGTCGGCAGCCGGCTGGCTGGGCCAGATCCTCTCGGCACTGGATCTCGACGCGGCTGACGTGGCGTCTTCGGGCCCCGATCTGTCCGTGCTGACGACCCCAAATGGGAACCGCTTAGGGCTGACCGCCGTCGTGGAAGACATGGTGTTTGATGGACAGCCGGGTCCGTCTCTCAGCTGGCCCGCCTCGCAGGAGATCGATCTGTTCGCGCCGATTGAGGTAGCCCAGGCGGAAAGCACTGACGCAGATCTGGATCAGGAAGCCGAGCCGGATTGGCGGGCGACTCGGGCGGAGGGATCCGTGCCTGGGGCTGCGCTCGGGCGTTTGGTCCACGCGGCGCTCCAAAGAGAATGTCGGCCGTCCGACCCCGAGTTTCCAAACCTTGTGGAAGCCGAAGCCTTGCGCGCCGGTTTGGTGACAGCGGACCAACGCCGTCGGGCCCTGGAACAGGCCCAGGTACTCTTGGCGCGGCTTGAACAGGCTCCGATTTGGGCTGATTTGCAGCGGGCTGAACCCCGGCTGCACGAAGTGCCATTCACCGTCTCTTTGGGCACTGCCTGGGCTCGTTCGGGGGTGATTGACCTGCTCTACCGTTTGGATGGCCGCTGGATTGTTCTGGATTTCAAGACCGACCACCTTCCCGGCGAGTCGGCCATGCACGAGGCTGCGGACGCCTACTTCGAGGGACAAATCCGGCCGTATGTCCAAGCCGTGGAGAAGCTCAAGGGAGAACGGCCCATCGGCAGATTGTGTTTTCTGGATGTCGGCGAGCAAGTGCGGCTTGTGGATTTGCCCGAGTGATGTTCAGGTGGGGCCGCTGTGTCACGCACCGGGCCGAATGGGTCATTGATGCGGGCAGGGTGGGTGGCTTAGAATGCGGCCCAGAATGAATGCCCCACACCGTGGTCTGCGTAAGATTGGGCGAGGCCCGGCGCTGCTTCTGGCGGCGCTGGGTGTTTGGTCCCTGGCGCTGGCGGCGTGCACGCAGCCTCTTGCCTTTTTGGCCACGCCGACCCCGACGTGGACGGCCACCCCTGTGCCGACTCTGACCCCGACATCGACTTTCACGCCCACATTCACCTCGACCGCCACGCCCACCGAAACGCCAACCATCACCCTGACTCCGAGCATCACACCCACGCCATCCATCACACCAACACCCACCTTTGATTTCCCTGACGTCACCGTTTCTGTGCCCGCCGCGCACTGCCGCTATGGCCCAGGCACGGCCTACCTGCACGCCGGTGATCTGTATGAAGGGGATCATGGATTGCTCTGGAATCGCAACTACAGCGCCACCTGGCTCTGGGTACGCTTTGACAAGTTGAACTATGCCTGCTGGGTGGCGGCCTCCGTGGTGACCGTGGATGGGAATGTCAAGAGCGTTGTGGTCACCCAGACTCGGCTGCCCCATTCGGTGCTCTACGGCCAGCCGAACAACGTCGACGCCAAGCGGGACGGGAATAAGGTCACGGTGACCTGGGATTCGGTTTGGATGACGGAAGATGATTTCCGCGGCTATATGATCGAGGCTCGGCTGTGTCAGAATGGCTTCTTGTTCGACACCGCCGTCCACACGAATGGGACATCGCTCACGCTGACCGATGACACGGATTGCGACTCGAGGTCATCGGGAAAACTGTACGCGGTTGAGAAACACGGCTACACGGACCCGGTCAAGATCGACTGGCCGTAGTATCGTGGGCATTGACATCAGGTTCCCGGGTGCCCCTTCGCCGGGTCCGGCACACTCCGCAGAATGATCAAACTGACCAGGGCGAGGATGGCTGCGCCGGCGAAGAGTCCGGCATAGCCCAGGTACGCGCCGGGGCGGGCGGCGTTGAGCAGGTCAATCCCTGGGCCCGCCAGACGGCTGATGGCTCCGGCGCCGGCCGTGGCCAAATTCGTCAAACCCAGGAATTTGCCGCCTTCTCCGCGGGGGGCCAGGTCGTTGGCCAGGGCCCAGTTGGCGGTCAGGAACACCCCAATCCCGGCCCCCACGATGACGCCAAAACCCAGCACGGCCGGCGTCGAGCGGGCGCTGAGCAGCAACAGACTGCCGCTGGCGGTCAGGATGGAGGCGACAGCGTGCATCGGCTTGCGGCCAATCCGATCCGACAGCCTGCCGGCGATTAAAGCAAAGGCCATGATCGAAAGCACAATCGAAGCCAGCAGATTTCCTGTGAGTTGAACCGGGTCCTTGGCGCCGAGCACGTCCTTGACGAAGTACTCGGCGAATCCCTGGACCGCCAGCACCCCGACGAGAAAGACACCCCGGGCGAGGATCAGCCGCCAGAACGCGGCGTGGGCCCGTATGTCGAGCGAGAATTGCTCGCGCAAGGTCTGCCTCGGTGGGGATTGGGCTGGCGGGTCCTCATGGCTGCCGAACAACGTGATCGAGGCGCTGCCCACCAAGAGCAAGGCGATCGCCAGGTAAGCTATGCCGGGACGGGAGGGGACCAGCACCCGTCCGGTGATGAGCGCCGCCAGGACGGCGCCTCCCATATCGAACAGATTTTTCACCCCGCTGGCGGTGCCCATTTGGGCGCGAGGCACCCTGTCGTGCATCAGCCCTTGGGCTGGCCCATGTCCGATGTTGGATGCGATCTGAAGGCCGAAATACGCCAGCGCCAACCACGCCAGGCCCCCAGCCAAGGCCATCCCGCCCAGAAAGAACAGATCCAGGAGAATTCCCAGTCCCATCAGCGGCCGCCGTCGGCCAAAGCGTGTGGACAGGTTGTCGCTCAAGGCGCCGGAGAGCGGCTGGACCAAGGTGGCGATAAGCAAGCCCACGAAGGTCAGCAGGCCGAGTACCGTGTTCTTTGTGGCGTCCGGAACGAAGTTCAACAAGACCGCCGGCAGCACCAGCACATGCAGGCTGTTCCACATGAACGCCAGACCGAGCCAGTACACATTCAGATTGATCAATTCGCGGCGAGTTGCTCGCTCCAAGATCCGCCTCCTAAGCGTAGGGTCCACGAAGCGCAGTCGGGAGCAGGTCCGCAATGGCTTGCATGACGATCTCGGCAGGAGCGTCTGGCTCGCGGCCTGTGGCGGTCGAAGGGTCTAATACGAGGGGCTTGCCGAAGGCAACACAGAGCTGGTCCTTGGTCTCGAAGACGCCGACGGGAAGAAAGGCGGCCCCGCAGCCCGCCAGATGGCTGAGGAATCTGCCGCTCCCCGGCGGTGGCCGTTGCAGCTCGGCTGTCGGAGACTCCTCCCCCTCGGGTGCCAGCCCCAGGGTCGGCTCCCGATCCGAAATCATGTACGCCAAGATCTTCCTCACTGCCAGGGCCCTGGCTTGCGTGTCCTGGTCACGCGGCGGCATCGGCGGCATGGCCAGAAACCCGTAGCATGACGCAATGCGCCGCAGCACCCAGCGGCTGGCCGGCGGGATGACCCACTGACTCAGACCCGAGGTTGCGGTCCATTCGTTGGTTATCACCCACCGGATCGGCCGATCGATGCATGACGAGACCGCCAAGGCAATCCACATGGCGTGGAACCCGGGGTGAGCATAATGATTGACGGCCACCACCAAGGGGCCAGAGGGCAGCTCGGGCGGGGCGGCTGGCACGCGTAGGGTTGGATTGAGTATCTGGACCAAGGCGCGCGCGTCGCTGGAAAAATCCCTCCGATTGCCAGCCACGAGCGCCGCGGCGATGGCAGGGAAGGTGGGAGAGAGGAGTCCATGTGCCAGGTCAGGGGGCATAGGGTTGGGTCTGGGCTCGCGACGGAACCCTCCCATTATCCGCCGGGAACGGCCTGGACGCCAGGCGGGAGACGTGGTCGGCGGCAGCCGCCAGATCGCCATCTGGGGCCATCTCGATGGGGAATGGGTGTAGATTCAGGGGCGGGAATCAACAAAACTGATTGTGAAATATTTCACCAATGGAGGTTGACGTGCCGGAGATCATCATCCCGCCGCGCCGGACGCCTGACAGCGATGATGGATATTTGGAACAGATGACCAAGGCCATCTTCCGGGCCGGGTTCAGCTGGAAAGTCATCGATCGGAAATGGTCCGCCTTTCAGAAGGCGTTTGAGGGCTTCTCAATCGAGAAGGTGGCCGCCCTCACCCCCAGCGATGTGGATGTGCTCGTGCAGGACGAGTTGATTGTGCGCAATCGACGCAAAATCGAGGCCACCGTGTGGAACGCGCGGAAGATCCTCTCGCTGAGGGCCGAACACGGTTCGATGCATGCCTTCCTGAGGTCGCTCGATGACCGACCTTACCGAGAGGTCAACCGCACCCTGCAGGCGACCTTTGAACATCTGGGCCGAACCGGGGCGTTTGTGTTCCTCTACAGCGTTGGAGAGGATGTGCCCGATTGGGAAGACCGCTGACCCGGCCGCCGGCCGCCCACCGAGCCCAACGGGTGGGGTGCCGGGGACCGTTTGCGTATATGATGGGTGTGGTCCAAGAAGGAGTTGACAGCCATTCCGCCAGGCGGCAGACGCGAGGCCGCCCGATCGAGCCATAGGAGATCAGCCATGCCTTCCCGCCCCCGCCAACTCCGCCGTATCTCCCTTCCGCTGGCCTTCCTGCTGATCGTCAGCCTAGCGTGCAGCCTGCCGACCCAACTGGGCACACCCCAGGTCTCCCCGGATCAGCTGACCCTTCAGGCGGTTGGCACCCAGGTCGCCATGGCGTCCCTGGCGGCTGTCCCTTCGGCGACGGAACCGGCGGCACCCGCCGCAACCACGGCGCCCGAGGCCACGGCCACGGTGGCCGAGCCGACGGCAACAGCCACCGTCGTGCACACGGCCATTCCCGGGAATCCCGGGTCGACCAACAGTTTCATGACCGACCGATCTTCCAAGGCTCTGGCGAGTGAGCGGCGGGCCATCGGTGACAATTTTGACGCCCTCCTTTTCGAACGGCCATTCACGTCCGAGAAAATGGACTACTTGGGCTATCTTGATCTCACACGTGGCGAACTCAGCGCCTCCAGTCCTTGGTACTACGTCACGCTTTCACTGGAAGACATGCCACCTGTTGATTTTGCCGCCCGCTACGGGGTTGAGGTGGATATTGACAAGGATGGGCGGGGTGATTGGTTGATTTGGGGTATGACGCCGCCGGATGCGAATTGGACCACGGATGGCGTTCAGGCCCTGCAAGACAGCAACAACGACGTCGGGGGCTCGACTCCCATCCAGGCCGAGCCACCGCCCCAAACCGGGAATGGATACGATCAGGTGGTGTTCGACAGCGGCCAGGGCGGCGACCCCGACGCCGCCTGGATCCGCCGCTCGCCCAGTTCCGGCTCGCAGATTCAGATCGCCTTCAAGCAGGCACTGATCGGTGCACCGGCTGAATTCATGTGGGGCGTGTGGGCCGATGCCGGCCCACAGGATCCTGCTTTCTTCGACTACAACGACCACTTCAGCCCCGTCGAAGCCGGCTCACCCGTATCGGGGGCCAGCAATTATCCTTTGAACCAGCTGGCACAAGTCGATAATTCGTGCCGCTGGGGCTATGGTTTCACTCCCAACGGCTCCGAACCGGGCGCATGTTACGTCCCGCCGACCCCCACGCCCACGCCTCAAGGCACCATTTCGGGCAGCGTCTATCGGGGGACCAGCTCCAGCCCCTCAGGCTCGGGTTTCGGAGGCGTCACGGTCACCCTGGGTCAGGGCTCGTGCTCGTCCAGCGGTTACCGGTCGACCAAGACGTCCTCCAACGGCAGCTACAGCTTCAGTGAACTCCCCCCGGGCACCTACTGCGTCACTGTCAAGAAGAGCACGCTGCCGCCTGCCTCCTACGGATGGGGGACGATGTATCCGGGAGGTTTCGGCGCCAGCGGTGATCCCTATCAACAGGTCAATCTCGGAGCTGACGAACACCGATCGGGCGTCAATTTCGCCTTTCTCGAGATCGTCGGTTAGTTGAACGGCAGGACCAGATGCCAGGAGCGGGCCCCTAGGGGCCCGCTCTTGAGTTTTGAGGCAGGTGTCGATCTGGGGATTTGACAACGCGTTCTTGTCGATCTAGAATAGAACACCCGTTCTATTCTCGGCGAATGGAGTCCGATGAGCCCAGTCCACTACGAAGAACGAAGCTGTCGGTCGGCGTTGAACAAGGTGCAGGGGATGTCTTTCAAGTGGAGCCTGAACCCGTACCAGGGGTGCGTCCACGGCTGCCACTACTGTTATGCCCGGCGCTATCATGGTTTCCTTGAGCTCGATCCAGGCGAGGACTTCCCGACGGTCATCTTTGTCAAGACGAACATCGTCCAGAGGCTCCGCCAAGAACTGCGCCGACCAAGCTGGATCGGCGACAACGTGATGTTGGGCACGGCGACTGACCCGTACCAGCCGATTGAGGCGCGCTACCGATTGACACGCGGCTGCCTGACCGCCTGCCTTGACCACGCCACGCCGGTCAGCCTGGTGACGAAGGGCACGCTGATCGTGCGAGATATCGACGTGCTGCGCAGCATGGCGGCCAACGATGCCGTCAGTGTGTGCTTCAGTTTGACAACCGTCGACCAGAATCTGTGGCGCGAACTCGAGCCAGGAACGCCGCCCCCAGCACAACGTTTGCGAGCCATGGCGAAGCTGGCTGAGGCAGGGATCCGGGCCGGAGTTCTCCTGGCGCCCGTTATCCCCGGCCTGACGGATGATCGACGCGGGTTGGAGGCAGTCGTGCGGGCGGCAGCCGAACATGGTGCGCAGTTCCTCGGCGTTCAGACGCTGTACCTCAAGCCGGGGACGCGCCAACATTTCATGGGCTTTCTCAAAGCGGAGCACCCAGACCTGTTGGCTGCCTACCACCGGCTCTATCCGGGAGACTACGCGCCCAAGCGATTCCAGCAGGGTCTGAGCTCGACGGTTGCCGATCTGAAGCAGGCCCACAATCTGCGGGACCGACCTTCGAACTCCAGGCCAACCTATCAGCAGCTTAGTCTTTCCCTGTAGTGCGTCGAACGTGTAGGTGGGCATGGGCCCTTGCGCCGTGTCTAACCGGCGGACGTACTCGTCTGAACCAAAATCCGCTGCCGCTCGTAATCAACGTGTAAGTTAAGTGGCCTAGGCTGTGAACCAGCTTCAGTGTTTGATTCACGCCAAGTGAGAAGCGAAGAGTAATTTCTGGCCCTCGGGGTTGTAGGATCGCCCCGCAGAGCCCTGTTGATCATTGACGGATGCCTTGGGAGGCGGATGACATGCGACGGTTCGGGATCTTTGTGGTATTGCTGGCTGGGATGATAGCTGGTTGTGGTCCAGGAGCTTCGGTGCCGGCAACGGCGTCGCCACCTCCGGCGACCATGGTTTCCACCGAAGCGCCGACGATGGCGCCGACCGAGATGGCGTCTTCGCCGACGCCAGAGAGTCCCGCCGTGACCTTCACGCTGGCCGTTGACACCCCGGTCGTCACCCATGGGCCTGTCGGAGACTTCGACGGGCGCTACACGGATCCAGGGGCCGCCGGATTCGTGGATGGGAAGTTTCAAATGTTCCCCAATGGGTTCGCCTCCTGGCCGGCGAAGGTCGGGGTGGGGCATGCCGTCTCGACCGATGGCCTGCATTGGAGCCGCGAAGGCGACCAGCCGCTCTTCACTCAGGACGGCGTGGATTACGCCGGCTTCACCCTGTTGGCCTCCAGCATATTGAAAGCGGGGGATCAGTACGTGCTCTACTTCTACACTTGGGATTCCCAGTACAGCGCCGCATCGAGCAAAATTGGGCGGGCCACGGCGCCCGATCTCAATGGGCCGTGGACGGCGGATCCTGAGCCGGTCCTTGAAGCTGGGCCCAAGGGTGCTTGGGATTCCTTCACCGTCCTGGCGCCGAGTGTTGTCAAAACCGAGGACGGTTATGTGATGTACTACACAGGCGGCGGCCTGACATCCGACAGCCCGTGGCGGATCGGTCGGGCGACATCCACCGACGGCGTGCATTGGACCAAGTATGACGATCCGAGCACCTCCGCAGAGCCGTTCGCCGAGAGCGACCCCGTCTTTTCCCCGGCCGACGACGCATCGGCTTGGGACGGCAGTTTTGTCCAGCAGCCCCGTGTTCAGTTGACTCCAGATGGCTGGGTGATGCTCTATCGCAGCGGCGCCGGCGCCGCCGGCAAGCTGGGGCTGGCCTTGAGCGACGATGGCATCAACTGGGCGCGCTATGACGGCAACCCGGTACTGGCACCGCAGGTGGTCCCGGATGGAAGGGCTATCTGGTACACGGATTTGGTCTACCAGGCGGGCACCTACTATCTGTACTTTGAACTGGGCAATGGTTCGGAGACAAACGTCTACGTCGCTACCCATCAGGGGGCGCTTGCCGCCCCATAAACCGTTTTGGCGCTTGAATTCCCTCCGGCAAGCACGGGCGCAGCTCAAAGGCTGCGCCCGTGCGCATATCCAGCGCATGGCGCTCCCCGCGCCGGTTGTGGTAGGCTGTTTTCGGCGCACTGGCGGTGACGGACTTTCGCATAGACACCAATTTGACCGCGCTCTGCCTGCAATGTGTGAGGAATTTCACAAATGGACCCAGCTGTTTCAGACGTTGAACGCTTGCTGGCGGAAACCCGCTTCGACGGGCCCGTGTTCAACCCTTGGGCGGATGTCGACCGCCAGCACGGCTGCGGCGATCGCGGACCGGACATTCGACGGCGCCAGCTGGTGCGCTATTTCGAGGCCCGGCGAGGCCGAACGGCTTGGGTGTTGGTGGGCGAGGCTATGGGATATCAGGGCGGCCATTTTAGCGGGGTTCCCATGACCTCGGAGCGGATTCTGCTGGGGCACAAGACCGAGGCGGGGATCGATCCCTCGCTCGTTCTCCCCGATCTCCCGCCGGAGCGGACCAGCCGGCCCGACCTCAAGGCCAAGGGGTTCAGTGAGCCCACGGCGACGATCGTGTGGGGGGCCATGAGACAAGTCGGCATGGATCCCCTGAACGTCACGCTGTGGAACACGTTCGCCTGGCATCCCTATCGATCCGATCGTGGGCTGCTTTCCAACCGCCGTCCCAAGCCCGAAGAGCTGTCCCTGGGGATGCCGGCCCTCAAATCCGTGCTGGCGCTCTTTCCCGAGGCGCGTCTGGCGGCGGTCGGCAAGGTGGCGGCCGAATGCCTGCAAACCGAAGGGTATTCGTTCGTTGAGATGAGACACCCGGCACACGGTGGCGCGCCCGAGTTCAGGGCGCAGTTGGCGCAAATGGCCGGCAGTTGATATTGGGCCGCAAACGAACTCGTTCTACAGGGGCGGATTCTGGTAGAATCGGATCGACGAGATCAAGGGCTTTCGATAGACCTCGCCCCTTTGGGCCGAGGTTTTTGTGTGTGTCCGAGACATGCGGAAGAGTAACATGCTGGAACCGAGAACTGACTTACGAAACATCGCCATCATCGCCCATGTCGACCATGGCAAGACCACCCTCGTGGATGGGCTGCTGCGCCAGGCGCGCGTCTTCCGGGAGAACCAGACCGTCATCGATCGCGTGATGGATTCGAACGATCTCGAGCGAGAGCGCGGGATCACCATCCTGGCCAAGAACACCGCCATCCACATCTGGGACGCGCAGGCCGACCAAGAGGTCAAGATCAACATCGTCGACACGCCGGGGCACGCTGATTTCGGGGGCGAAGTTGAGCGCGTGCTCAATATGGTGGATGGCGTCCTGCTGCTGGTGGATGCGGCCGAGGGCCCCATGCCGCAGACGCGCTTCGTACTGAAGAAGGCTCTGGCGCTCAATCACCGTGCCTTGGTGGTCATCAACAAAGTGGACCGCAAGGGCGCCGACCCGGTCCGCTGCCTCAATCAGACCTTCGATCTGTTTGTTGAGCTGGGCGCCAGCGACGAGCAAGCCGACTTCCCAGTTGTGTACACCAACGCCGTCACAGGGCAGGCCGGATTGACCCCCGAGCTCGGCCCTGATTTGGGCCCGCTGTTCGAGTCGATCCTGCGGAACGTGCCGCCGCCAAAGGTGGACCGGGAAGCCCCGCTCCAAATGCTGGTCACCAATTTGGGCTACGATGACTACCGGGGTGTCACCGCCGTCGGGCGAATCTCGGCTGGTGAGTTGGAGGCCGGCCAGCCCGTGGCGCGCCTGAAGCTCGACGGCACGCGGGTCGACGAACAGGCGCGCTACCTCTACGTCCATAGTGGTTTGGAGCGGGTGGAGGTCGAATCGGCCCAGGCCGGTGAAATCGTGGTCATTGCCGGGTTGGAGGAGGTTGCCATCGGTGAGACGTTGGCCGACCCCGAACAACCGATCGCGCTCCCGGCCATCCGGGTCGAGGAGCCCACGGTAAGGATGACTTTCGGCGTGAACACCTCGCCGATGGCGGGGAGAGAGGGCCGCTGGGGCACCTCTCGCAAGCTTCGAGATCGTCTGTTCGAAGAGCTTCGGCACAACGTGGCCTTGCGCGTAGAAGAAGGCGAATCGGCGGAGACTTTCCTGGTCTCGGGCCGCGGTGAGCTTCACCTGGCGATCCTGATCGAAACCATGCGTCGGGAAGGCTACGAGTTTGAGATCTCTCGCCCGCAGGTCATCCTAAAGCAGAGCGAGGCGGGAGAAACCCTGGAGCCGTTCGAAGAGGTGCATATCGAGGCCACGCGTGAGACCATGGGCACCGTCGTGGAAATGTTGGGATCACGGCGGGGCCAGATGATCGACATGACCGACATGGGCGACGACAGCGTGCGCCTGACCTTTGTGGTGCCGACGCGCGGCTTGATGGGCTTTCGCCAGCAGTTTCTGACCGCAACCCGCGGCGAGGGCGTGATGCACGCGCTGTTCCACGGGTATCTGCCCTTTGCTGGCGCCATCGAATTCGAGGACCACCGGCTCGTTGGTGGCTTGGGAGTCCGGGACCACCACCACCTTCGGATTGAAGAACGCTGAGGCTCGCGGACAGCTGTTCGTCGTTCCAGGCGAAGAAGTCTACGAAGGCATGGTGGTCGGCGAGCATCAGCGGCCGGAGGACCTGGCGGTGAACGTCTGCAAGAAGAAGCATCTCACCAACATGCGGTCCTCGACCAAGGATATCGAGGTCCGCCTGGCCGGCGCCAGGGATCTCAGCTTGGACGAGGCGATCGAGTACCTGGCTGACGACGAGCTGCTCGAAGTCACGCCCGAGAGCTATCGAATCCGGAAGCGCCTCCTGAACACCGAAAAACGCGGCCGGCAAAACAAGCGCGCCAAGGAAGGCCAGCTGGCCTAGGGTTCCATTGGGCGGAACCCAGAAATCGCCACCATTTCCCCCAAAAAAGAGGACGGCGCACGCGCCGCCACCCGAACCGCCTTCGAACCCGGCTTTGACCAATCAACTGCGCCCATTCCGACGTCACGTCGGGGAAACGGCACGGCGGGGTTGCCCCGGCCGGCGTTGTACTCGACCACGATCAATTGGCCGCCCGGCGCCAGGGCGCTCAGGAAGTGGCCGAGGACGGCGAGCTTGCTGGGGTCGGGGACAAAGTGCACGGCGTTGGCTGCGATCAAACCCCCTACGTCCCGGAAAGGCAGCGACTGGGTGAAATCGCCCTGCACAGCTCGGATTGTCTGGTTGGCGCTAGAGGCTTCCCCCCAGGCGAGCAAGCGCGAGAGCATTGCACGATCGCGGTCAAAGCCGATGACCCGCGTCGTTCCCGGCGCGAGTTCGAGGAGACCCTGGGTGAAGACTCCGTCGCCGCTGCCCACATCCACCCATGTGCCGCTTGCCAGCGGTTTGCACGCAGGCAGCAACGCCCTGGGCTTCTGCAATCTCTTCTCTCTGGGGAACACTGACCGGTGGCCTCCTGGGCCCGAAAGACGGATCTGTGATTGATCCTCCCCCCAACTGCCCATCTTATCGCCTTCGCGATAGAATGGCCTTCGACTTGCACCACGCTGAATGAGGCAGCACATGGCGACGCGTCCCAATCCGCCCAAACGCGGTTCCACATCCAGCTCACGTCCCAAGTGGTATGACCTGATGGTGATCGGCATCGGGGCAGCCTTCTTGGTCGCCCTGGGCGTGGCGTCTTTCATCGTGCACGACGTGGTGCGACAAACCGTGGCCACCGGCGGCGGATTTGCCCTGGATCGATTCAACGCTCAGCCAACACAGCCAGGCCCCGGCACACCGCAACCTGCGGCTACGCCGACCTTGGTGCCGCTGGAGGCTGCGCCGCCGCCCTGGACAGGTGACAGCCGGGTGACGGTGCTCTTGATGGGATTGGACTACCGGGACTGGCTGGCGGGCAGCGGCGCTCCCCGAACCGATACCATGATGTTGATCACGATCGATCCCCTTACCATGCAGGCGGGGATGCTCTCTATTCCACGCGACCTTTGGGTTGAGATCCCAGGCTTCGGCTTCAACCGCATCAACACGGCTTATACCTACGGTGAATCCAACCGTCTCCCGGGAGGCGGTCCGGGCCTGGCGGTCAAAACGGTTGAATCGGTGATCGGTGTGCCGATCCAATACTACGCCGTGATTGATTTTTCGGCCTTTGAGCGGATGATCGATGAGATTGGCGGGGTGGACGTGCTGGTTACCGAGCGGATCAAGATTTCGCCGATTGGCCAGACCAGCCTGTGGCTCGAGCCGAAGCCGCATCATCTGGATGGGGCGCAAACCCTGGCTTACGCGCGTGTGCGCAAGGGGGCGGGGGACGACTTCGGGCGCGCCCAACGCCAGCAGCAGGTGGCATTGGCAATCATCGACCGCGTGGTGGGTTTCAACATGGTGCCGACGCTGATCTCCAAGGCCCCCCGCTTGTACCAAGAGATCTCCAACGGGGTCCGGACCAACATGTCACTTCAGGATATGGTGTCGTTGGGCTGGTTGGCGGTGCATGTCCCCAAGACCGACATCACCAACGGAGTCATCTCACCCCCGAAGATGGTTGGTTTCTACACCCGCCCAGACGGCGCCCAGGTCTTGCGGCCGGTGCCGGATCAAATCCGTCAACTTCGCGACCAGATATTCGTCAATTCAAGCGCCATTGGTCCTTCGGTGGGACCGATAGAGTCGGCGAGCCGACCATGAGAGACGGCGAAACTCGACCGCACGATTCCGGCCACACGCGCCCCCAAGATTCGGGTCAGACGCGCCCTCAAGATCATGGCCGGACGCGCCCCAGTTCAGCCTCTGCTACGCGACCCTCAGCCGCCGGCGACACGCAGCCGATGCGCACGCGGCCGCCCGGCCGAGGCCGCAATCTCGGGTACTGGCCGTGGATTGTGGCCGGCGTCGTGTTGGCGGTGGTTGCCCTTGGCGCGTCGGCGGTCACAGGCTACCTGGGCGGCGAGCAGGAGCGTGTCGACCAGAAGGCCACGGAGCAGGTGAGCTTGCTGCAGGAGCAGTTTGACCTGGGGGTAGCCGATCTGCAGAATGGTCGACTGCAAATTGCCCGTCAACGTTTCGATTACATTCTCCAGGTGGACCCCAATTATCCGAGCGTCCACGATTTGCTGGATCTGACACTTGAGGGGTTGAACCAACCCACGTCAACCCCGTTGCCTCCACCTACCGAGGTGGTCGATACGCCCACGCCCACTTTGAGCGTGCAGACGCTGGATGGACTCTTCTCGGCTGCCCAAGGCGCCCTTAGCCAGCAGAATTGGGATCAAACGATCGACATCCTGCTGACACTGCGGGGCAAGGACCCGGAATACCAGCTGGACCAGGTCAACCAGATGTTCTTCGGTGCGCTCCGCAATCGTGGCATGAAAGAGATTCTGAATGGGGAGCAAGAGCAGGGGATCTACGACTTGACGCTGGCCTCCCGGTTCGGTGCGCTCGACAACCAGGCCGCCAGCTGGAAGAGAACCGCCGAATTCTACCTGTACGCCAACAGTTACTACGGTTTGGACTGGCAGCAGGCCGCCACCAATTTCAGCAGCCTGTGCGCGGCCGGTGTCTGGGACTCATGCTACAAGTATGCCGTATCGGCGGCCAGTTACGGCGACCTATTGGTCTCGCGCGACAAAGACTACTGTGCTGCCGTCGATCAGTATGACGCTTCGTTGACAACTCGGGATCAGGCCTCGCTCCGCCCTACTGCGACAGCCGCCTTTGAGGCCTGCCAAACGGCCACTGCGAAACCAGCGACGGCTACGCCAACGGCGACCGTCACGCCGGGTTCGCCGACCGTCGAGGTCTTCACCGCCACGCCTTCAGCCACCTCGGTACCGGGAGCCACGGCAACCAACACCGCCACAACGGCGCCGGCCTCGAGTACCCCCACAACTGCCCCGGCCTCGGCCACGCCGACGCCCACCGCCACCTCGGGGGCCACAGCCACCTTCACGTCCACACCAACCACCGAGCCGTCGGCGACAGCAACCCCATAGAGCTGAAGGCCGCCCGTATCTTCATTTTGTGAAATCTGTCACAAATGGAAACGCTTGGCAGGACGTCAGTTGTCGGCTTGGCCGCCGCCACGCCGGCGTTGGGCCAGACGCTGAATCTCGACGCTGCCGCGCAGGGCAGCCCCACCTAGAACGCCGGTCAAGTGCGCGACCAAGAAGCCCGTCATTTCGACGTCGGTGGCGGCCACCCGGGTGAGATAGAAATAGGGGCCCCATGCCAGCACCCCGAGGTAGATCATGATCTTGCTGACAAGCACCCGGCTTCGTCCAATGGCCTGCGCATCAGCGCCAACGGATCGCCGGGATCGGAGCCAGGCACCACTCAGCACGCCGGTCAGGTGGAATGCCAGGTAGGGCAGAAGATTGGGGTGCGCACCTTGGGCCAGCTGCCAGAAGAAGGGCAGCCAGGCGAGCACGCCGAGGATGATCAGCGTGTTGGCAATCTGCATTATGCTCATCTTGGTTTGCCTCGTCGGATGGACGTATCAGCCGGCGGCTGGATATCTAGCGTCGAGACCGGTTGCCGAAATCTCCCGGCCTAGTCCTTTCGCCAGAGTGGCTCCAGGTGGTCCTCAACCCAGGCGCCGTAGGCCTGCACCAATTCACTCGTCACTGGCCCCGGTTTTCCGTTCCCGATGATTGTATCGTTGACGGCGATCACCGGCAGGATGCCGCGACTGCTGCTGCTCATAAAAGCCTCGCTGGCATCGGGAAGGTCGGCGAGAGTGACGGGTTGTAAGTCGACCGGCAAACGATGCTCGGCGATCTCCAAAACGATCCTGCGAGAGATTCCGTGCAGCACGTGTTCTTCGGCCGTCCGCAACTCCCCATCTAGGACGGCGTAGAAGTTGCTGCTGAGCCCCTCCAGGATTTCACCCTTAGGGCCGGTAATCAGCCCCTCATAGGCGCCTTCCGGCATCTGGCTTCGGACCTGGGCGCGCAGTGATTCCAAGCGGTTGCTCTTGATCTTGGGGTGGGATCGTGCGAAGCGCACGCTGACCAGCTTCACTCCGTGCAGCCGATAGGCTTCAGGCAAGACCGGCAGAGGTTCCATGAGCACTGCCACGATCTGCGGAGTCGCACTGGGCACAGTCAGCCGAAGACGAGTCTCCTCAAATCCTGCCGAGTCAAGCAATCCTTTGAGCGCCTGGCGCAGCCGCTCCCGGTTCAGTTCGATGGGAGTTCCTGCCCTGCGAGCCGAGTCCTCGAGCCTATCGAAGTGGGCGTCGAAGAGCACCACCTGATCTCGATGATAGGTCCGAGCGACTGTGTAGACGCCCTCGGGTTCGCTCAGGGCTGCCTCGGCCAGACTCTCGGCTCGGCAGGGCAGGCGCCTGGTCTCGTCGGGGGTGATGTGGGCGCAAAGGACGGACATTTGAACCTCGGGAGGCATGTCGGAAGGCTGACAACAGATAGCCCTAACCTTATCACACGCCTTGCCGGCTGGGGAGGCCTGGCCTCCCGTCTGTGACCAAGCGGCCAGACGTCCTGAGGGGTGGCCCCTTGCGCGTCCTACGATTATCATCTGCGCATGCCTGCTATGCCCAGCAAACCCTGGCTGCCGCCGCTCGCTCTGGCTTTCGGGTTGGTGACGATTGGCACCTCTGCAATTCTCATCCGCCTGGCTGGGACGTCGGGCGTGGTGGCCGTGCTCTATCGGATGGCGATCGGCGTCTTGGCCATCTCGCCATTGTTCATCCAGCAGCGTTTGAGTCGCAGCCGGATCACCTGGGCGGCCATATGGCCCGCCCTGCTGGCGGGTGTCTTCTTCGCTGGTGACCTGTTGGCCTGGTCCACGGGCGTGGTGATGTCGGGCGCCACCAATCCAACTCTGCTGGCCAACACAGCACCGCTGTGGGTGGGGCTCGGCGCCGTGGTCCTGTTCCGTGAGCATCTGGGGGGCAGGTTCTGGCTGGGTCTGGTGTTGACCATGGTCGGGGCCGCGGCTGTCCTCGGCCTTGATGCTGTTGAGTCGGTTCGCCTCGGGCTGGGCACGCTGCTTGGGCTGCTGGCTGGGATGTTCTATGGGACCTATTTTTTGGTGACCCAACGTGGCCGTCAAAGACTGGATGTCATCAGCTACTTTTGGGTCTCAAGCCTATCGGCGACGATCATCTTGGGCGCCGCTGCCCTTGCCACCGGCCAGCAGGTCGTCGGATTCTCGCGTGTCACCTATATGTACCTGTTGGCGCTGGGCCTCGGTCCGCAGGCGCTCGGGTGGCTGGCGGTGAACTATGCTCAGGGCCATCTGCCAGCGTCCATCGTTTCCCCAACCATGCTGGGGCAGCCGGTGGTGACGGCCATCCTGGCTGGACCGGTCTTGGGAGAGTGGATCAGCCCCTTGGAGGCGGCCAGTGGACTGGTTGTGTTGCTGGGAATCTGGCTGGTGCACCGCAGCCGCAGCTCGGCGGCCGGTGCAGGAGGTGCTGGCGGGTAGGCTTGAGAGCTGTTGCTCAGGCTGGAGTGAGCGGCCAAAAGACCGGAAGAAGGATCAGCAGGATCACGAAAAGCAGGATCGTGAGGGGCAACCCGACTTTCAGGTAGTCGCCGAATCGATACCCGCCCGGAGTCATCACCAGGATGTTGACCGGGTGCCCGAGCGGGGTGATGAAAGCCATTGATGTTCCGAGGGCTACGGCCATTGCGACTGAGCGCGGATCGATTCCCGCATGGTTGGCGGCTTGTATGGCCACCGGCACCAGAACCGCACCTGTGGCAACACCTGCCATGACTTGACTCAGCAAGGTGGCCAGCAAGAGAAAGCCTGCCACCAGGAGAATCCCGCTCCCGGCCCCGAGCAGGCCGAAAAGGCCGTTGGCCAGCAGCTCGGCGGCGCCAGTCTTGGCCATGGCAATACCCATCGGAAGCATGCCTGCCACAAGGAACACGCTGCGCCAGTCGATCGCCTGATAGGCCTGATCCATCGTAATCACCCCCAGCACCGCCATGCCCACCGCCCCAGCAAGGAGAATTTCGCCCAACAGGTCCGGCCGGAACGCGGCTGTGGCGAGGCTGGCCAGAATCAGGGCCCCGGCAACAAGCCGCTTGCCCTTGGACGGCACCACCCGGGCTTTCCTCTCCGTCAACATGATCAGGTCTGGCTCGGAAGCCAGGACGCCTATCCGGTCTCGCGGCCCGAAAAGCAGGAGGGTATCGCCGAAGGCCAGAGGCAGATCGTTGAGGCCGGTCCGGATGGGGCGCTGGTTCCGCCAGACAGCCAGAACCGACATGCCGTACTTCTCTCGAAAATGGACGCCCTTGAGCGTCTTCCCGATCAAGGATGATCGAGGGGCAAGCACGGCTTCCACCACGATAATGGCGCCGCTCTCCAGGTCCGCCTCATGCCAGCTTCGTCGGGGGAGGATTTCGAGGTAGGGTTCTCGGTCCATGCTTCGGAACTCGTCGAGGCGTCCTTCCAAGACGAGAACATCGCCCTCTTCGATCACCATCTCGGGGGCGAGAAGGAGCTTCAGCCCGGCGTCCCGCTCAAACGCGACCACGTTCAAGTTATATTCCTCGCGGAACGTCGACTCGGCCAGCGGACGGCCCACCAGATATGAGCCGTGGGGGACGCGGGCCCGGAAGAGCCGATCTTCAAGACGATAGATGTCGACCAGATCACTTTCGCCGCCGAATTCCGAAGGCGGGAGATCTCCATAGGTCTGGGTTGGTAGAAGCCGCTTACCCCACAAAGCCATGTAGGCAATGCCGGCCACGATGAGGGGTATGCCGAGAGGGGCGAAATCCAGCAGGCCAAAGCCCTGCAGCCCCTGGTCTCGCAGCAAGCTGCTGGCCACGATATTGGTCGATGTGAGCAGGGTGGCCATGCCGCCGAGAAGGCTGCCGAAGGCCAGCGGCATCAAGACGCGGCCGGGATGGAGCCCCGACTTGCGAGAGGTTGTGATGGCGCTGGGGAGCAAAACGGCGGCGGCAGCGATGGTGTTCATGAAGAGGGAGAGCAGAGCCGCGGCTGCCATGACCAGGACGACCAGGCGGTTTGGGTTTTGGCCCGCCAACCGGATGAGTTGGCGCGAGACCCAGTCCGTGAAGCCGAGCGTGGTCAGGCTTTCCGCCAGGATGAAGATGGCCATGATGGCAATAACGGCCGATCGGCTGAAGCCGGAAAAGGCTTCTTCTGGGGTCAGAACCCCACTGGCTCCCAGGCTGACGACGACCAAAAGCGCCACCAGGTCGGCCCGCAGCCTTCCGTTGAGGAACAGGACCATGGCCGCGAACAGAATGACGAATGTCAGGAGCAGGGGGTTGTTCACCGTCGGCCTTTCCCGAGCGTTAAGCGTTCGGCGTCAGGGTCGGCGGCGCATGAGCCTTGGATCGAGGGGTTTGCCGGAGGCAATGCGGCCAGAGCGCGTGGGCAATACATGGCAGTGGTTCAGCCGTCCGAGGTGGACCTCGGGCTGGCCATTTTGGCGAGGGCCATGAAAACGTCCCCGACGCCGTCCCCTGTGAGAGCGCTGGTGACGACATGGGTCGTTCCCATGGCGCGAGCCATAGCTTCTCCTGGGGCCAGGCTCGCCTCGGGCGCAAGATCGCGTTTGTTGCCCACCATAACCATTGGCAGGCTCGGGACGACAGCCGCCAGCTCATCACGCCAGCGCCTGAGGTGGGCTAGGGATTCAAGTTCGGTTAGGTCGTAGACCAAAGCGGCCGACCGGCTGCCGCGGTAGAAGCCCTCGCGCATGACCTGAAAGCGATCTTGCCCGGCCATGTCCCAGATGGACAGCTTGACTTGTCCGCTCGGCAAATCGACGAGTTTGGTCTGAAAATCGACCCCGATGGTGGCAATCCGAGATTGCTCGAACTTGCCTTCGCAGTAGCGGCGGATGAGGGAGGTCTTGCCGACGTTGCCATCGCCGGCGATGATGACTTTGAGGACGGGGATCGTCGGCATGTTGGACGAGCAGCGCTACTGGAGTCGACCCAAAAACGACGTGTGGGGAAATGCAAGTTGGTCCGTGTCGATCGGTCGCTGGACCAGGTGGCGCCGGTTGGCCTGTT
The DNA here is from genome assembly GCA_963783335.1 of uncultured Chloroflexia bacterium. Lineage (GTDB taxonomy): Bacteria > Chloroflexota > Anaerolineae > Anaerolineales > E44-bin32 > CAWAND01. The sequence continues at coordinate 125,967 of CAWAND010000004.1, forward strand.
CAAACAGCCGGTGGAGATCTTCCATGATTTCAAGTTGGCGGCCGGCAGGTTCGGTGTTGAACAAAGCCAGCATGGTCGTGGCCCGGCCGGGGACGAAGCAGAGCCACTTTCCGCCCTCTATTTGTGTGGATCGCATTTCCCCGCCGAAGATCTCTTTGGTGGCAGCCCGGTACGAAGAAAGCATGGGCACCGCCAGCGCAGGGTCGATCTCGAAATCACCAATGGTGTTGAGGGGCATCCCGGATTCGTTTTCGTAGATGGCGTAGCCCAAGACCTTGGCCGTGTGCTTGGTTCGAATGACGATGCTCTTCCCCTCGTTTGAAATGTCCTTCCAATCGTCCGAAAGAGCAGCCGTGTTCATCCAGTTCTCAATGGAGTTGCGCTCTCGCTGGTAGTGGTCAAACAGCTGTTGGAATTGATCCCGGTTGATGGCGCCGGAGGCGAATTCTTCAGCCAGCTTGTTGATCTTAGCCTGAACACGTCCAAGGTAGCGTTGAGCGTCCCCGCGGGATGAAGCGATCATGGTCGTATCGCCGGTATGGCGTCTTCGATCGTTCCCGCGCTGCCGTTCAGTATGCTGAATCCGCTGGGTGACCTGTGCCGTCTTGGGCGGTGGCGAGGGGGCAGCGGAGTGCGACCTGGTCGGTGACTGGGTAGGGGGGCGAGCCGTGCTGACCACAGTGCGCTCGGCAGGGCCGGAGAAGCTGGCAGCCTGCCGCACTGACGGAGGAACGGATTTCGATTTTGGATCCGGACTGCCCCAGATGCGGCGCAGCAGGTCGCCCAACGCACTCATAAGAGCATCAATCCCCGAACAAATGATGAAGCGATAATCCGACCAGCAAAATGAGCAATGGATCCCGACCAGCGCAGAACACCAGGCTGATCAGGCGGCTGGCAAGCCAATCTTAGCATAGATCGACTGACTTGGGCTCAGGCTGGACCCTACAATTGGCTAACGGTCCCCTGTTAGGTACGCATGGGCGACCGCCAGACGTGGATCGACCATCGGGCACAGGCCGGATGGGGAAGGGCAGGGTAGACTCTTCTTTGGTGGCGCATAAGGGACAACCATGGGAGGATCCAGCTCATGCAGCGTTTTGAGGTCAGCACACACCAGAGGGATGAATTGATCGATATCACGTCCCAGGTGCAGCGGGTGGTGGATGAATCAGGCGTCAAAGATGGTCTGGCTGTGGTGTTTGTGCCTCATACCACGGCGGGCATCACCATCAATGAACATGCCGATCCCGCCGTCGCGAAAGACATAATCTATCGTCTGGACAAGCAGATTGCGTGGTCGGATTCGGGCTATCGACATCGGGAAGGCAATTCGGCGAGCCATATCAAGGCCAGCCTGATGGGCAGCAGTGTGAGCGTGATTGTGTCGGCCGGCCGCCTGGATCTCGGCACCTGGCAAGGCGTGTTCATCTGCGAATTCGACGGACCGAGGCGGCGGAACGTGCACGTGAAACTGATTTCGGCGTGAAGATCCTAGGGGCAGGGGAGGATCGTGCCTTGGATGTCGATGAACGGCCGGGTGCCGCTCATGACTTCGATTTCACCTTCACCTCGGATGCATTCGCCGGGCCGGACATCGGCATGGGCTTGCCCTCGGTCAACCAGCGCAAAGGTGCCGGCTTCCTCGGAGAATATGGCCACGAACGGAAGGTCCCCAGCGGCGAACCAGCGCTTGACGACTCCGTACACGCACATGGTCTTGCGCGCGTCCTTCAGACTGACCTTGTCCCAGGAGACGCAGCTGCTGGTGGTGGCTGCGGCCGCTTCGGTTGATGCGGGTTGGGTCGCAAGCGTGGCCGTGGCGCTAACGCCCGGGCGTTGCGTGCGGGTCGGCGTGGCCGTCTCGGTGGGTGCCACCGACGCCGGAAGCATGCCCCGGAAGGTGAAGGCAGCACCGATGCCCAGAGCCAACACCACCACGATCCCCGTGCCAATCAGGGCCGGCCGCGCGAAGCGCCGCCAATCAAACTGTAGCCACTGAACGCCGGGCGTGTCTGCCGGTTTGCCCGATTTGTCGAGCGGGACGGCGCGCATTGGATCTTCATCGACCGGGCCGGATGACCAGTCGGACGAGAAATACGGCGAAACAGGGGTGACGGGCTCGTCGAGCTCTTCCGGAGCGTCATCTTCGACATCTTCTGGCTCGGGCTCTTCCATGGTGACGAAAGATGGCAGCCCTTGAACTTCTTCTTCTGGCTCATCCGCCAGCGGCAGGGCCGGTGGGGCCACGGGCTCAGGCGCCGGCGTGAAATCCGGAAGGTCGGAGTCGAAGAGGGCAACTTCTTCAGTCAGATCGCTCTTGCAGTAAGGGCAGAGGGTGAGGCTGCGTCCGATCCATTCCGCGCAGTAAGGGCACCGATGTTTGTCTCGCAGCCAATCGGGGCGCTCGACGTCCAGCCCGCAGTAGCGGCAAACGATGGCTTCGTCTTGGATTTCTTTGCCGCAATAGGGACAGGGACGCACAAGCAAGCTCCTCGTGACGGATTCCACCTATTCTATACGCCTAACCCCAATGTGCAACAGTCGCCCGTTCTACCCATACCCACGGCTGTCGAGTCGGAAGCCACCACGGGGTGGGTTTAGCTAAATGGCTTAATGCGCCTCTCATATGGCCCAATGGGCAGGCGGCGACAACAAGCGTGATGGGTTAGAGTCATTGTGTGGGAGGAACGTGACTTTCGCAGAACCGACGGCTGATCAAGAGCCCATGTCTCTTCGGAAAAGCGTGGACGGAGGAAAACGAATGGCGGAAAGGGATAAGTCGGGCGAGAAGCCGGCCAAACAACCGGGATCCGGTGAAAGCACACAGGGGTTGAAGGCGCTGCTGAAGGCACACGAGGGGGAAAGACATGTGATTGTGCTCCAGGAGTACCCAGACCCCGATGCCATATCATCGGCGCTGGCGCACCGGCTTATCAGCGCCAATTTCAAGATTGAGACGGTGATCGCACACGGCGGACGGATCAGCCATCAGGAGAATCTGGCCTTGGTCAGGCTGCTCGATATTGACCTGACCCGCTTCGATGAAGCCCCGGATGTGTCTGGGTTCGACGGTGCGATCTTTGTCGACAATCAGGGCACCACAGCATGGGACATCGTGGAGGCGCTGGCTGAGGCCAAGGTTCCGACCCTGGCGGTGGTCGATCACCATGAACTCCAGGAAGCGTTGAAGCCCGAGTTTGCCGACATTCGGCAGATAGGCGCCACAGCGTCGATCTATGCCGACTATCTGGAGCAAGGCTTGGTTGGATTGGACGGCGGAACACAGGAGCACGTGGCGGTTGCCACCGCACTCATGCACGGGATCATGAGCGACACGGGCGATTTCATCCGCGCCACACCGGGAGACTTCCGGGCAGCGGCTTTCTTAAGCGGCTTCCGCGATGTGGGGATCCTGGCCCAAATCATGAGTCAGGCTCGTTCAAAGACCACGATGAATGTCATTCGACGGGCGCTTGAGGACCGTGAGGTGGTCGACAACTATTCGATTGTGGGCGTGGGCTACTTGCGCGAGGAGGATCGCGACGCCATCCCGCAGGCAGCGGATTTCCTGCTCACGGAAGAGAACGTGCATACCTCGATTGTTTTTGGCATCGTCAGGGACGACGCCGATGAGGAGGGCTTGGTGGGCTCTCTGCGCACATCAAAACTGACCCTTGACCCCGACGCGTTCATCAAGGAAGTCTTCGGGAAATCCGAAGACGGCAAATTCTTCGGCGGCGGCAAACTGTCCGCGGGCGCCTTCGAAATTCCGATTGAGTTCCTGGCTGGCGAGCGGGATGATGACTATCAAGAGTTGAAGTGGAAGGTGTACGAAACCCAAATCAAAACCAAGATTTTCGACAAGATCGGTGTCGAAGGGAAGCCCACCCATTCGGCGGATGAGGAGGCCAAAAGCTCAGGTTCCTAGCCTTGAAGCTAAGGCAATACAGCCCATATGTTATGCTTCGGTTAGACGATATTCGCCGTCCTAGCGTTAACAGGTCGAGCCGGAGGTAGCGTGAATCCGAGAAGTGGGCGCCCCAGGGGCGAACAGCCCGAACGGGACGGGAATCAGAAAGACTCCCCCCAGACCCAGACACCGAGCATTGGCCCGAGAATCATCTGGATTATTCTGCTGTTTGCCTTGGGCGCTTGGGCGTGGCAGGCGTTCTTCCAACCCGGAACCGCGTCGACTCAAGTTAGCTACACTGAGTTCCGCTCGCAGGTGCAAGCCGATAATGTGAAATCTGTCACAATCACCGGCAATCAAGTCAATGGGAAACTGATCAACGCGGCCAAGACGACCAACTCTTCAGGCAAAGAACAGTCCTACCAGGATTTCACCACCTACGTCCCCAGTTTCGGTGATCGGAATTTGCTTCCGACTCTCGAGACCCATAATGTGGATGTAAACGTCCAACCGGACAACAGCGTTTCTATCCTCACACTCCTGATCAACTTCTTGCCGTTTGTGCTGTTAGGCGTTCTGGCTGTGATCTACTTCCGACGCCTTCAGTCTCAAGGACAAGGTCTATTCTCGATGGGTCAGAGCGGCGCCAAGCTCTACGACCGGCGCAAGGAGCGCACGACCTTTGAGGATGTGGCTGGGGCGCAAGGTGCCAAAACGGAGCTCATGGAGGTTATTGATTTTCTGAAGGATCCCGATCGGTTTCACACCTTGGGTGGCACGATACCCAAGGGTGTGCTGTTGGTCGGATCGCCTGGCACCGGCAAGACGCTGTTGGCACGGGCTGTGGCCGGCGAGGCGGGCGTGCCCTTCTTCAGCATCACCGGCTCGGACTTCATGGAGATGTTCGTCGGGGTAGGTGCGTCGCGCGTGCGGGATCTGTTCAAGGAGGCCAAGAAGGTCGCTCCGTGCATCATCTTCATTGATGAGCTGGACAGCATCGGCCGCCGGCGGGGGGCCGGGCTGGGAGGGGGGCATGACGAAAGGGAGCAAACGCTCAATCAGTTGTTGTCGGAGATGGACGGGTTTGAGGCCACGCAATCGGTGATCGTGATGGCTGCGACCAACCGGCCGGATATTTTGGATCCGGCACTGCTGCGGCCAGGCCGGTTTGACCGCCGGATCACGGTCGATCTCCCGACCCTCAAGGATCGGATGGAGATCATCCGCATCCACAGCCGCAACAAGCCGCTGGCCCCGGATGTGGACATCGAATACATTGCCCGCGGGACGCCGGGCTTCAGCGGAGCCGACCTAGAAAACCTTATGAATGAGGCGGCTTTGCTGGCCGCCCGCAAGAACAAGAAGGCGATCGAGCAGGTCGATATCGAAGAATCAAGAGACAAAGTGCTGATGGGCCTCGAGCGACGAAACCTGGCCCTGACTGCCGATGAGACACGGATGATTGCTTATCACGAATCGGGTCATGCCCTTTTGGCGGCTTTCTTGCCCAACACAGACCCTATTCACAAAGTGACCATTGTGCCGCGCGGACGGGCCATGGGTGTCACGCAACAGCTTCCTGAGCGTGAGAAATACCTCTATCCTCGTGAATACATGCTTGACCGTTTGGCGGTCATGATGGGGGGGAGGGCGGCTGAAGACCTGGTCTATCAGACGGCTACCAGCGGCGCGGAGAACGATTTGAAGCAGGCCACAAAGCTGGCCAGAAAGATGGTTCTCGACTGGGGCATGAGCCAGCGTCTTGGGCACGTCGCCTTGGGTTCTGAATCTCAAGAGGTCTTCTTGGGCGAGGAGCTGGGGCACCACAGGGAGTACAGCGAGGATACCGCCCGGGATGTGGATCAGGAAGTCAAGAAGATCTTGGATGAGGCGTTCAATCGCGCCCGCAGTGTTCTCACCGAACATCGGTCCGGGCTCGACACCCTGGCCGAGGCGCTCGTCGAGCACGAGGAGCTGACCGGACAACAGGTGATGAAACTGCTCGGAATTTCCGCCCCCGATGGCGATGGCCGTGCGCGCAACAAGCTTGCTGACGATACGGTCAAGGAACAGGCCGAAGCCTGACGCAGAGGGGTGCGCAGCTCAAGGACCCCTGGCGGATCCCTTGGAGTGCAGCCCACCTTCAACTGAAACCAGGGCTACCAGTCCTCCAAGAACGCCCAAAACTGCACAGATCATCCCAACCACACGAAATGTGATCACCAGCGAATGGTCGATGGCCTGCTTGACGGCGGCCCGCGTCGTGTCGTCCAGCCCGGCCGGAGGCTGTGTATCTCCCAGACGATCTGCCGACTGGATAAGCGCTGACCGCTGATCCGATGCGAGATTCAGTCCCCGAGTGGACGTCTGCAAATCACTCTTGAACAGGACGATGGCCAGGCTTCCCAGAACTGCCACGGTAAGTAGGCCGGCCGTGCGTGAAACAGCGTTGTTGATGCCCGACGCGGTGCCTGCCTGGCGAGGATCGACGGCTCCCATGACGGCTGTGGTCAACGGGGCGACGGTGATCCCCATGCCGATTCCCACTGTTGCCATGGCCGGAAGGTATGTGGTCCAAAACTGCGAGGGCCCCGAGTCCTGGCCCGGCAAGCTCAGCAAGAAGAAGCCGATGCCAGCAACGATGGGCCCAATCGTCAATGGGGCGCGAGCTCCGTATCGGTCGGCCAGACCTCCAGACCATCGAGACAGAGAGGCCAAGAAAAGGGAAAAAGGGAGCATGGCAAGCCCCGCTTGACGTGGTTCGTAGCCATGTGCCTGGATCATGACGATGGGGAGCATGAAGAAGGCCATCGAAATTGCACCGTACAGGAGCAGCGTCAGGGCGTTGGTGCCACTGAATGTGCGCGATCGGAAGAGAGCCAAAGGCACCAGCGGATGATCGCTCCTACTCTCGTAGAGGATGAATATCACCAGACCGATGAAGCCGACCAGAAGGCTGCCGAGTACTTGGGGCTCACTCAGGGCAGCGTGGGACGCCTGGACAGCACCGAAGGAAAGGCCGGCCAAGGCGAGTGTCACCAGACCGGTGCCCACGACATCCAGAGGTTTGGCTTCTTCATCCAAGCTCTCGGGAACCCAGCGCCAGACGCAGTACAGAGCCGCAATGGCGAGGGGGATGTTGATCACAAACACGCCCCGCCATAGGCCCGAACCGGCCAAGAATCCGCCGATGATTGGCCCCCCGATGGTGGTGACGGTTGTGAACGCCGACCAGGTTCCGATAGCCGATCCACGTGACCCTTTTGGGATGCTGGCAGTGATGATCGAAAGGCTGCCGGGAATCAGAAGAGCACCACCAACGCCCTGGAAGGCGCGGGCGGCGATCAGCCACGAGCTGGTCGGGGCCAATCCACAGGTCAGAGAAGCTGCGCCGAACAAGACGATCCCAGCACTGAAGACACGTCTGCGCCCGATGTGGTCCCCCAACGAGCCGCCGATCAGAATGAGCGCCGCGAGCATCAGGGAGTAAGCGTTCACGATCCAGATCAACTCTGGGCCGGTGGCATTCAGGTCCGCCTGCAGCGACGGAAGGGCCACGTTGACGGCCGAAAGATCGATGAACGCCATGCTTGAGGCGAGGATGGTGGCGAGAAGTATTCCTGCGCGATTGGGCGCAGCTCCGCGCGCAGGCCCCGGAGAAGCAGCTTGCAGAGAGGTCAACTGAGTGTCCCTAGGTTCAAGTGGGCAAATCGACGCCCGGCCAGATGCCAAATGTATCACAGCGAGGAGATTTCGCCGGCCTCGACCCGCTGAGTGCGCCTCATCAGCACCGTGCAGACAATTCGGGGATAGGCTCGATGGTAGAATGTTGGGTAGTCTCCGGCCGGAGGCGCCCGGTTCTCCCTACATGCTAGAAGTCAGGTGTCCATGCCAGCTCGCCGAGCTCCGTCCAACCTTGCACTGATCCCGGCCTGGAATGAAGCCGAGCGGCTGGAACCGGTGCTCAGGAGAGTTAGCAGCTATCTGCCGCTGCTCGTGGTAGATGATGGCTCCAGCGATGACTCCGCTCAGGTTGCCGAAAGCTGTGGCGCCAGCGTCGTTCGACATCCGGGCAACCGGGGCAAAGGGGCGGCATTGCTGACCGGGTTTCGGTGGGCGCTCGAGCACGGTTATGACGCGGTTCTCACATTGGATGCCGACGGACAACACGATCCAGATGAGATACCGGCCTTTCTTGAGATTCAGGAGCGCACGGGAGCGGACCTGGTTATCGGGCGGCGAGACTTCTCTCGGATGCCTTTCCCGCGGTCGCTGAGTAATCCTTTTGGCTCCTGGCTTTTGAGCCTGGTCCTTGGCCAGCCAATCTACGACAATCAGTGCGGCTTCCGACTCTACCGCCGGCCGATCTTGGAGTTGGCCAACCAGGACGCAGTCGGATTTGAGTTCGAAGTGGATGTTATCGCCGACGCCGTTAAGATGGGCCTCAGCTTGGCCTGGGTGGACGTGGCCACGATCTACAACACGGGAAAAGTCAGCTACTTCCACCCGATCAAGGACTCGGCCAGGTTCCTGGCGGCCGTGTGGCGGGCCTGGCGCAGGCCATGGGCCTCGGGCCGGTCGCGCAGGGCGAGGACAAGGTGAGCTTCTTCGAGGTCTGACGGGAAACGCCGTACCTGGAGGGCGGGCGCGATGGACGCGAAACAGGCCGCTGACCGAGCGCAAGAACTGCGGCGCGAGCTCCAATATCACAACTATCGCTACCATGTCCAGCAATCGCCGGTCATCAGCGATGTGGAGTTCGACCGGATGCTGGCAGAACTTCGGGAGATCGAGTCCGAGCACCCTGATCTCGTGACCGAAGATTCACCCACGCAGCGAGTCGGTGGGGAGCCGGTCGACAAGTTTGAGCGCGTTCGACACCCAGCCCCGATCCTGAGCTTAAGCAACGCGTTCGAACCCTCGGACGTCCGGGCATGGCGCGACCGGATCGCAAAGATCGACGACCGCGTGGAAAGTGCCAGGTTCGTGGTCGAGCCCAAGTTGGATGGTTTGACGGTGGTTCTGCACTACGATAACGGCGTGTTCAAGCTGGGTGCGACGCGCGGTGACGGCGAGTTTGGGGAGAACATAACCGCCAATCTAAAAACCATACGATCCCTACCGCTACGGATCCCGGTGGAGTCCAGTGGGCCTCCGGCCCCAGCTCGCCTTGTGGTTCGCGGCGAAGCGCTCATCTTCCGAGAGGATTTCGAGGCCATGAATGAGGCCTTGGAGGCGGCCGGAGAGCGCACGTTTGTCAATCCGCGCAACACGGCTTCGGGGGCCCTTCGCCAACTCGACTCGAGCCTTACCGCCAGTCGTCCGATCAGCCTGCTGTGCTACGCCGTCGTCGACGGGGAGGGGAATCTTCCCGACACGCAATGGGCGACGCTTGAATGGCTGAAGGGCCTCGGTTTTCCCGTGGCGAAAGAAGCAACCCAAGCCGCCGATCTCGAAGCGGCTATCGCTGCGGCCCGAAACGTCGAAACGATGCGAGATGAGCTGGCCTATGAGCTGGACGGTGCCGTAATCAAGATCGATGACCTCACTCTCTCGGCTGAACTCGGGGTGGTGGGAAAAGACCCGCGCGGGGCGATTGCCTACAAGTTTGCGGCTCAAGAGGTCAGTACCCGGCTGCTGGATATCGGGGTCAACGTTGGACGCACCGGAGTCATCACCCCCTACGCCATGTTGGAGCCGGTTGAAGTGGGAGGGGTGACGGTGAGGCAGGCGACCCTGCACAACTTTGATTTCATCGCTGAGAAGGACATTCGTGTCGGGGACCGGGTGATGATCAAGCGGGCAGGCGATGTGATCCCTTACGTCATCGGACCGATCGAAGACGCGCGCCAGGGGAATGAGAAGGCGTACCAGGTGCCAAACCGATGCCCGTCCTGCGGTGAACTGCTTGAGCAGGTCGAAGGCGAAGTGGCTGTCTATTGTGTGAATGCTGCCTGTCCGGCCCAGTTGGTAAGGAACCTCGAGTACTTCGCTTCTCGAGGGGCGATGGACATTGAAGGATTGGGGATCAAGGTGGCCGAGCAGTTGGTGGAAGCCCACAAGGTTGCAGATGTCGGCGATCTGTACAGCCTGGACGAAGAGGATCTGCTTGACCTGGAAGGCTTCGCAGAGAAGAAAGCCGAGAGTCTGATTGCGGCCATTGACGCCTCCCGGAGCCAATCACTTCAGCGTGTGATCAGTGCCCTGGGTATCCGCGGCATCGGCGACGTGGTCGCCGGCGACCTTGCCTCGGCATTCGGTGACCTGGACACTTTGAGCCGGGCCGGCTTGGATGACCTGACTGAGGTTGAAGGCATCGGGCCGAATCTCGCCCAAGCCGTTACGGACTGGTTCGGAAAATCGAAAAACGGCGCCCTCCTTGACAAGCTCAAAGAAGCGGGAGTATGGCCAAAAGCGGAGCGGCGGGCAACCCAATCGGGGTCACTGCCATTTGATGGTTTGACCTTTGTGGTCACAGGTACCCTGCCCAACTTGTCACGCGATGAGGCCAAGGAGTTCATTCAGGGCCAGGGCGGAAGGGTGACAAGTAGTGTAAGCAGCAAGACGGACTATCTGGTGTTGGGAGAGAATCCCGGCTCAAAACTCGATCGGGCGCAGAAGCTGGAAATACCGACGCTCGACGAAGACTCCCTTCGATCGCTGGCTGACAAGCTTTCAAGGCGTACCTAGGATTGACACTCACGGTTCATGGGGCTAGACTGTTTCGGCAACTCGAACGGCAATGAAGGAGTTTCTTGGATGGATTTGACCCGGAATAAGGACAACATTTCTAAACGGATCCAGGCCATGTTGGATAGGGTCGGCTCCGCCGAGCTGTCTGACCTGTATCTGTACAATATTCCGGTCTCGGAAATCCATGGCGGAGCCAGTGTATCGGTCGACGGGCGCGAGATGGGGATGTTCGCATCCTACAGCTACCTGGGCCTGCTGGGGCATCCTCGAATCAACGAGGCTGCCATCCGAGCCGTGGAAACCTACGGCTCGGGGACGCATGGGGTCCGAACCCTGGCCGGCACCCTTGAGCTGCACGAGGCGTTGGAAGAGACCATCGCCAATTTCAAGGGCACCGACGACGCGATCACTTTCTCCTCGGGATACGTCACCAATCTCTCCACGATATCGACCCTGGTTGGACGTCACGATGTTGTGCTGAGCGACAAACTCAACCACGCCAGCATTGTTGATGGTTGTCTGCTGTCGGGCGCCCAGTTTGTCCGTTTCAAGCACAACGATATGCAGGACTTGGCGCGCCGCCTCGAAGAGGTGCCGGAGTCTGCCAGCAGGCTTGTGGTGTCAGATGCTGTCTTCAGCATGGATGGGGACATCGTCGATTTGCCGCGGCTCTCCGAAACCTGTCGGCGCTATGGCGCTTGGCTGATGATTGACGAAGCCCATTCGGTCGGTGTCTTGGGTGAGACGGGGCGAGGCATCGAGGAGCATTTTGGCTTGCAAGGTGCAATCGACCTAAAAATGGGCACATTGAGCAAGACCATTCCCAGTGTCGGTGGCTATGTGGCGGGCAAGCATGATGTCATCAAGTTCCTTCGTCATCAGGCCAGGGGCTATGTGTTCTCTGCTGCTCTGCCGCCAGGGCAGGCTGCCGCAGCCATGGAATCATTTAAGGTCATACAAGACGAACCCTGGCGCGTTCAAACGCTGCGCGAGAACACCGAACTTTTCATCGAGGGGCTTAAGGATCGAGGGTTCGATACCCTTCGATCTGAGACAGCCATTGTGCCCATCCTATGCGGATCTGATGACCGCGCCTTTCGTGTGGCGCGAGAAGTCGCACCGTGAGAATGTGTTCGTCTTGCCGGTGGTTTCCCCGGCTGTGCCTGAAGGGTTGGCCAGACTGCGAGCCACCGTGACGGCGGCACACTCAACCGAGCAAATTGAGCACGCTATGGATGTCTTTGCACGGGCAGGTCGAAAGGTGGGCGTGCTGGCGGAGGCTTAGCCGCGCGTCCCTGCACCAAGAGAGTACAAACAAGCACGCCTGCGGCTTTGGGTCGCAGGCGTGCTCTTTTTCGGGCGAGGTGACTCCCTTGGCTAGGGGGTCTCTGAGGACGAAGCCTGCATCTTCCTGCGCATCGAAATCCGCATTGCTTGGCGGTGCAGTTTGCGGACCCGCTCGGCGGCAGCCGGGTCGCCACCATCTTCCAGGCGGCCGACGGCTGAAAGCAGGGTGTTCAAAAACTGATCGTCGATCGAGTTGGCGGACGCCTCAAGCAGATCTCGCGCCGCAGCTTCGTCGTCCTGGTTGAGGACCTCCTGGGCGAGTCTCAACCCTGGAGGCAGCGACTGCTGGACGATCGCCTCCAGCCTGTCTTGTATCTTGGTCAGCCGCTCAAGGGTTTGGCTGTCCTTTTCTTTCTCTGCCGCAGCCAAGTTGGCCTGCAGCGTTGCCAAGAACAGTTCATCGATCCTGGGCAGGGCCTCTTTGAGGGCCTGATCCAGATCTTCGGCTTCCGCCAGCTGTTCCAGCAGAGCGGCTGATTCGGCTGCGCGGGCCTGCTGGACCTGATCGATTTGCTGGGTGACTTCCAGCACGCGCGCCCTGACCAATTCGAGCCTGGCTTTTTCTTCACCTTCGGCGGCGTCGATCCGTTCCGACAACTGCTGGAAGAACGAATAGTCGAGACCTTGGCGGGTCAGATTGACCAGGGCGATCAGGCGAGAATCATTGGGGGCATCGATGATCAGATCGAGAAGGTTCTCGCGCGTGAGCTGATCTCCGATCTGCTGAAGGCTCTCAACGGCCGCCCGCAGCTCTGCCTGCTGCTCTTCGAGCCGCTTTCCGAAGCTCGACTTGGCGATTGCGGCCTCCAACCGTTGGCTGGCTCCTTGGCGGGCACGCTCGTCGCCGACCGACTGAAGGGCAAGGCTGGCGAGTTGAACAAAGGCATCATCGATCTCGTCGTCGTGTTCGCTGACAAAAGCTTCCAGATCATCTTCAGATGTGTTGAGCAGCTGCTCAAACAGCCTGATTTTCTGCCTTTGGTTCTCGATGTCCTCTTTGGTAACGCCGTCCGCTTCGAGGATGCGATCCACCATCCCCTGCATCGTGAGGACAGATTGGGGCTGAAGCAGATATGCTTTGCGCCGTTCGGCAGGCAAACGCTCCAGGACTTTCTGGATCAAGTTGCCCACCGACCGTTCCTGGTCATCCTTGGACAGCCCAGCTTCCATAGGGACAAAAGTGAGCAGCAGTTCCTTGGAAGGGTCGTGATACACGACGGGCAAGGGGATCTGACCTTCGAATCCGCACACTGGACAGCGAGCGACATTCAGGGCGCCTGAAAGCAGGCGGCCTTTGGCCGATGGCTCAGTCTCTACGTCGATCAGCTGCTGAACTTGAGCTTGAATCGGATTGCGACAATTGGGACATCGTACTTGTGTGACTGTCTGAGGCATGGTTCTCCACTTATCCGTGATCGAAATGGACGTCAAACGTTCGAGGAGGCGCTGCCGATGGGCAGGGAGAAGCAGATTCGGGTTCCGTCGAGGACATCCTCGTCGACCCAGATTTCCCCGCCATGGGCTTCGACAACCGCCTTGGCCAAGTATAACCCGAGACCGGTACCAGGGGTTCTTGAGGCCGCCGCACGCGATCTGTAAAAGCGGTCAAAGACGTGAAGCCGATCCTCGGGGAGGATGCCGGGCCCCTTGTCCTCGACGCAAACGGTGGCGCGCTCGGCCTCTGACTTCCCGCTGATCGTAATAGCGCCCCCCTGGTCGGAAAACTTGACCGCATTGGAGATCAGATTCGTCAGGACCTGGAACAGTCGCGCTTCATCTCCCTGGATGGTTGGAAATTTCTCTGGAAAGGAGAGTCGAATAGGGTGGTCGGGTGCCTGCACACTGAAGCGTTCGGCAAGCTTGGCCGCCATGTCGCTCAAGGAGACCTCGCTGAAGTTGAGCGGCAGGGCGCCGGCTTGCAGCCGGGACGCGTCCAGGAGATCGTCAATCAATTGTGCCAGACGGTCGGACTCATCATCGATGACCTCCAGACCCTCACGTACGACCTTCGGATCCCACTCGGCGTCTTCCCGCCGGAGCGTTCCGGCGTAGCCTTTGATCAGAGCCACCGGTGTGCGGAGCTCGTGACTTATCACGGAGATAAAGGTGCTCTTGAGCTCCTCGGCTTCCCTGAAACGGGTGATGTCCCGCACGTTAGCGACGATGGTCCACAGGTCTTCCTGATCGGAGAGGACAGGCGCATAGGTGATACCGACGCTCGTCTTGGATCCGTCTGGGCGCAGCAGATCTCCCTCGACGTACAGACTATCTTGCGCATCAGCAGGCCAGCCCTCCTCGATGGCGGATTCCAACGACTTGAGGGGCTTGGGCTCGGCGAATCGAACGATCTTGCCATGCGGTTGACCGATTGCGTCTGTCTCCGGGATGCCTGTCATGCGGGCGCAGGCGCGGTTGGAGCGGGTGATTGAAAGTCCGCGATCCAGAATCATGATGCCGTCGGCGGCGGAGTCAACTACCGTATCGAGGTGGGCCTTCTGCTGAACGACCGCCGTGTAAAGCCTGGCGTTGTTGACGGCGATGGCAGCCTGGGCGGCAAAGGCTTGAAGAAGGTCGCGATCCTGGGCGGAGAACACGCTGGCGTACGCTCGGAAGATAAAAATGACCCCGATGGTTTCATCCCGAGCGATCAAGGGCAAGCCGACACTTGAAAGCAAGCCCATTGAAGCGCTGTCTGTGATGCGCTCCAGCCTGGCGGTGACCTCCGGCAACTCACGCTTGGCGGATACGGGGTGGACAGGTACGTCGTCGAGCAGGCGCTGAACCCGTTTCAGGAACACTGGCCGGATTCCAAATGCGGCTGCGATGCGCCACTGGCTGTCTTCTCGGAGTGCAATCAAGCTGGCGCGCCCTGCGAGCAGCTCGGCCGAAATCCGGACGATCCTGGCCAGGACCTCCTGGAGGTCGAGCTCCTCCGACAGGGCGCGCGTGGTTTCCAGCAGATAGTCGCGCTGTCGAATGCGAAAATCAGGCAGCATTAGCCCGAAGCTTCAGATTCCGCCTCTGAGATCGCTTTTTCGAAGATTTGCAGTCCTTCATCCACCAGCTCCCGCCCGATGTTCAACGGAGGGGCGATGCGAATCGTGCTCTCGCCACAGCCCAGCATGACGAGACCGCTCTCGAAGGCTATCTGGACAATCTCCTCGCGCAGGTCGTGGGCCGGCTTCTTGGTCTCACGATCCTCGACGAACTCGACCCCAACCATCAAGCCTTTGCCCCGGACTTCGCCGATGGAAGGGTGCCTGGCTTGGATCTCGGCCAACGCGTCAAGGACATACTCTCCCTGGGAAGCCGCGTTCTCCATGAGCTCGCTTTCGACCAGATCCAAGGTGGCCAGGGCCGCCGTGCAGGCCAGGGGGTTGCCGCCAAAGGTGTTGCCGTGCGCTCCGGTGGGCCAATCCATCACGCTGGCCCGCGCCAGCATGGCCCCGACGGGGACACCAGAGGCCAGGCCCTTGGCGCTGGTGACGATATCGGGTTCAACGCCCCAGTGCTCGATGGCCCACATTTTGCCCGTGCGGCCGATCCCGGATTGGACCTCGTCGACGATCATGAGAATCCCATGCTTGTCGCACAGTTCGCGGAGCGCGGGGAAAAAGCTGTCGGGGGGCACAACATAGCCGCCTTCGCCCTGTATCGGCTCGACCAGGATCGCGGCACAGTCCTCCGGGGGAACAGAATAGCGGAGGACGACCTCCTCGATGAAGCGAACCACGGTTTCACCGTAGTCGGCGCCATTTTGGCGCAAGACGGGCCGATAGGTGTTGGGGAAGGGGACGTGGGAAACGCCATTCATCAGAGGCATGAAGCCGCTTCGGTAGACTGGCTTGCTGGCGGTAAAGGCCAGAGAGCCCATTGTCCGGCCATGAAAAGCACCGTAGAAACCGATGAACCGCTGCCGGCCGGTGTGATGGCGGGCGAGCTTGATGGCGGCCTCAACAGCCTCGGTGCCCGAATTGGCCAGAAAGACCTTGGCAGGTTCCTTGAAAGGAGCAAGTTTGGAAAGCCTCTCTGAGAGTTCGATCCATCTGGGATTGTAGAAATCCGACGAGATGTGGATGAACTGTTCAGCTTGCTCCTGGATCGCCTTGACGACCTTGGGATGGCTGTGTCCAGTCGTGCAGACGGCGATACCGGCCGCGAAATCAATATACCGGTTGCCGTCGACGTCCCATACTTCAGAGCCTTTGCCATGGTCCATCACAAAGGGATAGGCTCGGGGGTACGAGGGCGAGACAACTTTGCGATCTCGCTCAACTAGGGCTTTGGCCTTCGGACCTGGAATTGTAGGGCTGCGCAAGATGGATGACCTCCTGGGTGTGCCGCTTGGGTGGAGGGTGTCGGCCGCCCGCAGGGGCAGTGGCCCCCATTGCAGGATGTGAGGCGCGGCCTTTGTATGACTGGGCAGTCACCCTATGTCGGATGGATTATATCATCGCGGCTTGGTCTCGAATCCGATCCGGTGTATAAAATCAGTACACAGTGGTTGTGCTTGGGCTGACGACGACATAGGGAGGCTTGCGAGATGGAATCGTTTCCTTGGCTTGAGCACTATGATCCGTCCGTCCCAAAGCACCTGGAATATCCTGAAGTCCCCTTGTTCAGACACCTTCAAGAAGCGGCCAGGTCGCACCCCGACAAGGCCTGCACACTGTTCAAGGGTGGATCTGTCAGCTACGCAGAGATGGACAGGCTGACGGACGAGCTGGCTGCCGGGCTGGTTGAACTGGGTGTGACCAAAGGGCAGCCGGTGGGAATCTTCATGCCCAACATCCCGCAGTTTGTGCTGGCATTCTACGCCATACTGAAGGCTGGTGGGATTGTCACCTCCTTCAATCCGCTCTACACCGCCCACGAACTCCAACACCAGATGCAGGATAGCGGCGTGGAGATCATGTTCGTCATGAGCAGCTTCTACTCCACAGTCAACGCGGCACGTGACGACACCAAACTGCGCCGCTGCATCGTGACCAACGTCAAGGAGTACCTGCCGGGCCTGAAGCGTCTGCTCTTCACCTTGTTGAAAGAGAAGAAAGAGGGGCACCGGGTTGAGCTGAAGCCTGACGACCTCTGGCTCCAAGATGTCCTCGCTTCACACAAGGGCGCCCCCATTCCCGACGTCGATGTGACGCCGGACACTGTAGCCCTATTCCAATACAGCGGCGGCACCACCGGGCTGTCCAAGGCAGCGGTTGTCCTCCACCGCAACCTGGTCGCCAACACCCTTCAGATCCACGCGTGGTTCCCGGAGGGCGGGGATGTTCTGTTGATGGCCATCCCGCTCTACCACGTGTATGGCATGGTGGCCGGGATGACTTTCGCTGTGAAAGCGGCGCTTTCGATGGCCATGGTCCCCAATCCGCGAGATCTGGAGGATCTGCTTGACAACATCGTCACCTACAAGCCCACCAACTTCCCCGGCGTGCCGACGCTCTACAACGCCATCAACCATCACCCGGGGGTGATCGCAGGGAAATACGACATGAGCTCCATCCGGGCCTGCATCTCTGGCTCGGCGCCCCTGATGAAGGAGACCAAGGAGCGCTTCGAAGCCCTCACCGGCGGAAAGCTGTGCGAAGGCTACGGCCTTTCCGAAGCACCCACGGCCACACACTGCAATCCGATCGATGGCGAGAACCGGACGGGTTCGATTGGTCTGCCTTTCCCAGATGTGGAGTGTCGCATTGTGTCGCTTGAGGACGAAACCACTTCGCTCCCACCGGGTGAGATTGGCGAATTGGTCATGCGCAGCCCCAACGTGATGGTCGGCTATCACAATATGCCCACAGAGACCAACAACACGCTGCGGGATGGCTGGCTGTATACGGGCGATATTGCCAAGATGGACGAGGATGGCTACTTCTACATCGTCGATCGAAAGAAGGAGCTCATCAAGCCAGGCGGATACCAGGTCTGGCCAAGGGAGGTGGAGGAAGTCCTCGCCGAACACCCCAAAGTCTTGGAAGTCGGTGTGGCGGGCGTCCCCGATCCGTATCGTGGCGAAACGGTCAAGGCATGGGTCGTGCCCGCCGAAGGTGCGGATCTCTCGCCAGATGAGCTCAAAGAGTGGTGCAAGGACTATCTGGCCCCGTTCAAAATCCCGACCGAGATCGAGTTCCGGGACGCCCTCCCAAAGACTACAGTCGGCAAGGTCCTAAGACGGGAACTGGTTAGCCAGCACCTTGCTCAGCATCCGTCAAGTGAGACAGAAGCAAGCTAGACTCAAGACGCGAACATGGGGAATGAAAGAGGCCTCGCTCAGCGAGGCCTCTTGGTTTCTCAGACTCTGGGTGGCCCGATTAGGAAGCTTCGGCCGGGACTGGCGTGCCGCCGGTCTTGGGCGCGACTTCGGCCTGTTTGAACAAAGCCTCGAATTCAGCCCGGTCAATCGTCTCGACCTCAATCAGGCGGTGGGCAACGGCGTCGAGCTGGGGCCGATACTCCTGAAGGATTCCCTTGGCCCTTGCATAGGCATTGTTGACCAGATCTCTGACTTCGCCGTCGATGCGTTCGGCGACAGTCTCCGAATAGTCGCGTTGTTCAGAAATCTCGCGCCCCAAGAAGACCAGCTCTTCCTTCTGCCCATAGACCATCGGTCCAAGGCTCTCGCTCATCCCCATGCGCATGACCATTGACCGAGCCAGCTTGGTCACGCGCTCGAGGTCGTTGGAGGCGCCGGATGTGATGTCGTCGAAGACGAGTTCCTCGGCAGCTCGCCCGCCCAGCATGAACGCCAAGTCGGCCTTCATCTTGTTGCGAGCCATCAGCGTGCGATCCTCTTCGGGGAGGGCCATCGTGAAGCCGCCCATCATGCCGCGGGCGACGATGGTCACCTTGTGGACGGGATCGGCCTCTGGAATGGCGTGGCCAACGACGGCATGGCCGGCTTCGTGATAGGCGACGATGCGCTTTTCTTCCTCGCTGATGATCCGGCTCTTGCGTTCTGGGCCGGCAATCACCCGCTCAATGGCCTCTTGGAATTCGTCCTGGCCGATGGTCCGTTTGTCTCGCCGGGCGGCCAGGATGGCGGCTTCATTGACCAGATTCTCGATATCCGCACCCACAAAGCCAGGTGTGGCCTTGGCGATTATCGAAAGATCGATGTCTGGCTCCAGCGGCTTGCCCTTGACATGCACCTTCAAGATGGCTTCGCGCCCACGAAAATCGGGGCGGTCCAGCACCACTCGGCGGTCGAAGCGGCCAGGCCGGAGCAGGGCCGGATCGAGCACATCCGGCCGGTTGGTGGCGGCCATGATGATCACGTTGGTGTCGGTATCGAAGCCGTCCATCTCGACCAGCATCTGGTTGAGGGTCTGTTCTCGTTCATCGTGGCTGCCGCCAAGTCCTGCACCTCGCTGTCGCCCGACGGCGTCGATTTCGTCGACGAAGACTATGCAGGGTGAGTGGCGCTTGGCTTGCTCAAACAGGTCGCGCACCCGGCTGGCGCCGACGCCGACGAACATCTCGACGAACTCCGAGCCGGAGATGGAGAAGAACGGCACGCCGGCTTCGCCAGAGACGGCCTTGGCCAAGAGGGTCTTGCCCGTGCCGGGGTGGCCGATCAGCAGCACGCCTTTCGGGATCCTGGCCCCCAAGGCGATAAATTTCTCGGGTTCCTTGAGGAACTCAACCACCTCCTGGAGTTCCTCCTTGGCTTCCTCTACGCCGGCTACGTCTTCGAATGTGACCGTGGGTTGATCCCCAGAGAACATGCGCGCCCGGCTCTTGCCGAATGACAGGGCCTGGTTGTTGCTGCCTTGGGCCTGCCGCAGCATGAGCCATATCAGGCCGACGACCAGCATGGCTGGCAAGATATAGGTCACCAGGCTGATGACCGTGTTCCAGTCGCTGGGTTGTTTGATCTCGATTTGGACTTGGCTGCTGGCAAGTTCGGCCGGTGTGACACCCAAGGCGACCAGTTGGTCGACCATTGTGCTGGACGGCTCTTTGCGCGACACAGCTTTTGTGCCGTCAGCCAGGCTGACATCCAGGTTGTCTCCGTCGACGACGATCTTATCCACCTGGCCGTTCATGACCTTTGTGGCCACGTCGTTGAGTGAGACTTGGGGTGGCTGAGGCGTGTTGGCTCGAAAGTTGAAGACCAGCACGACGATGATCAAGACCAAAATGAGCAAAACCAGCGAATTGCGTCCGCGGGCTGAATTCACATGTTCCTCCCTAAATACCACCACCGTCACTCGGAGCGCGAGTGACTGGAGCGCTGGCAATTATACCCTAGCGCCCAAGCACCGGCCAGATTTCGCGTTCAAGGGATCGATATGGGGCAGGATGGGTAGAGCAAGCAGGCGAAGAGCCAGAGTGGAATCAAGCCCCCCACGGCCAAGAACGCCAGCAGCCCCAGGCCGACTCCGAGCCAGTCGATCTGTGGGGAAGGGCCGGTCGGCATGGGCGTGGTGAGCGCATGGGCCGGGTGCTCCTCAGAGCTTGGGGGGAGTATGCCGGCCGGCTCGGCGTCGCGCTGAACGGCAAAAGTTTCCAGCACCCGGCCGAGTTGGTCAGCCGTCCGGTAGCGGGCGGACGGCTCCTTGGAGAGGACTTTGAGCACGATCTGCTCCACCGCCGGAGGCACCGTCGGGTTGTGGGCCCGCAAGCTTGGCGGGGGGGCCACCTGGTGAAGCTCGGCCAGAAGGGATGGATCGGCCGCCTCGAACGGCAGTTCGCCCGCCAGCATCTCATACAAGATAATGCCCAACGCGTACACATCGGTTGCAGGTGAGGGGGCATCACCGGCCGCCTGTTCGGGTGCGAAATACTGAGGGCTGCCCCAGACGATATCCGTGTGTTCATCGGCGTCGATGGCAGCCAGCGCTCTGGCGATGCCGAAATCGGTGATCTTGGCCCGTCCGTCGGCGGTCACCAGGATGTTTTGAGGCTTGAGATCGCAGTGCACCAATCCGGCCCTGTGCGCATAGCCAACGCCGGCACAAATCTGGATCATCAAGTCAACCGCTTCGTCGACCGGCAGGGGGCCCCGCCGGCGCATCAGTGTCTTGAGCTCCGTGCCTTCCACGTATTCCATCACGATGAAATAGCGGTCGGCATCGTGGCCGAAGTCGAAAACGGTGACAATATTCGGATGGACCATGTTGGCGGCCGCGCGGGCTTCCTGGAGGAACCGGACCCGGAAGGCGGGGTCCTCAATCAGGTCCTCGCGCAGGATTTTGATGGCAACCTGCCGCTGAAGATTGAGATCCTTGGCCAGCAGGACGCGCGCCATGCCGCCTGTGCCCAGGTTCCTGATGACTTGATAGCGGTCCGCCAGCAGGTCCGGAGATGGTGAATCAGTGGAATCCATCACTCGGACATTCTACTTCCGGATGGTGGCGCCGGCAACGCAATCATACGCCCGCCTATTTGTGAGATATGTGACAATAGGCCTTGCGTTTATCGTTCGGCCAAGGAGGTCGGGCGGTGAATGCCAGCGGAAGGAAGACCCTTTCAGCTTATAATCTCACGCGGTGACTGCAAAGCAAAAGCGCGCTTGGCTGATTTACAACCCCGATGCTGGCCGGTTCCCCGCAGGCCCCTTGCTCCCCAGGGCAATGCGGATCTTCGCCGAAGCCGGGTGGTCCGTTGACGTCAAAGAGGGACACAATCCGGAGCAGCTGCGGTCGGGTGCGGCTGAGGCGGCAAAGGAAGGGTTGGACGCCGTCTTCGTCGCCGGCGGCGATGGGACGGTAGGGCTGGCCGCTGATGCTTTGGCTGGTTCAGATACAGCCCTGGGCGTGCTGCCTTCCGGCACGGCCAATGTCTGGGCTCAGGAAATCGGCCTGCCGCGCCTGACCTGGGCGACGCCTCTGGCGCTGGACGAAGCCGCGCGCAGGTTGGCAACCGGCTCTGTCCGAGATGTGGATCTGGGGACCTGCAATGGGCACTCTTTTCTCTTGTGGGCAGGGATCGGCTTGGACGGCAAGGTGGTCAACAGCATCGGCCCCCGCCAGCCTTGGACGCGGGCGTTCGTGGCCGCCCAGCACACGATTCTCTGCGTTCTGGGAAGCGATGGGCTGGACTGGGCTCGAGCTGCGGGTCGATGCCCTGAATCAGCGCTGGGAAGGTCGCTTTGTGGTGGCGGTGGCCAGCAACATCCGAGCCTACGCCGGCGGCCTGCTCGAGTTGTCACCTGAGGCAAAGGTCGATGATGGGTTGCTCGAGTTCTGGCTTCTCAAGGGAAGCTCCATGCGGGATGTTGTGGGCTGGGTGATGGAGATTCTGTTGGGTCAGCATGTCGATGATCCTAATGTGACCTACTTCAAGGCGGACGAAGCGATCTTCTCGGCAGACCAGCCCCTCCCGATGCAGTTGGACGGAGAACCGCATGAAGCGCCCAACCAGATCCGGTTTGGAGTGCGCCACCGCGCGGTGCGCATGCTCGTCCCACAAGGCGGCTGGCCCGATTTGTTCAGCCAAGACACTGCGAGGGGGCAGGAAGTGTCGGAATGACTGAGAGTCTGCGAAACCGCTTGACGGGTTCTGGAATTGGTTGTGTCTGGCTTGTGGGTGGGGGCGTCTTGGGCATTTTTGTCCTGGGTATGTTCCTGGTCGGGATTCCTTGGCTTCTGGGTCCACCCAACCAAGTCCTTCCCACGCCCGTGCTGACCGTGGTTCCGGCACCCACTGACACGCCCGTGCCGCCGACCGCCAAACCCTCGCCCTCGCCTTTGCCGCCGACTGCGACGTCGGTTCCGCCGCCGATCTCGGCCGGTGGCTTCACGCAAGGCGATCTGGTGGAGGTCAGCGGCACAAGCGGCGATGGTCTCAGGCTTCGATCTGAACCATCCTTAGCAGGATCAATCAATGGTTTGGCGAAGGACAGTGAAGTGTTCCGTGTCCAGCAAGGCCCAGTGGAGGCGGATGAGTACACTTGGTGGTTCTTGGTCAATCCTTATGATGACACTCGCAAGGGTTGGGCGGTCGCAAACTACCTCCGCCCGCTGCAATCGCCTTAGTCTCGAGCAAGCGCATCAAGGGAGTTGGCCAGGATGACACTTCGGCCCAAAAACATACAAGTCTCGAAGAAACGCGGCCTTTTGATCGTCGATTGGGAAGATGGCCACCACAGCGAGTATCCCCTGGCGGGCTTGCGAGCGGCCTGCCCGTGTGCCACCTGCAAAGGCGGACACGAGAATATGGGCGGTCCTGGTTCTCCGGAGATGCTGGAGGTCCCGCTCGTTTCGAGCAAGGCGACCGAGCTGGCTGAGGCCGAGATTGTCGGCAACTATGCCATCAATCTGAGGTGGATGGATGGCCATCGATACGGCATCTACGGGTGGGAATACCTGCGACAGCTGTGTCCCTGCGGGGAGCACGAACCCGCCGGCTCAGATGCGGGTGGCAAGACTGCCTAGAGCCCTCAATCGATGCGGTCGAGCAGTTGGATCAACACCTGACGTACGCTCGATTTGCGTGTGCTGATGCAAGGCAAGACCAGGTCCGATTCTTCAAGCTGGAGGCCGGAGCGCACCGTGTCCAAACCGGCCGCATTCTGGAGATCCTGCTTGTTGGCGCCGATGACGTGCGGCAGCCCCCGGAGATCTTCTAGGGCATCCATCAATTCGATGGCCTGCGGAAGGTGGGCGGGGTTGGTCGAGTCAACGAGCAGAACAAAGCCGTGCACCTCGCGCGCCAGCAGCTCCCGCATGAAATGAAAGCGCTCTTGACCGGGTGTCCCCCTTAGATGGAGAACGTCTTTGCCGATCGTCAGGCGACCGTAGTCCATGGCGACCGTAGTCAAGGACTTTTCGTGGGATTCCATCCAATCGGTGATGGTCTGTTCGGTGGACACAACCGGAATCTCTGATATCGAGCGGATAAACTGTGTCTTTCCGGCGCCGTAGGGGCCGGTGATCAGGATATTCAGTCGTCGAGTCAAACCGCTCTCCCATACCTGCTAGGCGTCATCTGGACGGTTCTTCCGGAAATCAACAAAGCGATAGCCCACACCGCGTTCGGTGAGAATGTACTGCGGGTTGGATGGGTCCTTCTCCAGTTTCTGGCGCAGGTAGTTGATGTATAGGCGCAGATAGTGGGTCTCATCGCGGTACTCATAGCCCCAGACCTTAGCCAGCAGTTGTTCGTGGGGCACAACCCAACCGGCGTTCTTGACCAAGTGATAGAGCAGGCGGAACTCCGTAGGGCGAAGCTTTGTCAACTCGCCGTCAACGAAGACCTCCCGGCGATCGAAGTCGATCTTCAGTCGATCATCGACGGTGATGACATCGTGCTCCACTTCGCTGGGCATCTCGGTGCGTCTCAGGACGGCGCCCACGCGGCTCACCAATTCAGCCGGATCAAAAGGCTTGGCGATGTAGTCGTCGGCGCCGAGCTCAAGACCCTTCACCCGGTCTTCGACATCGCCCTTTGCTGTCAGCATGATCACTGGCACCGTGGAGATCTCGCGCAGCATCCGCAAGGTCTCGAAGCCGTCAACGCCCGGCATCATGACATCCAGGAGCACCAGATTGGGGATGTGGTCGCGGAGCTTTTCCAAGGCCTCTTCGCCGCTGCTGGCCTCGAAAACGTCGTAGCCATCATGCTCGAGATTGAGGCGGATGAATCGGATCATCCGTGGCTCATCGTCAACTACAAGGATGCGTCTTCGGCGAGGCTCGTTGGAGGACATGCTATTCGCGCACGAAGCCGATGAGTTTCTCGTCCTCGTGGCTGGGGAGCATCTCGATGAAGTTGATCCGATGGAGCGGCCAGACCACGGTCACGACGTTGCCTTCGAGGTAGGGGAGGTCCTTGCCGTCCCGTCTCCGAGGATTGTTGACCGTGATTGTATTGTCGGTCGGCGCTGGCATCTCGTCGATTTCTCCGACAACAGGGTCTTCGTTGGAAACGTGGATTAGTACTGTGATCGCCATCTGACTCCTCAGCTACCTAGCCTCTTCGGCGGGTGATCAGTTGAAGGCGCATCCGCCCCAGCTGCAGGATATCTCCGTGACGCAGAGGCGAAGGCGACTGCGGTTCGAGTTTGCGGCCGTTGACCATCGACCCGTTGACGCTGTCGAGATCCGCCAGGAAGATGCCTTTCTCCAACAGACGGATTTCGGCATGCAGGCGGGACACACCCATATCATACGCTTCATGCGTCGCCAAGTCGACATCCGGGATTACGGCCTGGCCTTCCACGGCGCGACCCAACGTGAAGTTCTCTCGCCCAACCAGTGAGAGAATCTTCCCCGAGGATAGCACTCGCAGCCCAATCATTGCACCAGAGGCCAATTCGGGTTCGGGCGGGGAAGGCTTGGTGGTGTTGGCCTCATCTGCCAATCGATCCTGGGAAATGGTCACTGTGGGCATCGGCGAGACATGCACCAACCGACTGCCGCACTCGGTGCAATACAGCGTGCCGACGAACTCCTGGTGCTTGCAGTTCGGGCATTCAATCATCGTTGACGCCAGCTGATTCGGCATGGGCCGGGAGCAGGAGCGCCCGTGTCCCGTACTTGAGGATCTTTTCGCCTTCGGTGGAGAAACGACGGGCGCTCGCCAGGTTTTCGGCTTCGTTCAACGCGGCTTTAGCCAGATCGCGTTGTCCGTTTGCCAGGAGCTGAGTTGCCAGGTTTTCCAGGCGCTGCGCGGCGTGACTCGCGTGGCCTAACTCCGCCTCGTGTCTTGCCATGTCCTGCATCTTGTACAGCGCAATTGAAGAAAGGGCCTCGACGATTTCTTGAGGTGGGGGCTGCGTGTCGGGCTGATCAGAAACGGTGTGTTCGACCAGGACCGGCAGAACGTGGGTTTCGCCGCCTTGAGCCAGCAGGTCGCCGGCCACATCGAAGTGCGCTAGTGTGAGCATTTCTTGGTCACCGATGGGATGAATGACGACTTCCAAGAGGAGGCGGATGATCTCGTTGGCCGGCAGGTTTCCAAGTTTGAGGGGCAGGCTGTCCGACAGCACCATTGGCTCCGGACGAAGACGGTAGGCGGATCGAAGATCAACGAACTGCGATAGACTGCCATCAAGCCTCAGCCGGCTGGCGATGACCTTGCTGAGTGAGTCCAAGATACTCTCGAGCAACTGGGTGACAGCCCGTGGACTGTCGAGGAACATCACGTGGCCACCCGTCCGTCCGGCGAGGTCGTCCAGGAAGCGGTCGCTCCAATCCGAGCCTATACCGACACCGTTGATGGAAATCCCGCGTTCCGCCACGGTGGTGGCCAGGTCAAGACACTGCGCCTCGTCACCGTAAGTGCGGCCGTCCGTGAGCAGGATGAGATGATTGACGCCTTCCTTGGTGAAATTAAGGTCAAGCTGTTCAAGCCCCATTTGAAGGCCCTGGAATATCTCGGTCCCGCCGTCGGCTTGGAGCAAGCTCAGCCGCGCCCTGGCAACACTCAAGTCGCTCGCTTGGTCGGGAGAGACGATCAATTCAGCGCGATCGCTGAAGGCGGTTACCGAGGCTCGGTCCTGTTCCTGCAGAGATTTGAGTATCTCTTGGGTCGCCGAGCGGACGTGGTCGAGGCGCTGGCCGCGCATGGAGGTGGACCGGTCGATGACGATGGAGAGGTTTACGGGCGGACGAACATGGCCCACCGATGCCTTTGGCTGGATGTCCAGAAGTAGATAGTGAACCTGAGGTTCGGGCAATCGGAGGAGGCTCTTCCGGCTGTGCAAAACCCTGGCCGTGAAGGGCGATTGCTCTGCCTGCTCGAGCTCTTCGGCGGCGAGCTCCTCGTCGTAGGCACGACGGGCTTCCGCGTCGATCAGGGTCTCATATGCCTGGCTGATATCAAGGAAAACTTCCGTGTCTCCAGGGCGCTCATTGCGGTCGGGGTGCAGGCGCAAGGCAGCCTGCCGATAGGCGCGGCGCAGCTGATCGGTTGAGGCGTTCCTGGGAACTCCGAGCAGGGAATAGTAGTTCTTCCTACCCGCCAAAGGCCGACTCCCGATTATGCAGGTGGAAAGTAGATCAGGAGCGCGGTGATGTTATCCGGGCCCCCTGCCGCGTTCGCGGCACGGACGAGTTCTTCACACGCAAGTTGGGGTGTCGGCTCCGTGTGGATGATGTGCTCAATTGTCTCATCCGTGATAACACCCCACAAACCATCAGAGCAGAGCAGAACGTAGCCTCCATGAGGCACCGGATGGGTAACCACATCCACTTCCAAATTCGCGCCTTGTCCAATGGCCCGGTAAAGGACGTTGCGCTGAGGGTGGGTGGCTGCCTCGTCTGGAGTGAGTTGGCCGAGTTCTCGCAGTCTTTCGACCAGGGAATGGTCGCGAGTAATGACCTGAGAACCTTTGCCGTCTATGACGTAGGCTCGACTGTCGCCCACATGCCCGATGGTCAATTGCTCTCCCAGCAGGATGAGTGCTGTCATGGTCGTCCCGCCGCCAGGCACCTCTTTGACCACCGATTGATTGGCGTCTTCAAGCGCGGCGCTGATCATTTCGTGAAGCGAGCGATCCTGGTCCCGACCATCGGGATCAAAAAGATGGAGGATCGTATCGGATGTGAGGTGCTTTGCCACCGTACGCACCGAGATGGCGCTGGCGACCTCGCCAGACCGGTGTCCACCCATCCCGTCCGCCACCATAAACAGCCCGAAATCAGGCATCGCTTCCTGTCCGTCCACATGCCCAGTTAGCACGAAAAGGGCGTCCTCATTGTGATCCCGCTCCATGCCTACCGACTGAGCGGCACCATAAACGAGGTGGCGAACGGGTGCTTCCGGCTTCGCCCCGTTGACGAGGGCCGGATTGAGGGGCGCGGTCTTGGCTTCTTCGCTTGCTACGCTTTCACCCGATTCTGAACTCGGCCGTCCCATCAGCCGGTTGAAGATTCGTTTCAGGGAACTCATCCCGATTGCTACCTGCTTTCAATGGGGACCATGTCAGGTCAGCAGAGCATAGACCCGATGGTCGGTCGAGCCAAAGTACAGCGTGTTATCGACGATGATCGGCGTGCCCGTGATGGGACCGCCGGTAGTGTACTTCCATCGTTGGCGCCCCGTGCGGTAATCCAGGCAGTACATTGCCCCGTCGACGGACCCGCAAAAGAGCGAGTCTTCCTGCAGGATGGGAGATCCGGTCACCTGGTGTTCCGTTTCGAAGCGCCAAGATTTCTCGGCTGCTTCTGGCGTCAATCGCATAGATATTGCCGTCGGCGGCACCTGTGAAGATCTTGCCCTCATTGACGACGGGTGTCGAAATGGATGGGCCGCCCATCCGGAATCGCCAAACCTGCCAGCCTCCGTCGAGTTCGACTGCATACAATGTCCAATCCATCGAACCAAAGAAGAGCAGCGTGTCGGCCATGACGGCTGAACCCGTCACGGCCCGCTTGGCGCGGAAGCGCCACTTGACTTCACCCCTGAAGTCGACGCAGTAGAAATCGCCACTCTCGCTGCCGAAGTAGATGCGCTCTTCATGGACTAGGGGTTTGGACCGGATGGCAGCCGCGGCCTCCACTCGCCATGCCCGTCGGCCGGTCGCACTGCTGACAACATGCAAGTAGCGATCATCTGAACCGAAGAACACATGACCTTGCGAAGCTGCTGGTGAGCCCCTGATCGGTCCCTCAGACGCATAGGTCCAAATGACCTGCCCAGTGTCCGGGCTGAGGGCGTACAGGCGGTGGTCCTCGGATGCCACATACAGCGCATCGTCGTAAACCAGCGGGGTGGTTGGAATGCCACCTTCGGTGGCAAATTTCCACAGGAATTTGCCCGTCTTGCCGTCGAGGGCATACAGGTTGTTGTCGTAGCAGCCGACAAAGAGCTTGCCATTGTGGTTGACGGGAGTGCCGCGGATCTCATCTTCGCACTCGAATGTCCACAGGGCCTCAATCTCATTGCGAGGTTTGAGAGCAGCCGAGGTGCGGGCGGGGAGCATGCCAGTCTGCTTGGCTGCAGCGACCAGCGCGTTGCGCATGGACTCGGCGGTTTGATAGCGGTCCTTGGGATCGTATGCCAACGCACCGTTGACCACAGCCTCCAGTTCGGGGGAGACGCTGGCGTTGATATCGCGTATCGAACGTTCAGCGAACGAGAAGGGAGGTTCGGAACGAGGATCGCGGCGGGTGAGAAGATGGTGCAGAGTGGCCCCCAGCGCGTAAATGTCCCCTACCGGGGACGCCTCGCCACGGTACTGCTCCGGCGGCGAGTAGCCCTCGGTACCGATCATGGTGCCCTTTTCGCCCGGTTGGAAGACCCGGGCAATGCCGAAGTCGATCAGGCGAATATGGCCGTGGTGATCGACCATCACATTCGAAGGCTTCATGTCGCGGAAGACGACAGGTTGCGGTTTGTGATTGTGCAGATAGGTGAGCACATCCAAGAGCTCGATTGACCAGGCGACGATTTGTTCTTCGGAGAGGAACTCGTCGCTCTCATGCAGGATCGCTTCCAGGTCCTTGCCTTCAATGAACTCCATCACCAGATAGGAGCTGCTCTCTTGGGTGAAATAGTCATAGATGCGAGGGATGGCCGGATGGGAGAGGGTGGCTAGAAGGTCGGCCTCACGTTCGAAGTTCCGAATGACCATCTCTTGCATGGTCGGATCGGTGGCCATATTGATCATTTCCTTGACGGCCACCAGCTTGGTCACGTTGGGGAAGTGCAGATCTCGACCTTTGTAGACCGACCCCATGCCGCCAGTGCCAAGAACGCCCAGCACCAGATATCTGTCCTGGAGTGTGACTCCTGGCTGAATCTGGCCAAATTGGCTGGTTTCGTCGGTATTTAACGCGCGAGTCTGACGGCGCATAGGCTCCGATCCCTCAGTTGCGTGATTATAGCATGGCGTCTTGCCTACGCAACGCAGCGATCAGCCTATCCAGACTTGCAATCACCTTGCGTCTTGGTTGCGCTTGCCAGCTCAGTAACTGCGTGTCAATAGGCGATTGGCCAAGTTCCTGAGCTGGTCCGCAGCGGGATCTGCCGGCTTGGCAAGCTCAAGGTGCTCAAGGGCCAGATCTGTGTGGTGTCCGGCGCTGGATTGGGCGTGGTCCAGGGCGCCACAGTCCTCCAGAAAATCCTTCATGGCATCAATGTCGGCGGCCGACGGCTGGGGGAGGTTCCACAAGGGCAAGAAAGACCCGCAATGCGTTAGGCCATAGACCACAGGCAAGGATTTCTTATGGGAAAGCAAGTCATCACCGGCGGGTTTTCCGGTGATATCAGGAGCTCCCCAAATCCCCAAGATGTCGTCCAGGATTTGGAAAGCCATACCCATATGGTGTCCGAACTGGCGAAAATGGTCCACCCTATCAGGCGTCGCGCCGCCCACCATCGCCCCGGAGGCGCAAGAGGCCGCGATGAGGGAGGCTGTCTTGCCCTCGATCATCTCCAGATAGTCCTGTTCAGTGATCTCCTGGCGGGCCTCATAATCAAGATCAAGGTGTTGTCCCAAGGTCACCCTCAAACAGCCTTCATCAATGGTCCCCTGCACCTCCAAGGCGAGACTCGGGGTGACGCCGACCGAGGTTAGCCGCCGGCTCGTGAGGTGGCTGAGGACGAGCAGGGCGTCGCCGGCGTTCAAAGCTTGGGGCAGATTCCATGCCTTCCAAAGGGTCGGTCGGCCGCGGCGGGTGGCGCTGTCGTCCTCGATATCGTCATGAATCAGCGAGAAATTGTGAATCAACTCCAGCCCGCTGGCGGCCGGAAGCGCCACTTGCCAATCTCCCCCGGAGGCCTGACAGCACAGCAGGCAAAGGAGCGGGCGGATCCTCTTTCCAGATGCCTCAGACGAAGATTCCTCCCAGCCAAAGTGATACGCAATCCGCTTGGAGAAGCCGGCGTAGTAGGCAGAACGGTTGAGGGGTGAGGTGGCCTGTTGAAGGTCGGTCTCGATGGCCTGCAGCATCTCGAGGTGGTTGCCTTCAAGGGGGCGGTGATCCGTCATGGCAGGTCGATGAAGAGGCGCGTTTCGCAGGGCAGGTAGATCGGCGGAGCCGGTTGCGAACATGCAGGCACGAATCTCATAACGTGTGTCCTGGATGACTGCCACCAGTTCATCATCCGAGACATCGGCAGCCTTCAAGAAGGGGCTCGCCATCCCCGCGAGATCTGCACCGAGTGCGAGACATTTGGCCATGTCAATGCCGCTCCTGATGCCTCCCGAGGCGATCAAGGGTATCTCCGGGAGTTCGGACCGAACCTGGCGTACGGCTGTGGCGGTCGGGATCCCCCAATCTATGAAGGCACCCGCCAGCTTCGCCTGACGCTTGTTCTGGGCCCGGTACATTTCAACCTGAGACCAGGACGTGCCGCCCGCGCCAGCCACGTCGATGCCGGCCACGCCGGCGTCGACCAACATTCGGGCTGTCCGTCCAGAGATCCCCCAGCCGACCTCCTTGGCCAACACAGGCACCCCGAGATGTCGGCACACATCCTCGATCTTGGGCAAGAGGCGCTCGAAATTGGTGTCCCCCTCTGGCTGCAGCGCCTCTTGCAGCGCGTTGAAGTGAAGGAACAGGGCGTCGGCCTCGACCATTTCAACCGCCCGTCGGCACTGGTCGACCCCGTAACCGTAGTTGAGCTGGACGGCACCAAGATTGGCAAACAACAAGATGTCTGGAGCGACCCGGCGAACTTGGAAGGTCTCAGCCAGGCTGTCATCTTCAACGGCGGCCCGAAGGGAGCCCAGACCCATGGCAACACCCTCGGACTGGGCGCCGCGCGCCAGCGTCAGGTTGATCGCCTCGGCCCGTGCCGTCCCTCCGGTCATGGAGGAGATCAGAACAGGCGCCTGCAAGCGCTTTCCCAAGAATGTCAAAGACGTGTCGACGGCGGAGAGTTTCAACTCAGGAAGCGCATTGTGCTCGAATTGGATCTTCTCCAGACCAGTTGTCAGCCGGGACTGGACGTCCTCTTCCAGGTTCACCCGAATGTGGTCGGCTTTCCGGTCAGCCGTGGGCGTAACTTTAGTCATGAAGGGGTGTTCCTATTGGCGGCGGAGGGCGGATGCCATATTACCAGTCGGTATTAAGGGTGTCAACTTGCCGCCCCGTCCCGTGCGGTCTACGTTACAATAGGCGAAGCTCTCGACCAACCCGGAGTGAGGAGGCAGCACATGGCAGACACGTACTCGGAAATCCAAGACATCATTGTTGAACTGCTCGGCGTCGAACCTGACAAAGTCACGCGTGATGCGAAGTTCCGCGAGGATCTCGAGGCAAACTCCCTCGATCTGGTCGAACTCATCATGGCGTTTGAAGAGCAATTCGGGGGTGAGATTTCAGACGAGGACGCCCAGAAGATCACGACCGTGGGCGAAGCGGTTGACTATATCGACGCGCAC
The DNA here is from genome assembly GCA_963783335.1 of uncultured Chloroflexia bacterium. Taxonomy (GTDB): domain Bacteria; phylum Chloroflexota; class Anaerolineae; order Anaerolineales; family E44-bin32; genus CAWAND01. The sequence continues at coordinate 158,204 of CAWAND010000004.1, forward strand.
ATGAAATAGTCGCAAGATTGGACGAGAGAAAACGGGGCCGCGATTGGGCCCCTTTTTTCGTTAAGGGGACTCCGGCTTTTCCATCAGGCGCCGGAGTTCATCTTCTTCTTCATTCTGGCTGTTGAAGAATTCCCCCATAAAGTCAGATCGTCGCAGTCGGAGCGCCATGGGGGCCACGCGGCGGATATCATCCGGCTTGGCCTCCAACCTTCCGTCGGCTACGGCCAAGGCGCGTGCTGCCTCAAACATCGTGATCTCAGCCCTTAGCGAATCTATGTCAAGTTCCTGAATCAGATTGAGGCCGACCTGCTCGGCTGCCTCCGATAGTTTGACGTCTGCCATGGCCTCCCGGGCTTGTGTGAGTTCCTGCTGTGCCAGCGCCGTGGCGTCGGCGTAGACCTCGACGACCTGGCGTGGGTTCTTCCGATAGGCCAAAGAGCGCCGATACGCCTCCAGACGATCGTTGGGGTCGGGGAGGCCGCGCGCAATGACCCGCAACCCGAACCGGTCCATGATCTGTGGTCGAAGCCGTCCCTCTTCGGGGTTCATTGATCCAATCAAGACAAAGCGCGCTCGGTAGGTGGCGGCTATGGCTCCTCGGTGGACGCTGTAAATCCCTTGGGCAGCTGCATCCAGTATGGCGTCGACGATCTCATCCTGAAGCAGATTGACTTCGTCCACGTAAAGGACATTCTGGTCGGCGCGCGCCAGCAAGCCGCGATTGAGGCGCATCCTCTGATGGACGGCGGCGCGCTCGTCCAGTCCGCCAACCACATCTTCAAGGCGCGCATTGAGCGGTAGTTCGATGAGCCGTACCTGGTCGCTAAATGTGAGAGACTCGCCTTGGCTGTACCGCTTGGCGCAATCAGGGCAGACGGCGTCCATCCCGCCGGCCTCGATATCTTCAGGTAGACATCCATAGGCGCAGCGGCTGCGTTCAACCTCAGGCAGCAGATCGGACAGGCTTCGGATGGCGGTTGTCTTCCCCGTGCCGCGCGGGCCGATGAGAAGGGCGCCTCCGATATTGGGATTGATGGCGGCCAGGATCAAAGCCAGCTTCATCTCGTCTTGGCCGACCAGGGCGAGGAACGGAAAAGGAAGGTGCTCGGCCAGGCCCAGGTCTTCGGGGGCGGGCGCATCAAGGAAACGCTTGGCGCTCGATTTCTCCAGGAGTTCGGTGAGGGAGCGGACCTCGTTCACGCTGAGCCCTCCTCCCATAATTCACGCTCCCGCTGTTCCAGCCGGTACGCCTGACGGTCACGGCCTGCCTCCAGACGGCGCTTCTCGGTCTCAGTCTCTGCCAGAAGTCGAGGCACCCTCTTAGGTTGACCGTTTTCGTCCAGCGCAACGTACACGAGATAGGCCGTGTTGGTGTGGGTCTGTTCGCCGGTGACGGGGTTCTCGGCCAGAACCGATACACGAGATTCGAGCGAGGTGTTGCCGACGTAGGTGACCTCCGCCTGCAGCACGACAAGATCTCCTATCCGGATGGGCTCGTGAAACCGCATCTGATCGATGGCAACCGTCACCACGCGGCACTGCGCGTGGCGCATCGCCGCCAGCGCCCCCGCCTCGTCGGCGAGTTTCATGATCAACCCGCCATGGACATCGCCCAGCAGATTGGCATGCTCAGGCTGCATCAACTGGCTGAGGACGACGCGCGATGCGCTGACGGGCTTGGCGGCGGGCATCTCGGATTCCTGACCGGAGCTCAATCCATGTCCTCTTTCAATTCTCCGCTGTCCGTCGTATGCAGCCGGTTTGGCTCCTCGTCGAGCACGTCTATCTTTTCGAAGGGGAGCTCGGCCATCATGGGCGGCAAGGGGACTGTGGCGGGAGGGCGGATCCGATTGGGTTCGGGTGGTGGGGTCCGGCGAGGCAGCGGCTTGTCGTAGATTCTCTTGCGCAGGATCCGCGGTTCATCCGTCAGCCAGCCAACGTAGACGCCATCGACATCGTACACCTGGCGGTCGGGTGTGACCCATCCGACCCATTCCCCTATGGTGTTGTAAAGATAGGGAAACACCAGAAGGGCCTCCCAATCACCGGGGGTGGTGTAGATGGGGATTGGTTTGAATTTGGAGTTCACAGACATCGAGTTACTCCAACTCATGGCTTTCAATACCAGATTATACAAACCCCAGGTGCAGAGGGGAACCTACATTCGCTTTTCAGCTGTGGCACGACCTCAAGCGACGTCCCCATAGGTCCACAGTCGGTTGATCCCGAAGTTCCAAGTCATGACAATCACCACGGCCAAAGCCAGGGCCAAGTTTCGCCCAAGCATGGTGGGATCGATGTTGGCTGGCAGGGGGAGATAGTGAGCGCCAAATGCCATGAGGTGCGTGCGCTCGGCGAACCGAATGGCCGGGGCCTCGACAACCGCAAAGAGGGGTGTCCGAATAGCAAGGCCTAGAAGGCTGACAGCGATGAATTGGCCAACCTGGTGGTGGAGTTTCTTGGACCGTGAGTCTGGGTAGGTCCAGTATCGATTCCACAGGAAGTTGCTGGTCACAGCCGCCGAGAACGACATCATGCTGGCTGCCACGCTCCAGATGCCGAAGAGACCGTTGAGAATGTTGAAGGTGCCAAAATCGACGACGGCGCCGATGCCGCCCACGACGACGAACTTCATGAACCGTGTCATTTCCCGCTTAACGCGGGGTCGATCCATCGTCACAGGCGCGCCTCGAAATCTTGGATGGTAAGACCTAGACCCTGTGTCAAATCGATCTTCGGTGTCCAGTCGAGGATCTCTTTGGCCCGAGTGATATCCGGCTGCCGCCGCTCGGGGTCGGATTCGCCTCGCCGTTCCGGAAGCCGTATGATCTCACTCTTGCTGCCCGTCAAATCCCGGATGGCCTCAGCCAGTTCAAGGATGGTCATTTCGGTCGGGTTGCCGAGGTTGACTGGATCTTGGAAATCTGAAACCAACAAGCGGTAGAGTCCATCCACCAAATCGTCGACATAGCAGAAGCTTCGGGTTTGGGAGCCGTCCCCGTATACGGTAAGAGGTTGACCCTTTAACGCCTGGACTATGAAGTTGGGGACAACCCGTCCGTCATCAAGACGCATTCGTGGTCCGTAAGTGTTGAAGATTCGGGCGATTCTGGTTTCCAGCGCGTGATAGCGATGGTAGGCCATCGTCATTGCCTCGGCGAAACGCTTCGCCTCATCGTAGACCGAGCGGGGCCCGATCGGGTCCACGTGGCCCCAGTAGTCTTCCTTCTGAGGATGGACCTGCGGGTCTCCGTAGACCTCGGAGGTCGACGCCAACAGGAAGCGCGCTTCGTTGGCGCGGGCTACACCCAATGCGTTGTGCGTGCCGAGACCACCAACCTTGAGTGTCTGGATGGGAAGCTGCGGGTAGCCAAATGGCGAGGCCGGGTTGGGGCTGGCGGGAGAGGCCAGATGCATGACAACATCCAGACTGCCTGGCACGTAGATAAAATTGGAGACATCGTGCCGAATGAAATGGAAATCATCCCGCCCGGCGAGGTGGGCGACGTTTTGGATGCTGCCCGTCACCAGATTGTCGATCACCACGACCTGGTGTCCTTCAGCGATGAGTCGGTCGCACAGATGGGACCCAATGAAGCCAGCGCCACCAGTTACTAGAATTCGCACTTAGATGTCCTCCCAATGGACGTCTCCGCATAACGGGGACGTCCTCCAAAATCGTCGTCGGCATCTCCCAGGCATGGGTCCTTACGGCTTCCAGTCGCAGGCGCGCGTCTGTCCATCGCCCGTCAATTGCTGGCCCTGAGACGATGTGACATCAACCAGCCATAGGTTGCCCTGATACAGAACGGCCATTTGGGATCCGTCCGGTGCCCAAGATGCGGGTTGTTGAATGTCGTCACCTTTCAATCCGGGCTGCCCCTCCGCCGGGAACAGGCTTCGGCGATTGCTGCCGTCGCGGTCAAGGAGCATCAGCCGGTAGGAACTGTCTCGGCTGTCCAGCGGCGATGAGGCCTGGTAGTAGGCCACTGAGTAGGCCACTTCTCCCGTATCGAGCACGGTCGCCGGCGATACGGCTGGTAGAGAAAACATGCCGGTCCGTTCAGCCAAGGGAAGCGGGGAACCACCATCGGCCGGCAGCACCATGAGGTTGAAGACAGGCGATGCCGCGGCGGATTCGATTCCCAAGGGCGCTCCATGGTCCACAAAGTACAGCGTCCGATTGTCCTGCCCCCAGGCGACGCCAGGCACCCAGGCCCAGTCTCCTAAGGTCTGAAAAGGCACTTCGTCGTGCAGTGGGTCGAGAGCGGGCTGGCGGATGTCAATCTGCCCGACGCCCTCGGCCCGTGCGTAGGCCATGTGCACGCCGTCCGATGCCCACTGGAAGTCTGTTCCCCACCATCCGTACTGTCCCCCGGGATTCACACCAATCAAGGTGGTTCGCTTGATGACCCGACCATCGGAAGCGATGACGAGGAGATCAAGATCATTGTTCGCCTGCCAGCCCGGCGCAGCCGGACTGGGCTCAACCGTGGAATAGGCCAGCATAAGCGGGTCTGCCGTCGGCGCCCAATCCGCGAAATGCACCACATTGTGTGCTTCGAGATCGATCGGTTCAGCTTCGGGATCTCTGGTCGAGATGATCCACAGACTGTTGATGTCCCCCGATGACTTGGATGCTTGGCGACTGAACAACAGCCAGCCGCCCTCCGGCGAAAGCCGGAAGACCCGACCGTCGAGGTCACCCGTCACCACCAGGGGGCGTCGATTCCCGGTGTTCTTTTCCATCAACCAGGCGTTGCCTCCGGAAAGGTATGCGAGCTTGCCATCGATCTGCAGTGGCGTGTAGGATGCCTGCGCGCCGACCATCACAATTTCGGGCTGCGGCTGGTCGATGATCTGCCGTTTCACAGGGTTGCGGCTGACTTCAACTCCTTCTTCCTCGACAACGCGGTAGGTGATCTCTTCCTTGCCATTGACGCCGGCTTGAATGAGGCGCGTTTCTCCCGTGGGAAGAGACTCATTCTTCAATGTCTGTCTCTCGAATGGGACCACCACCTGTTCGATTTCAAACCTTTCAGATACGCGCGTGACGGTTATTCGAGTGCCGTCGGTGACGACGGTATAGCCGGGGGGATCTACTCGATCGAGTTCTCCCAAATCGACGCCTGCGGTCTGCAGGGCCTGTTGAACAGTGGAGCCACCGGCCACAGCTTGCGATTGGTTGTGGCCATCCACATGAATGGTGACCTCGATCGTGCCGGCTGTGGCCGTGGGGCCACCGCAAGCTGTGACGGCCAGCATCATGGACAACGACAGAACCAGGGCGCTGAAGCAGCGTTTCATTGCTGGGGCAAAGGGCGACTGGTATAATCGCCTCGGTGGGTCATCGGAACCTGCCGGTAAGGGTCATCTCACCGTCCGAAATGTCAATCGATTTGATCTCGATCCCAGTCGCCAGGGGCCCCAAGCTCCCGGCAAAAGCTTCCGAAATGGCTGCCGAAACACTGTTCTTGAGCATGTCTGGCATGGGCACGGGGCCAAAATCAGCTGAAGTGACTTCGAACGAGAGACTGCCGTCAGGATCGATTGTGGGTGTGATTCCCATCAGGATGTTTGCACGCAGGATGCCACGGTCCAACGTGGCGAAGAGTTGAATTTCCCCTTGCCTCAGATAAACTTGGGGGTTCTTGATGCCCAGATCGGGGTTTTGCTTGAGGCGAAGAGCAAGAAAAGATGTCAATTGGGCCTCGTCGATCTTGAGGCTGACATCTCCAGCGTCTCCCGCTTGGGCGAGGGCACTGGCCCACTCTTGTTGGAGGGTCTTGGCATCTTGACTTGAGGTCTCTATGCTAGCACCCGGGCGTTCGGGTCCACCCAGGTTCAACTGGCAGGCCAGAGACGCAAAGATCAATGCCGACACAAAAAGCAGGGCTCGAAACACGCCGCCCGTTGAAGGGTTTGAACTCGACAAAATTGGCTGCTCCTGACCAAAATTCACCGGCAGATTATAGCACGGGCGTTCCCGTGGACAGCCGCACCGCTCATCTCCAAGCTGTAGGAGCGAGGGTGGAAGCTGTGCTCTTTGTCGCTCCTGGACCTGTTGAGATCAGCCAGTTGGCGGCGACACTCGAGGTGTCCCCCCAGGAAGTTGAAGCCAGCCTGGAGCTGCTCGCCGAGAGATATTCGGCGCAAGGCTTGAGCCTCCAACGACATCGAAACCGGATTCAACTCACGAGTTCGCCTAAGTATGCCTCTGATATCGAGCGCTTCTTGGAACTAGAGACAACGGCTCGGTTGACGAAGGCGGCTCTTGAAGTCTTGGCGGTGATCGCCTACCAGCAGCCCACAACGCGCCCCCAAATAGATGATGTTCGAGGCGTGAACTCCGACACGGTCCTGCATACTCTGCTCAGATATGGGCTGATCGAAGAGGTTGGTCGGAGTGATGCGCCAGGACGGCCAATTCTGTATTCAACGACGCCCGATTTCCTCCACTACTTTGGCCTGCGGTCGATGGAGGACCTTCCTCCGTTGGATCCGGACGTTGCCCTCGATCTCACCGGCGCCTCATCGGTCATTTCCGAAACCGAGCCTGATGATGAATGAGCGGCTGCAGAAATACATGGCCAAAGCCGGACTGGGCTCAAGGCGACACTGTGAGTCCTTGATCCGTGCTGGGCGCGTCACCGTCAATGGCACACCTGCCGAACTCGGCATGTCGGTCGATCCCAAGCGGGATCAGGTGGTCTTTGACGGCAAGGTTGTCAGCGGCGTGGAGCGGCTCGTTCATCTTGCGCTGAATAAACCGATCGGTGTCTTGTCGTCCCGGAAATCCCAAGGTGGATTGCCGACTGTGCTCGACCTCGTGGATATCCCGGAGCGTGTCTATCCCGTTGGCAGATTGGATGCAGATAGTCAGGGCCTGGTGCTGCTGACCAACGACGGTGAACTGACCTACCGGCTCACACATCCCAAATTCGAATGCGAAAAAGAGTACCTGGTTCTGCTCGACCGATTGCCGACTGAGTCCGACATGAGGGCATGGCGGGGGGGCTTGCATGTCCCCGGAATCGGTGGGACTAGCCCGGCTGACGTCAAGCCCAATTCAAAAAACGCCAAACCCTGGATTCGTGTCATCATGCACGAAGGCAAGAATAGAGAAATCCGCAGGATTGCAGAGTTGTTGGGGTACAGGGTCAAGCGGCTGATTCGAATCCGAATTGCCGGTCTGCCATTGGGTGATTTGAAAGAAGGCGACTGGCGCCATCTGGCTCCCAAAGAGATCGCAGCTCTGCAAGCCAGCGGCAAGCAGGACGAGGGGAAGACCGGCATGTCGTCCGAGAAACCAAGGGCTGCCCGATAGAATGGCGCAGACGCCCGGGAGCGGGCCGGTCTGGCGGTGTTATGCTTTACAGGGGGGGCAAGCAAGGGGGTGCATGCAACGCGCGTATTTGCGTCAATATGAAGGAAACCGACGATGCGAGACACAGCCAACATGATGGCTCGCAAGAGGTGACTGGATCTGCTGCTGGGAACGAAGGACGCAGAGGCGTCGAAACAAGGAGTATTGATGAAGCTTCAGGAGTACCAATCCAAACAGATTTTTGCAGAGCATGGAATCGCGATCCCCAAAGGGCGTGTTGCTGGAACGGCTCGCGAAGCCAAAACGGCGGCCGAGGAATTGGGTGGCAGGGTAGTCATCAAGTCGCAAGTTCTCGTTGGCGGCCGAGGTAAAGCCGGTGGCATTCGTTTAGTGAAGTCGGCGGATGAGGCGGAGGAGGTCGCGACCGATATCCTTGGTATGAAGATCAAGGGGCTGCCGGTCCGTAAGGTTTTGGTCGACGAAGCGGCCGATATCTCGACTGAGATCTACCTCGGCGTGACCAACGACAGGGCGCATAGGCGGCCGGTCATCATCGCTTCTGCCGAGGGCGGGGTGGACATCGAAGAGGTGGCGCGATCCGACCCTGAGAAGATTTTCAGGGTCCACGTCGACCCGTTGCTGGGGCTGCGCGAGTATCAAGCCCGCTATCTGGCCACGGGCATCGAGCTCCCGCGCGAACAGTGGCGCGACTTCATCTCAATCGCCTCCGGGCTCTACGAAGCCTACGTTGAAACGGATGCCAGCCTGGCAGAGATCAATCCGCTTGTGATAACCAAGAAGGGCAGTCTGCTGGCTCTGGACGGAAAGATGGTGGTTGACGACAATGCGCTGTTCCGCCACCCAGACCTGGCCGAAATGCGTGATATCGATGCCGAGGAACCGGCTGAGAGGGAGGCGCGCAAGTACGGCCTTTCGTACGTCAAACTGGACGGCAACATCGGCTGCATGGTTAACGGTGCCGGGCTGGCGATGGCCACAATGGATGTGATCCACCTGTACGGCGGTTCGCCAGCCAACTTTCTGGATATCGGCGGCGGAGCAGGTCCTGACAAGGTGCAAGCTGCCTTGGAGATCATTCTCTCGGACCCAAGCGTGGATACCGTCCTGTTGAACATCTTCGGCGGGATCACGCGCTGCGATGATGTGGCGCGGGGGATTCTCGCCGCAATCAACGAGATCGAACGCAAGGTGCCCATGGTGACACGCCTGGTTGGAACCAACGAAGTCGAGGGGCGAAAGCTGCTTTCAGATGCGGATATGTTGACGGCTTCCTCCCTGGCCGAGGCGGCCCAGAAGGCTGTCGAGGTGGCAAAGGAGATCAAGGTTAGATGAGCATCCTGATTGACAAGAATACGCGCCTGATCGTCCAGGGCATCACCGGGCACCAGGGGCTTTTCCACGCTGAGTTGATGCTGGAGTACGGCACCAAAGTTGTGGCCGGCATGACACCAGGCAAGGGCGGCGAGTGGGTCTTGGATGGCAAGGTGCCCGTCTTCGATACCGTGGCCAGAGCGGTGGAAGCCACCGGCGCCAACACGAGTGTGATCTTTGTGCCGGCACGCTATGCGGCCGAACTCGATCCTGGAAGCCGCCGACGCCAACGTCCCGCTCATTGTGGCGATAACCGAAGGCATCCCAGTGCAGGACATGATGCGCGTTCGGACGTACTTGGATCAGAAGAACGTGCGCCTGATCGGTCCCAACTGTCCAGGCCTGTTGACGCCAGGGGAATCCAAAGTTGGCATTATCCCCGGGCATATTGCTGACGCCGGGCCGATCGGCGTGGTCTCTCGCTCCGGCACCCTGACCTACGAGGTCCTGTATGCTCTCAAGCTGAAGGGGCTGGGTGCGTCGACATGCGTTGGCATCGGCGGGGACCCAGTCAATGGGACGTCGTTCATCGACGCGCTCAAAATGTTTGAGGCCGATCCCTATACTGAGAAAGTTGTCATGATTGGTGAGATTGGCGGCACGGATGAAGAGAAGGCTGCCGAATTCATCGCCGATCACATGACGAAACCAGTGGTTGGGTTCATCGCTGGCCGAAGCGCGCCGCCCGGGAAGCGCATGGGCCATGCTGGGGCGATTGTTGAGGGTGGGAGCGGACTGGCGTCAGACAAGATCGAAGCGCTTGAGGGCGCCGGCGTCGCGGTTGCCGACCATCCAGAACAAGTGGCTGACCTCCTGACATAGCGACGCGACCAGGCGAAGAAGCGAGTTCGATCGACGAGAATCCTTGCCGAGGAGAATGTGATGGACGAAGATCCCCGACTGGCCAAAGGCGCCCCCACCATCGATGACTTGAAGGAGGCCTTCGAGGCCGATCCCAACAATGGCGAAGCGGCAAGCCGCCTGGGTTGGGAGCTGTACAGTCTTCGTCACTACAAGGCCGCAGCCGAGGTGCTGCAATCCGCCCATGATCTTGCCAAGGATGATCCAGAGATCGCCTACGTATTGGGTTTGACCCTCAAGCAGTTGAAGGAAAAGGACCGGGCGGTCAAGGCCTTCCAGGCTGCGGCAAAGAACGCAGATAGGCTCGAGAACAAGCTGCGGGCCACCATGCTCAAGAGATTGTCACATGGCCAGGCCAACTTCCTCAAGTCCGGGGATTGGGATATGGAGCGACCAGCGTAGTGAGTGCTGAAGCAACGAAGCGGGAGCGACTGGAAGCCGCCATCGCCGGCCAGCGTGCCGACCGTCCCCCGGTTGCCTTGTGGCGGCATTTTCCCGTCGACGATCAGGATCCGAAGAGCCTGGCTGACGCGACGGCCGAATTCCAGGCACGTTATGACTTTGATTTCGTCAAAGTCACTCCAGCTTCATCTTTTTGCCTCAAAGACTGGGGATCGGACGACGAATGGCAGGGCAAACCTGAAGGCACACGAATGTATACCCATCGGGTGGTGAAAGAACCCGAGGATTGGACAGCCCTGCGCCAACTTGATCCTCGAGCTGGCTGGTTGGGTGAGCAGTTGACGTGCTTGGACCTTCTGGGCGACCGGCTTGATCCGGACACGCCATACATTCAGACCGTTTTCAGCCCCTTGGCACAGGCCAAGAACCTTGCAGGAGGGGATGTGCTCGTTGATCACCTTCACCGGTCGCCCGAGCTGGTTCTGGAAGGGCTGGAAACCATTCTGCAGTCCACACTAAGCTTCATTGAGGCTGTGAAGGAACGCCGGGCAGCCGGCATTTTCTACGCTATTCAGCACGCCTCCTATCGCTTCTTCGATCCAGCGGGTTATGAGCGATTCGGGCTGGCGTTCGATCGGAAGATTTTCGAATTGGTGGAGGACATGTGGCTCAACGTGCTGCACCTGCACGGGGATCGGCTGATATTCGACGTGGCCGAAACACTCCCGTTTCAGGTGGTGAACTGGCACGCGAGAACGGCTGGGCCCGGTCTCAAAGAGGCCGCCGCCAAGCTGCAAGGCGCTGTGTGCGGCGGTTTGCGCCGCGAAGCCACCCTGGTATTGGGCACGCCGCAAGCCGTTCGGGACGAGGCGAAGGACGCCATCCAGTCCATGGATGGGCGCGGGATGATCCTGGGGGCAGGCTGTGTCGTTCCGACCATCGCGCCACGGGCAAATCTGGTGGCGGCGAGACAATCAGCTTCTTTCGCATAGGCACCCCTTTGCGTTCAGAACTTGCCTGGTTTCGCTTCCCGACTGACCCGGTGACGACGGGATGAGCGGGCTGCGGGTCATTGGCGGGGAGGCCAGAGGTCGCAGGCTCAAGATGGTGCCGGGCGACACAACGCGTCCGATTTCCGACCGAGTCGAAGAATCGCTTTTTAACATCATTGGTCCGTCCATCGAGGGCGGGTCCTTTTTGGACCTGTTCTCTGGGACGGGAAGCGTGGGTATTGAAGCGCTCAGCCGGGGCTGTGACCGGGTATGGTTTGTGGAAGCCCATCCCAGGGCGCTGGAAACGATTGCTGACAATCTCGGTTTGGTGGGGTATGAAGAGAGGGCAAAAGTCGAGCGAGGGGATGTCTTCCAGTTTCTGCGCCAGAGGCCTGCAAGCGGCTTTGACTATATCTATGTCGCCCCGCCACAGTATCATGGCCTTTGGGCCGCGTGCCTTGAGATGCTGGATTCCACCCCTGAGTGGGTCAATCCCGACGGCTGGGTCGTCGCCCAAATCGATCCGAGGGAGTATGAAGCGCTGGAGTTGGCGGAGCTGCGTGAATTTGACCTGAGGACCTACGGCAACACGCAGTTGGTTTTCTATGAGCGCCCCGGCTGGTAGGGGGAAGCTCAAGCTTCGTGTGACGTGTCGCCAAAGTCAATTTGCAGCGAGCCGTCTTGGTCGTAGGTGTAGGCGGCTGTGAAAGGCGCCCGACCGCGGTAGGCGCTGAGAGCCAGGGGAAGGATCGTGGGTAGGTCTTCAACCAAGTCTTGTTCGTCAAGGGCATCGAGCGCAATCCAAACCGGGGTTCCTTCGGCGCTGGGGCGAGCCTGCCCCTCGGGCGCTTCGCCTACGAACACATACAGTGCGATACCGGGGACCTGCTGCGTGTCGATCAGGACCACGCCGCACAACCGGAAGGAACGGCCCGGCGTCAATCCAGTCTCCTCGGCGACCTCACGCACTGCAGATGCGCGCGGTTCTTCGCCGCGTTCGATATGCCCCCCAACGCCATTCAGCTTGCCTGCCCACGCGCCGCGGTTTGACGGAAGCTCAAGAAGCAAGATTTGGCCTCCTCTGAGCAGGAAAGAGAGCGTGCGAGGAACGACGCTGTACCGATCGGGTTGAAGGCGCTGACCTGCCAGGGACATGGGTTGTGGCCTTGACCAAGAGCTGACTTTGGAATGATTATATGTCAGCCCGAACAGGGTGTTGAGCTGGTCAGGTGAACGTCAGTCAAAGGCATTGTCAGTCTCTCCAGACCACCGCTATAATCGTTTCTAACAGTGAGCCACAACGGCTTAGGAGACCTCATGAGCGATTCACCGATTGATCCCCTGAAGAGCGTCAAATCCGGCGACGATCTATTGAGCAGGATCCGGAACAGCCTGGCGGGTTTTGTAGGGTACGCTGACCGCGATCAGCGGCGGGAGGCGGACAGATTGCTTCGGGAGTCCATCGCCTCCACCTATGAAGCCCAATGGGGGCGAATATCAGCCATCCAGCGCGAGCTCATCGCCTCCAAACGACTTGACCTTGTCGACGACCTCGAAGCTGCTGCGATCAAGCTACGAGCGTTCATTGATCGGATTCGGCATGCATCCTATGGATATGCCGGCTTTTTCGATCACGTCCACATCGACAGCAAGGAACTGGCAGAGATCTACAACTACGATGTTGCGTTGCTTGAGAACGTGGACGAGCTCGGCCGCGCCATCGACAATGTCGAAGCTTCCTTGGGCAGCGAGGGCGAAGCGGCTGCAATCCGTCACTTGACCACGCTTTGTCAGGACGCCGTGGATGCCTTCGACCGGCGGAACGATATCATCTTGGCCCGGGGCGACGAGGCCTAAGGAGAGATTTCATCATGGCAAGAGTTTTCGATGTTGTCGAGTATCCGGACGAGATGCGGGATGAAATCGTCCATCGATTTCCTGAAGCGGGGGCGGGGGACTTTCGTATCGGCAGCCAGGTAATCGTTCGAGAAGCCCAATCGGCGGTCTTCTTCAGAGACGGCAAGGCGCTGGACACCTTCCCTGCCGGACGTCATACGATCACAACTGCCAATATTCCCCTCTTGGTGGACCTGGTTGGGAAGGCGTTTGGCGATCGGACCCCGTTCACGGCGGAAGTCTTCTTCGTGTCGATGAAGGAATTCGCCAATGAAAAATGGGGGACATCTCAACCCATCATCGTCAGGAATCCTGGAATGGGCCTGGGCGTGGCCCTGCTTCAGGGTTATGGGACCTACAGCTTCCAGATCAGCGATCCCCAGCAGTTCGTCACCCAGATCGTGGGCAGCACGGGCGTCTATGCAACCCGAGATATCAAGGACCGGCTCCGTTCAATGCTGCTTTCCAAGCTGCAGGATCTCTTGGGCGAAACCACAGCTGCGACGAGCGTGCCCGAGTTGATTGGGATGGTGGAGGAGCTGGGCAGTGGGGTGCGTGCCAAGGGCCAAGATGATTTCAAGGCGCTTGGTTTGACGCTGAAGTCCTTTTACATAGAAAGCCTGAAGCCGTCCACCCAGTCGGCGGAAGAGCTCCGGGCCATGGGCATGTTGGACATGGATACCTACAAGCAGCTCCAGGCTGCTGATGCGATGCGCGAGGCGGCTCGCAACCCCTCCGGCGGGGCTGGCCTGACGGCGGGGATCGGCGCCGGCATGGGCATTGGGAATATCCTGAGCGAATCGCTCAAGCAGAGCGGCAAGAGCGGTGGCGGTGAAGGCGGCAGCGGCGGCGGTGGGGGCGGTGGCAATGGCGATGATGTGCCCGATGTCATGACCCCCTCTGAGGCTGCTTCCTACCTCAAGGTCTCAGAAGAGGACGTTGTGGCCGCGATCGAGGCCGGGGATCTCAAGGCCAAGAAGCTCGGCAAGGCCTATCGGATCAGCAAAGAATCGCTGGACAAGTTCCTCAACAGCTGAGCGGCTGATAGACAGGACATGTGATGCCGCCACCGGCTGGCAAGCCGGTGGCGGTTTCTTTAGTTCCCGAGCTCTGGGCTGGTCCTATGGCTGGGTTGTCTCAGGCTGCATGCGGTGCTCGCCCGCCAGAGGGAGTTGATTGTTCTGCCGAGACAATCTTCGCCGCCAACGTGCCAAGCCGAGAACTCTTGGGAGCGGGGTGCAATCTTCTTTCAACGTGATCAGTCAGCTTGCAACCCCAAGTCTTCGGCGATCTCTTTGACCTGACTCTTGCTGAGTTTTGTCCCGCCGCTGGCACGACGGAGCCAATCCTTGAGTTTGGCGCGGTGGAGGATGATCTGGTGGTCCAGTTCGGGTCCGAGGTGCACATTGGCCGCATCGCTCACAAACACCGTGATGGGAGTCACCTGCAAGCCATCGGGTTCGTCCAGCCAACGCCCTAAGGCATCCTGGGCTGAGTTAGCTTGACGCTCAGCATCTGGCTCAAGATTCCGCAGCTCCGAACGGCCGCCGCGCCGAAAGATGCCCCGCTTGGGTTTCACCTGCCAGATGCGACCAGCCTCATATTGGATTTCACCTTCCTCGTTCCGGGCGGAGATGGTGTAGGTGCCGGACGGCCCGGCGACCACGTGGTCTGTGCCCAGACTGTAATGGAAGATGGCGTACCGATCATCCAGTCCCTTAAGGGCCAAATCGATCACTTCGTCCGGGCGTGGATGCCTTCCCCAACGGTTGAGGAAAGTGATGCCGGCCTGCGAAACCAACGTGCCGACGAAGGCAGCCGCCAGGACGACGATCACAGCCTCAGGATTTGTGAAAGAAATCACAAATCCAGCGGCCAGGGTTCCAAGGCCCACAAAGACAAGCACCCGTCCGAGGTTGTGGTTGCGGCGGACGAGGGCATGGTTGGTGAAGACGCGCATCAAACCTCCATTCGGCTCAGGACCAGGCAAGCGTTCTGACCGCCCAGGCCAAATGAATTGGAGAGGGCGGTTGAAATCGAGGCGGCTCTGGCCAGATTGGGGACGTAATCCAGGTCGCACTCAGGATCTGGTGTCTCGTAGTTGATCGTAGGATGGATTTGGCCGCGCTGGATTGACAGGGCACACACCACGGCTTCGATGGCCCCGGAGGCGCCCATGGCATGGCCAAGCATCGACTTTGTCGATGAAACGGGGATCTGGAAGGCCCGTTCACCAAAAAGGGTCTTGATGGCGAGGGTCTCGACGGCATCGTTCACGGGGGTGGATGTGCCGTGTGCGTTGATGTAGTCCACTTGTTCCGGGGAAACGCCGGCGTCTTCGAGCGCCCAGCGCATAGTGCGGACCGCACCGGCGGCCGTCGGATCTGGAGCTGCGATGTGGTAGCCCTCAGAGGAGGCCGCGTACCCGGAGATCTCGGCGTAAATGCGCGCTCCCCGGTTGCGGGCCGACTCCAGTGATTCCAACAAAAGGCAGGCGGCGCCTTCGCTGAAGACGAATCCCTCACGATCAGCGTCGAACGGCCGGGAGGCACGGGTGGGCTCATCGTTGAAGTGGGTGGGGAGGGCGCGCATGGCCGCAAACCCACCCAATGCATAATCCGTGATGAGCGCCTCAGCTGCACAGGCAATGATGACATCTGCCCGCCCATGCCGGATCGCTTCGGCGGCCTCGCCAACAACTTGAGTCCCCGTGGCGCAGGCCGTGGTAATGGTGCTGCTCGGACCGAAGACTTTGAAATGATGGCCCACATGGAAGGCGAGCATGTTCGGCAGAACCGATGTCGTGATAAAGGGGTTGAGACGGTAGGCGCCTTTTCCGCGGAGAACGCTGATGCCATCTTCGAGCCGTTCAATGCCCCCGATGGCCGTGCCGACGTAGACTCCCACCCGTTCTGGATCCGACGCACCAACCTGGAAGCCTGAATCGGCAACGGCCAACTGGGCAACGGCCAGCGATATCTGTGATGCGCGCGACGTCCGACGCACGTCCTTGGCGTCCATGTAGGCCTCAGGGTCGAACTCTGGGATTTCACCTGCAATTTGACAGGGAAGGTTGGAAGCGTCGAACTGAGTGATGCGCCGGACCCCTGAGCGGCCTTCCAAGAGACCTGACCAAAAGCCATCCAGATCGGAGCCGAGCGAAGTGATGACACCCAGGCCGGTGACGACTACACGCCGCCCGCCGTCAGGCTTCATGTCCGGTCCTGAGGGGGTTCGGCGGCCAGGCGGGTTTGAATGGCGTCTCGCAGCCCCGTCATCAGGTCTCTCTCCACTGCCTGCCGGGCGGCGCGAATGCCGCTCAGCACCCCTTCGGCTCCGAATCTCCCGTGACCGATGAACACCAACCCGTCCACCCCCAACAGCGGGGCGGCGCCGTACTTGGCGGGATCAAGGACGGCATTGACGCGTCGAAAAGCTGGCCGCGCCAGCAGTCCGCCGAGGGAGGAAATTGGAGATGAGGTGATCTCCTGTTTGATCAAGTTGGAAAGAAAGCTGGCCACGGCTTCGCTGGTCTTGAGGAACACATTGCCGACGAAGCCGTCGGTGACGATGACATCGGCGGCAGCTGCGTAGAGCTCCTTGGCTTCAACGTTGCCGATGAAATTCAGCCCCGAGGCCTGCAGCATCGGCGAGGCCTCCTTGACCAGGAGATTCCCCTTTCCCGCCTCCTCGCCGTTGGACAGAATGGCGACTCGAGGCGAAGGCACACCGAGCGCGGTTTCCGCGTACACAGAACCGAGAATGGCGAATTGAAGCAGGTACTCGGGTTTGCAGTCGGTGTTGGCGCCGATGTCCAGGACCACGGCGTGGCCGTCTTGAACTGGAAAGATTGCCGTCAGGCCGGGCCGTTTGACCCCGCGAATGCGCCCCAAGCGGAAGAGGGCGTTGGCCATCGCACCGCCGGTGTTGCCGGAAGTCACGAAGGCATCGGCCTCACCGGATTTCACAAGTTCCAAGCCGACAGCCATCGAAGACACCGGTTTGCCCCTGGCAGAGTCGGCCGGCTTGTCGGTCATCTCCAGCACCTCGGGGGCGTCGATGATCCGGACCTGGTCTGATCCCAGGCCCAATCCGGCAAGCCGCGAGCTGAGCTCGGCGGCCGGGCCGACCAACAAGACAGGCTCTTGCCATTGTTGGAACGCCCGAGCGGCGGCTTCAAGCTCCGGTTGCGGGTGCGAATCTGTTCCCATCGCATCCAGCGCAATTCGTACGCTCTGCATGCAAACTCCATCTAGACGCGGGTTTGGTTGACAAGCGATCCCCGTCGGCTATAATACCCGACGCAACGCCTGCGCTGGTGCTGGAACTGGCAGACAGGCATGGTTGAGGGCCATGTGCCGCAAGGCGTGCGGGTTCAACTCCCGCCCAGCGCACACCGTACGCGGAGCCAAGCAATGGGCTCCGCGTTCCCTTTGGCAGCACCCCGGACGGGATTGGGGGGTGCCGAACTCATGGGCTGCCTCTTCGCCCCTCGAAGCTACTCCTCAAACTTCATCTTGCGCTCGAGCAACTGGACCAGTGAAGACAAGACCAGGGTCATCGACAGGTACAGGTAGGCGACCACGTTGAACGTCTTGTACACGTCAAAAGTTGCGGCTCGGCGCAGTCGGCCGAGCTGAGTGAGCTCGTTGACGGCCAACACGGTGGCCAGAGATGAATCCTTCAAGCAGGCGATGAAGTCGTTGCCCAGCGGTGGGAGCACACGCCGAACGGCCTGCGGCAAGATCACCAATCGCATCGCCTGATAGTAGGTCATCCCAAGCGAGCGGGCGGCTTCCATCTGGCCCCGGCCGATCGACTGAATACCAGCCCGGAAGACTTCTGCCTCAAAAGCACCGTAGGCAAACGCCAATGCGGTGATAGCCCGTGCCTCCAAACTGATGTTTCGGATCAGTGTTGGGGAGGCGAGCTGGGTGAAAATCGGGTTGAGGGCGGCGATTCCCAAGGTGAGCCCCCACGCGCCCAAGGCTTGAAGAACAGAGACTCCTATCGGCACCATCACAAAGGCGACGTAAAGCATCAGGACGATGATCGGCACGCCGCGGGCTGTTTGCACGTATAAGGTGGCGATGGTGTAAAGGACGGTGCTCTTCGACGTTCGTGCCAGGCCGGTGAGCAGGCCGATCACAACGGCAATCACGTAGGACGCGAAGGTGATGCGAAGGGTGGTTAGGACACCGGTCAGAAGGTAGTGGAAGGTGTCGCTGTAGCTTGGATTGGCCAGGATCAGATAGATCAGGAGCAGCCCGGTGGCGGCAAGGATCAGGGCCCACCAAGGGAAAGTTATCCAACGCGTCGGCTGGGCTGGGGGTGCAGGTTTTTGTCGGCCTTCAGCGTATGCAGTCATGGGTTGGGGATCCTGGCAGCAGGGCAGGTCGGGGGAAAGCCCCCGACCTGCCTGGCGATTGTTTTGATCGCGACAAACAATTCAAGTTTACGGGTTGAACCACTTGTCGTTCAGCTGCTTGAGGGTGCCGTCCGCCTTCATCGAGTCGAGGGCGGCGTTGACGGAAGCCGTCAGATCGCTGCCTGGCGGGAAGACAAACGCCAGCTGCTCGTCCGAAGTCAGGGTTGGGCCGATCTTCAGCTTGCCGGGGTTCTCATTGATGAAGCCGACAGCGGACACGGTGTCGATCACTACAGCATCGACATCACCGGATAGCAGCGCGGCCACCGCACCACCAAAGTCCTCGAAGCTCTTCACTCGATCGCCGAAGTTGTCCTTGGCGACGATCTCGTTGGTGGTGCCGATTTGCGTGCCGACGGTGACCTTCGGGTCGGCCTTAAATGCTGCCACGTCGTCGATCGTCTGGTCCGCCTTGATCAGCAGGACCTGGCCGATGGTGACGTAGGGCTCGGAAAAGTCAACCATCTTCTTGCGTTCATCGGTCACGGTGACGCCGTCTGCCAGCATATCGTATTCGCCGGCAGCCATGGCGGGGAAGATGCCGTCCCAAGCGGCCTGCTTGAATTCCGGCGTGCAGTTGATCCGCTTACAAATTTCAGCGACCGCATCGTAGTCCCAGCCAACGGGTTTATTGGTTGATTGGTCGATCGAGTTGAACGGTGGATAAGCGTTCTCGACCGCCACGGTGATCGTCTTGCCTCCAAGGTCGGGCATTCCGCCACCGGTTGACGGGGCCTCGGTGGCGGCCGGCGTGGCCGCTCCACCGCATGCCGCCAAGACCAAGCCGGCCAAGACGACGAACCACATCAAATGCAACTTTCTCATGCTCTCCTCCTCCTACTTGTGGTATCGATGTGATGGCTGTGCAGTATGGGATCTCTCGATATCACCTCCTTTGGTGCGCATGAAATGGGCATAGCCCGATTGTGAGAGAAATCACTACTGAAGCCTAGAATAGACGGCTTCAGCCCCCAAGGCAAGAGATTCATCTAGTATAGCCCATCTGTTGCCATGGTCATGGCAAGCGTTCAGAGGGGACGATCAATACAATTCGATGTGCGTGGTTTCGGGACGGATGGGCAGGACCGGGGAAATCAGCGCCACAAGCTGACCCAGCGGCGAGGTCAAGTAGATGTGCTCCGGCACCAGCTCGACCAGAGGCGTGAGATCGGGGCTTTCCCCTACCGACTCTGCCTGCGCACTCAGCCCTTCCAGAATGCGTTTCTGAGTTGTAAGTCCAGCTTTGGCGTCCCCTGACGCAAGGCTCAGGATTCCAAGAACATCCTGGCCGTTGAACGTCGTCCCGTTGACCTGCAAGCCCCCGATGAAATCAACCGCCGCCGCAAACCCCTGGTCGTCCAAGACAAGCCAGGTGTCGAAGGGTAGGGGCACTGTCGCCTTCAGCGCACTGAGAAAGCCGGGGTCCACACCGGCTTCGGGGGTCCAATGAAATGCCTGGTCTAGTTGGCTGGAGGGATCGGGCTGAAGCTGCAGGTTGGTGGGAACGCCGAGCAGGAAGACGTCCGTCACCGGAAGCTGGTATGTGAGATACCAGACGGCTTTGAGCGCCGGGTCGGGCTGCTCCAACGAATCCACGCCCAAGATGAGGATGGTCGTCTGCCCGTTACCAACGGGCTGGGTCGCTGCGGACGCCCAAGTCGAGGCGCCAACCGTGCGCGTCGGATCCTGGGAGGACTGGCCGCCCTGGAGGAAGACGCTGTACAGGCCGAGGAGGAAAAATGCGCCTGTGACAACAATGAGCAGTGCGAGCGACGGGCGTCGGGCCATAATCCCTTCGGCATGGATGAACGAGAATGCGCCCGGATTGTACTCCGGGCGCATTTTGCCTGCAATTCGGGCAAGAGAGGATGTCTAGTAGGTTGCCATGCCAAGCAGCGCGCCGACCAGCCGTCCAAGCATGAACGCGAAGAGTGCAGCGGTCACGATCGGGGCGATACGAAGCGTCTGGTAGACGGTGGCTCGATGTTCAACCGCCCATTCCGTCCCAAAGGCGACCGAGCGCCAGAACAGGACTTTGGCCAAGGTCAGGGGGTCAGAAGTCAACATATTCATGATTCACCTCGAAGTACTCATGCGGATGATCTTGCCGGATTCGTCGGCGACGACGCGGACAATTCGATTCATGGTCTTGCCACCGGGCAGGGTTGATTTGCCTTTGAATATCAGCAGATACTGTCCATTGCCGTTTTTGTCGCCTTGTTGGCGCACACTCGGGCGCACGCCATCCATCTCCGGGAATGAGCGGCTCACATGGCGTGCAATGCGCTGCTTGATGTTCTGGTCCATGGTTGTGTCTCCTAGCCGATGCTGGCACGCCGGCGAAGGAAGGTCGGAAGATCAAGATCGACCTCTTGCTCAACGGCTTCCGCCATAACCTGGCCGCGGGGTGCGTGCTCTTCTCCCTGGCTGACAGTCTCGTAAACCGGGCTGGCGCCAATTCCGGTCAGGATAAGGATCGCTTGGGCCCGCCCGGCCATGTTTGGCTCGGTTGTGGCGCCCATAATCAAATCAATTTCCGGGTCCAGCGACTCTCGCAGCTGGCTGATGGACTCGCCAATCTCGTGGAGCGTGAGGTCATCGCCCCCGGTGAAGTGAACCAGGATGCCAGAAGCCTGATCCAGGCTGTCCAGCTCCAGCAATGGATGGTGAAGCGCCTGATGAATGGCCGCTTTGGCCTTGTCCTCGCCTCGCCCCATGCCGATAGACATCAGCGCGCCCCCGCCTTTCAACATCAGTTGGCGGACATGAGCGAAGTCAACGTTGATCAGCCCAGCGCGGGTGACGAGCTCGGCGATCCCCTGGACTCCCTGCCGAAGGACGTCATCCGCCAACCGGAAGGCGACCTCCAGGCTGACGTCTTGAGGTACCACTTGGAGCAGCTTGTCGTTGGGCACCGTGATCAATGTGTGGGCATAGGGCTGGAGCTTCTTAACCCCGTCCAAGGCGTTGTGGTCTCGGCGGGACATTTCAAATGAGAACGGCAGCGTGACGGTGGCGATCACCACGGCGCCCAGCTCTCGGGCGATTTCGGCTGCTACAGGCGCTGAGCCCGTGCCGGTCCCTCCGCCCATGCCGGCCGTAATGAAGACCATGTCGGCACCCTTGAGCGCCGAAGCAATTTCGCGGGCGCTTTCCATGGCTGCCGAAGCGCCCACCCGTGGATCGCCGCCTGCGCCGAGCCCGCGGGTGACCTTGGGCCCGAGCTGGAGCTTGACCGGCGCCAGACTGCTGGCCAGCGCCTGACGATCGGTGTTGGCCGCAATGAAGTCCACGCCGGTCAGTCCCAATTCGATCATTCGATTTACCGCATTCGACCCGCCACCGCCGAGGCCGAGAACCTTTACGCTCGGAAGCCCGGCCGGATGGATGTCCGTCTTCTTGGGAATGGGCTGGACGAACGGAGAGACGGAGGGGTTATCCATGGCTTTCTCCTGAAACTTCACTCGGGTGGCTGATCTCCGGGGCTGTGTCGATCCCTGAGCACCCGCACGCGCCTACGGCCTTGGGATCGACGAGAGACATCCGCTGGACCTGGCAGTCGGCTGCGCGCAGTTGTGCCTCGAAATCAGGTGTGAACACGTCGACGCCACCCACCAAGGTCACCACGGCCGCTTGGAAGGCAGCTTCGTGAGATGTGCCGACCAGTACCTGGGGATGGGTAAGTGCGAATTCGGCAGCTTTGGACCAAAGGTCGTGAGCCCTCTGACGGTCATTCGGCAGCAGGACGACGTGCTGCAAGGGTTTGCTGATTTGGGGAGGAGCGACCTTGGATGACCCAGCGTCCCGGGACTGAAGGGCAGAAACGACGGCCAGCGGGCTGCTCAGGTTGGGGAACCACGCCGATGCTTGCTCTTCGTCATCGCCGTCGCTGGCCAGGACATAGAAGGCGAAATTGGTCAGCAGGCTTCGGCAAGCCGGATCCTCTTCCAGGAGGCGGGCGATCCCGAGATTCTGCTCCGTGTGCCGGTGCTCGTCTTCGAGGGAGGCATGCGGTTTGCGCACGGCACCCCCGGCCACGATCAAGAAGCTGGGGTGAATGCCGACGCTGGTTTCAGCGATCTGCGCATACCATTCAAAGGTCCGGAAACCGCGCTGGTCCTCTGCGCCTTCCGGGGTCCGGTACGGCTGTACGTCCTTCCAGCGGGCCGGGCCGCCTGCGCCCCAACTGAGGGGCTTGTCGTTGGTCCAGGCGTAGGCCGCGAGCGTGATCTGCTCGAGCAGTTCCTGTTCCCCGCGCCGCTGCATCGACTTCAGGCTGGCTGCGAGAAAAGCTGTGTCCCAATAGTCGCCGCCGGGTTCCAGAGCGGGGAAAACGGGGACCAGGCCGGCGTGGGCCTGGGCCCGCAAATGCGGAAGAGCGTGATCTAGAAATCTCTCGACGAGACCTGAGCGGCTCCATTCACCCATGGGCCACGATGTCTGGAGATTGGGGCGATCGAAGACCACGACGTGCTGCACTCCCCAGCGAGCGTAGCTCTGCAGCATGGGAGCCATGCTGCTGGCCCGTACCGTCCCGACTGGCGCCGGGATGGTGATGATCGGTTGCACGCCGCGTTCTACCAGCCCGCGGATGAAGAACTCGGGCACGGCTCGTTCAGGTGAAGCCTGAAGCGTCAGCCAGGCAGCGCCCAGATCCGAAAGGATCGGCCGCCAGTAGTCGAGATCCTTCTGGGTGAAGTGCAGGCTATCCGGATAGTAGTGGAAGCCTAGTTTGGACTGGGGTAAAGACATTGCACCTCTCCTGTGCGTTCATTCAGGAAAGGTGCAATATGTGTGCCAGCCCCAGTTTTCTAGCGTGAGACAGCCAACTTGAGGACCTTCCCCGACTTATCCAAAGTCAATCGGGCAAAGTGTGGGTGGTGGCGGCTGTCCGCTGCATAGTGTTTGGAGAGCGTCACGACAACCGTCTCTCGGTTGGGAGAGGCGGGGATGGCCTTGATCCCCAGCTGGTGGGAAGGGCACTGATGGTCGTCGGCATCACAACCAGCGTGCTGAGGATGGATGCTGCATGTGGCACCCGACATGCCGGGCAGATAACGCGAGACAATGGATTTGACCCGCTGGCGGGACTCTTCGTCGAGGTCAGACTCCGCCATGGCCGGCCCACCCAGCGCGCACGACGTCTGCATCAGCTTCGGTCGGCTCTTGCGTCGGATGACGCTCTTGTGGCCCGGCATCGGGATGACCTGTTTGGAGGTGTACAGCGGGTCGCCATACAAGACGAATGAGATCAGCGTCTTCTGATCTTCGCCGTCCAGGTACCCCTGCCGGCGGTGCATTTCGGCCGCCAGTTCGAGTTTGGCCTGGCGCAAGGCTTCGCCTGTAGGGAGGCCGCGGTTCAGGTTCTCATAAAATCGACGACCAAGCAGATCGGCGGCGATCAACGGCGGTGTGACCGAACCATAGGAGATCTTGGTTGAACCGACGACGGCGTGGCTGCCGGAAGCCAAGAACTTGAGGCTGATAGCTGTCTCGGTTTCCTTCTCGATGACGTGGGCGCCATAGCAGGCTTCCGTGAATACGATCTTGGGCGCTCGGCCGCTGTTGACCACGTCCTGGGGACGCAGTGCCACGGGATACTCCTGCGGGGCCTTCGTGTCACGCAGCGGATCTCGTTGGCCAAACCATTCTGGGGCGTCCGCCAGCCCATGCAGGTTGTAGTAAGAGAGCATGGTTGGGCGCATGGCAACGGCCGGGAGCGACGGTGCGTCGATCGGAGGCGAGGTGATCATCGACCCAGGTTCGCCGATGGACCGGAATACGGCCATGGAGGCCTTGCGCCAGATGCTGGCGCTGTAGCCCAAGGACCGCGGCCCTCGGCCGAGCCAGCGTCCCAAATGGAGTATCAGCCACTGGCGCAGGCGCATCATCGGACCCATCTGACGCAGGGCGCCATAATGCTGTTCGGCCGCCAACCGAAGCTGCTTTACGATCAGATCGGGCTCTGCATCGACCGGAATTCGCCCGACAGGCCATTCAGGTGCGAAGTAGTTCTCGTCCTTGGTGGCATAAGGGTTGTCGGAGGGTACTTGGTCGTCATCGTCGTCGGTTGGATTGGGAAGCAGATGGAACGGCAGAATGCCGTGTCCACCGACGATCAGGACGGCACCGATCATCTGGCCGTGACCAGCCAGGCTTCGGTCGATATCCGAAAGCCGCAGTTTGATATCCCAGGCGTTGCCTGGATCAACCGGTGTGAGACCAAACGGGCGGAGCGAATTCGGGTCGTCCACATATACCTTGTAAGCTGTCCAACCCGGTCGGGGGCGGACGGCTTTCACCAGCTGATCGATCGCTTCGTCGATGCGCTTGAAAGTATCGGCTCCAAAGACCTGCATCAGGCGCGATCGGCTCGAAACCACCAGGTACGTGGGAACGCGCCGGTCTTCATCTGGCTGGGTGGGGCGGGCTTGCACTCGGGCGGCGACTTCCTTGAGCGGCTGGTCGCTGCTTTCAGCCGGACTGGAGGATGGAGCCTGTGCGGGCTCTTCTCCCGGGTTCGGTCCCTGAAAGGCTTCCCCTGGCTGTGCGCCGAGCATGTCGGGGCTTGCAGACTCTTGCCGGCTCCCATTGCCCGGTAGGACAGCCTGGGATGGCTGGCTTTGGCCAGCCTCGGGGGCAGGCTGATCAGAGGGTTTAGCCGCAGCTGCCTGGGGTGCGATGGCCTCAGGCGCCTTCGATTGCGGCGTTGAGGCTGCACTATGAGCTCCTGTCAACTGGTTGCCACCCAGCAGGGCCGATACTTCAGCCGGGATGGGCTGCTTGGAAGCGATCGACAGTTGGACGGGCCACAGGTTGCGATAGGGATGACTGGAGCCGAGATAGTGTTCAGCGATGCGCCCTGTTGGATCACCAGATGCGGCGCGGTGCAGGTACTCGACGGCTCGATCGACCTCGCCGGCGTTCATGAGATCATCTGCGAGCCAGAGTCGAAACGCCACAGTTTCCGGCCAGCGGGAAGATCCGTCTCGAGCAAGGCCCATGGCTGCCTTACGATCCTCGAGACCCAAGTAGGCCTTGACGCCAATGAGCGTCGGAAGCGGAGAATCGAGATCGGCACCCATGACCCCGCGAATGTGCATGGCGGCGGAGTCGGCCGAACCGGCAGACAGAGCGGCCAGGGCCTGGTACAGCGACTGGCTCCAGGAAGGGGAGTGTCCCACGGTAGGGACGCGCCCGTCGAGGGCGGCGGCGATGGCACGATAGATACTGGCCTTCAAGAGGTCGCCGCTGGCATCGTAGGCGTCGGCCAGCTTTGCGGTAGCCCGGGCGTGCTCTGGATCGCGGGTGACGAGCTGTGTAAGACGCTCAATCGACGTGCCGAAGCGCTTCTCTTCGATCTCTATCTCGGCCAAGGCCAATTGGGTTTCGCCATCGCCGGGCCAAACCGAGAGCCAATCGGCGGCCAGTTTTCGGGCGAAATCCGATCGGTTCGCGCCGACTGAAGCTCTGAAGGTCTTGAAGAATTGTTCTCTGTCCATCATTGCGCCACCGCCGGAGTTCTGTTGAATGCCACCGTGAACCAGCTCCAGCGCTCGGACCGCCGCCAGCTGGTGGTGTGCATCTGCGTCATGGGGACTGAGGTCGACGGCGGACTTGAACATCACCGCTGCCTCGTCATAGTCTTTGAGGGCCTTGAGGACCAGGCCCGCCCGATAATGTGCCTTTGCATGTGCCTTGTCGAGGCTTATGGTTCTGCGGTATCCGTCCATAGCCTTTTCGAAATCGCGCCTGGCCTCGTGGACGCGTGCCAACTCATAGGCCACTTCGGCGCTGTCAGGCTGTTCTACCTGGAGGGTCGACAATTCGGCCAAGGCGTGATCAAGCTGACCGGACTTTCGGCTCAGGCGGGCCAGACTGAGCCGATGCGTGACCTCTGCCGGGGAGATCGCCAGCGCCTTCGTGACAGCCGAGGCAGCTTCTTTGATGTCCCCTGACTGCTCATAGGCCCGTCCAAGGCCCGACCATGCGGCTTCATCGTCGGGCCGGTTCTCGACAACCTTCATGAGTTCGAGAACGGCAGCTTCGGGCCGGCCGGTTTGCATGAAGAGCCGGCTGCGCGCCATTTGGGCCAGGCTGGGATCGGCCATGCCAGCTTCTGCCCTCTGGTAAGCCGAGATGGCCTTGTCATGCTTGCCCTGAGCCGAGAGTATGTCGGCCCAACCCATCAAGGCACGCGGGTTCTCGGGCGCCAAATCAACGGCTTGAGTGGCCCACTGCAGAGCGGTCGCGATTTGGCCGCCTGCCTGGGCAGCGCGGGCGGCGCCAATGCGGGCATCGAAATCCTCTGGTGCCAGCTCGCTGGCGCGTCGGAAGCGCGTCAAGGCTTCGTCGCTGGCGCCGGTGGCAAGTGCAGCGTAGCCAGCCAGCCGCCAAACATCCGAGTCCTCGGGAAAGTGCTGAAGGGCATGAACGAAGTGCTCTTCGGCTTGGTGGTGCACACCCATGGCCTGCAAATGCTTGGCCAGTGAGAGGCAGTAGTCACCGTTGTCGGGCTCAAGCTCTGACGCCTGCTGATAGTGCGGCAAGGCCATATCAACCTCACCGGCGGCAGCGTAAGCCTGGGCCAACGTGTGATGCCAGGTTGGCTCCTCGGGCCAAGCCGCCAGCGCCATGTTCAAGGCATGGATGGCTTCAGGCACCTGACTCTGCTGCAGCAGTGCAAGTGCGGTGAAGTAAGCCGCCAGGGGCTGTACGGCCGGGACGGCCGGAACCGCACCGAACGCCTTGCGCGCCTGCGTGTAGCGCTCGCTGTAAAGGTGAGCCAGTCCGGCCAGCAATGGGCCCCATTCGTTCTGCCGAGCGCCCGGGTTTTCGGCCAAGATGGCAATCACGGCTTCGGCTTCGCCGTTCCGAAGATTGGCGATGACCAGACTTTCGATCAGGCCCGGAGATGCTGTTTCCTGGTCGATCCTGTCGGTTGTGATTCGGCCGGCAATCAGTGCCAGCTGCTGATCCAGCCGCTGACAGGTGGCCTCATCCACACCCATCCGGCGGGATTTTTCGACCCAAGCCGAAGCCGTTTCGGGTTCGACTACTGCAGCCTTTGGGGAATGCGCTCTGGCCGTGGCGCCCTCTTCATAGAGCCAGGTGGCGTCAGCCAGGCGAGCGCGAAGCTCGATGGCGTTCACCAGCAGGGCGGGCTCATCCTCAACAATATCGATGGCGGTCTCGACGGCCGCCATGACCTTCGGCCAAGCCGCGTGATTGAAGCCTGCCCGAGCAGTCCAGAGTGCATCCTGAGCCGAATCCAACTGGGTTGCATCGATGCGCTCAAAAGCTTCGAATGAGGCTACCGGGTTGCCCAGGGCCATCTCGGCCAAAGAAAGCTTGGCGAGCACCGAAGCTGATGCTTGAGCGCCCTTGTCCGTGAGCTCCGAAAGCACCTGTCGGGCCTCTTCGTGAGAATCCATGTCGGTGAACGTGTCGGCAATGGCTTCCTGGATGGTGTGATCCCCAGGCACCAACGCCGAGGCGGTTTGGAGGATTTCGAGAGCCTCTTCGGGGGCGCCGTGGCGTCGGAAGGCGGCTGATGCCTCGACAGCCAGATGGGGATCATCGGGACAAAGCGACACGGCCTGCCGCAGATGATCGAGGCCACGCTCAGGCTCGCCGTTCTGCAGGTGGGCATGGGCCAGGCGGGTCGCCAGGCCGATGTTCTTCGGATCTTGGGTCAAGGCCCGTTGCCAATAGCCAATCGCCGCCGACCGACGGTGGAGCCGCCATAGGCACTCTCCGACATGGCGGAGGGCGACCTGATCTTCGGGAGAGCGCTCGGCCAGCGCGGTCCAAGCCTCCAGCGCTGTCTCGAAATCATCAGTCCGCTCGGCCGTCTCGGCCAACGACTTGTGGATCGCTTCATCTTCGGGGGCGGCGCTGGCTGCCCGTTTGAGGAGGCGCACCGCCTGTTGTGGCTTGCCGAGGCGGATCAGCAGTTGGCTGATCGTCGCTACCATCGAGGGATCGCTGCCTCCAAGACGGAGGGCGCGGGCCAAAGCCGCCCGTGCGTCTTCGGTTTGCGTCAATTGGTGATGCAGCTGAGCTTTCTGGATCCAGACAGCAGGGTCATCCGGGCTAGCCTCTGTCCAACGGTTGATTTGTGTCAGGGCGGCGCCCCATGCCTCGGCTTCCATGGACGCGGCAACCGCTTCAGACCTTGCGTCGGCATTGGTTGGGTCGCGTTCAACGGCTTCCATCGCCGGAGCGAGCGCCTCGTCGGCCAACCCAGCCTTGCGGTAGGCCTTGGACAGCAGCAGGAGGCTTTCGGGCGATCCACCCGATCCTTGGCGCAGTGTCTCCAAGACGGAGATAGCGACGGGAGTCTGGCCGGCGTCCATGGCCGCCTGAGCCAATCCCTTGCTGGCACGCGTGTGTTTGTCGCCTGTCAACGCCTGTTCGCCGTTCAAGCAGGCCTGGTAGGCTGCCATCGCCTCTTCGGACTGCCCCGTCATCCGCAGCCCTTCGGCCATCCAATACGCGTGGTCGGGATCTGATGTAGCCGCAGAGGCCAACCGCAGACGATGAAGCCCATGTTCGGCGAGACGACTGTCGTCGGTCCTTGCGGCTGCTTTGATTGCCAATCGGCCAGCCAGGAGCTGCGCCTGGTCGGATGCGCCGTCAGGAATCTCGGAAACCAGCTCATGAGCAGCCAGCACATCGCCGACCGTCTCGTAGGCTTCCGCCAGGGCCACGCGGGTGGGGAGGTGGGCGGAGCGGCGGGCCTTGGCCTTTTCCAGGACAGGTAGCGCCTGGTCAATGTGACCCAGCTTGGTGAGCAAATGACCGTAACCGAGCTGGATATCGGGATCGTCCGGTGACAGACGAAGCGCCTTTTCGTAATGCTCGAGAGCTTCGCTCAAGTGATCCTGCTCAGCCAGGCTCCGACCCTTGGCCGTCAGCAGAGAAGGTTGGTCGGGACAAATCTGAATGGCACGTGCCAGGGTTTCATCGGCCAGGCCATCGTCGCCGGTGGCGCGCTGGGCTTCAGCCAACGCGAGCCAGGTTTCGGGCGACTGTGGCGCTCTTTCGGTTGCCTTGGAAAGGTGTTCCTTGGCCGTCTCAACCTCGCCGCAGGCCGTCAAAGCCCGGCCGTATTGGACCAGGGCTAGGGGCGAATCCGGATCCAGAGCCAGCCAACGGGCGGCCTGATCCCGCGCCAAATCCGCCTGATTGGCTTCAAGGGCGCACTCGACAACCTGCTTCAGCATGCGGGCATTCGCCAGAGCCAGTTGTTGCCAGTGTTCCAACGCCGCCTCAGGCTTGCCCTGTGCCTGGAGGCATTGGGCGAGGATCCTCCGCACGTGGTCGTCATTATCGTCCTGGGCCAGCAGCAGCTCTGCCGGATTCATGGCGCCGGCAGCGTCCCCGGCCTCGAAACGGGCTTCGGCCAGGGCGACGCGGGCGGGACGGCTGCCCGGTGAGGTTGCGGACCAGAGTTCGGCGACCTGGGCGGCCTCGCCTGGGTGGTCCGCATCAACCAGGGCTCGCGTCAAGCGAGCCATCCAGCGAGGGTGGAGGCCCTTGCCACGGACGACGTCTTCGGCAGCAGACAGCAAATAGTGCGTGGCTTCGGATTGGCGTTCGTCTTTTGCGTAAGCCAGCCCCACCGCAATTGAGTTGGTGGTGCTTTCGGGCGACGCGGGCAGCATGGCCAAACCCTCGTCGATGTGGCCAGCGTCGATGAGGGCCAATGCGGCGCGCGCCCGGCGTTCGGGGGTGGCGTTTTCGCCCATAGCTTGCCTGAGGGCTTCAGCCGCCACCACCGGCTCGCCGGCGCCTTCGGCGATATCCGCCAACCGATCTGCAATCTCGGCACGCAGGTGTCCGGCCCGTTCCCAGGCTGCGTCGAGCAGGTTCTGGGCGGCTGTTGGGCCATTGACCCTTTCATGGGCAGCAGCTTGATCAATGAGTGTCTCAACAGGGTCATGGCGATGGCTGCGCGAAGGATCGTCGGATTCCAGAATCTGGCGGGCGATCGCCTCCGCCAGCCGTTCCTCCCCCAGATCATGCAGATGCTGAATCAGTTTGTGCTTGGGCTGAGGAAAGGCGTCGATCATGGCGGCCGCAGCTGCGTCTGCCGTATCGTGGCTCAACAGGCTCACGGCAGCGGCATTCACCGAGTTGAGATCGCCGGCTGCAATCAACTCGGACAGAATGGCGCTGCTATCAGCCAAGTGTGGCCAGGCGCATGCGAGCGGAGTCTGCCAGAAGTCCGGTCGCGAGCGGACACGGTCGACGACTGAGTGCCGTCCGTCCGGCTGCTTCTCGAGTTCGATCAGAGCCAGGGCACGCAAACCAACCGACGTGGGGTCTGTTTCCGAGAAGATCTCATCACTGCCTGCGATCAGGCGCTCGAGATCTGTCCGCAGATCTGCAGGCAGAGCGGATGGGTCCGGAGACGGTGATTGGCCCGGCAAACTCTCGAAAGCAATGGCGTCGGGCTTCAGGCTCTTGCTGTCATCGGCTGAGACGACAGCCTGCGGCTCGGATTCGAGCAGCAAGGCCCAGATCTCCGGCAAACGGAGAAAGCGGCTTACGGTCTCCGCCAGGTCGTCAGGATTGAGCTCTTGTCGAAGCCTTGCCAGGACGTCGGTGTGACTTGGCATCATGCACTGCCCTTTGTTGAGTTAGAGAGTGGTCCAATTGACCTGCATCACCACAAAGTAGGCGGCGACGATCATGACCAGGCCGGTGCAGGTGAGGAACACGCCCACGCCGGTTGCGGTCTTGACCAGTTGGTTGATGGCCGCCACCAGCTCGGAGGCGCTCTGCACGACGCCGGTGATGTCTTGGCCGATGCCCTTCTGGCCGATGCGCGCCGTATGCGCAGCCAGAGCGCGCACTTCGCCCGTGTAGCCGCGAGTCATCAGGACAAAGATGCCCAATAGGGTGCAGATCAAGCCAAGGAAGAAGAGGGTGCCAGCGATCAGGATCTGTGTCTCAGCCATCGAAAAGGGGATCATGGATGCCTCCAGACGGATTCAAGGTCTGGAGGGCTTAGATGCAAGCTCCGTGCCAACTGGCGTTCGTTGGGGTTGAAATGAACCTACTGGGTTTGGGGATGTCCAGGCGAGGTGGGCACCTCAGCGGCGCCCGACGTTAAGCGAAAAGGCTTAACTCGATGCCAGCGCTTGGAATTCGGGGGGGAGGTGGCCGAGATCGAGGACTTCGTCATCGCAGAAGAGCATGGCTCGCTCGATGACGTGGCGCAGCTCGCGGATGTTGCCTGGCCACGGGTGAGCCTTGAGAGCATCTATGGCGCGTGGGGTGATGTCGGTGACGTTGTTCGCCGTGCGCAGGTTGATGGTGCGGATGAAGGTCCCGACCAGCGCTGGAACATCCATCTTCCGCTCACGAAGCGGGGGGAGGTGCAGATCGACAACTTTGAGTCGGTAGAAGAGATCCTCGCGAAAAGTGCCCTCTTCGATCATCTTTGGAAGATCGCGATTGGAGGCGGCCAGAATCTGGATATCGACACTGATCTCTTTCACGCCACCGACACGGCGGAAGCTCTGGTCTTCGAGGACGCGCAGCAGTTTGGCCTGCATTTCGGTCTTGGTGGATGAGATTTCATCCAAGAACAGGATGCCGCCGTCGGCGACTTCGATGAGTCCCGGTTTTCGTTTTTGTGCTCCGGTAAACGCGCCGGCCTCGTGTCCGAAGAGTTCCAACTCAATCATCGTGTCGGGTAGGGCAGCGCAGTTGATCGGAATGAAGGGCTTGTCGGCCCGCGGGCCCATGGTTCGAATGGCCTGAGCGAGGACCTCTTTGCCGGTTCCGGTCTCGCCGGTGATCAACACCGAGACGGCCGAGTTGGCGGCGCGTTGGGCTTCTTTGACCACGCGCTGCATCTCGGGCGTGTCGCCGACGATCATCTCGACCTGGCCGGTGCTCGATTGACGGAGCAGGTCAAGCTCCCGCCGCAACGCGACCATCTCGCGCGCCCGCTCGACGGCTTGGATCAATCGCTCCAGGTCCAGCGGCTTCTGCAGGAAATCTTGGGCGCCTTTCTTCATCGCTTCGACGGCCGTGTCGACTTCGCCGTAGGCCGTAATCAGGATGACCGGCGGGGAGGGGTTTTCGAGCGCGATGCGGTCGAGCAGGCTCAGGCCGGACCCGTCCGGCAGATTGAGGTCAAGCAGGATGATGTCGGCGGACCCAGTTTCAATGACTTTGTGGGCTTCCTTGAGAGTCCCCGCCTCCAGCGGTTCGAAGCCGCTGTCGGAAAGGGCGGCGCTTATGAAACTGCGGGCGGTATCTTCGTCGTCCACGATGAGGACGGTTGCGGTCATGCCGTTTTCGCCTCCTGCAGGGTCTCAGCGGGGGGAATGTGAAGTGTGAATACCGTCCCAGCGTCGGGAAAGCTTTCCACCTGAATGCTGCCCTTGTGGGCGGCCACAATGCGCCGACTGATGGCCAGGCCCAGGCCGGTGCCGTCCTTCTTGGTGGTGAAGAACGGGTCAAAGATGCGGTCGATGGTTTCCTGAGGGATACCGGGTCCCGTGTCGGCGATCTTGAGCTCGACCTGGTTGCCCTGGCTTGTCGCGGCGGAGGAAAGGGTCATGGAGAGCGTCCCACCGTCTGGCATGGCCTGCAGGGCGTTTGTGATGAGGTTCACGATCACCTGTTCGAATGTGCGCGGATCGGCCAAGACGGCCGGCGCTTGGTCGTCAAACTCGAGGTGGCTGGTGACGTTGGCTTGTTTCAGGCGTGGCGCCCAGCGCTCCATCAGGCGCCCCAGCATGTCGCCCAGATCGATGGGCTCCATCTTGAGCTCGAGGCGGCGAGTGAAGAAGAGCACATCCGTCATGAGTTGGTCCAGCCGAGTGCATTCTTTGCGCACCCGCTCCAGAGACTCGTGCATCGGATGTTCCTCGCCGAGTCTGGAAGCGACCAGCTGAATGCCGGTGCTGATGTTGTTAATCGGATTTCGCACCTCATGGGCAAAGATGGCCGAGACCTCGCCCAGCAAGGCCCGTTGGGCGAGCAGCTCGTTTTGATCTTCGATCGCTTTGCGCTCGGTCTGGTCGCTCAACACCACCAGCAGCCGGGTGGGGGATTGGCGGCCGAGCGGCATCGCCCGCAGGTGCACCGGGAAGGGCGTGCCATCTCGTCGGTGGAGCGTGATGTAGGGGCGCTCTGCCATCCGCTCGTGTCCCAAGGCATCGAGCAGGCTGGCGACGACGTCTTCTGGGCCGATCAGGATGTCCTTGACGTCCTGCTCCAGGAGCTCAACCGAAGAATAGCCGAGCATGCGGCAGGCGGCCTTGTTGGCGCGCAAGATACGAAGCTCGCCGTCCAGGCTCAGTACGGCCTCAGTGACCGCGTCCAGCTGTCCGCCTGTTTCGGCTTGCAGCCCCTTCAAAGTGCGTCCGATTTCGGCCACGGAGGCTTGCTGCAGGCTGAGCTGGATGGCGCCGTGGCAAAGGTTGGCGACCAGGCGCATCAATCCCTCGATGTCGTCTGGGATGTCGTTCTCTTCGTCCCAGCCGGCGGCCAGCAAGCCGATCCACGCGTTGGGTGAACCGATGGCTGACGTGCGAAGGGCGGCCAGCCCGGCTGCGCGGGCGGCCTTGTGAAGCTCGTGTTCGGGCCGCTGGCCCAGCGACCATTGGCCGCTGCGGTGGAACGATTTGATCGAACCGGCAGGCAGTCGTTCCGGGAAAGCTTCTGCCAGGCTGCCTTCCAGGACGTAGTCGGGGCTGCTGGGCGACACCCGGTACAAGCCCAGGCTGGAAGCACGCAACATGCCTTGAGCCTGATCGAGGCTGGCGCTCAGTGCGCCGACGGCGCCTTCCATCAAGCGCTCGGAGATGTCCACCAAAGTGGACACGCGGCTGGACTGGGCGCGCGCCTGGTCCTCAACTTGCTTGCGCCGCAAGCTGGGACGAGCGATCAGCAGAATGGGTCCGTCATCGGTGCCGATGCGGGTGGCGCTGAGGTCGATGAGCACCGTCAGATCGTTGTGGGTTTGAATCGGAATGTCTTTGGCTTCGTGGTCTTGGCCTTGGGGAAGGCTGAGCGCGTCGGCCAGCGCGCGCGCCCCCGGTTCGCCCATAAACAGGTCGGAAGGCGACATGGCCTCCATCTCGGGTCGTGTGTAACCGGAGAGCAGCAAAAACGCGTGGTTGACGCCCAGAAACTCGGTCCCTTGTGGGCTGATGAGCAGGACGCTGTCGTTGAGTTTGTCGGCCAGGGCCCGGAAGTACGCCTGAGGTGTTTCAGGGCGGAACAGGCGTTTGAGGGGGTTGCTGGTGGATGGGTTCCTGGCCAAGGCTAAACCTAAGCGTGCACGGGTTGGGCCGCCCGCGCTTTCTTCTGGTGTCGGAGACGGGCGGGGAGAATACCCTCCATGGACCGGTATTTTGCGACGGTACGACGGGCAATATGGACGCCGTAGCGTTCCAGCCGGTCTGCGATTTCGTCGTCGGTCAGTGCCTGCCGCTCGTTGCGGACAATTTCCTTGATGCAATCCCGCGCCGGCAGGCTGCGGTCGAAGAACTTCGACATGGGGATGATCCGGCCATCAGGCAGGGCGACGGATTTGCTCGAGACGGCGCGTGAGACGGTCGAACTCATGAACACCCAATTCTTCCGCGATTTCGGCCCGGGTCATGGATTGCAGGTGGCGGTCGCCTTCAAGAATGAAACCACGTTGGGCTTTGACCAGGATCTTCATCATGCGGCGCATGGTGTTGTTGCGCTGCTGAATGCACTTGACGAACAGGGAAGCCTTCTCGAGATGCTCTGCCCAGGCCTCCGGGATGTCCTTGTCCTTCTTTTGTGTGAGGGCCTTGCGGAAAATCGGGTTCACCCTCAACCAACCCGACACGGGAGCGAAGATCTCGACCACCAGCGGTCCATCGGCTTGAGATGTGTTCTGGCTGATCTGTATGTCGGGCTCATGGTACACGTTGGGGTCGGCGCTGGGCGCAGCCTGCCGGTGATTGGCCCAGAAGCTGCGGGCCGGGTAGGGGTTCAAATGCTCCTGAATGAAGGCTGCGGCCCGCTTGACCTGGCTCACTGTCACGTCAAACATCTCCGCGATGGCGTCGAAGTCATGCCGGCCCAGCTCATTGAAGGCGGAGGTCAGGATTTGCCGCGCCAGCTCGATCATCGGCGAATTCCCGGCGACGTCGAGCTGAGCCAGCAGCGCCTGGCGCGGCCCTTCGGTGGCCAGTCCGGGCGGATCGACATGGGAAATCTTGTCCAGCACACGCTCAACTTGCTCCATACCGGAGCGGGTCAGGCGTGCGATCATCGGTGGGGCATCTTGCAGGAAACCGTCTTCATCCAGACTGGCCAAGACATACGCCGCCAGCGGCCGGTCCTCCTCCTCCAATTCGGAGGCCAGTTGTTGGAGGACATGGATTGACAGGTCTTCCGGAGCGGCCGGTTCGCGGTCGGGCGGTTCTTCCTGCCACGTGGTGCCATGCGATGGGCGGTAGGAGTCACGCGGCGACATGAAGACAATCGGGCCTTCGTCGGCATAGCGTTGACTGCAGATGGGGCAGGGGCCCGGGTGGGCGAGCCTGCGCCGACACGTCGGACAGACGCGCTCATCCAGGAGCTCGAGCGCAGGGTTCTCGGCCAGGGCTTTGAGGACTTCATCCCGCAGCTCCTGGTTGGACAGCACGAGCAGGCTCATGGTCTGCGCCAGGTGGGCGGTGGTAAGCGGTGCCTGATTTTGGCCTTGAATTTGCAGCATCTTGCGCTCCTAGCCGGGTGAGTATACAGGAAGCAACGGTTCCACGCAATATGGTTGCAAGATGCGTGCCGAGGGCGCCGTGTTAGAATGGCCGCCATGGAAAAAGGGCCATGGGTGACCGTTGTGGGTGGGGGGCTGGCAGGCAGCGAAGCCGCCTGGCAGGCCGCCGAGCGGGGTCTTTCGGTGCGGTTGTTCGAGATGCGCCCGCAGCGTGAGACAGGTGCGCACCAGACCAGCGACCTGGCCGAATTGGTGTGCTCAAATTCCTTGGGATCGGCACTGCCCGATAGGGCTTCTGGCATCCTGATGCACGAATTGGACCAGCTGGGGTCCATGTTGTTGGCAGAGGCCCGGCAGGCGGCCGTGCCAGCAGGCGGGGCGCTGGCGGTCGATCGACTGGCCTTCAGCCGCAGCGTGACTGCGCGTCTTGAACATCATCCGCGGATCATCATCGTTCGCGAAGAAGTCGAAGACATCCCTGAAGGGCCGGCGGTCATCGCCAGTGGGCCATTGACATCGGAGGCCCTCTCGAGGGCCTTGCAGGAGAGGTCGGGTGAAGGCCACCTTTACTTCTACGATGCGCTGTCGCCGATCGTCGAGCGCGACAGCATCGACATGGCGGTTGCCTTTCGCGCTTCGCGCTACGGCCGAGGGGAAGAAGCGGCCGGCGACTACATCAACTGTCCCCTCAACCAGGCAGAGTATGAAGCCTTCGTGGATGCGCTTCTGGCTGCTGAGCAGATCCCGCTGCGGGATTTCGAGGCCGATATCCAGACGGGCGTGAAAGCCGGGATGGACAGCTTCTTTGAGGGTTGTCTACCGATCGAGATCATCGCCAGCCGCGGGGCACAATCCTTGGCGTTCGGACCGATGCGGCCGGTGGGCTTGATCGATCCAAGGACCGGCCGCCGCCCGCATGCCGTGCTTCAACTGCGCCAGGACAATCTGGCCGGCGACCTCTTTAACATGGTGGGCTTCCAAACCAATCTGCGCTTTCCGGAACAACGACGGGTCTTTCGGATGATTCCGGGTTTGGCCCAAGCCAAATTTGCCCGATACGGTCAAATGCACCGCAACACGTTCGTCAACGCACCCAGGTTGCTGGAGCCCTCATTGGCGTGGCGGGGCAGATCAGACCTCTTCCTGGCCGGCCAAATCACAGGCGTGGAGGGCTATTTGGGGAATATTGCGACCGGTCTCTTGGCGGGGATCAATCTGGTGCACGCCATCACCGGTGAGGCGCCGCTCGTCCTTCCCGAGGTCACCATGCTAGGTGCACTCTGCCACTACGTCACCCATGCTGACCCGGGTCAATTTCAGCCGATGAAGGCCAATCTGGGGTTGCTGCCATCACTTCCCCCCGGAGGCCCAAAACGCAACCGCCGTCAGCGTGCCCAGGCGCACGCCGACCGAGCCCAGCGGGCGCTTAAGGTGTTCCTTGCCGAACGCCGAGGCGTATTGCGCATAGCCACCTAGAGACTCATCCAGTGCATCCCTCTTCCATCTCGAAGCTTTATGAGGCTATGCGAACTTCGCTGGTGGTGGTTTGCCTGGCGTTGGTTTTGGGTTCGTGCGGGCTGCGGTCAACCGCGGGTCCGATGCCGGGCAGCACAGCCTCGGCTGCCCCCAGGTTTTTCGACGGAGAGCGCGCACTGGCGCGGGTGGGCGAGCAGCTGGCGTTCGGCGACCGGTCTCCCGGGTCGGCGGGGCACGCGGCCGTTCAAGCATGGATCAAGGACGAACTGGGTGCTGCGGGGTGGTCAGCCCAAGCCCAGAGCTTTTCATACCATGGCCAACAGCTCCTCAATCTGACTGGGAGTTCAGCTGATGCGGGTTCGCCGTACCTCATTCTCGGCGCCCACTACGACAATCGGCCGTTGGCCGATCAAGCGAGCGTGTCCCAACCGGGGCCGGTGCCGGGCGCCAATGATGGCGGGTCCGGCGTGGCGGTGCTTCTCGGATTGGCGGACGTAATGCGCCCTGAACAATTGGGCTGTCGTCTTGAGTTGGCCTTCTTCGACGGCGAGGACAGTGGGGGCCTGGACAACTGGGATTGGGTGGTTGGCTCCACGTACATGGCCGAGCACCTGGATCAACCGCCGGATGGCGTGGTCGTGGTGGATATGGTCGGCGACAAGGATCTTCAGCTCTTCTACGAGCGCAATTCTGACCCTGACATGCGCCAGGCGATTTGGGAAGTGGCTTCCAGCTTGGGTTATGCCGCCTTCATTCCCCGGCAGAAGTACAGCATGATTGACGACCACACGCCATTCTTGAACCAGGGCATACCGGCGGTTGACATCATCGATTTCGATTATCCATACTGGCACACGCCCCAGGACACTCTGGACAAGGTCTCGGCTTCCAGCCTGGAGTCCGTGGGCCGCACGCTGCAAGCGTGGCTGACCGATCGTTGTGGCTAGCCGGCTTTGCCGAGGCCGATCAACAAGGTAGACTCGAAGTTCAGAAGGATCGTGCCAGCGTTTAAGACTCCGAGTAGGTGCTCAAAGAAGGAGAGTATCCGTGAAGGCGATTCATCCCTCCCAGCGCATGTCGCGCATCCCACCCTATTTCTTCGCCAAACTCGGCCTCCGGATCGCCGAGCTCCGCGCCGAGGGCGTGGATGTTATCCGCGTGGATATGGGATCTCCCGACCTGCCCCCGGCGCCACCGATCATCGAGTCCTTGATTGAATCAGCCAAACGCAATGATGTGCATGGGTATGCGCCCTTTGGCGGGCCGGAGTCGTTCCGCAAGGCCGTGGCAGCCTACTACGACCGCCGCTTCGGCGTACGGCTGGATCCGAAAGATCAGATCCTGGGCCTGGTGGGTTCCAAGGAAGGCCTCTTCAACTTGACCCAAGCCATGGTCGATCCGGGCGATGTTGTTTTGGTGCCCGATCCGGGATACCCCGTGTATTCCTCATCGGCCGAGTTTGCCGGGGCTGAGGTCATTCGCATGCCACTGCGCGCCGAAAACGGCTTTCTCCCAGATTTCAGCGCCTTAGCCTCAGAGACCCTCGAACGGGTCCGCCTCATGTGGCTCAACTATCCCAACAACCCCACCGGAGCCACAGCCGACCTTGCGTTTTTCCAGGAGGTGGTGGATCTGGCGGCAAGGTACGGGTTCTTGGTGGCTCACGACGCTCCCTATACCGAAGTCTGCTTTGACGGGTACGTGGCGCCCAGCCTGCTTCAGGTGCCGGACGCCACCCAGGTGGCGGTGGAGTTCAATTCGCTGTCGAAGGCATACAACATGGCTGGCTGGCGCGTCGGCATGGCCCTTGGCAATCCAACGGCCATCGGTGCGTTGGGGACTCTCAAGAGCCAGATGGACACCTCGCAATTCACTCCGATCTGGGCGGCCGGAACGGCTGCGCTGACCGGAGACCAAAGCTGGCTTGAAGAACGGAATGCGGTGTACGAAGAGCGGCGAGATCTTGTCCTGGACGCCCTGGCTACGATTGGCATGCAAGCCCCGGTCCCCAAAGCAGCATTGTATGTCTGGGCCCCGCTGCCCAAAGGGGAAGCCTCGTCCGCAGCCTTCTGTGAGAGGCTCTTGGCCGAAACGGGCGTCAGCGTGACCCCTGGGGTGGCGTTCGGATCCGAGGGAGAAGGCTACGTGCGCATATCTTTGGGGACAAACACCGACCGGATGGCGGAAG
The DNA here is from genome assembly GCA_963783335.1 of uncultured Chloroflexia bacterium. Lineage (GTDB taxonomy): Bacteria > Chloroflexota > Anaerolineae > Anaerolineales > E44-bin32 > CAWAND01. The sequence continues at coordinate 197,894 of CAWAND010000004.1, forward strand.
CGATGGCGAGACTGAAAGCCTGGCAGCCTGCCTAGAGTCTAGTCTTCGCCCGTCAGATGAAGCCGGAACCAGGCCAGCGTCCTCTCCCACGCGTCACCGGCGGCGGCTGAGTCATAAATCCCAGGTCGCGTGTCGTTGAAAAAAGCATGCGTGGTGCCGGGATAAGTGTGGATCCAGTGAGGTATGCCTTGCGCTTGAAGGCTTGTCTCGAACTGCTGCACATCGGAGGCTGTGATCCCGTGATCGTGTTCAGCGAATAGGCCCATCACCGGCACCTTGAGCTTCGCCGTGTCCTGATCGGAAAGAGGCTGACCGTAGAATGCGACCGCCGCCCCGATCTGGCCGCCGTCGGCAGCCGAGGAGAGCGCCAGGCCTCCCCCCATGCACCATCCGACCACGCCCACCTGCTTGGGTGAAATGTGGTCCATTCCCACCAGATACTCAGCCGCCGCCCGGATCTCAGCCACGGCCCGATCGCGCTCCAGGGCCATCGCCAGCTTGCGGGCCTGGTCGGGCTCGTCTGCGCTCTGCCCGTGATAAAGGTCAGGCGCCAGCGCCACAAATCCCTCTTCACCGAACCGACGGCAAATGTCCTCGATGTGAGGCACCAAGCCCCACCATTCCTGGATCACAACCACGGCCGGATGATCGAGGGCGTCGTCGGGTTCAGCAAGGTAGCCCGGTGTCGTTCCCCCGTTGCTTGCGAATTCGACGAATTCGTGTACGACAACCTGACATGGTGACCTCCTTGGTGTGACAACGCCATGCCGCCTACGGCCTCGACTTGTGATTTCTTTCACAAACTGAACTTGGCAGCATGCAGCGGTACGGGTGCTGGCTTTGATTATCACATATCCGGAGGAGCCCGTCCCGCGCGGGGAGGCTTCAGCGGCCGGGGCAGGCCCAAGTTATAATCCCCCTGTGATGATGAGCAAAGCCACGATCTCAACGCGGTCCCCAAGCGAGAAGGCCTTTTTGGTTGGCGTCGATCAATTCGACCAGCCGAGTGCGTTGAGCATTGACAACTCGCTTAACGAGTTGGAGCTGCTGGCCCTTACCGCCGGTCTGGAGGTCGTGGGACGAACATCACAAAAGCTTCGGCATCCCGATCGGAAGACCTATGTCGGCTCAGGCAAAGTTGAGGAGATCAAAGCCCTCGCCGATGATCGCTTGGCGGATGTGATCCTCTTTGACGACGAGCTCTCTCCACGTCATCAGCGCGAGCTCGAGGAGGTCTTCGGAGAAGCCATGCGTGTGGTGGATCGCACCACGCTGATTCTGGATATTTTCGCCCAGCATGCTCAAACGCGCGAGGGATCCCTTCAGGTCGAACTGGCGCAGTATCAGTACCAACTTCCGCGCCTGACGCGTGCGTGGACCCACCTTGCGCGCCAGGCGGGCGGCGGCGCCGGGCGTTCCGGATCGGTCGGAGGGGTAGGGCTGAGGGGTCCGGGCGAAACCCAGCTCGAGGTCGATCGCCGCGAAATTGGGAAGCGCATAACCCGTCTGCAGCGCGAGCTCGAAAAGGTGCGGGCACATCGTGGACGCCACCGTGAGCGGCGCCGTCGGGCGCGCATCCCCACCGTAGCCCTGGTCGGGTACACGAACGCTGGTAAATCCACCCTCTTGAACCGCCTGGCGGAATCCGATGTCTATGTGGCCGATCAGCTGTTCGCCACTTTGGATCCGACCACGCGGCGGATTGAGCTGCCGGGCGGTCGGCAGGTGTTGGTCACCGACACAGTGGGGTTCATCCAGAAGCTGCCCACCATGTTGGTAGCTGCATTTCGGGCCACACTCGAGGAAATCACCGAGGCCGATCTCTTGCTGCACGTCGTGGACGTAACCCATCCCAACCTTGAGGCGCAAGCTGAGGCCGTGCGCCAGACGCTGGACGACATCGGGGTGGGCCGCACCAGTATCATCACCGCCTTGAACAAGGCGGATCTGCTGGAAAGCGTCGAAGATGCTCGAGAGCGCTTGGAAGAGTTCGAGCAGGCCGTCATCATCTCAGCCCAGACAGGGGATGGTCTGGACGACCTGCTCTCGGCCATTGAGCGCGAACTCTTCGAAGGCATGCTGCAAGTCAAACTTCGCCTCCCGTACAGCCAGGGTCGACTGATCAGCTTGTTCCACGAACAAGGCGTGGTCGAGAACATTCGCCACACGGAGTCCGCCGTGGTCATAGAAGGGCGAATTCCAAAGCGGTACGGCGCCGAATTTGAACCTTTCATCGTTGAGCCTGCCCCGGCATCAGAGGCCGAGGCGTCGTGATCGGGGCTCATCGCGCACCTAGGCGGCTGGCTGCCGACGTCCCCAGGCAATAGGAAGTGATTGGTTTCGCGAGGGAGCCACAATCCCATGAATGATGCTGTCGAAGCTTCAGATCTTCAACGAGCCTTCCAGACGAATCTGCGCGGTGAGGCACGCTTTGATCCCCTCAGCCGCGCTTTGTACAGCACAGATGCCTCTAACCATCAAATACGTCCCTTAGGTGTCGTCATCCCGCAAGTGGAAGACGACTTGTTCGCCATCGTCGAACGAGCTGCCGAACTGGATGTGCCGCTGATCCCGCGTGGTGGAGGTACCGGTCTGGCAGGCCAGACGCTGGGCCGGGCGGTGATTGTGGATGTCTCTAAACATCTGAACCGCATCCACCACGTCGACGCCGAATCGGGAGAAGCCCTGGTGGACCCCGGAGTGGTGTGTGCAACGCTCAACCGGGCGGCCGGCAGGGTGGGTCTGCAATATGGGCCGGACCCGGCATCGGCAGACCGGGCGACAGTGGGTGGAATGCTTGGGAACAATGCCACCGGTGCCCATTCCATCCGCTACGGGATGTCCTCGGACAACGTATTGAGCCTTGACGTTGTCCTGAGCGACGGCACCGGCGCCACGTTTGATGCAAAGCCTGAGACAGAGGCCAGGCATAGGGCCGAGAAGGATGATCTTGAGGGGGGAATATATCGTGCTGCGTTGGACATCCAAGAAGCCTACGCTGAGACGATCAAATCCCGGTGGCCGCGCACCTGGCGTCGGGCTTCTGGTTATGGGCTGAATTATCTGACCGGCTATTCCCCTTCGGAGCCTCCGGCCTGGTACGCTGCGCCTCAAAGCTACCCGCCGGGAAATGGGTTCAACTTGGCGCCTGTGCTGTGCGGTTCAGAGGGGACGCTCGCCCTCACGCGTCGGGCGAGGCTGCGCCTGGTCCCGAAACCCAAGCACACGTTGTTGGCGGTCCTGACCTTCGAAAGTGTGGCGCAGGCCACGGAGAGGACCCCCGGCATTTTGGAGGCCGAGCCGTCGGCCGTCGAGCTGCTGCCGCACACTTTGATGGCGCGCGCCAGGAGCGTGCCGGGCTACGCGCGGCATCTGACCTTCGTGGACGAGATCCCCGAGGCGCTGCTGGTGGTCGAGTTCTCCGGCGACGATCCCCAAGCCCTTGTGGCAGCTGCGGAAGCCCTTGGACCGGGCGCTCGGCTGCTGAGCACGCCAGAGGCCGCAGAATGACCTGTGGACCGTGCGCAAGGCCGGCCTGGGGCTTCTGATGTCTGTCCCCGGCGACACGAAGCCAATTACGTTTATCGAGGACGTGGCTGTGCCGGTGGAGAACTTGACGAGCTATGTCAGAGAAGTGGACAGGATCCTGGAAGCGCATGACACCTACGCCGAGTGGTATGCGCATGCGTCGGCAGGATGCCTGCACCTTCGGCCGATGATCAACCTCAAAACCGCCGAGGGTGTCGGCAAGATGCGATCCATCGCCGACGCCGTCGGTGATCTGGTGATCAACATGCAGGGGACCATGTCCGGCGAGCACGGGGATGGCTTTTCCCATACGGAATTCAACGAGAAGCTGTTCGGCCCCGAATTGACCCAGGCCTTCCGCAAACTCAAGCTGGCTTTTGATCCTCACCGCCGCTTGAACCCGGCCAAGGTCGTCCTTTTCGACGATGACGAGCCCCCGGCACTGCATCACAGCCTGCGCTACGGGCCAGACTACGAGACCATCGACGTCAGGAGTTAGTTTGCCCATCGTCGGGAGGGCAGTCTGGCTGGGGCCGTGGAGGCATGTACGGGCCTGGGCGTGTGCCGTAAGGACGATGGCGTGATGTGCCCTTCGTATCAGGCCACGCGCGATGAACTGCACCTGACTCGCGGCCGGGCGAATGCCCTGCGCGCGGCGATGTCCGGAGCGCTTCCGGCGGATGCTCTCACGGGCCAACAAATGCACCAGGTGTTCGACTTGTGCCTGGAATGCAAGGGCTGCAAAGCCGAGTGCCCCACGGCGGTAGACATGGCGCGGATCAAAGCCGAGTTTTTGGCCATGTACCAGGCGGAGCACGGCGTTTCGCTGCGCAGCCGGCTTTTCGGTGAGATCCACACCGTATCCAAGTTGGCGTCCCCCATTGCTGGCTTGGCCAACTGGGTTGGTGGATGGGGAGTCAGCCGTTGGGCGCTCGAAAAGACGCTAGGCATCTCCCGGCACCGCCGGCTCCCGCCGTTCGTACGGCGGGGCTTCACGCGCCGGTTCCAGGCAGCGGCGTCCCGACCGCTGGACCATCAGGTGCTGCTCTTTGTTGACACGTATTCTGAGCATAACTATCCAGGCATCGCCGAGGCGGCGGTCAAAGTCCTGCGTGCGGCGGGGTGCCGTGTCCTGGTCGAGAAGCAGCAAGGCTGCTGCGGTCGCCCGATGATTTCAAAGGGGCTGCTGACGGAGGCCAAACGACTGGCACGGCATAATCTCGAAGTCTTGGCGCCGTATGCGGAGCAGGGAATCCCCGTCATCGGGCTGGAACCCTCATGCGTTTCTGCCATCAAGGACGAGTATCTTGAGTTCTTTCCCGATGACCCACGGGCCGAGGTCCTGGCCGAGGGCACGCATATGATCGAGGCCTACCTCACCCGTGAGCGGCGCGACGGGGCTCGACCGGTGGACGCGTTGGCCTTTCGCTCGGGCTTAGGGGGTGTGGACGTCCACGTGCACTGCCATGCCAAGGCTCTGTTTGGGAGCCAGGCGACGGTCGACATGCTTAAGGCCACCGGTGCCGCTGTGGCCGAGATCCAATCGGGGTGCTGCGGCATGGCTGGGTCGTTTGGTTACGAGGCCGAGCACTACGACCTGTCGATGCAGGTAGGTGGGCTCAAGCTGTTCCCGGCGGTGACCTCCGCCGTCGACGAAGGACGAACGGTCACTGCGCATGGGATGTCCTGCCGGACGCAGATCCAGGATGGCACCGGGGTGGCCGCCGTGCATCCCATCCAGTGGCTGGCCGAAGCGCTGAGAGACAGCTGATGGATCGGGACAGTGCAGTTCGGGCAACACGAAGATGACCTCCAGAGTCAGGGACAATCCCGGCCGGCCAGTGGGCTATCTGGAGCTCGTCCGTCGGAATGTGAATTTCCGCAACCTTTGGACCGGCCAGATCGTAAGCCTACTGGGCGACTGGTTCAACCTGATCGCCTCGGCGGCGCTTGTGTCTCAGTTGACGGGCTCCGGTTTGGCCGTCGGCGGCCTGTTCGTCGTTCGTATGTTGGCCCCGTTCCTTATCAGCCCGGTGGCAGGCGTCATCGCCGACAGATACGACCGCCGGCGGGTGCTCATCATCACCGATCTCAGTCGGGCAGCCGTCGTGCTGGGCTTCCTGCTGGTCCGGCGGCCAGAGCAGGTCTGGCTCCTGTATGCCTTGACGGCGGCGCAGCTGGGCATCAGTGGGGTCTTCTATCCGGCGCGAAACGCGATCCTGCCCGACGTGGTGGATGAGGATGAACTGGGGGCCGCCAACGCGCTCAGCGGTATCACCTGGTCGGTCATGTTGGCGTTCGGAGCCGCCCTGGGGGGTCTGGCAGCCGGCGTGTGGGGGATCTATCCCTCCTTTCTGCTCAATTCGGGCAGTTTTCTCCTCTCGGCTTTCTTCGTCAGCCGCGTGCGGACGATGACCCTCGCCCTCGAGCCCGGCCCGATGGGAAACCCAATTCGGGGGGCCATCGATCAGTATGTCGAAGGCTTGAGTTACCTGCGTGACCGGATGGACGTCTTGGCGATCGCCAGCCAGAAGGGGACTATTGGCCTGGTGGTCAATGGGGGCTTCCAGGTGGCCATGGTGGTGATGGCGGAGAGGGTGTTCGTCATCGGGGAGGGAGGCTCGACCAGTTTGGGATTGATGTACGCCGTTGTGGGCATCGGAACTGGACTGGGACCGGTTCTGGCACGCCGGTTGACTCAGGATCGGGTGGATCGCCTGAGAACTGCGCTCATGTTGTCCTTCTTCGTCACAGCCGCCGGTCTTGCCTTGGTGGCGCCAACGGCCAGCTTCGTGCTTGTGCTGATTGGATCACTGGTGCGCGGCCTGGGCTCCGGGGTCAACTGGGTCCTTTCAACCCAAGCCTTGCTGCTCATCGTACCCGGGAAGGTACGCGGGCGCGTATTTTCCGTGGAATTTGCGATCTTCACGCTTTCCACCGCCATCAGTTCGGCCGGGGCTGGGTGGTTGCTTGACAGGACGCCCGGTGAGTGTGCAGTCCTTGCTGTGGATCATGGCCATAGTGACCGTCCTCCCGGGGTTGATTTGGGCAGTCGGTTTGGGACTCTCACGCGCGCGCCGGCGATCCGAGCCGATTACTGCCCTGCGATCCAACACGGCCCCTGCTTCTGCAAGCCCTGAACCGGTCTCCATGGAGACTCAAGGCTCTCCGCGTGAGTAGGAATGAGGGCGGGCCATGTGGGAGAGGCATCGGGCCGGGGAGGGGGGCAGATGGCGGACCACCAAATCATGGCTCAGGCCATGCTGTGGCTGCCCACACCAGTCAAAAGCGCGCTACTTGGGCCGCGGCATTCCCCTCCGCGTGCGACAAGTGGGGCAGGTGTTGACAGAGCCTCAGCCCGTGTGCTAAACTCATGTCAATGCAACTAAAGGTCTGTTATATTGCACTTAGCCTCGAATTGCGCCCTCTTGATAGGGCCGTTCACATCGGACGCAAAACATGACCCCGCCCAGCACCCCAACGCTTGACGAAGCCCTGGATGCCTTCTGCGCCCAGAGCAATCTCAGTCCAAACACACTGCAGACCTATCGACACGCTGTCGACCACTTCATTGAATACCTGGAAACCTCTCAGATGGCTCGCAGGACGAGCCTTGGCGGTCCGGACGCCCGATCGCGCCGTCTGACACGTCTGGGCAGCTCTCAAGAAGATGTCAATCTGTTGGTCTGGTTTGTGAACTACTTGGGGCGAGACGTTGAGGTCACAGGCCGGCGAGCATTGCCCGGGTCGTCGGCGCTGCTCGAACCGGCGACGGTCCGCCTCTACGGCCAGGCCGTCGTCAGCTGGTTCCGCTTCATGGCTGACGAACTGTTCCTGCCCGAATCCTACCCTGCATCGTCGGCGATGCGCAAAGCGTCTCGCTTGCTCAGAACATATGTTCCAGCAAGTGAGGCCAGAGACGGTGCGCCGGAGCCTCCCGAAGGATTGGAGACCCTGATTCATGCCTTTGACGAGGTCGAAATCGATCCGGAGGCGGCGCCCAAAGAGGCCAAGCGGCAGGAGTTGGAAAACCTGCGGAATCGCGCCTTGGTGTATGCCCTGGCGGATAGTGGTGCACGCGTAAGTGAAATTCTGCGGGTCAGTGCCGATGAAGTCCGTCGTGCGCGCCTGAACGAGCAAGGGATATGGCAGATTAGGGTTCGAGGTAAGGGACGCGGACGATCTGGCAGGCTGATTACGCTTCGCTTCACCCGCCCCACCCTGGATGCGATGCGGGACTATCTTTCCGCCCGAAACGATCCGGGAGCAACGGCCCTATTCGTCAGCCACGCCAAGACACGTCCCAAGTATCGGGGCACACCCTTGTCGGCCAACGCTGTGTGGCGAGTGTTGAGGCGCACGGCACGAGATTTGGGGTTGTCGGCGATCCACCCGCATGATTTCCGCCATTGGCGGGCGACGCAGATGCTCCAGGAAGGGGTACCCATCGATCAGGTCCAGCGATTTCTCAACCACCGCAGCTTGCGGACGACTCAGCTGTACGCCAAGACGGCCGAGCGTCATGTGGACGAGGCCGGAGCCCGCACAAGTCCCGTTGGATCCCAGCCCAAGGACTGATCTGTCCTCCTGGGTGAACTGGCATCAGGTTTCATTTGCGCCGATCTCAAAACCTGCCAGGTGCTCGAGGGCCTTGACCAGCGCGTGGTTGCCTTCGCTCCCCAGGCCGGCATGTTGAAGAGTACGATAGAGCTGGTGGACCAGACCGGTACCGATCAAAGGGACACCCATCTCCTCCGCCTGTTCTAATGCCAACCGAACATCTTTCTGCTGAAGATCGATGGTGAAGCCGGGACGCCAATCCCGAGCCAGGATCTGAGGGCCCCTGTGGCTGAGCATCCAACTGCCTGCGGCGCCTCCAGAGACGGCCTGTAAGGTCTTGCGCAAGTCCAGACCACCGGCTTCCGCAAACAACAGCGCCTCACTCATTGCCAACGCATGACCAACCACCAGGATCTGGTTCACCATCTTGGCCATCTGCCCGTGGCCATGGCTGCCCACATGGGTGATATGGTCGCCCATGGCTTTCAAATAGGGCATCGCTCGTTCCAGCTGCTCTGCCTCTCCGCCGACCATGATCGCCAATGTGCCTGCCGCTGCGCCCTCGCTGCCGCCGCTTACCGGGGCATCAAGCATGTGGATTCCGGCTGAGGTCATTCGCTCAGCCAAGCTCTGGGCTGAACTGGGACGAATGGTGCTCATATCCACTACGAGCGCACCCTGGCGAGCGCCATCCAACACACCGTCCTCCCCAAGAATGACCTGTTCGACATCCGGCGTGTCGCTGACACAAATGAAGATGACATCGGACTGTCGCGCGAGATCCGCCGCTGAAGTGGATGGTTCAGCCCCCTTCTCGATCAAAGGCCGCATCTTGGATTCGGTGCGGTTCCACACACGTACTTGAAATCCGTTCTCGATGAGGTTTCCGGCCATCCCTCGACCCATGATCCCCAAGCCGATGAAACCTAGCTTTTCCATAGCGCCTCCGTTCGCAAGATATACGGTCCGCCGCCAACCCAACCTGAATGCGCGTAGCCTTTTTCAATTGACGAGATGGGAAAGTGGGCAGCACGAGATATTGGCGTGGCTATGCGCATTAGCGTTTGGGGGGTACGCCACCGGAAATCTGCGGGCTGATCGTTCAACATCACGGGCAACGGCCAGCCCGAGCTCGGCGCCGGCTTCTTCTCTGCCGGCTAGCCGATCACGTGTTTGGTGGTGAGCCGGCGAGGTGAGACGTGAGCAAACCTGACTCAAAGCAGGCCTGGAAGGCTGCCACCATCTCGGGGTCGAACAGCTTTCCGGCTTCGGAAAGGATCGTCTCGTACGCCACCGAAACCGGGAGCGCCTGCCGATAGGGCCGATCGGAGGTCATGGCGTCGAAGGTGTCGACCACGGCCAGGAGGCGTGCCTCAAGCGGTATGGCGTTGCCTACCAGCCCCTGAGGGTATCCACTACCGTTCCACCGTTCGTGGTGGTGCATGACGACGGGAATGGCCGACGCAAGATAAGGAATACCCTCGATCATCCGCGCACCCACCAGCGGGTGCTCGCGCATTTCTTGCCACTCGTCACGCTTCAGCGGGCCGGTCTTGCAGAGGATGGCCTCCCGTACGGCGATCTTGCCGATGTCGTGCAGGATGGCGCCAAATTCCAATGCCGCAATCCGGCTCGACTCCCAGCCGAGCTGGTCCGCCAGAGCCTGCGCGTACGTACTCACACGCTCGACATGATCACGCGTATAGTGATCCCGAGCTTCAATTGCGTTGGCCAAGGCCATCAAGCTCGCCTTGTAGGCGGCCTTCAGTTGGGCAAGCATCAGCTCGTCTGTGCGGTTGAGTCGCGCTTGGACGGCTGCCAAGAGCTCCTGGCTGGTCACCGGTTTGGTGATGTAGTCGTCCGCACCGAGAGATTTACCAGCGAAAATGTCCTCGCGAGTCCCTCTGGCGGTCAGGAAGATGAATGGAATTGCGGTCCCATTTGGCCGTTTCCGAACATTCTCAAAGAGTTCGATCCCATCCATAATCGGCATCGATATGTCAGACAGGATCAGAGATGGCTCCTCGTTCGAAAGCGCTTCCAGCGCGGCCACCCCGTTGGCGGCCGTACTGACCTTATAGCCGGCGCCTTCAAGGATATCTCGCAGGGCGACCAGCATCGCCGGGTCGTCCTCGACAACCAGCAATGAAACCTGACCTTGATGCTCTCTGATGTCCGCTAGCATCACATCAATCCTCAGGGCCGAAACGGGCCTTCGTCATCCATTATGCCCGCCTGTGGCTTCGGATGCAACCGTACTTATTACCAATATGCCCGCAACGTCGGAAACAGCTCCGCCTACCCCGCGGCCATGGCATCTGACCAGGCAGACCACGCCCCTGCCCATGGACGATCAGATGGCAGCTTCTTGGGCAGTTTCACTCCATTGACTTGGCCGGCCAATTTCGCCGCTGCCGTGGCGCACGCCAAGAGATCCCCCTTCTCTAGCGAGGCCGTCAGCTCGCGCTCCGCATTCTCGGCCCAAGACCACTCCATACGAAAACGATCGGCCTTGACCCAGTAGTCCCGCTTTTCCCAGGCGGCAACGGTTTCATCGACCGAACTGCACACCTCTTTCAGGCTCAGCGCCAAGAAAGCGAACACATCGCGCTGGGTGGCTTCACCAGCTTCGCCTGACGCTGCGTGGCGCAGGGCCAGGGCCATCTGCTTGATCAGCTTCGTCCGCCGTCGTGCGCCTGATTGAGGATTGATTACCCGAGACACAGAACCCTCCTGTCCAATTCAGAAGCGCCCATTATAGTCCGCTCCGCAAACCCCTGCGCTGCGGGGCAACGTGCTACAATCACGGCGTCCGAGGCAACGGCACCCCGCATTTTGCCGGGCTTAGCTTATCTGGAAAGGCTCATGCCTGACGACGACAAGGTCATCGCTACCAACCGCAAGGCTCAGCACGATTTCTTCCTCGAAGACCGCTTTGAGGCAGGCATCGCGCTGCGCGGCTCGGAGATCAAATCCGTCCGGGCCCGTCAGGTGAGCCTGCGGCAAGCCTACGTTACTGTCGAGCGCGGCGAAGTCTGGCTGGTTGGGGCCCACATCGCAGCCTATGATCCAGCAAGCACCATGAATCATGAACCCACCCGCACTCGTAAGCTGCTGCTCAACAAGAAGGAAATCCAGAAGCTCGAAACCAAAATCATGGAGCGCGGCTACACCATCGTGCCGACTCGCATGTACCTTACCCACGGGTTGGCCAAAGTCGAGATCGCCCTCGCCAAAGGCAAGCGCCAATGGGACAAACGGCGCGAGATCGCCAAGCGGGATGCCCAGCGCGAGATCGACCGCGCACTCGCCCGTCGGGGCCGCGACTGACCCCCCGATTCGCATAGCCTCAGCAACTCAATGGCGGACATAACAAAGCAGGTGAATCCAGGGGTTGTGGCTATGCGCAGCTTTGTCGCAGATGCCCCCCTGCGTGGTATACTCAGAATGCCGAGGGGATGAACGGTTTCGACGGGAGTGGCAGACCGCGAACTGCAAGCCGAGAGGCGCCGAGCTCGAGAAATCAGCGCACAACCAAAAGTGCCAATCGCACTGACTATGCGGCAATGCCGCTCGCAGCCTAGGCTGACGAGCAGCTGAGCCAAGGCCCTTAGGGGCCCGTCTGCCTGAGTCGAACCTCGGCCGGCGAGGGACAGACGACGGAATGTCGAGGTGCAGCCCGGTGCGCCATGGCCCGGGCCCAAGGCGACCCCGGTCGCGATATGGCTGGCTTGTCAGACACCCTGTCGGTCGGGGGCTGACGAGCGAGAACCAAATGGACCGACTAAGCTTGTAGACGTTGGCAGGTTGAAGCTTTCGGACGCGGGTTCGAATCCCGCCATCTCCACCTAATCAAGAGCGCCCCCTATTGGGGCGCTCTTGATTCATTCCCGGTATTCGACGGATGGTTTAGGCTGGGTTGTCCAGCCTGAAGCCATGACCCCGGACCGTGACAACATACTCGTGGTTCGGATCGAGCTCTGCAAGTCGGTCTCGGAGCCGGCGAACCAAGGCATCTATCGCCTGTTCCGAGACGCCGGCCTCGTCTGACTCGGGCCACACCCTCTCGATGACTTCCGTCCTCGAGATGACACGGCCCGAACTCTCGTAGAGCAATGCCAGCAACGCATACTGGGCTGGCGAAAGCGGCGGTTCAAGCTCAGCATCTCTAATCCAGGCGCGGTGGGCATCAGGATCCATCCTGAGCCTCCCCGGATCGAACTGGGCCGCATCGTCAACCGACAAGGGAAGCGTGGCCTCGGTGCCCACAAACATCAGGCTGATCGCCAGCGCCACCTGGATGACGTCTCCGTCCTGCAAAATCACTGGGCCATCGATCTGTGCCCCATTCAAATGCGTCCCGTTCTTGCTTCCTAGGTCTTCCAGCACATACCCCTTGTCTGTTCGAATTAGGTGCGCGTGGTGTCGGGAAACCTGCCGATCGGCGATAACAACGTCGCACTCGGGCGCACGGCCGATCAGGAATTCCTCTCGGGACAGCGCCCATCTCCGCCCCTCGTATTCGCCCGTCTGACTGATGAGAATTGGGGCCTCATCCAGACGCTGCACTGCCATGCCGCCCACCTGTTTCTTCTCTGAATCCATCATCCCAGAGTATAATCCAACTCAACGCCGACGCCCTGCGGGGCGTGCTTGGGGGACACTCGCAAGCGAGCTGCGATTTCGCCCGTTCCCCATTATTGAAGCAGACGACGTATCGAGCAACGAGGCCGACCGGTGCACGAACCGATGCAAACGGGCCACGTCCTGCGCGACCGCTATGCGATTCGCGAGATCATCGGGCGCGGTGGGATGGGCTCAATCTACCTGGCAGAGGACAACCGCCTTCCCGGGCGGGTTTGTGCCATCAAAGAGGTCCGACAGGATCCGGAGCTCAGCGACGCCCTTCGCCAGCAGTCGCGTGACCAGTTCTACCGCGAAGCTTCCGTTCTCGCCCGCCTCGACCACCCCAACCTCCCCAAGGTTTCAGATTACTTCTCCGATGACGATCGCGACTATCTGGTCATGGACTTTGTCCCGGGCGACGATCTCAAAACCCTAATGGACAACGCCCGGCGAAAAGGCAAGACCCTGCCATTGGCGGACCTGTTCACCTGGGCAGACCAGTTGGCCGATGCGCTGGCGTACATGCACCGCCAAGATCCGCCCGTCGTTCACCGAGATATCAAACCCAGCAATCTAAAGATCACCCCCAGCGGCTTGATCAAACTGGTGGACTTCGGCTTGGTCAAGCAGATGGCGCCCGAGGAGGTCACCGTCACGGTCATCCAGGGCCGCGGGACAGCCCTATACACGCCTCTGGAACAATACGGCGGGGACACCGGTCATACCGATGCCAGGAGCGACATCTACGCCTTCGGCGCCACCCTCTACCACATAGTCACCAATCAGCCGCCCCTCGAAGCCAAACAACGCTTTCTCAAGCCGGACGCACTGGTCCCGCCCAGGCAACTCAATCCCGAGCTAACCGTCGCCGCCGAAGAGGCCATCCTGTGGGCCATGGCGCTGCATCCGGACGACAGGCCGCAAGACATACAGGCCTTCAGGGAGGCGCTGATCGAAGGGTTGGGACACAGCTATTCGAGCGCTGCGGGTCAGACGCTGACAGACATGGGACGCTGGCTTCCGACGGAATGGGATCGTCGCTTGGCGTTTGTAATCGGGGTGTTGCTGGTGGTCGCCGCCCTAGCTTCGTTCCGCTAACGACCACGGCGCGAACCGAGTCCACGCCCAAAGCGCTGCCAGCGCCAGAAGACCACCCGTCAGAGCCGCCAAGAGTCCGCCTGACTCCCCCATGGCTTGTAAAACCCATTCCGAACCGGGCAGTCCGAGTGCAAGGAAGTTGTAGCCGACCAATGCGCCAACCACTGCCAACAGGCCGGTACGGATTCGGCTGGCACCGAGACGCACCGGTGACGGCACGCCGTAGCCCACCGCCCCTACCAAGACCGCACCCAATAGTCCGCCCAGGAAGACCATCAACCCCATGCCCCCGGAAGAGACGGGCCCTGAAGAACCAGGAAGTTCGTCTGGAGGCGTGGGGGTGGCTGGCCCAGGCGTATCCGTGGCCGGCGGAGTACTGGTTGGCAAAGGTGTGGGAGCGAAAACCGTCGGGAAGGCTGCCACGCCCTCCTGAACATTCAGCTGCAACACACTGGAGCGAAGCGCCGGGTCGCTCCGCGCCTGAATGGTGAGCAACCCAAGCCGATCAAGACGGAACGTTGTCTCTGCCACGCCATCAGTGGTCTCCGCATCAACTGTCTGAGACAAATTCTCACCTTGATATGACAGGATGAACTCAACCGGCGTGTCATCTGGAACGCGGTGGCCGTTGCTGTCCAGGATGACGCTGGTCTGAAGTGTGACAAGATTTCCTTGCTGAAACCCGGCCGGCGTCGGGGTCGATCCGTTTTCGCTGCTCTCCCCCTTGATGGTCAATCCAATGGTTTGATTGGGATCAGGTTTCAAAGCATCGATGAGATCGTATCCGATACCTGTCACACTCACAGGCAGCGCCCCGGGCGCACTCACCTCCTGAAACAGCAACCGGGCCGCAACATCTACAAAGCTTGGCAGCGGCGAGTAGAGCCCGTAGTACAGGTCAACCTTGCTGACATTGGTAGCATCGAGACCATACGGGATGTCGAAGGAGAAGACCACCACCCTCTTCGAGCGCGTCAGATCGGGTCTGGCCTCGAGGAGCTGTTTAAGGGCGTCTGCCCCGTAGACTGAATCATTCGAGTCGAGAACTGAGAACACCACCCAGTCGGCCGCCTTTAGAGATTCATCTACCGTCTCAGCCGGGACAATTGGAGTTGCTGGTGGTTTTGCGGGCGGGTTGCCTAAGTAGGAGGAGAGATCGGCCATCGTATAGGACTCAATGTTCCAATTGCCGACCTGTCCAGCCGCACCCGGCCCATACAGGCTCAAGACGCGATTCTCCAAGGCATTTCTCGCCATCAATGGCGTGGACGTACACGTCCCACAGGGCTGCACCAGCCGTACATCCGTAAAAAAGACTATCCGCTGACCGAGCTGTGGCGGACCACCCACACGATCCTCAATCTGATTCGGACCGGGACTGATGAGGGTTGCGGCATCACCTGCCACGGTGAAGGAAACGTCCCGATTCTGCCCCACAGCCGCCAACTCCCCCGGAATCGGCAGAACCGTATCAAGCTTGAAGTTCCCACCGTACAACCGCAGTTTGGCTCGCAGAATCCGAAGAACGGCCTCGTCCACCCTCTGGGCAAAGACCTTGTCCTCCTGATACTTCTGCGTGAAGAACGCCATCGTCGCCTTTATCGTGGTCAGCTCATCCGGGTCGCTTGGATCTCGGAAGTTCGAAACGTAGAGCAAATCATTGCCGGCCACCAAGGCATCACGCGCCACCAAGTGCGCCGGAAATGTGCGTTCAGAGGGGTCTCGAAACCGCCGGATAGCGCGTGAGCCAAGCAAGTCGCTCATCGTCAGGCCGCCTGCCGCTCGCCAAGCCTTGAGCGGATCCAGCGACATCAATTGGGAGAAGGCCTCCGGATCCAGGCTGATTGGGCGCGTCGTTGCCCGGATGTTGCCCTGGAAACCCTGGTAGCGAATATGGGAGGTCAGCAGTCCATCAGCGATTGAGCCGTTGCTTCCGGGGTCGCTGCTTGTTACGGCGAAGAACGGGGGCAGCTCAATCTGCATCAGTTGATCAAGGGATTTGCGAACCGTGGCGACCTCTTCCTGGAGTGGGCGGTCGCTGCCCCCGTGGCCGGGGAAATGCTGGGCAATAACACTCAATCGGCCGCTCGAGCCCTCGTGCAATCCCTCAATGTATGCCTTGCCCATCTGGCTCACCCAGTAGGGGTCACCACCGAACGTCTCGACGCCCAGATCGCCCGGACTTCCAAGGCCTGGGTCTTCAAGGACATCCAACGACGGGCCGACGTACAGGTTGATGCCCATGGCTTCTAGTTCCTGCCCAAGCACCGAACCCACTGAGCGCGACAGGGATGGATCCCAAGTGGCGCCGATCGCCATCTCGGAAGGCAAGGGAGACATACCGCTGATTACATCTGCAAGCGGGACAGAACTGGGCGGATCCGAGATCCCGATGAACAACGGAACATAGACGGGATTGCTGTTTGGATCCGGCGAGAGACTTGGGTTAGAGATGGCCGGCTTGGATGTCGCCTCTGCATTGAGCGTTTGCAGCTGATCAGTCAGGTCATGCAGTGACTGGATCGTGTTCGGCGCATCGACGAAGTTGTCATTCTCGGACGACAACATGACGCCGGCCACATGGTAGTCCCGGATCAAACCGGCGATATCGGAGTCCGCCGGCGCCTGGCTGCCATTGAATGTCACAATGAACAGCTGGCCAATCCGGGCTTCAGGGCTCATCTGCTGAAGAAGGGCTTCAGCTTGATCGGCAGTTTGCTCGGCCGACCCGGGGATCGGGACAACAAGCAATGAACCGAGCACGGCCACCAGAAGAAAGAGTCGGGACAGGCGAATCATGGGCTCAAGTATACCTGCGGCACGACCCCCATGAGCAAGCATCAAGTCCGCGCCATGCAGCCCATTATCCCGGCTGGCGTAGTTCGGCTGTCAACAGGTGGCGCAAAGCTTGGCGCCTGGCTGAGCCGCCCAGGAATTCAAGGCGACGCACACCGAGCGGGTCAACCTCCTGCCTGAGAATGTCCAACTCTTCGGCGGTGGGAGGCGGCGTCTCGCGTGGGTTCACTGGTCGTTCCAGCGCGAAGCCAGTATGCCTCTGAACGCGCTCGAAATCTACGCCAGGGTGGAGGCTGACCAAATGCATCCTGCCATCGGGAAACTCGAACTGCCCGAGATCCGTCACAAGATAGCGAACCCCAGCTCCGGCACGCCGGGACGGATTGTGCCCCAGCCCCGAGACTCGATCCAGTTGCGACACAAATGTGACTCTGGAGTGCCGCGGCACATAGAGATACACGTCATCGGCATAGCATGTCACGTCAGGGATGCCACCCACACCGGGCAGGCGAAGCCTCGGTCGATCTAGATCCCGGCCAATGGCCAGGTTGTCGAAATTTCCATGGACATCCATCTGCCCGGGACGAAAAAACTCCTTCGGCTGCACCGTGGGCATCAGATCCATCACCGCCGCTGTGAAGCCAAAGGCATTCATCGCCCGGTCCAACCAAAGGCTCTCCACCCGTGCCAGGCCCAGCGGCGCCCCTTCCCGGCAGACGGTCTGTCCAATGGCCGAGGCGAAATAGGCCCCGGGCGCATGCGTTCTCCAGGCCAACAGGTAACCCGCCGCCACCAAGGGCGTCGCCAACCCCTGCGCCAGGACGTCACCATCCTCAACCTGACGCGCAATGCACACGCACATCAGCTCATCGATTGTGAAATCCATCACAAATCACCCCCCAGTCGACGTCCACTCTCAAGCGCCGATTTGAGCTCAGGCGCGAGATTCCCCCCACTCAAGATCACCACCCTCTGGCGACGGCTGCCCGCTCTCCGCGCCGCCGCCAGCGCGACCGCCGCCGACGGCTCAATCATCAGATCCAGCTCCGATTGCGCGAATTCCAGCGTTTCGATCAGCTCCAATTCGCTCACCAATTGGATCTCGTCGACGGCCCTTGGCAGAAGGTCGAATGTTATGGATCCACGTTCGACCGGCCCGGCCAGCCCATCCGCCAAAGTCGGCGTTTCCGTCACTTGCTCAACATCTTTTCCCGACAAGAAGACGGACATGTAGGGCGCCGACTCGGTCTGGACGCCGATTACTCTAACCTCGCCCCGCTGTTTGAGCGCCAGGCCCACTCCACACGCCAGCCCTCCGCCGCTCACTGGGACGTACACATCCCCACTCACGGCTTCGCCCGAACGGTCACGTATCTGCTGATCGACCTCCAGCCCCAGCGTCCCCTGCCCTTCAATCACTTGCCGATCATTGTAGGGCGAGATCCACACGGCCTTGCGCTCTGATGCCAACTCACGGCCTTTTGCCTCTGCGGCGCCGAAGCCTCCCGGGACCAGGATCACCTCGCTTCCCAAAGCCCGGATTCCATCCACCTTTGTCTTTACTGCGTCTTCCGGAACCACGATGATCGCCTGCGCTCCCGCCTGGCGCGCCGCATAGGCGACGCCCAGCCCGTGGTTGCCTGCCGACGCGGCAACGATGCCTCGACTTCTCTCCTCGGGAGTCAGCTGCAAGACCTTGTTCAGCGCCCCGCGGACCTTGAACGAACCCGTCACTTGCTCATGTTCGCACTTGAGAAGCAGCCCGCTCGCCCCACCCTCAACCAACGGCGTCCGACGCACCCTGGAGCTGATGCGCTCTGCCGCGCCTTCAAAGTCAAACACTCTTGGCATCTCGCCTCCGGCTCGCCAGCACAACCATGCCCTGCAGGCAGTCAAGCGCCCCGCCGTATGCCCGGTCGTTTTCCGAGGCGGCGGGGCACTCTGATGGGATTGTCGACCCGGTCGGTCAGATTTCGACGAAGTATGCTTCCGACGCCCTGTCCAGCAAGTCCTTGCTCATTGTCGGTGGAACATTCAGGTAGCGCGCGATGTCCAGGATCTGATCACAGATATCCCGGGGGTGGGATGCCCTGAGCTTGCGGTTGCGCTTGATGTACCACTCCTGCAGCATGTAGGCCAAGCCCCTATCGGAGTACTCGACCCCTTTTCCATCCGCCACACGCTTGAAGATCTGTCGGTAAGATTCGTACGAAGGATCTTCGACCTCAATCTTGTGCCGCAGCCGGCGCAAGAACGCCTCGTCCACCAGGTCTCTAGGTGGCAAGTTGGTAGAAAAGACCACCAACACGTCGAAGGGGGTCTCGATCTTGCGGCCCGTATGCAGGGTCAGATAATCGATGCGGTTTTCAAGGGGCACGATCCAGCGGTTGAGCAGGTCGCGAGGGCGCACCTGCTGCCGGCCGAAGTCATCGATGAGGAACACGCCGCCATTGGCCTTCACCTGGAACGGCGCCTCGTAGTACTTGTTCACATCGTCGAAGACGAGATCCAGGCCCGCCATCGTCAGTTCCCCGCCAACCACGATGAACGGGCGGCGGATCATTACCCAACGCGGATCCCGCTTGGCGCCGGTGCGCAGTGAACCGGTGCCTGACGAGGTGACGTCTTCTTCAGGTGCAAGCTCATGGTTGACCGAGTCATACAGCTTGACCACCTGCCCATCCACATCCAAGGCGAAAGGAATGTACATATCTTCTTCGAGGATCATGTTGCCGATGGCCCTCGCGATGGAAGTCTTGCCGTTTCCAGGCGGACCATAGAGGAAGATCGACGTGCCCGAGTTGACGGCGGGCCCGACGCGGTTGAATGTCTTTTCTGACAGAGTCAGATCACCCAAAGCCTGGCGCATGGCGCGTTGGTGGACAGTCGGTCGGCCCCGGCTTTGCCGTCGAATTGCCTCATTGTAAGTCTCGATCGGAACCGGGGCCGGGCCCGCATATTGGGAGCGCTCGAGAGCTTCCCGGGCCCGTGCGATCCCGGCTCCGGTGATGGCATACTGGTAAGCCCCCTCGCCGAACCCCACCTGGGTCTTGACCTCGACGAATTTTTCTCGTTTCAACGCCTCGAGCAGTTGATCGACAAGACCGGCAAACGGCAGCGCCAAGGCCTCTGCCACTTTAAATCCAGTTAGATAGCCGCGAAAATAAAGAATCTTAAGCGCCAGATCTTGCAGCCAAAGCTCCGCCAGTCCGGTGTCTTCGACTCGGCTGACAGGAGGCGGGACAAATCGCAAGTTGGATGTCGACGGGGCCCCGTCCCCTCCCCCTGACCTGACTGGTGCCCTGGGTAGGGTCATGGCATACCTCCACTGTGTTCACCGAGCCACATGTTTTCGCTTCCTGCTACTCAAAGTTCAACCATCTCGGGAAGCCAAGGTCCGCGCAAAACCGCTCCCCATACTCAGGAAGATTATAGTCATCCTTATGGGCCGGGCAAATCCACCAATTGTCCCGCTTGCCCACTGCCTGTACAATGTCCCGCATGAAACTTTCAGTTGTCATGCCTGTCTTCAACGAGAGCAATACCATCGAGGAGATTGTCCGTCGCGTCCTCAAGGTCGGCCTTGCGGATGAACTCATCGTCGTTGACGATGGGTCATCCGACGGCACTCGCGACATCCTCGCCCAGCTTGCCGAAACGGTTCCCCAGCTTCACCTGATCTTGCATGACAAGAATCAGGGCAAAGGGGCCGCCGTCCGAAGCGGCATTGCCGCTGCCCAAGCCGACCTAATCCTGATCCAAGATGCCGACCTGGAGTACGATCCCCGCGACTATCCCAAGCTGCTAGAACCCATTGACGAGGGGAAAGCCGATGTCGTCTACGGCTCGAGGTTCCTCGGCGGTGCGCGGCGAAGCACAATGTTCTGGCATATGGTCGCCAATCGGATGCTCACCTTTATGACCAACGTGCTTTACAACAGCATTCTCTCGGATATGGAAACTGGCTACAAGCTGTTTAAGCGGGACATTCTGGTGAAGATTCCCCTGCATGCCCGGCGGTTCGATTTTGAGCCAGAGGTCACGGCAAAACTGCTCAAGCGCCGGGTGCGAATCTTTGAGGTTCCGATCACCTTTAATCCGCGCGAATATGAGGAGGGCAAGAAGATCGGCCTCAAGGACGCTTTTCAGGCCGTGTGGACCCTTCTCAAGTACCGTTTCGTGGATTGAACCAATCAAACCGACTCCGCAGCCCGCAAATCCAGAACGTTGAGCTGCGGCGTGACGCGCCCCATGTACTCATTGCGCTCGAAGTGAAAGACTGCGTCCACCTTGGGTGGCAGCCGCGGGAGGCGATCGCCCTGCCGAAACGCAATCGCTTCCCAGACGCGCCGGTCACTGGCCAGCACAAGTTTGAGGTGGGCAGCATTTGACCCAACTGTGCGCTTCTCTACAATCCGCATTGCCCGCGCAAGGAAGACCGGCCGCGGGTTGCCTTCACCAGTCGGCTCAAATCGATCCAAGTCACGCAACAATGCATCGTCCAGTTCGGCCGCGTCCACCTCACCGTCTACAGTAAGCCTCGGCCGATCTGGCTTCGGAACGCCCATCGACTCAACCACGCCCCCCAACCGATCCAACAGGGCATCGAGGTTATCTTCGCGAAACTCAAATCCGGCTGCCGCCGCGTGTCCGCCAAACCTGACCAGCAAATCAGCGCACGCTTCCAGCGCCTGGGTGATATGAAACCCCGGAACGCTTCGGGCTGAGCCCTTGATCGATCCGTCGTGCCGCCTGGCCACGAAGGCCGGCCGAAGGAATTCCTCCGCCAGCCGGGAGGCCGCCAAGCCCACCACCCCTTCGTTGAACGAAGGGTCGATGGCAAAGATCACGGGAGCGTCGTCGGCACGCCAAGGGCCTGCACCTCGCGCCGATTCCACAATCGACCTGGTCAGCTTCTGGCGCTTCCTGTTGGCCGCCTCCAGTTCTTGGGCAAGCCGATCTGCCTCTTCTGGATCTTCCGCCATCAAAAGCGCCAGCGCAGTGTCTGCGGTGCCAAGACGTCCAGCAGCGTTGATGCGCGGCCCCAATCCGAAAGCGATGTCTCCCGCCAGCAGGTTCCCTCGGTCGAGACGTGATAATCGAATCAGAGCGCCCAAGCCCAAACGCGGGTTCCGACGCAACTGCTCAATGCCTCGCGCCACAAGCAAGCGATTCTCATCAATCAATGGGGAGACATCAGCCACGGTTCCCACGGCAACCAGATCCAAGTACCCGTCTGCGTTTACGCCACCTAGCCGAGAGTCCAGCGCTTTTGCCAGCTTGTAGGCCAACCCCACCCCGCTCAGCCCGCCAAACGGATAAGCCTCTCCCGGCTGATTAGGGTTGACTATGGCCAAGGCCGGCGGAAGCTCCGGACCCGGATGGTGGTGGTCCGTCAGAACAACATCCATGCCAAGTTCAACGGCACGCGCTACCTCCCGTACCGAACGCACTCCGCAGTCAACCGTGATCATGAGCCGGGCTCCGGTCTGGCTGATGGCTTGAACAGCCTCCAGATTCAGACCGTAGCCTTCATCAAATCGATTGGGGATGTAGTGCGAAACCTGAGCCCCGGCCGAGCGCAATGCCGACAACATGAGAGCTGTCGCCGTGACCCCGTCGGCATCGTAGTCTCCGTACACAACGATCAACTCCGAGGCGGCGATGGCTGCCAGCACACGATCGGCCGCATCGCGCATGCCCAACAAGTCGAACGGGTCGCGCAGCGCTCCTGAATCCGGAGCCAAAAAGCGCTCCGCCGTAGGTTTGTCGGTGAAACCACGCGTGAAAAGTGTTTGTGCGACCGGCCGGGAGAAATCGCCGAACGCTGCCCGGGCCAACTCCGGCATCGGATCAGGCACAATCCATTCGTAAGTGGTCATCCCCCCAGCCTCCCCCCTGCGAAACGAAGAGGGCCCGCCCAAAGGCGGGCCCTCAAGAGTGTTTTCTCCGTGCTCAGGCCCAACCCTGATTCTTGACGAAATTCGTCACCACCGGGATGACGACATATTCGCCTTGATAGGCCTTGTACCCCCAATAGACCATGACCAGCCAAACTATCATGGGCACACAGATCAGAATGATTGTGAACGATAGCACAAATGCCAGGACAATGTTCACAATCCCAAGAACTAGGGCCTGTACGTTGTGATACTTGATGAAAGGACGGGCCTTCTTCTCCTCCATCAGAAGCACGATGATCGGCACCAGTGGGGAAAGGACATATCCCAGGAGCGCCCAAAGCTTGTCGTCGTTCGTTATCTGGGGTTGGTCGGTCATTACAGCGTCTCCTTCTACGTAGGGTTTGTGAGTGTCGCGGCTCGCCACTTGACTTCGCGTACCTAACAGTTGATTGTACACAAAGACCAATCGGCCGCAAGTTCACATGATACAACCCCTTCTGTCTCCCTAAGTTGCTGCCTTCCTCCACCAACATGATAGGATGGGCCCATGAGAATCGTCTTCATGGGCTCGGCGGATTTTTCCTTACCGAGCCTGGCATCCCTGAGCCATGACTCTCAGATGGCAGGAGTCGTCACCCAGCCCGATAGGCGGGCAGGACGCGGACGCCCCTTGGAATCCAATCCGGTCAAGGTTTGGGCACAGGCTCACGGTCTTGAGGTGTTTCAGCCGGACTCTGTCAATGCACCGCAAGCCGTGGAGAAGATTCGAGCGTGGGAACCAGATCTGATCGTCGTCGCCGCATACGGACAGATACTTCGCCCCACCTTGCTCGAACTGCCAACCCTGGGCTGCATCAACATCCACGCCTCACTCCTCCCCCGTTGGCGAGGCGCGGCGCCAATTCAAGCCGCCATCTTGGCGGGCGACTCCCAGACCGGCATCACCCTGATGCAGATGGATCAGGGGATGGATACCGGCCCCATCTTGGCCCAAGCTTCTCTGGACATCAACCCGGAGGACAAAGCCGGTAGCCTGGGCGAAAGATTGGCTGCCCTGGGCGCCGATGTGATCAAAGCGAACCTCCCGGACATCGCTGCCGGTCGGCTCAGCCCGAGACCTCAGGATGACGCCCTGGCGACCTACGCGCCCATGTTGAAGAAGAAAGACGGAAAGTTGGATTTTGGAAAGCCAGCCGACGTCCTCGCCAGACAGGTGCGAGCCTACGAACCCTGGCCGGCTTCTTTCTTCTTTTGGAAAGACCTGCGCATCGTCGTTCGCCAAGCCCACGCCATTCACGAAGAGCCAATGTCGGCGCCGGGTTTGGTCGGGGAGGCCGACGCAGGGACGCCGTTGATCCAAACAGGTTCCGGAGCATTGGTGCTGGACCATGTTCAGCCCGCCGGGAAATCGACCATGACCGGCAGGGCCTTCCTGAACGGGGCACGGGGGTTCTTGGGCTCTTCTCTCCAAGACGCATCATGAGATATCACCTCTTCCTACTGCGCCATGGGGCCTCGACGGGGAACCAAAATGCGGTACGACAGGGTCGCCTGGACTATCCCTTGGCGCCCGAAGGCGAAGCCCAGATCCGGCATTTGGGCGAACATTGGCACGCCTCAGGCCTGTCATTCGACAAGATCATCACCAGCCCGCTCTCGCGCGCTCGTCACACGGCGGAAATCCTAGCAGACAAGCTGGGTGTCCCACTTGAAGAGGATCCACTCTGGCTTGAACGGCACGCGGGGCAAGCCCAAGGCCATGCCCTCGATGTTGGACAATCTTTCTACGACAAGGACAAGCGCTTGCTTGCCTACGAACCCTTGTACGGCGACGGCGAAAGCCTGACAGATTTGCACACACGGGCAACTGCTGCTTTGACTGCGGTCCTCTCACGACCGCCGGGAATCTACCTCGTGGTGGCCCATGGGGGCATTCTAGGGGCCGCAGTGCGCGCCGCGCTCGGCCTTCAGCCAACGGCGTGGAACATTCCTGTCTATATCCGCTTCGACAACGCTTCATTCGCCGAGTTGATCCTCGATGATCACCATCAGACCTGGAGCCTCATGCATGTCAACGCCAGCGCCCCGCCCCGCACCACCGCCAAGTAGCCACCGATCCCACCATCCCGATAGCGTCCTGTTCAACGGAACAGTCCACCCCCTTGACCGACCCGGTCACACGCAGTCGGCCCTGGCAGTCAAGGGAGAACACATTCTTGCGGCGGGGTCAGACGCGGCAATCCTCGCGCTTGCCGGCCCCGACACGGAGACCTTAAACCTGGAAGGTGCCACAGTCCTTCCCGGCCTTACTGACGCTCACATTCACTTGAAGAAGTACGCTCGCGCACTGGCTCAGGTGGATTGCGGGACCGAAACGGCAGAATCTTGCCTGGCTCGAGTTGCCGATCGCGCTGGGATCTTCGGCTCGGCATCGGATTGGATCTTGGGCCACGGTTGGGATCAGAACGCGTGGGGACGGTTTGGGACCAAGGGCGAGCTGGACGCGGCCTCAGGCAGGCATCCCGCCTACCTTACCGCCAAATCGCTTCACGCAGCCTGGGCGAATTCTGCGGCCATGCAGCTTGCCGGCATCGGACCGGAAACGCCGGATCCACCCGGAGGGAGCATCCAACGTGACGAAGCCGGACAACCCACGGGGATACTTTTCGAGGCCGCAATGAGCCTGGTTGCATCAGAAATATCCGACCAAGGAGCGTCGTCCCTGCGCGACGATCTGGCCATGGCCCAGGAACGTCTATGGAGCATGGGTCTGACCGGCGTCCATGATTTCGACCCACAGGACTGCTTCATCGCCATTCAGGGGCTGCGAGAAGAAGGCCGCCTTGGACTCCGAATCGTGAAGAACATCCTGGTCGAAGATTTGCCTGCGGCTCTTGATGTCGGTTTGCGATCCGGATTTGGCGATCCTTGGATTCGCATCGGAGGCATCAAAGTCTTCGCAGATGGAGCACTTGGCCCCCACACCGCCGCCATGCTCCAACCTTACGAAGGCGAGCCTGGCAATCTGGGCGTCTTGTTGAAGGACGAAGAAGAATTGGTGTCGCTGGCTACATCTGCGGCGGACGGTGGCCTCGCAATGACCATCCACGCCATCGGTGACCGCGCAAACCACGCCGTGCTTGATGCCTACGAGAGCCTTAGGCAGTACGAGCTAGATCACAGACTCCCCCGCCTCCGTCATCGAATTGAGCACGTACAATTGCTCCATCCCGACGACATCGGCAGGCTCCAGTCACTCGGACTGGTTGCCTCAATGCAGCCGATACATGCGCTTTCCGATAGGAACATGGCCGACAAGTATTGGGGTGACCGGGTCACACGCGCATATGCGTGGAAAACGCAACACGATCTGGGGACACCGCTTGCCTTCGGTTCCGATGCACCGGTTGAGAGTCCCAACCCCTTCTTGGGCATCTACGCCGCCGTCACCCGCGGTCCTTTACCAGAGCATCCAGAACTTGGGCCCTGGCATCCAGAAGAGAGCATTCCCCTTTGGGATGCCCTGAGGGCATACACCCTCGGTCCGGCTTTCGCATCCCATCAAGAAGGGTCCGTTGGCACCCTCGTCCCCGGGAAGCTCGCCGATCTCATCGTGGTTGACAAGGATCCATTTGCATCGGCTGCAGAGAGTTTGCTCGAGGTGAATGTGTTGGGGACGATGGTGGGAGGCTCGTGGAGGCTCAGGCGGTTCTAGGACTGCCTCTTCCGTGCTGAGTTGATCCGTCGGACATCGCCGTCCCTAAGAGTGATACCCTCCGAATCCAAGTACTCCATGAAGGCCAGTGCATATTTCCGTGAGCTCCCGAACGTGTCCCTCACCTGAGCCACGGTCAGCGTATCGCCTTGTTCCAGAACCTTGATGGTTTCGGCCAACCAACGATCATACATGGGCCGATCCATGAGAACTTCCGCCGAAAGAGCCACCAACCTGCCCGTGTTCACCAGGTGGCGAACGATGTTTTCCCCTGCCATCGCCTGAGCATCCTTCATGGATGGCGGGGCCGGCGCACTCTCAAACAAGGAAAGCAAGTCATCAGCCTGCTTCTGCTGAGCGGATGTGAGTTCGACCTTGAAACCGGCCGCCCGCACCACTGGAGGCTCGTGTTCAAGTTCGCCCTTTTCGACCAAATCGCGCAACAGCTCCCCGAAAATCTCCGGCTGGAGATGCATGCGGTTCTTCGCCTCCTCTTGAGGCATTCCTTTGCGCATCGGATGCTCACGGTGGTAGACGTTCACAAGATCTACTAGCCGCTGGGACAACTGCCCCCAGAGCGCCGACGAAACAAGTCGAGATGAATCCGAAATCGTCCCGGGCGCGAGCTGCCGAATGCGACCCTTTTCCGCCAGGGTGCCCGCGGCAGAAACAGTCTCGGAAAGACTGAGCCCCGAGGCGATGGATGCCTCCTTGGCGGTTGGCGTTCCCAAGCGGATGACAGCGGTCTCTAATTGCTCCTCCGGACTACCCTTGAGTGCTGTCTCGAGATCCTTGACCACCGACAGATCCCTCAGACGGTGTCGCCGCGATGGATGGGGATCCACAATCTGCCCGCCCCCCAAAGTAGCTGGTGGAGAAGGACGCCGCAAAATGTATCGGTCTCCTTTGGCTGCTGCCAGGGGCTCGCTCAGCAGGATTTGAAGCCAACCCTCGCCGCCGGGCTGGACGGATCTCGTTCGACCGAGGACGCGTATCTTTCCCATCCTTTGGGCTGCACCCAAAAAGAGCTTGACTTCTTCGTTGTGCTTAAGGCGGCCCGATGCACCCGGCAATTGGCGTACGTGCACATCAAGAAGCCGGGAGGGCTCGATCGTACCTGGGTGGACGACTGCATCCCCTCTTCGCAGCTCATCCACCTCAACCCCAGCCAAGTTGATCGCCACCCGGCTTCCAGGGTGAGCCGTTTCCAGCTTGTCATGATGCGTTTGCAGACCGCGAATCCTCCCAGTGATGCCCGTGGGGACAATCTCCACTTCGTCTCCGACCGAGAAGGTGCCGTCCACAAGAGTGCCCGTGACAACCGTTCCAAATCCAGACACAGAGAAGCTGCGATCAACGGATAGTCGCGGCCTCCCCAGATCCAATCGAGGCGGTGACGACTCCACGACCCGATCGAGAATTTCGATGAAGGAATCCAACCCTTCACCGGTCCTGGCCGACACACGCACAATTGGGGCATCCTCCAGGTGGGTATCTTCCAGGAGGCTGCCGATCTCTTCTTCGACCAGGTCGAGCCAATCAGTCTCTCCAACCAAGTCGGTCTTCGTCAGCGCCACCACAGCTCTAGAAATGCCTAGCAATTCAAGAATCTCCAAATGTTCTCGCGTCTGCGGCATCACGCCTTCGTCGGCGGCGATCACCAAGATGGCAGCATCTATGCCCCCAACACCCGCCAGCATGTTTTCGATAAAGTCAATGTGGCCGGGGACGTCGACGATCCCGACAGTTTGACCACCCGGCAACTCAAGCCAGGCGAATCCAAGATCGATCGTCATTTGGCGCTCTTGTTCCTCACGCAACCGATCAGGGTTAATACCGGTTAGGGCCTGGACAAGCGTCGACTTGCCGTGATCGACGTGGCCGGCCGTGCCAATAACGCGCATCGTCAAACCCAATCCGCGATCAGAACGTCAGGTCGTCGGAGAATGCCGGGGAACAGCATGTGTCCATCAGCCCCGAGGCTTGGACTCCAATTCGTCTGCCCACCCCCTGATTAGACCGATCAGATCCAAGACCTTGCGCTCTTGGGACTCTGAGAGGGAGTCAATTCCGGATACGACTTCGGCGAGCCGCGGCTGCAAGTCCTCAAGCTGCTTGGAAATCTTCTCGTGCTGACGGGAGTGTTCTCGCCACTGTTCATCATTCGTCAGCTTGTACGTATTCCAACGCTTCTGGTCATCTGCCCGAAAACCGGACCACTCCTGCTTTGTCCGATCTTCTGCAAGCCGCTGCATCTCCGTGATCTCATTGATCCTTCGATCCAGCCTCTCAATTACCTGTTCCATCTCCTTGTGGAGCTGCTTTATGCCCCGGTACGTCTCTTCATATGTCTTCATTCGCTCGTCGAGCGCCTTCGCTTGTTCATCGAATCGCTCGAAGTGTTCACCCCATTCGCGCCAACTGCGTTCAAAATCCACCAGCTTGCGCTCTTGGTTCTCAGTCCATGCGGTCAGTGTTTCTCGCCGCTCACTTTCACCGCTGGCGAGCTCACCAATGCGGGTCTCCAGTCGCCGGATGCGGTCCTCGATGGCATCCATCGATCCATGTGACGAATCGATCTTCGTGCGAAGATCAGAAGTCTCACTTTGAAGTTCAGTGACACGCCGGCCCTCCAGCTTTCGAGAGTCTTCAGCTGCCGCCAGGGCGCGAAGGTTGTCCTCGACGGTATGAGACAGGTCGTCCATTTTCTTCTTTAGGCCATCGATCTCACGAGTGAGACGAACCTCTTCGTCCTTGCGCGCCTCAATCGCCCTTTCCATCTCAGGCAAATCCTTGAGCTCTCCGTGCAGCTCTTCAATCCGCCGGGATGTGTCCTCTTGTTCGCTCTTTCGCAACTGCTCAAGCTGCTTTTCGTGATCGCTGCGTTGCGACTCGATGTCATCAAGATGGCGGGTGATCTCTTGCCGGTGCTTGTGTAGACTATCGTCGAATTGATTAATCCTGGTCGAAAGAGCCGATAGCCGAGTCACATCGCTCGACAAAGACTTAAGCTGCTCGCTCCTCGAGTTCGAGTGCCTCTTCAAGACGCGATATCCGGTCCTCGATCTTCTCTAGGCTCTCGACGTCTTTGCGACGTTGTTCGTCGAGCCAGGTGACCTTTTTCTCAATCTGACCAGCTTCCATTCAACGCCTCCATGGCAGGGCCTGCCCCAGTATAGCAGGTGGTCCAGCCCAGATTTGACGGCGCCCTTGGGACTCAAAGCAGAAGGTTTTTTAAACCGCTCAGCGCCTGCACAACCCATGGAAAAACCAGCTGAGGGAACAACCCCAAAGACAGCACCAGGGAGATTCCCAGTCCGAGAAACGCGTACTCGGCCCGAGAGTGCCCTCGCGTCGGCCGAGGCCCGGCAGGTGACAACAACACCCGAAGCCACTTGACACAGGCCAGGCCCTCGGCCATGACTGAGGCAATCACCAGCAGGGCCACCCCCGGCGCCTGACCAGCCAGAGCTGCCATCAGACCCCATCGCGCGGGAAAACCGGCCGTCATGGGGAGTCCACTGAGAGATGCCAATCCCACAAGCGCGGCGGCAGAAGCGATAGGCGTATCCAGGCCGCGACCTTCAAGCGCGGCTGTCTTGCGATCTGATTGTTCGCGTTGCAGTACGGAAATCCCCAGTCCCCAAACGGCGAGGCCAATCACGCGCACCGCCGACAAGCCCAGGGCCAACTGATAGCCCACCGGTGTGTTGATGCTGACCGCCAAAAGCGTCACGCCCAAATCTCCCATAAGGACGTAAACCACCGACCTTGCCATTGACCGTTCGGCAAGCGCGAACAGCCCCCCGATCACAATCAGCGCTGCCCCCACCAATCTGATATCGGCCATCAGCCCCAAGTCGGTACGCAGCCATTCATAGTTGTCCAAGAACCGGAGCATGAAGAACAGACCGGCACTTTGCAGCACGCCCACGAGCAACACAACCGCATAGGGGCTGCTTTCCTCGATCGCGTCCAACAGCCAGATATGGAAGGGAGGCACAAGAATCAGAACGGCGAATCCCAAAGCCAGCAACCGAATTGCCCTTGCGGCAAGCTCCGGCGTTGCACGCGTGACTCCGACCGAGGGCAACATCCAGCCGGTTACCAAGATTGCGAGCATCGCCAGCGTGTAGAAAAGCAGCAAGCGCTCGCTTCCTCGGATCGATGCCCGTCCCGGGGGAGCAATCAGCAGCACGCCGGCCAAGGCTGCAATTTCAAGGAAGGCGGCTGCATACAGGAACGGACTGATCATCAGTGCCGCCACTACGGCGCCGACAACGACCATCCCGGCCGGAAAGAAATACGCTCCCGGTCTTGCCGCCCATCCCGCCCCGAAAACGAAGCCGGCTACAACAAACAGGAAACCCACTACGGCGCGATTGCCTGCTGAAAGCGTCAGAGATCGGCCCAACACCTGGAACGAATCACCGATCTTGACGGCGATTCCGAAGATTTCCGTTGGTTGGTCTATTGGTGCTCTCAGCGCAAACAACGCCAGTGCCATTGCGCCGCTTGCGGTAACAACTGACGATGCAAGCGGACGATGGCGAAGCACGATGCCCAGGCCAAACACCATCAAGGTGACCAGGCTTATGATGACCGGCGCGCTCACCCTTCAACGCCTCTTTCTGATGGTGCGGCTTGAAGAATTGTCAGGTAACTTCCAGCCAGAGCCAGGCCCAGGTGAACGATGATCAAGAGGGCGATCACCGCTAGAGATGATTCAACAGCCGCATACGCAATACCGAATCCCGAAAGCAGGGAGAGAACCCCGATGACAACCCGCATTGGAGCTCGGTACAGGCTGGCTTGTACCAACCCAAGCAACATGAGAAAGGTCGCCCCGAAGACCGCGGCGGAAGTCAGCCCGGGCAGCCCCATCCAATCTCTGCGGCCCAGCCCCCAACCAGCGAACAGAACCAGCAGGACCACGACCCAGCGAAACGATCGCAGCGCCATCAGATCATTTGCCCGGGGTACCGCTTGATCGGCAGCCTCAAGGTTCCTCCACGTAAGCCACACGATGATAGCCACCAGAAGCCCACCCAAGATCTGGGCACCGGCGACGGCTAAGCCCAACGTATCCGCAACCAACCAGCCCGCTGCCAGGTACTGGGCCACCAGAGCAATCGTCAGCCAGCGCCTATCGTCCAAAACGACAAGCATGACTCCTGTGATGGCAGCACCTGCGACGGCCCAAGGTGCATAGGCGGTCAACACCGCGCTCACGAAGTCCTCCCAACGATGGCAGCGAGAACCAAGAGCAGAAAGAGAATCCAAAGCATCCCGGCCTCACCCTGGACGAGATCCCCGACCCAAAGGAGACCATTCAACGGGGCCGTCAGGCGGCGCGGCAAATCTCCGGGTGGACGAGGCCACGTGACCCTATTGGTCGTCTTCGCCATGACTTGCCTGGCAGCGGAGCCTGCGCGCACATAGGCATAATAGGCAAGCGCGGTGGCGCCGCTCATCGCAAGGAACACCCCCAAAGAGCGGACACTGGGCAGAGATGACGCACCGATCGATAGGCCGATCCCGGCTACGGGGAAGAGAGCGATTCCCACAACGTAGGACACCCTAACCAGCTGCTCCCCGCTAGGCCATGGTGTCGGTTCCACCTCTGCCCCCCTTAGAACCCCGACGGTCAACCCCACGCCCGCCAGCAAACCCAGCCCGCCAGCGATTATCGAACCGAGTCCGCCTGTCCCAAGCAAGGCTTGTATCACGGCGACGCCTGGCATGAACGGTCCCCCTAAGAGCATGAATCCGGCCAAGAGCACCCACCGCCTTTGCCAGCCTTCGTGTGGCTCAGCTAAGGAGACCATCCCACCAATAAGCACCAGCGATGCGGAGCCAGCCAGGGCGACGTTTTCGGAGACCCCTGCAGGGGACAGCCCAGCAGCGCCAACCGTCATCCCAGCCAATCCCAAAACCAGCATCGGCCGACGCCGTACCGGGTCAGTATGCAGCGCCCAGGCAATGCCACTGCCCAGCGCCAACAGCCCGCCGACCCAAGCCAAAGCCGAGAGTATCTCCGCTGGGGGATTGTCGTGCAACAGCCGTGTCACCAACACCATACCCATCGCGGCCGGAAGCAAGCGCAGGCAGGTCCCCAACCCCCTCCGAATGCCAGGAAGTGACGGCAGCGGATAATGGGCCGGGAACAGGCCCCAGCGGATGAAAGCAGCCCCCAAACCCAACAGATAGCCCCAATCCACAATCCGCGAAGGGACCGGGGAGGTTCGGCTCGCCCCCAGCAGGACAGCCGCACCCAGGAGAAGTCCAACACTCGTTCCCTGGACCGCTAGGCGAAGGATCTCTCGGGGGATGATGTCTCGCTTTCGAATGAGCACCAAGCTTGTCGAGAATGCCACAACTTCCATCATGGCCCACAGCACAGCGAGGGTGAGCAGGTTGCCGGCCACCACGGCTGCCATTCCCAGCGCGCCATACACGGCCAGGAACGCGCGCGTCGCAGGTGTCGCGCTGCCGGTCCGAGCAGCCGACGTCAATCCGATCGCCAGGAGAAGCGTGGCGATGGAAAACCCCATCGTCCAGCCGGTCGAATCCAGAGTCAGGACAAGCGGCGTTCGGAACAACTCCGCCGGCCGCCAAACTGACAGGCTCAGATTGGTGGGAACGAAACGATGGAGGCCAAGGACCACCAGCCACACAAGCCACTGGCCCGTGACGGACACAGCCCAAACCGCCCGCTCTGATCGGTTGCGGACAAGCCACACAAGAAGTCCCAACACAAGCAGCAGAACGGATGGCAAGAGGGGCAAGACGAGGCCTCAACTCGGTCTAAAAAGGGAGGAAAACAATTCGCCGTTGGGCGAGACTTAGGATACCATGCTCCCCATCGCACATGAACTGCCCGGCCTATGTGCAATCCGCCCCAGTCAACCGGGCCAACTCCCGCCGGGCCATCCAGCGGAGAGCTCTCGCATCGAGCCGCTTGGCCCGGTCAGCCAAACCCTGAAGGTCGACATCTTGTCCATTCGCATATCGTCGCAGCGCGCTTCCGGGCCGTTGACCGATCTGGCGCAAAGGCTACGATTGCGCGCATGCTATAATCGGGCGCCGAACAGCAGAACACCGTCACAGCCTTCCCATTCTTCCTCGAGGGACCATGCCCGATATTCAAGCCGTCAAAGGCACCCGAGATTTCTATCCCAAAGAGATGGCCTTCCGAACCTGGCTCTATGACCGAATTCGCCAGGTTTCGACCAGCTACGGCTATCAAGAATACGACGCACCCTTCTTGGAGCGTCTTGAACTCTATGCCGCCAAGTCTGGCGAAGAGCTTGTCAAGGAGCAGTCATTTGTCTTCCCCGACCGGAGCGGCGACATGCTTACCCTCCGCCCGGAGCTCACACCCAGCCTGGCGCGCATGGTCGCGGCTCGCGTCAAGACGCTGCCTGCCCCCATTCGTTGGTGGTCCTTTGGACCGTGCTGGCGATACGAAAATCCCCAGAAGGGCCGCACGCGCGAGTTTTTCCAATGGAACATCGATCTGATAGGTCTGGACACGCCCGCCATCGATGCCGAACTTGCGGGCATTGCGGCGAGCTTCTTCGACCTTCTTGGGCTATCGCCCGATGACGTTCAGATCATGGTCAACAGCCGACTGCTGGTGGACCAGCAACTGACTGACTTGGGCGTGCCCCCCGAACGACGCCCCGAGCTTTATCACCTGATCGACCGGCGGGATCGGATGACATCCGCCGCTTGGGATGCCTATGCGCAAGAAAATGGTGTGGACGGCGCCCTCCTTTCTGGCATCCACGACATGCTCGCCGATGAGGGCGCCTGGAAGAAATCCGAAGACCTCACGGCATTCTTCGAGGCGTCCAAGGCGATGGGAACGGACGGCTATCTGCGCTTCGACCCGAGAATCATCCGCGGGCTGGACTATTACACAGGCATCGTCTTTGAAGCCCGGGATGTCAAAGGCGAACAGCGTGCTATCTTGGGCGGCGGGCGCTATGACAATTTGGTGGCCGATGTCGGCGGCGACTCCGTTCCGGCAACCGGATTCGCGATGGGCGATGTCGTCATCGAACTGGTTCTGGAGGCCGCCGGAGCCATGCCCAGCCTGAACCCTGCGCCTGCCCAAGTTCTGGTGACCAACTTCGACCCAGCTCTGGAAGCCAAGAGCCTGTCGCTGGCCAACGAACTTCGCCAAGCAGGCTTCCGAGCCGAGTGGTATCCCGAGAGCGCCCGCATGGGCAAGCAGCTAAAATATGCCGACCGTTACGGCATCCCCTTGGTGGTCATTCTCGGGCCCGAGGAAGACGCGGCTGGAACCATCACGCTCAAAGATATGCAGACCGGCGACCAGGCTACCTT
This sequence comes from uncultured Chloroflexia bacterium, assembly GCA_963783335.1. GTDB lineage: Bacteria > Chloroflexota > Anaerolineae > Anaerolineales > E44-bin32 > CAWAND01. The sequence continues at coordinate 232,475 of CAWAND010000004.1, forward strand.
CTCGCGCCAAGCCCTCAAGGACGAAATCCAACGTCGCCTCGCCTGACCGCAGCAGGTGCAGGCAAGAGTCTAGGACTAATCCATCCCACCGGCCACCTCTCGGCCCCTCGCCCGGTCGGCAGGAGCTTGCAGCCATCTTCCGGGACCAGCGGGCCATCTCTTCATCTGTAACTAACAAGTCACAGGAGCGATTTCCAGAGTGAGGCCCGGCTCTTTTAGGACTTCCTGGCTCGTTGGACGTACTTGGGGGCTAACATGACCGACAACTGTTCAGAGGAGAAAGCAGCGCTCCGTGCGCTGCAATCGATGTACGATCAAAAGAGACAAGAGCTCGCCTCGACCGCTTCAGGGACGAAGAACACGCCTCGACGGATCCACATTCAAAAAGAACAAAGACAGATTAGAGAGGAGCTGTTGAGGGCCAAGGCGAAGCTGGAGGAATGCCTGGAGAAGACCCCTCGCGCGACCTAGCATTTGGCCGTCCGCCGAGATGCGGCTATCTCCTGCATCTGCCAGCTAAGACGGCGGCACATCTCTGCACGACGGCCCAGCTCATTCGAATCACACCCTGGCTCATCTGACGGAAACACAAACGGACTGTCGCGGACAAGCCCGACGAGTCTGCCGAACACGTCGACTGTCCTTGTGAAATGCCTTGGAGTCTACCCCAGGACCCGGCCGGAGGTCTCAAGCGCCTTGCTGATGTCTCCCAGCTTCCCTCGGACAACCAGGGCAGCATCTGGGCCTCTCGGCTTCTCATCGCCACTTGGGATTTTCTGGAAACACAGAAAGGCGTCTTGGACACGGGTTTCAAAGCGGATATGAAGCGTCAGATGGGTCATTGGAAGACTTAGATCATACCCAATGTAGCCCGACCGCATAACGCCTTGGTCATGTGCTGTTGGCAGGTGAGCCACCGCATGTTACAATGGCCGGCGGTCGGCCAAACCGGCCCATGGTGGCTGTAGCTCAATGGCAGAGCACTTGACTGTGGATCAAGGGGTTGCGGGTTCGAGCCCCGTCAGCCACCCCTCCTCTCACCCGAAACAGCGCCCGCCGTACCTTCTGTTCTCTTTGTGAAAATTCTCACGAGTGGCTTGATTCTTCGAGGCTTCCCCCTTAAATGACCGCCGCCCGTACCTTTGCCGGAGGGAGGAAGAGATAAGGTACGGACGGGCTGGTCTGGGTAATTCGGTTGTGATGGTGAGGCTTTACCCAGACTTAGGTTAGCACCCTTTGAACGAATTCGACCTTACACACACCTTTCAACCTTTCCGACTCCCCCCAAAACATGTTTTAATGGCCCTGCACCTTAACACGGGCAACCTCCGCCCGTATTCCACTCTCGCCTTGGTCGCCGAACGGCGACCTTGTGCGTTAAATTCGTTGATCCCCGAGCTTGTCGCATATAATGATGCCTGTCCGCACTATCCAATACGGGAGAAAGCGATGCCCCAAGACAACTGCGCAGAATACCAGCTTGAGGTTGAGGCGGCCTTGGCTGAACTCAAGGCCATTCAAACCAGCAGCCAACCCGTGGCAGCTGCCGCCGGTGCGGTCCAGACCACCCCTATCCAGGGCGGCGACATGGGGAGCCGATTCTACGAATCCGTTGGGCGCATGGAGGCGGCCAAACGCCGCTACCGGGCAGCGGTCCGGGCACTCTCGGAGTGCCAGGGCAGGCACTCGGCCTAGACGCCGACCACCTCATTTCTGCGGAACTTGACCCCCATGGCCTCGGCAACCGCCATCGCACACCCCAACATCGCCTTGATCAAATACTGGGGTGTGCGGGACGACGCCATCAATCTGCCGGCCTCCGGTTCGTTGTCGATAACGCTTGACGGGCTTGAAACCCGCACCAGGGTCACATTCGACAGCACCCTTCCCGCGGACACTCTCGAACTCGACGGACAGACAGCCAAGCCCCAAGCCACAGCCCGTGCTTCTGCCCATTTGGACCGCATCCGACACTTGGCAGGGTCCAATGTCCCCGCTCGGGTCGTCAGCCAGAACAGCTTTCCCACCTCAGCCGGGATTGCTTCATCCGCATCCGGCTTCGCCGCGTTGACCGTGGCAGCCGCTGCCGCCCTGGGGCTCGATCTCTCGCCCAAAGAACTCTCCATTCTCGCTCGCAAGGGCTCCGGTTCGGCGGCGCGCTCGATCTTTGGCGGCTTCGCGGAGTGGCACAAGGGGGAAGATGACCCCACGTCCTTTGCCGAGCAGATCTGGCCACCCGATCACTGGGACCTGGTGGATTGGATTGCCGTCGTCGACCGCCATCCCAAGTTGACCGGATCCCATGAAGGGCACCGATTGGCGAGCACGAGCCCGCTCCAAGAGACCCGCGTCGCCAGCGCTCCCGAGAGGCTGGACGAATGCCGGTCCGCCTTGATGGCACGGGATTTTCAACGTCTGGCGGCCGTCGTAGAACTGGACAGCCACATCATGCATGCCGTCATGATGACGTCCTTCCCCCCGCTGCTTTATTGGTCGGCTGGAAGCATCCAACTGATGAAGAAGGTCGCCGGATGGCGCGCCGAAGGGATCGATGTCTGCTACACGTTGGATGCTGGACCTACAGTACACTGCATCACCACTGCCGAACATGCATCCCAGGTAGAAGCGCTGCTTCAATCAGATGCAGACGTTCTCGAACTCTACCGCGGCGTTCCTGGTCCCCCAGCCCACTTGGTGGCCTCCTGAGATTTGCCAGGGCCTCTGAATGATATAATCCTCGCGATTGACTGAGAATTTGAGATCTCGGAGCGAGGTGCGTTCGCTTGTTTGATTTTGTGTTGTTTGTCGTTGTGCTGGCCGTCCTGATCTTCGGCCATGAACTCGGCCACTTCCTGGCCGCCAAGGCAACTGGTGTCAAGGTCGAGGAGTTCGGCCTGGGTTTCCCCCCGCGCCTGGCCACTTTGTTCAACTTCCACGGGACGCGATTTACGCTCAACGCTATCCCGCTGGGAGGCTTTGTCCGCCCAGCCGGGGAGGACGATCCGGACGTCCCGGGCGGTTTGGCAAGCGCGCCCAAGCGGGTCCGCACGATCGTTCTTCTGGCAGGACCGATTGCCAATATCCTGCTCGCCTTTTTGGCGTTCACGGCTGCCTACAAGTTCGCCGCCCCTGACCCGTCCAAGGTGATCGTCACCACAGTCGACCCGGGATCACCTGCGGCGCAGGCCGGCCTGCAGGCGGACGATCTGATCGTGGCAGCCGGAGGTCGAGCCGTGGATGGGTTTGACACGCTTCAAACCGTAGTCAACAATCATCTTGGTCAACCCATCAGCCTGACCCTTGATCGGAACGGCAAGACCGTAGACGTCAGCCTCATACCCCGCGCCAATCCACCCGCCAACGAGGGTCCAATTGGCATCACGCTTGGCAACCCATCCAAACCTGAACCCCTCACAGATGCGGTCCGGCTTGGCTGGGATTCGACAGCCGCGCAAGTGGCCATGATTGTCCGACTTCCTGCCCGACTGATGGAAGGTCAGGTTCAGCCGTCTCAGGCTCGCGTGAGTGGACTCAAGGGCATGTACGACATGCTCGCTTGGGCTGGACGGATCGATCGAACCACCCAGCGTCCGTTCCTGACGCTTAACCTGATAGGCGTCATAAGCATCGGGCTGGCCATCGCCAATCTGCTCCCCTTTCCCGCGTTGGACGGCGGCCGGTTGACGTTCGTCGCCTACGAAGCTGTTGCAGGCCGCAGAATCGCCCCCCGATACGAGGGGCTGGCCCACGCTATCGGATTCGCTGTCCTTCTCATCCTTATGCTCTATGTCAACTTCCAGGATTTCATCAATCCCATCGCACTTCCGCACTGAGCCGAGCGCCTGCCATGCCTGAAGACCTTCAGAAACTACTCGACTCGCTCATGGACGAAGATCAACCAGTTCCTTCGCTGGATCTGGCTCAGCTTTCAGATCTCACCAGCGCCCAGGCGGAAACCATCGACAAGCACTGGCACCATGCTCCTGCTTCGAACCGCCAGGCCGTCATGCGTCACTTGGGCAAACTCGCCGAAGATCACATCGAACTGGACTTTGAGATCGTCAACCGCATCGCTTTGGGCGACCCCGACCCGGACGTACGGCGCCAGGCGGTGGCGAACCTTTGGGAGTGCGAAGACCCCGACCTCGCCCGACAGTTCCTTCAGCTGACAAAAGATGACAGTGACGAAGCCGTGCGGGCTCGAGCCACTGAGGCCCTGGGCCGATTTGTCTATCTGGGCGAGGTGGACAAGATTGACTCCGATCTGCTCAAATCGGTCGAGGACCATCTTCTGGCATTGGCGCAGACCGACAGCTCCGGCGAACTCGGACTGCGCGCCCTTGAATCTTTGGGATACTCGTCTCGCCCGGAAGTGAGCGGACTAATCGAAGCTGCTTACGCGTCATCCGACGAGGCGGTCAAGCGTGCCAGCGTGATGGCCATGGGCCGCTCAGCGCACGAACGATGGGTGTCGGCGGTGACCGACGAACTCCACAACCCCTCTCCCCTCATTCGAGAAGAAGCAGCGCGAGCAGCCGGAGAACTTGAAGCCCGCAGCGCCGTTGCATCTTTGATTGAGCTGCTGGATGACGCCAAATCCCCTGTGCGGAGAGCGGCGATTTGGTCGCTGGGTCTGATCGGCGGAAGCCGCGCCGAAAGAGCTCTTGTCGGTCTCCAGGCCAACGAGGCGTTCGAAGAGGATGCGGGCCTGATAGAGGATGCCTTGGACTATCTCAACTTTCTGGGCAGCACGCCCGACTTCTTGCTTATGGATCTTGACGGGCCAGATGACGAGGACGATGAAGAGAACTTGTCGGGCATCCTCCACGGCGACGAATGACGACCTCGTCAAAGAGCGCTAGCGCTAACCCCGAGCCCGCCTCTTCGAAGTCACAGCGCCTCCATCTCTTCATATCCGGCAGGGTCAAGCGGGTTCATTTCCGTCTGTTCGTGAAAAGCCAGGCCGAATCGCTGGGACTTGTCGGCTGGGTTCGGAATCGCCACAACGACCAAGTCGAAGTCCTGGCGGAGGGCCCGAGATCCAGCCTGGATCGACTCCACATGGCGGTCAAGCAGGGCCCACCGGAGGCCGAGGTCCAATCTGTAGAAGCTCGTTGGAGTGAGCCTCGAGGCAAGCTTCGTAGATTCCGGATTCGGTGGATCGGCTTCTTGTAGAGGGACGTGTTAGAAGTCGCGCTGTCCGAAGGAATTGGCGGCGCTGAGATGGGGATTTTCGGTGTGCCGCGCCCGAGAGCCAGCCTGCACAGCCGTAAGATCGTAGCAGAATGCGGCGCCCAAGTTGCGCTCATTCCGAAGACGTCGAACCAGGGCCGTGAGAGAGCGAGTCCTGGAAACGGGATCGACCCCGTCGTACTCCCGATCATCCAGGCTGAGGAACAGCAGCTTGTCGGGGAAAGCTGCGCCATAGTTGGCCAGAAGCCTGGTCAACCTCTTCTCCCAGTCAGGCGCGGGCGGAGCCCCGTAGAAGCTGACGCCAATCCAATCTGAAGCATTCACAGCGGCCTGCGCGTCAGCCAAGAACCGGTTGGCGTCACCTCTCCAGCTGACAACATCTCCGCCCGGTGCCAGGCCAGGGAAACCGAATCGCACCTGAGACTCAATGCCTCTCAGCCGAGCCAAGACAGCCTCAAACCAGTCACCGAATTCGTAGCCTGAACGCCAGGCCCTTCCCCACCCGGAGGGCTGCAGGTTCGGCTGATTCGTAACTTCGAAATAGTTAACTCCCGCTGCGGCCATACGCTTCAGGTTTTGGGAGACTTCCGAAACAAAGTCAGCGGGTGAAACCGGCCCGACGGAGAGATCGGCAGTTAGCCGAGCCACCAGCAGCATACCCGGCCGAATCTGCCGAAGCAGGGCAACGTTTTCCGCGGATTCGCCCGCTTCAAATTGCACAGCTTCAAGGTCGGCGGCTCGGACCAACTCCAGATCCTGCGCAGTGAGATCAGCATCTTCCCGGGTCCGCCCGCCGATCAGACAACGTCCTGCCGGCCAGGTCAACGAGGGGAGACTCTTTTTGCGGGTTCGATCGGGCCAGACCATGAAGGGCGTGGGGTCCAGCACGTCCTTCGGGTACTTGGTTTCCTTGCGCGCCGTTGCACCATCTCGTTCGAGTGTCAGGTGCAAATGGGCGGCCGTAGACGCGCCCGTGGAATTGGCTTTTCCGAGCACCTGTCCGGCATCGACAGACTGACCCACACTTACCATTGCCCGTGCCAAGTGCCCATACACGGTCCTGTAGCCGTCCTTGTGCCGCACACGCACGTGGATGCCGTAGGGATGGTCCTTTGGATTGGTGTGCACTTCATAAACAGTACCGCTTGCGCAGCAATAGACATTGGTGTTGGTCAGCGCACGGATGTCCAGGCCCTCATGCCCGGGCATCCCGAACCGTTTGTAGATCTGCGGATTGGCGCCGAAAGCCTGGGTAATCACGGGATAGTCCGTTGGCCACAGCATGTAGAACGGCTTCTGTTTCTGTCCGTACCGGTCGTCATCATCCATGCGCTTCGCGAGGGCAGCCTTCATCTCTTTCGATGATTTGGCGGCAATCGGATCAAGACGGACGCCGGGGGCCGCTTCTTGGAGCCAAGCCTCGAGGTTGTCATGAGCCGGGAAGAGGCCCGCACCAGACGGAAATGTGATCACCTGGCTGGGCGCCATGTAACCAATCGCTGATTGAGGGTCGTCGGTCAGATTGGCGCCGAACTCAACCACATACTTGGAACAGGCGCGCACCCACTTCCAGTAGTTCTTCTTCGGCAGAAGGATGACTTGATAGTCCAGCAGGACGTTCATAGCTTACCCAAACCCCAGGCCTTGCGCCTTGAGGGATACGTACCGCCCTCGGCCGATGACCAGATGATCCAGCACCTCGATATCTAAGAGGCGCCCCGCCTCGACAATGGCCTTGGTGACGCTCACATCCTCGGGACTGGGCGTCGGATCGCCACTGGGGTGGTTGTGCGCCACAATGATTGCTGCCGCATGGTAGCGCACGGCATCCCGAAAGACCTCACCGATCCGGATCAGGGATGTGTTCAACGAGCCCTGGTAGACCTCAATTGTCCTCAGGAGGCGGTTCCGTGTATCCAGCAGCAGCACCCGAAGATGCTCCTGTTCGAAGGCGGCCATTTCGTAGAGCAGCAAACCTGCTGCGTCCTCCGGAGATTGAATCGCCGGACGTTCTTCCGGTGAGGCCACCGCCATTCGACGCCCAACTTCAATCGCCGCCTTCAGCTGGGCTGCCTTGGCTGGTCCTACCCCGCGCCGCTGGCAGAGTTCCGCGTAGGCCGTACGGTGGAGTCCCGCAAGGCCACCTGTTTGAACAAGAATCTCCTGCGCCAGCTGGACGGCATTCATGCCAACAATCCCCGAACGAAGCAGAATAGCGAGAAGCTCGGCATTTGACAGGGCCCCTGGGCCAAGCCTGGCCAGACGCTCCCGCGGGCGTTCCGAAACAGCCAGATCGGTGATACGGTAGGACTCGCCGCGCCTGGACATTGGTTCCCCCTTATTGGACTGTGGCTGGTGAAGCTGGAATAGCTCAACTCTAGATCACCTTGTCCAGGCTGTCAACGCGGCCCGAAAGTTGCACTCTGATTGCATAGCCACCGCATGCTATAATCGCCTTTTACGGGAGCAAGGTTCATGCCAACCGGCCTCAACTTGGGATCGCTAGCCAACCTATTCCTCTATGCGACAGCCTTCTTCGGCGCCTTCTTGGCAGCCTTGTGGTTGAGCCTCGCATTCTGGGCCTATCGGGATGCCGGCGCGCGAAGCCACGATCGCCTGGCGCAGATTTTGGCGGCGGCGGTCGTGCTGTTGCTCGGTCCAGCCGGTCTGGTGGTGTACCTCGTGCTGCGACCACGCCAGACCCTGGATGAGGCTTATCAGCGAGCGCTAGAAGAGGAAGCCCTGCTCACGGAAATCGAAGACCGGCCGGTGTGCCCTGGTTGTGGCGCACAAACCCGGCCGGATTGGCAAATCTGCCCTCATTGCCATACACGCTTGCTGAAGGCTTGCACCAACTGCAACCGACTTATGGAACTCCCCTGGCAAGTGTGCCCGTACTGCGCGTCACCCGTACCCGGTGGCCGCACCCCCGAGCCCACCGTCACCGATCACGCTGCCCTTTCCTGATCCGCTCAGGTGTCTTGCCGGATCAGTCCCTCTTGAGGGCGGCCCAGCCCGCGTAGGCCGCTTCGGACCCCAACTCTTCCTCAATCCGCAGAAGTTGATTGTATTTGGAGACTCGATCCGATCTCGCCGGCGCGCCGGTCTTAATCTGGCCGGTGTTTAGGGCAACAGACAGATCAGCGATGGTGGTGTCCTCGGTTTCACCAGATCGGTGGGATGTCACCGCCCGCCAACCCGCTCGCTGACAAAGCTCCACCGCCTGGATCGTCTCTGTCAGCGATCCAATCTGGTTGACCTTCACAAGCAAGGCGTTGCATGTCCGTTCATCGATGCCTCGCTGAACCCGCTCCGGATTGGTGACCAGAAGATCGTCGCCCACGATTTGGACCTTGTTGCCTAGTCGCTCGGTGAGCAAAGGCCAGGTCTCCCAATCATCTTCGCCGAGCCCATCTTCAAGGGAAACCAGTGGGTACTGCCTAATCCAAGACTCCCAGAAGTCCACCAACTCTTCGCCGGACAGCTCCACCCCCTCTTTGCGAAGAACGTACTTGCCCTTCTCCTCGTCAAACCATTCAGCCGCTGCCGGATCGATAGCCAGACCAACATCTTCGCCGGCCTTGTACCCCGCCTTCTCAATGGCGGCCAAGATGACTTCGACCGCCTCCTGGTTCGCTTTCAAGGCGGGGGCATAGCCTCCCTCATCACCTACCAAAGTGGCGTACCCCTTCTCCTTCAGCACCGCCTTCAGCGCGTGATAGATCTCCACGCCCCAGCGAAGTCCTTCGGCAAAGGAGGGCGCGCCCAAGGGCATGACCATGAACTCCTGAACATCTGTGGACTGCCAACCGGTGTGCGCCCCGCCGTTCAGAATATTCATCATCGGGACGGGGAGCACATGTGCATAGACGCCCCCGATGTATCGGTAGAGGGGGAGCTCGGCGGACTGGGCCGCCGCCTTGGCAACGGCAAGGCTCACCCCCAAGATGGCATTCGCGCCCAGGCGTGATTTGTTCTCAGTACCATCCAACGACACCAGCATCTCGTCGATCGCCTTCTGGTCGGAGGCGTACCAGCCAACCAGATTCTCAGCGATTTCCTCGTTCACATTGGAGATGGCTGACATGACACCCTTGCCGGAATAGCGGCTCGCATCCCCATCCCGCAGCTCCAGCGCCTCATGAACGCCGGTTGAAGCGCCCGAGGGAACAATGGCGCGCCCTTGACTTCCGTCCAGGAGTCCGATCTCCACTTCAATTGTGGGATTCCCCTCGAGTCCAGGACCTGGCGGGCGTGAACGAGTTCGATGATTGGGTTCGACATAACGCGCCTCCTCGAAGACAATTCGACCTGGTCATTATACCCAGCACCAGGGCCAAGACGGCCGAGTCTGCATGATAGAATGCGCCCATGGCCGAGCCCCGAATCTATCTCGATCATGCTGCTACGACGCCGGTGGATCCACGCGTGGTAGAGGCGATGCTCCCCTACTTCAACCAGCGGTTTGGCAACCCCTCTTCAATCCACCGCTGGGGGCAACAAGCCGAAGCTGCCGTCGAACGCGCCAGGTTGTTGTTGGCGGAAGGCCTCAATTGCCGCCCGGATGAGATTATCTTCACCGGCTGTGGCTCAGAGAGCGACAATCTTGCGGTGCGCGGCGCCGCCTTGGCAGCTCGCCGAAAAACGGGGGGCAATCATGTGCTCGTGTCGGCCGTGGAGCACCATGCCGTACTGAACACAGCTTTGGCGCTTGCCGATGAGCACGGTTTTGAGGCCCAGCTCATCCCCCCCGACGAATTCGGGCAGATTACAGCCGAAGCTGTCGCCCCCCTTCTGCGCCCGGACACAGCCGTGGTTTCCGTGATGACAGCCAACAACGAAATCGGGACCATCAATCCCATCTCCGAGATCGGGGCCTTGTGCCGCCAAAAGGGGATCATTTTCCACACCGACGCCGTTCAAGCCGGCGCCCACCTCAGGTTGGATACCCAGTCCCTGAACGTAGATTTGCTCTCGCTGGGCGCGCACAAGTTTTACGGGCCCAAGGGCGTCGGCGCACTCTATGTTCGGGACGGCACCCAGCTGGTACCCACGCTTACCGGCGGGAGCCAAGAGGCAGGTCTGCGGGCCGGCACCCACAACGTGCCGCTCATCGTCGGCATGGCAGAAGCCTATCGCCTGGCGCTCGACGAACGGCCGCTTCATAACCAGCGGGCCGAGATGTTGCGGGATCACCTGCTCCGGCAAGTCCCCGACAGCATCCCCGACGCCCAAATCACCGGCCACCCCAACCTGCGCCTGCCCAATCATGCATCTTTCGTCTTTCACGGGGTGGACGGAAATCAGTTGCTTGCCGCGCTGGACGTCGCCGGATTCGCTTGCTCTTCCGGATCCGCCTGCAAGACGGGCGACCCCGAGCCGTCTGACGTTCTCGCGGCCATAGGACTCAGCCGTGAATGGGCTTTGGGGTCCCTGCGCATCACAGTCGGGCGTGACACGAGCGAAGAGGACATTGCTCGGCTGATGGACCAGCTGCCTGGGCTGATTCAGAGACTGCGCACCGCGGAGTCGCTGCAGGCATGACGACCAAGCCGACGATCGCCGTCGCCATGAGCGGCGGTGTGGACAGTTCCGTGGCGGCCGCCATCCTGGCGGAGCAAGGTGTCCCTGTCTTTGGCTTGATGATGCGCCTGTGGAGTCGCGGCCCCAAACATGCCAACCGCTGCTGTTCCCCGGCCGATATGGCTCGGGCCCGCACCGTAGCCGCCCAGCTCGACATCCCCTTTTATGCCCTCGACGTCCAGGATCGGTTCAAACGCCAGGTGGTGGATTTCTTCACCGATGGCTACAGCCAGGGCCTCACCCCCAATCCATGCATGGAATGCAACCGCCACATCCGCTGGGGGTTCCTGCTTGAGCATGCGCTGGCCATGGGTGCCACGCACCTGGCGACCGGCCACTATGCGCGAGTGCGAAATCAAGACGGATCCTTCCAGCTCCTTAGGGCCATCGATCCGCACAAAGATCAATCCTACGTCCTCAGCGTGATGGGCCAGCGCGAATTGGCGCACGCCGTCTTTCCCCTCGGTGGCTACACGAAAACACAGGTGCGTGAGATGGCCAGCGAACTCAGGCTTCCAGTGGCCGACCGGGCGGAGAGTCAGGACCTGTGTTTTGTCGGCGACGGCGACTATCGTGAGTTTCTCGATTCGCAGGGCATTCGGCTGCAGCCCGGACCCATTGTCGATCGTGCTGGCAGCCAGATCGGTGAGCACCAGGGCCTTGCCGGATACACCATTGGTCAGCGGAAGGGAATTGGCGTCTCGGCCAAGCATCCCCTTTACGTTCTGGAAAAGGACCTGCCGAGCAACCGGCTGGTGGTTGGCCCACGCGAGGCCCTGGGGTGCCAGGAGTTCAACGTGGCGCGCGTGAATTGGATCGCTGGCACTCCCCCAACCCAATCAATTACCGCTGGAGTCCAGGTACGCTACAAAGCACGCGAAGTGCCAGCCCAAATCACTTCCCACTCCGACACCCACGCCAACGTGCACCTCGCCGAACCAGTACCCGATGTCACACCGGGCCAATCCGCCGTGTTCTTCCAGGACAGCGTATGTCTCGGCGGAGGCGTTATAGAGCCATGACAATTCCGGGGCTCGTTTACGGCTTCCTGATTGCATCTGCAATCGGCTTGGCGTTTCATCTCATTCGCGGCGGGAACTTGGGCCGCTTGGCGATGTATCTCGTCAGCGCGTGGATCTCCTTCGCTGTCGGCCACACCGTTGGCGGTTGGATCGGCCTCCACCTGTGGCGGTTCGGCCCCCTAAACCTGTTCGCCGCCCTTGTCGGCACAGTCCTGGGATTGCTGACGGCTGCTTTTCTTGCCGGGCCGCAATTGGGGGGGACGACCGGGCCGGGCCAGGCGCCGCCCACCCGTGGGCAAGACACCTAGCGCAGTCTGGCACAAGGGTTCACAGGATCGCGTCATGAGATACCGTACCCCATCGCTCCTATTTGCTACCATCTCCCTGGCCACCGCCCTCTTCGCCTGTGGGCCAGCGGCTCCCCCAACATCCCCCTCGCGGCCCAGCCCAATCAACACCCCTCGACCCACCATCACATCCACGCCGCTCCCGACCCGCACGCCCGGCCCGCCAATCACATTGGCCGTCCTCCCCCCAGATTTGGATGCTTCCCTCGCCCAGGAAGCGCAAGCAAGGCTCGGCGATTTGGCACAATCAGCTGGTATGCACTTCCAAACACAACCAGAGCTCCAAACAGCGGAGCTTCCTCCCGACCTTGCCACCTTGATCGTCCTCGCGCCAGTTTCGAACGCCGACGTGGCGGCGATCCGGTCTCGTGCGCCGGACGCCCGCATAGTCGCTCTCGCCGCGGAGGGTCTGGACCCCCAACCCAACCTGACTCTCCTTCAGGCCCCGGATGATGCCGAGCTCCAGCAGGCTTTTTTGGCCGGATACACCGCGGCCTTGATCACCGACGATTACCGAGTAGCGACATTGATTTCAAGTTCGAGCGAAGAAGCCTCAACCTGGACCGATGCATTCCGAAACGGCGCCGAATACTACTGTGGTCTCTGCCGTCCCGAACGACCGCCATTCGAAGACTACCCGCTGACCCTTCCATTTGATGCAAAGAATGACGCCGTGGCGTCGACCTTGGCTGGCACAGGAGTTCAGACTGTGTTTGTGCCGGCGACCTTGTCAGACGCTCAAGCATTGGCTGATATGGCCGAACTCGGGACTCACCCTTTTGGGCACCGTTCCGCCACCAGCCGAACTGAAACGGAGTTGGGCGGCCAGTTTTCAGCCATCGGCTTTGGCCGCCATTGAGGCCGCCTGGCAGAGCATCACAAGCACGTCCCCTCCAGACGTTCTGACCATGCCAATCACGATTGGTGATGTCAACCCCGACCTTCTCAGCTCGGGTCGCCTGCGTTTGGTCGTCCGAACGCAAACAGACTTAAGGCTGGGATTGATCGATGTCACCAGCAGCCAATAGAAAAGCATAGCGCCGGCATCAACCGGCGCCTTGGCGTACTCTCGGGAGAGCCCCCGCAAGCCCTTAAGACTCGACGATGACCACCCGTGTGCCGCCCGGCATGCTGACCGTCACATCGCCCGGATCATAGGGCACCACCGGCGTCACCCACCTGAAAACCCAGCGCGCATCCTCTGGCCTTGCATTGACACAGCCGTGCGAACGTGGCACGCCAAAATCATTGTGCCAAAATGTGGAGTGAATGGCGACGCCGTTGCCGGCAAACAGGGTTGTCCATCCGATCCCGGGCAGGTCATAGCCTCCGCCGGTGGTGCCGCCGACCATGTGCAAAGAAACGACCTTGCGCCAGATGGGATGGCCACCCAATGGCGTTGACCATTTGTCGACCGCATTGCCTTGCGAATCAAACTTTGCCCCGGTTGAAACCCGAGCGAAATAGACTTCACGGCCGTTTTCGAAGCATGACATGGTCTGCCTGGTGACATCCACCTCGACGTGCTTGTCTTCCACCTCCGGCGAGATCGGGGCAATGTCGTCGCCCGTCAGGGGTCTCATCGCCTCACCCGGCACCCAAAGCATATCCCCGAAGCCGTAGCGCTCGTTCGCACGATACCAGACCTGCCCCCCGTCGTCGGTCTCGATCTTGTCTATCCATAGGATCTGGCTGAAGTACAGGCGCGGCGTATCGGTGTTCTTCAACCACGGCGAGCGGGGCGGAGGGTTATCCAGCACCACGCGTGCCCAAGGAACTGTCACTTCGGCCCACATTCCCGGGCCCAGACTCGTCTCCGGGAGCGAGTCGACCAACGCATTGGGGTGGTTCTCCACCGGCTGGAGAACCGGGGCATAGATGTACCCCTCCGGCGTTTCTACGAAAGTCTGATTGACCGCCAACGGGTAGCTTCCAACCCTCTCCCGCAGCCAGGAAACCACCTCATCCTCGTACAATGTGCCCACGGTTTCGCTGTTGATATCCGGGCGCGCCTTGACGTCCACTTTCCCCACGCACACGCGGCCCAAGCGCAAGGACTCCGGAAACTGCGCCCCCACCGGTCGTTGCCTTCCGGGACGAAGCATCAGCCCACCGATGCCAGCCGCGCCGAGTTTTAGGAACTCCCGACGGGTTATCCTCGAGGGTCCCTCCTGCCTCGCCTGCCGGCCGCGGAGCGCCGCCCCAAGTTTCTGCGATCGGACCAATGTCATGGCTTTCTCAACCCGTTGCGCATGATCGGCGGATTCTACTACACGTCGTTTGGCAGCCGCCCACTGTATTTGTGACGCGCTTCACAAACTGCGCCCCACCCCCATCTTCCTGCCGATATCGACATCCAAATGCGGTTCGGGGCGGCCCGTGTGATATACTGATTCTCGATGCCTGACAACGCCACAATCGAGCCCGAAAGCATGCTCCCGATCGACAACGCCGGGCCTACGGCGAAGCAACGCGCGCTGATTATTGGGGGAATACTGCTTCTGGTTCTTGTTTTGGTCGGTGTGGTCGCGCTGGCGGTTGCATTGGTCTCCAACCCATCCCAGACCGAGACCATCCGCGATGTTGTCATCATTTTCATGGCTCTGGAATTCCTGTTTGTCGGGCTGGCCTTGATCGTACTCATTGTTCAGTTGGCTCGCCTTACGGCGCTGATCCAAAACGAAGTCCGGCCCATCCTTGACTCAACAAATGAAACAGTCAGCACCCTGCGCGGCACAACGACGTTTCTTAGCGAGCATCTCGTCAGCCCGGTGGTCAGAGCCAACAGTTCTTGGGCCGCTGTGCGCCGGATGCTCGACTTGTTCAGACCATGATCAGCCAAGAAGACCATAGCTCGCTTTCGAGCGAAATCAGAGGAGGACATAATGGCCAACAATGACAGTGATTTTGGTGCCTTCGTTTCCGGGTTCTTCATCGGGGGTTTGGTCGGGGCCGCAGTCGCGCTTCTGATGGCGCCCCAATCGGGCGAAGAAACTCGCACCCTGATCCGAGACAAGGGGATTGAGATTCGAGACCAGGTCGAAACCAGCGCCACTGAAGCCAGGCAGCGCGCCGAGCAGATGGCCCAAGAGGCCCGGACGCGTGCAGAAGACCTTCAAAAGCGGGGACAGGTGATTCTCGAAGAGCAAAAGACCAGGATCGAGGACGCGGTTGATGCCGGAAAGAAGGCGGCCAAGCGCAAGAAGGATGAGCTTTCAGAATCCTGAGATCCGCAACCTGAGATTTCCCTTCGGTCAACAGTAAAAAAGAGGCGCCCATTAGGCGCCTCTTTCGTCTCTGGCTTTTGTGTCATTCAGCGGAGCCAGACTCTCGGAGCGACTAGGAGTTAGTTTCGTCGGCGGCGACGATTTCCATCGCCTCCGGCAGGGCACTGATGACATCCCCGGCCATTACGCTCGCTTCGGAGCCCAGCATCTGGGCCGCCTGGACCCCCGCGAGCCCATGAACATAGCCCCCCAGAACGGCTGCCTCGTAACCAGCCACCCCCTGAGCACGAAAGCCGGCGATTGTCCCAGCCAGAACATCTCCCGTCCCAGCGCTCGCTAACGCTGATGTGGCGAATGGGAGTACGCTAACCCGGCCATCGGGGGCAGCCACCACCGTGAATGCCCCCTTGAACACCACCACATGGCCCCATTCGGCGGCCCACTTCTTGGCCGCCGACACACGGTCCGCCTGCAACTTCTCCTTGCCTTCTCCCGTGAGAGTGGCCATTTCTCCGGGATGTGGGGTGAGCACGGTCTCGCTCGGGAGACGGGCCGGCCAACTTTCTATCTCCGGAAGGAGACTCAGAGCATCTGCGTCGATGACGCATGGACCCAATCCCAAACCAGGTTCTGACCCTTCTGCTGCGTCCGGGAGAAATCCCAGCCGGCCTCGATGCCCGCCTCCTTCAGCCCCGAGCAGACGTCGCAAGAACTTTGAGGCCAACTCATCTCGCCCCATCCCGGGCCCAATCAGCAAGACCGGCGAACCCGACACCGCCTGGACTAGAACCTCAACAGAGGCTTCGTTGACAATGCCCATGTCATGCGGCAGCAGAATCCACGTCGCTTCAGGCAGCTGCGGCGCCAGAAGCGCCTGTATGGCCGACGGCACCGCCAGCGTCACCAAGCCAGCCCCGGTCCTGTAGGCCGCCGTACCCGCCAGGGCCGCTGCGCCCGGCAGCGTGATGGATCCCCCGATGACAACGACTTGACCGAAGGTTCCTTTGTGGGAGTCCTTCGGGCGCTGCGGGAGCCATTCCCGCACAATTTCCTGTGTGGCGAGTTCAAGATCCACGTTGGACAACTCCTGCTGTTTGGACGAAACGCCAATGTCGGCCACGATCAAGCTACCTACCTTTGCTGCGCCGGGAAATCTGAGAAGACCCACTTTGGCCGCCGCCAACGTGACAGTCAGATCGCACGCCAGCGTTTCATCTGCCACTTCTCCGCTGTCGGTGTCCAGCCCCGAAGGACAATCGACCGCCACCACCAGGGGCTTCACCGGCCGCTTCTGAAGGGCCTTTTGTACTGACCCTAGAATCCCCTTCGCTTCCCCTTTCAGAGGCAGTTTCAGACCCGTGCCGAACACCGCATCCAGCACAACGTCGGCCGTAGACAGCATGTTTGCCAGCACCCGCTTCCGCTGGTCCTGGTCTGCCTCAGCTACGAGCAGCCCCCTCTCCTTGATAGCTTCCAGGTGTGGATCCGGGTCCGGCCTGGCCTTGACAAGGTAGACGGAAACCTGCGCCCCCGCCTCGGCCAATACGTCCCCGGCAACCAGACCATCACCGCCGTTGTTGCCGCTCCCGACAAGAATCGCCACGCGCTTTCCCGCTGGTTCGGGAAGGCGATGCAGCACGGCTTCGGCCACGGCCGTGCCGGCGTTGATCATCATTTGATCGTAGCTCAGGCCGGCAGCGTCGGCCGCCTGTTCGATGGCCCTCATTTGGTCAACGTTTACAATCTTCGCCACTGCCACCTCCCACTGTCTTGTCAACCTGCATCATAACGGCTACACCTATCGGCACGCTAGATGTGAGAGCGGCCAGCTTTCTCAGAGATGGCACTCATGGCATGCTCTGCCAATGCCGCGATGGTGAGGCTGGGATTGATCCCAGGGTTTGCGGGCATCATTGAGCCATCGACCACAAACAGCCCATCGTAGTTGAACACCCGCCCATTTGCGTCAATGACGCCGTCGTCGGCACTCTTGCCCATCGGACAACCTCCGAGAATATGTGCCGTCACCGGCATGCCCAGGATGCTCTCCACAAAGGACGTTTGAGGGTATCCATCCACTTCACTGGCGAATTCCCTCGCCAGCGCGTGCCCCACCGAAAGCTCGGCAGGGATTCTTCGTTCATCGTCGTGGTGAATGGCCAACCCATATCTCAACGCTCGCCACCATCTGCGGCGAAGGACCAACTGCATCAGATTGTCTTTCTTCTGCATGACCAAGAGGATGGTGGTCCTTTCCGCCCAGCCAGATCCCAGCTTGCTTCTCAGAAATTCCAGTGGCGAGGAAACGATACCCCACACGGTTCGCAAGACACGGCCTGGCAGTCCATGTCCGGAAGCTATCAGGGGCGCGCCGAGCAGGCGCATGAATGAGCTTCCACTTGAATAGCGGACCGGTTCCACATAGGTCTCATCGTCAGCCTGAAATCCCGAGGTGATAGAAACACCATAAGAGAAATCGAGGTCGGAGATTCCGCTTGAGACGCCGAGGAGAGCCTCGCTGTTGGTACGCACTTTGGTGCCCAGGCGCCTCGAGAGCAGCGGCAATGAGCACGTGACATCTCGGCAGCGAAGAAGCAGCTCCAAGGTACCCAGCACACCTGCTGAAACAACCACATTCCGAGCCCGGACTACTTGCGTGTCGCCACCCAGCCACGCCGTCGATGCTTGATGAACCACCTCATAACGCGCCGCCGAACCTTCGGAGTGAATTTGCCTAATGTTCGTTGCCCGGCGTTCCGGGGAAATCTGAACGCCCAGGCGTTCCGCCAGATAGAGATAGTTTTTGGTCAGGGTGTTCTTCGCATTGTATCGGCACCCCACCATACAGCCGCCGCATTGGACACAGCCAGACCGGCTTGGCCCCTTGCCGCCGAAGTACGGATCGGGTACTTCGACGCCCTCTTCCCCGAAGAACACGGCGACATCGGTCGGACGAAAGGTATCTCGTCGAGCCCTGCTGGCCGCCATCCGCCGGAACACATCATCAGCCGGAGTTGTGCCTGGGTACTTTTCCACTCCTAACATTTGACGCACAGATGTGAAGTGAGGCGCCAACACAGATCGCCAATCCCGCAGCTCGCCCCAGCCCTCGGCACGGTAGAGATCGTCGTGCGGCTCCACCAGCACCCCCGCATACCCCAGGCTGCCACCTCCCAAACCGGCTCCATGCAGCACGAGCACGCCTCGGAAGAATGACATTTCCAGCAGACCGAAACAACGCCATCGTGGCGCCCACAGGTATTTCGACAGCGCCCAATTGGTTTGAGGGAAGTCGTGGTCCTCGAATCGTTTGCCCTGCTCAAGCACCAAGACCGAGTAGCCCTTCTCGGCCAGGCGAAGAGCGGACACACTCCCCCCGAACCCTGACCCAATCACCACAAAATCATAGGCAAACTGATCCATCCAAACCTCGCTCTGACGATTGGAATTCCTGCCTGCCCCATCTCACAACATGATGCAGAACGCCAGGCGGATTATCAGCCGCGTTGTCTCACCTGTCAAAGCCGCCGCATTGACAGTCGATCCCGCGCTGGGTTACACTCACCTCGCTATGAAAGGCTACTCAGATTTGATCTACACCCGAGAACGGCTTGAAGCCATCGAAGACGAGCATCTGGCTCCCTTTGGCATGCGAAGCAGTCAGTCCAAAGGCCGCGCCCATCCCGAAGATGAGCCAGGCTATCGCACAGTTTTTCAGCGAGACCGAGATCGGATCTTGCATACGACCGCCTTCCGTAGGCTGGAGTACAAGACCCAGGTCTTTGTCAATTCTGAAGGTGACTATTACCGCACCCGGTTGACCCACACCTTGGAAGTGGCGCAGATCGGCCGCACACTTGCACGCGGCCTGGGTGCCAACGAGGACTTGGTCGAAGCAATTTGCCTGGCCCACGACATGGGGCATCCTCCATTTGGACACTCCGGAGAGGCGACACTTGGCCTCCTGATGGAATCACATGGGGGATTCGACCACAACCGCCAATCTTTGCGCATCGTTACCGATCTCGAGAACCGCTACGTCGATTTCCCCGGGCTCAACCTGTCCTGGGAAGTTCTGGAAGGCATCGTCAAACACGAGACCGAGTACGATGTCTCCGATGCAGCCGAGTACGATCCCGAAAAGCGGGGGCACCTCGAAGCCCAGATCGCCAATGCCGCGGATGAGCTTGCCTACACGGCTCACGACCTGGACGATGGCCTTCGCTCAGGACTGCTCGTACCAAACCAACTCCAAGGATTGGGAATGTGGGAACGGCTCCGCGAGAGCATCGGATGGACATCCGACACCTTGGACGAGCTTACCCGCAACCGGCTGATCCGCAGGCTGATCGGAATTGAAGTCACCGATTTGCTCCAGGCCACAAGCGCCAGGCTCGAGGCCGCCGCCCCATCATCGGTCGACGACCTTCAGCTCTTGGATCACAACGTCATCGGCACTTCCGATGAGCTGGCCGGGCTGAATCGACAGCTGAAGGACTTCCTCTATCAGAACATGTACAAGCACCATCGCGTTGTTCGGATGCAGGCCAAGGCCGAACTGTTCCTACAAGCACTCTTCAATGCCTATATCGCCAATCCTATGATCCTCCCAGAGGAGATTCAGGAGCGAGCTCAGCAAGCAGACTTGTATCGGACGGTCTGTGATTACATTGCCGGGATGACCGACCGCTTCGCCCTCCAGGAACACGCCAAATTGTTCGATCCCCAAACAAGACCCTGAAAGTTGCCTCATGAGCAAAGACGAAAGAGACTACATTCTGACCCGTGAGGGCGCCAACAAGATACAGGCCGAGCTGGAAGAGCTGCGAGGCCCCAAGCGCACTGAGCTGGCCAAACGACTGCGGGCCGCCATCAAACAAGGCGACCTGTCCGAAAACGCCGACTATATTGCCGCCAAGGAAGATCAGGCATTTCTTGAGGGCCGGATCCAGGAACTAGAAGCCATTCTACGCGTCTCGGAGATTGTCGACCAACCGGCTTCGAAGGACGTGATCGGCGTTGGATCGACGGTGGTCATCGCGCTCAACGGCCACGCTCCCGAGACATATCACTTGGTGGGCGTCACCGAGGCCAATCCCCGCCAGGGCAAGATCTCCCACGAATCGCCAATTGGAAAAGCTCTTATGGGGCACCGTGCAGGGGACACGGCGCGAGCGGAAACGCCTGGTGGCACGATCGAACTCAAGATCGTCGAGATTCGCTGATCGCTGGCGTCGCCAACACCAAAAAACGAACAGGGACGGGCCCGAGAGGCCCGTCCCTTTCTTCTTGTCTACGCAGCGACTTGTGAGCGAAACTACCGCGGATAAGCGTTGATTTCAATGGTCATCTGGTCGAAAAAGCTCTCCGCCGGAAGCGCACTCTGGCCGTATGACATGTCCACAATCCTGGCTTCTACCACCAGCAACTCTGTCTCAAGCGTCACCACAGCGCCGTTCTCGGCCAGGATAGGATCTCCCTTGGCCGCTAACTGGGTGCGTGTTGCTTCGTCATTGTGGGCATACTTACTCATCAGCACCTTGGTCACAGTCTGGATGTCGTTCTTGTCAAACAACCAGACCTCGAAGGCGGACACCTTTTTGGGCTCGCCAGCACCCATCACATCCCCGATGCCAACGCCACACTCACCGAGAAAGTCTCCCGAAGGGCTTTCAATGCTGAACGAATCATCGTAGATGTCGTCGCCCAGATTGTAGATTGTCCGAAAGGTTCCCAAGGCCTCTGCCGCGGGAGGCTCGGCGACCGCCGCCTGCCCGAAATCTTCTTCGGGCATGGCCGGTTCATCCGCCGGATAGGGCGCCTCCATCCCAAAGGCTGGCTCCTGAGCAAAGTCATCCTGCACGCCGTAGGGGTCAGGCATATCGTAGGCCTCATCCAGCGTGGTCTCTTCTGTCGCCGCGCCCATCCTGCCTCGCAAGATCAAAGCCGCAAGCAAAAGCAGACCGAGAAGGAGAGTCACGCCGCAAACCGGCAGAATGTAACTCGATGCGCGGCTGCCAGTCGCAGCCGGGACAGCCGTGGCGGCTGCCGTCGCCTCACTCGGCTGGGTCCCCTCGGCGACTTGGGTCGCCTGGCCGCCAACCTCGGATGTCGCGCCCCCCTGGAAGATCTCAATCAATGCGCTGAAGTTCTGGATGGCAGTAGGACTGACTTCCCCGGGATCGGCGCCCACTTCCTTCAAAGTTTCAGGACCGCTCTCACCGAGAACCTGATAGCGCTGCATCGCCAGATCAACATCCTTGTTAACCGTATAGGAGTCGATGGCCATACGCAGGTAGTCCGCACGCAGATCTGGGCGGAGAAGCGCCGGCGTGGCGTCTTTCCATTGAACAGGAGATATGACCCAGCCATAGGTCAGCCCAAGTGCGATCCCAATCACGACTGCGACCGCGACGACCACCCATTTCTGCTGAAGTCGATCGGTTATAGCGTCCATCGGCCCTCTCTTCCGGCATACGATCGGCCAACTGCTCTCGTCGGTTCAACTGCGCCGCATTCTAGACGTAACCATGCAGCAAGGCAAACATACAAGGTGCAGGATTTATGCCGGATTGGATTCGGATGACTGCAGAGCCTCAAGATCGTACTTCCGCTCGCATTGTGTGCAGCTGGCTTGGTCTCTGCCTTCGACCACGACCAAGCCGCCGCAATTGGGGCACGGCTGAGGAAGAGGGCGCTTCCAAGAGGTGAAGTCGCACTCAGGGTAGTTGGCACACCCGTAGAAAACCCTGCCGCGTCGGGTGTGTCGTTCCACCAGTTCGCCACCATCCACAGGGCATGTGACTCCGATCTTCTCCAGCCACGGCTCCGTGTGACGGCACTCCGGGAAATTGGAACAGCCAATAAACTTGCCAAATCGGCCGTGCCGAATCATCAGCTGGTTGCCACACTCCGGGCACATGCGATCCAACATTTCCGGTTCCGGCTTGACCTCCGGCATCTCCTCCGCAGCTCTTTCCATCTGAACAGCAAATGGTTCATAGAATTTGCGGATCACGTCTACCCAAGCCAGGTCACCTTCGGCGATCTTATCGAGCTCATCTTCCATCCGCGCCGTAAAACCCAAATCCACGATCTCAGGAAAATGGTCAACCAAGAGCTGATTCACGGTCTCCCCAATTTCTGTGGGAACCAAGCGGCGGGATTCTCGACGCACATAACCTCGCTGCTGCAGCGTGGTCAGAATAGGTGCATAGGTGGACGGACGCCCAATTCCATTTTCCTCGAGCGCCTTGACCAGAGACGCCTCCGAAAACCGAGCTGGTGGCTGCGTGAAATGCTGCTCTGGATACGTGCCGATCAAGTCAACCCGGTCGCCAACTCCGAGTTTCGGCAGCTGGTCAAGTACGGCCACTCGGCTGTCTTCATCTTTCCCGCCGTTGCCCCCTGGATCTTGCTCTTCGTAGACCTCCAAGAAACCCGAAAAGCGCAGGCTTGACGCCGTTACTCGGAAGAGGAAGGCATGCTCGGGGCTGCTCCCCCCAACTTCCATCTTGAGCGTGTCGTACTCCGCCGGACGCATTTGCGAGGCCACAAACCGCGTCCAAATCAACCTGTACAGCTTGAATTGGGCGTCATTCAGGTATGCCCGTACGGCATCCGGCTCCCGCCTCACGGATGTGGGGCGAATGGCTTCATGGGCTTCTTGGGCGCTGCGGGCCTTTGTCGTGTACTGAGGTATCGGATTCTGGCACAAACCGCTGGCCATACTTGTCGGCGATCACCTGCCGGGCCTCATTCTGAGCTTGTTTTGAGACCTGGGTAGAATCCGTCCGCATGTAGGTGATCAAGCCGCCACCGTCTTCTTGGTCGCCGTCCAATCCCTCATACAATTGCTGAGCGACGGCCATGGTGCGTCGCGCGCTGAACCCCAATTTGCGGGACGCCTCCTGCTGCAAGGTCGACGTGGTGAACGGCGCGGAAGGCTTTCTCCGACGCGTCCCGCGCTTGACCATGGTCACGCCGTAAGAAGCCTTGCGCAGCTCACCCTCCAGCGTCTGGACTTCACTTTCTGATGTCAGGCCCGGCTTTTGTCCATCGGCCTCGACCAGAAGCGCACGAAACGCGGGCGGGGAGTCGGCCTTGAGGAACTCGCCATCCATCGACCAGTACTCTTCAGGCTCGAAATCCCGGATAGCGTTCTCGCGATCAACCACCAAGCGGAGTGCCACCGACTGCACTCTGCCCGCAGAAAGACGGCTTCGAACCTTTGACCACAGAAGCGGACTGAGGTTGTATCCCACAAGACGGTCAAGGATTCGGCGCGCCTGCTGCGCGTCAACCAGATTCATGTCGATCTGCCGATGGTGCTGGAAGGCATCTTCGATAGCCGGCTTGGTAATCTCGTGGAAAACTACCCGCCTCACTCGCTCGGGATCAATCTCCGCCGCTTCCAGCAGGTGCCAGGCTATCGCCTCCCCTTCTCGGTCCGGGTCAGTCGCCAGGAAGACCTCTTCCGCCTTTCCGGCTTCGCTCTTGAGTTCCTTGACTACATCACGCTTCTCATTTGGAACCCGATACCGCGGTTCGAAGTCATTCTCGACATCGACAGAAAGCTTGGAGCGCAGAAGATCGCGAACATGCCCGACAGATGCCTTCACGCGGTAGTCTCCACCCAAGAACCGACCCACGGTCCGCGCCTTGGCTGGCGATTCGACGATCACAAGCCTGCCTTTGCGCTTGACATTGGCCTTGGCCGCCTTCTTCTTCGGAGGCGCAGTTTCCGGGGGCGTCATGCCTTCATGGGCGGGTGTGCGACCCATCCGGTACAGGCTCGAGCCGCAAACCGGGCACTTGCCTCTCGTCGCCGGTGAACCGTTCCGCGTGAACGTCGGCTCCGCGTCGGTCATCTCCCGCTTGGTTTTACATTTCACACAGTATGCTTCCACTAACAGCTCCTAGAGGTACCGTCCGCCTTGGCCCGCCTGAATACTCTTCACCAGTTCGCGCACTTGCTGAGCATGCGCCCGGCTGGTCACCAGAATGGCATCTCCCGCATCGACAACGATCAAGTCTTTCACGCCGACCAGCGCAATCAAGCGGGGGCTTTCCGACGCGTCATCTTGATAAACAAGACTCCCCGTTGTATCCAGCAGAGCGACTGCCTCGGCCAATATCACGTTTCCATCATCATCTCTGGGCAGCGCCTCGAACAGCCGATCCCAAGATCCTACATCCAACCAGCCAAGGTCCCCGACCTCGAGCATCGCCACATGGCCCGCCTTTTCCATCACCCCATAGTCGATCGTTTGGGGCTTGATGCCGGGCCACAGACGCTCAATCGTCGTTCGCGATTCGGAACCGGCCTTCTCGATTTCCGACAACGCCAATGCGAGGTCTGGCATCCACTGCTGGATCTCGCCGAGGATTGTCTTGCATTTCCACGCGAAGATGCCGGCGTTCCACAGAAACCGTCGGCTCTTGACGTATGCTTCCGCCTCTGCGGCACCTGGCTTCTCCTTGAAGGACCGCACCTCGAAGGTATTGAACCCCTCGGAACTGGGCAAGCCCTCCCCCTTCTCAAGATATCCATACCCTGTTTCCGGGCCG
Organism: uncultured Chloroflexia bacterium; assembly: GCA_963783335.1. Taxonomy (GTDB): domain Bacteria; phylum Chloroflexota; class Anaerolineae; order Anaerolineales; family E44-bin32; genus CAWAND01. The sequence goes on from CAWAND010000004.1 coordinate 257,417, forward strand.
GTTGGTTCCAGGCCCAAGGTTACCAAGAAGTCTTGCCTGGCCACTTTCTCAGCCGCAGAAAGCGCGTCTCGCAGCCGTTGGTCGTTCTGGACGACATGATCAGCCGGGAGGCAAATCATCACCGCCTCCGGATCCCGCCTGGCAAGTTCCACCGCCGCCATGCCTATCACTGCCGCTGTCCCCCGAGGAGAGGGTTCGATCAAAAAATTCTCCGGCGAGAGGACTGGCGTCTGGCGTCGCAACAGCTCCGCCTGGTCTTCGACGGTGACCACGGTGATGCGATCGGCCGGTATCAACGGAAGCAAGCGCGAAATCGTAGCCTGGAAAAGACTCTCTTCGCCCAGAAGGTTGAGCGCTTGTTTCGGCCGATTGCGCCGCGACACAGGCCACAACCGGGTGCCACCTCCACCAGCCATCACCACCGCGTACAAAGAATCTGACATCAATCTATCCTGTAACCGGGCGATGTCTCTCGAGCCAGAATATAGGTCATCCCACCCACCTGACGCACCTGACCACGCAGCTCCAGCATCGCGAGTGAAGCGCTGATCTCGGCAATCGACATTCCGCTTCGGCGGCTGATCTCATCAATGTGAAGCGGCTCATCACCTAGGGATTTTAGAATGCCTCGCTCCGTCGCATTGGCCGGCAGAAGCCGGGAAGCCGCTACCTGCCGGTTGACCATCTCTAAGTTCAACGCTTCCGAGAGCGCATCGGTTGACACCATGGGAAAAGCCCCTGACGCAATCAATCGGTTGGTGCCCCGACCGGCGCGATCGTGGATACGGCCAGGCACGGCAAAAACATCTCGACCCTGTTCGGCAGCGAAATCCGCCGTGATAAGTGCACCACTCGAATCTCCTGCTTCAATCACCACGACCGCCAATGATAGGCCAGAGATGATCTGTTCCGCGGCGGAAAGTTACCGCCCTCCGGCTTCGTTCCCAAAGGATAGTCGGAGATAACGGCTCCCGCCCTCGCAATCGCTTCAGCCATTTTGCGGTGCTCTGGCGGATAGGTCTCGTCCAATCCCGATCCCAACACGGCGATCGTTCTCCCGCCTGCCTCCAAGGCCGTGCGATGAGCTATGCCATCGATGCCTCGCGCCATGCCCGACACGACGGTCACACCGCTTCCCACAAGTGCCTGAACAACGGTTCGCGCCACCCCGCGGCCATATCCCTGGGGCGCCGGGTGCCAACGACGGCCACCGCCAAGCTGTCTGAGGCGCCAACTTCTCCCCAAGCATACAAGACGGGCGGAGGATATTCGATCTCCTTCAGCCGCGCGGGATAATCTTGGTCGTCCCAGGTGAGGAGACGATAGCCAAGCGCCCCAATGCGGTCGAACTCGTGCTGCAAATCAAGCTCACGCCGAGCTCGAAGCAATGCCGACAAGGCATCCCGGGGCAATCCTACCGCTTTCAGGTTCTGGTCTGGGGCGGTCCACGCGGCTTCCGGAGATTCGAAGACCTCCAGGAGCCGCCGCAGGCGCCCCGCCCCGATGCCGGGGACGAGGCTGAAGCCAAGCCAGTAGAGCCTGGGGTCGCTCATGATGCACCCCCTGTCGCGACCTTGGTTCCCTTCAGATGGCCGGCCGAGCATACCACGCCCAGATTCGTGGTGTCAAGCGCTCCCAGGTCAGTTGGTCGGACAAATGGCTCACGTCGTCAGCGAGGAAGATGGATCGACACCCGATAGGGATCAGGCCGCTGCTCGGGCGCGCTGGCGCCAGGCACCGGACCGATCAGGAACGTAGGTCACGAGTTCTGACAGACTTGCTTCAATCAAAGAATCAAGCTTCACCGCGGCCTCGATCTCGGCAACCTGATCCAATTTGGCCTTTGTGGCTGGGTGTCGGGCGACGATGGAACAACAATCCTTGTAGGTTCGGTTCGCGGTCTCATCCAAATCAAGCTCGATACCGAGATCGATAATCTCTTGTTTGTCGTATGCGATCAGCGGGCGGAAGATCGGCAGCCGAACGGCATCATCGACAGCCGCCAGGTTCTCCAAGGTCTGGGACGCGACCTGGCCCAGGTTGTCCCCAGTGAAGAGGCCCAGAATGCCCCTTTCCTGCGCGAGACGCTCGGCCGTCAAGGCCATGAAGCGCCGGAAGACGATCAACTCCTGGCGCTGATACGTCGAGAGCCCGGCCGTGGCCAGTTGGAAGTGGTGGTAGGGGACATAGTGCAAAACCATCCGCGGGACGAACCTCATCAACCGCCCGGACAGCTCGGCCACCTTCGCCTCATGCGCATCCGCAGCCTTGCCAAACGCATGAAAGTGAATCAGCTCGATTTCGGCGCCGCGCTTGGCCATGAGAAAAGAGGCCACGGCCGAGTCAATTCCGGCTGAGAACAACCCCATCAGCCGTCCCGAGACGCCTACGGGGAGACCTCGCCACGCTCGCCCCTTGTCGGCATACAGAAACGTGCCTGCCCCGGTGATCTCCACGTGCAGCAAATAGTCGGGATGGCTCAGATCAACGCGGGCCCCATACTTCCGATCCAGCGCGCCTCCAATGATGGTCTCCAGCTCTTGGGAGTTGCGATCGAGCTGCTTGCTGGCCCGGGTGACGCGCACGGCGAATGTCGCCGCTTGGAGAATGTCAGCCTCGGAGTACGCGATAGCCGCTTCGAGGATGGCATCCAAGGAAGTCGGAACTTTTACGGCCTCGGACCACCAGGCAACGCCGAGCACGTTGCTCAGATCGAGCGGGTAATTGCTCTCAACCGTCAGCCGGCCACGGCGCCGGTGGACACGCGTTCCAGGATGCTGCTGCTTGATATTGCGCACCAGCTGGTTCTCGAAATCAGGTCGATTCTTGCCCTTGAGCGCGATCTCCCCGTAGTGCACCATGTACAGATGGGACATTCAGACACGCCTCGAGATTGTGCGTAACTTCACTCGCGTTCGTTCAGCTGTTGGCCAATACGGCCTTGAGGCTGATCTCCACGCCGGCAAGGGCGCGCGACACCGGGCAATTCTTCTTAGATGCTTGGGCGATCTCTTGGAAGCTTGCTTCATCGATTCCCGGCACAACCGCAGTCGTTTCGAGCACGATTCGGGTAATCGTCCAACCAGCTTCCTTCTTTTCCAGGCTGAGGTTGGCCTGCGTGTTGATCGACTCTGCAGTGTGGCCCGCCCTGGCAAGCGCAGCCGCAAACGCCATGGTGAAACATCCTGCATGTCCAGCGCCGATGAGTTCTTCCGGGTTGGCACCCTCGGCCGATTCAAACCTGGATGGCGCAGAGTAAGCCGCTTCATACGCCCAATCCCCGGATCCGAAAGACATCAAACCCTGGCCCGTCGCCAGATCGCCTTTCCACTCCGCTCGTCCTGTTCGTTGTGGCATGGATAAAGCCTCGCTTTCTCGATTCACGCCCTGCTGCCTCCCGTCGCTCCGAAATGGGCAGCAGGTGATCCCGTCCGCTCCAACACACCATTATACCGGCCGCCGACAGGTGCCCCCATGTGCACCTGCACGCCCGAATGTTATCCTGAGAGCAGCGTTCGGCCATTGACTCGCCTGGACAAGGAGAATGACGCTTGTGCCGCGCAGTTGTGTTCGATCTCGATGGAACGCTAGTCCAAACGGAGCGGCTCAAAGCTGCATCCTACGCTCAAGCCGCACACGAACTCCGCCCTGAGGTTGACCCCGCAGATGTCAAAATCGCATTCCGGGACGTCGTTGGGGGGTCACGTTATGAGGTTGCATCAGCCTTGCTCACCAGGTTCGGTCTCGAAGACGCGGCCAGCCGCCGAATGGCCGAGTTCGGAGTGCAAACGCCCTGGCAAGCGTATGTCCAGATCCGGCTCGCTATCTACGATGAACTGATCGCCGATCCGCAGATCGTGCGCGACCATCGTTGGCCATACAATGTGGAAGTGGTGGAGATGAGCCGGCGAGCCGGCTGCCGACTGGCACTGGCGACCATGTCGCATTGCGAGCAGACCAGGGCAATCCTGGAAGCTTTGGAGATGACAACCACCTTTGATTTCGTGGCCACGCGTGACGATGTCGAGCGACCCAAGCCAGACCCGGAAATTTACACTCTCGCCGCCCACCACCTCGCCGTTCCGCCCAAGGAGACTTTAGCCCTTGAGGATTCCCCCTCCGGTGTGAAATCCGCACTGGCCGCAGGATTGAGTGTAGTCGCCGTCACGACACCGTTGACACGCGACCATATCCATCAAAGCAACTTGCTCCCTCCCGAGCGAATTGTCGACAACCATTCTGAGGTCATCCCGTTTTTCGACCGCCTCTTGGGAGCGGGAGACTAGCACCTAGGGTGCTTCCATATGTGATTTTTTTCACATTGTGTGATATTATCTCCCCCGAGCGGAAGGCAGATTATCGCGCCTTGGAGGTCATATTTTCATCCTCCCGACACGCCGGGCCTTCCCCTTCTTGGGATCGAAACAGCAGCACAAGTTGCCTGAGCATTGGTTAGACTTTAGAATAAGGGCTGTAAACATCCAGCACTGGGGAGGCCCGGCGTCAAGAAGACGCTTGGCTGTTTGAGCGGATAGCTTAGAGGCTGTAATCCAGCGGCTCCACGAAGTCCCTGCTGCCGCCGCGACACAAACCCGATGATGCGACAAGGCCGAACAATTTCGGCCCGGACGAAGGCTATGCGCAGGGGGCTCTGAGGACGGCGAGGCCCGCCAGGGAGGGCAAAACCTTGATCCTCAAATTCGCTCATGGTAAACTCGCCCGGGACCAGCGGCTGGATTGAAGAACAATCGGAAGGTCGTGCTCGTATTTCAGGTAGTAGGCGTGGGCTGGTACTTGGCCATGTCACTCCTGGCCGGTATTCTGGGCGGCCTGTGGCTGGACAACCGGTTCAGCACCCTTCCCCTTTTCACCATAGTTGGACTTATCGCGGGAGGCTTCGTGGCTTTTTACGGCGCCTATCGCATGGTGCAACCTCTGATCGGTCCAGATGACGACACCAAGGACGGAGGTACTTAGTGTCGCCGAACGCCAAGCTCAAGATAACGGCAGCGGCGGTGCTGGTTACAGGCCTGGGAATCGCGGGCCTTTACAACGGCGCGATCGGCGCCGCCTTTTTTGGCACACACGAGCTTCTTGGCGTCCCTCATGTCGAACTAGCTGCGCCTGAGGTCTTTTCCCTCGCCGGCCTGGGAATCAGCAACACCATTCTTTCCTCTTGGGTCACAACACTCATTCTCATTCTGCTGCTCGTAGGCGGGATGCGTGGCGGGAAACTCATCCCGACCGGCATGCAAAACGTCGTCGAGTGGATCATGGACGCCCTTTACGGCTTCGTGGAAAGCGTGGCGGGAGAAGAATACGGCCGGAAGTTCTTTCCTCTTATCGCTACCATCTTCCTTTTCGTCGCATTCAACGCATGGCTAGCACTTATCCCTGTCTACCAGAGTCTTGGATTCATCAAGGACGGTCACATCAACGTGCATCTGCTCCGGTCTGCCGGAACAGACCTCAACATGCCCCTGGCGATCGCCCTTGTCTCGGGGGTCTTTGTAGAGTACTGGGGCTTCCGCGCCCACGGGCTGAAGTATATCGAGGAGTATCTGCGCTTCAGACAGTTTTGGGAGGGCTTGCGGCACCTTTCCGTGCTCGACATCTTCACCGGATTGATTCACGCCGCCGTGGGACTCCTCGAGCTCCTGAGCCACTTCATCCGGGTGGTCAGTTTCACGTTTCGTTTGTTCGGCAACATGACGGCAGGCGAGATCGTGCTGATCGTGGTTGCCTTTTTGGTGTCCTTCGTGCTCGCCGTGCCGTTCTACGGTCTGGAGCTCTTGGTGGGGTTCATTCAAGCGCTTATCTTCGCCGGGCTCAGCCTGGCCTTCGTCACAGTGGCCGTGGGGAGCCATGGGGAGGAGCACTAGAACCTATTATTTGCCAGAAGGATCCATCTGCCAGAGCCTTGCGACAGCGGCCTGCGCGGGCTGCTGCCCCGGAGATGGTCGCGGTGCCACACCTTTTGTGCCTCACCGGCTGCAGGAGCGCTGTGAAGAGATCTTGATCGAATCAACATTGTGCCGCAAAACGACTTCAATGGACACATGAAGGAGGAAACAGAGTGGACGTAAATGTTGCACGAATGATCGCCGCCGGATTGGCGGTCGGACTGGGGATGTTCGGCCCGGCAATCGGCATCGGTATGATCGGCGTGGCGGCCATGAACGCCTTGGGCCGAAATCCGGAAGCCCGAAGTGCGATTCTCACGAACATGATCCTGGCCATCGCCTTTGCCGAAGCCATCGGCATCTATGTCCTGATTGTGGCCATTATCCTCGCCCTGGTAGCCGGCGGTTAGCTTCGGTCACCTAGCACGCGGAAGAGGGATATTGTGCAATTTGCAGGGCTGATCCAAGAAGGTGGAGGCACCGGTGGACTGGGGACGCTGGGATTTGATATCCCCAGCCTTATCGTCTACTTGGTCAACTTCTGTCTCTTGCTCGCCATCCTATACTTCTTCGCCTACAAGCCGTTCCTCAACCTGATGGACGAGCGCTCACGGCGTATCAAGGAAGGTCTGGAAGCCGCCGAAAAGGCCAAGGAGGAGTTGGCCAGAATTCAGGCCGACATGGAACGGCAACTGGAGGAGGCGCACAAGGAAGGACAGCAGTTCATCGACCGAACCAGGGAGATTGCCGATCGGTACCTGGAGGAAGAACGGCAAGAGGCCCGCAGAGAAGTGGAAGCCCTCTTGGAGCGGGCCAGGGCCGAAATCCAGCGGGAACGCGACGAGGCTATGGCAGAAGTGCGACGACACTTCGCCGACCTCGCGATCCGGGCCGCCGAGCAAGTCGTTGGCCGGGCCCTGGACAGAAAGGCCCACGTGGAGATTATCGAAGAGGTCCTGGCCGAGAGCAATGACATAGGGAACAGCTAACCTGATGACCCGTCTCTCCACGACCAAACGATTCGCGCAAGCCGCATTCGAGCTTGCGCGAGAAGAAGACGAGCTTGCCGCCTGGCAGGAGAACCTGTGGCGCCTGGCATCTTTGCTCGAGGCGGATGAGCTTAGCAAATTCTTGGAGGCACCTTTGGTGTCTGAGGCTGACAAGTTGTCGGCCATCAAGAACTTGCTTCCCGGCGCCCCGCCCCTGATCTATAACCTGGTGGGCGTCTTGCTGAAAGACGGAATCGTTTCTCTCCTGCCGCTTGTGGCCCAAGAAGTCCAGGAACTGATCGATCGAGAACAAGGCGTCGAGCGAGCGATTGTGAGCACTGCCGTACCCGTAGACGACGATATCATTGATGCCATTCGCAAGCGGCTCCAAGAGTTGACTGGCAAACAGGTGGAGATCACCGTCGAAGTGTCTCCATCAATTCTCGGCGGATTTGTGGCAAGGGTCGGCGACCGGCTGATTGACGGCAGCACCCGAACTCGGCTAAGACAACTCAAAGCGGAGTTGATGGCCGGCTGATGGCCCGGTTGCTCCAGGGGCCGCGAGCTCGTCAGAAGCAGAGCGCAACAGTGAAGTTTGCCAGTTTTTGTGCCGGCGGTTGGCCGGGACCAAATAGGGAAAGCCTCCCTTTAGAAGGCTTCAACAAAGCATGAGACGGCAATCTGAAGGCGGTGCCGATTCGAGGGCCAAAACCCAACGCACCAATCACCGCCGTCAGGTATGCGCACAAGCAATGGAGTGGAGGTTAGGCATATGGCTGTCCGCGGCCAGGACATAACATCTGTGCTCAAACGCCAAATCGAAGAGTTTGGCGGAAAGACCAGTATGGTAGATGTCGGCGTCGTTGTGGACGTCGGCGACGGCATCGCCCACATCGATGGCCTTTCTGGCGCCAAGTTTGGCGAATTCGTCGAGTTTCCCGACACGGAGAGCGGCGATGCCGTCGTCGGATTGGCGCTGAACCTGGGCGAAGACATTATCGGCACAGCCATCCTCGGGGATGACATCAGCATCAAGGAGGGCGACCTGGTGCGCTCGACCGGCAAGCTGGCCGACGTGCCCGTCGGTGCAGAGCTGGTCGGCCGCGTGGTGGATGGTCTGGGACGTCCCATCGACGGCAAGGGGCCCATCAAGGCTTCAACCACCTACCCCGTTGAGCGCCTGGCACCCGGTGTGACGGTCCGCAAGCCGGTCGACACCCCCGTGCAGACTGGGATCAAGGCCATCGACTCCATGATTCCGCTGGGCCGTGGCCAGAGACAGCTCATCATCGGCGACCGCTTCACCGGCAAGAGCGCCTTGGCCATCGATACCATCATCAACCAGCGCGGCGGGGATCTAACGTGCATCTATGTCGCCATCGGTCAAAAGGCCAGCAAGGTAGCCCAGGTCGTGGCCACGCTCGAAGAGCATGGCGCGCTGGAACACACGATCATCGTGGCCGCTAATGCCGCCGACCCGGCGCCGCTCCAGTATTTGGCGCCCTACGCCGGATGCGCCATGGCCGAAGAAATCATGATGCAAGGACGGGACGCGCTCATCATCTATGATGACCTGACCAAGCACGCGTGGGCCTACCGGCAAATCTCGCTGCTCCTACGAAGGCCTCCTGGCCGTGAAGCTTATCCTGGCGATGTCTTCTACCTGCACAGCCGGCTGCTCGAACGAGCGGCCAAGATGGACGACGCACACGGCGGCGGCTCCATTACCGCCCTGCCCATCATCGAAACTCAAGCCGGGGACGTCTCCGCCTATATTCCCACCAATGTCATTTCGATCACCGATGGCCAGATCTATCTCGAGGCCGACTTATTCAACTCCGGCATCCGTCCGGCTGTAAACGTCGGCAATTCGGTGTCGCGCGTCGGTGGCGCGGCCCAGACCAAAGCGATGCGGCGTGTGGCAGGTCGACTGCGGTTGGACCTGGCTCAGTTCCGCGAGCTGGCCACCTTTGCCCAGTTTGGGACCTCCGATCTAGACGCCGCCACGCGCAACCAGCTCGAGCGTGGCCAGAGGATCACCGAAGTCCTCAAGCAGCCTCAGTTTGAGCCGATGGAGCTGGGCCAGCAAGTGTCCATCATGTACGCCGTCATCAATGGCTATCTGGACGACGTGCCGATCGACAAGGTGAAATCCTGGGAGACAGAGTTCCACGTCTACATCGAGGCCGCCCACCCCGAAATCAGGCGGGTTGTCATGGAGACCGGGCAGCTCAATGAAGATACCGAAGAACAGTTGAAGAACGCCATCAAGGAATTCAAGGAAGCTTTTGCGGTCTCGTGACAGAAGCCCACGTGGGTGACGGGAGGGAAGACCCCCGCCGCCAGGGCAATCTGACCGAGCGGTTCTAAAGAGAGCAGCGAATGGCCAACCTGCGGCAGATCCGCCGCCGAATACGAAGCGTCGAAAACACCGCCAAGATCACTCGCGCCATGGAGATGATCGCCGCGTCAAAGATGCGCCGCGCCCAGCAGCGTGTCTTGGCCGGCCGACCCTACGCTGAGAAGATGCGTGAGGTACTGGCTGACTTGGCGGCCCAGCCACGTGGCGGCGGGTTGGATCAGCCGCTGCTTGAATACCGGGATGTGGAGAACATTGGCATCGTTCACATCACCCCAGACCGGGGGATGTGCGGCGGCTTGAACACCAACCTCAATCGCAACGCAGGGCAGTTCATCGTTGACAACGAAGCGCCGGTGCACCTGATCACGGTCGGACGCAAAGGCCGCGACTTCATGGTGCGCTACAACCGTGACGTTAAGGCGGTGTTCACGGACATGGGCGACAATCCCGGACTTGAGGACGTGCTCCCGATCGCCCACCTGGTGATTCAGGACTACGCTGATCGCAAGATTGACCGGGTCTATCTTTCCTACGCCCGGTTCATCAACACCGCCGTCCAGCGTCCGGTGATGGAACAGCTCCTGCCGGTCGAACCGGCCCCACTGGAAGCATCTCAAGCCGTAGGCTACATCTACGAACCCTCGAGCACCGAGGTGTTGGGCGCTCTTCTCCCACGTTTCGTGGAGATGGAGATCTACCACGCGCTGCTCGAGGCGGTCGCCAGCGAACAGTCGGCTAAGATGGTGGCGATGCACAACGCCACCGACAACGCCCACGATATGCTGGACGATCTGACTCTGCTCAAGAACAAGGTCAGGCAGGACACGATTACGAGGGAGCTTTTGGACATTGTGGGCGGCGCGGCCGCCCTGGAAGGCTAGGCGTACACTGCAGGTGGCCGCAGGTTCAGCGCCTATTTACCAACCGACGACTACTATTCTCACGATCAAGACTGAGATGGAGTAACCCATGGCAGAAGGCACCAAAGGCAAAGTGGTTCAGGTGATCGGCACGGTCATTGACGTGGAGTTTCCACCCGACGAGCTGCCATCGCTGCTCAATGCCGTGGAAATCACGCGCGACGACGGCAGCCGGCTGGTCCTTGAGGTCGAACAGCACGTAGGCAACAATTGGGCGCGCTGTCTGTCCCTCGGCCCGTCGGAGGGGCTGACCCGCGGCACCGAAGTAACCGACACAGGCCGTCCGATTGCCGTCCCGGTCGGCCGCCCTGCCCTTGGTCGCATCTTCAATGTCGTTGGCGAACCGCTCGACGACCTGGGACCGGTGGAAGCCGAGGAGATTTGGCCCATCCACCGTCATCCACCGGCTTTTGATGAACAGGAAACCAGCACGGAGATTCTCGAAACCGGGCTCAAAGCCATTGACCTGGTGGCCCCGTTCACCAAGGGCGGCAAGGTCGGTGCCTACGGCGGCGCAGGCGTGGGCAAAACAGTCATCGTCCTTGAACTCATTCGAAGCATCGCGGCCGTGCACGAGGGCTTCTCGATCTTCGCTGGTGTCGGCGAGCGCTCAAGGGAAGGCAATGACCTGTGGCGCGAGATGCAGGAATCGGGAGTTCTCCAGAACACGGCGCTCGTCTACGGTCAGATGAACGAGCCCCCCGGTGTGCGCGCACGGGTGGGCCTGACCGGCTTAACCATGGCCGAGTATTTCCGCGACGTTGAAGGACAGGACATCCTTATCTTCATCGACAACATCTACCGCTACATCCTGGCGGGCATGGAGGTGTCGGCGCTGCTCGGCCGTATGCCATCCGCCGTCGGCTATCAGCCGACTTTGGGCACGGAACTCGGCGATTTGGAAGAGCGCATCACATCCACCAAGAAGGGATCCATCACCTCCTTCCAGGCGATCTACGTCCCAGCGGATGACTACACAGATCCGGGCATCGTTACGACCTATGGACACCTTGACGCGGTCATCGCCCTCGAGCGTTCGATCGCCGAGCAAGGCCTCTATCCGGCCGTCGATCCGCTGACATCTACCTCGCGCGCCCTCGATCCTCGCGTCGTCGGCGAAGAGCACTACAACGTCGCCCGAAGAGTGCAGCAGGTCCTTCAGCGGTACAGCGACCTGCAGGACATTATCGCCATCCTGGGCATCGAAGAACTCTCAGAGGAAGATAAGCTGACCGTGGCCCGTGCGCGCAGGATCCAGCGCTTCCTCTCGCAGCCCATGTTCGTGGCCGAAGCGTTCACCGGCCGGGAGGGCAAGTATGTCCCGGTCAAGGAGACCGTCCGCGGCTTCAAAGAGATCCTCGACGGAAAACACGACAGCTTGCCAGAACAGGCATTCTTCATGGTGGGCGGTATCGAGGATGCGGTTGAGAATGCCAAGCGCATGAGCGAGGGAGACTAGGTCGGTGGCCACTCAGCGCCTCGAAATCATGACCGCGGAGCGCGAGCTCTACTCAGAAGACGTCGAGCTCGTGGTCGCACCAGGCGCCAATGGGCAGCTGGGCATTCTTCCGCATCACGCACCGCTGCTCACCTTGCTTGAGCCTGGAGAACTCATGGTCCGAAAGAACGGTCAGGACGAATTCATCGCCGTGACCGGAGGGTTCCTCGAGGTCATGGCCGACCGGATTGTGGTTCTGGCCGACGCCGTGGAGCGTGCAGAAGAAATTGACGAGGAGCGCGCCTTGGAGGCGATGAAACGGGCTCAGGAGCGACTCGAGACCCGTACCTCTGATCTCGACCTACAGCGTGCGCTAGCCTCGATGCGCCGAGCCCAGGCCCGTCTGAAAGTGGCCCGCCGTCGACGCAGACGAGAGGGTCGGCCCCGCCCGCCGGACATGTCCGGCTAGAACGTCGTTCTCTTCACCTCCCACGCCCAAGCCCCCATCTCGGGGGAGCGGCGAGAGCGGGCACAATCAAGCCATCCTTATCATCTCCCACCAGCCCGACGGGCGTACTCACACGCCGCCCTGCAATCAGCATCGCTTCCCGCGACCGCCACCCTTTGTGAAATCCATCACAAGCAACGGGACTGCCCTGGACATCGCCACGCAGCCCGCCCTGCCGAGTCCCATCGACCGGAATGAGTTAGGCAGAGGCTAGCGCCGCAGGCTGACCTGCATGCGGTAGCGTGAGCCACGGAAGTAAGTAGTTGCGAACTCGGCCATCACTCTCGGCTCGTAGAATTTGCAGCTGAAGATATCCAGGTAGGCGGAATTCGAGGCGTTGGCGAAATGGCCCGAAACCAGCGACGTCTCTATCAACTGGGTCATCGAAAAGCCCGCCACACGTTCCTCCGCACCGAAGTTGACCACCTGACATTCACCAAATCGCTTCATGCCCAGACGGTCACACAGCTGGCGGACAAACTCACGGATATTCTCGGCATCGCGAATTGCGGATGGCTCGCAATCATAGATGTCCACAGATGCCGACAGCCCCCAAGCCTGGGCCTCAGCATACTTCTCTTCCCAAGACCAAGCGAAGCGCTGTGGCACTGGTGCGCCGTTGGTTGATGGGGCAGCGCTGGCATGGTCCTGCCAAGGAATCCCGCGGTACAGGTCGGCGGACCTCATCGCAGTGCCCGCCCCAAGGCCCGTCGTGAGTGCCTCGACAGCCTCGTCCAGGCCAAAGGCAGGATCGCTCATGAAGAGATCAGCCGCGGCGTAGGCATGCTGCGGCCAAGCGTGGACCGCCAAGTGTGATTCGCCGAAAGTCACCACGCCGCTGTTGGCCTGACCATCAAAACCCTGCAGGGAGGAGTCGATGCCTTGGGCTCCACCCACCTGAGCGGCGTGCGCGAGAAGCTGCACCAATTCGCCACCATTTGCCAGCTTCGCAGGATCGCACTCATACAGCTCAACCGTCACATGGCGAGCCAGGGCATAGTTCGCGACCTGCCGCTCACCAGCATTACGTCGGGTAGAGACACCGATTCTTCGCGTCTTTGTGCGCATTCAAGCCTCCAACGGCCTTGCTTCGCACCCGGTGATCAAGGATTCAAAAAGACAGGTGCGCAGTCAGAGCAAATCTGCGCGCGGCCTGTCTAACATTCTCGACGATGCACGGGCGTGCGAACCCGATGATATTAGTTTGAAGAGGATAGTACTCGGATTGGCGTCCGTGTCAATGGTCGGCTGTCACAATCTTTCTGCACTCACAAGGAAGGAAATCAACTTGGATAGTCGCTATTCGGCACAGGCCACCTTGCCCATCCGAAGGCCTTTGCACCCTGCGGAACAAATAGACTGAAGACTTCACGAATAAGGGGAATTGATCCGACAAACCCAACCGAGGCGGGAACCCTGGTCTCCGCCCGAACGGCTGCCGGCGAATCAACGAGCAATTGGGGTCCGACTACCGGAAGACGGCCGAAACCTGTGCCTCACTCCTTCTCGTAGGACTGTCCCAGTGCTTCAGGCTTGGCGGCTCCGAACCTGGAACTGAACCACTTGGTGGACATGAGCACGAGGACGCCGATGGTCATGATGAAGGGAACAGCCCGCCAGAGATACCTGGACATAACGTTGGGCAGCACCAGTTGAGGGTTCAAGGAGAGTTGCCACAGCGTGCCAAACAGGATGGAACCGGCCGTCAAGATGAAGGGGTTCCACATGGAGAAGAAGACCAACGCCAGAGCGATGAAGCCCCACCCCAGCAGGAAATTGATGCTCCACACGGGGTTGTAGCTCAAAGAAAAGATCGCTCCGCCCAAGCCCATGAGCATCCCGCTGACCACGACGCTGAGGTAACGTGTTCGGGTCACGTTGATACCTGAGACCTCGGTTACCGAAGGGTTCTCCCCGGCAGACCGGATCCGCAGGCCGAGACTGGTCTTGGAGAACATCCACCATGTCAGGACCACGAGACTGATACCGAGAAAGAAGAAGGGGGAAACCCCAAATACGGTCGGTAGCCGCTCCAAGCCCAGCGGCCCGGTGTATGGGTAGCCTATGTAGGACGTCAGGCCGAAACCAAGGATCCAGATGCCCATACCATTCACGACTTGGTCACCGCCCAAGGTGATCGAGAAGAAGCCATGCAACGCTGCGATCAGACCACCGATGGCGATGGCCGCCAGGCAGCCGAGAAGATAGCTCCCTGTGGTCTTTGCCACGATGAAACCCATGGTGGCCCCGAAGAGCATCACACCCTCGATGCCGACATTCAAGATGCCTGACCGTTGTCCGATTAACTCGCCCAACGCCGCAATCGTGAAGACCGTCGAGGCATTCAGGCTGCGCGCGAAAAACTCCAACATGCTACGCCTCTCTCTCCAACTTCTCCCAGACAATGGAATTGCGGTAGAAGAACTGGAAGGCGACAAGTGTGATCATCAAGACACCGAGCAAGGCGTAGTCGATGCCGTAGCCCAGATGGAGCTGCCCCTGGACGAAGCGGCCCCCGTTGGTCAGCCCGCCGAACAGCAAGGCGAACGGAATAGCTGCCAAAGGGTTGCCCTGGGATATCAGTCCACAGATGATTCCGTAGAAGGAAAGGTCGCCGAAGTCCCCATAGTTCGTTGGTATCTTGTACAGTCCGGGAACGGCGGCGAAGTAATGATATCCGGCCAGCCCGGCGATCATGCCGCCCAGGATGAACACGAGCAATGGCACGTTCTGCTTGTCAATTCCGGCATACTTGGCTGCCGACGGGCTCAGACCGAAGGCCCTGATCTGATAACCCAAGTTAGACTTGGCAAACAAGAAATACAACAATGCTGCCAGAGCCAAGGCGATGGGGATGGTGAAAGTCTGACCCCAGGCCATCGGCCCAAAAACGGATTCCGAAAGCTTGAAACCCGTCCCTTCACCGCCCCCGCCCATGAAAGGGCCGCCCTCCTTGATCATAAATGCGATCAGCCAGAAGCCGACCGAGTTAAGCATCATGGTCACAACGATCTCGTTGGTGTTAAAGCGACCCTTGAGGAAGCCCGGGATCGCCCCCATCACTGCGCCTCCCAGGATCGCCCCGCCCATCATCAGAACGATAACCAATACTGGAGATACGGAGGGCGCCTGGGATTCCCGGGCCCCCAGAGCCAGCGCCACGCCGAACGTGCCCAGCGCGCCGCCGTAGAGCTGGCCAGCAGTTCCGATGTTCCACAGCCCGGCTTTCATCGGAACGATGAAGGCACAGGTGCATAGCAGAATAAAGACGGAGCGGTTGATCGTCAATGGCAGGCCGAAGGGGTTGGCAAACCCATAGGAGAATATGGCCCGAAAACCCTTGACCGGACTGACGCCCGCCTGCAGGAAGATCAGGCCGACCAGCGCCAGGCCGATCAGGATCGCCAAGAGGGAGATGGTCGTGGCCTCTACGATGGTCACCCTGACCTTCTTCTCGAGTTTCACCTCGTAGCCACCCAGCCTCATGGTTGCCCGACTTTCCGCTTCATACCTGCCATCATTGCTCCAATGTCCTCCATTTTGGCGTCCTCGATCGGGACGATGCCCATGAACTCACCCTCGTAGACAGGTGCCACGCGATCGCTCAACGAAAGGACCTCATCCAGGTCTTCGGAGATGAGCAGAATAGCAGCGTGCTGTCGTTTTGCTTCCAGCAGCTTGTTCTGGACAAACTCGGTGGCGCCCACATCCAACCCCTGCGTGGGAAGGTTGGCGATGATCAGCCGAGGATTGCGGGACAGGACACGCGCCAGGATGAGCTTCTGGAGGTTGCCGCCCGATAAACTCTTGGCCGAGATGTCCGGGCTGGGCGTGGCGATGTCGTATTCGGCGATCAAGTTGTCCGTGAGCTCGCGCGCCTTCGGGAAATCCACGAATCCCCAGCTTACGTAAGCGCCGTCAAAATAGTAGTTCATCAGGGTGTTCTCGACCAGCGAGAGGGTGCCGATCGATCCCACATTGACGCGATCGGACGGGATGTAGCCCATACCCTTCTTCCATCGCTCCAGGCTGCTTGCACGACTTCAGGTCAACGCCGTCGATTGACACTCGGCCGGCCTCCGCCTTTCGCAGCCCGGCCAGCACTTCGGCCAGGATCTGCTGGCCGTTCCCTGATACTCCGGCAATTCCGAAGATTTCGCCTTCATGGACGGTAAAGGAGACACCTTTCAGCGCCAGCTGATCCTTGTCGTTCAAGGCGGAAAGGTCTTGAACTTCAAGAATGGGCTTGCCCCTTTCGACCTCGACATGCTCAATCCGGAAGACAACTTCGCGCCCGACCATTTCCTTGGCCAGGCTGCTCTCCGTCGCTTCCGCCGTACGCAGGCGAGCGGTGACCTTGCCCCGCCGAAGCACCGTGACCCGGTCGCTCACGGCCAGAACGATAGGAAGCTTATGGGTGATGAACGGAACCAGCGCAAGATTGTCGCCGGTCATAAACCGGATCAACTCAAGGAGCTTTTCTGTTTCCGGAGGCGCAAGGGCAGAAGTCGGTTCATCCAGGATGAGGATCCTGGCACCTCGATAGAGAAGTCTTGAGGATCTCCACGACTTGCTTCTCACCCTCTGACAGCTGCCACACTTTGGCCTTGAGGTCGATCTTGAAACCATATCGGTCGCAAAGCTCATTAATTTCGTCACGCGTCTTCTTCATATCGGGAACGGCCCCTGCCTTGGGGTGTCCCAAAATGATGTTCTCGAGCACGCTGTGTGCAGGTATCAGTTTGCGGTCCTGGTGGACCATCCCGATGCCAAGCTCAATGGCATCCAGCGGGGAGCGAAAGGCCACCTTTTCCCCCTGGACGTATATCTCGCCACCGTCGGGCTGGAGCAAACCGAAAAGGAT
Source organism: uncultured Chloroflexia bacterium (assembly GCA_963783335.1). Classification (GTDB taxonomy): domain Bacteria; phylum Chloroflexota; class Anaerolineae; order Anaerolineales; family E44-bin32; genus CAWAND01. The sequence continues at coordinate 274,401 of CAWAND010000004.1, forward strand.
CTTCATCAGGGTGGACTTTCCGGCGCCGTTCTCGCCCAAGATGGCGTGGATCTCACCTGCTCGAATGTCAAAATCAATGTGCTCGTTGGCGACGACGCCCGGGAATCGCTTGGTGATTCCCCTCGCCTCCAAGACTTTATCACCGCGTTTTGCGGGTTGGATGGACATGCTGTCTACCTGCCACCTGTCGTGGGTCGCCGCTCAGCGCATCGGGACGTACCCAGGCGATGCTGCTCGACCCGGCTAAAGCGTGTGAGGCTCCCGCCCTGAGGTCTGCTCCCACAGGACGAGAGCCTCACCTATCAGTGACCACTATCACACGTCGTTCGGACTGCCGCGGCGTGTTATTTCAGGATCGTTGTGCCTTCCAGATCGAAGTTGAACTTGGACAGCAGGAACGCAGTCGTGGGAACCTCATCGGCTGCCTTGACCACCGTGCCTGCGGCCGGAATGGGCGTGCCCTCAAGGTCCAGGCCCGTTCCGTTGCTTACGAACGCATGCGCCGTGAACGGATCCCACTCGCCGTTCATCATCTGCTCACGTCGCTGCTTGACCAAGTCGAGGATCTCCTGCGGGATTGCCGGGAGGGCCGCCGGGCTGATGGCGTCGACGCCGACCTTGCCGTCGTTCATCAGGTCGACCGTCGGCTCGACCGTACCGTCAGCCAGGGTCATGGTGGACTCCATACCCGGATACATGATGGTCTCTGGCGACTTGTTGCCGGCCATGTACTCCTGGACCATCTTCTCGTAGATCACTTCCCAGCGTGTGTCGAACGAGACAGCGACGGTATTCGTGTCGGACCAGCCGTATTCGCCGACGATGTCCATATCCTTGCCAATGAACCAAACACCCTTCTCCTTGGCCACGTCCATCGTGGAACTCGAGTCGGTCTGCTGGGTCAGGACATCCACATCATAGCTATCAACCAATGTCTCAGCGATGGCACGCTCATCCGCCGGCAGGTACCAGTCGCCGGCGAACTTGACATAGACATTGATGTCCTTATTGAGCAGGTCTGCCGCATCTTGCACGCCGAGAATGAAGCCGGCCTGGCGACGAAGTACCTGAACGTTCGGAAAGGCGGATGTAATCCCGATGTTGCCGGTCTTCGTCAACGCCCCGGCGATCAACCCTTCCAGATATAGGGCCTGATACTGCCCCGGGAAGAACCGAATGAAGTTCCGCTTGGTCGTCAGGTCGCTGGCAATCACGGATGCAAAATACACATCAGGGTACTTGTCGGCGATGTCCGCCAAAGGCAACCCCATGAACTCGGCATTGCCTACAACGATGTTGGCGCCGCTGGCGATCATCTCCTCGGCAAACGGGTCGGTTTGATCGGGAGCGACGTTTTCGCGGTAGACGTAGGTGACATTGGGATACTTCTCGGCGATGCGTTGGCCGGCGCGGTCTTGCGCTCCGGACCAGGTTGTGCCAGCAATGACGCTAAAGTGTTCGATCGCCAGCGTAATCGGCATGGCCTCTGCTGCCGTGGGCTGTGCCATTGCCTCTGTGGGCTGCGCCATAGCCTCTGTGGGCTGCGCTGGCGCGGGTGTGGGCGCAGCAGCGGGCGCGCAGGAGCCTATGGCCATACTGACTACAAGCAACATCGTGGCTAGTACAAAGAGCCTCTTTTGCATGATCTCGTCCTCCTCCTGGTTGATCAGACATTGAAAAGGCTAGGGGAAAAGTGACCAAGCCTCTCTTGCATCAGTGCGCTGGGCCCCTCCTTTCGCTTGCCTCTGCCATGGCATTCCACACAAGCGTGAGCTTTGTCAGTCCCTAGCCTCCCCTCCCCCTTTCTCGCAGTCCCTAGATACTACAAGTCCCGGCCGATTCTGCCAACTGGCCGCAACACATCCCTCGATTCGGAGCGAGGTGACTACGGCTCGACTGGCGCATCTTGCGATCGCAATAGCTCGTTGAGTTTGTCCAATCCCTGCTTGATCATGCCTTTGCTCACCGTATCGAACAGGCGCTGGCCAACGCTGGCGACCTTGCCACCAACCTGCACCTCCCCCGAGTACTTCATTAAGGTCATCCGCTCGCCCTGATCGGCCAACTCGATATCCCCGGTGCCTTTCAGAAAGCCGATCTTCCCGTCGCCTTCAACTGTCAGGGTGCAGCTCACGGGCGGCACTTCGTCGGTCACAATCAGCTTGCCGGCAAAGGCACCAGATAGTGGGCCAATGCGGAGTGTCATTTCTCCAGCGTACTCGGTATCGCTAACCTTCTGTACGCTCTGGGTTCCTGGCAGGAGCGTGGCGATGACTTCAGGATCCCGAACCAGTTCCCAAACAGCTTCTCGCGGCCCATCAAACGCGTACTCGCCGTCTATCTTCATGCTGCCCTCTCTTTGTGTATGAGTTCGTTGAGGCGATTTGGACTGAGCGGGCTCTCCAGGATTTCCAACTGTCGGTCCCCCAGTGCATTCTCCACGGCCTGAGCGAAGAGCGCCGGCACCGGGATCGTTCCCGCTTCACCGACCCCCTTTGTGCCCAACTCGTTCAACGGGGAGCGTGTCTCAACGTGGCCGACTTCGATGCGCGGCATGTCCGTCGCGGACGGCAGCAAGTAGTCGGCAAATGAGGCGTTCAACAACTGGCCCTGGTCATCGAAATGCAGTTTCTCATAGTAGGCATTGCCAATCCCGAGGGAGACGCCACCATGGATTTGGCCCTCCAAGATCAACGGGTTGAGAATCGTCCCGCAGTCCTCAACCGCAACGTAGCGCCTGATTTTTATCATCATGGTTTCTGGATCGATTTCAAGAATCATCCCATGAACACCAAAGGCCGTGGCGCCGTACTGCGGCCCGTAATACGCGGTGGATTCGAGCCCGGGTTCTGTGCCCGGCTCAACCGCCCCTCGGAGTGGGTTGGCCAACAAAGCCAATTCGCCCAAACTGATTGACTGCCGCGGGATATCCGCCACTCGCACCATGCCATCTTCGATCTCGAGCTCTTCCTCAGGTGTCTCCAAAGCCTTGCTTGCCAGCTCCAGAATCTTCTTTCGAACAACCAAGGAAGCAGCGTGGATGGCGTTGCCTGCGACGACGGCACCCCGACTGGCGAAAGTACCCGTGCCCCAATGGAATTCCGCCGTGTCGCCTGTCACAATCCGCACATCGCCGACATCTACGCCCAGTTGTTCTGCCACGACCTGGGCGAAGGTCGTGAAGTGGCCTTGGCCCTGAGTGCCGACGCCGGTTGCTACGAAGATCTTGCCGCTGGACTCCACGGTGACGCGTGCGCCCTCGTAAGGTCCTACCCCTGTCGACTCGATGAAGGGAGCGATGCCGATGCCGACGCATTTCCCCTGGGCACGAAGCCGCGGCTGCTCCTCTTTGACAAATTCGTCATAGCCGATCATTTCCAGTGCCTTATCGATCACGGGCAGGTAGTTGCCGCTGTCCAGAATGAGGGGCGCAAAGGCTTGATCGATGATCCCGTGCTCATACGGAAAGGCATCGGGAGCAATCAGGTTGCGCTTTCGAATTTCGACCGGGTCGATCTCCAGCTCTCTGGCCGCTATGTCCAGCATCCGCTCGATGAGAAATATGCCTTGTGGCCGTCCGGCGCCCCGCACGGGCGTGACAATCATCTTGTTGGTAAACACGACGCGGACGTCCGACTCGAAGTTCTTGACATCGTACGGACCCATCGCGTGGCATTGGGTATTGAGCGGGATCGTCAAGCCATAGGGATCATACGCGCCGGTGTCATGCAAGAACACGTCCTTCAGGCCCAAGATGTGGCCATCCCGGCTGAGTGCGATCTCGACATCATGAATTTGCCCACGCTCCTGAGTGGTGCCGTAGAAATTCTCGCGCCGGTCCTCGATCCATTTGACGGGCCGGTTCAGTTTCTGCGCCACCCAAGGAATCAGCATCTCCTCGGCATAGAACATCATCATTTTGGGCCCAAATCCGCCCCCGATGAAAGGCGCGATAACCCGCACCTGGTTTTCCGACAGCCCCAACCTGGCCGCCAGTCCGTTGCGTATCGAGATTGGGGCTTGGGTAGTGTCCCACACGGTGAGATGCTGACCCTTCTCGTCCCATTCGGCCACAATGCCGCGATTCTCCATGGCTGCGGCCGCCCCTCGATCGATGATGATTCTTCTCTTGAGAACCAGGTCAGCCTCTTTGCAGGCTTGATCGAAATCGCCCTTCTTCTGGAAGAGCTGGGCGGCCAGATTCGACTCCAAGTCATCGTGCACCAGGGGGCTGTCCGGCTCCAGGGCCTTTTCCAGGTCGACCACCGCCTCTAAGGGCTCCAGGGACACGGAAATGTCTTCGACGGCGTCCTCGGCAATGTAGCGGCTATCCGCAATCACAACCGCGATCGCCTCTCCCGCGTGCCTGACCTTGTCCTTGACAAGGGGGACCTGCCGGCGCGAATGGAAGACAACATCCTTGGCCGTGGGCGGCGGCGACACAAGAGGGGGCCCCGGCTCCCAATCCTCGCCCATATCTTCGGCTGTGAAGACAGCCACTACACCCGGCCGCTCCAGCGCCTTGGAGACGTCAAGACTCAACAGGCGGGCATGCGCCCGGTCGCTCCGCAGAAATGCCGCGTGGAGCAAACCGGGGATCTCCACATCATCCACAAACTGCGCTTGCCCAGTAAGCAGTCGGGGATCTTCGTTTCGTCGAATGCGTTCTCCGATGAGTTTCTTGGTCACAGACCTGCTCCTATGCGGGCATCCGGGTTCTCAGAAAGCTGTATCCATCAATCGGCAGGCTGCTTGCTCCGATCCTGTGCCTTCTCGGCGGCCAATTGCACGGCGTCAACAATGTGTTGATAGCCTGTACACCGGCACAGATTCCCCGAGATAGCTTCCCGAATCTCATCCTCGGTCGGGTTGGGGTTCGCCTCCAGAAAGGGCACCACGGTCGTCAGAATGCCTGGTGTGCAGAACCCACACTGCAGGCCGTGGGCTTCGCGAAAAGCCTCTTGGACAGGGTGCAGCTCATCCATCGTCCCCAAACCTTCGACAGTGATGATTTCATGCCCATCTGCTTGAACTGCAAACAGCAAACAGGACCGGACCAATTCCCCGTCCAGCATCACCGTACAGGCACCGCACACCCCGTGCTCGCAGCCCACATGGGTGCCGGTCAGGCCGAGGATGTGGCGGAGAAAATCGCTCAACAGCATCCGAGGCTCGACCACTTGCTCATAGCGTATGCCATTGACCGTTGTTGATATGTCGACCAAGTTGTGCATGGTTGTCTCCACCGGTCTACTCTCCCGACGCTGCGCGCTCAAATGCCTGGTCCAAGGCCCGCCGCGCCAGGACGTTGGCCAGCCTGCGGCGGAAGTCTGCGCTGGCGTGAATGTCGCTGCCCGGATCGATTTCCTCATAGGCAGCCATCTCTGCCGCGGCGCGAATGGCTTCACCGCCAGGCGCCTGTCCCTGCAGCAGATCAGCCGACCGGCCGGCCACTACTGGCCCGTCCCCGGCACTTAGGAAGACCATCCGCGCCCGATCGCATCGCCCGTCGTCATCCAGGCTGACCACTGCCGCCACACCCACCAGAGCGAAATCGTGACGACGCCTTGCGACTTCCATCAGCGACCATCCCGAATGGTCCGGCATCGGCGGCAGTTCCACCTCCACCAATAGGTCGCGGGGCTCTAGGACCGTGGTGAAGAGTCCGACAAAGAAATCCTCTGCCGGGATCCACCTTTCGCCGTCTTGATTTCGCACACGGAAGCGACCATTGAGGGCGACCGTCACCGCGACAAGTTCTGCCGCTGCGTCGGCGTGCGACAGGCTCCCGCCAAGCGTGCCCCGGTTTCGGATTTGCGGATAGCCGATATGGGGCATACTTTCGTGAAGGAGAGGCATACGCTGCGCCACCAGCGAGTCGATTTCGACCTGATGGTGCCGGGTCATGGCCCCGATCCGCACGCCACCATTCTCGTCGGCACGAATGTAAGCTAAGTCTTGGATCTTGTTCAAGTCAACCAGAATTGAGGGTTGAACCAGGCGGAAATTCATCATGGGCACGAGGCTCTGTCCTCCAGCCAGGACCTTGGCATCATAGCCGTGCTCAGCCAGGTGAGACAATGCCTCCTCGATGGTGGTCGGCGCGAAATAGTCGAATGGCGCTGGCTTCATTGACTCTCACCTCCTAGATTTGGTGTTGCGCGCCACGAATCCAGCACTCAATCCTCATCCGTTCGGGACAGGCGCTCAGGCCACAAAGGCGATGGGTAACTCTGGCCACCTGCCCATAACTGCCTGGTGATTTGCATATGCCCCAAGTGCAGAGCCGTGTGGTCAACCACGTGGAGAAGACACCAGCGCACCGGAAGGGAATGCTCTTCGGCATGCCGGAGGCTGTCCAGGTCGGCGTCGCTCAGACCGGAAAGGACTTTCCGTGTCTGTTGCCCCGTATCCGCCAACCAATGGACGATATTCTTCGGCGAGCTGGCCTCCTGAACGAACTCAGCCGCCCGATTGCGCGTCGCAGGGCCGCCCCCGACCACCTCGACGATCCAGAAGCGCTCCGCCCCAGTGCTATGGGCAACCAGGCCCGCCAGGGAATTGATTGACAAATCGCCCTTGCCCTGGAAGGGCCGCCAGTTCAATGCCTCAGCCGGCAGCCCGGCCACCAGATCCGCCATCTGGCCCCGCAGGTCCTCTATCCGTTCCAGATAGTTCGCCAGTTCGCCGGTCAACTTCCCTTTTCCTGGGCGCGCCGCGCGCAATCATAGACCAGAAACGCACAGCCCACTGCTCATGACGTCAGGCCCAATCCCCTCGGGCCCCGAGATCTCAGCTGCCTTCTTTGTACGCCACAAACCGAGCCCACATGGATTCGGCTTCCATGGCTTTTTGCGGGTAGCAGCCAATGTAGTAGCGACCGCTCTCCGCCGTTTCGATGCCTCCCCCCAGATTCTCCGCGTGCACAATTTGCTTGGGGAAAAGGTTGAGATGCATGTCCTGATAGAAGCTCTCCAACGGGTACATTTCATCCCAGTCTTTGCCAAAGTCCTCTATCAGTTTGGCGTTGGCCTCGGCGAACGTCTTGGGATGCCAGATACGCATGATGGTATTCATCGGATGGTCGGCGGATACGGCGTCCACGCCGATCCACTTGAGCTCCATATCGGTCGCCCATTTTGAGAAATCGGCCGAGGGCCCCGGGTGCTTGACCATGTATCGGAACTCATCCGAGTCCTCGCTGTACCAGCCGTACTGATTCCAGCCCGTCTTGATGACCAGGATGTCACCCTTCCGGATGTCAACCACATCCTCGATCATCTTGGGGGTGTAGACGCTCGAAATCGCTGACCAGGTCCGAGATGTCGGCGATCACGCCCGGGCCCACCCATTCAGAAAGGGGCACCTGTCCAATCGTTCGACCGTTTGGATAGAAGTGCTTTTCGCCGTCCATGTGGGTGGCAAGGTGGATGCTGGCATTGCAGATTGCCCCGTTGCGGCCCATGCCGAAGTACTGACCTCCAACTCGCTTCGTGTAGGTGACACTCAACGGGACATAGTTGAGCCATTGCGGAGTCTGCACGCTGAAAGGAACAGTCATATCGATCATTTCCGCGTCTTGCATCGCATCGAAGAACGCCTCTTCACTCATGCCCTCCGGTGGTGTTAGGGCGCTGACGCGTGACCAGGCGGTTCCGACTTCCATGAACGGGATGGGCATAATCTGGATCCAAGCACGGCGGTTCTTCAGCTGGTCGATCTCGCCCACAATGCATTCGGCCAGCACCAGATGCTGCTTGGGCATGGTGATGTGGGTGAGCTCGTAGTACTCATCCTGGGGGAAGGCCTCATCCCAGCTCTGGCCGCTCTCCTTCTTTAGCTTCTCCTCGGCCAGCTTGAAATGGTTCTCGTGCATCCGGCGAATCGGGGTATTCATGGGGTGCTCGGCGGCGCCACAGTCCACGCCAACGACCTTCAGTTTCATCTCAAGAGCCCACTTGTAGAACTCCATGGAAGGCCCCGGATGACGCACGAGGAATCCAAATTCCATCGATTCCACCCCGCCTTGCGCCTCCGGATTGTCCACCTGCGGCTGATCCCAGGAGTACCGGTGATACCCGGTGTTGATGATAAGAATGTCCCCTTGTTTGACCTCGGCCTTGTCGGTGATCATTTCCGGCGTAATGATGCTGTAGTCTGAGACATTATCTGAGATGTCAACAATCACGCCTGGCCCGCACAGATCATTCAGCGGGATGTCGGCGATGGCCCGTCCGGCGGAGTGAAACGCCCGTTCCCCAACCAGGTGCGTCCCTACCGTATTGCTCCAGTTCAGAATCTGGCCGTTGGCACCCTGTCCGCCGCCGTAGGCGCCGGTGACGCGTTTGAAGAAGTGGACTTCCAGTGCCTTTTCGCCTGGCCAGGGCGGCGTAAAAACGCTGCAATCTTGAGTAAGGTCGTGAAGTTTGGCCTCGCTCATCAACTTGATCAAGTCTTCTTGGCTCATTGCCGCCTCCGCCTTTCCATAGCTAGGATGCGAAACCGTACTTCTCCGCGTACGCAACCAGCGCCTCTTCGAACACGCTCATTGGTGCCGAAACAACGCCGGCGCCGACCTGCCCAACGCCAGGATCCTTGTGAGCGACACCGGTGTTGACGCGCGGGGCTATCTGCTTCTCAACCACCTTGCGGATGTCAATCCCGGTGGGTGTGCCGCGGAAATCCAGGTACGGAATAGTGAACAGTTTGTGCTCAGCATAGGTGATCTCGTACATATCAAGAGTCGTGTTGATGGCGTCCTTTGGCTCGCCCCCGATAAACGTCACCAACGCAGGGGCAGCCGCCATGGCGAAGCCGCCGATGCCGGCTGTCTCCATGATGACACTGTCGCCAATATCCCGACACGCATCTGATTCATCGAATCCGGGGAAGTAGAGCGCCTTGACGACCGGGGACTGGGCCGTGAACCACTGGTCCCCCAAGCCGCTGACTTTGATGCCGTAGTCGGTGCCGTTGCGGGCCATTATGGTGACGATCGTGCTGCCCTCTATGTCGTGCGCGGCGGCCGTCATTGACTTGCAGCCTGCCATGACCGGGTTAAGAATGCTCAGGGCATTCTCACCAAGGAATTTGATTGTCTCGTAGGCAGTTTGGCTGTCTTTGGCGGTCTTGGCAATAAAAGGTGCCAGTTGCGCGGTCCACAACACCGAGGCGGCATCCAAGCGGTTGTGTCCGTCATCCCCCATATGGAGCGCCTTTGTCAACATGGCCCGAACGTCAATGCCTTCCATGGCCTCCAGTGCAGCTTTGATGGTTGGGCCCAGGACCGATTCCATCCAGCGGAGCTTGTCAATGACCCCCTCGCTATAGGCCCCCATCCGCAGGACCTTCCCGCGGCCCTCGTTGAGGTTTGAATAGCAGGTAATGTCGTGGGTCTGGTTCTCGACGACATAGACCATCATCGAGGGAGAAATCACGCCGGCCATCGGGCCGGCGCACATGTGTTCATGACAGGGGGAGAATTCGATCTTGCCCGACTTCAGCAGCTTCTCAGCCTCGTCGGCATTCTTCGCCTTGCCCTCAAAGATGAGAGCGCCAATCATGGCGCCTCTGGTCGGGCCGGACATGCGCTCCCAGGTGACGGGCGGGCCAGCATGGAGCAGCATGTTCTCGTGAATCCCCGGGACCACGTCCATCGCCTTTGCCATGGTGGTGGCAATAGGCCGGGCATCCATCATGCGCTGGGTGGCTTCGGCGTTGGCCTTCTCGATATCCATATGTGCCTCCAAGTTAGGGCCGTAATGAACGACATCTCAATCAGACTGCCGTTCAGGGCAAAACGCGCCTCAGTTCGGCTGGGCATGGCCCGCCGAATGAACCGTCTCAGCCATCGAGGCTATCCATTCGACGTCTAGCTTTCTTTCATGCGCTCCAGGATGTTCATCAGCCGCTCATTGCTGCCGGCGGCCGGTTTCCAGTCAACATGAACCACGTGGGCCTCTTGATCAGTCAAACTCTCTGCAAAAAACTCCAACCCCACATTGATCCCAGCCAGTGGCCTCTTCAGCCTTTCCAGATCAACAGGCGGAAATGTCGGTTCCGCCTTGGGCTCGTCCTCGCGCGCGAGGGCTTGCAGCAACCGGCCTACGTAGCGGGCCGCCGCATCGTTGCTGACCTCGACTTTGGCACCCGCGTCTCTGAGCATGTCAATCTGACCCTCCATCCCTTGAGGATCCAAATCCGTCCCACTCACAATCGCCACGACTTTCAGATACCTGCCAGCATCCTTGGCGGTCTGAATGGCCGCCGCGATGGCGGGGGACAACTCACTCGCTGGATCAGGGTGGGCGCCATATCCCAGCACAACGTCCAGCAGGATGACGGCGACTTCGGGATCGGCAGCCTCTTTCTCAAGCCGACGGATTCGAAGGTCATTGTCCATCATCGGATGCAGGCGGCCAACAGTGAACTCGTCCTCCCCCAGGTCGATCACCGTGTGCTCTTGGCTGACCAGCGAATCCGCCAAGGTGTTCTGCTTGTCAAGCGGGGCATTTGAATAGACGACTGGCAAGTAGTCCTGCAGGATCAGGAGAGCTTCGTACTGCAGCGTTCCACCTGAAAAGAGGCCTCGGAGATAACGCTGTCCGGAGGCAAATTGGGAGATGTCCGGCTGCGGTGCCAGGTCCTCCTTTGAGTCGACCAGGCTGACGGCCAGTTTGGCGGTCTCATCGAAAGTCGTGGCGAAGAAGATGTTGTCCACACGGCGCGAGGCCGTGGCATAGCCGATGAAGTTGACCACGACCGGCTTGTCGACCGAACGAGCCGCTTTGACCAGCGTATCCGCCACCGAGGGCGAAGGCGGTTTGGACACCAATACGATCACCTTGGTGTCAGGATCGCGCGCCATCAAATCGAGTCCCTGGCGGGCGGTCACGGCATTGACCGGTTCCGATAGATCACGCCCGCCTGTCCCCAGGCCGAACGTGATACCGGATCCCATCTGATGAATCCGCACGCAGACCTGCTGCAGACCCGTGCCTGAGGCTGCGACAATCCCGACCGGACCGCTGCGGACTTTGTTGGCAAAGCCCAGGCCAACTCCGTTGACGATGGCCGTTCCACAATCCGGGCCCATGACAAGAAGACCCTTTCGAGCAGCCTCTTGCTTCAGCGATACCTCGTCATCGACAGAAACATTGTCGCTGTACAGAAAGACGTGCTTGTCGAGCTCCAGAGCCTGCCGGGCAACACCGGCGGCGAAGCGCCCGGGAACGGAAACAAGCACCCACTGGGCTTCGGGGAGCATTTTGGCCGCTGTTTCGATACTGCGGGGATGGTAGTCCTGTTCCGTGGAAGTGCTTCTCCGCGAGGCCACAAGTTCATCGACTTTGTCAAGTGCGGCCTGCCCGGAGGCCTCTTCTTCGCACTTGACAACGATGATGAGATCATCAGCGCCTGCGGAGTTGGCTTCGGGAACCAACAACCCACTTTGATCCAGTACTTCTTTGTTGGCCGCGGTGCCCATGACAACTCCGGCATCGACAATTCCCGGCTGCTCCGCCAGGGAACGCTGCAGCTGCATGAGGATGACCGAGTCGTAGTACGCACCCGACCGGATTTCAACTTTGATCTTTGCCATTTGGACTCATTTCTTCCCGACACAAAGAAAACGACGGCGCAGCATTGCGGATTGTAAAAGGGGGTCCAACTCTCGGTTCACACAAAGAGATCGGGTGAACCATCCCTGACAGGATGATCACCCCATCACGATCACAAAGGCCCATTGGACGGAATACAGCAACAGGCGCTCGTTCGAAGGTCGGTGGTGGACTTTTCACCAGGTAATCGCATTGCAGATTCTGGGCACATGATCCGAGCGTCTTTGCTTGAACATCCCACTACCGATAGTGAAGTATAGATATTTTGGCCTAACAAATCAACACGATGCGTGGGAGTTGATCCTCGGCTGCCACGTCCTAGAGGCACGGGGTCAGCTTGGCCAAATCAACGATCGCTGGATGAACGTCGTTGCCGGACCCTCGCTCACACTTCGGACAATCCATTGGAACGGTACCGATGCGCCCAGCCGAGCGCTGATATCAGCCCAAGCCCAATCCTTATGCTAGTATTCTCGATGGCCTGAGTCTATGTGCCAGGCCAGGAATCAATATTGGCGCCGCCGGATGGCCAAAGACACAAATCGATCCAACCTTGTCGACGCAGTGCTAACCACTGGCATGCGATCGGCGCGGCTCAGCTGCCCGTTAGCAGGCTCCAAGCTTGGGGTAGCCTGCTTGTACAAGGACACCATCAATAGTAAATTACGGACGCGCTCGGACGAGAAAGCCGCCTGGAACCTTCCCTCAAAACCCCGACCATCTCCGTGGTCTCGGACATATCCGCCCCTTGATCGAAATCTGGGCCCGGCGCAATGGAAGCGGGCCGGGGACAGAGGTGGAGCCGAACAAGGTAGGCGAACCAACCCAGTCCGGATGATCGCTGATCCGCCGTGTCGAGACCCGTTCGAAACCCCCATTCCGAGGTTGCATATCATGCTCAACCAAAGCGAAGTGGAGTCAACGTGAGCAAGATCCCCGTTTCCCTGGAACAGCTGCCACATGCGAATGACAAAGAGGCTGACGGGACCCTGGGGAAGCCCGAACTCCCATCCCTTGCGCTTCTGCGCTCGCTGTCTGATGAGCTGGGTCTGGCATTGAGCGACTCAGACCTCAAGGCCCATCAAGAACTCATGCGTGGACCCCTTGCGTCTTTCGAGGTGGTCGCCGAGATGGAGCAGCCCACCACCGCAGTCAGGTACCCGCGTGAGGGTGTCAGGGCGCCAGAGCCAGATAAGAACAGTCTCAATGCCTGGTTTGTGAAGTGCTCCATCAAAGGCAATGCCGATGGCCCTCTCACTGGCAAGCGATTGGTGGTCAAAGACAACATCTGCGTAGCCGGTGTACCGATGATGAACGGCTCTCGGGTGATTGAGGGCTTCATGCCAGACGTAGATGCCACCGTGGTGACCCGTGCGCTGGATGCTGGAGCGGAAATCGTTGGGAAAGGGGTCTGTGAGCATCTGTCCTCCGGAGGCAGCAGCTTTACCTCTGATACAGGACCCGTACGAAACCCTCACGACCAAAATCGTTCTGCGGGAGGATCCACAAGCGGTCCTGCCGCCTTGGTTGCCTCTGGCGAAGCAGAGCTGGCACTGGGAACGGATCAGGGAGGCTCTATCCGTATCCCCAGCGCCTGGTGCGGTGTGTACGGTATCAAGCCAACCTATGGCCTGGTGCCCTACACCGGGATCTCGTCATCGGAGTTGACTCAGGACCATGCCGGCTTGATCGCTTCCACGACAACCGACCTGGCGCTCCTTTTGGAGGCAGTCGCCGGTGAAGATCATCTGGATCCCCGGCAACCCCATTGCCAACCGGAAGCCTACAGTCAGGCGCTGACTGGCGATGTCAAGGGGCTGCGCGTCGGAGTGTTGGAGGAGGGTTTCGGTTGGCCATCAGCGTCAGAAGAAGATGTCGACGTCGCTGTGCGCGAAGCTGGTTCCCTTCTGGCCCGCCTCGGGGCGGAGGTGCAGACCATATCAGTTCCTCTTCACCGTCAAGCACATCATGTTTGGAGCGTTGTAACCGTTGAGGGCCGGACCGCCCAGATGTTCCGAGGCCGCGGGACAGGTACCAACTGGAAGGGATACTACTCGCTCAGCTTGCTCGAGGCCTATGCCCGCGGATTCCGCGACAGGCCCCACCTGCTCTCAGAAACTGTCAAGTTCCAAATCCTCTTGGGTGAAGCGATGCTGCGTCGAAACGATGGCCGCTACTACGCCCGGGCCCAGAATCTGACACTGCTTTTGCGACAAGCTTACGACCAGGCCTTCACAGATGTCGATGTCATCCTTATGCCCACCACCCCGATGAAGGCCACTGCCCTACCTGACCCGAAGACATCATGGGTTGAGAGTTTCCCCCGCAACCTGGAAATGACCCCAAACACCTCAGCCTTCAATGCCACAGGGCACCCGGCGCTTTCGCTACCGTGCGCGCTGTCCGACGGCCTTCCTGTGGGCATGATGTTGGTCGGTCGGTTCTTGGACGAGTCGACCCTCCTGCGTGCAGCACATGCTTTCGAGACCGCGGGGTTCTACTCAGACTGACGCAACGGCCCAGCTTGGCGCACTTGAGCTTTGTGGCTCGGGTCCGGAGTTCGGGCCAGCCTGGTTGCTCTATTGGAGCATCTGCAGGGTCCCTGGGCGATCACCCCCCACCCACGACCCGGCCAAGGGGTCCGGCATTGCGCTGAGAACCAAATAGGAGATCGCTGCGGATCGGCGGCTTCGGGATGCCTTGGAGGATGGCAAGATGGCAGCCAAATTGCGGGGATTGGACGAAAACACCGTCACCAAAGAGAAAATCCGGTTGCCAGGCTGGCTGTTACAATCCGTTCCTAGAAAATAAAAGAGGTTAGGAGCTCTCACATCTCATCCGAGCTTCTAACCTAACTTTATTGCTTTTAGCGGGGATGACGGGATTCGAACCCGCGATCTCTGCCTTGACAGGGCAGCGTGTTAGGCCGCTACACCACACCCCCAGACGAGCGGAAGTCTACCACGAAAGGAGACACAGGGTCAATGCCGGAGCGTCGCGGCCCAACCCTATTCTCCCATGCCGGGCATTGTCTCATCCAAAACCGCCCCCTCGGGAAAGGGCATCCCAGGCCTTTCAAAGGCGAACCCTGCGGCCCCACGGTGCCCTCCTCCCCCGTATTTCCGTGCGATAACTGAGACGTCGACCTCAGCTGAGTAGAGTGTCACAAATGTCTGGCGCCTGTTGCTCCGCACGGTCTCAACGTAGCAGTATGCGATTTCGTATCCCGACTGGCGAATGGCCTCTCCCATATCACCGGTCCCCCGGTCGTTTATAGCCAGGGTGCGGTGCCCCTCAAACTGCACCTCAAATCCGTAGCCTTCAATTGCCTGATGAATCTCGTGCAGGCGTGCGGCGTATAGGATCTCGCCATCGGCGATCAGACGACTGACAAGGTTTTCGTCATCATCCAGAAGACAATTCCACAAGTCGTCGTTGGCGGGATCCGCATCCAGTTGATAGAAACCTTCCCCAAAGGGTCTTGTTTCGGGATGGGCGTGGCGCCATATGTCACGATCACCGATGAAGACGACCGCTTTCGGAACTGGCTGCTCAGGGAAGAACGTCATCCAAGTCAGCACACAACCCGCCTCTTCCACGCTCCGCTTGCCCGGGACGTCCGACATCGCGTCCCCAAGCCGATCCAAGGCGGTGACGTGGTGGTCCACCCATATCAGCCGTGCGTGGGCGCGGATCCGCTCCATGTCCTCGAGAGGCAGCGAGTAGTCGACGATGACCACCAGATCAGCCGCGTCCAGGGCGTCCCACGGCAAGGGATCACCAATCTCCAAAGAAAACAGGGTCATCTCGGGGCCCAAGGCTCGCCGAACAATGGCCCCGGAACACTGCCCATCCGGATCGTTGTGATAGAGGCATACCCCATGCTCATAGGTGAGGTCTTTGAGATTGCTCACCGGCGCGTTCTCCTTCGCTGACGTTCTCCAGCCGAGGAGTGTATCAGAATCACCGCATTTGTCCTACTATTGGGGGCTGGAGGGATCATCGAACACACCCAACCAACACCGCTCAGCGTAGGCAGGAGCTCCATGAAGACAACCCTCATCACTAGACGCTTACTAACCCTCAGCCTGGCATTTCTGATAGCCGCCTGTTCTCCCGGCTCTCAGCAGCCCGCATCCACGCCACTGCCAAGCCCATCAACCGACCACCCGGTCATCAGCGAGGTGATGGCAGGGGTAGCGGGCGACAACAATCACGAGTTTATCGAACTGTACAACCCGCTTTCGGATGCGGTCGACCTTGATGGGTGGAGTCTCATTTACCGTCTGCCGTCTTCCGAAAAGGATCGTCCTGTCTATGCGTGGGAGAAACCGACCTTAATCCCCCCTCATGGCCACTACTTGCTTGTCCGCATGGGAGAGGATGTTGGCACACCGCCGGACGCCACCTTCAGTCAGGCCTTGAACACGACCAGCGGCGCGTTGGCCCTCATCGCCCCCGGCGGCAACCAGGCGGACGCACTTGGGTGGGGAGAGGGGGCGGCTGGCATGACCGAAGGCCAGCCCGCCCCGGGGCTGACAAATGGCCACTCTCTCGAACGGCGCCCAGGCGGTGATTCGGGGGAAGGCATCGACTCTGAGGACAATCGCGCAGACTTCGCTGTCCGCTCATCCCCCAATCCGGAGAACACAGGCAGCCCAACCGAACCCAAGTTGCCCCAGACCCTGCAATTGAGCATTACCGCCCCAACCCGGGTCGAGCCGGGCGGCGACGTTCAACTCCAGCTGTCGATAACCAACTCAGGCGATTCAAGCATTTCTTCATTGTCATTCTCGGCATGGCTCCCAAACGCGATCACAGCCTCCAAGCTGCCATCTTCCACCTCCCTCAACGACGGCCACCTGAGCTGGCGCGTCGACCAGCTCGGGGCCGGCCAGACCCAGTCAATCAATGTGGTCCTCAAGGCGCCTTGGACGCAGGGAAGCTTCGCCCTTCTCAATCCGATGGCTTCCAGTCCAGATATGTCCAGGGCCGCCTTCGCCTCCCCCGCTTGGATCACTGTGGAGGATGGGCCTATCCCAATTGGCGTGGCGCGAGAGCTGCTCAACCAAGCCGTCACTGTGGAGGGCACCGCCACCATCACCACCGGCGCGCTATTCGCCGGAGCCGGAAACACCAAGTTCTACATGTCAGACTCCAGTGGGGGCGTCCAAGTCTGGGTACCCGGTGGGGAATCCGATGTTGAGGTCCCGCTCGGTGCCAAGGTCCGTGTTCATGGCACGCCCCAAGATTATCGGGGGACCGTTGAGCTGGTCGCCGAATCCTCGGACGCGGTCGAAATCATCGCGCAAGGCGCGGCGCCGCCCCCTCAACAAGCGTCCATCAGCCAGGCGCAGCAGTCGCCCGACGAATTGGCTGGGGACCTCATTCGCGTCGAAGGGCAGCTCACCCAGGCCGTTGATGAAACGTACAGCTACAACCTCACCTTGGCCAACTCCCAGGGTGAAACGCTCAACGTCTACGTTGACAAGCAAACCGAGCTTCAGGTCGAAGGGCTGGCGATCGATCAACCTTACGCTATCACCGGTATTTTCGAGACGCCGGATGGTGTGCCCACGCTCTACCCACGCATCGCGTCCGACTTCGAGCGTTCGTATCCCAAAGCTCTGCTCCTTGACCTGAATGTTCCGGCGAGCGCTCCTCCCGGCAGCACGTTTGAAATCACAGCCGAACTGAGAAACTTCACGGGCGCCGATGTGGAGGGGCTACTGGTGACGACCAGCGCCCCCGCCTCAAGCCAGGTCATTGAGATTGGTGCCGGCGGTGAGCAAAGCGGTTCCACAATCTCGTGGCAGCTCGGCAAACTCGCCGCCGGTGATGAGCTGTCGCTGACCTATCGGGCGCGCCCTACGGCCTCCAGCGGCGCGGTCGACATCCCTGCCTTCCAGGCCAGAGCAGGCGACACGTCGACGAAATCGGGGACAGGCCGTCTGTTCATCGGTGCGGCCGTCCCAATCTGGGCTATTCAAGGTGACGGCCCACGATCGCCGTATGTGCCGCAGACCCTCACCACTCAAGGAGTCGTCACCGGCGTGTTTCCAGGCCTGGCTGGCTTCTGGGTTCAAAGCACACATCCAGACGGCAACCCCAACACATCAGACGGGCTGTTTGTCAACGCCGGTGTACTGCGCATCAATGTGGCTCCGGGCGACCTGGTGAAAGTGACCGGTCGAGTGCGCGAGCTTGCAGAGCAGACTCAGCTGGAACTGAGCAGCGTATCTGACGTTGATGTCGTTCGAAAAGCGGTCAAGCTGCCTGCCCCTGAAGCCCTCGATCCTCCAGCCGACGATAACGCCGCGCTTGCCTACAACGAAGCTCACGAAGGGATGCTGGTTGCAGTGCGCGAGCCGGCAGTCGTCATCGGCCCAACAGACATTTATGGCGAGTACACGCTGGTCCTCGCCAAATATGGAATCGACCGTATCATGCGCGGCCAGCCCGCCGGGCGCCGCATCGTGGTCGACGATGGCGCCAACACGACCCACGACACGCGTGAGGGCTTGCCCTACGTAGTGACTGTCGGCGATCGCGTCCAAGGTGTGGTCGGCCCCCTCGCTTACACATTCGGCCAGCACAAAATCGAACCGCTCACCAATCCGCACGTGACCGTAGCAAACCGCCAACCGCCCTCCCTGCCGACCACCCCCCAGGGCGAGTTCCGCCTGATGGACTGGAACGCCGAGAATCTGTTTGACCCTCTCCCGCCCCACCCCAGCGACCCTCCGCCTCCGACTCCCTCCGAATACCAAAGGAATTTGGAGAAGGTGGCCGCCACTATCTTGGCAGCCGGCGCACCGACCGTCGTGTCGCTGCAAGAGATCGAGAACATCGACATCCTCAACGACCTGGCGGCGCTCGACGTGCTTGTCCCGTACCACTATTCGGCCTATCTGATGGAGGGCACCGACAGTCGAGGGATTGATGTCGGTTACTTGGTGCGTTCAGATCGGGCCGAGGTCAGCCTCGAAAAACAGCTGGCGGTGCCGGAGGATCTCCTCAGCCGTCCACCGCTCAAACTGGTTGTGGAACCCAAGGGTGTCACTGGATTGGACTCCATCACACTCTTCAACAACCATTTCACCGCCCTTTCCGCCGGCATCGAACTCACCCGTCCACGGCGGGTTGCCCAGGCCGAACTCGACGCCCAGGCCGTGCGAGATATCCTGTCTGGCTCGCCTTCAGCTCCAGTAGCTGTCGTCGGGGATCTGAACTCGTTCTACGGCTCTCCGCCCTTGCAGGCTCTGGCCGGGGCGGGACTGACCGATCTGTTCGATGGTTTGGCGCCCGACCAGCGTTACAGCTACATCTACCAGGGAGTCGCCCAGACGCTGGATCACATCCTCGTCTCTCGCGCCTTGGGCGCCTGCCTGACCGAATTCACAGTTCTGCATCTGGATTCGCCCTATCCACCCCCGGCGCCTGACGACACAACGGCCATCCGGAAATCAGACCACGATCCCCTGGTGGCCTCATTCCGCTGCACGCCTTGAACCGCATCCTCTGCTAACAAAAAGAAGAACAAGGGCGGTGGCCAATGGCCACCGCCCTTGATTCCTGGCTGCCGAGGGTCGAGTCCCGGAGACTACTTCGTCTCTTGGACTGCCTGGGCGGCCGTGTCATCCAGCTGCGAAAGCAGATCTGGAATCTGACTTGGATCCGACTGCGCGATGGTGTCGAACGTCGTCTGCACCTCACGTCTCACGGATGTCCAGGACGGGAGACTTGGCTCGGACTGCCCGTACTGCACCAGATCGAGCCCTTCGTTCCAGTACTGGTCCTGGCTGGCGTAGTCGCCCAGCAGGTCGACCGTGCTCTTGCGGGTCGGATAGTAGGCGCTGGCCTTGATCCACTCGGCCTGAGTCTCAGGCGAGGTCAGGTACTTGAGGAACAGCCATGAAGCCAGCATTTGCTCGGGGGTCGTGTTCACCACAGCCACATACTGACCAAAGGCGTCCACCGCCTTGCCGCCATCGGGCCCGACGAACGGGATGATCGACCATTTGTCCTTGATGGCGCCTTCAGCATCAAATGCCGATTCCTGATAGGGAATTCCGGCTGTCGAGCTGGCGACGAACAGAGCCTTGCGGCTGGCGAACTCAGGGTTCGGGTAGCTCTCAGTGGCGAAGGCACAACCCGAGTCCCACAGATCCTTGCGGAACTGCGCCACAGAGGTGACGGTGTCATTGGCGAAGTTGTAGCCGTCGCCGCTGTCATTCAAGAAGGATCCGCCATAGGCGAAGATCCACGAGGCGACATTGGAGGCCCCGTTGTACATCACGAAGCCGCCGGTGCCGTCGTTGTCGGGGTTAGCGTCGTTGTTGTTGGCGTCCGCCGCGGCGCAGGCTTGCGCCTTGAACTCTTCGGGAGAGGTCGGCGCCGAGTCAAAACCGAGCTCCTTGGCCCAGCCGTTGTTGTAGAACAACACATTGGCCGACTGGCTGATCGGGTAGCCGATTCGCGAGCCATCGGCAATTGTCCCGCCGTCGTACGCGCCGGCATAGAAGTCGGCCTTGGCCGTGTCATCAAGACCCCACTTGGGATCGTTGACGTACGGGTTCAGGTCGACGATCGAGTTGACCTGGTACCAGTTGGCCAGCGCATTGGTGTAGCCGACCACCACCGAGGGCACGTCGCCGGATTGAATGGCGGCGTTCATCGCGTCCTCAAGATCGTTGTATTGGCCCTGCTCGACGGCGTTGACAGTGATGCCGTACTCGTTGGTGGAATTGAATTTGTCAACGATCGCCTTCATCCCATCGCTCGGGCCGCCCGTGCCCCAAACGTGCCAGAACGTCACCGTCTGACCGCTGGGATCGATGTTGCCCATCGGGCTCTCTGGCATGGTAGGCGCCTCGGTTGGCGCTGGAGCTTCCGTGGCGGCCGGCATTGCCGGGGCTTCCGTTGTCGCAGGTGCTTCAGTTGGCGCCGGGCTGCACGCGGTCATGATGGCGCCGCCCAGCAGGGCGACCAGCAGCAGCCAGGCCAGTTTGCGGTTTCTCATCAGTCTCTCCTCCTGTGTTGATTGTGAAGATTTTCACATATCAATCTGCGGCTAGTGTTATCTCGACGTTACCTCCTCTCGAGCTATCCCTTGAGACCACTCCGGGCAATGCTCTCCGTAAATTGACGTTGCGTGATGAAGTATACGATGAGCACAGGCACGATGGTGATCACCGCACCCGCCATCATCAGATTGGTTTGCTGACCGGCCTCCTGAACGAATGAAAGAAGTCCGACCGCAATCGGCCGCCATTCGGGAGAATTCGTGACCAGCAGGGGCCAGGCCAACGCATTCCATGACCCGATCAAAGAAAGTACGATCACAACCATCAGCGGCGCCCTCGACAGAGGAACGGCCACCTGCAACAGGAAACGGAAGTGGCCGGCACCATCGAGCTG
The DNA here is from genome assembly GCA_963783335.1 of uncultured Chloroflexia bacterium. Taxonomy (GTDB): domain Bacteria; phylum Chloroflexota; class Anaerolineae; order Anaerolineales; family E44-bin32; genus CAWAND01. The sequence goes on from CAWAND010000004.1 coordinate 295,439, forward strand.
GGCTGCATCGAAGAGCTCATCTGGGATCTGCGCGAAGAACTGCCGCAGCAGGAAGATTGAAAATGCGTTCCCCATGAAAGGGACTGTCAGGGCCGGCCAATTGTTGATCCACTTGATCGGGCCGATACGACCCAACCAGGTGACCGTCAGGAAATTGGGAATGATCAACACCATGGCCGGTATCATCATGGTGCTTAAGACAAGCGCGAAGATCATGTCTTTCCCCGGAAAATCAATGCGAGCGAAAGCATAAGCCGCCAGCACGCAGACCACCAATTCGCCGGCCAATGTGATCAACGCTATCTGAACGCTGTTGACAAAGTACTCGGCGAAATCCGCCTCCTCCCACGCGTCGACGTAGTTCTCCAAGTGAATCTCCGACGGGACCACGCGCACACCCTGCGCCTCGCCCAGACTCATCACCGAGGTCGAGAGCATCCAAAGGAAGGGTGCCACCGAGATCGCCCCGCCAATTAACAGCACGGCATAGATCAGGAAGCGCATCAGTATCCCAGATCCAGCCTGCCGGGGACGGACCTGCTCAATAGGCTTGGGACCCGCCCCTTCGAGCGTCGTATCAGCCATAGAAGACCCTCGAGCCTTGAATGCGATTGTTCAACAGCGTCAACCCCAAAATCACGGCAAACAGGACGAAGGCCAACGCTGAGGCATAGCCATAGCGAAGTTTGCCGTAGAACTCACGGAATATCACAACGCTGAGGGTATCGGTCGTCCCTAGCGCAGTGCTCCCGCCCCCGGGAGCGACGGTCATCACCCAGATCTGAGTGAACGCCTTAAAAGTGCCAATCACTGCAATCAATGACAGAAAGTATGTGGTAGGTGATAGGAGCGGGAAGATGACATGCCGGAAGACCTGCCAATTGCTCGCCCCATCGATTTCGGCGGCCTCGATAAGCTCAGCATCAATGTTACCCAGCCCCGCCAGGTAAATGACGGCGTCGTATCCGGCATAGGTCCAAATCGTAAACAGCATGATCACCACCAGCGCCAGACTGGGGCCGGCCAGCCAAAGCGGGATGTCGATCCCGATTCCTTTACCCAAGAGTTCAAACACGCCGGTCGGCTCCCTGAGCCACTGTTGGCCGGGCAGCCCCAGGAGCTTCAGAATCTGATTGGCGGGTGATTGGAGCCGTGTGGAAAAGAGCTGGCGATAGACGGCTGCCCCCGCAACGACCGGCGTCACGTAGGGCAGGAAATAGAGCATGCGAAAGAGCTCAGATCCGCGCAGTTTTTGGAAGAGAAGGATCGCCAACAGCATCCCAAATGCCAACTGGAAAGGCACCGTGCCGAGCGAATAGTAAACCGTCACCTTAAGGCCTTCCCACATGTCGGGATCGCCCTGAGCGATGACCCCTGGGAGTTCGGCGATCAGGAGCCAGGCCGCCACCAAAAGAAGAGCGGCTGCCGTCAACTTCAGGACGAAGGCGCTATCCTTCTCTGATCGGGCCCCGGATTGCCACGCGATCCATCCCAGGCCCAAGGCAGCCACACCGGCGCTGATGAGGACAACATTGATAGCTGGACTGACCGCGGTTCCACTTTCCGCCGCCATACGTGCCGCGGCCACCACGCCCTGGTACGTGACCCAGCCCAAGATCCCCGCCGTTCCGAGTGCCAACCAGGCGACTGCAAAGCGGGCAATGATCCCAATTGCGCCCGCAACCCGATGCCAGCGCAACACAACCGCGGAGAACAAGACACCCAGCGCAAGCAGACCCAGCGCTTGCCATCCGGCAGCGACGACGGCGGGGGTTGCAAGCGCCTCCCCAAGCAGGCGCATGAACAGCGCGCGCGATCTCTCTTGTCCGATGATCTTGTCGGCAATGTCGAGGACAGGAGGCAGAGCCGTCGCGACCCAACGCAGCACCCCGGCCGCCGCGCCCGCGAAGAAGAGCCCCGGCACCGCGAAGAACCACAGGCGGGCGTTGCTCTTCGCGCTCTCACCTCGCAATCGTCGAATCATCAGATAGCCGCCCATGGCGGCGACAATCGTAAGGCCAAACAGCACAACGTAGATCAGGTCACCGGTGGCCACGATGTAGTTCGTCAACCCAAGGAAGTCGCCGCGTTTCAGGCGCCATTTGTAGACACTGACAAATAGGGCAAAACCCACGGGGAAGATCCCGAAGATGAAGATCAGGACCGCCGCCGGAAGAACCATGAGGTAACCAGTTAGGACCTCACGAAACTTGCGGCCCCTCCCTAGAGAGAGCTTGGACCACCAGCTCTTCTGAGACCTTTCGTCGCTCATTTTGGGTCTCTTCAGGCTCTCAAGGCGTTGCAGTTCTCGACTCCTCGACCCACCTCTTCGGGTGACTACGCTGGCGATTATAGACGCGAACATAACGTAGGTCGAATCCCACTTGGAAGACAATCGTCATCTCGCCCCTTCGCCTTGTCATGGGGACGCCAGCCAAGACTCTGTGGCTTGTGCCCCTCGAGTACAATCCTTCACTATGACCCCCCGCTCAGAACGGATTCTGGTCACTGGAGCCACGGGCTACATCGGCTCCAATTTGGCCTCTCGTCTCCTTCGTATGAATTACCCGGAGGTCCGCGCATTGGTTCGGGACCCGTCTCGTGCAGCCGAGCTTGCCAAGCAAGGCGCCAAGATCATCCAGGGCGACTTGACCGATCCTTCAACGCTGGGGCCAGCGGTGGACGGCGTGACATGCATCTATCACACTGCAGCCTGGGTCGATGAACAAGGTTCCCAAGAGCAGATGTGGGCCGTGAATGTCGACGGGACGCGCCACCTGATCGATGCATCCTTGGCTGTGGGCCGACCACGCTTCGTCCACCTGAGCTCGTGCGCCGTGTATGGTTCCCTGCAGGTCTTCGCTATCGACGAGGACACACCAGTCCGTCGAGGCGCCAGCCTCTACCACGACTCCAAAATCGCCTCAGAGGCGGTTGTTTGGGAGGCCCTCTCTCGCGGCCTGCAGGCCGTTGTTGTTCGCCCGTCTCAGGTGTACGGTCCAGGTTCCAGCCAGTTCACCATCCGGCCCGTGCAGATGATCCGGCGCCGGCAAATGATCCTTATCGATGGCGGTCGCCACCTGTTCAAACCAGTCTACATCGACAACCTGATCGACGCCCTCATCGCCTGCGGCACCCACCCGAAGGCCGTGGGTGAAGCCTTCAATATCACCGACGGCTTCAGCCTGCCATGGCGAGTCTATTTCGGTGGCTATGCGAAAATGCTTGGGATGGAAAAGCCCCCCTCGGTACCCTTCTCATTGGCCTGGCTGGCTGCCGCCGGCTATGAAATTGTGGGAAGATTGCGCGGCCGAAAGGCCTCCGTAACTCGCCGCGCCGTGGCCTCGCTCCGGAGCTCAAACAGTTTCAGCAACCTCAAGGCTCGTCAGGTGCTCGGTTGGGAGCCTAAGGTCGGCCTTGAGGAGGGAATGCGCAAGACTCAAGACTGGCTCAGAGAGGCCGGATGGCTGGGCTGATAGGCCGCAATCCCGCCATTTGAACGTGCCATCAATTGAATACCTCTTCACCCGGAGAAGAGTTCGGCGAAGGCGGCCACCGTCCTATCGACTCCCTCCTCCCCAACCCAATAGTGAGTCACGAGCCGCATGCTTCTCGGACCCCGTTCGGTTGTCCGGATCTCATGCTCTGCCAACCCCGCCACAACCGCCTCGGCCGCCAGGCCCGTTTCCGGATTGAATGTAAGGTAGACCATATTTGATGCAGGTTCCGGATTGTCAACTTCGACCCCAGGGATGGCCGACAATTCCGCCGCCAACCGACGAGCCCGTAGATGATCATCGCCCAAGCGATCGGCCATCGTTTCCAGCGCCACGATGCCGGCCGCGGCCAAGATTCCAGCTTGCCGCATCCCGCCGCCAAGCTGCTTTCGCATTCGATGCGCCCGCTCGACGAAATCCTGATCGCCGCAGAGCACCGAGCCCACCGGAGCACACAAGCCCTTGGAAAGACAGAAGGTGACCGAGTCCGCTTCCGATGCCAGCTCGGCCGCTGAGGTCCCGCACGCAGCAGCTGCGTTGAATATCCGGGCGCCATCCAGGTGGAGCTTCAAACCGTGCTCCCGCACCAATTCACCCACCTGGGAGAGGTAGCCTACCGGAAGCACGGCCCCTCCACAGAGGTTGTGGGTGTTCTCCAGGCAGACGAGGCGCGAGACCGGGAAGTGATCGTCGCCCCCGGGGCGTATGGCAGCCTCGATCGCTTCGGGCGCCATTCGCCCGTCGGGCGAGTTTGGCAACGTGCGGGGCTGCACGCCGCCAACCGCCGCAGCCCCTCCGGCCTCGAACATGAATGTATGCGCCTTGTCGCCGACGATCATCTCGTCGCCCCGGCTGCAGTGGCTGAGGATTGCCGCCAAGTTGCCCATTGTCCCCGAGGGCACGAAGAGCGCCGCTTCCTTCCCCATGCGCTCGGCGGCCAGCTCTTGCAGGCGGTTCACTGTCGGGTCATCGCCGTAGACGTCATCCCCAACTTCAGCGCGCGCCATTGCCTCCCGCATCTCGGGTGTTGGCTGCGTTACCGTGTCCGATCGCAGGTCAATCCAGGACATGGCATCCCTCTCTCTCATGAGACTCCACCTATGCACGCGCTCTGAGCTTGCCCAAGATCTTCTCAAGGTCGGGCGGCAAAGGCGACTCGAATATCATCGGGGGCTCCCCTTTTTGGATGCTGATTCTCAGCTTGTGGGCATGTAGAAACGGTCGTTCGATTTCCAGGCTGGGGCTGCGACGACCGTAGACACGGTCGCCTACGATCGGTGACCCTACAAATGCCAGGTGAACCCTAATCTGATGCGTCCGACCCGTTTTGGGGCGGATCAGCAGCAGCGTATGCCCAGGGAAGCTTTCTCGTGTCTCGTAGTGGGACTCCGCCTGTCTTCCCTTTGGAACGACGGCCATGCGCTTGCGGTGGGACGGGTCCCTTCCAAGTGGAGCCCGAATGATTCCTTCGGCGGATGGCGGGTGCCCATCCACCAGTGCCAGGTACTGTTTCTCCACTTCACGTTCGGCAAATTGGGATTGGAGTAGGCGGTGAGTCTTGTCGTTCTTGGCCATCAGTATCAGGCCCGACGTGCCCTTGTCGAGCCGGTGAACCACCCCCGGTCGGCGCTTGCCTCCCACGCCTTCGAGCTGCGGGGCGTGGGCCAGCGCAGCGTGGACGAGCGTTCCTCGCTCATGGCCAGGCGAGGGATGGACTACCATTCCGGCCGGCTTGTCGATCACCAGCAGGTCGTCATTTTCATAGATGATGGTCAGGGGTATAGCTTCAGGCTCGATGTCGGCCGGCTGCGCTTCGGGAAGCGTGGCCTCGATATGTTCCCCTCCGGTGAGTGTCTCGGAAGGGCGCGTCGAAACTCGACCGTCCACCAGCACGAGCCCATCACGGATGCATTGCTGCCATCGGGTCCGCGAAATTTCTTCACCACGATCCGCCAGAAGGCGATCGAGGCGTCCGCCGGGATGTGGGACGTCGAAAAAGATGTGTTGCTCAGTCACCCCATGGCGCGGGGTGCGTCAGCTTGCCCTTCGCTGCCTTCATGAACATCCCCGCTGGCCTCCTGCTCCCCACCTGACTCATGACGCTCATCCAGCCACATGCTCACCACGAGCAAGGCGACACCTACTGAAATGCTGGCATCTGCGACGTTGAACACTGGAAACTGACCCACAGCTACGAAGTCAGTGACTGTCGAGTGGAACAGCCTGTCGGCCAGGTTGCCAAGGGCGCCGCTCAGCTGGAGAATCAGGGCCAGGCGGAGCAAGCGGTGGCCGGCCGGAATCCTTGGGTAGTAGTAGAGAATGGCGCCTGTCACGGCGATGGCCACCACGGTGAAGACCAGGCCGCCGGAAGGGAACAGCCCGAACGCTGCCCCCGTGTTCGTCCAATGCACAATTCGAAACCAATCGCTAATGGCCGCGATTGGCGCCCAGGTCTCCCCAAGGACAAGGCGAGATCGCACAAGGTACTTCGTGACCTGGTCGATGGCGACGACCACGCCGGCTGACCCGACGAGGACAAGATAGCCTCTGACTTTCGACATCCTACCTCCTGAGAAACCAGCTCTGCCCCGGTGGCCAGGGGAAGATCGCCCAATGGTAACACAGCCGGATGGTCACGCAGACCGCCTCCGAACCGCCTGAATACCCAGCACAATCTCTTCACCTTCGACCATATAGGTCTCGACCCAATCTCCGCTTGGGTCCGGCGAAGGGCGCAACTCGTCGGCCAGAGTTTCTTCTCGAATGTAGTCCGAGAAACGCGTCATTGCCTGGCGGACGCTGGCCGATGGATCGGTCTGGAACTCGACCACCACACGCTCGTCCACATTGAGGTCGGCCTGCTTCCGAAGATCTTGGATGCGGCGAACTATTTCGCGAGCCAGCCCTTCGGTGGCCAGCTCCGGCGTGATGTCCGTATCCAATGCAGCCACATATGCACCGTCGGCCGCGGCCGAAAAGCCGGATTGCGCCTCGATGCGCACCTCAACTTCAGTCGGCAAGATCTCAAGATGCTTGTCCCCGACTTCGATCTCAAGGCTTTGTCCGGCAAGAAGTCGCTGTGCGGCTGGCTCAGGCTCCAGTTCTAAGAGGGCCTTGCGGATGGCGGGAAACTCTGAGGCATACTTCTGGCCGAGCTGTTTGGGCAAGGGGTGCAGCTTGTAGGTGACCACCTCGGCCGCCGTGTCGAGCAATCGAACCGACTTCACGTTGAGCTCATCTTCGATGAGCGAGGCATAGGCGCGCACGACGTCACGCTCTCCAGCCGCAGCTACCGCAAATGCGGCCTCAGCCAACGGTTGGCGCACCCTGGCATTGGCTTGCTGGCGAGCCGCGTGTCCTTGAGACACCAGGCGCATGACCAGAGACATGTCAGCGCTCAACTTGGCGTTCTCCCACTCGGGGACCGCCTCCGGCCAAGCGGTGTGGTGGACGCTCTCCGGAGCCTTGGAATCCACCCTGCGAACCAGATTCTGGTAGATCGCTTCGGTGACAAACGGCACAAATGGCGCCAGGAGCCTGACAAGTGTCTCGAGCACATCGTACAGCGTCTGGTAAGCGGCGGCCTTGTCGGCGTCGGATGCCTGGCTGGCACCTGCCTTGGCCCAGAATCGACGTCGACTGCGGCGCAGGTACCAATTGCTCAGATCGTCGATGAAGTGTGTCACGCAGGTGGTGGCCAGATCCGGCTCATAGGTTTCCAGACGCCGGGTAACTTCCGCCACGGTTTCGTTGAGACGCGCCAGGATCCAACGATCAAGGTCACTTCGCTGGCCAACGTCCAGCGCTTCTCCGGGTGTCCAACCGTCAATATTGGCATAGGTGACAAAGAACGCGTAGACATTCCATAACGGTATCAGGAACAATCTGCGCACCTCATCCGCCCGGTCATAGCCAAACAGGAGGTCCTTCTCCGGTTTGTGATCGCAGTACATCCAGCGCATCACGTCGACCCCCATCCGGTCGGCGGCCTCGTTGAACTCGATCATGTTCCCCCAAGACTTGTGCATCGGCCGACCGTCCTCAGCCAGCAACGTCGCATAGCTGAAGCAGTCCCTAAAGGGAGCCTGACGCTCGAGGATCGTGCTCATCGCCAACAGACTGTAGAACCAGTTGCGGAATTGGCCTGGGAAGCTTTCGCTGATCAAGTCAGCCGGAAACCACTTGGCCCAGAGGGATCGATCTTGGTTGTAGCTCAGCGTGCTCATGGCGACGACGCCGGCGTCCAACCATGGGTTGCCGACATCTGGAATACGGTGGGATTCTTCTCCGCACTGGCTGCAAGCGATCACCACCTTGTCGATGTATGGACGATGCGGGCTGTGTCCATCAAACTCATCCCAGCCGGCTGTCGCTCGGGACCGCAGTTCCTCGCGACTGCCGATCACGTCAAAATGGCCACATGAGTCGCACACCCAGATTGGTAGGGCAAGCCCCCAGTAGCGCTTCTTTGAGATCATCCAATCGTGCATGTTCCTCAGCCAGTCGAGCTCCCGCTCCTTTCCAAATGATGGGTGCCACGCCGTTTGCTCTTCCACAACCTCCATCATCTGGTAGCGCAGGTTGCTGGATTTCTCTTCTTCTGTGACTTCTGCATAGGGCTTGTCGAGCTGGGCTCCCATGGAGATAAACCATTCATCGACCAAACGGAAAACAAGTTCGGAGCCGCATCGCCAGCAAACGGGATAGCGGTGGGTGTAGTCCTCGACGTTGTAGGACAACCCCTTCTCAGCCAGGTTGTCGAAAATGGGTTTGGCAACGTCATGTACCGATTGCCCACTCAGCCAGTCAAAGCCGTCAACAAACAACCCGTTCTCCCCCAGTGGCGCGATCACAGGCAGGTCCTCGAGCTTGCTCAGGGCAAAGTCCTCAGCCCCGCATCCGGGAGCGATATGGACGATGCCTGTACCCTCATCTTCACCGACCTCGTCCCAAGCAATCACCCGGTGAGCTTCAGGGGCGCCGGAAGCGACCTGGGCTGGCAGTTCATCAAATGGCCCCGTGTATCGCCACCCCAACATGTCCTTGCCGAGAAGTTCACCATCCGCGTCGTAGCTTCCCTTGAGCATGTGCAAGGTGCCCTTGCTCAAATAGTAGGTATCCTCCCCCTGCCTGACACGGACGTAGGTGAGCTCCGGGCCGACGGCCGCCGCCACGTTGCTGGTCAGCGTCCAGGGCGTTGTCGTCCAAACCAGCAGAAATTCACCTGGACGGTCGACCAGAGGAAAACGCACGGTGACGCTCGCGTGCGTAAGCTCTTGATAGCCCTCCGTGACGATCTCATGCTGACTCAGGCCCGTACCGCAGCGCGTACACCAGGGCATGACATCCCTGCCCTTGTATATCCAGCCCCGCTCATCGCAGGACTTCAGCGCTGACCAGATGGTGTAGTTGTTTTCGTCCGAGAAGGTGAAATACGATCCGCCCATCTCCGGCATCCCGAGTCGACCGACGATTGACTCCACCGAATCCGTCAGGCTGCCTCGTTTACTTTCGACCGTGATTTCCTGCTGCGGATCTTCTTTGAGCTTCTCGCCCAGCCAGCGCAGCTGCTGAGGGTCATTCCAATCCATCCAGTAACCGAGCCGTTGGCTCTGTTCGGTTTGAACGGCCGCGAATCTCAGCACACGCTCCTTGCAAAGCAGCACAAATTCCGCCAATCCGAATTCTTCGATGTCCCGCTTGGACGAGAAACCCATCTCACGTTCGACATTGACCTCAACCCACAGACCCTGGCAGTCGAAACCGTTCTGAAAACGCAGATTGTGGCCCTGCATCGCCTTGAAGCGTTGGAACAAATCCTTGTAGGTTCTCCCCCAGCCATGATGGACGCCCATCGGATTGTTGGCCGTGATCGGCCCGTCGATAAACGACCAGCGCGGCATGTCCATGCGCAGGTCGACCGCCTTCTGAAATGCCGCGGGTAGCCTCCCAGTGGTGCAGGATTTGATGTTCGAGTTCGACGAAATCAGTTTGACTTGATACCGGATCAAATACTGGCATCTAGGCTGCCTCCAGCTCGACGACCAGGCGCTTGTTGATGGCGCCCTTGCTCTTGTAGTCCACAATTCGAAGTTGGCCGACTTCATTTGTGTTCTTCACGTGCGTTCCCCCGTCGGCCTGCAAATCGAGTCCCTTGATCTCCACGACACGCACTTCCTGAATGCCTTCCGGAAGCAGGTTGATCTTGGTGCGAATCAGATCCGGGATTTGGAACGCTTCCTCCCGCGGCAGGATGCGCGATGCCACCGGATGTGCTTTGGCGACTTCTTCGTTGATGCGCGCTTCGATCTCTTGAACCAGTTCCTTCTGCATCCGCTCAAACTCAAAGTCCATCCTGCCGTGCAAGGGCTCCATGTTGCCACCCGTTACGCTCGCTCCGTAGTCAATCCAGACCACGCCACAGAGGACGTGCATCGCAGTATGGGTACGCATCAGCTGGTAACGGCGCTCCCAGTCCAACTCGCCGTGGACGCTCGCCCCTGTCTCGGGAAGGGGCGCTCCGGCTTCAAGTTCATGCCAGATCTGACCTTCACGCTTTCGAGCCCTGCGTACACTTGCTTGTCCCCCATCGAAGGTCAGCCGGCCTGCATCGGCAGGTTGGCCTCCTCCGCCAGGGTAGAACGCCGTTCGATCGAGGGCCACACTCCCCTCTTCAACGGCGACCACCGTGGCATCAAATGCGCGCAAGTATGCATCATCGAAATAGAGAAGATCCGTCACCTTCCACCTCCTTGGCGAGCAGCCCGCGATCCGAGTTCGCGCTCTGCAGTGCAAAACGCAAAACTCCCGCCCCATCAGGGGCGAGAGCCAAATCTCCCGCGGTACCACCCCGCTTTCCCGCCGTCGGCGGGCGCTCAATCGAGTACGGCTGATCGCTTATACCCGCGTCCGGCTAACGTTGGACGAAACCGGCTTCCCTACTTGCTCGAGATTCAAGCGTTCAGTTCGCTGCTCCGGAGGGATATTCAGCCCACTTGCCTGCCCCGGCTCACACCATCCCGGGTTCGCTTTCAGGTCAACACGGACCTACTCGTCTCCATCATCGCATGGACATATTAGGTTGTCGACATTATGCCACACGGGCATGGAGGGGTCAATGACCGAGGACGGAGACCGATTCTTCACGCGGTTGATGGATGAGTCTCACCTTCCCGAACGACTTTAGCAAGCCCCGGGTCTCGTCTCGCAATCGCTTCATGCGAAGGTCCTTGGCCTTCCACTGCCCGGAAAGTTGGCGAATCACCAACTGCGAGTCCCCGCGGATGTCCACACTCACTTGGGCAGGATCGTCCCCGCGTCCATCAAGGAACGATAGCAGGCCGCGCAAGGCAGCTTGCAGGGTCCAGTACTCCGCCTCGTTGTTCGTGCCGTGACCAAACGTGAGACGCGTGATCTTGCCGTCCTTTGACCGCCAGGGGCGAATCCGGTATGAGCCATAGGCCGCCCCTGGGTTTCCGCGGCTGCCGCCATCAAACACGATCGCGTATGAAAGAGCGTGACTTGCGTTCATGAAAGGGCCCGACCTGGGTCGCCTTCAGGCAACTTCTTCAGCCTTTTCCGGATACCACTTCTTGAGCAAGGCCGTGAGATTGCGCTCGTGGAGCTCTCGCGCCAAGCCGTTCAGCAGTATCCTGCTCTTGCCGCAGCTCTCGATGTCGACATCTTCGAGATAGGCCATGGGATCTTTGCGCCGGCCGGCCTTACGAACGTGTTTGCGAAGCTGATTGAGGTACTGGATGTTGGCTTTGACTGCGGTACCGACCTCGCCACGCAGCACCACATCACCATGACCTTGAATGAGACTCTCAAGTTTCAACTTGGGGATCTTCTTCAGGCTGTCCACCATAGCATCATAGTCGCCATCCACCAGGTAGGGAACCGACATCATCACGTCCCCGGCAAACAGCACGTGCTCGTCCATCAAGTGCACCCCGATGCCGTCTGGGCTGTGCCCTGGGAGGGGGATGATTTCGACGGATCGCTTTCCAAGGCGCAGGATAACCCTACCCTGATCTACGACGACGTCAGGCAGCACGATCTCCACGTCCCGGAACTCGGTGCCCGCCTGCTGGGCCTCCTCCAGGCCCTTGCGCCCCAGTGTGTCCAGCAGCTGGCGGCACATCGCATGACCGATCACAACCGCCCCCGGGAACCAGCTCGTGCCGAAACTATGATCGGCATGGTAGTGGGTGTTGATCACGTAACGCACCCGACTGCCGAGATCCTCTTCCAAGAAGTCACGAATCTCTCGCGTCTCTTCAGGAAAAGCGAGCGTATCAATGAGGATCGACCAGTCAGGACCGATCACCGCTCCGGCATTCACGGAAGCATAGAGATCACTTGTGAACACATAGACGTTTTCAGCGACCCGTTCTCGAACCATTATGTGAGGCTCCGCAGGGTTTGGGACGGCGGAAGGATAACACACAGGCAAGAAAACTGTCAACTTTACTTGACATAACATGCTTGGGGCAGCCAAGGCGCTGCGATTGCCGGCTGGGATGGCTCCCAACGGCAGGGGCTAGGAGGAAGGCGGCCGGGCAGGCGCAGTGGGCGGTGGTCCTGGGGGGAGGAAGCCCTTTCGACCGGAGAATTCCACCATGTTGGTCATACCGGGGTAAACATAGAGTTCGGTGGTGAAGGGATGACCGGCAAAGCTGATGTAGACCTCGTAGACCCCCGCCGGCAAGTCGCTCATCACAAAATCCTCGCCGTAGTGGTCATCTGGGTGGACGGTGTCCGGGGCATAAGTCAAGACATCAAAGACTTGCCCTGTATCTTTTCGAGTGACCTGAACCAGGCCCTCATCCAGCGGGCGGCCGAAGGTGTCCATGATTCTGCCTGCCAGAACCCCCCAGCCTTGGGGAGAGACTAGCCACATCTCCGGATTGCGCGTGTTGAAATATCGATTTTCTCCAAGCCTGACCTCAAAATGCAAGTGCGGGCCGCTTGCGTGCCCGGTCATGCCCACGACCCCAATTCGGTCGCCGGCGCGAACTTGCTGCCCCAGCCAGACGTCAATCCGATCCAAATGTGCATAAACTGTATACAGGGCTTGTCCTTGGTAGCCAAAGTCGTGCCGAACGGCGACCGCCAAGCCATACGGATCACTCGTATCATAGATCCCCCGATAGAGCCCATAGCCCGTCCAAACCACCTCGCCATCGCCGGCCGCCACGACCGGGGTGCCGCGGTCGGCCACAAGATCGATCCCCGTATGGGTAGGCTCATTCCCAGAATCGGTGTTGCCATACCGGTACTCGCTGTTGATGCGGTATGCGTGGTCTGAGGGGATGGGTCGACGTAAGTAGAAATGGTCAAAGGGCTGGATCGCCCATGGGGCCGGATACGGTGGTGGCGCAAGCACAAGTGCCGGAGTTGCCTGCGCCGTTGGGAAGGCCGACACGAGCCCTGGGAGGGCTGGAACAGCCGTCCAAGTTGGCGGGATGACGGGCACTTCCGTCGGCGACCAAACCGATGTTACCGAGGCGGTTTCACTGGGATGTGCGGGAGCAGCCGTTGGCGCCGGCTGGGGAGAGCAGCCCGTCAGCAGCATCAAGATTGCCGCAGCACCCAGAACAGGTGCCGCTTCACGGCTGATCGGCTTCATGGCGATGTTGGCAAAGGGGCGGCTGTCGGCGGCGCGGGGCTCGCTGTTGGTGTGCGCCATCGCCACCACCACGGCGTTGGGGTTGGCCGAGGTGTGTTGGTAGGCGTCAGCGTCGGCGTGCTGTAACGGGTTGGCGTGGCAATGGCCGAAGCCGGGTAGAGCTGAAGCATCGCCGTTACCCAATCCAATCCCTGCGTGTACGCGAATTCGTCGAAACGAGCACCCGCATAGAATGTCCGCCAATTGGGAAGGGCCGGCTGGCGCTCGAATCCATAGCTGGCCGCCAGCGTAGTAAAGTCCACAAAGTAGCCCGTCGGGATCGCCTTCATTGGGGCGCCACCGCGATCGTAATGATTGGGGTCGCCGTCAAACCTGGCGCTGAAGTCCCAAGGATGCCGCCTCAGCGGCTCGCCTTCCGAGCCGTCCTGTTCGTTCGCCCGGACATACAGCCGCCAGTACGTCTGTCCGCCAATGTCCTCACGCACGACGACGAACCATCCGGCATCAAGGACGTCTTTGGCCACCGTGAAGGCCCTGCCAGTGTAGAGCCAATCGTTGTATGCGAAGCCCGGCGGGAGCGGATCATTCAGACCGACGAAAGCGTCATCGAGCCGCCCCAAGAAGTCCCATCCCGCTCGCTGGGCCACGGCTTCTCGCAGCGCCTGAAATGCCTGATTGGCGTCCCCAACAAGCGTCGCGTGCGGGGCGTTGACCCCCCGCAAGTCGACCAACGAGAGACGTCCGGCGGCCCTTTCGGGCGTCCCCGTGTCAGGCAGCCGGGCGCCTTCTGTGCCGGCCTCACCTGGTTGTGGCACGGCAACAGAAGCGTAGCCGCCCTCCGTCCAGTTGGCCCGCAGGCCTGCTCCCGGTTGGCTGACGGAGGCCGGAGATATGATGGACCCATCCAATCCATAGCCGATCAAGCGGCTCTCTTGTGCCGAGACCATCTCGGCCACAATCATGCTGCCGTCCGGCGACCAAGCCGGCGCCCTTCCCTGCCCAATCTCTACCGCAGGGCGATCAATCTGCCTCAGATCGAGGCCTTTGATCAAATCCACTCCGCCCACATTGACTGAGAACGCGATGCGGTTGCCGTCGGGACCAAAAGCCGGTTGAACCTCGTCGACGCCCGGTGAGTGGGTCAGATTCGTGAAACGCTCCTGAGGCTGATCCAGATCGGCCATGAAGAGATCTTCTGAGCCGTCCCGATCGGAGACAAACACGATCCTCCTGCCGCCGGCGGGATCCCAAGTCGGGCTGATGTCTTTCGCGGGGTGATTGGTCAATTGGATCGGCGCTTGCCCCCCATCGACCGAAAGAATCCAGATGTCGTAGTCCGAGCCACTATAGGAGTCAAATGCAATCCAGCGTCCGTCAGGCGACCACGTCGGGTGGCCATCATACGCGGGAGTATCGGTCAGTCGCCGAACCGCCCCTGAGCTGAGATTGAGTGTGTACAAATCCCAAGCCCCGTCGCGATTGGAGGCGAATGCCAGCTGACTTCCGTCAGGACTCACAGCGGGATCTTTGTCATCGAAATCGCCTTGCGTGAGCAATGATGGTGAGGCTTCGCCGGGCAAGGCCGCCCAAAGATGGCTGTACGCGCCCTGGCGAGCCGCATACACAATCGTCCCCAGCGGTCCTGAGCGGGTGGGCAGCGGGCTGGAGGTGAGGGAGGGCGAGGGTTCTGGCTGCGTGGAAAGAGGGCTCGGGAGGCTGTTGACCTGCGTAGCCAATGCGACCAATGTCGCCACCGAGCGGCTCTGATCGCCTTCGGTCTGCCACCTCAGACTCAGGCTTGCCCAGCCCACGGCGGCCAAGCCTACCAGGACGACCACCAAAAAGACGCGAAAAAGCCACCTGCGGCCTTCTGGGACAGGTGTCTCTGGGTGGTCAGGAGTGGACGAAGACGTCACGCAGTGCCAACCCTTCTGTACTCAGTGCACAACTTTCAAACAAAACTTGCACCCCTCGCAGGGGTGCAAGCTCAGTGCCACGCCCTGGGCCGTGTAAACCAGCGTAAAGGCGTGCCAAACGGTTGGCAATGGGATGAAGAGGCTGGTCTCCCTCCCGGAAGCCGATCGATCACGTCCAGGGGTTTTCCATGGTCTGGATCAATATGGGTGAGCCGATCTTCACATTCCGGCGGCGTGACACCAACCAGACGACCAAATCCGATATGTCCTCAGGGGTCAGGCATTTCTCTGGATCGAGGCCCGGCGAACCCTCGGACATCGGAGTCAGCACCATGCCCGGGCAGATTGTGTCTACACGAATATTCAGGTCCTGGTTCTCAACCTGAATGTACTCCGCCAGATCGTTCAACGCATGCTTGGCGACACCATAGGCGCCATTGCCTGCGTAGTGCCTCAGGGCGGACTCGGAGCTGATGTTGACAATATGCCCGCTGCGTTGCTCGCGCATATAAGGCAGAGCAAAGCGAGCCATCAAGAACGGGCCGCGCAGATTGACCGCCATCACCTCATCCCAGCGTTCAATGTCATGGTTGTGGATCACGCCGCCCCCGCCGATGCCGGCATTGTTGACCAGAATATCGAGTCCACCCAACTCATCTCGGGTGGTCTCTACCGCTCGGCGTGCGTCGTCGGGCTTGGACACATCCGCCTGAATCGGAAAGCAAGACGCACCATCCCGGGACATGGCGTCAACCGTCGCATCCAAAGGCCTCTTTCGCCGTCCCAAGACGGCCACCCGGCAACCGGCTTTGGCCAACCCCTGCGCTACTCCCCGACCGATCCCCGTACCCCCACCGGTGACCAGCGCGACGTTTCCTTTGAGATCGTTCATGAGTTGCTTCCCTTCCCTGTTCAGCGCGCCTGAAAGTCCCCTCCGCCCGGAGAGCCCCGTGTCAGAATCGAATCGGTGTGAATGCTGTCTCCCGATCGAAGGTGTCTATTTGCTCAACGCGTTTCAATCCATTCACCACCACATATGTCAACGGTGTGGCCAAAGTCTCGTAGGCGCTCTTGAAAAGCCACTGAGAGAGGATTGTCGCACTCAAGTCGCCCAGTTGAAGGATCCCGAAGAAAGCAACGCTGATGAAGATCGCCGAATCCACGCCTTCCCCGACCAGAGTTCGAGCTGATGGTTCGCACCCACAGGTACCTGCCAGAAGTGGCGACCTTCAAGCGAGCCATAATGTAGGAATTCAAGAACTCGCCGGCCAAATACGCCACAAATGAAGCCAACAACAGCCTGGGGGCGAATCCCAGGATTGCCTGGTACGCCAATTGAGCTTGCTCGGGCGAGCTGAACGAGCCAGCGGACCAGAAAGGAGCGGAAGGCAGCCAACTTCCGACCGTCAGGGCAGCCACGGCAGCCAGGTTGCAGCCGAACCCGATCCAGATCGCTTGCCGGGCGCGAGCGTACCCGTAAACTTCAGTGAGAACATCACCAAAGATATACGTCACGGGAAACAGGATCACCGCCGCCGGCAAGTAGAGTCCGACGATGTGGACGAGCTTGACAGCCATGATGTTGGAAATGACCAACGTTGTCGAAAACAGGGCCACCAGGGCGTGATAGTACTTGCCGCTCACGCCGCCAGCCCCGGGCGCCGCCCGTGTTGGGCCTCGACGCTGATTCCGATCCCGCCTCGGACGTTGAACACACCTTCTACTCGACACCAGCGAGGCTTGAGTGCTGCCACCAGATCGTCCAAGATGGCATTCACTACGTGCTCATGGAAGACACCTTCATTCCGGTACGACCAAATGTACAACTTGAAGGACTTCGATTCGACCACCTTCTGATCCGGCACGTATTCGACCAAGATGTGAGCAAAATCGGGCTGCCCCGTGGCCGGGCAAACACACGTGAATTCGTCCGTTTCCAGGCGGACAATGTAGTCTCGATCGGGATGGTGATTGGGAAAGGTCTCCAAGGTTTTGCTGGGAGCGGCTTTGCTTCCCAGTTTGGTTAACCCTTCGAGGTCAGATGCATCGGTCATGAGATCCTCCCAGTGTCCTGCCGCTGCCGCGGCCGCGATGGCCATTGTACCGCCGCCTGCTTCCCCCAGACCTGGGCATCCACGCTCATACCGCCAGCTTCACGCCGTGAGGACTCACGCCAAGAGGCAGGCCGCCGGAAAGGCAAGATACTCAGCAAAGAAGAGGCCCCACACAAACAGATAGAACGATCTGACTGAAGCCGGGTCGGCCAGATCCACCCGCCGCGTAGCTGCCCAGAAGGCGGCCAACAATGCCAGGTGGCTGACTATCAAGACTCCTGGATTGACACCGGGCAGCCCAAACCAGCCCGCAGCAACCACGGACAGGTAGCAGATGGAAAGCAGGAACGCGCCGAGCTGCACGACGCGCTTTGCCCCCAGGCGCCTGGAGAAGGTCCAGATTCCATAGCGTTGATCCCCAGCCATATCCGGGATGTCCTTGTACCAGGCGATCACCAGGCTCAGGCCCAAGACTACGCCTGTCAGAACCCAGATCTTTGTTGGTATGCCCGCCGGGGACGGCGAGTTGGCCGAGAAATGCAGGAAGATGAACAGATTGACGACCACGCCGCGCACGGATGCAATGCTCGTCCCGGCCCAAAAAGGGAAGCGTTTGATCCGCACGGGCTCAAGCGAGTACAGGGCACCGATCGAAGCCGCCAGAAGGATGGCGATGAGCAGGAACTTCCCCTGCGATACCGCCACCAGGATCGCCACGACGAGACCAAGCAAGGTGGCAAACCAGGCGGAAGCTCGGCCCATGGCTCCCGATGCCAGGGGAAGCTCAGGCTTGTTGATTTTATCGATTGGGACATCGGTGATTTGATTTAGGCCGACGACGAAGACATTCACGCCGAGTGCGCTGACAATAGCTGACAAAAGACGTGGCAGCGAAAATGCCACCCCTGGTTCGGCGGCTGCAATAGCGCTCAACCCCACCAAACTCAAGACCGTACCCACAATCGTATGAGGACGGCTGAACCTAACCAGCGCCACGGCCGCTGAGCTGATGCCTCTCGTTTCGTGCACGGCCTCACCTGGACCCTATTAGAAAGTCAGCTACCTGACTGATGCCCCCCGCCGGGGAGAGTTGTCTTTATTAATGGTAGTCGATTCCACAGCCATCTGGCCACCCTGGCACTTCTCTCGGATCCGTTGCATGTAACCCAGGAACCGTCCTCCTGCGGCGACGAGGGAATCCCTTTTGCTCACCCTTTGCCAGGCGCGGCCTGTGGGATAATCAGAGGGCCATGCCCAACCCGCCCCGCAACCGCAGTTCGTCACTTCGCCCCCGCACCCTGGCAATAAGCTTGTGCCTCACGCTCGCCAGCTTGCTTTTCTCGACAGCGGCCGTCAGAGTATCCTCGGCAAGCAATGACGCTTCGCGCGCCTCCCAGCTGATCGCCGAGGTCAACGCTTTGCGCGCCTCCAACGGATTGCCGCCCTTTGTGCCCGACCCTATTTTGATGTCCGTCGCCGCCCGACAGAACGATTGGCGGGTATCGGTCGGCGCCACCTCCCACACAGGACCCGACGGCTCTTCTCCAAAGCAACGAGCGGCCGCTGCGGGCTATGGCGGAGGTGCCACGATCTTCATTTCCGAAAACATCGCCGATGGGACCGGCTTGACACCTGCCCAAGCGGTCCAGTGGTGGACCGGGGATGCCCCCCACCTGAATACCATGTTGGGGCCAAACTACGTCAACGTCGGTGCGGGCGCAGGCGAATCCGACGGCATCTGGCGCTACACGCTGATGGCGGGGTATGTTGCCGGCGGCAGCTACCAGCCAGGCCAGGCACCCAGCCCCCTCCCGGCGGCCTCGCAACCCGCCCCGGTCGTCCCTCTTGTCAAGGCTACAGCTCTGCCAAATGGTTCGCTGATACATGTTGTGGGAGCGGGGCAAAGCTTGTGGACGATCGCCGCGATTTACGGCGTGGACCTCGACACACTCATGACCTTGAACGGCCTTACGTCCTCTTCCGTGCTCCACGAGGGTGACCGAATCATCATCGAGCCAAGTTGGACCCCAACCACCAGCCCTCGTCCCGCCAGCCCAACCGCATCTCTCCCCTCCGCCACGAACACGCCCCAGCCAACCGTAGGCGCCACCGAAATTAAGGCCTCGCCGACCCCAACTCCCTCGCCCGACACACCCCTCACCGAGCGGCTTGCTTCACTCCGCCCCGCCAATATGATCCTGATCGGCCTGGGTCTGCTGCTGGTCTTCGCCGGGGTGATCTTCGCCTTCCGGAGCTGACCCCCCGGAGCTTGTGAATTTCTTCACAAATCTCCTGGCCCGGCAATTGATCTGACAAACACGGATTCCTCCCTTGGCGTTCCCATTGCCTGCCTGGTGACATCTAGCGTGGGCGGAGGCGCGTCTTGTCACTTGAACGAGATCGCCGGTCAATTATTGTGGAGTCGCACTTGTGGTCTCATCTTTGCCGATGGGGTCAAGTTCCACTCGCCGCCATCTGGCGCGATCCATGAAACCGGGTGTCGGGGAGAGAAGGCGCCGGCGGATGGCCCGTCGCCATCACCGCAGCGAAGCGGCCTGCGGACGTCTTAAGGCGGGGAAAGGAGGTGGTCTGAGGACCGCGTCCAGCCCTAGAGGGAAGCGCCGGAGGCGGGACGGCTGGGTACTAGGCAAACAGCCTCTCGCCCTCATGGGTCGTCAAGTGGAAGCAGTGGGCCAGCCTCATCGCATGGGACCGAAAACCCTATACGCTGCCCAGTACCGCGCCACCATCTTGATCACCGGCATCGGTGGCAACCTGGCCCTGACGGACGGGCTCTTCCCGTTCAACATCCCGGTGATCTTCCCCAAAGGTATCCCGGCGATTGTGTTCGCCGCCATCGTCGGCATCCTGCTGCAGGTGATCTTCCTGGTTCTGCCGCCATCGATGTTCGGCGTGAAGGACCGTGAAAACATCAAATTCCAGCCGTATGTTCCACAATCCTGTGGGGCCTCACCGCCCCCCAGGACCTGGTCGACAGAGCGGAGCCAGACACAATGGACACAAAGGTCGCTCCGCTCCTTCATGAAGAGGTGACCCATGGCCGACGCACATCCTGGCCTTCCTGAATTCGACTACATCAAACCCGCCTCGCTCGCCGAAGCCTCGAAGTTCTTGGTGGATCACGCGGGTGAAGCGCGTCCGTTCATGGGCGGGACCGACACCTTCGTCCGCATGCGCGACGGGGTCTGGAAGGACCGCTATCTGGTCGACGTAAAGCATCTCGATGGCACGTCTGAGCTTGGTTTCGATTCCAAACTTGGCCTAACGGTGGGGGCCGGTGTGCCGATGAACACCCTCATCGCCTCGCCAGAAGTGCAGGACCACTATCCCCTTCTGGCCCAGGCCGCCAAGACGGTGGCCGCCTATCAACTCCGCAACCGCGCCACGGTGGTAGGCAACATCTGCAATGCCTCCCCCGCTGGGGACACCATCGGTGCCTGTCTCGTGTATGAAGGCATCATGATCATCTATGGCCCCTCTGGACGGCGAGAAGAACCTCTGCGTACGTTCTTTAAGGGTCCTGGGCAGACTGTCCTCTCTCCGGGCGATATCGCCCTGGCGATACGTCTGCCGATACCGCCCGCCGGGCATGCGGGACGCTATCTCAAACTCGGCCGCAACCGGCTCAGCGATCTGGCCATTGTCGGCGTGACTGCCCTTGGCTACCCAGATTCCGAGACAGCTTCTGGCTTTCGTTTCCGGCTTGCCCTTGCGGCCGTCGCCCCGACCCCGCTGATACCGATCGAAGCGGAGAAGATCCTGGCCGAGAGTCCCCTCGATCCCGCCACCATCGACAAGGCAGCCGAGGCTGCCATGAATGCGAGTTCTCCCATCGACGACGTTCGAGGCAGCGCCCGGTACCGGCGAATGATGGTCCGCAACCTCACGCGCCAGGCCCTCGAATCGGTTGTGTCCGAACTGTCCTGATCAGTGTCTGCCCATCGGCCGGCGCATTGACATCTCCCGGCTCAAAGCGAGGTTGAAACAACCATGGCCCAACATACTTTGACACTAACTGTCAACGGCGATCCCACCACCGTCAGCGTGCCGTCACACCACACCCTGCTGCAGATGCTGCGCGAAACGCTGGCGCTCACCGGCACCAAGAATGGCTGTGCGGCCGGTGAGTGCGGTGCATGTACGGTGATGATGGATGGCGAGCCGGTCAACAGCTGCATGGTTTTGGCGGTTGAGTGCGACGGCGCCCGAATCGACACGGTGGAAAGCCTGGCACAAGACAGCCAGCTCGACCCCATTCAGGAAGCTTTCATTGAGAGCTCGGCCGTGCAGTGCGGCTTCTGTACCCCGGGCGTGCTTGTCTCGTCTCGCGCCTTACTCGACCGCAATCCCGATCCGACCGAGGCCGAAATACGCGAAGCCCTTGTGGGCAACCTGTGCCGTTGCACCGGGTACTTGAGCATCATCAGAGCCGTTCGCAAATCCGCCAGTTCCCGCGCAGAAGCCAAAGTCTGAGCCCTGCTCGGCCAACGAAGAGTTAGCTCATTTCAGCGGAATCATCCAGGAAGGTCATGATGGTCAAAAGCATCGAACCCACCCTCGCTTCGCACCCTTCAATCAGCCCCGTGGGCGACAACGCCCCTAGGATTGACGCCACGCAGAAGCTGACTGGTGCCGCAACATTTACCGACGATATTCAATTCGGGCCGGGCTTGCTCCACGGCCGAGTGGTCCGCAGCCCCCATGCCCACGCTCTCATCAAGTCGATTGACACATCCAAGGCGGAAGCACTGCCTGGGGTCCGGGCGGTTGTGACTGGCAAGAATTACCCCGGTTACCTCGGCCTCTACTTGCAGGACAGGCACATCTTCTGCCGTGACCGGGTCCGTTACGTTGGCGACCCGGTGGCCGGTATCGTGGCCACCACCGAGGATATCGCCGAGCAAGCCCTGGATCTGATCGATGTCGAATACGAGGTGCTCGAGGGCGTCTTCGACCCGGTCATCGGCGCCAAGCCGGACGCCCCCCTCATCCATCCCGACCTGGGGGATTACGTTGTTGCCAATTTCATCTTTCCCAAGCCAGGCACCAACATCTCAAACCATTTCAAGATCCGAAAGGGAGATACGGAAGCCGCCTGGAAGGAATGCACGGCTGTCATTGAGAGAACCTACCGAATCCCCCACGTTCAGCATGTGCCAATCGAACCGCACACCGCCATCGCTCGCGCCGATCAAGATGGAACCGTCACACTCTGGAGTTCAACGCAATCACCTTTCGCCCAGCGCAATCTGATTGCCAAGGCCTTAGGGAAATCGCAAAGTGATGTGCGCGTGATTGGCCACTACGTTGGTGGAGGTTTTGGCTCCAAGGCCGGGGTGACGATGGAAGCCCCGGCGGTTGTCATGGCGATGCAGGTGGAAGGTCAGCCGGTCAAGCTAAGGCTGACGCGTGAGGAGGAGTTCTACACCACGTTTGTTCGCCAAGGCTTGGTGGCCGAGATCAAGCTCGGCTGCGACTCAACCGGCAAGATCCTGGCCATGGAGAACAAATTCTACTGGGACGGGGGCGCCTACACCGAATATGGTGTCAACGTTACTCGCGCTTCGGGGTACAGTAGCACCGGACCCTACGAGGTACCCAACGTCAAGACTGACAGCTACTGTGTCTACACGAACCACCCCGTGGGCGGTCCGTTTCGCGGCTTTGGCATGCCCGAGATGCATGCGGGCATCGAACAATGCATCGACGAATTGGCCCTTGAAATCGAGATGGACCCTGTCCAATTCCGTCGCATAAACTGCCTCAAGGAAGGCTCAATTCTCGTGACAGGCAGCCGCATGCACCCCACGGGCCTCCCCGAGTGCCTGGACAAGGCTGCCGAAGCCATTGGCTGGGGCAAGAAATCAGAACCCAGCGGGCCGAACAAGCGGCGAGGCAAAGGGCTGGCCCTCATGTGGAAGGCGCCCGCCATGCCGCCCAACGCTGGCTCCAGCGCCTGGGTCGAACTCCGTGAAGACGGCACGCTGAACGTCGGGCTTGGTGGACAGGAGCTCGGCCAAGGCACATTCACAGTAGCAGCTCAGATGGCGGCAGCCACACTTGGCGTCCCCTTCGACTGGGTCCGCATCGCCTCGCCCGTTGACACCAAGTACAGCCCCTACGAGTGGCAGACGGTTGCCAGCCGGCTGACCTGGAGCATGGGCAATGCCGTCGTCAATGCATCCAAGGACGCCCGCAAACAGATCATCGATCTGGTGGCCGAGTCCTGGGAAGAGGATCCAGCCGACTTGGATATCGTCAACGGTGAGGTGATCTCCTACAAATCTGAAGAAGCGATGTCTCTCAAAGATATCGCCATCTACGGGCTGCCCAAGGAAGACGACAGCGGCTGGATCGGCGGGCCGGTGGTGGGCCGAGGCAGGTTCATGCCGACCTACGTCACCGGCCTGGATCCCGAAACCGGACAAGGTGAGCGAGCTGTCGTTCACTACACGACCGGTGCCCAAGCTGTCGAAGTCGAAGTCGATCTTGAAACCGGCCGCGTGGAGGTTCTGCGAGGTGTGGCCGCATTCGACATGGGCAAGGCCATCAATCCCGATCAGGTCCGCGCCCAGATGGAGGGCGGCCTCGTTCAGGGGATCAGCACCGCTCTGTTCGAAGGGTTCAAGCTGGAAGATGGACACCTTCGAAATCCGAGCTTTGTCGACTACCGCATCGCCACATCCTCTGATGCTCCAGACCAGATCGAAGCCATCATCGTCGAGGTCCCACAGGACGATGGGCCCTTCGGTGCGCGCGGGATCGGCGAACATCCCATGGTGCCGACCATACCGGCGATCGCTAACGCCATTGCCGACGCGTTGGGCGTGAGGATCTCGGAGCCGCCCTTCTCCTCAGAGAAAGTCTACTTGGCGATGCTTGACGAGGGGCTGATTAGCTAGGCACCATCTGCTCAGGGATGCCCAAGGTGCTGACGGGTTCGACCTCCTGATTCGAAACGCATCATTGCCATAAGAATCAGGCCAGAACTGCGAAACCTGGATTGTGGGCGGGATTGTTTGTGCACATTTTCATAAACACACGCCCGGGAACGACCGAATTCGGAAACGTGGCCAGTGATTCGGTGACAACCGTCGGCTATGCACGCGCCGCCCCATGATTGCGCTCATACATGGAAGGTAGATTTCCGTGGATCGTTTTCGCACCACGACCGTAGGGAGAAATAGTCCCAACGTTTCGCGCTCAGGGAGGCCGCAGCATGGTCGACAAGACCCAAGCCCCGGCAGACGACAGTCATAAGACACCGGAGCCGAATTCGCCCAAGACACATGGCGATCTCGCCGAGGAATTGATCGCGGCCCGTCAGCAGGCCGCACTCGGCGGTGGCGAGAGCCGGATTGAGGCACAGCACCAAAAGGGGAAGCTGACAGCCCGCGAACGCTTGGATTTGCTGCTCGACCCCGGCAGCTTCCAAGAAGTCGATCGCTACGCGAGGCATCGTCACACAGACTTCGGACTGTCCGAAAAGAACTTCCCAGGGGACAGTGTCGTCACGGGCTTTGGAAAGATCGACGGCCGGACGGTGTGCGTGTTCGCGCAGGATTTCACTGTGTTGGGCGGCTCATATTCCGAGGTCGCCGGACAGAAGATCGCCAAAATCATGGATCTGGCCCTTGAATCCGGGGTGCCCGTGATCGGGCTGAATGACTCCGTCGGTGCCCGAATTCAGGAAGGCGTCTACAGTCTGGCCGGCTACTCAGAGCTGTTCTGGAGAAACACGCAAGCTTCCGGGGTGGTCCCCCAGATCAGCGTCATGCTCGGGCCCTGTGCCGGCGGCTCCGTCTATTCTCCAGCACTGACCGACTTCGTCATCATGACCCAGGGTCTGAGCCACATGTTCATCACCGGACCGGAGGTGATCAAGACCGTCACGGGGGAACAGGTCGACCTGGAAACCCTGGGCGGCGCGGTCACGCATGGCTCGGTCAGCGGTGTCGCACATTTCACCACCCCGGACGAAGCTGCAGCCCTGGCGACCACCCGCAAGTTGATGTCGTATCTGCCTTCCAACAACACCGAACCACCGCCGGCGATCGAACCGACCGACGATCCGTGGCGGGCGGACAGAGCATTCGATTCCGTGGTTCCCATCGACCCAAGCGAAGCCTACAACATGAAGGACGTTATCAACCAGGTCTTTGACCTGGGATCCTTCTTTGAAGTCCAGCCGGATTTTGCCGGGAATGCCATCGTGGGCTTCGCTCGGCTGCATGGACAGGGTGTCGGGGTGGTCGCTCAACAGCCGATGACCTTGGCCGGCGTGATCGATATCAACGCCGCCGACAAGATGGCCAGGTTCATCCGTTTCTGCGATGCGTTCAACTTTCCGTTGATCACGTTCATAGACTCCCCCGGCTTTCTTCCGGGTCTTGCCCAGGAGCACGGCGGCATCATCCGCCACGGGGCCAAGATCGTCTACGCTTATTCCGAGGCCACCGTTCCCAAGCTGGCCGTCGTCACTCGCAAGGCATACGGCGGTGCGTACATCGTGATGAGCAGCAAGTACATCCGCACCGATTTGGTCTTCGCCTGGCCGACGGCAGAAATAGCCGTCATGGGCGCCGAAGGTGCGGTCAACATCCTGTACGGCAAGGAACTCAAAGCACTTGGAGATGAAGCTGATGACAAGCGCTCTGAGTTGGTCGGGTCCTTCAGAGACACATTCTCCAAGCCCTACCGGGCGGCATCAAGCGGGCATGTCGACGATGTCATCTTGCCTTCCGAAACCCGATCCCGGCTGATCGGAGGACTGGAGCTCGTTCGCGACAAGCGCAGCCAGCGCCTGCCTCGAAAACACGGCACGATGCCGCTGTGATCCGGAGGACCTGGTGACCCTCATCGAACAAGGCCTGCTCATCAGCCTGCTTGGGCTGCTGCTTACGTTTCTCGCCCTGGGCATGCTCATCCTGACGATCATCGTTCTACAGCGACTCTTCAGCCCAGCCCCAGTCACGTCTCCCACCGAAGGGCCAGGAAGCCCGGGCCCGAGGGGAGAGGAGGACGAGCTGGCGGCCGCAATCGCTGCGGCGGTTCTCCTGTTGAGGGCCAAGGACAGACATTCCGCGGCCCTTGGGGGCACGCTCGAAAACGGACCTGGCCGATGGTGGCAGCGCGGTCAGACCGTGCTATCGTCAACTCCGCAAGAAGGCAGCAACGGAAGGGATCGGTGATGTCTCCCGCGTCAAGTCGTCGAAAGCTCAATTTGAAACTCAACGGCAGGACCTACCACATCGAAGTCGAGGATCTTGATCGGTCCCCTCTTGAAATCAAGGTGGACGGAAAACCCTACCAGGTTCTACTCGACGAAGCTCCCACCGAAGCCATCCCGACACCAGCCCAGCAAGCCGCCGGTTCAGTTTCGCCCCCTTCCCAACCCGCGGCCCCCGTGCCCACGGGCGCCCCACCCGCCTATTCGGCCCAGGAGATTCGCTCGCCGATGCCGGGAAACATCCTTGACATCGCGGTTGCCGCCGGTGATCAAGTCAGTGTTGGGCAGCCTCTATGCGCCCTTGAGGCCATGAAGATGAAAAGCGCTATTCGCTCTCCGCGCGAGGGGGTGATCGCCGAAGTGCACGTGAACTCTGGGCAGGTCGTCGTTCACGGCGAACTGCTGTTCACCTTCGAATGAGGCGAGCATGGATCTGACACGGCTCCTTCCACTCATCGACGCCCCGCTCCATCTCACCTGGCAGTCGCTGGTCATGATGGCGGTCGGGGGCATCCTGATCTATCTGGCCGTGGCCAAGGACTATGAGCCGGTGCTGCTGCTCCCCATCGGATTTGGGGCCATTTTGACCAACCTCCCACTCACGGGAATCGCTGAATCGGGCGGAATGCTCGGCATTCTCTACAAAGCTGGGATCCAGACAGAGCTTTTCCCGCTGTTGATATTCATCGGCGTGGGTGCCATGACCGACTTCGGTCCGCTGTTGGAAAATCCCCGCATGGCACTCCTGGGGGCTGCCGGGCAGTTTGGCATATTCGGCACGTTGATGTTGGCACTGGTGCTTGGATTCAACCTCAACGAGTCCGCTTCGATCGGCATTATCGGGGCGATCGACGGACCAACCGCCATCTATGTATCAACCAAACTCGCGCCCCATCTGTTGGGGCCCATCGCCGTGGCCGCCTACAGCTACATGTCTCTGGTCCCCATTATCCAACCCCCGATCATGCGCCTTCTCACGACCGACGCCGAACGCAAGGTCCGCCTTCCCTACACGGAGAAGCAGATCTCTCGGACCGTCAGAGTCCTGTTCCCTATCGTGGTGACCGTGCTGATATCGCTTCTGGCTCCGGTGGCTTCTCCGTTGATCGCAGCTCTGATGTTCGGCAATCTGATGCGCGAGTCCGGGGTCGTCGAACGCCTCTCCCAGTCGGCGCAGAACGAGATCGCCAATGTGACCACCATCTTCCTTGGTCTGGTTATCGGAAGCACGATGACCGGCCAGAGCTTCATCCAGATGGACACCTTGCTGATACTAGGCATGGGCCTGCTGGCCTTCGTGCTCGACACCGCCGGAGGTGTGCTCTTTGGCAAACTCCTGTATGTGCTCAGCAACCACAAGTTCAATCCGCTGATCGGGGCGGCCGGTATCAGCGCCTTCCCGATGTCGGCGCGAATCGTTCAACGGATGGGCCAGGAATACGACTTTGAGAACTTTCTGCTCATGCACGCTATGGGAGCCAACACGGCTGGTCAGTTGGGCAGTGTTGTCGCCGGAGGTGTCGTCCTCGCCCTGCTATCCGGAACCGTTCTCTAGTCACAAAGTGAGGCAAGTGCCTTGACTCTTCGAACTCTTATCAAAACCAGTCAGTACCACGATTCGGTTTCGCTCATGTTGGTGGCCCGGGAGCTGGCCAAGCTGCCTGGTGTCAAAGACGCGGCCGTGGTCATGGCCACCGACGCCAACAAAAGCATTCTGGAGCAGAGCGGGCTTCTCGGACCGGAAGCCAAGGCAGCCTCTCCAAATGATTTGGTGATTGCTGTTCAGGCTGATGACGGCTCGGGTGACGCCGTCCTGGATGAGGCCGAGAATCTCCTTCAGAAGAAAGCCGCCGTCGAAGAGAGCGCCGGCTTTCGCCCCAAGACCATACGCAGCGCTGTCAAGACCCGGCCGGACGCCAATGTGTGCGTCGTATCCGTCGCCGGCAGGTACGCCGCCGGGGAGGCCTGGGAAGCCTTGCGGCGCGGGCTGCATGTTCTTCTGTTTAGTGACAACGTCGATCTCAAGGACGAAATTGCCCTCAAGGAGTACGCTCGTGATCACGCCCTGCTCCTCATGGGCCCTGGTGCCGGCACGACCATTCTCAACGGCGTGGCGCTTGGATTCGCCAATGTGGTCCCACAGGGCCCGGTCGGTATCGTCTCCGCCGCCGGCACAGGGTTGCAGGAGGTCAGCACCCTGCTTGCCAAGCGCGGCGTAGGCATCACGCAGGGCCTGGGTGTCGGCGGACGCGATCTCAGCCAAGAAGTCGGCGGAATTATGATGCTTGAGGCGCTCAAATCACTCCAAGCAGATGACAACACCAAGGTCATCGTCCTTGTCAGTAAACCTCCGGCTGACGATGTCGCTCAAGCCGTTTTGAAGCAAGTAGGGGCTTCTGACAAACCGACCGTCGTCTGCTTGCTCGGCGGGCACCTCGACCACGGGCTGCCCACCAATGCCACCGTGGTGGCAACGCTTCAGGAAGCGGCACTGTTGGCGGCTGGGTTAGCTGATGGGGACGTGCCCGATTTGACTGATCTGCTTGACAAGGAAGCCCAACAGACCGAACGACGGGCCGAAGAATTGGCCGCCGGCCTCGCCCCTGGACAACGCTACCTGCGGGGACTCTTCTCCGGAGGCACGTTGTGCTACGAGTCTCAGGTCATCTGGCGGGCAAACAGCGACCTGAAAGTTTGGTCCAACGCACCGCTGATCAAGGCACTACAGATGCCGGACTCGACCCGCAGCCAGGAACACAGCGTGGTCGATTTGGGCGAAGAGGAGTTCACGGTTGGGCGCCCCCACCCGATGATCGACAACGACCTCCGGATTCGGCGCATCCACCAGGAAGCCGAAGATCCCGAGGTGGCTGTCATCATGCTCGACGTGGTGATCGGCTACGGCGCTCACGACGATCCAGCCGGCGAGCTCGGCGCAGCCATCAAGCAGGCCCGAGCCGAAGCCAAGGATCAGAGGCGCGAGCTCATCTTTGTGGCCTCGGTCACTGGCACGGAGGCGGACCCCCAGGTGTTGAGCCGTCAGGCAGACACACTTATCGACGCCGGAGTGGTATTGTGTGAAAGCAATGCTGAAGCCGCTCGACTGGTCGGCGCCGTTGTGGCCGGCCGCTGAACTGAATCATCAACCAGATCCCCTCTAGGGATCAGAAACACAAATCGCAAGGACAAATCATGGACCCATCTGAGATCAACGAAGTATTCGGAAAGCCATTGACCGTCGTGAATGTCGGCTTGGCCAGTATGGCCGAGTCAGTCGAGGCGCAAGGCATCCCGACCGTGGACGTCGACTGGCAGCCCCCAGCCGAGGGCATCCCGCGCCTACACTCGACGAAGTCCGGATTGGACATCGAGGCCGCCAACACCGAGACCACCCAGCGGATTCGGGCGGGGCGCCCAGTTTTGACCGGCATGGGGATCGCGCGTGACGTAATTCCCGGCATGCACGATCGGATGATCCTGCACGCTGGCCCTCCCATCACATGGGAGCGGATGTGCGGCCCAACCCGCGGCGCCGTGATGGGGGCGCTGATCTATGAGGGCTTGGCCGAGGATGAACGCCAGGCCGAGGCGTTGGCCGCTTCAGGCGACATCGAGTACGCTCCCTGTCACCACCATCACACCGTCGGGCCCATGGCCGGCATCGTTTCACCACGCATGCCGGTCTTCCTCATCGAAAACCAGGCCTTTGACAACACGGCCTACGCCACGCTTAACGAGGGTCTAGGAAAGGTCCTTCGCTATGGGGGGATGGGCGAGGAGGTCTACCAACGGCTGCGCTGGATGGAGAAGGTGCTTTACCCCAATCTGGACCGGGCCCTGACCAGCCTGCCGGACGGAATCGACCTTAAGGCCATCATCGCCCAGGCGCTTCACATGGGCGATGAATGCCACAATCGCAACCGTGCCGCGACGTCCCTGTTTTTGCGGGCGATCGGTCCGGCCCTGGCCCGAACCCACACCGACAAGGAGGAGCTGGCCAAGGTTATCGAGTTCATCGATCGCAATGACCACTTCTTCCTCAACCTAAGCATGCCGGCTGGCAAAGCCATGCTTGAGCCAGCCGAGGGCATCCCCGGCAGCAGCGTAGTGACGGTGATGGCGCGCAACGGGACGGATTTCGGCATTCGGCTGGGTTCCATGCCAGACCGCTGGTTCACGGCGCCAGCCGGAGAAGTGGAAGGACTATACTTCCCTGGATTTGGGGCCGAGGACGCCAACCCGGATATCGGTGACAGCACGATTACCGAGACGGCCGGTTTCGGCGGTTTTGCCATGGCAGCCGCTCCCGCCATTACGCAGTTTGTGGGCGGGACACCGCAGATGGCGCACGAGACCACGTTGGAGATGTATGAGATCACCTTCGATGAACACGATGGTTTTACGATCCCGGCCTTGAATTTCCGCGGCACACCGTTGGGGATTGACGTGCGTAAAGTCATGGAAACCGGGATTCTTCCCAAAATCAACACCGGGATCGCCCACAAGGACCCTGGCGTCGGCATGGTCGGCGCAGGCATCTTGCGGGCACCGAAGGAGCCGTTCAAGGAGGCCTTCGAGGCCCTGGCGGCTCAGTAGGGTCCGCCCCGCCCCCCTGAGTGAGTTCAGCGGCGGGATCACACTTATCGAGGAGAGCAATGAAAATCATCGACCTGACCATTCCGCTGGGTATCGGCACACCGCCTTGGCCGACATACGAACCGCTGCAAGTCAAGTACTTCAAGCGCCTTGCCCCCAACGGCGCCAACGGCCAGCTCTTGACGCACTCCAACCACCT
Organism: uncultured Chloroflexia bacterium; assembly: GCA_963783335.1. Classification (GTDB taxonomy): domain Bacteria; phylum Chloroflexota; class Anaerolineae; order Anaerolineales; family E44-bin32; genus CAWAND01. The sequence goes on from CAWAND010000004.1 coordinate 326,582, forward strand.
GGGAACCCACCTGGATGGTGAGATTCACTTTTATACGCCGGGGAAGGACATGGCAGCGCTGCAGATGGACTATCTGGTCCACGAGGGGGCTATCGTTGACCTGAGCGATGTTTGCGGCGACTATGACGTGTACACCAGCAAGATGGTGGAAGAACGGGTTGAGGTCAAAGATGGCGACATCCTGGTCATTCACACTGGATATCACCACTTCGGATGGGACCAACCGACGGCCGACGAGATCCGCTACATGGTCAAGCATCCCGGGCCAGACCGCGAGTTCGCGGAATGGGCCAAAGCCAAGAAGCTGCGCTGGATTGCGGTGGATTGCGGGAGCGCCGACCACCCCATGAACACGATCATCCGCACCTGGATGCCCCGCCAGGCGAAGGAGGCGGAAAAAGTGTTCCAGAAGAAACAAGGTACAAGCCTTGAGGAATTCTTCGATGACAGCAAGTACCAACTGATGCATATCGAGATGTTCCCTCACAGCATCATCCATGCCGAGTGCCTTGGCGGCGATATCGACCTGCTTCTCAACCAGCGGGCAACGATCGGCTTCTTCCCGTGGCGCTTTGTCGACGGCGAAGCCAGCATAGGACGATGCGTTGCGTTCGTGGAAGACGATCGGTACGAAGAACTGATGAAACAGAAGGAGGCCATGTCGAAATCCCGCTTCGGAGACGCCATCGATCCAACACATGTCGAGTCACTCGACAAAATCACACGCGCCAATATGAGCTGAGCGCCCAACTTTCGGGGCCACCACGCACAGGACAAGGAGCTGAATGTCATGAGACTTGAACCGCCGGAGAAGGTTTCACGCGAACAACTGACCATCGACGTCCGGGAGATCGAACCCCTGCTTCAGGGCCCAAGCATGGACATGAAGCCCTGGCCGGGCGCCATGATCACCCTGAAAGACGGCCGCACGCTGTACATCCGTGAGGCGCGGCTCGAAGAAGCCCCCAAGATGATGGGCTACATCAAGAAGGTCATGGAAGCCGACCACGACTTCTACGACATCGTTGGTGCGCGCGTTTACGCCGAGATCCTCGGTTGGTACCGCAAACGGCTCAAGGACCCCTACACCCTGGTGGGATTGATTGACGGCGTGTGGGCTGGCTTCGCCAATGGACGTCTGATGGACGAAGACGTCAACATCAGTTTGCATACCATGGCCCTTATGCGCGGCGGCCGGATCGGCGCCATCATGTACTATGCCAAGGCGTACTATGGGTTCGAGATCCTTGGCAACCAGGAATGGTGGGCCACGTACGAGAGCTACAATGGCTGGCTCCGCTGGGGCGTAGGCATGGCGCAGAACACCTACCCCTGGCCCGAGTATCAGCACGAGTTGGGCGGTGCCCGCGTCTACTATGTGGACAAGAAGTACTGGGACAGCACGGTCAAGGACTATGTCCGTCAGATGATCGGCGCCGATCTCGTGTTCGACGTTCCCAAGGACGTCGTCGAAGCCAACAAGGACCTTCAGGTACCGGAGGAAGTGCTCGTCTAGCTTTCGGCGAGCGACCTCCCCAGGTCACTCATGGGCCCCCGGGCGTCTTCATCGAAGGCGCCCGGGTTTCTTTTTGGGGGAGGCTGCTTGCCACCTGATCCAACCAACTCGAGACCAAGAGTTTGTGCCTTCCTACACAAACTCTTGGTCCCTGTGCATGCGCCTGTCGGTGGATGGACTCACCTCCCCCAACAGATCCCACGCGAGCGGCTCCACTATCTTGTGAACGCTTGAGAGACATGAAGAGCCGGCCCGATGGGCCGGCTCCTGCAGGCGATAATCGTTGGTGGTGCGGGTCGATCAGTGCGGGACGGTCGTCTGGACCTCGTCCCAGCGGGCAGCGGCAACTTCACTAGGCATGCCAAAGGCATCTGCGAAGTCATCTCGTGAGCCGCCGCGTTTGCGGTAGGCCTCGACCATCATGGCCGGCGCCACCAGAGCGCGTGCAAAACATTCGGCCGAGTTCGCGGAGTTCCGAAAGGAGCAGATCCGCCAGGCCAAGGGCACGGCCCTGCTTGCTGGTGATGAGCGCGCTCAACGTCTCCCGAGCCAGGGCGAAGCGTCGCTTCTCCGGGGTCAAGTTGACGTGCACGAAGACGTTACCGCGCTGCGTCAGTGGCCGGGCGAAGGTGGCGTCCCACAGGCTTGAGTACATCTCGACCACCCCGAAGTCATTCTGATAGAGCCCCGGCGGATGCTTGAGCATCTCCTCCACCGGTACGGGGGGTTCTGAGGTGCCTGTATAGTCAGCCAGGCCTTGCGCCAGGTTCCTGACGAACCAGCGGCGCTCCTCACGCGTAGTGGAAATCATGCAACCTGCTCGTCGTCAGCGGCCTGATCACGGTCGTCGACCAGCCCTTCCAAGGGCGAGGGCAGCTCGATGCGGGGCTGAGTGATTTCCTCAACCGCCTTGACCGTGCGATAGGCCAAAATGGAAAACTCGGCGAAATTCGTTGCGTGAAGATCGGAAAGCCGAGTCTTCAGCTCGTCGCTGAAATCGAAATTGTCGAGGAGCGATGTGACCGTGCCGTTGGAGAAGGCCTGAGCCACCGACGGATCCACGATCGAGCGTGCCACCAACTGATTGAGCGCCTGCATAGACATTTGCGTTTCTCCTGTGTATTAGAGCCTTCCGGTCTCGAGTTGTTAAAACAAAAAGGCAACCCGAAGGCTTTCGCCTTCGTGCGCTGCCTCACAAAGTCCAAATTAAGGCTAGGTGTCGGACAAGAACCCTCAGCTACTCACCACTGAGGCTTTCGACCTTGGGGATGACTAGCCGTCCCCACCACCCATTGCAGCGCCATATATTCTCATTGCGGCAACCTCCATGAAAGATTCTACGATCCACTCTGTGATAAATGTACAGCAAGCCACTCAACGGGCTCTCTGCGCCAAACAATAGAAGTTGGACAGATTCTGATGATGGGGGCGGTTGGTGCCTCCGGCAAGCACGAGCCGCACCCCTTTGAGAGTTAGGTTAGGCTTGCTAGCCAATCATACGCGAATAAGCCTCTCTCACCTCAACCGAAGGATCAAGGCCGAGGTCAGATGAAAGCAAGTCCACGTACCTCTGATAGTGCGCCACCAGGGCGCTACGCCTATTCAGGCGACCCAGCATGAGTATGTATCTGAGATTTCAAATCATCACGATAAGGATCAATCGCAAGTGCATCGCGCAGAAGTCTTTCAGCTTTGTCCGGCTGGTCCCGCATCAACGCCTCATCGGCGTGTTCAGAGACAAGATCAAGGTAGAGCATTTCCAGATTTCGCCGACGCGTGAGAACCCACTCTGACTCGAACTCCGGCAGGAAGGATCCACTGTAGAGGCGGATAGACTTAGTCAACGCAAAGAGACGACGGGGGTCTCCGGTCGGAAGCTCCTTCGAGATCCTTGATGCCCTTTCAAACTTGCGCACATCGTATTCAAGTTCGACGCCGGAAGAGATAGAGTAGAGTGCCCCATCCAGCTGGACGAAATCCTTCCCAAATGCGTTTCGAAGACTGTACACTGCCATGTGCAGGTTCGCAGTCTGTCTTCCCTGAGGATGGTCCGGCCAGAATGTCCCGCTGAGAACGTCCTTGTCAGCCCCTCCTTGATCGACCAGGAAGAATAGAAGCTCCTTGACCTGTGGTTTGAGCCCAGTGACTTCTTCCCCTTTGAATACGGCGGTTGAGCGGCCGAGCGCTTTCACTTGGACCTCTTTGGATGTTACTACGGCCCCAGGGGAACTCTGCGTGTAGTATCCAGCGACCGTGTTCATGGTTTCAATCCTAGTATGTGACGACTTCCCAAATCGCCGACCTCTTCAGATTGCTACGGCAAAACTCGAGCATCGCCTCGTCAGAAAGAAGCTCTGAGGCAATCACCTGCTCCATGTGCCCCGCTCCACTGCGCTCAAGAGTTCTTCATCGTTCTGAATCCCTCGCCGAGCACTTGTTCGAGCGAATGAGAATTGGCATACTCTAGCGCCAATCCCAGGTCACCCAACGAGCCAATCGAGTTCCCCGAGACGTAGCAGGCACGAGCGCGGAGATAGAGCACACGAACCCGATCTGCCGGCTCAAGCCGAGGATTTTCAAGTAGCTTGGTAAGATTGTCCATCGCGTTCTTGGGGCTCGCAGCCAGTTCTAGTGCGGCCAGTTGAACCCGAACCCTGGGTGGATTCTCCTGGTGCCCGCCTACCTCGATCGCACGTTTGAGCCACTCGTGAGCTGTCGCAAGCCCTCCACTCCTTCTGTGCAAGACTGCGGTTTGCACACAAATGTACTCTGTCCCATCTCGATCGCCGACATTGGCCATCAGGGCCAAAGCTTCGCCGTACAGCTCTGCGGCTTGGAGCCTAAGACCAAGGTCCCTGAAGAGATCCGCCTGGCCCAGGTAGACACTCGCTTCATAGAGACTACTGCCGGCCTGTTTGGCGTGCTCCAGAACCTCTGGCATAGTGAGAGAGCGCTTCTTCGAAGTCCCCCATGCTGTGCTCAATGGTGGCCAGGTTGTTCAAGGAAATCGCGATTGGACGTGAGCTCGCTTCCGAGACGCAACCTCCAGCGCCTCACTGCACTCTGCTTCGCCTCATGAACTTGCCGGCAGCGAGCTGAACTGTGTGAAGAGCGGTCAGTGCGTAGGAATCATTGGAGTTGCTGTCGGAACTCTGTGAGTTCTCGACCAACGCTTGAGCCAAACTCAATGCATCGTCTAGATCGCCTTTCGCATTGCGAGAAGGGCGCGATACCTTAGCACATAGGTCCTTACAAGGTTCGACTGGGCAGACCGTTGAGTTTCTCCGCCCTCTCCAGCCAGCTTTCTGCCTTGGCGTTGTCCCCCTCATCGAATGCTATTGCCCCAAGAAGGGCAGCAGCCCTCGCAGATTGTGGAACCACTAGGGATTCCCCTTCTCGTCGTCAAAGATACCTTCTACCAGACGTCGAGCATCATCCAACCTTCCTTTGTCCGCGAAGGCAACTGCTAGCAAGATCCGGATCTGGCTGTCCGGGCTCTCTTCAATCCCGAAATCCTCGGCCCAATTTGCCAGGGTCTCGATCTTGCCTGCTTCAAAGGCGTCGTTTGCCCGGATTCCGCAAGATCCACCGCCGCTTCGGTTCTTCCCGAAAGAACAAGCGCTTGGACTGCTTCCTCGATTTCCCTCTGCCTTGAGGTATTTGGCAGCCTGAGCGCACAATTCCTCAAACCCATCGTGGTCAGACCAGACTTGTTTCGATCAGGAACCGCCAAAGAGCGGGTGATACTCGTATGTAACTGGGTCATCGCCGGTAGCAGTCACAAAGAGCCCTTCAGAAATCAGTTGTTCAAGGAATCTGGGCGCATTCGCTTCCCCCAACACATCCTCGCAAGACCTTGCGCTCATTACAGGCAGCACCGATGAATCAAGCATGAACTGGCGCTAAGGCCTTCTGGCTGGCGATTGAGAACGACTGAGGCCAGGTACTCGTAAACCATTGGCCGGGGATTTGCACCAATCGCTCGCAGGCTCCGGCCTCCAAGCACACCCGACATTATGATGCCCGTGATCCAGCCTTTGGTCTCATCAAGTACTTGTTCGATCTCCATCTCGCCCAGTTCTTCGTTGTAGGTCATTTGGCAAGGTGGACAGCTCTCGACGCGTAGAGCTAGGTCATGCGGCCCAAAGCCAGCCAACCTGCCCTCCGGCCATCAGTCTCGCCAGAGACACTTCAAGCACCTCGCTCCCAGCGCGACACCTTGACCTGCTCGGAGTGGTCAAGGAAAGTGTCCAGGAACTCCCGCCCCCTTCGGAAGTGTTCAGTACGTCGGCTTCGTCGATCAGAAGCAAATGTTTCACTGACATTGTTCTCAATAAGGCGGCAAACGCCTGGGCAAGTGCTCCAGGCGGGGAACCCGAGAAGGCCCTCAAATCAAGATTATCCTTCAGTCTGCGAAAACGCTTTTCTAGCGAAGCCAGCAGCACCGTCGCCAAACGCATCACGTCACGATCTGCCTCGGTCAGTCCGACCCAGCAAACTGGGATCTCGGTATGCGAGGCAAAGTCGGCCAGCAGGGTCGTCTTGCCATAGCCAGCAGGAGCAGCAATCACGATGAGTTTGCGGGCAATTTCGCCATGAATAGCGTCCACCAGACGTTCGCGGTGGATCTTGTTGGCATCGAATGCCGGGGGGGTAATGGCGTGCTTCAGCGAAGGATCAAGCCTGGCCATGTTCCTCGCCTAGCGAAGGGAAAAGACGGGCGCTGTGCAGTGGCCCCGATCTCAACGCGCTCTCAACGATTTGACATGACTTACAATCAGTTTACAGATTATAGAGGACCCCAAGGGGAATGCCAAGCGGGAGATTTCGCTCAACCTCTACGACTACACGAAGACGGTCTGATCTGAGTTATCACTGCGTTTGCTTATCCTCGGAACTTGATCCCCAGATCCTGCTCGAGCAGTCGCCGATAACGCCGTTCGTGTTGGATCTGAGAGACGCGCCGTCCAAGTCGTGACAGCAATTCCATATAGGCCAGGTTGAGATCTTCCCGATACGGGTCGATTTTCAGCGCTATACGGAGGTAGCTCAAACTGGCTTCCGCATCATCTCTCCGTCGACTGCCGAGCGCCAGTTTCACAGCGAGGTCGGCATAAAGACCCTCCAGCATCGCACGGCGCTCCAGGATCCACTGATCATCGTCGCCATCCATAAATGGTCCGGTATAGAGATCAAGTGTCTCGCGAGCAACATGTGACCACGGGAGCTTGGATGGATCGAGTTCGGCTGACTGACCTATTCCCCTGGAAAAGTGAGAGACATCGTAGTTCTGCACGACACTGGACTCCAGATAGTACTGACCACTGGAGAAACCGATGGAATCACGACCGATTGATTGGCGCAGGTGATAGATCGCCGTATGGAGACTGCTTGTTTGCTTCTCCGGTGCCACGCCACGCCAGAACAACTCCCCCAATACTTCACCTCTACTCGTTGGTTCTCTGCAAGATACACGAGCAGTCGAATCTCAAGGGGCGCAAGCGAAGTGACATGCGAGTCTTCCACAATCACCTGTGGGAGACCCAGGGCAACAATCTTCACCCCGGCCTTGGTGGACACTCGCTCACTCGTCAAGCGGTAATGCCGAATAGCTGAAGCATGCATCTCTCGAATGCGGAGTTCGACAGCGCGGAGCTCCCTCGAATCGATGATGTGATCGGAAAGGAAGTTGAGAAACTCATGGTCAACATCGAGTTCGGCCGCTACCATCTGTATCGCCCCACGCTCCGAGGAACGCCGTAGCGCCATCTGCGCCCACCACGTCGCCCGTTTGTAGTTCTCCATCTTGTAGCAAGATCTAGCTAGAAAGAAGAGCGCGAGCGTACGGTCCTGGGCCGTGAACGGAACACTCCTCCAGACCGACCAGACAAAACTCAGCACTTTGTCGGGGGATGATTTCGACAGCAGTGCAAGGTGCTCAATTACAAGTCTCGTGTGGACGTTTGCATTTGGCAGGCTCCGCCCTTCCTCAATGGCAAGTCTGGCCCCAGCAATATCTCCGCTCCGCCGGTGCAAAGCGGCTTGGAGAGCGATGACGTATTTCTTCCAGAACTCGGACCCTTCCTTCTTGCAGATGCTTTCCTTCAAATCGCCAACCTGACGTACTGCCTCTGGCAGAAGGCCAAGCTCTGAGATCATTTCCAATTCCGAAATGGCAACGGTCTCTTCCACGTACTTAGAATCTACAGCCGCAGCAGCTTTCTTGGCTCGGTCAAGAGTATGCATCGCAGATCCATATCTTCCTCGCAAATGCCGTACATATGCCAGATCCATCAGCGCGGCGGAAAGACCGTAGAAGATACCGTTTGTCTCGAAGACTTCTGTGGCCCTTTCAGCACTGGTTTCAGCCGAGGCAAGATCTCCAGCATAGCACTCTACGTAAGCTCTTGTTGTCCATGCCAGGCCCTTGTGAAGAGCAGATGCCCCTCTCCCAAATCGCTCGGTTGCGAGAACAACGAACCTCTTTGCAGCATCTCTGTCTCCATGATGATCCGCGGCAAGGAATGCTTCTAGCCGAAGGAGTCGTACCCATCCATTAGGGTCCGAACGTCCGTCAAGGAGGTCCCTAAGTTCCCTAATGCGATTCTCGAGCCCTAACCAGTCCTCCGCTGCGAGCGCGAGGAACGCTTTGCTTCCGCTGATCCTTCTTTGAAGCAAAAGCTGCTCGGTCTCTTCTAGTGTTCCAGAAGTCGAACTTGCAACGGTTAGGATCGGAATAACCTCCAACCGGTGACCGAATGCTTCCAGCAATGACGCCAGATGCATATTCAGATTGGGAACACCAATTTCCTTGTGCTGAAAGTAGTTGCTCCAGCGTCGAAGGGTCTCCAGCCTGCCCTTGTGAAATAGCTTTTCCGCCACGTAGAGGGCCAAGGGTCTGGCCTCCCTCGCCTCACCCGCCGCCATCAACAGCTCAACCGCGTCCTCTGCCCATTCGTCGGTCTCGGAAAGGGCTCGTGCCGATCGGATCAGCAGGCGTCGGTGCTTCTGCTCGTCCCTGGTTTTGGCTCGAGACTGGAGGAAGCTTGAAAACAACTGGTGATACTCATACGTCTTGGGATCGTCGTCGGTCACGCTGATGAAAATGCCGCGGCGGAGCAGATCGTTCAGCATCGCCTGGCTGTCATTCCGCCCCAGCACGGAGTCGCAGAGCTCGGCGGTCATTATGGGAAGCACCGACGAGTCCAGCAGAAATCGCTGCACCGCTGCGGGCTGACGATCGAAGACGGCCATGGCCAGATAGTCATACGCCAGCGGCTCATCGGCGGCGATCAGGCTGGGCACATGATGGCTAACCAACCTCTCCGAAAGCAGCACCCCAGTCACCCAGCCGCCGGTCTCTTCCATCAGGTCCCCGACCAGAGCCTCGCTGACATCTTCCCCGGTCCTCCGTTTTACGACCTCGCCCAGCTCATCGGCCCGCAGGGCCAGGCTGTCTGAGTCGAACGTGGCGAGTTGGTCGGATGCCAGGAGCTGAACCAGCGGGATGTCGGGCAGCTCCCTACCCCCGGTGACGATTGTCTGCCCATCCGGACCCTCCTTGACCAGCTCGGCGAGAAACGCTCGCCCGTTTTCCGACGGGTTGAGCCAATGCACGTCGTCGAAGACCATCACACACGGCTCGCGCACCTGGTCCTTCAGGGCCTGGGCAATCGCTCTGGCCAGAGCCCTGGAACTGGCCCCCGCCAAACCCTCAATGCGCACCGCACCCCGCAGCCGCCGAAATCGCCGAGTGAGCGAGGTCCACAACACTTCCGATAGCCGCATCACATCCTGGTCCGCCTCAGTCAGGCGCACCCAACACACCGGACGGTCGGCTTGCGCGCTGAATTCGGCCAGCAAGGTGGTCTTCCCGAATCCTGCCGGCGCCGAGATGAGGATCAGTTTCTTATCGAGTTTTTCGTTGAGCGCGTTGACCAGCCTGGGCCGCGGGGCCTGAATGGACTCCAGGCTGGGAGGCGTTATGGCGTGGCCAAGATATGAACTGGGTCTCCCCATGCGACCTATTCCCCCTTCTCTTGGTCAGTTCAATTCCAGCGTCTGCTCTGTTTCGTCGACTTTGGGGCCGTCGATGTATTCGACCGAACATTGTGCCCGGTAGACGCCTTCGGGATCTGTCTGGCGTAGGTGAAGCGTGAAAGACATCCGTGGCGACATGGCTTCGATGATGCTCGTGCTGGCCACTTCCTCGCCTCGGCTGTCTTCAACCACCATATGGAGGCTCGGGGGCTGCTGGAACGGCGTCAAATCAATCTCGACCTTCAACCGCCGCCCGTCTCCCAAGGGGGTGAATTCCAGCCGCCGGATTCGCACGCCCTCTGGCGGTACGGGGATTTCGGACGAATCCACCAAGTTGAGGTCCAAGGTCAGACACCCTTTCAAAGTCGGTCGTCTCCGTATTATAGTACCGGGGTTCCCCGTGTTCACCCTTGGGAGGGCGCCAATGACGGACCCCTATGCATTTGAGACGTTGGCCATTCACGCCGGTCAGTCCCCAGACCCGTCCACGGGAGCCGTCATGCCTCCCGTCTATCTCACGTCGACCTACAAACAGGACGCTGTGGGGGAAGCCCGCGGCTATGAATACTCGCGCACGGGGAACCCGACTCGGCATGCCCTCGAAGTCTGCCTGGCTGCCTTGGAAGGCGGCAAGCAGGGCCTGGCCTTCGCCTCCGGGATGGCAGCTGCCGATGCCGTGCTGCATCTGCTCAACCAGGGCGACCATGTCCTGGCGGCGCATGACCTGTACGGGGGCACCTACCGGATATTTCGCACGGTGTTCGAACAGCTTGGGGTCTCCTTCACATTTGCCGATGCCTCTGATACCGACCAGTTTCTGAATCAAATCGGCGACAACACGCGTCTTGTCTGGTTGGAAACCCCTACCAATCCCTTGCTGGAATTGTGCGACCTGGCAGCCATCGCCAAAGGCGCCCGCAACCATCCGTCCCAGCCCTTAGTTTGTGTGGACAACACTTTCGCCACACCCTACCTCCAGCAGCCTCTCACCCTGGGTGCCGACATCAGTCTGCATTCCACCACCAAATACTTGGGGGGTCATTCGGACGTGGTGGGGGGTGCGCTGGTCATGCGTGACGAGGACCTGGCCCAGCGCCTGGCCTTTATCCAGAACGCCGTAGGCGCCGTACCGGGACCCCTGGACTGCTTCCTGGTACTGCGAGGCATAAAGACCCTGCCAATCCGCATGGATCGGCACAGCGCCAACGCCAGCCGCCTGGCGGAGCACTTGGCCGGGGATGGCCGCCTCCGCCGAGTCCGCTACCCAGGATTGCCTAGCCACCCTCAGCACGACCTAGCCAAACGCCAAATGCGCCTCCCGGGCGGGATGATCTCATTTGAGGTAGCCGCCGGCGAAGCCGTGGCCCGACGACTGGTCGAATCGACCCGATTGTTCACCCTGGCTGAGTCACTGGGTGGGGTCGAATCGCTGATTGAGCTTCCGGCACCAATGACTCACGCGTCCGTGGCTGGTTCTCCCCTCGAAGTCGACTCGTCGCTGGTGCGACTGTCAGTCGGCCTTGAGGCGCCCGACGACCTGATCCAAGACTTGGACCAGGCGCTTGAAGTAGCCCATCAGTCCTGAGTTCACGCAAGGCTGGAGCCGCCATTTGTGACAACTTTCACAACTACGTGGCGTGGGTCTTCGCATTGCGGCACAGGCAACCGGAACGGCCGGAGGCTCGTCCGGCTTGAGGACTGTCTTCGGTCACCTGACCCGGATTGGCTCACTCATCAAAGAGGAAGGTTGATTCTGCGTAGAAGCGCACCTGGCGGCGCTTCATAAGCTGCTTCACCCAGTCTTCAAGTTCAGCCTGCTTCTGTTCCAGAGGGATCTCCGCTTCCAGATGTGCAACGGGGAAGTTGACCCTCAAGGCGCGCGGAGAAATCACAAAGCGTGTGATGCCGGTCGGAAAGTACAATCCCTGCGCGGCGGCGGTGACAACCTCCTGGACCCCAAAATTAGGGAACACCACCAGGCATCCCTGCTGGTCATACAAATGGTCAAGATCTTCGGGCCGCACTGCGCTAGTTCGCTCGAAGTGCCAGCGGCCGTCGTAGGTGGTCACAATATGGTTGAGGGCCGTCAATCTGTCGGCCAAGCTCTTCAATCCATTTTCAACTTTCCACACCGCCCCTCCGCGTACTGCAACATAGGCCTCGGCGGCTTCGGCCTCAAGCGCCTGGGTTGCCCGATCGTGATCGCTTTCTACCAGCGCAAGTTCCGGATCGGCTTCCAGCCTCTCCAGAATCTCATCTGGGTCAGGACAAAAGACGACATGGTTCCAGGTCTTGACATTCACCGAGTCACCGTTCGGATGGGCCACCTGAACCAGCGCATGAGGCAGCCCCAATGAAGTCAGAGCGAGAACCCGGTTGGCCCCGTCGAGCACCACATAGCGGATCCGTTCACCGCCGAGCGGAAGGACCACGGGTGGATTCTTGAGGATCCCGTCCCGGCGAAGAGCCTCAACCAGAGGTCGGGCCCGCTGTGGATCGGTGTGTTCATGTGGTTGTAGGGAGTCTGTGGGGACGATTGCCAGGTGCGGCAAATCAGGCAGGCGTTTCATGTTTCTCCAAGGGCGCCAAATACTCCAAGGCATCAATAATCGTCAGAATACCGACTGGACGCTGGCCGTCATCAACCAGCACGATTACCTTCCTTTGCATCAAATCGGGCAAAACCTCGACCAAGGGAGTCGCTGACCGACTGGTTCGGACGTCAGTGTTGATCATCCCCTCGATGGTCTCATCGGGCGGATGGTCGTGATCGCTGCTCAACATGTGATTGAGCAGCTCGAGCTCCGTGACCAATCCTGCCAATGCGCCATCTTCGTCCACCACCGGCAGTTGGTCAATGCCGTTTTGGCGCATCCTTCCGATCACATCCCGCATCGTGTCGCCTCTGGAGGCCGTGATCAGCGCTGACAGTCCGCGGGCTCGGGCAACTTCCAAAGCACTGATGCGGCGCGTGTCAACCGGAAGGAATCCATGTTCGCGCATCCAGTCGTCGTTATAGAGCTTGGACAGGTAGCGGGCGCCGGTGTCAGGAAAGATGACCACCACCAGCCTGTCTTCTGGAAGGTCACGCGCATACTTCAGGGCGCCTGCCAGCGCCGACCCACTGGACCCGCCAGCAAAGATGCCTTCGTCTCGGACCAAACGGCGAGTCCAGAGGAAGGACTCTGCGTCGTCGACCTGCACGACCTGGTCAACCAGGGAAAGATCCAGGGTGCTGGGAACGAAATCTTCCCCAATGCCTTCCACTTTGTACGTGGTCGCGTCCAGACCTTCAGCCGAACCTCCCCGCTTCCACGCTTCGTACAGCAAGGAGCCCTCGGGATCGACGCCAACGATCTGCACATTTGTGTCCTGTTCGCGCATGTACCTGGCGACGCCGGTGATCGTTCCTCCAGTGCCCATGCCAATCACGACATCCGTAACCCTGCCCTCGCTTTGCTCCCAGATCTCGGGACCCGTCGAGTGGTAGTGGCTCAATGGATTGTCCGGATTGTGATACTGGTTTGCCAGCACAGCATTGGGCGTTTCTTCAACGAGCCGTCGTGCCACGGAGTAGTACGAACGAGGGTCGTCCGGAGCGACGGCGGTCGGCGTGATCACGACCCGCGCCCCGTAGGCACGCAGGAGCCTGATCTTCTCATCCGACATCTTGTCTGGGATCACGAACACGGCCTGATATCCGCGCAGCGCGCAGGCTATCGCCAGGGCAGCCCCCGTGTTGCCCGACGTGGCTTCGACAACGGTGCCGCCGGGGCGCAGCTCCCCGCTCTTCTCGAAGCCGTCAATCATAGGGAAAGCGATTCGATCCTTGATCGAGCCGCCCGGGTTGAACATCTCCAATTTGGCATACAAGGAACATTTCAACCCGCGGGCGACGTGATTGAGACGGACCAAAGGCGTCCGTCCGATCGTGCCGGCGACATCGTCGAAGACGTTGTTTTCGAAAGAGGCTTTAAGCCCCAAGGGTGACATGCTGAGCTCGGTCCCTCTGATCAATCCGCTAGTCGAAAGCGTACCACGGTTTAGGATGCCGGCCAAGATTTGGCGGCCTTGACGGCCATCCTGCCCAGCGTCAAAGAGTATAATGATTGCCGTTCGGCGCCCCACACCCCTTGTTCACCTCCGGCGGAGGCGGGCAAAGTTGGTGGTCGCGCACTGCCTTGCGGAGAGGATGCAGCCGCCAGGACGGTCTACCACAATCACAGGAGCCAGTGCATGTCTGATCGAACGCCCGCCATCGACTACGCCAAGGACCACAGCGAGGCCTTTCTTGAATCACTAAATGAGCTGCTGCGTATCCCGTCGATTTCGACCCTGCCAGAGAACGAACCAGACATGGCCAAGGCCGCCGAATGGCTGGCAGAACGCATGCGGAGCTTGGGCTTCTCCGAAGTTGAGATCATCCCCACCAAACGCCATCCTGTGGTCTATGGCGAACATATGCAAGCTGGGCCCGATGCCCCAACGATACTTGTCTACGGGCACTACGACGTCCAGCCGGCAGATCCACTTGATCTATGGGAAACCGATCCGTTCGAACCCACCGTTCGCGGGAACGATCTCTTCGCCAGGGGCGCATCCGACATGAAGGGGCAGATTGTCGCCCACTTGATGGCTGTTGAATCGATGATCAACACCAGCGGCCTTCCGGTCAATCTGAAGTACATGGTTGAAGGTGAAGAAGAGATCGGCTCGCCCAACATCGAAGCCTTCATTCAGCAGCACAAAGACAAGCTGGCCTGTGATGTCTGCCTTAACGCCGACGCCGGCATCCTCGCCGCCGACATACCCGCCATCACCTACGGGCTGCGCGGCCTGGCTTACTTCGAGATCCGGCTGCAAGGCGCCGATAGGGACTTGCACTCCGGCCGATTCGGCGGAACGATCCCCAATCCAGGCAATGCACTCGCCAAGCTGATCGCTGGCATGCACGATGAACAAGGCCGAGTGACGCTGCCTGGCTTTTACACCAAAGTGCGCCCTCTTTCGGACGAAGAGCGCGACGAGCTGGCCAAGCTGCCGGAAGATGAAGCCTGGTGGAAAGCACAATCGGGCTCGGACGTTCTCACGGGCGAAATCGGATACACGCCCACCGAACGAGCCTCGGCCAGGCCCACGTTGGATGTCAACGGGCTGCTCTGCGGATTCACGGGTGAAGGCTCAAAGACGGTCCTTCCGGCCAAGGCCATGGCCAAGATTTCGATGCGCTTGGTGCCCGATCAGACTGCGGCTGAAACCGAGACGTCCCTGCGCCAGTACCTAGAGGAAAACATGCCGGCAGGTATCTCTTGGGAGCTGATCAATCACGCCGGCGGGGAGCCCTCCATCATCGATGTGGACTCCCCGGCGGTCAAAGCGGCCAGCAAGGCCTTTCTGCAGACCTGGGGGAAGGCTCCCCTATTCGATCGCGAGGGTGGCTCAGTCCCCGTCGTCGGGATCATTCAGAAGCGGCTGGGGGCGGGAAGCTTGATGCTTGGCTACGGCCTGCCTGACGACAACCTGCATGCCCCCAACGAGAAGCTCCATCTGCCCAACTACTTCCGCGGCATTGAGACCTACATTCACTTCACCCACGAAATGGCGGAGTGACAAGTACTCGATGAAGACATCCGCGGCGCAACCCCAAAATCTGCCGACCTATGGCGGCCAAGCGGTGATCGAAGGCGTGATGATGCGCGGACGCTCATCCTGCAAGGTGGCCGTTCGCACTCCCGAGAAGGCCATCCAAGTGGAAGACCTTCCCCTGTCGTCGGTCTATCGCAGCCGTTGGGCCACCTTGCCCTTCCTGCGCGGCCTGCTCGTTCTGTGGGACGCTTTGGGGCTGGGTATGCGAGCCTTGACTTTCTCCGCCAACGTCCAGACCGGGGAAGACGCCAAGCTCGAGGGCGCCCCGATGGCCATCACCATGGCTTTTTCGCTGCTCTTCGGCGTGGGGTTGTTTTTCCTGCTTCCGGCAGGCGGCGCCTACCTGGTCGGACAATTCACCCCGCTCTCATCGGGGTGGGTCAACATCATCGAGGGGCTGGTCCGGCTCCTGCTGCTGGTCGGATACATCTGGGGCATCGGGCTGATGCCCGACATCCAGCGCGTCTATGGCTACCACGGTGCCGAACACATGACGATAAACGCCTTTGAGGCCGGCGCCGATCTGCAGGTCGAAAGTGTGCGCCGCTATTCCAGGCAGCACGCGCGCTGCGGCACAGCCTTCTTGCTCACGGTGGTCGTCTTTTCCGTGATCCTCTTCAGTCTGCTCGGGGAAATGGCCCTTATCCCGCGCCTGGTGAGCCGACTGCTGCTTCTGCCCGTGCTGGCATCGGTCGCCTATGAGTACATCCGCTTGACGTCCCGATTCTTGGACCGCTGGTGGATATGGCCGTTTGTGGCGCCCAATTTGGCGCTTCAGAATCTGACCACCCGCCGCCCGGATGACAGCATGTTGGAGGTCGCCATCGCCGCCTTCAAAGCGATGCGTGCGGCGGAACAAGAACCTGTCAGCCAGGCCACAGCCATGGAGCAGGCCGCCTAACCAGCGCCAGCTGCCGACCACCACTTTCTCAAGCGCGTTGGCTCACGCGTCAACCTCTGACCCACGATCCAGTCTTGCCGAAATTCCGGTCCTCAGGTCCCCTCACCCATGGTGGGTAACCCAGGCCTCCTCCGGCATCAGAGCCTTCTGCTGCATGGGGATGATCGCCCGGTAGACTTGGCGCGGGGAACGCCGCTCTCCATCGACCGTCAGCAGCGTCTCAAGAGGCAGGCCAAACCATGCCTCGTTCTCCTTAAGCACGTGCTCGATCAACGCCCAGTGTTCTTCTCTGAAGGCCACAAAGGCGCCGCCGTTCAACTGATCCTCCCCGACCAGATGCTTGGGATCCCGAACAAAGATGGCACCACCCGACGCGAGTGAGAAAAGGTTACCCCCGGGATATGGGGTCTCCATGGGCCGCCAGGCGCCTTCGTCCGAGTACATCATCCCATTCAACACAACAAATCCGCCTCCGTTCAATGGATCGCCGGCCATGAATGATTCCGCCAGGTAGTCCAAACAGGTGCCGTTTATGACCACCCGCGGGCTGCCCACGGCGTTGATCAGCGGGCGGCCGGCAGCGCTCCCCAGCACATACGCTTCGCCTCCCTTGGCCGCGTACATGAACGTCTGGCCCACATCGCCATGGACCACCAGCTTTCCGGCTTTCATAATCTGTGCCAGTTGATCCTGGCCGGACGCGTGGACGATCACCTCGGCCCCGTCGATCCCCGAGCCAAGGTAGTCGCCTGGTGACCCATAGACGTCGATCCGCAGTCCCTGGGTATCCTTCCCAAGGCCGTTGGCAATGAAACGATGGCCGCGGACGCCATGGACCAATATGCTTCGAGCACCTGCGGCTGCAAGTCGATTGATGACGTCTGCCAGCGAGCCAGGGCCTTCCGGAGCGTAGCCCCTCGCATCGACGACTACTGTCGTGTCCGAATCCATCGTCGGGAGGTCATCCCCCTCCCGAAGTCCGACGAAACCTTCGCCTGATCGCTGATGGATGGCTTCCAGCAGCCGCTGGCGCGCACCGTCGATCATGCTTAGGAGCGCACTTCGTCTTAGTGAGTGCGTCGCATAGCGGCGGTCGATCATCAAGGCCAGGAGATCCAGGGCCCGGCGACGATCGATGGTGGAACCTTCCTCCCCTGCGGCGATGATTAACTCAAGGAAGCTCTCAACATCGCCATAGTCCCAAGTCTTCAGCCCTTCGACATACCCGTCGAACATAGACTGCAGCGAGCCTTTCTGTGTCCCCTGTGCACCCTCGCGCCTAGGCCGGCCGTTGGCATGCGGCGGAGCTTCAGCGGGCAGTTCGATCACCGTGCCAAACTTGTCGCGGCACACCAGATCGGCCCGGCCGTCGCGCCCGCGGATGACGTCGAACACGAACGCTCCTCCGTCGGTGTGACTCCCGCCGCGTGCGTTCCACACCCGATCAGGCCGCGACCAGAACCGATCATCTTCGGATGCCAGGCTGCCCAGGGCGGCGTCAATGGCCTGTTTCTCCGAGGCAGCGAAGCCGATCGACGGCCCATTTGCCCCTGTCGCTTGCAGTGCGAACACCTGTGGGCGAAGCATGCTCGTGTCGGTAATCCCGATCAGACGAGACGTGCGAGGCGCGTCGCCACTGGCCTCCGATTGCGCGATCAGGAAGAACCACGGGCCGTCCGGGGATCCGTGCATGTGAACCGTCTGGAGGCGCTCGTAGATTTCCTGTTTCTCGACAGGCAGCATGGTGAAGTCACGTTCGGTCGTCGGCGCCAACGCCTCGATCACGTATTCCAACGGGTAGCCATAGGTTCGGTGGAGCAGATCGAAGACCAACACTGAGACCTCGGTGTCCGTCAAGAACAGGGGGCGGATGTTTTGCTGGGCCAGGTACGCGCACACGGAGGCATAGTTGGCGAAGTCGCCGTTGTGAACGAGCGCCTCATTCAGGCCCACGAAGGGGTGTGCTCCGCCAGGATGCCAGACCCGCCCCTTGGTCGGATAACGATGATGCCCGATCCACACGTGGGCCCGGACATCATGCAGCCCATAGGCCTGTATCACGTCATCGCCATAGCCGACCATCTTGAGCGCCAGCAGGTCCTTCCCATGCGAAAGCACAAACGCCCTTTGCTCCCCCAGAGATGCGTAGTAGGCCTTGTTGAGGGCGTAGCTGTTCTGATAGACCCACTCGTCCTCCAGGGCTTGGCGTGGCAGAGCCTCAAGTCCGTGCACTTCAGCGAAACCATCCACAATTTCATCGCGCACATGCCCAAAATAGAGCACCACCTCTGGAGGTCGGGTCTCCAATCGAGGCACGTTTGTCACCGGCATAGTGTGGATGTGATGTATGTCGAATCCTGGCCGGATGTGACTCTCCTCCACCAGCTCACGAGCGCCAGGTTGCAGGTAGGCCATCGCCAGCAGGGTGTCCTGGCGAAGAATCTCTGGGGTGACACCAAACTGGTCTGGGTCCAACCCGGCCAGCGCCGCCCCGCCGCCCTTGCCATTGCCGCGGTTGCGCATCTGCCGCAGAGCCTGGAGCAGATGACGCCCGGGGATCCGTTCGCTGCAGGCGATCCCGATGACACCGCAACCGCCCTCTGCCTCGGCGCTGTGCGTGGGAAGCGGCCCGCGCATGTCCTCGACCAGCCGACGGCGAGAGCCGATCACCTTGTTCGTGAGCATTCGATCATCTCTGGTCGACATGATTGACTCCTGCATCTTGCGGCAAGTAGGTCAGAAGATCCGTTCTGCCGCGAAGGTCACCGACTTTCGGCAGGCCCAGTTTTCGGAGGATGGTGGACAGTTCTTGGGCGAACGCGCTGTACAGGTTGCTCACTCGTTCAGCACCCCAGACCGGATCGATCAGCAATGAGAGTTCGGGGTCGGTCGTGGTCAGCCCGAACGGACAGCCTCGGCCGCGTTCACAGTTGGAGCAGCGCGTGCAGCCCATGGCCACCAATTCGCTGGTGCCAAGGATGACTCCGTCTGCACCCAAGGCGATCGCCTTGGCGATATCGTGCGCCGTGCGAATGCCGCCGCTCGCCATCACAGTGATCTCATCCCGAATGCCCTCAGAGAGCAGATAGCGATGCACCTTCGGGATGGCATATTCGATCGGCATGGCGATATTCTTCTTGGCGATTTCGGGTGCAGCACCCGTCCCCCCGTAGGAGCCGTCGATGTGAAGAATGTGCGCGCCAGCGTAGTAGCTTCCCACGGCCACCATATCGACATCCGTCGGCGTCGACACCTTGATAGAGATCAAGGCGTCCGGATTTATCGTCTTCACCCAATCGACATGCTTGCGATGATCCTCCACGGAGTACACACTGTGAAACGGAAACGGCGAAAACAGCGACACCCAGGGCACCGACTGGCGCATTTTGGCCACCGAGACGGTGGCTTTGTCTCCCAGCAGGTGACCGCCCAGTCCAGGCTTGGCGCCCTGCGCATACTTGAACTCAATAATCCGACCCGCCTTCAGTGTCACCTCACGCACCCCGAACATCCCCGTGGCCACCTGGGTGATGACATGGTCTTTGTATTCAAAGAGGGAATCGGGATAGCCACCTTCCCCTGTGCTGGTGAATGTGCCCCACTTCTTGGCCGCCATGGCGCGCGCCAGCATTACTTGTTCGCTCACCGAGCCATACGACATGCCGGCCCCGTACCAGGGCACGGGAATCTCAATCCGCGGATCATACGGCCGTCGATTGAGCGGGATCGCCAAATCGATCTCGGTTGCTGAGCCAAGCCCCTCCCCATCCGGAAGCCACTTGAAACCCAGTCGATCGAAACCGCCCTGTGAGAGGCCATGCGTATGCGCGTCTGACCCGACGGGCGGCGCGCCGGTCCCTGCCTGAGCCCACGTCGCCAGAATCAGATCTGCCGGCCAGCGAAGATCTCCCATGGCGGGTGGCGGCGCGTCGCGCCCTGGCCAACGGGCGAATCCAGAGCGCAGAGCTCGTGTGTGCTTGTCCGTGACGGCCCGTATCTGACGTTCATTTTTGTCAGACATGGACATATCCTTCGATCTCCCCGAACGCTTCCTTCTCAAGGTCGGCCTGGAGCATGGCCCGGCCCACCTCGCCTCGCAAGCGCCGCACCTCCCGGATGCCCATGGCGCCTAAGATCTCAAGCATCTGATCTCGCCACGACCCCATCAGGTTGATCAGCCGCTGTTTCGCCCACGCCCGATCTACGTTAGGCATCTCCACCTTGCAGGTTCCCGCAGTCCGGCATTCGCCTCGGAAACGGCCCTGCAGCGCAATCAGGAGAGGTGTGTCCAGAGCCACCGCGTCTAACCCGGCGATGATCGCCTTAGGGACATGTTCCGCCGCCGTCAGCCCGCCGCTGCCAATCAGCGTGGTTTGCTCCCGGACACCGCGCACCACCAGTGAATCATGCACCAGTCGGATGGACTCAAGCACGAACCCAGAGCTCGTCCGTCCGTGGAAGTCGGCCACAAAATGGAAGGTTCGACAACCGGAGGCCAAAGGTCCGTCAATCGAGTCCCCGAACGGCATGCGAACCGCCACGACACATTCCGGCCAGGCAGTCCGCAATCGGTCGAAGGCCCTTGCGTCCCAGCCTTCGATCTCAACCATCCGAGGCCGCCAGGCAGCATCCAACAACTGGTCGACGTCCGCCGGGGCGACAAGCGGAACCAGCGCCGGAGGCGCCGATGACATCTCCGGCAAGGCTCTCCATGGGATGATGGCCAGCGTTTCGAGGGAGCCGGCCGCATCGAGCAGAGCCGCCTCCCAGCCTCCAGAAAGCAGGCTGTCCGGAAGGCGGTCAAACAGCATGGGCAGCGGCAGGCGGATCACCTGCCACCGGTTGCCATCCAAGCCGCCCTCTTCGTCAAAGCTGAGCCAGGCCGGGCGCTCACCGATATCAATTTGGGTAGAGATGAATTCGCGACCGTGAATCCCATCCCGCGTTGGGCGGACGATCTCCGACATGTCGGTCCACATGCCATCCCAGCCAGGCCCCCCGTATCGTCCCCGGTACCCGGCGCCTTTGACCGGCACCCTGCCCGTGGCGGCTTCATAGAGCACCGTGTCCACATTGTCCGGCGTGAAGTAGGAATCTCCCAAATCCAGCCGGTCCGGGTTGGGTTCGACACGCACCATGTCCGGGTACTGCACGGTGCAGCGCAGGCAGCCCACGCAGTTATCCGCTCTCGGCGCAAAGCCACCCACCGGGCCCGAAAAAACGCCATACATGCACGGGCGGCTCAGGACCGTACTCATGTCCCCGCGATAGTGAAATATTTCACGAATGAGCAGGCTGGCCAGACCCAGTTTTGAAACGTTGACGTTAAAGCGGCGGGGGTGCGGCGCCGAGTTCGGGGCCGGCGCCACGGGGATGTGGTAGCGCTTGTAGGACATGCTTCTCGCCTCTCTTTGGAGGCGCCCTCACGGCATCCAGGAAAAACAAAACGGCACGCAGGGCGTGCCCTGTTTGCCGTGGGCGCCCTTCCATACTGCTTCAGGCCCACCGGGATCGGTCGGCCTGGCCACGGCGGCGATTTTTGCCCCGCCTGTCACCGGGCGGTATTGGATCGCTGCTTTCCGGAAGGGAGAGGGAAGCCTGTGGCTGGCTTCGGAGGCATCCGCTGATGGTTTCGATTTTCCCCAGAGTTTTCGCCTGGGTTGGCCCTGCGGACAGGCAGGGAACCTCCACCTCGTTGTCTCAGCTGCTGCTGAGACCCATACGCTGATCTCCCATATTCAATTGTCAGTCACGCCCGTAACTCACCGGACAGGGGTCATTCTAGCAACGAGACCCGCCCTGGTCAAGCACCAGTTCACACCAAGTCGGGCGACCAAAGTCGGCACAATTCCATACCCTGGAGGCAAGCTTGCGGAATGGCTTTCATCTGTCCAATCGCCTAATCCTCGGCTGGGGGTGGGACAAGGCGAAGCTCCACAATTTGCTGGGTGGAGGCGCCCACCGGGGCTATGCCGCCCCTGCGCAATCCGGGCACCCAAAGAATGTCATCTCCTGTACTGACCACGGGCCAGCGCGCTCTCAGCCGCCGGGGAACTTTGTGATCGATGAAGACATCCGAGAGTTTGACCCTGCCGGCCATCCCAAGTGGAGCTATTCTTTCCCCTGCAACAGGCGATCGCACGATGATGGGATGCGGGATCTGGTCGGCATCAAACACAGCCGTCGTCTCATCGGACACGTGATCCAGGGCGCCGTCTTCCATCGCCTGACGGCCCACACTCAGGCGCCAGCCGTGAGCCAGATCAACGGAGCCCGAATCTGGAACTCGCACACCGGTCTCGGCATCGAGCTGCGGATAATCAGGAAAGGTCACCCGGGCACCTGGCCTGGCCAACAGCCATTCACTTCCCACCCGCTCGACACCCACGGGACCCGGCAGGTTGAACCGAAACGGCCCCTCACCGAGCATCGCCGCCCGAACGCGTTCGACCGCATCGAAACCTGCCTCCCTCGTCGGCACGCCCAGTTGTGCGACGGCACGCCGCAGCATACGCCGCTGGATCGCCAAAGGTACTTTGGTGAATGCGGCCAACTTGAAAGCGAGGGCACCCGCTCCGGCAGGACGGACGCAGGATTCCCAAGCCTGGGCAACAAGTGTTTCGAGCAAATTCGCCACATCACCCATGATTTGGCTTGTTCGCAGCAGAGCCTGGCGAACCTCGGGGTTGTAGTCCTCGAGGGACTCCAAAAGGTCATGGCGCACTCGGTTCCTGAGAAATCGCCGATCTTGATTGGACGCGTCCGAAACCGGCGACAAACCATGGCGCGCACAATAGTCACGAGTCCGATTTCTGCCCAAGCCCAGCAAAGGCCGCGCAAGCTGCACGTCAGATTGGACCCCCGGGCCAAATTCTGGCCAGCTTCCGATCGGCGTCAGCGGCTTCATGCCCCGCAGCCCGTCCGGCCCGGCCCCGCGGAGCAGATTCATGAGCAGAGTCTCGATCTGATCGTCGGCTGTGTGACCGGTGGCGAGACGCCCGGCGCCCCTCTCGGTGGCTACACGAAGGAGGAACCGGTAGCGAGCATGACGCGCGGCGGCCTCAAGTGATCCCTCCAGGTAGCGTTCTTTGGTCAGAGCTCCTCTCTCCACCTCAAAATCGAGACCTCTGACGGCCGCCATCTCCTGGACCCGCATGGCTTCCTGGCCGCTTTCGGGTCGCAGACCGTGGTCAAAGTGGGCCACCACCAATGCAAAGCCCAGTCTGTGGAGCACATCCAACAGGCACAAGCTGTCCGCGCCACCAGACACCCCCAAGATCACCAGCTGCCCAGGCTCGAAGAGCCGTTCTTGGCGGATGAAATCCGCCACTTCCTGCAGTAACGCCATGGCGCGCGGATTATAGCATTCTGGGGCGCTGAGACCGGCATCCTGGGCGCCCGGCAAGCCTGAGGAATGGCTCCGTATGGTATAATCGCCGCTTGGCTGATTCACCTTCGATGCCCCCCGGAGGAAAGCTCTCTTGGCGCTAAACCCCCTCAACTGGCTCCTGGGCCTGTTTTCCTTGGACATCGGAATCGACCTGGGCACGGCCAACACCCTGGTCAATGTGCGGGGAAAAGGCATCGTCCTTAACGAGCCTTCCTGGGTGGCCATTGAGAAGAAAAGCCGACGGCCCCTGGCCATTGGGGCTGAAGCCAAAGAGATGGTCGGCCGCACCCCTGCCAATGTCGTCGCCATCCGCCCTCTGCGGGACGGCGTGATCTCCGAGTTCGACATCACCGAAGCCATGCTCGAGTACTTCATTGGCAAGGCCCATGAGCAGAGCATTGTGCCTGTTCCCCGGCCCCGGGTCGTGGTGGGCATTCCCAGCGGAGCCACCGAAGTGGAAAAGAGAGCCGTTTACGATGCGGCCATGGCCGCCGGCGCCAGGGAGGCCTACCTCATTGAAGAGCCGACGGCGGCTGCGCTCGGTGCCTCCCTCCCCATCGGTGAAGTGCGCGGTACGATGGTGGTTGACATCGGCGGCGGTACGTCGGAAGTCGCCGTCTTTTCCATGGGGGGAATCGTCGTGTCCCGCTCGCTGCGTGTCGCCGGCGACGAGATGGACCAGGACATCATCGACTATGTCCGCAACAAGTACAACCTGCTGATCGGCGAGCGCATGGCAGAGCGAGTCAAGATGAGCATCGGCTCGGCCTACCCTCTCAAGGAAGAGAAGACTGAGGTATTGCGGGGTCGAAATCTGGTCAGCGGGCTGCCTGAAGCAGTGGAAATCTCATCGGTAGAGATACGCGAGGCGGTGGCGAATTCGGTTAAGATCATTGTCGACACGATTCGAGACGCCATTGACGAGGTACCCCCTGAGTTGGTAGCCGACCTCATGGAAGTCGGTGTGTGCTTGGCGGGCGGAGGTTCACAGCTCCAGGGCCTGCCAGAAAGGTTGACAAATGAACTGCGCATGCGTGTCTGGTTGGCCGAGGATTCTTTGACCTGTGTCGCCCGCGGCGCCGGCAGAATCCTCGAGGATCTTGAAAACAACCGACGCTTCCTGGTCGGCCTGGAACGCACGTCTGTCTGAGCGTCGGATCCGGCTTCAGCGGACTTCGCCCGCCTGAGGCCAACCTGCTATGTCTCGATCGTCCTCTCAAGCCCTTTTCGCACTTATCCTAATCATGATCGCGGCCGGATTCCTCGTCCTCAACATGGGCGGTTTCCTCTCGCCTGTCGAAAGCCTCGTGCTGCGGCCCATCGGCGGTGCGCAATCCTGGCTTGCGGTCCGCTACTACGCTGTGCGCGATCTGCTGGCGTCTCCGGCCGACGTGGCCACGCTGCGGGGCCAGGTCCGCGAGCTTCAGTCAGAAAATGCTCAGCTCCAACAAGAGATCATCGGCCTGCAAGAACAGGTCGCCCAAGCCGAAGTGCTGTCGGCATTGGTCCAATACGCGCGATCCCAGCCGGACAGCCGCTATCTGGCGGCAAGCGTCATTAGCCGCGACGTCAGCCCGTTCCTGCGTTCCGTTTGGATCGGGGCCGGGTCGGACGATGGCGTCGCCAAGGGTATGCCGGTGGTGACCGATCGGGGACTGGTTGGCCGCGTGGTCGAGGTCTTCGCCAGCGTATCGCGGGTCCAGCTCATCACCGACCCCAGCAGCGTGGTAAATGTTCGACTGCAGACATCTCGCGCCGACGGGGCGCTCCAGCCCCAGCTTAATGGTGAGATCTGGGTAGGCATGATCAGCCAGGATGCCGAGGTCAGCCCAGGGGAAATCGTGCTCACCTCTGGCTTGGGCGGCAACTATCCCCCGGACATCCCCGTCGGCACGCTCACCTCGGTCCGTCGCCGGGATTACGAGCTGTTTCAGCAGGCCGTGCTCCAGCCGAGCGTCGATTTCCAACAGCTCGAGTTGGTGCTGGTGATCACCAACTTCCAGCCGCTGCCGTTCAATCAATCCACCGGTCCGTGACGCGCATCCATGGCCTACATTGTCGGTATTCCCTTGCTTGTGCTCCTGGCCGTCATCCAGGCTACGATTCTGTCAAATGTTCGTTTGCTGGACGGCGCTCCAGATCTGATTCTGCTGGCCGTCGTCGCCTGGGCCCTGACTGGCCATTCCCGCCAGGCGATGGCTGGCGCTTTGTTTGGCGGCCTGTTGATCGACCTGCTCTCCGGACTGCCGTTGGGCGCCACGGCAATTATCATGATCACTGTGGTGTATCTGGTTTCTCTGACCGCGGGTCGATTTTGGGAGGCGAACTTGCTCATGCCACTGACAACGGTCTTGTGGAGCTCCCTACTCTTCCATGGCTTGTCGCTGACGGTCTTGTTGGCCCTGGGCAGACCGCTCGGGCTGAGCTTTGCGCTCGGCCGCGTTGTCCTGCCCAGCACTTTTCTCAACTTGATTCTGGCCTTGCCGGCAACCCAGGCGGCAACGAATTTGGCCAACACATTCTATCCACCTGAGGTTCAGATCTGATGCGCGGTGGTATCGATACAAATCCCGTTCCAGCCTATCGAGTATGGCTGACGTATGCGGCCATTGGCGGCCTGCTGATCGTGTTCATCTTTCGCCTGTACCAGCTCCAGATACTGCAGGGCCCCGACTTCGTAACTGCCGCAACCGACAATCGTCTGGAAACCGTCAACATCCCCGCCCCGCGCGGCGTGATCTACGACCGCAACGGTTCGCTGTTGGTGCGCAACATCCCCTCGTTCAATGTGGCCATCACGCCGGCCCTGCTCCCCGACAGCCAGGCGGAAATTCAGGCCATCTACCGCAAGTTGTCAGCCCTCACCGGTGTCCCCGTCGACCAGCCGGGCGAGAAGGCCGCCAAATGCGTCGCCGGACGCGGCATACAGCAGTTGGTAGACGAAGGTGCTTCCATCGCCCCCTATGACGCCTGGCCGATCGCCTGCAATGTGGACCAAAACATCGCCCGCATTGTCGAAGAGGACAGCGCCGATATGCCCGGGGTGTCTGTGGAAACACTGCCCGTGCGAGACTACACGACCGGATCCTTGACCTCAGCCATCATCGGCTACTTGGGGCCGATCTACGATACAGTTGCCGATAGATTCAAGAGCCTTGGCTTTGACCCCAATCGAGACAAGATCGGCTACTCGGGCATCGAACTTGAGTATCAGAACGTACTCGCCGGCCGCAACGGGGTCAAAGAAGTCGAAGTCGACGTCGCCGGTAAGGTGATCCGTGAAGTGGGCACGGTCACCCAGCCGCTCCCCGGCAACAGCCTCAAATTGACCATCGACACCCGGCTGCAAGCCGCAGCCGAATTCTGCGCTCCAAAGCCGCATCGACTTCATGAACCGCTATTCCGGTCGGGAGCGGGTGCCGCTGGGTGTGATAATTGTGATGAACCCGCAGACGGGGGAAATCCTGGCAATGGCCAGCCTGCCGACCTATGAGAACAACCGCATGGCCCGCTTCATCCCCGTTGACTACTATGAGCAGCTGGCGGCCAACACACGCGGCAACCCCCTGGTAGATCACGCTGTCGCATCCGAATTCCCGCCCGGGTCCACGTTCAAGTTGGTCACCTCCGTCGGCGTCCTGAATGAGCACGTCATCGATCCCAATCGGACGATCTTCGACCCCGGCAAGATCACCATCCAGAACCAATACTTCCCCAACGACCCGGGCAAAGCCAAGGATTTCGTCTGTTGGAAGGCGGATGGACACGGAGAGGTCGATTTCGTCCACGGACTCGCCTGGTCGTGCAACGTCTATTTCTACAAGGTGGGCGGCGGCTACCAGAATGAGGTGCCCAACAACGGCCTGGGGATCGAGCGCCTCGGCTGGTATGCGCGCGAACTCGGTTATGCTGGGCAGCTGGGCATAGACCTGCCCAATGAAGAGAACGGTTTGATCCCGGACCGTGAATACAAGCGGATCCACTTGGGTGAGAGCTGGTCGACAGGAGACACCTACAACACGGTCGTCGGGCAGGGATTCGTCGGCGCCACCCCGCTCCAAGTCCTGACTTCGGCCTCGACAATCGCCAACGGCGGCAAGGTGATGTGGCCGCACGTCGTGTCCGATATCCTGGATGGCGAGGGCAACACGGTCCAACACTTCGACCCCTGCGTCCTGTGGAACCTCACCGACGGGGTCACCACCCCTTTGGATGAGATCGGCGCCAACTGTCCCAACGTCCCCGACATCGTACGAACCTCACGCGAGCAGTGGGGCACGCCCGACGCCCACAACGTCGACCCCAGTGTGATCAAGCTCGTGCAACAAGGCATGCACGATGTGGTTTCGCTCCCGCCGGGCCCCAAGGATCAACCCGGCACGGCCTACAACTATGGACAACTGGACAATATTTCATCCGCCGGCAAGACCGGCACAGGGGAGTTTTGCGACAGCGTGGCCGATGCCCAAGGTCTGTGTCAACCAGGAGACTGGCCGACCCATGGCTGGTACGTCTCGTACGCTCCCTATGACAATCCAGAGATCGTGGCCGTCGGCTTCCTGTACAACGGCGGTGAGGGCGCCGTCTCCGCCGCCCCGATGGTTGCGCAGGTTATGAATGCCTACTTTCGGTTGAAGGCCATCGACGTCGCCTCAACTCTGCCCCAATAAACATGTTTGTGATAATCTCCACAATCTGTAGACACCTTACAGCCCCCAATGCGGGCTGTTCGCCTCGCCCTACCCCCCATGCTATAATCGGCCGGCGATGACCTATGAGCGATAGCCTGGCGATCAAAGGCGTTGGGGACGCCCTGCTGATCAGCGTTCCGGAAGAAGATGGGCCGGACGCTCTCGAAACGTTGATGCAGAGGATCGACGAACGGGTCGAGTTCTTTCGCGGGGCGCATTTGGCGATCGACTTCGCCGCCAGAGATTTGCATGCCTCCGATCTCGGCCACCTGCGAGATGCCCTTTCCGAGCGCTTGATCAGCCTGCAGACTGTCCTGTCAACGTCGGATGCGACGCTCAAAGCAGCCAGTGACCTGGGCCTGGAAACGACCCTGCGGCGAGAGAAATCAGTCGACATCGAAGATCAACCGCTGGTGACCGAGTTGGACGGTGAACAGGCGGCCTTCGTCCAGCGGACCATGCGCTCGGGGAACAGCATCCAGCATCCGGGACATGTGGTTGTCTTGGGAGATGTCAACCCAGGCGCCGAGATCACTGCCGGAGGCAACGTGATTGTTTGGGGCCGTCTGCGAGGCGTGGTTCACGCTGGAGCGGCCGGCGACGAGAGCGCCGTCGTATGCGCCCTCGACCTGGCGCCTGCCCAGCTGCGCATCGCAGGACAGATCGCACTGTCACCCGAGCGAAAGGGTGACCCCAAGCCAGAAGTCGCCCGCATTCGCGACGGCCAGTTGGTGGCCGAGCCTTGGGCGTTGAGCCGGACCTTCTAGGGCCCGCGCCCTGCAATCATGGAGAGCCAAGCCTATGACGGCTAAGATCGCAACCATCACGTCGGGCAAGGGCGGCGTGGGAAAGACCACCGCCACGGCCAATATCGGCGTGGCCCTGGCCTCGATGGGCAAACGCGTGGTCTGCATCGACGCCGACATCGGCCTGCGCAACCTCGATGTGGTGATGGGCCTGGAGAATCGCATCGTCTACGACCTGGTGGATGTCGTCGAAGGGCGCTGCAAGCTGCGGCAGGCGCTGATCAAGGACAAGCGCTTGAGCGATCTTTACCTGATCCCCGCCGCGCAAACTCGGGACAAAACCGCCGTGTCCCCACAAGACATGATCAAGCTCACCGATGATCTTCGGTCGGAGTTCGACTGGGTGATCGTCGACTCACCCGCCGGCATCGAGCGCGGCTTTCGCAACGCCATTGCGCCGGCCGACGTGGTGCTTGTGGTGACCAACCCAGAGGTCTCTTCCGTGCGCGATGCGGACCGGATC
Organism: uncultured Chloroflexia bacterium; assembly: GCA_963783335.1. GTDB lineage: Bacteria > Chloroflexota > Anaerolineae > Anaerolineales > E44-bin32 > CAWAND01. The sequence continues at coordinate 356,035 of CAWAND010000004.1, forward strand.
ATCGGCTTGATCGAGGCCGAGGAGAAGGGGCCCGGCAAGCTGATCGTGAACCGAATCAAGCCGGAGATGGTCAAACGCGGCGACATGCTCGACACCCCGGATATCCTCGATGTCTTGGCCATCGAACTCCTGGGCATCATCCCCGAAGACGAGAACGTAATTGTGGCCTCCAACCAGGGGCTGCCGGTGGCCATGGATCCCAAGAGCCGGGCGGGGAGAGCCTTCATGAGCACCGCGCGCCGGCTGGACGGCGAAGACGTGCCCTTTGAGTCCTTGGAAGGCGCAGATGGCTTTTTCGGCCGACTCTCTCGGCTGGTGAAGCCGGGAGGCGACGGATGAGCTTCTTTAGCCGTCTCCTGGGCGAGAATTGCAAAAGCGCCAAATCCGCCAAAGAGCGTCTGCAGTTGGTGTTGGTCCACGACCGTGCAGATCTTTCCCCCGGGAACCTTGAAGCACTCAAGGACGAAGTCATCGACGTGATATCCCGCTACGTGGACATCGATCGGCGGGCGGTGTCCATCTCGTTGACCAAGGACCGCAACGAGCAGCGGCTGGTGGCCGATATACCCCTCGCCAATGCACGGCGGCGGCGGGGTTCGGCGGGGTAGCACGTTGGCCACACAAACCCGACATTGGCGACACTTCGATATCTGGTTGCTCGCCTCGGTGGCGGTCATGACCATCGCCGGGGTGGCGATGATTCGGTCGGCTATCGGCGGCAACGCCAATCTGGCGGAGTTGGTCCCGCGCCAGGCCATTTATGCCCTGCTGGGCTTTGTGGTTCTGTTCGCGTCAGCCGCCATCGATTACCGCCTGTGGTCCGCCCTCGCCCGACCGCTCTACATCCTCACCGTCGGTCTGCTGCTGCTGATCGATCTGGCCGGCGTCGTGGGTTTCGGCTCGGCCCGTTGGTTCAACGCCGGAATCGTCCAGATTCAACCCTCCGAGCTGGCCAAGACCGTGATGATCATCGTGCTGGCCAATTTCTTCGCCCGCAATGAGGCGGACATCCAGCAACCGCGCACCATCGTGCGCAGCCTGATCCTGCTGGGTGTACCCATGCTGCTCATCTTCCGTCAGCCTGATCTGAGCACCTCGATCGTGGTGGGCGTCATTTGGCTGGCGCTGGTGTGGGCGGCCGGGGCGAGAATCAAGCACCTGCTCATGCTGGGCGGGATCGGCGTTGCCGGGCTGGCGGCCGCGATTCCGTTTCTTCAGTCCTATCAAATCGCCCGGGTCGTCACGTTCCTCTTTCCCAACCCCGAGGCCAGCTACGGCGCGACCTACAATGTGAACCAATCGTTGATCGCCATTGGCTCAGGCGGTTGGTTCGGCGAGGGCTATGGGCAAGGAACGCAGGTACAGCTGCGCTTTCTCAAGGTGCGCCAAACCGACTTCATCTTCTCGGTGATTTCGGAGGAATTCGGCTTCATCGGGGCCCTGGCCGTCATGCTGCTGTTGATGTTCGTCGTCTACCGCTGCCTGAGGGCCGCCCGCATCGCCCGGGACACTTTCGGGGCGCTGATCTGCTACGGCGTGGCGATCTTGCTGCTCTTCCAGGGCTCGTTCAATATCGGCATGAACATGAACTTGTTCCCCGTTTCCGGCTTGACCCTGCCCTTCATAAGCTACGGCGGGTCGTCACTGCTCTCCAGCCTTCTCGGAATCGGCCTGGTGGAGAGCGTGATTCTGCGCCACAAGCAAATCGAACTCTGACAACGCCCATCTGGCGAGGAGTCAAGATGATTGATCAACAGCCGGCGCGCGTCCGCATTGCGCCATCGCCCACCGGCCGCTTTCACATCGGCAACGCTCGCACCGCCCTGTACGATTTTCTGCTGGCGCGTCAAACAGGCGGGCAGTTCATCCTTCGCATTGAAGACACCGACCGGAAGCGTTTCGACCCTGAGGCCGAAGCGGAGATCAAGGACAGCCTGCGCTGGCTTGGGCTGGATTGGGACGAAGGACCCGATATCGGGGGACCCTTCGGGCCCTACCGACAGTCGGAGCGCGTCGACATTTATCATCAGCACGCGCAGCAGCTGATCGAAAGCGGCCATGCCTACTACTGCTTCTGTTCCCCGGAGCGACTGGCAGAAGTTCGCAAACAGCAGCAGAAGCGTAAGCAACCACCCCATTATGACGGCCTATGCCGCCAGCTCAACCCCGACGAAGCAGCAGCCAGGGCGGCAAATGAACCGCATGTCATTCGATTCAAGACCCCTCGCGAAGGCACCACCACAGCCGTGGATAACCTGCGCGACCCGATCACAGTTGAGAACAGCACCATCGATGACTACGTCCTGGTCAAGTCGGATGGTCTGCCCGTGTATCACCTGGCCGCCATGGTGGATGACCATCTGATGGGCATCACCCACGTCATGCGCGGTTCCGAATGGCTCGGCACCTTCCCCCTGCACGTGCTGATCTACGAGGCCTTCGGTTGGGAACAGCCGAATTGGGTGCACTTGTCGGTCTTCCTCAACCCCAGCGGCAAGGGAAAGCTGAGCAAGCGCCACGGCCAGCAGGGCGCCAATGCCATCTTCGTGACCGATTTGCGGGAGATGGGCTACCTGCCTGAGGCCGTCAACAATTGGATGGCCCTCATGGGCTGGTCCTTCGATGACCACACCGAGTATTTCCCCTTGGAAAAGCTGATCGATAACTTCTCACTCGAGAAGCTCAAAGCCAATCCTGCTGCCGTCAACTACGGCAAGTTGGACCATTTCAACGGACTTTACATCCGCGACCTGTCCATTGAAGATCTGGCAGCCCGGATCGCACCGTTCTTCGAATCCGCCGGCATCCAGGCAGATATGGCGACGCTTACCCAGATTGCGCCCATCATCCAGGAGCGGATCCGAACCCTAGAGGAAGCAGTCGACATGGCCGGTTTCTTCTTTGAAGCGGAAGTCGAGCCGGATCCCGCGTCTCTCGTCGCCAAGGGCCTGACACCCGCCCAGGCCGCGGGCGCCGCCCAGAGCGCTCTGGAGGTCATCCAGGCGACAGCATTTGAGGCTGAGACGCTGGAGGCCGCCCTGAGAGCCTTGGCCGACGATTTGGGCATTTCGGCGGGGCAACTGTTCACGATCCTGCGCGAAGCCGTCACCGGTCAGCGCGTCAGCCCGCCGCTCTTGGAGACGATGGAGATCGTCGGGCGAACCAAGGTGATTGAACGACTCCAGCACGCCATTGTTCTGCTGCAATCGCAATCAGAGTGAGGCTTGATTTACCCTGCGGTCATCGCCCTATCGGCAGGCAGCATTGAGGATGCGGCCCAGTCGGGGCATGGATCACCTGCACTGCTCCGGGCCTTATCTCTGAAGAATGCGTATGTGGTTGACAAGATGCCAGCGATCTTTCTCTGCATCGTACAAGTGCGATGACATCCCCGTCCAGTCGACACCGTTGGGGATAATGTAGAAGAGCACTCCGTCAGACAGCCCAACCACTTGAGGGTCCCGGTAGTCCTAGGGCGCCGGGTTGTATGTAGGGGCCCGTGGGCCAATTCCTCGTCCTTCTTCGCCATGGCACTCGGAACAGGAACTGCTGTCCCAGGTCAGGTTGCCGCATGTCACAGGACCAAATCGCCAGGCGGAGGGTTAGGGAAATGAGCGGCCCATCCAGGGTGATTTGCCGATGACCACCTATCTTTGACGACTTGGTATTGGGCGTGTCAGCCAGGTTGGACGCCCGTAGCGAGCCTATGGTACAATGTCCGACGCCTTTGGGGGTTCGTCTAGCGGTAGGACAGCGGACTCTGAATCCGTTAGCCGAGGTTCGAATCCTCGACCCCCAGCCTAGAACCCCGAGTGGGGACACAAGGCCCGGCCTCAGGAAGCACCTGAGCCGGGTTTTTGCTCTTAATATGGACACGTTGGGTGCGAAACTTCGAGGGGAGATTCGGCCTCTTACCTGACCAGAAGGGCGTCAACCGTCGCCGGCAGGGCTCGGCGCCCGCGCCCCGCTCCCCGTGTTGCGAGCGTAGACCGTGGTCAACACGGCCGTCCCACGCATGACCTTGTAGACGGGATGGAAGTCCTGGGACGGCCATGGGGGGAGCCCGTGGGTCCAGGAACAATTGACGACGTAGTCAGCCTCGTCGAAGCTCACCCGATTGTCGATCAGGCGCAAATCCGGCCTGGCGTAGGGCACGACCTGAACCACCTGGGGCGGCAGCATGACGGTAGCTCCAGGCGGCGCGACGTGGTCCACGTACTCGATCCCTTCACGCAGCGAAATACAGGCACGGTCAAGCTCGTAAAACCCGTCGGCTTTGCTCACGCCGCCGGCGAAGCTGTTGATGTAGATGTACTCGTACGGATGCAGCCAGATGATCCCCCACACGCCTGGCAGAATGGCTGCTACCAGCAGGGCCGCCATGATCCACGTGTGACGCAGCCGTTCAGCCAGGGCCTCGAGCACCAGACCGGCCATCAGGAAGAAAGGTGGCAAGATGAAAAGCAGATGGGTGATGTTCCCGTACACCGTCATCTTGAAGACCACCAGGGCGAACAGGGGGACACCGGCCCATATCCCAAGCAAAACGATCAGCCACCATTTGGGATCCCGGCGGATGAGCTTCCAGGCCGCGATCCCCAACCCAATCACGCTCAGAATGACAGCTGGCTCGGTCAATTGGATGCCGGCCAGATTTGGGAAGTAGAACCATGGGTACTTTGACGATCGCAGCCAGCGCCCCCGAAAGTAGGTCTGGTGCGGCGGGAAATTGGCTGCCAGGGTCAGACTTTCCCAGAATCGGGCGGCGGGCGCCGGCCACAGGAATGGCCACGTCGCCAGCGCCACGACCAACGCAATGGCCCAGTAGGCGGCCAGGGGCCATACCGTCCGGCCTCCGCCTCGATACAGCACAACCAGAGTGACCAGCCCCCCCGCAAAAACGCCCAGCTGCCGAACACAGATCGTCAAACCCAAGAGGACGCCCGATGCGAACAGACTCCAGCGCCAGCTGGGCCGCCGGGCGTCTGTCAGCCAGGCGCGCCAGATGCTTCTGGGCGTCGGAAGGATCACGCTCATCGCCAACGCACCGGCTGCCAACGAAACAAGGGGCACGCCCAGTCGGACGAAGCGCCAGCCGGCCCGGAACTTGTCGATGTAGATGGGAAGCGGCGTTTTGTAGGCGTCGGTGGCCACCGCATTGAATGCTGCCTGGACAGGGAGAGGTGCCTGGCCCCGGTATGCCAGTCCGATCAGGTACTCGCCGAGGTGGCGCAGCACCCCGCCGAGGACAAGATCGATGACGACCAGAGCCACCAGGCCCGCCGCAGCAGCCAGCACGCTCCTCAAACGTGGCGGCAGCGACAAGGTCTCGCGCCATAGTCTCCCCGGAGTGGGCACCTTGCTTCGGCCTGCGTCAGCCGAAGGGTTGGCTCTCTCTTCCGCCCAAGATTCGGCGGCCGCCAACCCGGTGGCAAGCGTGGCCAAGAACAGTCCCAAGAACGGCGTGTCCTTCTGGTTGATGAAGGCCTGTCCGAAGAGAAGGGGCTGGCTGGCAAAGAGCAAGGTGGCCATCCAGCTGACCCGCTTGGAAAACAATCTGAGGCCGATGAAGTAGAAACTCGCCACGGCCACGAGGAACATCAAGTAATTTGTGAGATGGCGGCCGTCGGCCAATGTCCAGGCCGGTGCCAGGGCATGGATGACCTTGGAGGTGGTCACAAAGAACATGAAATACGCCGGACCGTGCTCGTCCAAACTCCCCAGGTCGAAATAGGAAGCTGACCCACCATAGGCAGCCAGGGCGGCGTTCCCGACGCCGACATTCCGTCCTTCGTCGAAGGACATGCCGTAATCGTCCCCCCAGATTACGCCCAGAATCAGGCCGAACGCCAGCAGGAGGAGAAGGGGACGGTGCCCGGTTGCGATGCTGTGCCAAAGCCGTTGTTGTCTCGATGTGTTCATGGGCTGTCGTGGTGTCTCAGCTGAAATCGATCCTAAGTGTGCCCTCGGTTATGATTCCTTTGAGATCAGTGGCGGTGTTGTACAAGCTCATGAATGGACCCGAAAGGGCCACAGCCCAGGATTGTAGCACGAGGCAGCTGCCCTAAAGCCCGCTTGCCAACCGCCATTCCAACGCCGTGCCGGAAGGATCGGCCCGGCATCCGATTCTGCCGAAATGGTGCGAACAGCATGCCCTTCCGCGACCATTTTTCCAGCCATGCCGACCAGTATGCCGAGTTTCGGCCGGGCTATCCTGACGCCCTGTTCGATTATCTGGCCTCGTTGACCCCACGCCAGATTCTGGCGTGGGACTGCGGCACCGGAAACGGTCAGGCTGCCCTGGCGCTCGCCCAACGATTTGAAAAAGTCATTGCTACGGATGCCAGCCAGGCGCAGATCGCGCATGCCGTGGAGCACCCGCACATCGAGTACCGCATTGAAGGCGCAGAGTCGACGTCGCTGGTTGACGGATCGGTCGACTTGACGACGGTCAGCACCGCTGTGCATTGGTTTGATTTTGACCGCTTCTATCATGAGGTCCGTCGAGTCTCGCGCCCGGGAGCCATCCTGGCGGTTTGGACCTATCGGGTCCCTTCGGTCAACCCTTCCGTCGACAGCGTTCTCAATGCCTACGCCGATGAAACCCTGGCACCATACTGGCCCGAGCGAATTCAATACGTCAATCATCACTACCGTACGCTGCCCTTCCCCTTCAAAGAACGCCAGCCGCCGCCTTTCACGATGCACACAGACTGGAACCTGCACCAACTCGTCGGCATGTTGCGCAGCTGGTCTGGCACCGCCATCTACACGGATGCCAACGGCGTTGACCCGGTGGATCAGCTTCTCCCCGAGTTGGCCTTGGCCTGGGGCGGCCCACAAACAGTCCACAGTATGACCTGGTCGATCTACATGCGAGTCGGCGTGGTGTCGAAGGCAGACTGACACCACGCGCGTTAGATTTGTGAATTCCTTCACAAACCGACGGCCGTCACCCACCTGCGTCTGCGTCGAGCGCCAACCTCAACTATCGCGATGGTATAATCGCCAGCGTGCCCGTTGCCCAATGGAAAGACGCTCTCAGCCGAACCCGACGGGTCGCTCTGGCCAGATTGGGGAGCCTCCTCGGGACGTCAGACCTCGACGACTCCTTCTGGGAGATCCTTGAGGCCAGCCTGATCCAGGCGGACGCTGGCTCAGATGCGGCTTTGGCCATCGTCGAAGACCTGCAAAGGCAGGCGGCATCCAGCGGTTGGCAGGAGCGCCAAGAGGCACTTGAGGCGCTCCGCAAGAGCCTCAAGGCACGCGTAGACCTGAAACCGACACCGGCGGCCGGCGACGATCGCCCGCAGGTCATTCTGCTGGTAGGAGTCAACGGATCAGGAAAGACCACCACCGCCGCCAAGCTCGCCCGTCGCATGGCGATGGACGGACAAGAGGTGCTGCTGGCCGCAGCCGACACATACCGCGCTGCAGGCGCCGACCAACTGGAGCGCTGGGCCGCTCGCCTGGATCTTCCGGTCGTCCGCGGCCACGAAGGCGGCGACTCGGCAGCTGTCGTGTACCAGGCCATCCAACAGGCCCAGCAGCGTTCGATCGACACCGTTGTCGTCGATACTTCCGGCAGAATGCACACCAGTCACAACCTGATGGCTGAGCTGGAAAAAATCGGGCGTGTAGCAGGCAAGGCAATGCCTGGAGCTCCCCACCAAACGCTGATTGTGCTGGATGCGACGACGGGCCAGAACGCATTGGCACAGGCTGAGGGCTTTGCCAAGACGGTTCCAGCCGACGGTATCATCCTGGCCAAACTCGATACGTCGGCAAAAGGTGGGATTGGGCTGGCCGTCGTCGAGCAGCTGAGGCTTCCAATCGTTTATGTCGGACTTGGCGAAGGCGCCGAGGACCTTGTAGCGTTTGACCCCGAAGCCTATGTGGACGGCCTATTGGCCGACGTGGTCGCCCACCCGATCGAAGAGGATTCATCGGCGCGCCAAGAGGCACGCCCCGGAGGTTGAAAATGAGTATGAATGACCTTGTGGCAGGTCTCGACGATGCGCAGTCGAGGATCCAAGATCTCCTGGTGCGTCTTTGACTTCGCCAAGCGGGAAACTGAGCTCGGCCAGCTCGAGAAGGCAGCCGAAAAGCCTGATCTTTGGGATGATCCGGAGCAAGCACAGAAACTGATGCAACGGCTCTCGCGCCTGCGAGAAGATGTGGACTCTTGGCGAGCCCTGCGGCAGCGCACCGACGACGCCCTGGAACTTGCCCGGCTCGAAGACGAAGGGCTGGCGAACGGCATCCAGACGGAATTGGACGCCATCCAGGAAGAACTCGAACGACGCGAGTTCCAGGCGCTCTTTTCCGGGAAGTACGACCAGGAAGACGCCATTCTGGCCATTCACGCTGGCGCCGGCGGAACGGATTCGCAGGACTGGACCCAGATGTTGATGCGCATGTACCTTCGCTGGGCCGAGCGACACGATTTCCGAGCCGAGGTGCTGGACAGCAGCGAAGGCGAAGAAGCCGGGATCAAGAGCGTCACGATCGCCGTCGACGGCCAATATGCCTACGGCTATCTGAAATCTGAGCGCGGGGTCCACCGCCTCGTCCGTTTGTCACCTTACGACTCGGCCAGCCGCCGGCACACGTCCTTCTCGCTGGTTGAGGTCTACCCGCAGGTTGAGACCGCCGACGAGATCCATATCGATCCCAACGACTTGAGAATCGACACCTATCGCTCGGCCGGTGCCGGGGGACAAAATGTACAGAAGAACGAGACGGCGATCCGGATAACCCACTTGCCCACTGGGCTCGTGGTCACCTGCCAGAACGAACGATCTCAGTCCCAGAACAAGGACAATGCGATGCGGGTCCTTCGGGCGCGCCTGCTGGATTTGAAACAACAGCAGCAGGAGGCGGAGCTGGCCAAGATCAAGGGCGAGCACGTCCAGGCCGAATGGGGAAGCCAGATCCGGTCTTATGTCCTCCATCCCTACCAAATGGTCAAGGATCATCGGACGGAGTTTGAGACGGGCAATGCCAATGGTGTGCTCGACGGTGACTTGGACGGCTTCATCGAAGCCTACCTTCGAGAGCAAATCGGCCAGACGGCATGAAAGGGGCCATGCGTTGTCGGTCAACCATCCATCTGATATAATTCCGCCCGTTCGACAGTCGGAGGAGGTACCTACGTGACGCTCTATCTCAACCTGGCCATGCTTGTGATCTCTCTAGCCCTGATCCTGGTGATCATCTTCCAGAGTCGTGACGCCGGCCTGGGCGGTCTGGGCGGAGGCGACATGGGCGGCACGGGCTACCACGTACGGCGTGGGGTCGAAAAGCTGCTGTTCAATGTCACCATCGGCCTCAGCGTGGCCTTCTTCATCCTCGCTCTGGTCAGCGTCGTCCTGATCGGATAAGTTACGATCCGGCCCAGTTAGGCTGGTTCTCTCCGTCACTATGCGCAATCTTCGCTGGCAGATCCTGATCGCACTCGGCGGTCTGCTCTTGGTTGTCGGGCTGCTGCTCAATCAATCCCCAACAAGCGAAAGCCAGGGTCCCCAGCCGGTCTCCGGCGGGGTCCACACAGAAGCTCTTATCGGCACCCCTGTGCGTCTCAATCCGGTTCTCGATTCCTACAACCAGGTTGACCGTGACGTGGATCGGTTGATCTACAGCAGTCTGATCAAGTTTGACTCACGCGGCGATCCTGAACCGGACTTGGCCAAGGAATGGGCCGTCTCGGCCGATGGCAAGACCTATACTGTCGCTTTGCGCGAGGATGCCACCTGGCACGATGGGCAGCCAGTCACGTCAGCGGACGTGATCTACACCTTTTCCAAGTTCCAGGACGACAACTACCCCGGCCCCTCCGACCTGCATGACTTCTGGAAGCAAATCAAGATCGTCAAGCTCGACGATTACACGGTTCAATTTCAGCTGCCGGAGACCTTTGCGCCCTTCTTGGACTATCTCTCGGTGGGGCTCCTCCCGGACCATTTGCTGCGCGGCGTCGAGGTCACTGACCTTATCGATCATCCATTCAACCTCCATCCGGTAGGGACCGGCCCATTTGTTTTCGACCGCTTTCTGACAGACAACGGCAAGATTACCGGCGTCACCCTGAATGCCAACCAGAGTTTCTATGGCAAAGCCCCTTACCTCTCGCGCATGGAGTTCCGATATTTCTCGAGCGACGCCGACGCGTACACCGCCTTGCAGGCCGGTGATGTCGAGGCCGTCAGCGAAGTGTCCCCGTCAACACTCCCCCAGGTTCTGGCGCAGACCGATTTGAATGTCCACACGGCCCGCCTGCCCCAAACGCAGCTGATCTACCTCAACCTGAAGGATGACCAGCGGTCCTTTTTCCAGGACAAGAGCGTGCGGCAGGCACTGATGCTGGCCATCAACCGCCAGTCGATCGTCGATCGTGTGCTCAAGGGCGAAGGCGTGGTTGCCACCGGGCCTATTCTGCCTGGCAGTTGGGCCTTCGCCACCGAACTTCAGCCCATCCCCTTCGATCAGGCGAAGGCAGCCTCACTGCTCGATGAGGCGGGCTGGCAGCTCCCAGCCGGGGCGACACCGGGCTCCGACGGCTACCTCAGGTCCAAAGACGATGTCGACCTGACCTTCACCTTGGAGCACGCCGACACGCCCCAGGCGACACAGATCGCCAAGCTCGTTCAGGGCTATTGGGCGGATATTGGCGTCCAGGTCAAGCTCAATCCTGTGGCGGCTGACGCCATACTCAAATCCCTGACCGAGCGCAAGTATGAAGCGGCGCTGGCCGAGATCAATCTGTCCCGCTATCCCGACCCAGACCCCTATCCGTTCTGGCACGACTCACAGGCCGAGAGCGGTCAGAACTACAGCGGTTTTGTGGACCGCAATATTGGTATCTGGCTCGAGCAGGCCCGCACCACCACGGATCGTGCCCGCCGCGCCCAGCTCTATCAGAGCTTCCAGCATCGCTTCCAAGACCAGGTGCCAGCGCTGCTGCTCTTCCACCCGGTCTACACGTACGCTATCAGCGCCGAGGTGCGAGGCGTCAGCATGGGGCCAATTCTTGACCCCAGCGACCGCTTTGCCAACGTCGTCGATTGGTACGTCCTCGCGCGCCGGTCCGTAAACGGCGGTGTGGGGACCACTCCAACACCCTGACACAGCGCGCCGGCATGGTATAATCGGCGACTGTTCGCATGATAGAGCAACTCCCTTTGTGAAATCCGTCACACACTGAACTGGTAAGCGAGAAATCTCGGATGGCAAACATTTCCCTCAAGGACCTCCAACCCAACCAGGAACTCACCGGCCGGGTCACCCGGACCGAACTCTACGGCGCATTTGTCGACGTCGGCGCCGAAAAGGAAGGCCTGGTTCACATCTCAATGCTGAAAAAGGGGCGAGTCAACCGCGTCGAAGATGTTGTCGAACCGGGCAAAGAGGTCAATGTCTGGGTTCATCGCGTGGACATCAACGCCGAGCGCCTGGAGCTCACGATGATCCGGCCCGTAGACCTGAAGTGGAAGGACATCAAACCCGGCATGCATCTCAAGGGCACCGTCGTCCGGCTTGAGAACTTCGGCGCCTTTGTCGAAGTTGGGGCCGAACGGCCCGGCTTGGTCCACGTAAGTGAGATGAGCACGGATTACGTCAAATCTCCCTCAAATGTGGTTTCCGTGGGCGACGAAGTGGAAGTGGCCGTACTGGACGTAGATCGCAAGAAACGGCAGATTCGTCTCAGCATGAAGGCGATGGACGAACAAGAGATGGTCGAGGAAGACGCCGAGCCTGAAATCCCCCAGGCCACAGCCATGGAAGTCGCCTTGCGTCGCGCCCTCGAGCAGAGCGAGAACGGTGAGTCCCCCGTCAACGACAGCCCGGCCGAGTCCAAACGTTCTCGAGAAACTCAGGACGACATCCTTCGCCGAACGCTTCAGCAGCGGCTGAAGACCGGCTCAGGCAAAGAGTAACCCCCCGCTGTCAGTCCAACCAATCGGCCGCGGGTTGCTGCCCGCGGCCAAATGATTCTCAGTCATTCTTGCATGTGAGGTTGGTCTTCGCACTAGCGGCGTCTAGGCATCATCCTCTTCGAGCCAGTCGGCCTCCTCAATATCTTCTTCATCTTCGTAGAGCTCATCGTCGTCATCTTCCCAGAGCTCTTCCAGATCGGGATCTTCCCATGTTTCATCTTCGGGGACCTCATCCATCCGGGAATATGTCATGCAACCTTCCTCCGGGTCGATTTCAACGCCTGCGGCGCCGCAGTAGCCTTCCTCCAGAAAGACACAATCAAGGTAGTGGCACCTGATCCGGGGCATCATGCTCCTCCTGTCATATCAGCATTTTCGTCGGGAGATCGCCACAGCAGAAGCAGGCTGATTCCCCACAGCAAGATCATGATCACAGCTGATGTGACACAGAATGGGCACACCGCGTGAAGGACAGCCACCTCAATGTATGTGAGGTAGGCAGAGTACAGTACACCAACCAGCGTGATCCCGAAGAAGGCCAAACCAAGATTCTCGGATGGATTGCGGCTCCGAAGCATCATCGCCGCGATCAGCATGACGACCAGATAGGCGCCTGCCCCCAACAAGGCGATGGGCACCCCGCCGATCTCAGCATAGATGCTGTTGTTAACCGTTTCGCAGTCTCCAATCCCAGCGCAGACGGCCGTGCCGCCGAAGAGTTTGATCCACGCCAGATAGGCCGCGTCCAGGAAACCCAGCGCTCCCAAGATCACACTCCCCCATGCCAGCTTTCTAACCATGCCCCACTCCGTGAATCTCCAGCCGGCTTACGATCGACTCTTTCAACGCGGACCTCCCAACATCCACACGTCGGCTTTGCTGCCAGCTGCAAGATGGGTCACCCCGGCTGGAATGATCGCCAGGGCATTGGCTGAAACCAAAGATGTCATCACGCCCGAATCCTGACTGCCCGTCAGGGCTGCATGATACTCGCCCTCGATCAGGCGTACATGGGCTCGAAGATAGCTTTCTCGGCCGTCCGATTCGACGTCTTCATCGAAGATGGCCTCAACTTGCCAGCGTTCCGGCCCTCGGGCGCCTTCAAGCCGTTCAATCAAGGGCCACACGAAAACAGCGAAAGTCACCCACGCCGAAACCGGATTGCCTGGAAGCCCCAAGAACGGAATGTCCTCGAACGATCCAAATGCCAACGGTTTCCCCGGGCGGATGTTCACGCGCCAGAATGCAAGTTCGCCGTGCGCCTCCAGCACGGAGCGCACGAAGTCGTACGCTCCCATGCTCACGCCCGCCGTGGAAAGGATCAGGTCGGCGCCCTGAGCGACCGATTGATTCAACCTTTCCAACACCGATTCTTGCGTGTCGGCCGCGATTTCGAGCTCGAGGGCGACACCGCCTACCCTGCGGACAAACGAACGAATGGTCACGCCATTTGAGTCTCGGATCTTGCCTGGGCTGAGCGGCGCGTCGACTGGCACCAACTCGTCGCCGGTCGACAGAACTGCCACCCTCGGTTGCCGCACGACGCTTGGCTTGGCCACGCCGAGCGATGCCAGCAAGCCGAGATCCTGAGGCCGCAGCCGATGGCCCGCCTCAAGCACTACTTGGCCACGCTTCACGTCCAACCCAGACGGGCGGACATATTCCTCAGCGACACTCGCCCGCAACACCTGGATCCGAGAAGGGAGCTCTGCACCAGCCATCGGGCCCGTCTGCCCTGTGTGTTCCACGGGAACAACGCAGTCAGCCCCTTCCGGAATGGGACCTCCGGTCATGATTCGGATGGCTTCGCCCGGTTTGAGGCTCGGCAACCGATCCGCGCCGGCCGCAATATCCCCCGATACCGTCAATTCAACCGGCGCATCCGGGTCGGCCGATGACACATCGGCGGCCCGGACAGCAAAACCATCCATCGAGGAGTGCGCAAAGGGAGGTAAATCGATTGGCGCCACGACAGAACCAGCCAGGACCCGGCCCTGCGCCGCCTCAAGGTTAACTTCCTCTGCCTCCAGAGGATGGACGCCTTCGAGCAAACGCTCTACGGCCTGCGAAACGCTTAGTGTGTCTTGGGTCATTGCACCATAGCCCATCCGGAACCGCCGGATTATATCACCCGGCGCAGCACGCCTAACCAGGGGAGATTCGCCGCGCTTCAAGCACGTTGGGCAGCGCCTCAAGCCGGCTGAGTATTCGGCTGAGCTGCCCGATATCAGTCACCTCCATCACCAAATCGAACACCGCAAGGCTGTTGCTGGTGGAGATGTTTGCCGAACTCATGCTGATACCTTCATTGCTCACCATTGTCGAGACATCGCGCATCAAGCCCTCGCGATCATAGGCGCTGATGCGAACCGAGACGGGATAGGTCTTTTTCGCCTGGCCCCAGGAAACCTGAACCAACCGTTCCCTGTCCTTGTCGCGCACCCGGAGCACATTTGGGCAATCCCGCCGGTGGATGGTCGCCCCTCGGCCGCGAGTGATGTAGCCCACAATCGGATCCCCCGGTGCCGGCTTGCAGCAGCGAGCCATGTGAGTCAGGACCCCGGACAGACCGAGGACACTGACCTCGTCTGAGACGAACGGGGAGGTCGATGGCGCCTTCTGGATCTCGAAGACTTCTTCTTCCTCGTCTCGCTTGACAAAATCCCCGATGACCTTTCCGAGGTGAATATCGCCGCATCCGATGGCGGCCAGCAGTTCGTCCACGTTTCCAAAATCGAGTTCCTTGGCGATCCGTTCATAGGTGATGTTGTCGATACCCAGTCGCCTGAGCTCGCGCTCGAGAAGGGAACGACCGTAGGAGATATTCTGCTCTCGGTCCTGACGCTTGAACCACTGGCGTATCTTCCCGCGCGCCCGCTGGCTGCGGACCATTTCCAAGCTGGGGTTCAACCAATCCCGGCTCGGGCCGCCGCGCTTGGCCGTTAGAATTTCGACCGAATCCCCCGTCTGGAGTCGATAGTCGAGGGGCACGAGCTTGCCATTCACCTTGGCACCTCGGCATTGGTGGCCGATCTCGGTGTGGATGTGATAGGCGAAATCTATTGGCGTCGAACCCGCCGGCAAATCGATGATGTCGCCGCGCGGAGTGAACGCGTACACCCGATCCTCGAACACATCCGATTTCATGGCCTCGACGAAGTCGCTGGCATCATCGATATCTTGGCGCCACTCCATCAAGCGCCTCAGCCAGACGATTCGCTGTTCGTAGCCGTCCTCCCGCTGCCGCCCCTCCTTGTACCGCCAGTGTGCGGCGATGCCATATTCAGCGTTCTCATGCATCTCAGGTGTGCGTATCTGAAGCTCGAGTGTTCGGCCATCGTCGTAGACAACAGCCGTATGCAGCGATTGGTAGAAATTGTCCTTCGGCGTGGCGATATAGTCGTCGAACGTGCCAGGGATGGGTTTCCACTCATTGTGAATGGCGCCGAGGGCCAAATAGCAGCCTTGGATCGTGTCCACCATGATACGAACGCCGCGAACGTCATACACTTCGTCGAAAGGGACCCCCTTGCGCTCCATCTTGCGGTAGATGGAGTACAGATGCTTGGGTCTTCCAGCAACATCGGCTTCTATCTTCGCCTCCGCCAACAAGTCCCTCACCCGTTGGGTGATCTCTTCGAGTTCAGACTCCCGGTCGATCCGCCGTTTGGCGATGTGTTCAGCGATTTCTTTGTAGCGCTCTGGCAAGACGTACCGGAAACTCAGGTCTTCCAGCTCCCACTTCATCTGCCATATCCCCAAGCGGTTAGCCAGGGGAGCAAAAATCTCCATCGTCTCTTCGGCGATCCTGACTTGTTTCTCTGCCGGCAAGTGGGAGAGGGTTCGCATGTTGTGCAGCCTGTCAGCCAGCTTGATCAAGACTACGCGGACATCATCGCCCATGGCGAGGAACGTCTTGCGTAAGGTTTCCTTGGCCAGCTCCGTCCGCGACGCCCGTTCGGCCTTGTCACCGCCTGGTCTTCGAGTGACGCGCGGAAGATGCGTGAGCTTGGTAACTCCGTCGACAAGCTGAGCCACCTCGTCGCCGAAGTCTCGGCGCACATCTGCCAGCGTGACCGATGTGTCTTCAACTGTGTCATGGAGCAAGGCTGCTGCAATTACTGGGACGGGCGCCCCCAAGTCCTGAAGGATAGAGGCGACCGCCAAGCAGTGATTGATGTAGGGCTCTCCCGAAGCGCGCTTCTGACCCGCATGGGCTTTCTTGGCGACGCGATAGGCGCGCTCAAGCAAGTCCTTATCGGCAGGACTGGTTGTCTCGGGAAGGGCTTCCAGTAGGGTCTTAACCTTCATCTGACCTCATCTTCACGAAGTATAGTCGCTCGCGCTCGCCGGCATCAAGTGAAAGTGGTCGGTGATGATATCCGCAATACAAGAAGCGCCCCGCCATTCAGGCAGGGCGCTTGGGACACTGGCTCGATCCTGCGAAGCGCCGTCCGGGCCGGCGCACCCCCTCATTGCTGGGGCTGAGTGACCCCCTGCACCGTCGGAACCAGTTGCGCCGGGCTGCCTTCAACTTTGATGTCGGCGGCATCCTGCTGGTCCTGCAGCCACTGGTTGAACTTCGCCTGCACGACCTGGGTAAAAGTCGAGTCGTCAAGTGCACGATCTTCCTTGCCTAGCACTTGGATGATATGCCATCCGAAGCTGGTCTGCACGGGATCGCTCACCTGGCCCACCGGGGTTGAAAAGGCGACATCTTCGAAGGCCTTCACAGTCTGCCCGCGCGCAATCCAGCCAAGGTCTCCCCCGTTGTTCTTGTTCGATGAGTCGGTCGAGAACTGCGCAGCGAGATCATCCCATGACTGGCCGGACTTGAAACGATTTAAGACATCCTTTGCTGTGGCTTCGTCCTTGACAAGAATGTGCCTGACGTGGACCTCTTCCTGGACCCGCGGCGTGTCGGATCGGAACGCCGCCAACAGCCGATCTTGGTAGACCTTTGCCCTGTAGAAGTTGCGCAGGTCTTGCTCGGTTACCCCTGCCGAATTGAGATCGTTCAAGTAGGTCTGAAAATCGCTGCTGAAAGCGGCTTCGGTGTAAGGAGTTGGCGTCGGTCGGGGCGTGCTTGTTGGCGCGACGGTCGGCGTGGGGCCCTGCGTGGCCGTTGCGGACGGCGTGATGGAAGCCAGCGCCGTGGCGCTCAATGTTGCCGTCGGCGCCAGCGAGGCGGTCGGCGCCGGCGTAGGCGTCCCATTCGGATAGTACCCAAATGAGCTCTGGATGGCCTGGGTTACATCATCCTCCGTCACGATGATCCCGCGCTTCTTAGCCTCTTTGCGGATGAGGATGTCCTTGATCAGTTGGTCTTGAACCTGCTGGGCCATCAGCGATGTGTTGCTGAGTTGGAGCTGCATCTGGGACAGCTGTTGCTGGACTTGAGATTGGACCTGAGGATCGTTCCCAAAGATCTGGAGCAACTGCTGGTACGAGTTGTACCTACTTAGGATGCCTTGTTGGACCAGCTTGGTGGTGGCTTGGAACTGATGTGCCGTCACAACCTCACCGTCGACCGTAATGACCGCCCGGTTCGGCTGCAGGACATTCAAGTCATACCACCCATAGCCGAGGATGCCCACCAACAGCAAGACGGTGAGTGCCACACCAAAAATGACCAGCCGGCGCATCCTCGCCTCGCGCTCAGCACGCGCAAGATGCTTGCGATGCCCCCGCTGGGGGATTACTGGACCGCGAGCGCTCATGAGACTGCCTTACCCACGATGCGGCTACACTTCACAGACACTACTGCCGTAAGATACGTCCCTATGTTCATTGGACAGACGGCCTAGCGATGAGATTCGCCAGCATACGTGAGAAGCGCCATGTGGCGAGCGCGCTTCACCGCCTTGGCCACCATGCGTTGGTGCTTGGCGCATGTGCCTGTCTCCCGCCGGCCCCGAATCTTCCCTTGATCGGTCACAAATCGGCGCAGCACATCCGTCTGTTTGTAGCCCAAGGTCTTGGTCTTGTCGGCGCAAAACTGACAAACTCGGGGGCGCCTTCCAAATCGACCTCGAGAGGGTGGGCGGGAGGATCTCCCGGAGGATCTCCCCGAAGAAGAGCCTCTGGATGAGCTCGGCCGGCTTCTGCGATCCGAAGGGCGATCTTCACTTGAACTCTGAATCGTCCTCTTCTTCGTCCTCGTCTTCGATCTCGTCTTCCAGTTCTTCTTCTTCGAATTCTTCTTCGTTATCAAAGTCTTCAGCCACGCGTCATGCTCCTTCATTCCATTGGCCATCCCGGGGATGACCCGGATCGGTATGTTATTCAGGTAGAGACTGTTCCTCGTTGGGAGTTCCCTCGGTGTAGGAAGCGCCATTACCGCCGCGCGAATCATCCAGCATGATCATCTCGCGCGCCACCACCTCGATTGCGCTCCGCTCCTGTCCGGAATTGTCCTGCCAACGACGGGTCTGGAGCCTTCCCTCGATGTAGGCCCTTTGGCCCTTACGCAGATATTGGTTGCACACTTCGGCCAGCCCACTCCAGGCGATGATGTTGAACCACTCCGTTTGCTCGCGGCGATCGCCTTCCGCATCATGCCATGTGGATGTCACGCCCATCGTGAAACTTGTGACGGGCCTGCCTGACGGCGTGTAGCGCATTTCCGGATCACGCCCTAGGTTGCCGATCAACATCACTTTGTTCAGGCCGCGGCTCATCATGCCCTCCTGCGTAGACCTCACGCCAATCCTGGAGCGAACTCTAGACTTCTTCCTTGAGCGTGATCATGAAACGCAGGATATCTTCATTGAGCCTCAGATCGCGCTCGACAACTCCACTCGCTTGTGGCGGCATCTGTGTCTGGAAGAAAAGATAGTATCCATCTCGATTGCCATCGATCGGGTAGGCCAAACGGCGACGACCCCAGCGCTCGACGTCATACGCCTTGCCGTCGGCAGCCGAAATCCAATTGCTCACTTTTTCCTCAAGCTGTTGAACGGCCTGGTCGTCGAGATCTGGGTTGACGATAATGGCCACTTCATAGTTGCGCATTGGAGAACCTCCTTTCCTCGGGATTGCCCCCAACCCAAGCCTCGGGCGAGACCGACTGGGAGCGGAAACGCCTGACCTTCAGGCGTCGCAACTGCGGAAGTGTACCACAAACTTGTCCGCCGCCGGGGTCACCTCTTACCTCCCAATCCGTCATCATGGACCCGCCCAAACTTGACGAATTTCGATTATTTCGGTATATTCCGTAATGAATGAAGACCATGGATGATACTGAGCCTTTGCGTCTGACACCTGCCATCAAGACCTTCGTCCTGCATTGGGGCGAAATGGGTAGCCGGTGGGGGATCAGTCGCACGGTGGCACAGATTCACGCACTGCTTTACTTGGCGCCCCGCCCTTTGAACGCTGAAGAGATCGCCGAGACGCTTTCGCTCGCCAGATCAACCGTCAGCACGAGCCTGCGCGAGCTTCAGGGCTGGGGCCTAATCCGCTTGGTGCACGTTTTGGGGGATCGCCGCGATCACTTCGAGGGCATCGACGACGTCTGGGAGATGTTTCGTAAGATTGTAGCAGAGCGGAAGAAGAGAGAGGTGGATCCCACCTTGGAGATTCTGAAGGAAACCCAGCGCCTCAGCCTAGAGAACGGCGCCCCACCCGAAGTCACAGGCAAGCTTCAGTCCATGCTCGACTTCTTCGAAGCCCTCGACACATTCTACGCCAGGGCCAATCGGTTGAGCACCTCCAACCTCCGCTCGATCATGAAAGCCGGAGGTGACCTTGGCGCTCGGCTTTTCGGCGAAACAGACACCCGGCCGTAGGATGGATTGCACATGAGGCCCGCGTTCCGGAGAGGGAACAGATGTTTCAAGGTATAATGTCCGGCACACAAAGCCATGGTCGCTTGATCGAGCCGCCCGCTCTGGGCCGCCGGCAGCAGGCTAAGGGGACGTTGCAGCATTTTCAGCCAGGATTGGCCAAGCCTGGCTTCTTTCTTGCCGTCACAAGTAGCCACCTTTGAGGAGGCATGGCATGACCGAACCCGTAATCCATTTCGGCACCGACGGCTGGCGGGGCAAGATCGCCGAGGACTACACATTCAGCAGCGTCCGCCGTTGTGCCCACGGGTTCGCCCTATTCCTAAAGGAGCAGAATGTCGGCGATTCAGTCATCGTCGGGTATGACAAGCGGTTCAATTCCGAGGGCTTTGCGGCCGCTGTGGCCGAAGTCCTTGCCGGCAACGGATTGCACGTCTTGCTGACTGAGGGTCCGACCCCTACCCCGGCGATCTCTTATTCCGTGGTGGCACATGATGCCGCCGGGGCCGTCAACATTACCGCCTCCCACAATCCCGCCACCGACAACGGCTTCAAGGTTCGGGATGAACATGGAGGCGCAGTCAGCCCCGAAGGACTGGCCACTATTGAGTCCCTTATCCCGGACGATCCCGATTCGATCCCGACCGCGCCTCTCGAAGAAGCCAAATCCAATGGCCAGGTCGAACTCTTCGATGCCGCTCCAAAGTATTTCGAACAGATCCGCCGTTTGATCGATCTTCAGCCCATCCTGGATGCCGGGTTGACTGTCCTCTACGATCCGATGTGGGGCAACGGTGCCGGCTGGTTCTCAAAGCTCTTAGAGGGCGGGAGGACGCGCCTGATATCGATTCACGACCATCGAAACCCTATCTTCCCGGAAATGCTCCGGCCTGAACCGATCCGCCCGAACATCGATCCTGGCTTGCGCGCCACGCTCAAAGAAGGCGCTGATGTGCTCATCATCAACGATGGTGATGCTGACCGAGTTGGCTTGGGCGATGAACATGGTGAATTCATTGACCAGCTGCGAGCCTACGCTCTCCTCGCTTACTATTTGCTCGAAGTCCGCGGGGAACGCGGCCCAATTGTAAAGACTCTTTCGACGACGTCGATGCTGAACAAACTGGGTAAGATATATGATGTGCCTGTGATCGAAACGGGGGTGGGGTTCAAGTACGTGGCGCCCAAAATGCTTGAAGTTGATGCGCTGATCGGCGGAGAAGAATCCGGTGGCTATGCGTTTCGCGGACATGTTCCGGAGCGAGATGGTATCCTGGCCGGATTGTACCTTCTGGACATGATGGTCAGGCTGGGATCCCAGCCTTCCGGCCTCGTGAACACGCTCTTTGAGAAGGTCGGGCCGCATTTCTACGATCGCATTGACTCGCCCTTGCCGCCCGGCGAACGAAGCCAGTACGAGAAGAATATCCATTCGGCCAAACCAAAGACGATTGGTGGCCTGAAGGTCACCGGGCTGGAGACGCTGGATGGTTTCAAATTCGGATTGGAGGACGGCGGTTGGCTTCTGATCCGGTTCTCGGGCACCGAACCCATCGTCCGAGTTTACTGTGAGACGACGAAAAAGGATCGTGTCCAGCCGATCCTAAAGGACGGCTTGAAAATCGTAGGCATTGCATGACCAAGATCCAGCTTGTGGCCGACACGCACTGCCATCTCACCCTCGACCAATTCGATGTCGACCGGGACGAGGTCATGGCGCGCGCCGAAGAAGCCGGGGTATCACCCATCTTAATCCCGGGAACAGACCTCCCCAGCAGCAGACGAGCTGTTGAGCTGGCCCAGGCCAGCCGAGTGCTGTTTGCCGCCGTGGGGGTGCATCCCCATGAAGCCAAGACATGGACCGAATCCACGCCCAAGGATCTGGCCGAACTCGCCAGCAACCCAGTTGTGGTTGCGATCGGCGAGATTGGCTTGGATTTCTACCGAGAATACTCTCCCCGTTCGGTTCAAGAACATGTTTTCGAATCACAGCTCGAACTGGCGGCAGAGCTGGGGCTGCCTGTCATTGTTCATCAACGTGACGCCGAGGACGAGGTCCTGTCGAGGCTTGTTGCCTGGCATGAAAATCTTCCCGACGGTCTTCTGCGTGAACGCCCGGGAGTACTGCACGGCTTCTCGAGTTCTCTCGCCATGGCTGAGCGTGCCGTCCAGGCCGGTTTCTACCTCGGATTGGGTGGGCCCGTCACCTTCAAGAACGCCAAGTCGCTTCGACAGATCGTGCCGTCACTCCCCCTCGATCGCCTACTAACTGAAACCGATGCTCCTTTCCTGGCGCCCCACCCTCATCGCGGGAAACGCAACGAACCGGCGATGACGCGTTTCGTCGCCCAGGAGCTTTCAACCCTTATGGAGTCTCCGCTAGATGTTGTCGCCCAAGTCACGTCAAACAACGCCGCCTCACTCTTCGGTTGGGACCATGGAACCGCTAACCGCCACCTTCTTTGATCTAGTTCGGAACGACATGCCGGAAGTCGAGACACGAATGAGGTCTCACCCTGGCAGCTATCATCCAAGTCTGGACATGGCCGTTGACCATTTGTTGGCATCGGGTGGCAAACGGATCCGTCCGACATTGGTGCTTCTGTGCGGAGGCATGCTGGGTGCCGACCATGACCGCTTGGTGACGCTGGCCTCCGCCATCGAGCTCCTGCATACGGCAACTTTGGTTCACGACGATCTGATTGACGAGGCCTCGCTGCGCCGCGGCACCCCAACTCTCAACTCCCAATGGACTCCCGGTGCCACGGTCCTGACAGGAGACTACATTTTCGCCCGAGCGGCCCACCTGGCTGCGCGGACAGGCTCGCTCAACATTATGGAACGTTTCGCTGAGACGTTGATGTCGATAGTCAATGGCGAGATCACGCAGCTGTTTGGCACCCGATCTGATGATCTTCGGCGTGATTACTACGACCGCATTTATGCCAAGACCGCCTCGCTGTTCGAATTAGCGGCTGAAGGCGGAGCCCTGCTGAGTGATGTCGACGCTACCGTCGCCGAGGACATCAAGCAGTTCGGGTATGCCATTGGTGTGGCTTTCCAAATTGTGGATGATGTGCTTGACTTCGTTGGCGACCCGGCTGAAGTTGGAAAGCCCGTTGCCAGCGACCTTCGGCAGGGTCTGATCACCCTTCCGACCGTGTACCATCTGGAGAAGAACGCTGACAACCCGTCGCTTCAACGCCTTATTCGAAACGAACGTCTCGATGGCGCCGAGATGGACCGCTTGGTCGAAGATATTCGCAGCTCGGGCGCCATCAAAAGGGCGCGGGATGAAGCCAACTCTTTGATCAGGGAGGCGGAGACGATTCTGGCAGATATGCCGCCATCTCCGGAGCGGGACGCGCTTTCTGATCTGGCCAAGTATGTCGTCAAACGGACAGTATGACGAGTTCGATATCAGGGAGGCAGACATGGATATCAGTCGAGAGGCGTACAAGCGCGTCACGGTGATCACTGTCACTGGACGTGTCGATTCGAGCACGGCCGACCAATTTGAGGCCGCCGTGAACGAAGAACTCAAGTCGGGCCAGCGGAATCTGATTTTCGACCTCAACCAAGTTGATTTTCTCTCCTCTGCCGGCCTGCGGATCCTGGTGATGTCTCGCAAGGAAGCACAAAAAGGCGGCGGGGTCGTGCGCCTGGCCCAGCCCTCCGAACGCGTCAAGGAGACCCTCGAAATCGCTGGGCTCGACGTTCTCTTTGAATCCTTCCCCTCTCGTGAGGAGGCGGTCGCCGCGTACTAGGCGATGAGGATGCCTACCCGCTCTCTCGTCGTGCCTGCCATCTTGGCCGAAGTTGCCCCCATCTGTGATCTTGTGAACGACGAAGCGCTCGCTGCCGGCTTCGACAGCAGGACCAGCTACGCTTGCCAGCTGGCCGTTGGCGAGGCTTGTGAGAACATCATCATCCATGGCTACGGAGAGCGGGCCTCGGGCCAGATCGCGGTTACAGTCAACTCCGAACCCGGTGAGCTCACGATTGAACTGGCTGACACAGCACCCCCCTTCAACCCTGCTGAAAGGCACCCGGGCCCCCCAGATCCGGACGATCCCCGGCTCGGCGGGTTGGGCCTTCTCATCATGCATCGGGTCATGGACGAGATCGACTACGCACGCCGCCCAGGCGGCAACACGCTAACCATGCGAAAGGCACAAGAAGCGGGCTTCGATTCTTGAACCCTTCACCCCCGCACCCACGGACACCTGGTGCCTGATGGCTGGGACACAACAACTCCTTTTCTCTCTGATTGCCTTTCTCGCCGGCCTAGGCTTGGCCGGCTTGGTCACTTTCATATGGTTTGCACCCAAGCCGAAGCGCCAAGGGTTGGATACCGTCTCCCAAACGACACTTCCCCTGTTGGAAGCCATGGAGACGATCGCCAGCGCGCCCGTCGAAAGACAGGCATTGGCTGATGCCGCTGCGCTTGCCGCCGAACGCGTATTCCATTTCGATGGACTGCAGTTCGGCGTCTACGAATCATCCCATTTCGTCGCCCTCAAGCGGACAAGACAGGGCCGAGAGCTTGATCCGGATCGAAGGGTCGTCGGAATTGAAGAGGAAGGGATGGCCAGTTGGGGACTTAGACATCATGTGGCCCGCATCTTCGAGCGAGACTCGGTCAATCCACCAGATGTGGACACGCCAACATTTGATTCGGAAGCCCTATTGGAAACCGGCGAAGTCCTGATTATTCCCATTCATGGACGGCAACAGCCGTTGGGCATGCTTGCTCTCGAAAGCCTGACCATTGGCACCTTCGGCGAGCATGACCTTGAACTCGCCGAGCGGATCTCTTCCGCTTTGGCTCCCGTGATGGCCCGCCTCCGCATTCAATCTGAAATCGACGCTCGGTCTACTCAAATGGTGCTCCTCAGCGAAATCTCCAGGCGCCTGATTTCACTTCAGCCGCTGGAAGAACGGTTTCACCAGGTGGCACCGGTTATCTCCCAGGCGTTCGATTTCGCGCAGGTACGGTTGTTCGAGTGCAGCGGGCAGACCGCCTATCTTCGGGCTGCCTCCCATGAAGACGATGATGGCTCAATGGAGGTCCCATACGGCCAGGGCCTGGTGGGCAGATCGGCTTTGGAAAAGCGCACACTGGAACTAAGGGAGGAAGAAGAGGCGGACGAGCTTGCGACCTCCAATCAAGGCAGACTGCCGGACAACGCATTGGCCGTGCCTCTATTGATCGAAGATCGAGTATTGGGTGTACTCCAGCTCTCCATTCCCGATGGACGGTTGTTTAGCCCGGCGCAGATTGCCTTCGCCGAGCTTCTGGCCTCCATCCTCGCCATTGCATCTTTGGAGGCCAAGAACTTCGCCCAGCAGCAAGAATACACATGGATCAATACTGTCCTTCTGGAGGTCGCCAAGCACGCTGCCCAACCAGGGGATCCAGAAGCGGCACTCCGAGCGGTCCTCCAACTCACGACCTTGCTTGCTGGGGCACGTTGGGCGGCGCTGCTGCTGCCCGAAGAGGCCGAAAACCTGCTTCATCTAGGGGCCACCTCTGGCCTGTCACGTCCTGCGGTTGAGCAGCTGGGCCGCCTGACGCTTCAGCCGGCCGACTTCGCCGTGGCCTCACCCTTCGCAGACAGCGAAACGCCGACTTCTATCCAACTCCCCCATCCCATCAGAGACATCGTAGGCGAGGACACCGCCCTGAGCTTCGCCCTGACGGACGGCCGACGGCTGGTGGGTATTCTGCTCATTGGCGGACCTCCCCCGACCGACATGCGGGGCGCCCTGTTGACGGGCATCGCCCATCAGATTTCTTTGCGCATCGAAAACACGCGCTTGATCGAAGAGGTCGCCGCGCGGAGATCACTCGAGCGCGAGCTAGAGACCGCCCGTAGTATTCAAGAAAGCTTTCTGCCCGAGGTCATGCCCCGAGTGCCTGGTTGGGATGTGGGCGCGACCTGGGTTGCAGCGCGGCAGGTTGGGGGTGATTTCTTCGACTTCATCCCCCTTCCGGAGAAGGACGGTTCGCCTCGCTGGGGCGTGGCGATCGCCGACGTGGCCGACAAAGGCGTGCCGGCAGCGCTGTTCATGGCCCTGTGCCGTACGTTGCTGCGATCTGTGGCACCGAACCACAACGATCCCGGGGCCACGCTCACGCGATTGAATCACCTCATATTCTCTGAGACTCGACCAGATCTGTTCGTGAGTGTCTTCTACGCTGTCTGGGAACCCGACCTCAGCAAGATCACCTTCGCCAACGGCGGCCACAATCCGCCCCTCCTCCGCCTCCCAGATGGTGAAGTGACAACCATCAGCGAGCATGGAATCGTTCTAGGAGTCGACGAAACCGCGGCATATGAGTCCCACTCGTTGAGCATTCCCCCGCATGGCGTTCTGCTCCTGTATACTGACGGCGTCACAGAGGCAAGTGACGAGGCGGGCAACCCATTCGGGCTCGACAATCTTTCCCGGTTGCTCCAAACTTCAGCTCTGGACCGCGATGCCCAAGGGCTCACTTACTTGATCGCCAACGCCATCGCCGACTTTGTGCCTGACCAAGAACCGTTTGATGATCTGACGGCCGTCGTGCTTAGGAGCATTTCCTAGTTGGTCCCCCGACAGAAGACGAATGAGGAGGCAGGGAATGGATGAGAAGAACATCTTTCAGTCACGTCACCCCATGGTGGCCCACAAAGTCACCAAACTTCGGGATCGGAACACGGAACCAAAGAAATTCAGAGAACTCATCCGCGAGATTGCTGCCCTCTTGGGATACGAAGCCACGCTTGACCTAAAGACGAAGCCGGTCAAGGTGATGACGCCGCTGGCAGAAACCGACGGTCAAGAGCTAGAACAGCGCGTGGGACTTGTGCCTATTCTGCGAGCTGGTTTGGGTATGGTAGAGGGAATTTGGGAGTTGATGCCGTCTGCCGAAGTCTGGCACATTGGCCTCTACCGCGATGAGCGGACTCTGGAACCCGTTCAGTACTACAACAAACTTCCTATCGAACCGACCGTTTCGGTATGCCTGATCCTCGACCCAATGCTGGCCACTGGCGGGTCGGCTGTGGCCACAGTGGACATCCTCAAGAATTGGGGGGTGCAGCGGATCAAGTTCGTAGGGGTCATCGGGGCTCCGGAGGGAATTCAGGCGCTCCACGAGAAGCATCCGGAGGTCCCCATTCACCTGGCGGCAATTGACGACAGGCTCAACGACCATGCCTATATTCTGCCGGGGCTGGGTGATGCCGGCGACCGACAGTTCGGCACGGGATAGTCCTGACCAGTTTAGGGCTGGTACGTCCGGTCAGGCAGCTGCCCGAATGATGGCTGTAAAATCATCGGCGTTCAGGCTGGCTCCCCCGACAAGCCCACCGTCGATCTCAGGTTGATCGAAAAACTCACGGGAGTTGCCCGGCTTGAGGCTGCCGCCATACAGGACTCGGGTCGCTTGGGCGAAGTCCTCGTCGAACACGTACTCCAGCGCGGGACGAATCACAACCTCGATCACATCACTCGCCCCGTCCGGTGTGGCCGCTTTTCCCGTGCCGATCGCCCACACCGGCTCGTAGGCGACCACAAGCCCCTTGGCGGATGACGTCGTCACGTCGGCCAGCCCCATGCGAACTTGCCGGCTGACAACCTCGGCAGTCTGCCCCGCTTCATTCTGTTCCAGCGTTTCCCCTACACATACTATCGGAGTCAAATCATGGGCCAGAGCGGCTTTCACTCGCAGATTCACGGTCTGGTCCGTCTCGCCGAAGTAGGCTCGTCTCTCGGAATGACCAATAATGACATACTCGCATATCCCCGCCAGCATGACAGGAGACACCTCACCCGTGTAGGCTCCCGATGTCTCCCAGTGAAGATTCTGGGCACCAAGTTTGATTTGTGTCCCTTTGAGCACCCTAGCCGCAGTTTCCAAACTGGTAAACGGCGGACACACGAGGATCTCAACCCCTCTTAGCGATTTGCTGCTGTTCACCAAGTCAGAGAGCAAACGCTCTGTTTGCTCAATAGTCTTGTTCATTTTCCAGTTTCCCGCGACGAGTGGAAGTCGTGCCACGGTTTGCCTCCTAGCCTGTGGACACCAGATTTCTCTTGAGCTCGGTCAAGAATACGCGAAGCCAGCGGGGAACGTCACCCTTGGAAAGAATATCATCGATCGTACCCCTGGCCCGGACTTTGTCCCCAGAACTGGCGTCAATTTCCGCCAAAACGCTCTGAATGATGGGGTCCCCAGGGGCAAGATCCAACGCTTGCTGCGCCGTGCGTCGAGCCGTGTCTGCTTCACCACGGTAAAGATCTGCCCGAGAGCCCACGGCCTGAAGTTGGGGCCAGTCGGAGTATTCGACCTGCAATCGATCAAGCGTGGGTCCCACCTGATCGGGTTTGGAAGCAGCCAGAAACAGGGCCTGCAGCGTGGCATCCACCAAACCTGGCTCGGCCTTCTTTGGCCCACCCATCATCTCCAAACCGGTTACAAGTGCTTGAGTTGCACGTCCAGCCTGACCACGATCCCGCAGGGTCTGCACAGCGGCCTGTAGTGCGACCCACGCGCCGGCAGTCTGCCCACTCTCGGCTAATGATTTGGCGAGTGCCAACTGCGCGTCGGGATCGGCCGGATTGGTAGCAACCGCCCCCCTAGCCGCCGCCAAGGTGGCAGCCGAGCCGGATGCCGGGAGTGTCAACGGTGCCGGCTGGGACGCCGGAGCATTGGCCGAGCCAGGGTTGGACTTGTTGATGCGATTGACAACCACCAAAAAGGCGAACAGGCAAATGCAGGCCAGGCCCAGACCGCCAGCCACCCAAAGCCAGCGCCGCTTGCCAGCAGCCGGAAGTTCCGCCTCCGCATCGCTTTTTGGGGCATCAGACCCTTCAGAAGATCGGGTAGCGTCGGGCAGCGAAACGGCCGCCGATGGGAGGTCTCGCCCCTGGAGTGCGCCATGCAAGGCATTCACCATATCCCCAACCGACGCAAAACGATCGGCCCGGTCCTTCGCCAGTGCCTTGAGCAGGACACGTTCGATGGCTTCCGGAACCTTTGGATTCACGCTCCGCGGCATCGGCAGCGGCGTGTAGATGTGGTCATGGACGATGGAAAACGGCGTGTCTGCGTTGAACGGAACTCGACCGACCACCATTTCATAGATCAGGACGCCAAACGAGTAGATATCGGTGCCCTCATCCAACTCGCGCTCACCGCGGGCCTGCTCCGGCGAGATGTACTGCGGGGTCCCTAGAAGCATGTCATTGGAAAGAGTCGATTCGCCAGCTTGTGCAATTCTGGCCAACCCAAAATCCGCCAGGTAGATGTGCCCATCCGCCCCCAGCAAGACATTAGACGGCTTGATATCCCGATGTAGGATCCCCTGTTCATGGGCGTACGAGAGACCGTGGCCAATGGCTTCGATCACCTTCAAGCCATCATCGGGACCGAGGGGCGACCGGGCAAGGCGCGCTTTCAACGTCTCCCCCTGGATGTACTTCATCACCAAGTAGGGTTGACCTTCGTGTTCGGCGAAATCATAGATGGGAACGATATTGGGGTGATCGAGTTTGGCGACGACCCGGGCCTCGCGTTGAAACCTGGCCAAGAAGCTGGGATCTTCCATGAACGCAGGGTGAAGCACCTTTATCGCCACATAACGGTCCAGCGCCGGGTGATATGCCTTGAAAACCGACGCCATGCCGCCTTGGCCAAGCTGCTCAACAATGCGGTATGGTCCAACGTTTTCGCCCTTGCTGAATGGCATTCGCCCTCCAAGGTCTCAGCTCGACGAATTATAGATGAGCGCCATTTGGCCCACAACATTCCCTTGTTAGATGTAAGTAATCTCTAAGGTCTCCCGACGCGGTTCGCCGGCGGCATGGATACCGCCGGCGAAGCAAGATTCGTATCTTCTCGCCTGGCAATCAAAGAGAAAAGGGCGCTCAACGATCTTGCAGCACGGCCACTCCGGGAAGTGTTTTGCCCTCCAGGAACTCAAGTGACGCACCGCCTCCGGTTGAGACGTGGGACATCTTGTCTGCCAGACCCGCCTGATGAACGGCAGCCGCAGAATCGCCACCACCCACAATCGTCGTACCGCCACAATCCGCCACAGCCGCAGCCAGGTCGAATGTACCTTTGGCGAAATCAGGGAATTCAAATACGCCCATCGGTCCGTTCCAGACCACCAATCGAGCGCCACTGACGGACCGGGAAAAGGCCTTCAGCGTTTCGGGGCCGATATCCATGATGCGCCAGCCGGAGGGCACATCATTCACCTTGACGACTTTGTGCTCCGCGTCGGCAGCAAACCGGTCCCCTACCACAGCATCGGTCGGCAGCATCAGGCGATCGGCAAATTCGCTCAGGAGCTGGCGAGCCGTGTCCAAGGCATCCGATTCCACCAGGGACTCTGCCATATCAAGTCCTTGAGCCGCCAGAAAGGTATTGGCCATACCTCCGCCAATGATCAGCTGATCGGACCGCTGGAGGAAGGCCCGCACCACGCCAATCTTGTCCGACACCTTGGCTCCGCCCAGGATCGCAATGTATGGATGCGCCTCCGAATCAAGAGCTTTGCTCAGCTCGGTGATTTCCCGCTCCATGAGCAGGCCGGCGACGGCAGGGAGAAAATGTGCGACACCCTCGGTTGATGCGTGGGCGCGATGGGCCGATCCGAAGGCGTCATCCACATACACTTCCGCCAGTGACGCCAACTCCCGGGCGAACCCCTCGTCATTGGCCTTCTCCTCGGCGTGAAAGCGCGTGTTCTCCAGCAGCAAAACATCCCCAGGTTTCAGGGCCTGTGCGGCCAATTCAGCTTCCTCGCCAATACAATCATGAGCGAAAGCGACGGGAACACCTAACAAGTCGGACAGTGCCGCTGCCACTGGTTCCAAAGAAAGGCCAGGATCCGGGTGGCCTTTGGGGCGGCCCAGGTGAGAGCAAAGGATCGTTCTGGCTCCGGCCTCGGTCAGCGTACGGATCGTTGGAAGCGCAGCCCGAATGCGCGTGTCATCAGCAACCCGCCCATCCTTCAAGGGGACGTTGAAGTCAACTCGGACGAGAACTCGCCGATCTCGGAGCTCAATATCGCGTAGGGTCTTTTTGTTGAACATGAGGGAATTGGCCTCTCTGGGTTGATGCCGGCGGCGCTTCTGGGCCCAGGGACAAGCGAAATCCCGGTCGGCCGGCAGGTTGGTTGGGGTGAATGGCCTAGTTCAGGCCGCTGCTGGGCTCAATCTCGCCCATCGAGGGCAGGTCCAGCGGCCCGGTTCGTTCCTCCAGCATAGCCACCAGTTCGTCCGCCAGCTTCGCTAAGTCGTGGCGCCATGGTCGCGAGCGGTCTGCCAGATCCGTCACATGGCAAGGCACGCCTACCCCCTGGCAAACAGGCTCAACGAAGCTGAGATTGTCGGGGAGGCTTGCCTCGACCCAATCGTTGGCTAAAACGACGTCCACCAGGCCCCGACCCACGTGCTGCTCAAGTGCTGCCACATGTTGGCCACAATTCAGGGTCTCGGTCTCCCCCGGCTGAGTGGCAACGTTGCACACGTAGACCTTGAATGCTCGGCTGGCGTGGATCGCCTTGGTAATGTCCCGCACAAGCAGATTGGGCATGACGCTGGTAAACAGGCTCCCGGGGCCAATGACGATCATTTCGGCACTCAGAATAGCCTGGATCGCTTCTGGATAAGCCGGAGGATCGTTTGGCTCAAGATGTAGATTGCGGATCTGGCCGGGCAGATTTGGGATGCGGCTCTCCCCGCGGATACGAACGGCGCGCACATCCATCGCCGGTGTCTTGTCCGCCACCAGGGCCACATCTTCCAACGTCGAAGGCAGCACCCTGCCCCTGATAGCCAGGACGCGCCCAGCCTCGGAAAGGCCAGTGTCAAACCCACCGGTCACGCCGGCCAGCGCGGCGATGAATAGATTGCCGAAGGAATGGCCGGCCAGCTCGCCCTCCGGGAAGCGATACTGGAACAACTGCGTCAGAAGTTGTTCGTCATCGGAGAGGGCGGCCAAGCAGTTGCGCAAGTCGCCCGGCGGCGGCAGCCCCAATTCACGTCGAAGCCTGCCTGACGAGCCGCCATCGTCCGCCACGGTCACGATGGCCGTCAGGTTGCCGGTGTATGCCTTCAACCCTCTGAGCAGCGTCGACAACCCCGTCCCGCCGCCAATGGCGACGATGCGCGGCCCTCGGCCGCGCCGTCGATGCGCCGACACGACTTCCACAACCGATCGTCCCGGCCGAAGGAAGGGTGCAAGCAGGGCACGGTTGAGTTCAAAAATCGCGAAACCAAGAACGCCCAAACCGGCCGCTCCCAGCAATGAAGCGCGGGCCCAGCGGGGCAATGCCCGAAGGCTCACGATGTACAGCCAGGTTGCGTCGGGATG
Source organism: uncultured Chloroflexia bacterium (assembly GCA_963783335.1). Lineage (GTDB taxonomy): Bacteria > Chloroflexota > Anaerolineae > Anaerolineales > E44-bin32 > CAWAND01. The sequence continues at coordinate 388,134 of CAWAND010000004.1, forward strand.
GGTGCGGTAGTAGTCGAGCAGAACGATCGCCAAGCCGAGCCCAATCAAGGCTGTCGCCGACACCATCAAGAGCAGCCAGCGCTTGACCCCCAGGCCGGGTTCAAACCAGCGCCACAGGAGCTGCCAATGGTGTCCCTGCCGACCACCAGAAGGCTTCTTGTCCGTTCCGTTTTCCACGTCTGCCACTATACCAGACGCCTTTCCAAGACGTCAATTGGGAGCCGCCTGAGTTTGGCCCAAACTCTTGCCTAAAGTATAATGAATTCACGATACCAAAGAGAAGGGAGGAACGGCACGATGTCAAGCGTCACGTACGATCACGTGTACAAGCGTTTTGGCCCGGTCACGGCTGTCAACGACGTCAACATTGAAGTCGAGGACAAAGAATTTTTGGTCTTGGTCGGGCCCTCTGGCTGTGGCAAGACAACCTCGTTGAGGTTGCTGGCTGGACTAGAAGAAATAAGTGAAGGTACTATTCGAATTGGTGAGCGCGTGGTCAATGACGTGGCGCCCAAAGATCGCGACATCGCCATGGTCTTCCAGTCGTACGCGCTCTACCCGCACATGACCGTGTACGACAACATGGCTTTTGGGTTGAAGCTGCGCAAAACGCCCAAAGATGAGATTAAGAAGCGCGTGGAAGATGCGGCCGAGATCCTCGGCATCGGCACGCTGCTCGACCGCCGTCCTCGCCAACTCTCCGGTGGCCAGCGCCAGCGGGTCGCCTTGGGCCGGGCCATAGTGCGTAAACCGAAGGTCTTTCTTTTTGACGAACCCCTGTCCAACCTCGACGCCAAGCTGCGCGTGCAGACACGCGCCGAGATCCAGCAGCTGCATCACCGTCTTGAAACCACCTTCATTTACGTGACCCACGATCAGACTGAAGCTATGACCATGGCCACGCGTATTGCGGTCATGAAAGACGGCATCCTGCAGCAGGTCGACTCGCCTCAAAGCCTATACGACCTGCCGGTGAATGTCTTTGTGGCTGGCTTTATCGGCTCCCCGGCGATGAATTTCTTCAACGCCAAACTTGTCCGCGGCGATGGCGGTATGCAAATCGATACCGGCTCATTCAAGGTCTCAGTGCCTTCCGACAAGGCCAAGGTGTACGAAGACCACATCGACAAAGACGTCATCTTTGGCATCCGCCCAGAGGACATTCACGACACACAATTCACGCCGCCTGGTATCCAGCCAGCTGACGTCCACGCTGACGTACAGGTCGTCGAGCCCATGGGCAACGAACTGATTCTCTATCTCAAAGCCGCTGGCGACACGTTCGTCAGCCGGATGGACCCGCGGAGCCAAGCGACCGTCAATGAGTCCAAGAAGGTGGTCTTCAACATGGACAACATCCACCTGTTCGAGACCACCGGCGACCAGCTCGCCATCCGTTGATCTCTCATTTTTCCAGCTGAGACCCTCGCCGTTTTGGCGGGGGTCTTTGTTATGATGGGAGCAAGGAGGACCAATGGCTGATTTCACATTGATGCGCACACTTCACCAGCCGGCCGAGACCAAGATGGTCCTGCTGGTCATGGATGGCGTCGGCGGCTTGTCCGTGGCGCCTGGCGGCCCCACCGAGTTGGAGGCGGCCAACACTCCCAACCTGGATCGGTTGGCGGCCGAGGGCACTCTCGGCCAGACGATACCCGTGCGTCCGGGCATCACTCCCGGCTCCGGGCCGGGACATTTGGCGCTGTTCGGCTACGACCCCGTGACTTACGATGTCGGCCGGGGCGTAATCGAAGCCTCAGGCGTGGGGATGAAGGTCGGCAAGGGGGACGTTGCAGCACGGGGCAACTTCTGCACCGTCGACTCGTCAGGCAAGATCGTCGACCGGCGAGCGGGGCGGATATCAAGCGAAGATGCGCGACCGCTAGTCGAACGCCTGGATGCCATTGAACTCCCAGGCGTGCAAATCGACGTGCGCGTGCTGCGGGAGTACCGATTCGGCGTGGTGATGCGGGGCGATGGCCTGGCACCACACATCCACGATACCGACCCGCTGGAAACTGGCTTGCCTCCCCTGGAAGCCGTGGCCTCCGACCCAGATTCACAGCCCACCGCCGATCTGGTTAATGCATGGATTAAAGAGGCCCGCAAGACCCTGGCCGATGAGCCAAAGGCCAACGCGCTCACCTTGCGTGGTTTTTCGGCCAACCCTCATCTGCCTCAGTTTGACGAGATCTACGGGTTGAACGCCGCCTGCGTTGCGGTGTACCCCATGTACAAGGGCGTGGCCCATCTGGTCGGAATGGATGTGCATGCTTTCGAAGGCGAATCGCCGGCCGACGAGTTTGCGGCCGCCGCCGCCATCTGGTCTGCGCATGACTTCTTCTTCATCCACATCAAGAAGACCGACAGTCTCGGCGAGGACGGGGCGTTTGACAAGAAAGCCGAGATGATTGAGAAAGTCGACGCCGCCTTGCCGGACCTTCTCGAATTGTCACCCGACGTCCTGGCTGTCACTGGTGATCACTCCACCCCAGCTCGCATGAAGTACCACTCGTGGCACCCAGTGCCGGTGTTGCTCTGGGCGCCGGCGACGGCTCGCAGCGATGGGCAGACGCATTTCGGTGAGACTGCCTGCAGCCAGGGCGGACTGGGCACCTTCCAAGCCTCTGACTTGATGCCGCTCATGATGGCTCATGCCAATCGGCTGACAAAGTACGGGGCCTGATCAGGACCCCGCAAGAAAGGCGTTCGACCATGTCACTCTTTCGCATTCTCGCCTGGCCGTTCGTCGCTGTCTGGCGCCTTCTGACCTGGCTCCTGGGTCTGACGGGCCGCATCGTCGTCATCGTGATTGGGCTGGCGCTGATGATCGTTGGCTTGATCGCCACCGTGACGGTCGTAGGTGCGGTAGTGGGCGTTCCCCTCATCGTGGTCGGGCTGCTGTTGGTGTTTCGAGGCATCTTCTAAGAAAAGCACGCCGGTTGTATACACCAGAAGCCGAGGCGATATGCCTCGGCTTCGATTCTTTAGTAAGGCTTTCTGCTTGTGAAGGGAACTCAGAAGGGGGACTCGGCCGGTCCACCTTTGCCGGGCTGGTAGTACGGATTGGTGCCGGCTGCGTGGTCGGTGGTGTCGATCACCTGCTTGATGTCCGGCACGGACTGACGGATCATCACATCAATCCCTTGCTTGAGAGTAACGTCGGCCAGGCCGCAGCCTTGGCAACCCCCACCAAGCTCGACGTAGGCGACATCATCCCGCACGTCCAGCAGCATTACCCAACCGCCGTGCCCCGCTACGCTCGGATTGATCTGCTGGTCCAGAACGTCTTGAACGGCTTGGGACAACGGATCTTCCCATAGGGGGTTTGGATTATCGAGCTGAAACCCTGTTTGATATGCATTCTCTACATAGGCCAACCGCGCGCCTTCGAGCTTGGGAGCGCTGTCGGCGTCAATAAGCAGATCAATCCCATCCACCTGATACGGCTGGTCATCAGGATCAGCATCATCCGGCTTGATAAACCGCAGCGAGTACTCATAGCCATCAGGGCCGCGGCCCACAATGGCCACCTTCAAGACCTTGCCCTGCCGGTCGCTGGCCTGCAGCATGTCCTTGATCTTGGCACTGGCCTCTGGTGTGATCTCAATCATGCCCTCTCCTCCTGACACCTCACGGCCATAGTCTACTGTCCCGGCTTGCACCTGACCATTCTGGCCCATTATAACCTTGGGACGCGGCGCTTGCCCTCAATCAGATTGAATGTCGAATTCCAACGCGGCATGTGCCTGACGAAGGGCGGCTTCGACCTGATTCGGAGCATCTGACCTGGCGAAGATGAAACCCAGGTAGCTTCCTCCTTCGGGCAAAGGTACAAGCAGCTCGCCGATGGGCACACTGATGATGACTTCTTCCACACCAGGTACGGCTCGCGCGGCCTGCACCCCCGCAATCGCTTTCAACCTGCCGCCGCGGGGTATGGGAATCATCATTACGCCCGAGGCGGCCGATTCACGTTTCGCCATCTGGACATCTTGACCCAGCGCCTGGCGCAAAATCAAGGCTTCCAGTGAGTCCCCTTGGTCGAAGCGAAGCGCCTTCGAACACAGCCCCCCGATCGATCGCGGCGCAAGGTCGATCACATACGCGCCATTGGAGTTGACGCGCAGCTCAACGTGCACCGGCCCGGTCTTGAGGCCGCACGCCTGCACCACCCGTTGGGTTGTCTCAACTATCTGTTGCTGAACGCTTTCGGGATGGCGTGACGGCGTCACATAGATTGTCTCTTCAAAATAGGGACCGATGAGTGGGTCGGGCTTGTCGAACAGGGCCAAAGTCTGCAGGGTGCCATCATTCAACATCCCTTCCAGTGCGACCTCTTCACCCGGCACGTAGTCCTCACACCACAGGCTGTCACCCATTTGACCGCCGAGGCCGCTGATCGTCGGCTGCTGGATCAACCGCCGCACGCGCTGGAAGGCAAAGACAAACTCACCTGGATCGTTGACACGAATGACCCCCTGACTCCCCGAGAGAAACCGCGGCTTGACCACACAGGGATAGGAGAGCTCGCCTGCCAGATCTTCCGGGTCCGAATCTATGTCTATGCGAAAACCATTCGGCGTGGGAAGATCATGCGCAAGCAGAAGTTCGCGCATGGCCGCCTTGTCGCGAACCGCAGCAACCATCTCGGGTGGATTGTGGGGCAATCCCAACCGCATGGAGGTTTCGGCCGCCAGCACCGTGCCCTCATCCTCAGCCGGAACCACTGCGTCGAATGGCACTTCCCTGGCGAATGCCTGGATCCTAGCCGCAGAGCCTTCCGGGTCCGAGAAGTCGATATGCAGGCTGCCTTGACCGGCAAGAGGTGTTTCTGCCTCCGTGCCAACGGTCACACCAATGCCCAGCTCCTCGGCCGCCTTGATGAACGAACCGGCGCGATAGGTCCGGCTGCTCATCAACAACAACACCCGCTTGCCGGCGCTGGCCGTTGCCGGAGCCCTGACGCCGCTGTCAGACCGCATGTCAAAGAACTCCGTGTCCGCCCTCTGTGAAATCTCTCACAAACCGGTTGAGGGGGGAGATCCCTCAGCCAGGTTGGCACTGTCGCTCACCGTCAGCGCGCGGGATGTCAGCCACCACAAGAGCCCCGCCTCCCCCAACGTTACCAAGGCCAGAAAACCAAACACCTGCTGCCAAAACCGCTCGGGGAAAAGGCGGATCAAAGTGTCGCTGTAGAGGAAGAGCCAAGTATCCCCTTGAAAGAACAGATGGTGAAATCCGACAAAGACAAACGAAAAGCTGGCCAGAGAGAGCAAGGCCAGGCCCACCATCAGCAGCAGTGTCCACACAGCGCCGTTGCGCAGAGCCAGCCACAATTCGCGCCAGCCAGACAAGCGCCAAAGCGCCGCGCCAAAGGCCACCAATCCGAGCAGCCCTGCCGCCCAGAGGGCCAGGAACGTCTGAGTCAGCGCTTTCACATCTGCCATGTGACGCAGTTCGCGTTGATTGTAGATCGGAGCACCATCTTGAAAATGCTGCTTCGCCAGAAAATCGATTCCGGACGAGTTGACCAGATAGTCCATCGAAATCTTCGCCCACTTTTGGCGATCCTGCTGGGTGAATCCATACGGGTCAGACGGAAATCCCGGCACCCGGTACGCCAAATCGACGTAGGCATGGGTCAAGGTCAAACGTATGCTGGTCAGGAACAGGACCAGCGGAATCACAAGCTGCAAGGCGAGCCGGAACCCCAGGATCCATGCCTGACGGCGAGATGAAATTTGCGGACTCATATCAATTGAGCGCTCCCTGCATGCTGCCCATGCCTTCTCCAAGGATGAACCGAATCACGATCGAGTTCACAAGCTGCTCCACCGGCGCGTGGTCGTCGGTAAAGACAGTGTTTGACACTGGCGTCGGCTGAAGTCCAGCCACACTCTTCTGCAACACATCCAGGAGTACAGCCGGGGCTCCGGATCGCCCCAAGCGGGCCAGGTTCATGCGCAGGTTTTCGGGTTGCGTCGGCCGAAGTGTGGCGTAGACGATACTGTTGAATGTCCCCGGCACATCGACCACGTACACCGACGGGAAGACGGATCCTATCGTGCCAACCATGGCATTGATCAAACGACGATCGGTCGGTGTGCGCCCGACGTTGATCACCAACACCCCGTCGTCCGAAAGGTGATCGGCCACGATGGTGAAGAACTGCTGCGTGGTCAGGTGCCAGGGGATGTACGGGGGCCGGTAAGCGTCAACGGCAATCACGCTGTACTTGTGCTTACTGTGGTCGAGACCCCAGCGGCCATCTGCGGCGATGGCGTTCAGGTTCCCTTCGGTCATCCCGAAATACTCGCGCCCGACCTGAATGATCTCGGGGTCGATCTCCCAGCCGTCAATGGGGACATCCCCAAATACAGCCGTGTACTGCTTGGCAATCGTGCCAGCTGCCAGCCCGACGATGCCCACCCGCTGCGGCCGCTGCGGAGTTGACTGGGGGTCGTTGAAGTAGGGCGCCGCCAGAAAGTAGTCCCAAGTTCCGAACGTTTCGATCTGGTTAGGGTTGTATACCGAATGCACCGCCTGGCCTTCGTTGAGCATTAGGTAGCGCGTGTCGCCGGCTTGGATCACCTGGATGTAGTTGTAAGCCGATTCATCCTCGAAGATCTGGCCTTGCGCTTGCTTTATGGGCCCACGCAGGCTCAACCACGCCAGGCCGAGGAGCACCACGGGCATCACCATGTGCAGTGCAGCAGCTCTTCGTTCGGCCTGTGCCATACCAACCAACGCGACCAACATCAGAACGAATGCGAACACCAGGAAGGTACGCGCCGTTCCGATGCTCGGGATGAGCCACAGGACGGGAAGGAATGTCCCCAATATTGAGCCCAGGGTCGACAGCGCGTAGATTCTTCCCGAGACGCTGCCAGCGTGAGCTGTGTCCCTTATCGCCAGTCGGATCGCAAACGGCGAGATGCACCCCAAAAGCGTCACAGGGATCACAAACAGGACCAGCACCGAGATAAACGATCCTGCCATCACGGCCGCGTCGAGCTTCTCCACGGCCTGGGCGGCCATACGGAGTACTGGCCTCGACACCAACGGCACCAGGCCGGATGTGAATCCCGCCCAAATCAGGATGCGGTAGTATGTCGACTCAAACGGTGAGCGGTCGGCCCACTTCCCGCCCAGGAAGTAGCCCGCCGTGAGGTAGACGAGGATCAGACCGATGATGTTTGCCCAAACGAGGTTGGTTGTGCCGAAGACATTACCGAGCAGTCGCGAAGCGGATAGCTCAACGCCAAGCGATGTCATCCCGCCGGCAAACACCGACAGCAGAAGCAGGTTTCTACGCACGTGTTCTCTCCCGGGTGGCAACCCGTTGATGATAACACCCTCGTTGCAGCAAAGCAGGGGAATTCAGACGGATCTCAGCGCAGCCGGCAGCGAATCACCATATCTTACAAGCGTGGTCCTGAGACCGCGCCGGGAGGCGTCCTCGGCCAATGCAGCACTCCCCTCACGCGCGCCAAAAGAGCTGGGTTCGATCAGAATCAGATGGGGATTTCGATGCAGGGCCCTTAGAGCAGCGGCGGCCTCCACCACTTCCGCATCCGCCGAGGGAGAGATCAGAAAGACTGTTGTGCTGCGAGGAATCCGTGGCACTTCGATCTTCGCCACTTCGTCAATCGGATAGTTGCCATCGGCTTCAATAACAGCCAACGACTCAAGTACTTTCTGAAGCTGGGATTGCCCCCTACTCGGCTGCATGACCAGGCGCGAGCGCCCATAGGCGATCAGCCCCACGTTGCGGTCATGCTGTATGAAATGAAACACCAAGGATGCGGCGATTGTGGCCGCGTAGTCCATCGTTGACTGAGGAAGGCCAGCCGTCGGATCATCAGGACTCGGGAACGGGCCCGAGTAAGGCTCGCTCCGTCGGTGGATCCGGTCCCCCTCATAATGGGCTCGATGCCAGACATCCAGCAAAACCCACACGTCGGCCAGCGGGTCAAATTCGAATTCTTTGGCAATCAGGCGCTGTAACCGTGCGGTCGATTTCCAGTGGATCCTGTTCAGACTGTCGCCCGGAGCGTACTCTCGGATGGTTGACGCATTGGGCGTGAGCTGATGAGTTTGCTGTCGGATGGCCTCTCCACCCGAGAGTCGTCCACTTGGCACGCCCATCGCCCGCAGGCGCACGATGGGTGGCAGCACCACCACATTCTGACGGACCGGAAGGCGTTGGGTCAGGGGAAAGAGGCCAAAGGGATCACTGGTTCGAATCTCGGTCGGCCCGAGCGGGTAGCGTCCTCGGCGCGTGCAGATCGTCCGAACGTCCCAGCTCTCCGATTGATTGCGACCGAGATTGTCAGCCACGTAGGAGCCCTGGTGGCCCACCAAATCCGAGGGACCAACCAGGCCCAGCCCTGTCAGGGCCGTGGCGCGGTATCCGGGAATGCGCGTCAGGTCCCCGATCTCCACCCAAAGCTTGGTCCAGCGACTCTTGTTGTGCAGAAAGAAACGCTCGCGGAAGATGTGGCCAACCTGACCCCGGGTTGAAAAGGGTTGGCGGCGAACTTCCAATCCTGACGCCGCCGTACGCGACCAGAAGAAAGCGACCACCATAAGAGCCACCCAGGCATAAGTCAGATTGTAGAAGAGCTGACGTCCGGAAATGACGGCTGCCGCCAGGCTGAGGATCATCAACCCGAGGACAACCCTGGTCCTGGGGACCATCAGGCGATTTCGCCGCCGGGGACCGGAACCTGTTCGAGGATCTCCTCCACAATTTCCCGGGAGTCGACCTCCCGGATCCTGGCTGCAGATCCCACAATAACACGGTGCGCCAGGGCCGACATCGCAATCGATTTCACATCATCTGGGACAACGTAGTCCCGCCCCAGCATGGCAGCCACGGCCTGCGCACCCCTTAGCATCGCCAGGCTGCCGCGCGGGCTGGCCCCCAAGATACACCTCACGATGACTGCGCGTATCCGTCACGATATCCACGATGTACTTCTTCACTTCCTGCGTCACGCTCACCTTCTTCACATCGGCCTGCGCTTGCAGGAGTTCCTCAGCATCAACAACTTGAGTGAGTTCATCCACCGGGTGAACAATCTGCTGGCGCTCCATCATGTGGACCTCGTCATGGGGGGCCGGGTAGCCGAGGCTGATTCGGAGCAGAAATCGGTCCATCTGCGCCTCCGGCAGCGGGAATGTGCCCTCATACTCGATGGGGTTTTGCGTTGCCAACACCATGAAGGGCTGAGGCAGGCGATGGGTGATCCCATCCACGGTGACTTGCCGCTCTTCCATCGCCTCGAGCAATGCCGCCTGAGTCTTGGGCGTCGCCCGGTTGATTTCGTCGGTAAGCACAATCTGCGCCATGATCGGTCCGGGACGGAACTCGAATTCCTGGGCCTTCTGGTTGAAAATGGACACGCCTGTAACGTCACTTGGCAGCATATCTGGGGTGAACTGAATGCGGTTGAACGAACAACCCAGAGATCGAGCCAGGCTCTTGGCCAGCATTGTCTTGCCCGTGCCTGGAACGTCTTCAATCAGCAAGTGTCCCTGGCACAACAGGCCCACCACGGTCAGGCGTACCGAATCCGCCTTTCCGACGATCACCTTCTCGATATTTTCGACAACTCGGTCCGCCAGCGTCTTGATGTCCGACATCGTCTCTCCTATCAGGCGTTAGCTGATACCTTCCGGCCCCCAGCGCTTTCCTAACTACCTACTCGGCCCGTCGGAGACAGGTTCACCCGGAAGCCGTCAGGTTCATTCTAACCTTGCCCAACCCCAATCAAGACCACGCCTTCTGTCAGCGGCGGACGAGCATGAACAGGTAGGCGCTCCAGAACAGACTGTAGTTCAAAGCACGCCGGATTCCGAACGTCGATGCGAAAAAGACCACAGCCAATACCAGGCCGTTCGCCAGGCGGACAATGCCAAATGGCTCGCGAAAAGTTGAAAACGGCAGGAAGACGATGACAGCCGCATTCAGAACGAGGCATATGGTCTCCCCATTCCGATCACCTTGCAGCCACCGGCGAAGTCCTGCCCACAGCCCCCACACCGTCGGAAGCAGCACGGCCGGCCCAAACAGAAGAAGATAGAGCAGGAAAACGCGGAAGTCGGTCATACCGACCCGCGCCAGGCCCATGAAGGGGATCAGTTCGAATCCAGTTGCCATGGCACCACCGCTGCCCACACCGGGCTGGCCGAAGACCAGCCACAGGTAAGCTTGCCACCCCAGCCAAATCATCCCCGGCACGAGCGTCCACATTCTGGCACCCGGCGATCGGTCCCGATGGAGCCAGATCGCCAGCACCGCCGCAGCCCAAAATACCAGGGTGGTCTCCTTGGCCAAGGCGGCCAGCGAAAACGCCAACGCTGCCACGGCAAACCTGCGGCGCGATAGGGCCAGCCAGGCCGCGGCCGCCAATCCATACGCCAGCGGTTCGTTGAGGTCAAGGGCCACACCGCCGATGAATCCCACCCAAAGGCCAAACCCCAAAGCGTATGCAGGAGGTTTGCCCAAGTCCCTGAGGTAGGCCATCACCGCCCACAAACCAAGCGCATACCCCGCGAAGTTGATCAGAAGGAGACTCCAGCCGATCAGCCTCTCCTGCCCCAACACCAAGAGCCAAGCAAGGCCGGGCAGCAGGATGCGTTGGTACCGATAGGCCGGCACATCCAGGTAAACGTCTACGACGTTGGGGTCGGGGATCAGGGCAATGTAGTATGCAAACTGCCCATCGTAGCCCTCGCTGCCGTCCGCGACACCTTCGGAAAACCGGGTGCCGATCTGTGCCAACCCGGCCGGATTCCAATTCGCCGATGACAGCCGCCATCCTGTGTACAGCAGGGCAACCGCCAATCCAAGTGCCAGGGGCCAGCGCGATTTCATGCCACCCTCCGTCGACTCCAAATCCAAACGGCCAACGCCACCAGCCCGCCCAGCGCCAGGAGCAATCCAAGCTCTAAGGGCGTACTGGAGTACGTAAGAGCAATCTCATGATCGCCGGCAGGAACCTTGAGGGCTGAGAGAACATAGTCCGCTGGGAAGAGCTGCGCCGGTTGGCCGTCAACGGTGGCCGACCAACCAGGGAACGACATCGCAGAGACAACCAACCATCCACCGGTAACACTCATGCTGCGCAGGCGCAGGGTGTTGGGGTCGCTTGTCTTTTCGAGCAGCACTCTCCCTGATCCCATTTGGGGCGCGATGATCATCCGCAGCCCGGCCTTCAATGACCACTTCGGCGAACGGGTCGAACCCCGGCTTCAAGACGGCCGCCAGCGCCTCGTCCGGTGTGCTGACCTGCATGACCTCACGAACAAACCAGGCGCGACCAGGTGGGCGGCGAAGGTCATACACGGGGCGCCCATCAGCATCCAAGCTTGTGGCCGCCAATCCGACATCCAAAGCGTCCAGCCACATGGCCCGCTGCGGTGCCGGCATGTTGGACATCGAATCCATAAAAGCTCGGTACCTGGCCGGGAGAATGGGGTCGAAGTTGTTGGCCGACGCCAGCCCGGAAAGCATGGACGTATTCGGGAGTCCAGCTTCCAGCACCTGCCCGAAGTCAGCCGCCCTGTGGAAGGTGTCAAAACGAAACACCGTTGCGAACTTGAACTGATACTCCACCTCGGGGGTCATGTAGAGACGGCTTTCCCTCGGCAGACGTTGGGCCAGCGTAGAAGCCGGCGAGTACAGGTCCGGCGGGCCGAACGGATTGAGCCCGACGCTTGCCAGGGTGAGATCCATCACCACGACCCCAACCATTACTGATTTCCACAGCCTTCCGGGCGTTGCGCGCTTGGTCAGGGCCAAAATGCCGGCTGCTGCCAGCCACACACCGCTCACGGCCGTCGCTGGAATGAGAGTTGGGTTGACATCTTGCAGCGCAATTGATGCCACCCCCGCGCCGAGGGCCACAGCCACGGCCCCAGCCGTTCCCAACCTGAGCCAGTACAGCCGACGGCCTTCGGCCACGCCCCACTCGTCTACGCCCAAACCGGCAAGCAAGCTCAAGGCGAAGACCATCCACAGGGTCCATCTCGTCGGCGCCTGGAAGAGCGCAAAGGTGGGCACATGGTCGTAAAGGAAGGGGAATACGGGCGTGTTCTTTCCCAACGCGATGATGAGAGATATGAAAGCCACGCCAAGGAGAAATCGGACGAGGCGTGGCTGTCTGCCGCCTCCCCGGATTCCGCGCAGGCTGGCAGCAACTGCCAGACAGAGGGGAAGAACACCGATATAGATGGCATCCTCCCAGAAGTTCCCATAACCCCAGTAATTCCCGGCCACCGGCGAGCCAAACATGTCGGGGGCCAGCAACCCGGTCAATCTCCACGGCCAGAAGGAGTAGGTCATGACAAGGTCTCTGGCGACAGCCGTCGCCCTCTGAGAATGGATCATGTATTCAGCCGTCGGTAGAAGCTGTGGGGCTGCCAGGCAGAAGCTGACAGCAAGGACACCGGCCAACCGCCCAGCCACGCGGATCCACATTCGGCGCCCGACCAGCATCGAGGCTCGCCATGCTGTCCACGCCAGGGCCAGCAGCAGCGTGTACCAGGCGACCTGAGCATGCCCGGCAAGCCATTGGAAGGTGAATGCACCCACAGCCAGCAGGACTGCCCAACGGTCTCGGAAAATGACCTGCCCTCCGGCCTCCTTCCCAGTCAATCGATCGACCGCAGCGATAATCCAAGGGACCCAGGCGACGCTTGCGTTGATCGACAGGAACCCACTGCGCGCCACCAAATAGCCGGACAAGCTGAAAGCAACGGCCGACACGACGGCCGCAAGCCAGCTTAGGCCGATCCGCCGGGCAAGATAGACCATCCCGGCGCCAGCCCACACAAGATGCAGTGCCACCAGCAAAGCCTGTCCCCAAGCGACCCCCACCAGAGCCTGTATCCAATTGAACGGATAGAGCAGCGCCGATTGGTAGTTTGCCAGCAGCGGCGCCCCCAATCCGACCAGTGGATTCCAGAGCGGGAGATGACCCCCAAGCACAGTTGAGAGCGCGAATTGGCGCCAGGGGACAAACTGCAGGATGGGGGTGCCCCAGAACAGGACACGCCCCTGAATCAGGCCCGGGCCGAAGAGGCAAAAGGGACCCGCCGAGATGGCGATCGCCACCCACCACTTTGTGGACAGACGGCGTGGGAGAGAACGTCCAACACGCCGAATTCTCATTTGCCTGGCCCCAGGTCGGCCATCGTCAAACCCACCCTATAGATCCTTGATTCGGAAGTCGAGATGACAAGTTGAAGCCCAGGCAGGTCCGACGGCTGCCAGGCCCCTAGCCTCCTCTCCTCCGGCCCGTACCACACGTAGCGGATGCCATGACTGGCCAGGAAGGCTTCCTGGGTCCCAACATCCATCAAGCCACCATAGAATGCTTCCACTTGCACGCGCTCGGCCTCAAAATGAGCGCTTTCAGGTCCATGCCCAACCGGCACACGGACATCGGCCCAAGCGGGAGCGGCATTGGCCACCGGCAGCGATGCCAGAAGGACAGAGCCCTTTGGGGCAACCTTCGAAAGCTCTGTCAGAGCGTAGGCCGTGTCCGCCGGAAGAAAGGCAGGTTGGGATGGCCAGGCAGCTGTCCGCAAGCCGCCAACCACGAGAATGACGCTGGCAGGCAGGCTGAGGGCCAGGATCCCCATCTTCAGGGGCATCTGCCAACGTCGTTCCAATGCCGACAGGCCGATGGCGGCCAGGATCAACCAAGCCACCCAGGACCCCTCAGCCAGTCGGCGTTGCACTGTGACCGGGGCGTAGACCAGAGCCGGCACAAGAATGACCCAGACCAGCGGCAGGAGCCTTGCCTCAGAAAGTCTGGACGTCATCGACCGCCAGCCGCCTACCAGGGCCGGCACAATCACCGCCCCCAAGGCGACCGCGTAGTATCCAATGGGAGGCGCCTCCAATCGGTTTTGTGCGCCCCAGATTCTCAAGTAGGGATCGGAAACGTAGCTCAATCCCAGGATGGCAATCAGGGGCAGCGCTGGCAACCATGCCTGCACGACCCAACCAGACTCGCGCCTGATCGCCTCCCACGCGCTCATGCGACCTCGCCTGCCAGCCGCCGACGCCAGAGCCATGCCCCCCATCAACACAGCCGCCGGGACCAGGCCGATTGGCTGTACGAGCGCGAGACCCGAGAACCACAAGCCAACGCGCCAGAAGCTTCCCAGGCCGGTGCGCGCTTCAACGTAGGCTGTCAGACCCAGCAGGAGCAGCGCTCGCGCCAGCACCAAATGCGGCAAACCATAGAAGCCCAGGAACCCGAACGTTTCGGGCGAAATGAAGCTCAGCGGAAGGCCAGATGACAGCGCCTCCGGCCAAATCGCCATAACCAGCCAGCCTAAGCCGCCCCCGGCTGTCGCCAGCACGGTGATCCATCGCCGCCAGCTCACGGGCAAGACAAACAGGGACACGAAGCTGTAGGTTGCCATCACCCCCAATGGGATCACAGCCAGCCGAAACAGGTGGTAGAGCAGGACCAGGACGCCATGGGAAGGGAAGAACGTAGCCAGCTTTCCCAACACCAAATAAGGGAGGAAAACAAGCGCCCCAGCTTGCGGAAACGTGGTGTACGGCGTTTTGAATAACCAGGCGCCCATCGCGCCTGCCCGAAGCTTAGCCACGTAGGAGTTGCCATCATCGACGCCGAAGACGAATCCAGAGAAGGCCCAGCCCGGATGAGGCGCCAGCACTGCGATGATGTATGGGAGACTGGTGACTACGATCATAACAGCCGCATACCACCAGACCCATCGGCGTTCGTCGGCCGTCATCTTGGTCTCCAGGCAAACAGCGCCAGCAGCAAACCGAGAAATGACAAACCCGCCCCCACCAGGGCAGGTGCCGGAATGAAAGCCATGCGTACCCGGTGGAGCCCCTCCCCAAGAACTACCGACCGCAGTAGACCCCCAGCCGGTTCAAGCGTCTGCCGCACGCCATCCACCGTCACATCCCATCCCGGATACGCGATTTCGCTCACCACCAACCGCCCCGGGCCGTTGGCTTCGATTTGGATCTGATTTGGGCTCCAAGACTCGATTTTGGCTTGCGATCCCGTGCTGGCAAGATCGAGGCCAGCTCCCTGCTGGACCCAGGCGCGCGGCGCCACATTCTGATTGAAGTAGAAGTACTTCTCCCCCCGGGTCCCTTCTAGGTCCAGCCCCTGCGCCGACAGCGGATAGCTTGACACCACCCGCTGCACGTTGAGCCAGCCAAGCCGGCGGGTATCAAGCCGCCAGGCCATCTCGGTCCCCGGATCGCCGCTTGGGAAAGGTGGCAGCGTGACACTGTACTGTTCCGGTTGAAAGCCAACCGCCCGAGCCATGTAATCCCAGTAGGCCTTGAGCTGAATCGGGTTGACACCGTCCGCCAGCTGGAGGCCGGCCTCCGCCGCCACATTTTGCGGCACACTGTAGGATGGCGAAAACAAGCGATGGGATGTGGTGGCCCCTGGTGATCCAAGAGCGGTTGAGCTTGCGTCAGCAGAGACGGAGGGCACAGGACGAGCGGCAATCAGGGTTCCGTCGACGCAGATGAATTCCAAGATCAGCAAACTCATCCAGAACACACCCATATGCCAACCCCACCGCCGAGGCCGACCAGCGTAGATAACCCCGGCGCCTCCCACGGTTCCCGCAGCGCCGGCCAGGAGCAGGCTCCAGCGGATCTCTGGTACGCCCCAACTGTTCGCTGCCAGCCCGCCGACCAACCCCAGGCTGGCGAACACTGCCGTCCATGCGAACACGATTCGTCCAAACCAGGGAGCGGGGCTGGAAGACGCCCCGACGGTGCTCAAGCGCTCAAGCCCAATACCCGCCAGCATGGCGATGCCGGTGATCGACAAGAAAAGAAAACGCGCCGGCACACGCTGCCACGCCAATCCAGGCACCATTCGGATCAGGATCGGATAGATCGGAGAATGATCGCCCAAAGCCAGGGCCCACCCGCCCAAGGCCACGAGGCCCCAAAACCGCCATCCGTTGCCGTTCAACAGGACGGCCACCAACGCCAGCGTCAGCCCAGCCAGCCCGACGTAGGTTATCCATTCCGGCCATCCGCCAAGCTCGGGAATGACAAGGCCAAGCAGGCGCAGCGGCGGCAGGGAGAAAGCGGTGGATTCGGAGGTCGAAAGCGCCTGGCGTGTGCTCAGAGAGAGAAGCTGCCACATTGGCAGGGCCAGCACGGCCGCTACCAAACCTGCCTGACCCGCCGCCACCAGCCATCCGGCCAGTCGATCACGCAAGACTTGCCGCATCTTCCAAGACTCAGACAACCAGCGCCGCACGGTCAACGCGCCGCCAAGGAAGATCGCTGGAATGAGCCATCGGGGATCGGCCAGGAAGATCATCCCCAGCACCGTGCCAATGCGGACCCCCTGCCATATCCGCCGGCTGTCAGCCTGAACCGCATCTTCTTCTGATGCTGAGAGCGCGAGAAGCCACCAGGGAGTCCATGCCACAGCCATCACGAGTGTGACATGCCCAAGCGCAGCTTGACCGATGAGCTTCGGGGACCCCGAGAAGAGTATTCCAGACGCAAGAGCCGGCCAGACGGATAACCCTTCCGATCGGGCCAAACGGTACATGCCCCAGCCCGCCCAAGCCAGGTGCAGCCACACAATCGCATTGAAGGTGATGACCGACGGCCAGACGATGGTAGGCCACAGGGGCGGGTACCAAAGTCCAGCCAAGGGGTCGCCGACGGTTGGCATACCCGAGAGGATGGTCGGGTTCCATAGGGGCAGTTGGTGCCAAGTCGCCAGGGCCTGATGTATGTACTCGGCATTGGGAAGATGCGTGATGAGCAGATCAGAGAAATGACCACCGGGCCAAGCCCATACGGCCTGGGGCGCGGCCAGAACCCGCCAGAACCAGGCCGCTGGAAGCACGAGCCAGATCCACGGGATCGCCCGATTGGCTCTCCCTGGGGCCATGGTCATGGTGCTGCTCCGGCATAGATTGTCACACCGGCGTCTTCAAAGACCGTGGTGAAGCCTGAAATCCAGAACGGAACCGATCCCAAGGCGCGTTCTCTTGGACCGTAGAAGACATAGGAAACATCCCAATCGAGCAGAAGTCGCTCAGCCATGCCTGAAGTGAGCGACCCATCGAACATGGCCTCCAATTGGGAACTCCGGTCGGCAGCTTGGGGCGTCTCGAAAGGGTGTCCGGCTACAACCCTGACCGGGGCATAAGCAGGTAGGCGTATCCCCGTTTCAGGTGCGGCCAGCACCACCGCCCCGGGTTCAGCATGCTCACCAAGCCAGCCAAATGCCCGCGCTTCTCCAACACTCTCTGTGACGAGCGGACTGCCTGAAGCCGCCGAGGCGAGCCCGGCGGCGATGACCAGGCCATTCGACGGCAGAGACATGATCAGACTGAGCGCGATCAGCGGCCAGGCGGTCCTCTTGGTGTGCTGCCCAACCCATCGGGCCACACCGATCCCCGCCAGCGCCGCCAACGGAACGAACAACCCCAGGCTGAATCGCCTCTGCAAATTGAACGGGGCGTAGAGCAGGAGACAGTTGACGGTCAGCCAAACAACCAAGAAACGGCTGCCTCTATCTTGGAAGACATCCCCCCGGTAGATGGCGTACACGGCCCAGATCAGCACCAGACCAAAGCCCAGGACATAGTCCCAAACAGGCGGTGACGGGGTCAGATTCTGGGCGTTCCAGATAGCGAACACCGGATTGGACGTCACCACCCAATAGTCATACACAAGCCACGGGGCCGCACCAAGCGCCACGCCGACCGTCGATGGCCAGGCCGGCTGGCGAAGCAACATGCGGATGTCAGTCCATTTGCGCTTCCGGCCTCCTTCCCACACCGCCCACACGCCGCCGGCCCCAATTAGGGGCACGGCCGCGAACGGCAGCACCATCCCTAAGCCCAGCCCGACCGCCAGTCCGATCGCCATGCGGACCCCCCACCGATCTTCGCTCACAATGGATTTCGCTCCCAGAGCGACCAGTGCAACGGCCAGCGGAAAGTGTGGATTTGTGAAACTTGTCACAAATGGGATGGACTCGGGGACCATCAAGTCACTGGCTTGAATTCCTATGGCAATCGCAAGCCAGCCCAGGCCCGAGCCCGCCAAGACAAAGGCAAACGCCATCAGGCGAGGCAAGCGGTCAAGCAACACCTCGTCCAGAAAAGCATAGATGGACAGGAACATCAGAAACCCTGCCAGAAGGCGCGCGCCGTGGTAGACCGTCAGCAGGGGGAGGTTCAGGACACCAGCGAGATGGCCGAGTGCGAGATAGAAGAGAAAGATTCCTGCACTGCCGGAGGGCGCCCCGGCATAGGGCAACGTGAAAGCCCATGCCCCATTCAAGCCTTGCTGCATCTTGGAGAGATAGCTGTAGCCATCGACCGGGTTGATCAAGAAACCCGAAAAGGTCCTGCCGGCTGGCACCAGACCTGCAGCGGCAACGTAGGGGACGAGAGTAATGGATGCCACGCCCGCTGAGGCGAGGCCAATCAGGAGCCATTCTGTGCGAGATTTCACGATTGTGATTGTAGACCGAGGCCCCCACTTCCGCCATATGTACGGTTGCTCCCAAACTCCATCCGCCTCTATAATCTTCACATGAGCCGAACCAGCAGTCTGTACGCCTTGCAGAGGATCGACCTCCGACTGCACGAGATTGATGCTCGTCAGGAGGAAATCAGCGCTATTCTGGCCGAATCGGAACGCGTGAGCCGGGCACAAGCCGATCTGGACCAAGCGCAGTCGGAATTGGTGGGTACGCGGGCTGAAACACACGCCGCGGAAATGGAAGTCGAATCGCAGAAGGCCAAGATCGACCGCAATCAGAAATCTCTGTATGGCGGCAGCGTTCAGAATCCCAAGGAACTTGAGGATCTGCAACTCAAGTCACAATCTCTCCAGCGCCACTTGGCCACCCTAGAGGACCAACTGTTAGAGGGGATGCTGCAGCTTGAAGAGGCCGAGGGGAGGTATGACGAGGCCAAAGCGGAGTTGGAAGCGGCGCTGGCGGAGACTGCAGCCCAGCACAAAGACCTGCTGGATGAACGCCAAAAACTGGGAGCAGAAATCGAGCGCCTGACTACCGAACGCGAGGCCGCTCTGGCGTCGGTGGGCTCAGACGAGCTTGCGCAGTATGAAAAGATCAAGCAGAATGTTGGCCCAATGGCAATGGCACTTGTCGATGATGGCGTCTGCTCAGCCTGCGGGCTGGCCCTGCCAGGTTCTGAGCAGCAGAAGGTACGCAGCGGTGACGCCCTGATCTTGTGCCGCCAGTGCGGGCGGATTCTCTATGCGGGATAGTGTCTGATGTTTGGACCTTTTGGGCTTTTTGGCGCCCGTTTTGACTGGCCGGAATTTGTGCTCGGCATTCTGGCGGGGTTGGCTCTGTCGGTCCTGGTCATCAGGATCCGCCCCCTGATGCAAGGCGCGATCAAAGTCGGGCAGCGCGAGACGCGTAAGGTCAGCGACAGCTTTGTCGCCGGCGCCAAGGACCGCTATCACGAAGAGCTCCTGGCCCTGGTTGAGACCCGTCACGTCGCTCGAGCCATCTTCGCCCTGCGCGAGATCATCATTCCTCCCAAGCTGCTCGCCCCTCCCGCCGGAATAGATCCGGAGCAATCCGACCCGGTCGCCCAGGATTCCCTGTCCGTGCTCCCCAATTTGCCTGACTGGAACTTTCTGTCGGGTGTGTACCAATCAGGCACGTTGAGCCTGGACGAAGCCCTCGCGTCTGGCGCGGACCTGCTGTTGACGGGTGACCTAGGAACAGGCAAGACCACAGCCCTCGCCTTCCTCGCCGCCCAGTTGGCGCAGCGACGGATCAAACACGGTGGACAAGACCACCCATTGCCGGTTTTCATTCACGCCGCCGACTTGGTTTTCGAACGCGGTTTTGAAAAGGATCCGCTGCGAACGTTGGTCGGCGCAGCCCAGCGTAATGCCTCAGCCGGGCTGAGCTCTCGGCTTTCGGGATACCTGAAACCATATTTCGATCAAGGGCACCTGCTGCTCTTGATCGATGGCCTCGACGAATTTCCTCCCGAGGCAATGACGGATATCCTCACCTGGATCCAAGCCGTCAAAGATCAGTCGCCCGGCCTCCAGATGGTCGCCGCAGGACCTGTACGGGGCTATGGCGGTCTCACCCAGGCCGGATTCGCCCCTCTGGCGATGGCCCCTTGGAACGACCACGACCAACGCCGTTTTCTCAGCCGATGGGGTGAAGCCTGGCAGACATTTGTTGGCCCCAATCTGCCCAAGAATCGGTTGGATGATGTCGATCCTGTGCTCATCACAGGCTGGCTGCAGGGCGCCAGCCACGGCTGGACCCCCCTTGAGTTGACGCTGAGGACGTGGGCGGCCTTCGCCGGCGACTCGAGAGGCGCCAATCGAGCTGATGGATTCGAGACGTATCTCGCTCGGTTCTTGTCTTCGGACGAAGTCCAGGCGGCTGCCTCAGCCGCGCTGGCGTGGATCACTGATCGTGAAGGTGCGGTCACCGAGAAGAGCCTGCGTCGTGGGACCCCGGTCAGCGACCTAGAGCAGGCGGGGCTGTTTATCAGGCGCCCGGGCGGCCGGGTGTCGTTCTTTCAGCCCGGGATTGGTGCGTATCTGGCCGCCAAAGCGATGGCTGAATTCGAGCAGGCCCCACCGATCGACGACTGGGCGCCCGTCCAAGCGGCAGCCGCTTACTTTGCTGGCCTGGTCGCCTCCGATGAAGCCGCCCAGGCACTCCTATCGGAAAACGATGATGATCTCGCGCTTGGCGTGCTGACAGTCGGACATTGGCTGACTTACGCCGATGGCAATGCAGCCTGGCGTCAGCCGACATTGCGCGCCTTGGGCAAGCTTATACAGGGCCACACTCGACCCTATGGACTTCGCCTGCGCGCCACCCACGCCATGGCCGCCGCCCAAGAGGATACAGCTGCTGTCTTCTTTGAAAGGCTGCTCAGTTCAGAGCACGTCAGCAGTCGCATACTGGGAGGCCTGGGCCTGGGCGGCCTCAGGCATGCGGAATCTATCGAGAAGCTGCAGAAGGTGATCAACGGAGACCCGGATACGCGAGCGCGCCAGGCCAGCTGCCTCGCCCTGGCAGCCATTGGCACCGACAATGCCCTGGAGGTGCTTGGCCACGCTTTATTGGAAGGTGACGAGCCGGTTCGCGTGGCCGCCGCCGAGGCGCTCGCCATCAACCCCGGCGAAGGCTACGCTATGCTCAAAGAGGCGGCAGGAATCGACAACTTGCTCACCCGGCGGGCGGCTGTCTTCGGCCTGGCCCGAATACCAGAGACGTGGGCTGCCGAACAGCTGGAGAAGATCCAAGTCGAAGATGGACAATGGGTTGTGAGGGGAGCGGCTGCGGAAGCGCTGGAGAAGCGCCGCAGCCCGGCAGCCAAAGTCACCCCACCGCCCACCGAGCTGGCTCAGGTCCCCTGGCTTGTCGCATACGCCAGTCGGGTTGGGTTGGGAATCGCCCCTGGGAGACCAGCCCTGGAGATGCTCCGGCGCGCCTATACAGACGGTACGCATCAGGAGAAGGCTGCCGCCTTGGAGACGATGGGTTGGATCGGCGATGAACAGCTGAGGCTGGAGCTGGTTCGTGCCCTGAAAGGCGATGACTCGCACTTGCGGGATGTGGCCTACGAAGCCTTGTGGCGCATGGAAGCGCCTGGGATGCACATCGCTCCGGCTGCGCTCCCCGAGGGCTCAGTCCCCTCGGCCTGATCCCCCACTGCACCCTGCCCTAGTGTTTTTCGAGCCAGGCGTTCAGACGATTTTCAACTTCACGGGCGGTCAGATCGGTGATTGACACGATCTTGTCCAGGCCCTTCTCGCCAGCCACGATCTCAATTCGGCGCTTGCGCACCCCCAAGACCTTCGCCAAGAAGGCCAGCAGAGCTTTGTTCGCCTTGCCCTCCACCGGAGGCTGTGCAACTCGGATACGAAGCGTTCCGTCTTCCAGAACACCTCCGACCTCGGTTTTCCGAGCCCTGGGCGTTACGCGCACCGTCAAGGCCGCCCCTTGTTTTCCGTTGTGAAGTTGGAATTTGCGCATCACGTCACCCGGACCAGGTTACAAGGATCGGAGAAACCCCACGAGAAGCGATTCGACCAATTGAATCACAATCAACAGCACTACCGGGCTGAAGTCGATCATCCCCACGGCTGGCACAATACGGCGCACGGGCGCCAACAGGGGTTCCACGATCATATCCAGCGACTGACGCAAGGGATGAAACGGACTCAGGAAGTAGCTTAGGACCACATCCACGATGATCACCACCGTGAGGACCGTCGAAAGCAGTTGAATGATGTAGATTAAGAACCCCACGAATAGATCTCCTTCTGCTTATTGATGCTCACAGGCCAGCTCGGGCATAACTGCCCCCAGGTGCCACCACCGGCAGCTCACACTTGGGAAACGCTCTCCCTGTCGCCGAAGATCGCCCGACCGAGGCGAATCATGGTCGCCCCCTGCTCAATAGCGATTTCAAAATCGTCAGTCATACCCATCGAGAGCTCAGACCAAGGCTGACTCGGGAGTTTGTCGGCCAGGAACTGGCTGAGCCTCCGCAGTCGGCCAAACACCCCCTCGAGCACAGCACGGTCCTTTGTCCAGGGCGCCATTGTCATCAAACCGCGGACCTCAAGATTAGGCAAGGCAATCAGCGATTCGAACTCGGGAAGGCGGCTCTCCCACTGAGACTCGCTGTCCATTGGCCAGCCCCCTTTGCTCGACTCACCCGACACGTTGCACTCAATCAGCACGGGCTGTCGCAGCCCATTCTTCCCGGCATCCCCATCAAGTTTCCTGGCAATCCGCAAGCGATCGACGGAGTGGACCAATTGGAAAGCACCGACAACATCCCTCGCCTTGCGACTCTGAATGTGGCCGATCATGTGCCAGGTCACACCGGGGAGATCTGAGAGCTCGTCGATCTTGGCCCGACCCTCCTGAACGCGATTCTCTCCGAACACGTTCAGACCCTTCTCGTACGCCGCCCGAACCTCGTCAACGGAGCGCCCTTTGGTCACGGCGACGAGTTTGACATCGTCCGGATCGCGGCCGACACGGGCGGCGGCCGAAGCCATCCTCTTACGGACATCTTCCAGATTCGTCTCGAGGTCAGACCTCACCTGGCTCATCGCTGCCCAGCTCAGCCGGTAAGATACATCAACGCACCAAACCGACCGGTCTTGCCGGCTTCAGCGCGGTGGGAAAACCAATCTTCTGTCTGGCACGCCGTACAGACACCGCTGATCTCGATTTCTGCGACACCGGCCTGCTGAAGTTGCCATTGGTTGGCGGCCCACAAGTCAAAGCGCACTTCCCCATTCGATGAATCAAGGAACTGATCAGACGCCTTTCCAAACTCCGATTTCACTGCCCTCACGACATCTGGCCCGACCGGATAGTGGTGTGCGGCGATCGATGGTCCGATGCCCAAAAGCAGATCCTCGGGGCGAGACCCATAGGACTGGTGCAGGTGTTCAACGAGCCGTTTGGCGATCCCGCTCAGGGTGCCCTTCCACCCCGCGTGGGCCATGCCCACGGCGCGGCGCGCAGGATCAAATGCCAGGATCGGCACACAATCCGCAAAGCGCATCATCAGGGTGATTCCGGGCTGGTCGGTGATCATGGCATCTGCCTTCTCCGGGACCTTGTCGTTGGTAGGCCGATCCATGACCATCACACGGTTTGAGTGAACCTGCCACACGCTCGCCATTGTGTCGTCGGGCTGTCCGACGGCTTCGAACATCCGCATGCGGTTTGCAGCCACATTTTCAGGATCATCTCCGACCGAACCGCCCACATTAAGCGAACGCCAAGGCGCCCCGCTCACGCCGCCTTGCCGGGTGAAGATGGCATGTTCTACGCCAGGCAGCAGAAGGGAGTCGAACTGAAGTGAGCGCAAGCCACCAGCCGTCACATAAGGCATGCGGTCAGTCTATCATGGCGTAACAGAGGGGTCTAGCTGGCGGCTGGCGATCCCGAATTGGACAGGCCGGCCGCTTGAAGCTTGGCAGCGATCAGCGCCCGAGTCTCCGCAAATGATTCCTCAATGTACGGATACGCCAGCCAGACGTTCATCACGCCAAACAATCCGCCCGTGAGAGTGCGCAAGAAAGGTGTGCTCTCGCGCATGGGGAGAATATAAGCCAGCCCGGGAATTGGAAGCATGGAAATCAGCTGTGTTCCGCCATCGAGGGCAATCGGCATAATGCCAAGGACGAACCACAACCATATGGGGATGGGCTTGAGACGTTTGCGCAAGAAGGCGAACGCCAAACCTGAAAGGAAGATCCCGCCGTAAATCGCGACGTCACGTTCGCAGAGCGCCGTCTTGTAGCCCACGGTCGGATTGCCTAAGAAGGCGCGCGCGCCGATGTAGTCGTTTTCGTCCATGCCCGTCGCCTGGCCGAAATTGATCAAATCGGTCCCGGCCAGTGCCCGAGGGTAGGCAGGCTGCTCCCCGAAGACAAACCACGACCGGAACGCCAACTGATGACAGAGCGGTGAGTAGACGGTGTAAATCCAGCGAGCCTGGCGCTGGTAGCCGAAGTGCATCAGAGTGGGCGCCAAAAAGGGAAGGCCAACGTACATCAGCACCGCAAGGTTGAATGCAGCCAACCAGTGTCGAGCAAAGAACAGCAATCCCCGATTCAGTCGGATGGCCTGGTTCCGGCTCACATTTGAAGCCTTGACGTCATTTGACTTCAGCCCGTCACGCGCAGAAAGCAGCGCCACCTTGAGATCCAAATCAGAGAAGGGCGCATTTAGCGTGTACGGACCAACCTCGACAACCGGCACACGTTCCGAATAGCGCTCCCTAA
This sequence comes from uncultured Chloroflexia bacterium, assembly GCA_963783335.1. Taxonomy (GTDB): domain Bacteria; phylum Chloroflexota; class Anaerolineae; order Anaerolineales; family E44-bin32; genus CAWAND01. The sequence continues at coordinate 412,981 of CAWAND010000004.1, forward strand.
GCGTCGGCTCGCTTTCGATATCCACCTCAACCAATTGATGAGGAATCTCTTTCCGGAGGGCATCCAACTGGGCCCTAGCTTTGTCACAAAGGCCACACTCCGCTTTCGAGTACAGTGTCACACGCATGGTCACTTGCCCACTCCGATGGCTGCCAGATCGCGATCCAGTTGACCTTCCGTCATCACCCCGATTTGAACCACTTGAACCACCCCTGCCCGGTCGATGAAGAAACTGGAGGGGTAACCCCGCACCTGATAGAGACTCTGCACCTTGCCACCCGGATCAAGCAATAGGGGAAAGGTCAGCCCCAGATTGTCCCCGAAAGAGACAACGTCCGTCTTGGGCTCATCGAAATCCACCGCCAAGACTTCCAATCCCGTCTCGTGGAAGCGCTGGTACCTCGCCTGAATGGCGGGCATTTCCAGCCGGCAGGGTTCACACCATGTTGCCCAAAAATTGACCAGCACCGGCTTGCCGCGCAATGCATCAAGCTGGTGCGCCTGACCATCGACCCCGGCCAACGTGAAATCCGGCGCCAGAGCGCCCTGCAGCGGGGCAAATGTCTCTCCTTCGGCAATCGGAGGAACCCTGGTGTCGAGGCCGGGAAAACCCCACACGGTGACAATCGCCAGGGCCAATCCGAACAAGGCCACGGCGCCGACCGCAGGCAGCCAGCGTCGACGCCATGCTCCTTCGCCTTCGTTGGGAATGACACTCATAGACCGAGATTGATGAAGAAACCAAAGCGGGCCAGCTGCTCTAACGTGCCTGAAAACAACATCACGCCTACCACAATCAGAAGGACTCCGGTCGCGATCGAGATATAGCGCACGAGCCTCTGCCGCTTGCGGAGCAGTTCCGTGATGCGTCCAATGCCCAGCGCTGTCAGCAGAAACGGGATCGCCAGCCCAATCGAGTACGCTGTCATCAAGATGATCCCCAGCTGCAGATTGGCTGAGTTGAGTGCCAAGGTCAGCACAGCACCCAGAACCGGCCCGACGCACGGCGCCCATCCGGCCGAGAAGAAGACCCCCATCAAGGCGGAAGAGAGATATCCAAGTCCAGGATCGGGACGCTCGTGCCGACGGATGTCGTAGTCGAGGAACGGAATATTGATGATTCCAATCGTGTGCAGTCCGAAGATCACCACAATCACCCCACCGATCTTGGCGATCCAAGTTCTCAGATCATAGAGCGCCGCGCCGACGAGAGACGCTGCCGCCCCCAGGGTGATGAACACCACGCTGAAGCCGATGACGAACGCCAAACCGTGCGAGAAAGTGATCCAGCGATTCTCAACGACTTGGCCGCCAGGGGTGACCGACCGCCCCCCCAGGTACCCGACATAGGCGGGGAGGAGCGCAAGCACACACGGCGAGAGAATCGATGCCAGGCCAGCCAGAGCAGCCAACCAGATTGTCACGTTCGCTGGATCCATACCGCCTCCGATCCGTCCAACTCCTTGTGGAGCGAACGGGCAGGTGACCAACAACAGCTACATCATGGTCCTGAAGGATAATTGAAAGGCCGCTGTGCGACAAGACTTGCGGTGACGATCCACCTCAATCGCACCTATGGCCCGACAGTGTTCACCCTACTTGTGATGTCTTTCACAACCCTTACGTCGCCGCCAGCTCTCGAGCGTGAATCAGCATGCCTGGCGCTTGATCCTAGCCAGAGGATCCGGAGCCAGGTTGAAGTTTGCGTTCGTTGACTGCCCTTGCCTCGAGCTCCTGCCGCAGGCTTTCGATGTCTCGCGGTACCAGATAGGCGGCTGCGGCCAGAAAAGCCGCCGCGAGAACCCAGGCCAGGACGGAAATCTGCAGAATGGCTTCGCCGAGCGAGGCGCGGACCGCCATGTACCCGGCGAGCAAGGGCGCCAGCGCTGCTCCCCCATTTTCAATGAAGTACTGAACCGCAAGGGCGGTGCTGCGCACTTCAGGCAGCGTGATGTCGTACACCGTGGAAACCACATTGGGAGATGAGAATGGCATGAAGAGGGCCGTGGCACTCAACATGAGCATGAAGGTGAGCTTTGCCTCCACCGGGATCCTCATCGTAATGCTCAGGAACACGGCGCCGATCAAGACCGCCGTCATGGCAACCAACAGCCGGCCTCTGCGCGTGCGCTTGAACAAGACATCTCCCAACGTGCCGCCCACGAAGTAGCCGGCCGAAAGCACAAGAATCGCCAGCCCCATGGTCATCAGCACCTCGTTGCTTGCGTACCCACGTTCCGTTTCAAGATAGCGAAAAAACCAATAGGTAATGACGTTCCACGGAAAGACACCCACAAAGCCTTGCGCAAAAAGCAGCAGCAAACTTGGCTTTCTGAACAAACCCAGGGCCAAATCGAAGTTGAACTTGTAGACGCCAATCTGCTCCAGATCCGCCAGCTCGGGTTCCGCTTGACCCCGCGGTGCGTCTCGGACCACGAGCAAGATGACCACGGCCAAGACGATCCCCAGGCTGCCCGTCAAATAGAACACAGCCCGCCAGCCGATCAGACCGCTGAGCATCGTCGCCATGACCAGACCGAGCATGTAGCCCATGGGCTGGGATAGCTGGAGCAGGCCGTAGACCCGCCCCCGAAGCTCGGGCCCAAAATAGTCGGCCACCAAGCTGTAAAGGCCCGGATAGCTCGAGTCATCGATGCCGGTCGACGCACGGCTGATCAAGAAGGTGGAATAGGTGGGGGCAATCGCCCCCAGCCAGGTTGTTGATCCCCAAATGAGTGACGCCAGAGCCAGCAGCTTGGGCCGGGCGAAGCGGTCGTAGAGGTACCCCCAGACGGGATACATCACGGCGCCCACGAGGAGTGCGCCAGTGAACACAGCCCCCATCTGAAATTCATCGATGCCGAAGGTGTTCATGATTGGCGTCGTAAGGGGACCAATCAACAACTTGTCTGATTGGTGAAGGAGCATGAAACTGAAGAAGACACCTACAACGGTCCAGCGATAGCGGCTGGGTTTCATCGAGGCTGCCTCCTTGATGTCAGATCTCGCGACGGCCTTGAGGTTGATCGTGCCCGGCTTCGGCTTCGTCGGCATCGCCCAGCACTTGCAGAGCATGAGGCAGGGCAGGCATGATCACCTGCAGCGTCTCGCGCACTGCTTTGGGGCTGCCGGGCAGGTTGATAATCAAAGTACGCCCTCGAATGCCCGCCTGGGCGCGAGAAAGCATGGCATGCGGCGTGACCCGAAGGCTTGCGGCCCGCATGGCTTCAACCAGGCCGGGCGCCATCCGATCGCAAACTGCCAGCGTGGCTTCCGGCGTCCGATCCCGGGCTGCGAAGCCAGTGCCGCCAGTCGTCAGGATCAGATCGAGCCCATCATCGTCCGCCCAGCGCACGAGCTGGGCCTCAATTTTCGGCTGATCATCGGAAACCAACGCAGGCCCGACGATATCCCAGGGCTTGGTCGACACAATATCCTTGATGGCCGGGCCAGACCGATCTTCCCGCTCTCCGCGAGCGCTCCGATCCGAGACTGTGAGGATGCCAACTTTCATCCGATCCTCTTTCCGAGAACGTGCAGGGCCATGAGATCGCACCCGAAGTCCTCGTAGAATGCCAACGCATCGGCGTTGTCTTTGGTCACCAGCAAATAGTACTTGAGGCAGCCCTTGGCCAGCAACCTGGCCTCAACTGCCTCCATCAGTGCCCTTCCCAACCCAAGGCGCCGCACTTGAGGGGCAACGGCCAAATGGTAGACAATCCCGCGCCGTCCGTCGAACCCACCCAGGACCGTACCCACGATTTGACCACCCTCCTCGGCCACCAGAAACAAATCCGGATCCCGCGCGAGCTTCTTTTTGATCTCCTGTGCTTCGTCCGACGACGAAAGCTGAATCCCGGGCCCAGAATGCTGCCACAGACTCCGGACGGCGGAGTAATCGGTCTCGAAATCAAAAGTTCGGATTGAAGGCTGGAATTTCTCGCTCAATGCGCCTCCCTCCAGCTAATCAGGCGCCCCGGGGGGCGCCTGATGGCATGCTTTTGTTGATCGTCAGGTCCCAGACTCCTGACCTGATTTACTCGTTGTCGGTGCCGACGAGGGCTTTCCACTCGCCGTGAATGCCGTCTTCGGTAACGCCGTAGTAGAAGCGGATTCTGCCGTCGCTCTTCTGAACGAGATCATAACGCCGTCGATTTCCGCGCTTCTGTTCCTTCAATTTCCCCAAGTCGCCTTGCCAGGAGATATTGGCGCGGGTCTTGTCCTCGGGAAGTTCTTTGTATTCCGAAATGGCGTAGTGCCAAAGCCGGCGCGCCGAAGTCTGTGTGACATTCTTGACCACGTTGCCGTTGCGCAGATCGCGGCAGGGTGTAGTACTTGGTGTTGTCACGCTCTTCCACGTCGACAACCTCCACCCCTGTCCTGGGCGGAGCAACGCCGTGTTCCGCCGGCGTGCTCGCAGATTCGGCACCGGGTTCTACTGGTGCTTCAGATTTGCCTCGAAGCACGAGCTGCTTAATCTCGTCTCTGACGGCAAGCCCCGTATCCGTCTCATCCCGCACGTAGATCTTGTTGTCATCCACCGCATACGGCGGATCGTCACCCCGAGGGACGAGTATCCGCAGGACCATCTTGCCCCGGGTTTCCATCGAGTCGACCTGGCAGGAAAGCGGGGGACTGATTTGCTTGGTGATTTCCTTTTCGAGCTTCTTGATGGCGTCCTTGGGATTGCTCACACCAGTTGGGGGCTTGGAGGCATCCTGACCCACACCGACGTAGAGCGTGCCGCCGTTGGTGTTGGCCATGCCGCACACGTCGGCAATGATGGCGTACAGCCTGCCGCCCCTAACCGTCATCGACTCGTGGAAGTCCTGCACAATCGACGGGCCCTCTTCTCGGGCCTGATGTACGAAGTCTTGGATATCTTTGGTGGTTGAGGATGACGATGCGACATGGGGCCGATGGCTGGCAAAGTCATTGCTCTGGAAGAGGGCATACAGGGCTTCAAACGAGACCTCATCCAGCATCACTTCCGTGGCCCGGTCACCGATGCCGAGATTCTTCTTGTCCTTGGGATCGGCCGCGATTCGATGCGAGTTCGGAGCCTTGGATGCAGTGCATCCGCCGCGGGTATTCGGGCTTGGTTCCGTTGAAGAACTGGGCTGTCGAGCGACGCCCCTTCTGGTCCAAATCGGTCACTTCGAGCGCATGCAGGTTGGGGTCCTGGGTGTAGGCGATCTTCGTCTGGCCCCCGAAACGGAAGCCGCGCATGGCCACGCCGTTGCTTGAGTTGGCATGCGCCGCAATCGCCAACCCGCCGGCTTCGTTGATCACCCGGTAGGCCGTGAGCACATCCGCCGTGGCCCCCACAGTTGACGAACCATCGTCCAATTCCTCAGGGGGCACCTTGAGATCCAGCAGCAAGTGCTCTAGCTGTCGGACGGACTTCTCCGGGGAGAAGATGCCCAGGATATGGAAGCCAAAGGTGGCCGTGAACTCAAACCCCGGCAGCACGAGGACATCGTCCAGCAAGCTGCGGTACTCATCTAGATTGGCCCGCTCATTCTTCTCGAGGCGGTTCAGCTTTTCCAGCATTTCCAAGCGTTCGATTTCTTCCTGCATCTGGCGATACCCGGCCACAGTGTTGTGGTCGGCAAAGGCGATAATGTCCAGGCCACGCGCCTTGGCGTGGCGCAGGACATCAAGATACGTTGCCTTTGGCTCTTGGTAGTCATTCGATGCAGGTGTATGTAAATGTAGATCCATCAACCGCCACTGACGTGACGATCTCCGGTTGGTTTTTTTTGACACAACAGTTAACTCATTCTTTCCGGGGCCGCCTCAAGGACGGCTTTCATTCCCCTTCTAATTGGTGCTTAATCACTGACAATAGTCGTTCTGGGTCGTAAGGTTTCATCAGGAACGCCGACGCTCCGGCTGCCTCGCACTCCTGGGCCAGGTTCATGCCGGATGTCATCACGACCGGCATGTCCAGGCGATGGTCTCCCGAGCCCTTCAATTCCCCTAGGATCTCGAGGCCGTCAGCCTCTCCGATGAATACGTCCATCAACACGACATCTGGGCGCTGCTTTTGCAGCTCATCCAGCATGCCCGTCTTTGAGGAGGCTTGCATCACGTCGTAGCCATCCAGCTGCAACAGCGTCTTCAGCAAGGATGTCATGGTCGAATCATCATCGACGATCAATACTGTGGCCATGCCGCCTCAGAACCTCTTGCTCTGCTCCCGTCACCCTCAACCGACGAGTATACATGCAGACGTTGGTTCCCGCATTCGGATCCCCTGCTCCATGCCGCCAGTGAATCCATCCCACCGCCGCGCTTTGACGCCCTACGCCTAAGGCGCCGACAAGCGTGCTTGCTTTGAATTGCGTTCAACATCTTGCCTGTGGGGGTGCGAACATTGGGGTTAATGAGGTGCTTTCGACAACATAGGCCCTAAACCTGGCCATAAAATCCGTGCTTCTCCGGCCGATCTGTGCCCTCGACACAGGTCATTCTACCACAATGGCCTGCCTTCCGACGCAATCTCACCTTCAGCAATTTGACTATGCGAAGGGGATGAGAACACCTGTTCAGACCTGAACCCGATCGAGCGAAATGCGCATAAAATCCTCTGCCAAAGCCACCGGTCCCTGAAAACGCTTGGCTGCCTCCGCCACCAGATTGGGATCCACGCTTGGGTGTACGGGGTAGTGGATGAGCAGCAGCTGCCCCACCTCGGATCGGGCGGCGATCTCGCCGGCCTGTGCCGCGGATGTGTGGCCTGGACTCATACCGGTGGCCTCGTGGATGAGAACATCCGCACCAGAGGCGAGACGGACGACTTCGTCGCACGGTTCCGTATCACAAGAATAGGCTATCTGACGCCCTGAATCAGCCGATTCTACCCGCAGCCCAATCGTAGGGACGAGGTGATGTACCGGGGATGACAAGATCCGGACATCTTGATTCTCCAGCACCAGCTCGGCCTCGGTTTCCGGCAGTCGGTGGAATGAGACGGTGAAAAATTCGGGCCAGTTCTCCCACTGATAGAAACTCATCATATCTTCGACGCGCTTAAGGCAGTGATTCAGGCCGTAGAATTCTCAAAGGGGCTTGTCTGCCCAACAACCACATATTCATGAGGAACAACGGTAGTCCGGAAACATGATCCGGGTGAAAGTGGGTGAGGATGATTTCTTGAACATCGTCCAGATCGATCCCCGCTCGCTCCAAACGCACCACAGCTGTGCCCACACAGTCGATCAGAATTGTCCCAGAACTCTCCCCGGACCGCCATATGGGTGTTGGCGTGGTCTGCGGAAGGGACAGAGTTCGCACTTCCCAGAACGATCAGCTCCGCCACGGGTCAGCCTCCTCCCAACAACCAGGCGGCCACGAGCGGGGTCACGAAAACCTCGATGGCGGCCGCAACAACCAACAGGGGCAAGACAACGCCCAGGCTGACCCGGCACCACTCAGCCAGTGCGGTCAGCCAGCTTTCGCCCAAACTCTCCCCCGCAGGCGGGCTGACGAGCGACATTCCAAGATGCAGGATGGCCGCGCCGGCAATAATCGCCGCCGGGATCTCGAGGATGCCGTGCGGTGCGACCAGGGCAGCCACATACTTGAGGGCATCGAACCCGGCCAAGCTCAAGTTGCCGGCGAAGAAACCGATCAGGCCGACGGGAACCATCAACAGGATCACGCCCAAGATACCGAACGTGAAAATGCCAACCAGTGACGCCACGCCGATTGCCCGCAGATTGTTGGCCAGGATCAGCCACCAGCCACGCCCCGAAAGCAGTCCAAAACTGCGCATTTGCTGGAGTAGATCCGACTTGATGGCGTCGATTTGGAGAACATCGGCCGGGATTCGATACTCCCCTGCCATTCGAACCCCCAGCAAATAGGCGCCGGTCAACACGACGATCATAAACACCATGCTTGGCCAAAGGCGCGGCAGCGAGGTCCGAATGACGCCGGCGTACCACCCGGCAAACCCGGATTCTGAGCCGAGGAAGGACGCCTTGACATGGCGCCAGGCCCATTTGAAATTGAGGACATCGATTTCCCTGCCCAGCAGCTCCTCGCGATTGAAGAGGTGCAAGCCCATCCGGCCCAGAACGATCGCCACAATAAACAAGCCGAAGACAATCCACCACAACACGGCATACTGGGCCCAAAACATGATCAGGCTTTCGCCGATGATCAGCTGAGACATAGGCACGATCACGAATGACGCCAGCAGGTTGGCTGCCCGCACTGACGTGGTTTGAGAAGAAATGACCACCGCTCCGCTCACCATCACCAGGGCCTGCATGGTCGTGAGCATCAGCACTTGTGCCAGAAGCACTGGGGGCGGTGACCAGTGAACCGTCAGGGCTAGACCCCCAAGGTAGACGCCGATCCCGAGGTATGCGGCCCCAAGCGGGACCAGCAGAGAGGCCAACATCTTGCCCAGATACAGCTGGCCATCGGTGAGAGGCGTGGCCAACAGGGGTTCGAGTGAGAGCCGCTCACGTTCGCCAGCGAAGCTTTCGAGGGCAATCACCAGCGAGATCGAAATGGGGAAGAAACCAACCACCATCAGCAGGAAGGGGATCAACCGATCGGCAACCACGTCGGCCCCATACTGGGCGACGAAACTCGTCGCCTTGTTGGCCGTGAAGTTCATTAAAGAGGGAAGAACAAGGTCAGGATTGCGATCGGCGTCAGGATACGCCAATCACGGAGCTGATCGGCGATCTCGCGGCCTGCGATAAGGCCAACGGCCTCCCAGAAACTCAGGCGTTCGCCCGTGTCAACCGTCACCGGTTGGCATCCCGTTCTGATTCTCCGTCAGACACCACTCGGAGGTAGACCTCTTCCAAGCTTCGGCCCACATCCGTCAGGGTCACCACCGAAAGTCCCGCTCGGCTCATGGCCTCCAACACACGCGGATTGGCCCGTTCTGGCTTGGAAGCCCGGTACCGAAGCCAGTCCTCGCCACATGCCACCGGCTCGATACCTCGAGGCAGTGCCTGCACGGCCCCATCCAGGCGCCCGGCCAGCCGAAGCTCCATGATGGGGTCGCCCAGCAGAGTCTGCTTCAGATCCTTGGGAGTTCCCAGGACGACGATCCGGCCTTTCCTTATGATGGCGATGTGATCGGCCAATGCCTCAGCTTCGGCGAGGTTGTGTGTGCACACGATAATGGCCCGATTGGACGAACGCAGCGTTTCGATACTCTGACGGACCATGCGCGCGCTGGCCGGGTCCATGGCTGAGGTTGGCTCATCCAGCAGCAACACCGGGGGGTTATGGAGCATGGCGCGCGCAAGGGCCAGCTTTTGGCGCATGCCGCGGGAGAAATGGCCCAGACGACGGTCCGAATCCTGCTGCAAACCAAATCGTTCAAGCAGCTGGTCTGCGCGCCTTTCAGCCTCTGTCTGGGACAAGCCATAGGTGCGACCGAAGAACGCAAGGTAGGCTTTCGGGCGCATGCGCGTGTACAGACCGTGGTGTTCGGTGAGGAGCCCCACGGCTCGCCGCACGTTATAGGCCTCTTCAAGCACATCGTAGCCAGCTATGTGCGCCGTGCCCCTGGTGGGCGGCAAGATCGACGCCAGCATCCTGATGGTCGTGGTCTTGCCAGCGCCATTGGGCCCCAGCAGGGCCAGAATCTGCCCCTGCGCAACACGCAGGGTCACATCCTCGACGGCGGTCAGCTCGTCAAATTGCTTGGTCAGGCCGGAGGCTTCAATCAATGCTCCCATACGTCGTTCGGCGCATTATAGCAGGAGCAATTGCCGCCCCACAATGACCCGAGCATCCCATGCCCGCGCGGCGCTCGCAGAGCATGGCAAGCCGGGGCAATAGGACCAACAGGCGAAATCCGACACCCAAAAGGCATGATAAGATCGATTATGCGAGGTCGCTTGTGAAATTTTTCACAAACTGTAGCGGGGAGGCACTGCGACGGGCACCTCCGCCTGAACCTGCACGGCCGCACAGCCTGAAAACCCGGCTGCGGTGGCTCTTGGCGGCTGGCTTGGGCCTTGCGCTGTGGACGGGCTTTTTCGTCCAGGCTTCGGCAGCCGTCGACGAGTCGCCACCCCCAGAAAACATCCTAAACCGGCCAATCGCCGGGCCCTCACCCACGCCAGCGAGCCCAACCGCTGTGCCAGCCTTGCCAACACCGATCGTCATCGGCCACTCTGTGGAGGGCCGGCCGCTCGAGGTCTATGCCTTCGGCAATGGCCGACATGCTCGCATGATCATCGCCGATATCCATGGCGGATACGAATGGAACACAGCTGCGCTCACGGACCAGTTGATCGAGTTCCTCACCAGGCACGCCAGCCTGGTCCCTCCCGGAGTGACCTTGTATGTCCTGCCAAGCATGAATCCCGACGGTTTGGCAAGATCGCATGGCTATGACGGCCGGGCGAACGCCAACGGCGTCGACCTCAACCGCAATTTTCCCCTCGACTGGAAAGCCACTTGGGCACCGGAAGGGTGTTGGAACTACCTGCCGATCACATCGGGAACACACCCCCTTTCTGAGCCAGAGAGCCAGGCAGTGGCTCGATTCTTGTTGGGGAACGGCATTGAGGCCTTGATCAGCTACCACAGCGCCGCCCTGGGGATCTTCGCCGGCGGAGACCCGTCTACGCCCCAATCCCTCTCCCTGGCCGAGAGCCTGGCCAATGTTTCGCCCTACGCCTACCCGCCCAAGAACACCGGCTGCGACTACGCTGGCGAAATGGTGGATTGGTCGGCGGCCAACGGGATCGCGGCCGTCGACATTGAGCTGAGCACCCACTACAACCTGGATGTGGCGATCAATCAGCGGATCCTGTACGCCTTCCTCAACTGGCAGCCCTGATGAACCCTTCGCTTCAACATGCAACGAGCCCGGCTGTCAGGCCGGGCTCGGGTTGCGGTCAACTCAGAACTCCTACATGGGCGGCTCGATGGATGGCTCCATCGGCGGCTGCGACGAACGGTGGCGCCAATAGAGCACGCCCCCGCTGACCAATGCGACCACCAGCATCAACCCCTGGTTGAAGTTGATGCCAAACAAGGGAACAAAATCAAGCCTGAGGAATTCGAGCCCGAACCTGATCAGCGGATAGGTCACGAGATACACCAGGAAGAGATCCCCTCGCTTCAAGCGATCACCGTAGCGCCTCCAAATCCAAAAGAGGAAGGCCGCGTTGAGCACGTTCAGAATCGACTCATACAAAAAGAGCGGCTGGAAGTATTCAAACTGCTGGAAGCCGGGCATCCGATTCTCAGGGCGAATGTAGATCCCCCAAGGGAGATTGGTCGGCGGGCCGTAGATCTCCTGGTTGACAAAGTTGCCCCAGCGGCCGATCGCCTGGCCTATCGCCAGCCCCGGAGCCGTGGCATCGAGCAGGAGCCGCAAGCTGAATCCGTTGCGATAGGCAAAGATCCACAGGCCAACCACGCCGCCGATGATCGCCCCCGGTATGCCAAGTCCGCCTTGCCAGGAGGCGATCAGATCAAGTGGATGGGTGAGATAGTAATGCGTGTCGATACCAGCCGCCAACAAGCTCTTGGATGGGGTGAACACATGGTACAGCCGTGCCCCAATCACACCGAGCACCAAGGCCCATACAAGCGCATCCCACATGATGTCCGGGGATAGCTCGTCGTCCATGAGTCGGATCATCCGGGAGGCAATGTAGGTGCCCACCAGGGCGCCTGTCATGACGATGATGCCGTAAAAGTGGATGTAGATCAGACCGAAATGAATGCCGTAGCTGTCAACGTACATTCGTACCTATTCCTTCCCGCTGCGGCGCGCGTAAGCCTGACGGCGGACCAGGAAGACTCGCTGGAGGGCGGTCAGGTTTGCCAGCACGGCGATGATGGCGATCCCAACGGACGGAAATCCGAGCAGCAAACTGGGGACAAGCACCAGGTAGCGCTCAACTCGGGTCAGGATTCCCCCCTTGACCTGGAATCCAAGCGCTTCACCTCTGGCCCGCATGTAGGAAACCAACACCGAACCAGCGGCGGCGGCAAAGATCAAGCCGCTGGTCGTCACATCGCCCTGCGCCAGGAAGTACCAGAGCAAGCCCCCCAGCACGGTGAGTTCGTTGTAACGATCGGTTACCGAATCGACAAACGCGCCAAACTCAGATGGCTCCCCCCTCAGGCGGGCCATGGGACCATCGAGTGCATCAATCGGACCCATGAGCAAGACAATCAAGCCGCCCACCAGAAAGCGGCCCTGGGTAAGAAAAATGGCTCCCACGATGTTCCCCGCCAGCCCCATAAGGGTCAGCGTATTCGGTGCCAGGCCCAAACTGTTTAAGAACGCCGCCACCGGATCCAGCAGGCCCTTAAACCAAATCCTTAGCAGGTCGGTTAATGTTGGCCTGGCTGGCTTTGCACTTTCTTTAGCTCGCATTCAAATCTCCTGGTTTGACTAAAGAATGCTACTTGCCTACGGGTAGGCGTGTCAAGGTGATCTGCTAATCCGACCCGTCGCCTTCATCATCCGGCAGAAGGGGATCCTCATCCCGATCGATCAGCACTTCGCGCGTCTTCCCCCCGGATTGTGCCCGACCGACCACCCCCAATTCCTCCAGTTCATCCATGAGGCGCGCCGCGCGCGGGTAGCCGATGCGCAGCCGCCGCTGCAGGAGGGACGCGCTGGCTTCGCCTTCATTCGTCACCACGTCGATGGCTCGCTCGATGATATCGTCATGTTCTTCAAGGACGGCCTGGCGGACCAGAAGCAACTCCCACGGTGCCGACTCGACTTCTTCCTCTTCCTGTTGAAGGTCAGAGGATGCTTCTTTCCAGTATCGGATCAATCGATCGACTTCCCGATCGTCGACGAACGCGCCTTGAATTCTGACCGGCGCGGATGCCTCCGCCGCCAGATACAGCATATCACCCCTCCCCAGCAACGTCTCCGCACCCTGCGAATCCAAGATGACTCTCGAATCCGTGCTGGAGGCTGTGGCAAACGAGATACGTGCCGGGAAATTGGCCTTGATCAGGCCGGTGACGACATCGGTGCTCGGCCGCTGCGTCGCCACCACAAGATGGATTCCAACGGCCCGCGCCATTTGGGCAAGACGGACCAGGGTCTGCTCCGTCTGATCGGGCGCCATCATCATCAGGTCGGCCAGCTCATCAATCATCACCACAACTCGAGGCAGTCTTTCCGCTTGCCGACTCCGCCTGACTTTGCTGTTGTAGGAATCGATATCCCGAGCTCTGGCTTGCTCCAGCAGGCGATAGCGACGGTCCATTTCCGCCGCGCACCATCGCAAGACGCCGACGATCCGCTCCAGGTCGGTCTCCACCTTCCCAAAAAGATGTGGCAATCCGTTGAACCGAACCAGCTCGACCATCTTCGGGTCGACCATCACCAGCCGCAGTTCATCAGGGGAGTTGTTGACGGCCAGACATGTTGCCAGGGCCGTGATGGCGACCGATTTGCCGGATCCGGTCGTCCCGGCGATCAGCAAATGGGGCATCGCCGCCAGATCGGCCGCCACGGCAGCTCCGGCCACATTCCTGCCCAGGCCTATCGCCAGGGGCGATGCGATCGATGCAAAGGCTTCCGACTCCAGGATGGGGCGCAAGCGCACCATCGCCGCCTGTTGGTTGGGGACCTCAACCCCGACATAAGATCGGCCCGGGACCGGGGCCTCGATTCTCAAGCGAGGCGCTGAAAGTGCCAGCGCCAGGTCGTTGGCCAGTCCCGAGATTTGGGATACACGCACCTTGTGTCTTCGAACGCTGCCGTCCGGACCGGCTTGCTCAAGGTATCCAGGTTCTACAGCGAACTGGGTCACAGATGGACCTGAACGGAAATCCACCACCCTAACCGGAAGGCCGAAATCCGCCAGCGTCTTCTCAATCAAACCAGCCGCCCGGTTGATCTCTTTGGCCGAGACCCTTGCCAGCTCTCCGGCCTCGAGCAAGTCCAAGGGAGGCAGTCGCTGGTCCCTTGCCAGGGGCCTCTGGCTGCGCTCGTCGGGCGCGTCGGGCAGCTTGAAGTCCTTGCGATAGGCCTCTGGCAGTCGCGCGCTTCGGCCCTTGCCCCGACGGTGGCTTGGGCCGAGAAGTGTCGGTCCAGCCTTCCCGGCCATCTTCTGTCCCGCAACGGCCGAAGGTTCGGGTTGGACGCGGGCCAGCAACCGGCCGAGGGGCTCCACAAGTGCCAGCAGCCCCTGCAGACTGAAGAAGCCGAACACCAGGCTCGTTGCACCGAGCGCCAAACCTGATCCGATCATCCCCAGTCCATCGGCGAGCAAGGTCCCAATTCCCCAACCGACCAAACCGCCCCCAAATCCGCTTTCGGCAGCCGTCAGGGACAGTCCTTCAAGCACACTGAGAAGTCCGAGCAGGGCCAACCCAGCGATCTCACCGCTGATGACAGCCAGCCACGGTATCTGGATCGGGCGCCCTACGCTGCGTCGGATCAGGGCCAGGCCAGCAAAGCCCATGATGACAGGAACCAACCACGCGCCCAGCCCCAGCCAAACGACGATCAAGGTCACCCAGGGCGAGATCAAAGCGCCGCTTGACAGACCCAGCAGACCAAGAAGAGTCACCAGGCCAAGGCTGGCGATGAGAACAGCGAGCAATTCGTCCAGATAGGGGAGCATGCGTTCGATGGCGTCCCAGATCACATCAGAGCCTGAACGCGGGGGATGGGCTTCGGGCCTATTCTTGGACATGCTTCCCGAGGGCTTTCCGACGGCCGCTTGTTGCCGCCTTCATAACCACCACCTGACAAGACAATGCCGGGCGCAATCGATGGGCGCCCGGCGGGATCCGACTATCCCATTGTTCAGAACGATGACAGAGCCTCAGCCTCGCGCGAACTCTCTTGCTCTTCAACGTTCACGGGGGGCTCAGTCACCTCGCGCAAACTCAGACCCAAACGCCTAGCTGCGGCATCGATATGGATGATGCGAACCCGCACATGATCGCCGTCAGCAAGGACGGCGCCTGGGTCCGGATAGTGCTCATCACCCAGCTCCGAGACATGGATCAGGCCTTCCAGCCCCTCTTCAATGCCGACGAACGCGCCGAATTTGACAACGTTGGTCACAACCCCATCCACAATATCCCCGACCTCGAAGCGCTCTTCGACCGTCTTCCATGGATCGGGGAGGAGTTCCTTCAAACTCAGCGCAACCCGAACTTGTTCTTGATCAATGGACAAGACCACGACTTCGAGCGATTGTCCACAACGAACCACATCGCTGGGGTGGCGCACGCGGCCCCAAGAAAGCTCAGAAACATGCACCAGGCCTTCAACACCACCCAGGTCGACAAACACGCCAAAAGCTGTGACGTTGGTGACTTTGCCGGTGATCCGTTGGCCCGCATCCAGGCTCTCGAGCAGTTCGATCCGCTTTCCGGGCCCAGCTTGGGCGGCGCGCTGCGAGAACACCAGGCGTCCCCGTTCTGGGTCGAACTCAATCACCTTCAGGCAGATGGAACCGCCAACCAGCGATTCCATGACCTCGTGCCGCTGGACGTCATCGCTGGATTGTTCGACATCGACCAGATGCGATACAGGCACGAATCCCCTCAGGGAGCGCGCTTCAACCAGCAACCCGCCGCGGTTGAACCCCACGACGGGAAGATCTATGGTGTCGTCCGAGTCATATAATTCGCGCGCCCAGACCCAATCTTCAGCCGACCCCCATGAAGTGGGCGAAGCATTCGATCTTTGGGAGCCACGACCGTGTCTGTTTTCGCTCGGAATTCCTTCGTCTTGCAGAACTGCTGCCCACCAGGATTCGTCGGATTGCGGTGGACCATACCCCTGCCGACCCCTGTCCTGACTCATCTCGACCGCCTTGTTTCCCCAAACTAGTAGAAAAGAATGACCCAGCTCTCACGCCTAGGATACACTTTTCCGGGCAAAGTGCAAGCCAAGACGCCTATTCTGGCGGACCCTCCCCGGCCCGCGCGGCTGCCTGCCGCTCCATTTCAATAATGGCTTGAGCGACCGCTTCGATGGCTACACGCTGTTTTCGATAGAGGTCGGCCTCCGACATCGCCAGGCGCATCGCCACATCACGAACTTTGCGGCCTTCAACAAACTTCATCTCAAGGATGTTGTACAGCATCCATTCGGCCGTCAGCCGTCTCTCCCCCTCTGGTCGAACCCGCTCAATCGCCTGACTGAGGATCGAACGCAGGGCGTTGACCGGATTGTCCTTATGCTGATCCATGGCATCCTGAACCACCCGCAGGCTGAGCAGCGGACTGTGCGATAGCCTGGGTCCGCCCCAGTAATGCCCGAGCGCATCCTTCACAAGATTGGCCAGATCCGCCTCGCTGTGCATGCCCTCGACCTCAGACGTCAACGCGTCTAGCCCGCCGTAACGGGCCGCCGCCCTCATTCGCTGCACCGCCTCGACCTGAGGCACAAGGCGGTCGACAACCTGAAAGACCTCTCTTTGCAGAAGGCGATCGGTGAGGGCCACGGATGCCCGTTCCGCCAAGACGGCCAGGTCCTCGGCATCTTCCTCTTGGAACTGCGGTTCGCCTCCGATTGACCGCACTCCCAGCAGGCCGATGACTTCGGACGAATCCGGGCGACGCAGCGGAAGCAGCCAAAACACATCCCAGGCGAAGATTGTGCCCAAGGGGCCGACATCCTCCGCATCCTCAGGTAGAACCAAGCTTGGCAGGTCTTCTCCACCGCGAAGCGGGTCATCCGGACCTACGGCGACCTCCAGTTCGAGACCACCTTTCCCCACGACAGCGATGAATGATGACGGTGCCCCGGTGAAGTCGCAGACCGCGTTGAGGATGGACTCCAGGTACTGCCGCAGGTCGCCACTGGTCAGCAGACGCTCCTCCAGCAAGTGCAGCCGGGCGATGTCGGTGCGGTCTTCTCCGTAGAACAGCCAGCGTTCCACCGTGGGCCGCGCGAGCGTGATCAGAAACTGGAGCAGGAGCAAGGTGCCGATCATGGTGAAGGGGACAACCCGGCTGTTAGGGAGGCCGATCAAGTCTCCAAATCGATTGGCGATCACCGTCGTCGCCAGAACAGTCGATGCCACAACCGGGCCGCGCATGATCCATTGAAACAGGCGGCTCTTCACCACCCGGTCGGGAATGCTCACCCCGAAGTAGGCCACGGCATAGGCCATCAGGACGAGCAGCACGGCCACGCCGCCGTTGCTGAAGACCAGGCTGGTTTGGAAGATGAATGGCGAACGCCCCAACGACGGACCAACCAGGGTCAGGAAAGGCACGCCACCGAGAACGGGGCCAATTGCCCCAACCATCAGATAACTCATGCGTCGTCGACTGGTGGATGTCAGACAGCGTTGGTAGGCCCGCCAAAGGTTAATGCCAGCAAACACCAAATCGAACGCCAGGAACAGGCCAAACAGCCAGAGCAGAGACCCCGGATGCAGGTAGGTGGTCTGACCGGTCTGGCCCAGGCCATCGACAATCAACGACGAAAATCCCACCCCAATCACCGCCAGGAGACTGAGGCCGTAGCTGATCCGGACGGCAAGCTTCCTGCGCCCCTTTGACGGTCGCCCGGTCGATGCCAGCAGGGCATCCGATAGGTGGAGCAAGACGGATGGCAGGAAGCCGATACCTACCCATTTGATCCTGAGCCACATTTCTACTTCGACGCCCAGCAGCGTCGTTCCCGCCAGGACGTCTCCGAAGTAGATCACCGTCACGCAACCGAGAACGATGGCGAACGATCTGGCCACAAGCTCTTTCGAATTGAAGGTGAGTGCGTAGAGCATCAGCGAGAAAGCCGTGATGGCATTCCCGGCATTGAGGATTTGGTTGAAGACACGCAGTGCTGCCAGCAGAACTTCGGTCATGGCCCTTGGTGAATCAAGTGATAGGCATCGAAAAGAAGAGAGCGATATCCTGATCGGGATAGTAGTTGTCGCTGTAGCCTGAAAAGCCCAGCCCAAGCTTCTTTGCCATCCCGATCGCAGGGAAGTTTTTGGTCTGCATTTCCATAAAGATCGCGTCGTAGCCGCGTTCCTTCGCCCATCGGCAGGCGCCTCGAACGAGTGCAGATCCGATCCCTTGTCTACGGTGGCGCAGATCAACGACGACATCTGTCATCCACACGATCCCCGGCGCCGGCGCCTCGGCCAGGCAGGCATACCCCATCAGCCCTGGTTCTCCCTCAGCGACGAAGACCGCCAAGCGGTGGCTCCATTCGTCGGCAAGATTTTCCGGCGATCGAGGATAGGTCACGCGCATAGGCCTAGGAAGCCGGACCTCTTGAAACTGGATTTCTATCCCGTCTCCCTGCCCATGGAATCCCATTTGCCACACATGATCTGTGCTGAACCCATGGTCAAATCCCATCAGGGTCGGGATGTCACTTGAAATAGCGGTGCGGATCTCAGCAATCGGCATGGAGCCAGTCCTTCGGAAAAGCGAGCGGCCTAACCAGATGGAGCCACATGAACTCTGATCACACAGGGCAGAGGCGCGTTGCCCGACGTGTCGGTCACAACCAGCCGGAAATCATAGTCGCCGCTGGGCACCAAGCTCGTGTCCCATTTGCCCAGTTGGTCATCAATGATCGGCGCTGTCCCAGCCGAAATCGCCTGCCATGGATCGGCGCTGTTCGCGCGGCGAAACTCATACTTGTAGAACGCGAAGTTGGCGATATTGGCCGTGCCCTTGATATCCGCGATGCCCGTCAAGGTCGCATCGGGCTTGGGATCCGACAAGGTGGCCAGCGGATTGGTGCAGCCCACCCCTTCGGGTGTGCCCAGGGCCAACTCCGTTGCGGGCACAAATGTGCCTGCTTCGCCCACGACCCCATCTTGAGGAGTCGCCAGAAGAGAGACCGTAGGCACCGGGGTTGGCCTTGCGCCCAGCGGAACAGCCGGACCAAGAAACGTCGCCGTGAAGAAAGTTCCCATCAGGGCGGCGGCCACAAGTGCGGTCATGGCCCCATACCGGCTCAGCGAAGCGACGGCGCGCTCTCGTTCTAAGCCAAACATTGCGTTTCGGTAGACGCGGACCCACTTCAGAGTCAGACCAAGATACACAAGGCCAGCGACGCCAAGAATCAAGTAGATCCAGGTCTGATAGGTTTCGATCAATACAAGAGCTTCGGCCATTCACTCCCGACCTACAGTCGACGCAGCACCCCCTTGATGAGCGTCGACAGTCTTGGAACGATGATTCGAGATGCCTCAAGGACTTCTTCGTGGGTTGTTTCAGCTTGACCATCCATATTGGCCTTGTTAGTTATCCCCGAGATCCCCAAGACCCGCATACCGCCATGCCTTGCCACGGTCACCTCGGGAACAGTTGACATACCGACGGCATCAGCGCCGATTCCCTTCAGGAACCTCAGATCCGCCGGGGTTTCGAAGGAGGGTCCGGCCAAGCAGATGTACACGCCCTGGTGGCACGGGACATTCTCTTGTTCGGCGACGGCAGCGGCAGAGGCCAGCAATTCGCGATCGTATGCTCGGCTCATATCAGGAAAACGGGGCCCAAAATCGTCGAGATTGGGCCCGCGTAGTGGAGTCTGCCCCGCCATTCCAAGGAGATTAATGTGATCTGTAATCAACATCAGATCGCCGGCATCAAACGCCTGATTGATGCCGCCGGCAGCGTTGGTTACGATCAGCATCTCAGCTCCCAACCGCTGCATGACCCGCACCGGCATCCCCAGCGTCGACATAGGTTGTCCCTCGTAGTAGTGGACCCTGCCTTGAAGCACAAACACCGCCTGACCCTCTAGCCGCCCGAGCACAAGCCGACCGGCATGCCCTTCAACTGTCGATCTTGGCCATCCTTCGATCTCCTTGCCAGCGATGCGCGCCTCAGCCTCGACCTCATCAGCCAAGGGGCCCAGACCGGAGCCCAGTATCAACCCGATCTTCGGAGCAAATTCAGTCCTTTCGCGGATCGCTCCCACGACTCGATCGATCTCGGCCATCGTCAAGAAGGTCTCATCACTCATCCGTGAACTCATCCTCTCCGCCGGCGAGGCTGGCCGGCTTCGAATGCAGCGTGTTCGGACTGGTCAACCCCAAGAAACGCTGCACATCCCGCTTTCGACGTCCGTCTTCGAGCATGTGCTCAGCTCGGCTGCGGCGCAGCGTGTGGGGTGATATGCGGCCGTCCAACGCGACGGCATTCGCCCATCTCTTGACCACAAGCCACAGCCCCTGGCGACTCAGGCCGCCTCCCCGTTGGTTGAGAAACA
This sequence comes from uncultured Chloroflexia bacterium, assembly GCA_963783335.1. GTDB lineage: Bacteria > Chloroflexota > Anaerolineae > Anaerolineales > E44-bin32 > CAWAND01. The sequence continues at coordinate 433,160 of CAWAND010000004.1, forward strand.
AGGTGCCGGGGTCTTTGCCTGAAATCAGCTGCGGTCTGGCATCGACAAGGTACGCTCGCAATGGACCATAAGCTGCGTCCAAAGGTTTTGCAGTTCGTTCCCCACTGGCTCGCAACACGCCGCTGACCATATCCACATCATAGGTTCTGAGATCTACGGCTTCGGCCACCCTGATGCCGGTGACATAGAGTACGGCGAGAATAGCAGCATCGCGCAGATCCCTTACTCTGCGTCGTTCCAGAGGAGCGGCCAACAGAGTCGTCACTTCAGCGCGTGTGAGAATCCGTGTCTCGCGCGACGCTTCGGCCAACGGAGGCTTCAATTGGGCCAGCAAGGAATCTGCTCGAGACCTGTCATCAGTACTGGCAAATCTGATAAACGAGCGAACGACAGCCATCTTCCTGGCCACCGTCGACGCCTTGTACTTTCGGGCTTCCAACCAGTCGACATATGCGTCCACATGCTCGACCGTGAACTCACCGATCGCGGTCAACTCCCCAGTCTTGTCGGCTACGACCTTCGCGAATTGGGCAAGGTCAGTCCGATAGGCGACAAGCGTATTGGATGCACGCCCCTGCCCGTACTTGAGGTCCGTCAAGAAAGCTTGAATCGCCTGCTCCAACAATATTCCCTCGCTGAGGTTGGCGCAGGCGCGATTATAACATCGCGCCTCTCACTTTCCATAACTGGGAACGGCGCCGCCCAGACACGTCAACTCGGCGGGAGATGTGTTCTACATGCCACTCGAGATCTGATCGAGTGCTTCGAGTTCATTCGACGTAAGGATCCAGATCGGCCGCCGCGAGATTGTCTTGGAGCTGGTCAACTGACCGGGGACCGATGATCGGGCTCGTGATACCCGGCTGCCTCATGACCCACGCCAGCGCTACTTGGGACAGGCTTGCGTCGTGGGCCTTAGCGATCCCCCCCATCGTTTCCAGCACCTTCCAATTCCTGTCATCGTCCATGTAGCCAGCCATCCTCGAGCTGCCTGCGCCTCGGGAACCTGCAGGCGGGGCTTGACCGCGCTCATATTTACCCGTCAAGAATCCGCCCGCCAAAGGGCTGTATGGGATGACTCCCAATCCGTATTCGAGGCAAACGGCTTGAAGCTCGGCCTCGTACTCCCCTCGGTGAAGCAAGTTGTAGTGTGGTTGGAGGCTGGAGAAAGTCGTCAGGCCATGAAGATCCGACGTCCAGAGCGCTTGCATCAGCTGCCAGGCTTTGAAGTTAGAGCACCCTATGTAGCGTACCTTTCCCTGGTGAACGAGGTCATCCAGGGCGCGCAGCGTCTCGTCAATTGGAGTAGATGGGTCGGGTGCATGCAATTGGTAAAGGTCGATGACGTCTGTCTGCAGACGCCCAAGGGACTCCTCAACGGCCCGCATGATATGCACACGAGATAGGCCTTCGTCATTCGGGCCATCACCCATTCGACCGCGGACCTTGGTCGCGAGGACAATCTGATCCCGCAGTCCAGACTTCTGCTTCATCCATTTGCCAAGTATCGTCTCGGCCACACCTCCCGGGTTGCCCTCAACCCACCGGGAGTAGACATCGGCAGTGTCGAGGAACGTAACGCCCAATTCAAACGCGGCATCGAGCACACCGAAAGCTGTGGGTTCATCTGCCGTCCAACCGAACTGCATTGTGCCCAAGCATAAGCGGGAGACTTTGAGGCCAGTACCCCCCAGGCCAGGGTAATCCATTTCAGCTTCTCCTTTCCGGCTTTGTCCTGTACGGCAATCATATGCGGATCAGGCGGCAACATGCTAGAATAGCCACCGGTTGAGTTAGGAATGAGGGATGACAATCTTGCGAAAATCGGCCTTGCTGCTCCTCCTGCTCGCCGTCACGATCTCGGTGGGCGCCTGCGCCCCAGTAGCGTCTGAGGCCAGTCCGTGGCACGGAAAACCCTATGAAGAACGGACACCTGCCCCAGATTTCACGCTGGCCAACATTCGGGGTGGGGTCTTTCAACTCAGCCAGCATCGTGGGACGCCGGTCTTGCTTTACTTCGGGTACACACATTCGGAGGATATTGATCCGGCGACCTTGTACAACATCTCATGGGTCTTTGACAAACTGTCCACCAGGCCAGAGTACCAGGTTGAGTTCGTGATGATCAGTGTTGACCCAGCCCGTGACTCCCCCACCGCGTTCCGCCGCTACCTCGACGCCTATGATCCCAAGTTCATTGGGCTCATCGGGGATTCTGGCGCATTGCAGGCCGTCGAAAATGCCTATGGTGTCACGGTTGAGAAGAAGGCCGTCTCCGGGCCAGGCTCCCAAGAGTACACGCTCAACCACACTTCAACCGTTTTCATGATTGACCGTCAGGGCAACCTGGTCACTCGCTATCCTTACGGCACCGAGCCGGAATCTATCTTGGCAGATCTACTGTACTTGCTTCAGGAATCCTAGCTGCCCCGGGACCAAACATCCTCGCGATCCAATTCAGGATTCGTGAGGCGTGCCATGGGATCCTTGAGGAAACAGCTCAGAACTGGACGAAAGTGTCCACCACAAGTGCGGAAAAGATGAGGGCCAAGTAGAGACTGGAGTACCTGTACATCATCCAGGCGCTCCGGTTCCCCCCTTGCCGAAGGAGCTGCCAGGCGTAGTAGCACAAGAGCCCACCCAGGCCAACTGCCAGCAGCAGGTAGACCGCTCCCCCGACATGAGCCAGGGGCATGAGCAATGTCAGCGCCACGACCTGAAGCGTGTATAGGAAGATTTCAGTCCTTGTTTCGCGTTCACCGTAGATCACGGGCAGCATAGGCACACCCGCCTTGGCGTAGTCTTTCCGTCTCACGAGGGCCAGCGCCCAAAAATGAGGCGGGGTCCAAAAGAAGATCAAAGCGAATAGAAAGAACGCCCCAACGGACAATCCACCGGTGGCAGCCGCCCATCCTACCAGGGGAGGTATTGCGCCCGCCCCACCCCCAATAACGATATTGTGTGTTGTGGCCTGCTTCAGACCCAGGCTGTAGAAAATGACGTAGTACAGGATTCCCGCCAGGGCCAAGACGGCACTCAGCAGGTTGACGAACACAGCCAGAACATAAAAGCTCGAAATGGATAAAGCCAAGCCAAAGGCGACTGCTTCGGCTTCCCGGAGCCGGCCGCCGGGGAGCGGCCGCCGGGATGTGCGCTGCATCCTCTGATCAAGCTCCCGGTCGATGTACTGATTTAGGGCGCTGGAGCCACCCGCAGCCAATGTCCCGCCCAGCATGGTCCAGGCCACCAGACCCCAATCTGGCCAACCTCTGGCAGCCACAATCATGGCTGCCAGCGTTGTGACCAGGAGCAGCCCTACGATGATCGGCTTCATGAGCGCCACGTAGTCGCCCGGGGTTCCAGGCGATTCCGGCGTCGGCTGATCCGTCGAAGCTGCTCCCAGCGGCGATTTCCGCTCTCCGGAAAGCGCAAGGGTGAGGATCAGGCTTCCCCAGACCGCCGTGGCGGTGGCCACATGCAGGCCTTCGAGAACTGCCGGGAATCCACTCAGGACATTGGCGGCACCCACAAGGATTTGCGCCAGCAAAAGAACGGCCGTCACCACGGCCGCGATTGCCACCGGCGGTCGTTCACGCCTACGCTGCCAGGCCGCCCAAGTCAACCCGAGGATCATCAGGCCGCCCAACGCTGCGATGAACCGATGCAACATATGAATCTGGCCGAGCAGGTCCGACGGCCAGAGACCACCATCGCACAGAGGCCATCCGGCACAAGCTGCCTCGGCACCCGTGGATGTCACCAAGGCCCCGCTGGTCAGCAACAAGAAGACCGTAGCAGCCGTTGAGGCACCCAATCGGGTGAGTGGGTCCTCCAACGAGAAGCTGGGGGCGCCACCGCCTCGCTGGTGGATGCGAAATGCGCCCACCATGATGAGGACCTGCAGTGCAAGAATCAAGAGGGCGTTCGCCAGGTGAACGGCCACGATGGTCGGCGGGAGCTCCATGACCACAGTCAAGCCACCCAGCAAGACCTGAACCAGGAGCAGAATGAGAGAAGCAATCGACGGCCAAAACACCCATTTTGCCCGCCGGTACCGAAGCCAAGCCACCAAGGTAGTGGCGACGATCAAAGGAGAGGTCAGTGAAGCGACGAGACGATGCGAGTACTCAATGATTGACGCAAATTCCAGCGGTGGGATGATTTGTCCGTAGCACAATGGCCAGTCCGGACAGCCCAGGCCTGAGCCCGTGACGCGGACAATGCCGCCGACGACGATGAGGAGAAAGGTCATCACCGCCGCGGCCAGCGCTAGCCAGCGAAATTTGCGTGCGTCCGGCATATCGGATGTCCGGTGGGATGATACGGTCATGATTTCGCTTTGCCTCTCATTCTCAAAGAGTCAACTGCAGTTCCGGCGCGACCGGGCAACATTTCCGCCAGCAGCTCGTCGTGGTGCTGACCCACCACGCCAGTCGCCATGCTCAATCCGCACCCCATCGTTGGTCACTTCTGGGCCATCAGAAACTCAATCAGACCAGAGAGTTGAGCGGGCGAAAGTCGGGTGGAAAAGTTGGTGGGCATGATGCCGTTTTCATATCCCGAGGCAATATGCGCCTCCGGTTCGAGGACAGCTTGATCCAGAAACGTCTCCGCGTCCATACCGGGCACCCTCGTCCCAGCCCAGGATCCGACCTCGGACAGATTTGGTCCCACCGTGCCCTTAGCTCCCACCGCTTTGAGCGTGTGGCAAGCCGAACAGCCATAGGTCATGAAGACCTCCCGGCCAGCTTCGGCGGTGTCTGGGGCCGGGACCGAACCGCCCCCGTCCGGCCCGGATGCAGGTTGGGCCGCCAGGGCTCGAAAAGAGAAAATGGCGATCACAATCACCAGGATGGCGGGAATCAGCGTCCACACGATTTCAAGCACAGGCCTCGGCGAGATTGTTGGCGCTAACTCATCGACCTCCGCACGGCGAGATCGAAAAACAGCATATACCAGGGCGCCCTCGACCGCGAGGAAAACGATGGCCGCAAGAGCCAGAAAGACGCGGAAGAGCTGATCAACAAGACTCTGCTGAGCGAACAGCCATAGGGCTGGCGGCGAGATGCTCCCGGCTGCGAACTGCGGATCTATGCCGCCAAGGACCAGGGCAACGGTGCTGGGGTGGATGGTGGTCCAGATGTCCAAGCTTGAGAGGCCTCCGTGCGCGCGTGGGCCGACGCGTGGCTGGATTCAAAACGTGATGGGAAGGAAATCAGCACGCGCGGGCTGGAATTCAATCGGGTTTCTCGACCGGAAACAGGTAGATCACGCTCATTCTACCATTCAGCGCTGTCTTGGAGCTCCTGGCGCGAATGGTGGCGGCCAAGAACTTGGCCGCCACTGGCAACCGACCTTCGTCAGGTCCTATACCTCAAAACAATAGGCCAAGCCGATAGCGCCCGGTCCCACGTGAACCCCCACGGCTGGCGGAATGATCGTGTTGAACATCTCGTTCGGGGTGAAGCGGTCTCGAACGGTGTCCTCAAGGCCCTTTCCATCATCTTCCACGCCAGTGTGATGGATGGTGATTCGCAGAGGACGTGCTTGATCACCGACGCGTGATTCCAGGATGTCGAGCAACCTGGCCAGAGCCTTGGTCTTGGTCCGAATCCGTTCAAGGGCTTCTACGCGTCCGTCGCGGACTTCCAGCAACGGCTTCAGATTGAGGGCTGTTCCCAATAAGTGAGCTGCCCCGCCAATCCGTCCGCCGCGGTGCAGAAACTCCAGGGTATCCACCACGATGAGAAGGCCAGTGCGATCATGAGCCAGCTTGGCTGCATCCAGGCAGGCCTCAAGGGGTCCCCCCTCAGCGGCGACGCGGGCAGCTGCGGTCACCTGGAATCCGAGGGCCATGGCCACCGTTTCAGAGTTGAAGACCTCGATCTCCGCGCCCGGAAACATCTCCTTGGCCTGCATGGCTGAGTCATAGCTCCCCGAAAGCTGATCGCTCAGCACAACCGCCAAGACTGGGCGGCCGGCCGCCACCATGGGTTCGAAAGCCTTGTGGAACGATGCCACGGTGGCTTGGGACGTGGTCGGCATTTGCTCGTCCGTGGCCAAGCGAGCGTAGAATTGTTTGGCCGTGATGTCGATGCCGTCCTCATAGGATGTTTCGTTCCAAATCACCACCTGGGGGGCGACCTGGATTCCGAAGAACTCGACCAACGAGTCCGGCATGGCTGCGGTGCTGTCAGTCACGATGGCGACGTTCGACACGGGGCCTCCTCGAACATAAGCGCGGATGATGGCACAGGGACATGTCCCTACATCTTCTAAACCCCTGTCTTTGTCGCTGGTTGCGGGAGGAGCCTAGTTCCGTGCCGCTCGCCAGGCCTCGAAATCCTTCAGTGAGAGCGAGTTGATGACATCGCCCGCAGTCACCCATCCTCTGCGAGCCGTCCCAATTCCGTATCTCCTGAAGGCATAGTGGTCGGTGTGATGGGCATCGGTGTTGATCGCCAGTTTGCAGCCAACCTCCACGGCCCGTCGCGCATGCACATCGTTCAAATCCAACCTCTCTGGATTGGAGTTGATTTCCAGAACGACACCGTGATCAGCTGCTTCGGCGAAGATGGCTTCGATGTCCAAATCTGCTGCATCTCGGCTTCCGATCAGTCGTCCGGTCAGGTGGCCGATGATATCGACGTGTGGATTGCGAATGGCTCGCAGCAAACGCTTTGTTACCTTTTCGCGGGACTGCCGAAGCGAGGTATGAAGCGAGGCGACGACAACATCGAGGCCCTTGAGCACATCTTCCGGATAATCCAAAGTACCATCGGCCAGGATCTCCACTTCGGCTCCTTGGTAGAGGCGGAGTGACTCCCCCAGCTTCGCCTGCAACTCGTCAATTGCCTGCCTCTGCGACCTGAGACGCTCCACTGAGAGCCCATTGGTGACCCCAAGACTCTGAGAGTGATCGGTGATGAGCAGGTAATCAAGTCCGGACTCCTGGGCGCCGAGCGCCATCTCCTCAAGCGTGAGCTGGCCATCCGACCAATCGGTGTGAGCGTGAAGCTCACCCCGGATATCCCCTAGATCAACCAGATCGGGCAGCTCACCCGCCTTGGCCGCTTCGAGTTCACCCCGATCCTCTCGCAGCTCGGGCGGTATCCAGGGCAGTCCAAGGGCCCCATAAACGCTGTCCTCGTCGGCGCACAGGATTTCGGTATCGTCCTCCCGCTTGAAGCCGTGCTCGGAAAGCGACAGCCCTTGCTTGAGCGCCCATTCTCTCAGCTTGACGCTGTGCTCTTTGGATCCGGTTGCGTACTGCAGCGCCGATCCAAATCGCTCGGGTGGGTGAACCCAAATCTGCATCCGCAAACCGTTGTTCAGTTCGACGCTCGACTTGGTCTCCCCTTGTCCCAACACACGGCCGATTTCGGGAAAGTCCAAGAAAGCCTGCATGACATCAACAGGATGGCTGGAGCCGACAAGCAGGTCCAAGTCTCCTACCGTTTCCCGCCACCGGCGAAGGCTGCCAGCGGCCTCGGCAGCTTCCACGCCGGAAATTTCCCGCAATCGAACGAGAAAATCCTCTGCCGTTGGCCATGCATCACCGAGAGATATGCGGCCGGTCTGGCGCCGACGAAAGGCGCGGATGCCTTCCAGGATCCGGGCCTCCGATTTGACGCCCATGCCATCCAAATCCCTCAGCTTGCCTTCATCAGCCGCTTTCTCCAGCGCATCAAGATCGGTGATCCCCATCTCCTTCCAGAACATGGCCGCTTTCTTCGGCCCGACATCGCCGACTTTAAGTATCTCCACCAATCCGACAGGGACCTCGGCCTTCAACTCTTCATAGAACGGCATCTCACCTTGGCTGAAGAGCGCATCCATTTTCTTGGCGATGGCATCTCCAACCCCATCAATGTCCTTGAGCTTGCCCTCTCGCCAAATGTCCTCCACGCTGCGGGTTTGAGTCCGGATTGAGTCGGCGGCACGGCGGTAGGCAAGGGTTTTGTAGATAATCTCGCCTTTGATCGAGAGCATATCGGCGATGTTCTCGAAGATCTGGGCCACGTCCTGGTTGTTCAAGAAATCCTCCTCATCCCGGTCCCCGCTGTGCGAACACCTGGCAGATCTTCCACCAGCTTCCATCTCCCGCCAGCCCAACACCAGTGAAGCGCAGTTCAGGGTCGAGCAGACTCGACCTGTGGCTCGGACTGTCAAACCAGGCTGTGAGGACCTGATCTACCAGCGTCGGCCGGGGTGCGTTGGTGGCGTAGATGTTCTCTGCCACTCGCCCCGTGAAGCCGGCCGACCTTATCAGGGGGTCGACCAAGGCGGCCCCAGAGACTGGGTCGGTGTGTCCAAAGTAGTCGCGTACGACCATGTCTTCGGCTCGAAGTTGGGCAATTACGGTCAATTCAGCACTCGTCTTGAGTGGGGGAAGACCGGCTTCGATACGTCTTTGGTTGACGCCGACGAGCAGTGCATTCCCAAGCGAGGTCATCTCCACCGGTGGATCCACTGGGGAGGCGTCGGCCAGATGTGCTGCCATGGTGGCCACTCGATCTGGCCCCAGCGATGAATCGCGCGGTCGAGGCGATGGACCCACGGGCAAAAAGGCAGTTGGGGATGGCGTGCCAGGTGGCAGTGTGGCATGCGTTGGCCCTCCGGAACAGCCGGAGAGCAGAGCAACGATAGCCACAAAAATGAGAAAGGAGCCTGCTCGCATTTTTCAGCCTCCGCCACCGATTATACTCATGGGCCGCGCACGCCGCCCGAGAGGTTGGTCGGCGTCCGCGGCTATGCTATCCTTACTTCCTCGGATCACCCGAATGGATTCGGCAAGCAATGCAAGGATTGGATTCGCAACACTCGATCGTCGTCTACAAAGTCAAAGGCCACCCGCTGGATATCCCTGGCGAGCCGCACGCCTTTGAATGGATTCACGGGAACCACAGTTTCAATAAGGAGCTGGAGGATCTGCTCGGCCGCTTCGAGCCGGAACAAGTGGCTCTGATCAACGATCAACTTCCCGGCGGCGAGGGCTGGCAGGCTCTGTTGGATGGCTTGCTTGACGATCAGGTCAAGATCGTTGTCACGCATCTTGCACCGCTCGCATCGGCTCAGCGGCAGCAGCTGATCGGCATCTGTGCTCAGGTCGGCGCCCACCTGGTCACACCCAGCGACGCTGGCCGCAACATGACCCCCGGGGATCGGCGGTATTTACCCTGACCCCCCTTCAACGACCATCATGAACGCTCACTCGGAAGCCTGCGAATTGGTCGGCAATCTGCACGCCCACACGGTGTTCTCAGATGGTGCTGGCACGCACAAAGACATCGGCCGTGGCGCACTCAAGGCTGGCCTGGACTTTGTGGTTGTCACCGATCACAACGTCTATGTTGACGGCGTAGATGGCTACCAGTACGAGGGCGACCGCCGCGTGCTTCTGCTGGCCGGCGAAGAGATACACGATCCCAACCGGAAGCCGCAGCGCAACCACCTCTTGACGTATGAAGCCCGGCGAGAGCTTGCCACCCAGGCGGCATCACCCCAGCGGTTGATCAACGCAGTCAACAAGGCAGGTGGCCTGGCGTTCCTTGCCCATCCGGACGACCCACCGGCGCCGTTGTTCGAGGAAGACTCTCTTTCCTGGGTAACCTGGGATATCGAAGGTTTCAACGGCCTGGAAATATGGAACTTCATGAGCGAGTACAAGGCTCACCTGACGTCCTGGCCCGAAGCCATCTACTTCGCTTTCCGCCCCGATTTGATTCCGACTCGTCCACCCGCCGAGGTCCTCGCTCGCTGGGACCGTTTGCTGAGTACTGGGCAGAAGGTGGTAGCCATCGGAGGCGCCGACGCCCACGCCTGGCCGGTCCGCAAGGGTCCACTGAAACGCGTTGTGTTCCCCTATGACTACCTCTTCGGGAGCATCAACACGCACGTCCTCACCCCGACGACCCTGTCGGGTGAGATGGACGCAGACCGCCGGATGATCTTCGACAACTTAAGGGAAGGCCGGGCCTTCGTCGCCAACGATAGGCTCGCCTCCGCGCGTGGCTTCAGGTTCACCGCTCAGTCGAGACGGGGACTGCACCAAATGGGCGACAGCGTGTCGGCCGGCTTCGGTGTGACTCTTCAAGTCCGTCTTCCCCAGCGAGCTCACGTGCGCCTCATCCGACACGGGCGAGAACTCAGGACGTGGGATGCGTCCGCCCATGCCGTGGCAACCGTATCCGAGCCCGGTGCCTATCGGGTGGAAGCCATTCTATGGGCCCACGGCCGCGCCCGCGGCTGGATCTACAGCAACCCGATCCTCGTCACTGCTTGAGCCACTACGGCCGCCCTGGGCCGATTTGTGGAATTTTTCACAGAGTGACTGGTTCCTCACCAGATTCGGGTGGTGCAACTCCGGGTGCAGCTTAGCCTTCATCCGGCACGTATCCGGAGCTGGATCGACACATCCCACGCGGGTCACATTAGGGTTGGTTTGCTCCCCGCCGCCAGCATGGGTTCGGTGAGCAGGACACCCAGATTTCTTTCTTCCCCCCACTCCGGAGATGGCCATGCCCATGATGGTAGAATACTCAGGTTCGGCTTCCGAGCTCCCAATCAGGCCTTGCCGTGTCCGAATTCAACTTGCACGCTCCCTACCAGCCGATGGGCGACCAGCCGGCGGCCATTGATCAGCTGGTCGCCGGGCTGAACCGCGGCGACAAACACCAGGTGCTATTGGGTGCGACGGGGACCGGCAAGACATTCACCATGGCCAGCGTCATTCAAGAAGTCCAGCGCCCGACTCTGGTCATCGCCCACAACAAGACGTTGGCGGCCCAGCTCTACGCCGAATTCAAGGACTTCTTCCCCGACAACGCCGTTGAGTACTTCGTCTCATACTACGACTACTACCAACCTGAAGCCTACGTCCCGGCGCACGACCTGTACATCGAAAAGGAAACCGAGATCAACGAGGAGATCGACCGCCTGCGGCTTTCGGCCTCAACCTCGGTCATGTCGCGCCGGGATGTGGTGGTGGTTGCCTCCGTCTCGTGCATCTACGGCATCGGCAGTCCAGAAGCCTACGGGCGGGTCGTGGTTCACCTCAAACGCGGCGGCCGGTATAGGCGCAGGGCGGTGCTCCGCCAGTTGGTGGAGAGCCACTACGAGCGCAATGACCTTGAACTCAGGCCAGGCGTGTTTCGCGTGCGAGGCGACACCCTGGAGGTGATGCCGGCCTACGAAGAGACGGGCTACCGGATGGAGTTCTTCGGGGACGAACTTGACCGGATTGTCGAGATGAACCCGCTCACGGGAGAGATCCTGCATGAGCTCGACGAGATCTCCATTTATCCCGCCAAGCACTTCATCACCGAAGAAGAAAAACTGCAATCCGCCATTCACGACATTCAAGCCGAATTGGCGGATCGGTTGAGCTATCTCCGATCACAGGAGAAACTGCTCGAAGCTCAGCGCCTCGAACAACGTACGCACTACGACCTGGAGATGCTGCGCGAGGTCGGCTACTGTTCGGGCATCGAGAATTACTCAAGGCACCTTGATCAACGCCCCCCCGGCTCGCCCCCCTGGACTCTGATGGACTACTTTCCGCCCGATTTCCTGCTTGTGATCGACGAATCCCACATGACCGTGCCACAGGTCCGGGGCATGTTCGCAGGCGATCTCTCTCGCAAGCAGAATCTGGTGGACTACGGCTTTCGGCTGCCTTCGGCTCTCGACAATCGGCCGCTCAATTTCGATGAGTTCACGTCGCGCATTGGACAAGTCATTTACACAACTGCCACGCCCGGCCCCTTCGAACTCGGAATCGCTGACCAGGTGGTCGAACAGATCATCCGCCCAACCGGTTTGATCGACCCCGAGGTGGAAGTCCGCCCGGTTGAGGGCCAGATTGACGACCTGTTGGGAGAGATCCAGCAGAGGATAGGCGTGGGGCAGCGCGTCCTGGTCACGACGCTTACCAAGCGGATGGCGGAGGACCTGGCGGATTACCTGCTCGACCTGGGCATCAAGGTCCACTACCTGCACTCCGAAATCGACACGATTGAGCGCGTTGAAATCCTGCGCGATCTTCGCCTTGGCGTATATGACGTTGTGGTGGGCATCAACCTGCTGCGGGAGGGGCTTGACCTGCCGGAGGTCTCGCTGGTGGCCATTCTTGATGCTGACAAAGAGGGGTTCCTGCGGTCCGGAACATCCCTGGTCCAGACGATCGGACGTGCAGCCAGGCACATCAATGGCCGGGTCATCATGTATGCCGACCGTATCACTGACTCGATGCGGTTCGCCATCGATGAAACCGAGAGACGGCGAGAAAAACAGAAAACGTTCAACGAAGAACACGGCATTGAGCCGGTCAGCATCATCAAAGCCGTGCGCGATCTGACGGACCAGATGGCAGCCCGAGCTGTGGCCGAAACACAAGCGGAGTACGCTGGTTTGACTCCGGCTCAGTTGCCTCGAGATGAATTGGCTGTTCTGATCAAAAAGCTTGAAGAAGAGATGCGTTCCGCAGCCGCCGACTTGGAGTTTGAAAAGGCAGCCGCTCTGCGCGATCAAATCTACGAGTTTCGTGATGCGCTGGCGGAAAAGGAGAACTGGAAGCCATGGGAGCGAGCCCGAGCTTTGGCTGGACGGGACGCCCCACCCTAGTTCTGGACAACCACCGCTCAACCCATTAGACTCCTGCTCCAAGACAACCGAGGGACGCCGGTCGAGGCGATCCCTTTCTTCTGCGCCCAATCCTGTCTGTAAGGTATCCGTAAAGGCCAATCTCGGCGCAGATGAGGCAAGATATTGGTAGGTCGGCTTGGACCGATGAGGTGCAAAATGAAATCGCTTTTCTGTCGTTGTGGGTACTGCCGAATGCAGAATCGCCGGGTGTGGTCCGGCATTGTGAGTCTAATCAGCGCCATCGCCTGGTTGATCTCTCCGACGCCCTCGCTGAAGACGGTCCACGTGCCGGTCGACGACGAGCAGCCTTAGACATGTCTCTGGGCTCGGGGCCTCTCTCGAGCAGCGGCCTGCCGACGGGGTAGAAAACTCCGCCATCATTTGCAGTCAGGCCACGCCGCAGGTCATCTCGACTGCGGCGTTTTCTCTTCTCACGCCCGACATCATCGATCGACCCTGGCGCGGTGGTATCATGCTGGTTCAGCCCAATCTTCCAAGCACACCCCCCTTTCTAGGAAAGTAAACTATGGTCGCGAGCTCTTCCCACAGCCAGCTGGATCCGACGTCATCCAAGATAGGCTCTCCGTCTTTTCCTGCTCCCGTATCCCACTCCGAACCCCATCCTACCGAAGCACTGGACCGTGCAGCCGCGGACCTCAAAGCCAACAAGCGCGCCTGGGCCGAACTGCCCATACGCCAGCGCATCAGCCTGCTCGAGGCTGTCCAGGACACCTATGCTGCCGTGGCAGAGCGGTGGGTGGCTGCCTGCGTTGAAGCCAAGGGATTGCGACCGGGGACGTTCGCCGAAGGCGAGGAATGGATCATCTTCGTCATGGGCATGCGGGCGCTCAACCACTTGAAAGTGAGTCTGGAAGGCATCGAGAAGACCGGGCGCCCGCCAATTCCGGGCGGCCTGCGAACCGACGCAGCTGGGCGGGTCGTGGCACGCGTTTTTCCGGCCCATTGGTCCGATCGACTGCTCTACCGTGGTATCACCGCCGATGTCTGGATGGCGGAGGGCACCACCGTCGAGGCCGTCAAGGCGGACCAGGCATGGGCCTACCACCAACCATCTGACGGCCAAATCGCCCTGGTCCTGGCCGCTGGCAATCTCTCGATTCTTCCCCTGCTGGATAGCCTGGACCGCCTGTTCGTGAAGAAGCAGGTCGTCTTGCTGAAGACCAATCCGGTCAGCGACTACATGGACCCCATCCTGGCCGATGCCCTGCGGCCGCTTATCGAGGCTGGCTTCCTGCGCATGGTTCGTGGTGGCGCCGCCGAGGGTAGGTATCTGACCCGGCATGAGGCTGTTGACAGCATCCACATGACAGGCTCGGACAAGACCTTCAGGAGGATCGTGTTTGGCGAGGACGGCGCCAATACGGATGGACGTCCTGAGGATCCGCTCACCAAGGAGATTACGGCAGAACTTGGCAACGTCACCCCGCTGATTATCGTGCCTGGGCCGTGGACCCGAGATGACATCCGGCACAAGGCGATCCAGGTGGCGTCGTGGATGGCCATCAACGCTTCCTTCAATTGCCTTTCGCCGCGGATTATCGTCCAGCACGCCGGATGGCCGCTCAGGGATGCGTTCTTGACAGAGCTTGAGAATGTGCTCGCCAACACACCACCACGCAAGGCTTACTATCCCGGAGCAAAGCAACGCCAGGAGCGCTTCGTCGAGGGCCACGCCGATGTTCGCCAGTTGGGACAGGCTGAAGGGGAACAACTACCTTGGACTCTGATTCGGAATGTGAATCCAGATAACCAGGATGACATGGCGTTCCGGAGCGAAGTCTTCTGCAGTGTGTTGAGTGAGACGGCGCTGAACGCAGATTCGCCCATCGAGTTCATCGAACGAGCGGCTGAGTTCGCCAATCGCCAATTGTGGGGAACGCTGATCGTCAGCCTGTTCGTGCATCCGCGGAGCCTTGCCGATCCCGAAATTGGGGCAGCGATTGAGGGCGCCATCGCCGACCTCAGGTACGGCACCGTGTGCCTCAACTTGCGCGGTGAGTACGGCTACTACCCCCTCTTGTCACCGTGGGGCGGCGCCCCCGGCAGCCCCCTCAACGACGTCCAATCCGGTCTTGGCGTGATCAACAACCCTCTCATGTTCAAGACCAGCCAGAAATCCATCGTAAGGGGACCCTTCCGTCAGTGGCCCGACCCTTTCCTTGTGACAGCCAACCATACGCTGGGATTTGGCAAGGCGCTGTATGAGTTCGAGCGCAGGCACTCGTTGACCAAGCTGCCCAAAGTGCTGTGGTCCGCCCTGCGCGGCTGACCTGCAACCTGCTTCACGCCGAGCAGGTGTAACGAATCACGGCTGATGGTTGATATCAGAGTGATAGCTCATCGAACGCATAAGTACTGGAAGTGAGGTGCTCAACCGATGGCCTGGGAAAAGGCAACAAGCCTGCTGAAGCTGCGCTGGCCAGTTCTCATCATGCTTTCGGTGCTGATGGCCGGCTGCACGATGGAGGCCGGCACACAGATTGCGGCTGGAGGCGGCGGCAGCCTGTCCACCGCTATCGGTCTGGCACCTGCCGACATGGTCACGCTATCCGAGCTCGGCGGCCCATCTGGCGACGCGTTCTGCCAGCAAGTTGAGGCGAGAACCAAGCTTCCGCCCGGAGGCACAATCACCCAGGAACAGCGTGATGGGACAACCTGGTGCGTGACGAAAGTCCCCTTCAAGGACCTGAATGCGCTGCAGGACCTTTACAACCAAATCGGCAACCTCGACGTCCATCAACTCCAGCTGTCATCGGGAGAGTTCATTTACGACTTGGATGTTGACCTGACCGACCTTTCGGCGGAGGGCGTTGACCCTGCCATCCTCGACTCGTTGGATGTCTCGATCGTTTGGAAGCTGACGCCGCCGGGTGAGCTCGGCGCCAACAACGCTGATCAGGTGCTCGACGGAACCCTGATTTGGAATCTTCAACCGGGACAGACAACGCACCTGCACGCTGAGAGCAGGCTGGGCAATCCAGTATCGGATATCGTGCCATCCGTTTCAGGCACAGGGATTCCGAACTGGCTCTGGATTGTGGGGGTGGTGTTGCTGTGCGTCGTATTCCTGGTTGTTCTGGCTGGCTTGGTGATCTTTCTGATCATGCGATCACGCCGCAGCCCGGACGCTGACAATTGAGCCTGAGTCGATCACCAAGCTTGACGAACGGCCAGATCGCTTCAGTCTTCCAGGCGGTACGACGTCGTGATCTCCGCCGTCTTCTTCAACATGGCCGAGACGGAGCAGTATTTACCCTCAGACAACTCGATCGCACGTTCCACAGCCGCTGCGTCGACGCCTTCGCCTCGCACCACATATTCAATGTGTATTTCGGTATAGACGTTGGGCGGATCGGTGGCCTGGACCCCACGCGTGTTCACTTCGAACCCGGTCACCGGCTGCCGCTTCTTCTTGAGGATCGATATCACATCCATACCGGTGCACCCGGCGAGAGCCACCAACAGAAGATCGGTAGGCTTGGCTACCTCGGCTTCTCTCCCCTTTTCGGGCCTTGAGTTGAGCGCCATCTCATAGCCCGTGTTGGTGATCCCCTGAAAGGCCAATTCATCGATCCAGGTCACGCTGCCTTGCTTGTAAGCCTTGTCTGACACACCCTGCTCCTTGTTCGATTAGTGCTCGATTTCATACAGGCAGCCTGGCGCCCTCGAGAACCTTAGGGAGCAAGGCGGCTTCCGGAACGGCGCCCTCCACATGAACTTGTTCGTTGATCACGGTGCGTGGCACGCCCATCACACCAAACTTCTGGGCCAAATCCGGGAATTCTATGGCTTCCACCATGTCGGCCCGAACCCACGTGCTGTGAAAGGCCATCTGGTGAGCCAGGTGAACGGCCCCCGGGCAATAGGGACAAGTTGGGGTGACGAAGACCTGGATATGAACCGGCTCGGCCAGCTCGTTCAACGCGGTGCGAGTGGCATCACTCAGACCCGAGTCTCCCGAACCCACCATGATGATATCCTGAATCAGCGAACTGAACTCATAGCCGGAAGGGATGCCATAGTACCGAATGCCAAAGTCTCCTGAGTCTTCACGTCCCGCGAGAACAGCCAATCCGGGCGCTCGTTCTATGGCATAGGTTTCAGCTAGGCCACCAGCCTCGCCGAGGTCAGTCGTCTTGACGGCAATCTGGTCCGAAAGCGAGGCGACTTCCCCCAGGATTTCCTGTGTGTCCGAACAGGTGGGGCACTCGTCGGACACGCCCAGCAGCAAGGTCACTGGCTGGCTCAAACCTTCGAACATCTCCACCAGGGCAGCTTTGTCCTGATCTGAAAGCAACGACATTTCAACCTCCAAAGGATAGGCGCTGGCACGACCCACTTCTGCCTGCGCTGAAAACGGTGTCTCGACCCTTTGGATGCATTCTATTGGGGGAAGGTTACACAAGAGGTAGACCCGATCAAGCCTCCGGTGGAGGCGACGTGCAGCCTTCAGCCTGCAGCGTCTCCCACAAGCGATCGAGGGTGTCGGCAGGAATCTCCACCCGCCCGACGCTGCGGTAAAGCACGAGGGTTTTGCGGGTCGTGTCGACCATCAAACGGCAGTCTTCACACTCCGAAAGATGGGCCTCAATCTGATCGCAAATCGCCTGTTCCAGGTCGCCGTCCAAATAGCCGGACAGCTTGGCCAGCAGCGAGCGGCATTCCGGAGTTGGATGTGTATGGGTCATCCCAAGGACCTCGCTCCTAGGAAGTAGTCACTCAAAGAATCACGCAGGGCCAGCCGCGCACGATGCAGGCGCACTTTGACCGCGCCGGGGCTGATATCCAGCACTTCGGCCGCTTCATCGGTGGACAACCCTTCCAGATCACGCAGGACAAATGCGGTGCGCAGTGTATCCGGAAGGGCGTCGACCGCATCCGCCATCTGCTGTCTGAGTTCCTCGCTGAGCATGCCTTCCTCAGGCTCAATTGGCCAGGGCGAGAGGTCGCCGGGTTCCAGGTTTTCGAAGCCGCCAGCCTCGAGATCCTCGACGGAGACCACATCCGGCCGCTTCCGCCGCATGCGCATCAAGCCATTGTTGGTGGCTATGCGATAGAGCCACGTTCCCAAACTCGATCGGGCCTGGAAATCCTCCACCCCGCGGCACGCGGCGATAAACGTCTCCTGCAGCACCTCTTCGGCCTCATTCGGATGCCGAGTCAACCGCAGGGCGACGCCGTAGATCTGGCCAGCGTAGCGCTCGACAAGATCGCTGCACGCGGCCCGGTCCCCGTTCTGCAAGGCATGAATCAGTTGAATCTCATCGTCTTTCATAGCATCACGGATTGTATCATCGCCAAATCATCCTCTCAATGAAGGCGCACCCCCACCCTGTCGGAAACGCTCGCAGGCGTGCAAATGCAAGTTTTCATCGACCAGCCGCTGATCCTGGCAATGTAGAATATCCTTATTGCGACTGACGTCAGTCCATTTGTGAAATATGTCATAAATCCAGGCTTGTGGGCCTTGTCCGGGATCCGACCATCCTGGTCAACCAGGCCAAACGGCTATGATGAGGAGGTGGAGGATGTGCCGAAGCATCAAGACTCTCCGGCGAAAAGATAACCCGGCGACCGACGATGAGATTCGAGCTGCCGCCAGGCAGTTTGTTAGAAAAATCAGCGGCTACCGCAAGCCGTCACGCGCCAATCAGCTGGCGTTTGAAACAGCAGTGGACGAAATTGCCCGCACGTCTCGAAATCTGTTGGAGAGCCTGGTCGTAAACGCCCAAAAATCGAAGGGAGCGCCGAACGAGCATTCCATCAAGGTCCTTTGATCGTTTTCGCCTGACAGTATGATACGTCCCGACCTGATGCTTTCTTGGCGGGAAACACCCTTGGGAGAGGGATATGGATTCTCATGGCATTCGCGCCCTGGTTACTGGGGGGTCGAGCGGGATTGGTCTGGCACTATCGCGGCAATTGGCCGCTGAGGGGGCCAATGTATGGATTTTGGCCCGCGATCACGATCGGTTGGTTCAAGCCGCAGAACTCATCCGGTCCAGCCGGGCTTCCGCCGATCAGACGGTGGAGACGCTTTCGGCCGACGTAGCCAACCTGGAACAGGTCCGACAGGCGCTTTCTCCACTGACAACACCAGATCGACTTCCCCACCTCTTGATCAACAGCGCCGGCGCCGCCCATCCAGGCTATGCTGAAGAACTAGGGCTCGACATATTCCACTGGATGGCGGATGTTAACTACTACGGCACAGTACATGTGACTCAGACCCTCCTCGTGCCGATGATCCAGCGCGGCAGCGGTCAGATCGTCAACATTGCTTCCATCGCCGGATTCCTGGCTGTTTACGGCTACACGGCCTACGGAGCTTCGAAGTTCGCCGTGCGAGGCTATTCCGATGCGCTGCGGGCCGAGATGAAGCCCAAGGGAATCGACGTGTCTATCGTCTACCCACCCGACACACAAACCCCACAGCTCCAGTACGAGAACCAGTACAAGCCAGCCGAAACGAGGGCGCTGGCCGGAAATGTGGACGCCATGTCGCCCGAGGCCGTCGCGTCGGAGATCTTGAAGGGTGTGCACCGCAAGCGCTACGCCATCATTCCGGGGATGGAGGGGAAGCTGCTCTACTGGCTCTCAGGCGCTTTGGGTACAGCCCTCTATCCCCTTATGGATTGGATGGTGTCGCGCGCTCAGGCACAAGCAGCCCAGCCGGCCAAGAAGATGGACGCCATTGGCGATGAGGGTGAGTTTCATGGATCTGTTTGAGAAATGTGACCAGTACACCGTCGCCCGCGAGGCCGAAGAGGGCGGCTATTACCCTTACTTTATTGCACTGTCCGGCAGCGAGGGGGCACAAGCGTCGTACCGAGGTCGGCCGCTCATCATGTGTGGGTCCAACAACTACCTGGGACTGACAACGCATCCCAAGGTCAAACAAGCCTCCGCCGAGGCCATTGAGACGTACGGCACGAGCTGCACTGGCTCGCGCTTCTTGAACGGAACGCTCGAACTGCACGAGGACCTAGAGCGCCGCTTGGCCGATTGGGTCGGCAAGGAGGCGGCGCTGGTGTTTTCCACCGGCATGCAGACCAACCTTGGCGTGATCAGCGCCTTGGTCGGCCGCGGGGATATTGTCATCCTCGACAAAGAGGACCACGCCAGCATCGTCGACGGCGCTCGCCTGGGCTACGGAAACACGCGCCGCTACCGGCACAACGACATGGACGACCTCGAGCGCGTGCTTTCCGGGATACCCGACGGCAAGGGCAAGCTGGTCGTAGTGGACGGATTGTTCAGCATGGGCGGCGATCTTGCCAATCTGCCCCGCATCACCGAGCTGTGCCAGGAATTCGGCGCCCGCCTAATGGTGGACGACGCGCATGCTATGGGTGTGCTGGGCGAAGGCCACGGCACAGCGGCGCACTTCGGACTGACCGAGGAGGTCGACCTGATCATGTCGACCTTCAGCAAATCCTTCGCCTCGATCGGCGGCTTCATCGCCGGAGACGATCAGATCGTGCACTACATCAAACACCACGCGCGCTCGCTGATCTTCAGCGCCAGCCTGCCGCCGGCCAACACGGCGGCCGTCTTGGCCGCCTTGGACGTGATGCAGGAGGAACCGGAACGGGTGCAGCGGGTGAACGAGGTGGCCGATCAAATGCGGCGCGGTTTCCAGGGCCTCGGTTTCGACACCGGGCTGTCCGTCACACCGATCATCCCCATCATGATTGGGGATACGATGCGCACCATCGGGATGTGGAAGGGCCTGTTCGACGCAGGCGTTTTCGTCAACCCGGTGCTCTCGCCGGCCGTCCCCGATGGCCAGGAGCTGCTGCGCACGAGCTTCATGGCAACCCACACCGATGAGCAGTTGGAACAGGTCTTGTCGGCCTTTGAAATCGTTGGGCGCAACCTGGCGGTGATCTGACCCCGGCCTAGTGCCAAATCTGCTGATAGGGATGTTCGCGGACGACCGCGCGTCCCTCTTCGAATCTTGACGGTGAGAAGACGGCGACATCCACGGTGCTTGGCGCGCCGTCTAGAATCCACTCTGCCATACACGCACCGACCGCTGGCGCGGTCTTGAACCCCGTCCCGCTGAAGCCACATTGCAGGAAGTAGCCCTCCGGACCGTATGGACCGAGCATGGGGAACTGGTCGGGCGTGATTCCGTCGTAGCCGCCGTGCGCCGAGTGAAGCCTTCCGCCTTCCATGGCCGGAATCCGGAGGCAGATTCGCTCGATGGCCCGCTCGACGAAACCCGGCTTGGCATGATCGGTGTCGCTGTCAGGGGATTCCCCGATCGGGTTGTTGTCCTCCAAACCCACCAGGGTCAGCTCGCCCTCTGGACGGAAGTACATCTCACGCGGATCGTCGATCGCCGCCGGATGCGTCTTCTCCATCCCTTCCGGGCGCAGGACGAACATTGTGTCATGCCGCCAGGTGTCCAAGGGCAAGTCGACCCCAGCCAGGCCATTGATCTGCCCCGCCCAGGCGCCGGCGGCGTTGACCACAATCGGGGCCGAGAAGTCACCCTCGGAGGTCTCGACACCCCTCACCTTGCCGCCGTCGACCTGGATTCCGGTCACCACCGCCCCCTGCTGCAGTTGAGCGCCATGGTCCCGGGCGGCCGCCATGAGGGCGGCGGTGGCGCTGGTCGGGTCGGCGTAGCCGGACTCGGGCTCGTACGCGGCCCACACAATGTCGTCGGTGGCAAAACTGGGCGCCAGGCGTTGCACGTCCTCGCCGCTGATCAGCTGGCTGGGGATGCCGATGGTTTGGTGCATCTCGACATTGGCCCGCAGGGCCTCCATGTGTTCGGCAGCCACAATCTGAACAAAACCCGTCCGCACATAGCCGCAGTGCCCGCCGACCCGCTCTTCCCAGTTGCGGAAGTATTGGAACGAAGTCCAGGCAAGCTCGGAATTGGTCCTCTGATCGTAGTGCATCCGAATCAGGCCGCTTGAGCGGCCGGTGGCCCCGGCGCCCAGGAAGGACTTCTCGATGACCAGAGGGGTCACCCCTCGTTGGGCCAGATGGAAAGCGAGGCTGGCACCATGCACGCCACCCCCAATGATGATCACGTCTACGGTTTCGTCCACGCTCACGCCTCCTCTCTGGTCTGTCCCGGTCTCAGGTCAGTCTGAGTGGGAGGATTCTCTCCCATGACGAGATGGCTTGCAACCCGTTCTCCGGGACATCGCACCTGCTGTTACGCTTGTCTGCATCTTACAGGGGAGGTGTGCGGAGGTCCATCGACCCGCCGACATGTTACCTCCGCGTGCCTTATCACAAGCCCGATCCGGTTCAGGGGCATGGCCCATGCGTTATACTGCCTATGTCCCACAAGGTCTGGGGCAGCGCAGAAACGGGATTCCATCCAACGCTGGGGCCATTCAGCATGCCAGCAGTCGGCCGAGGGTGTGTCTCGGCGCTCCCGCAGCTTGGAATGGGCCCTGATCCAGATGTAGGAAATCCGGTATACGAGCGGCGGTGGACCATGGATAAGCAGCGACTTCACGGCGCACTTGAGCGTCTTCGAGCGGAGATTGAGCGGCATGAGGATCTCGACGATCCGACGAGCCAACGGCTTAGAACGCTGGCGGAAGACGTCGCCGCACTTCACCGCGGTGACCAATCTGGCGCCCCGCCGCAATCCGTTGTCCAAAGAATTCGAGCAGGAAATCGCCGGGCTCGAGGCCACCCACCCATCCCTGACGGTGGCCATGGCCGAGGTAATTGAGATCCTGACCGCAGCAGGTATTTAGGATCGGACTTGGCAGCCTTGCGTGGGGCGCCACGCACGCCCCGGAAGGTCCAGTGCAGTACACCGCATAGGCGTCCCGTAGCCATTCGACGACGCCCACCAGCCTCCCGCACCCTCGGCCACATCCCTATCACGAAGGTTGACGCCACGACAACCGGATGCCGTGCCAACCTCTGGGACCGCATGAAAAACGCAGCCACAAGCAAGAGGTAGACCCCGTATGGACTCCAAACCACGAACACAGCTCTCGGCATGGAAGGCGCTCCTCGAACACGGGAAGCAGATCGGCGGTCGCCATCTGCGAGACCTGTTCCGAGAAGACCCTCAGCGCGGATCGAGATTTACATCAACAGCCGTCGGCCTGTACATGGACTACGCCAAGCAACGCGTCAACGATGAAACGCTCCAACTCTTGGTGGAGCTGGCCGAGGCCTGCGACCTGTCGGGGCGTCGCCAGGCCATGTTCGCCGGGGAAGCGATCAATCTCACCGAGAAACGCTCCGTGCTGCACACCGCGCTGCGCGCCCCCAAGGGCTCACACGTCATGGTTGATGGCCAGGATGTGGTGCCCGAGGTGCACGCTGTACTGGACAAGATGACGCGCTTCTCGGATAGAGTTCGCAGCGGGGAGTGGATCGGCCACACCGGTAAACCCATCCGAGCCGTCATCAATGTAGGGATTGGCGGATCGGACCTGGGCCCGGTCATGGCATACGAGGCGCTCAAGGCCTTTTCCCGCCGCGACCTGATCTTCCGCTTTGTGTCCAATATCGATGGGACGGACTTCGCTGAGGCAACCAGAGACCTTGACCCCGCCGAGACGTTGTTCATCATCAGTTCGAAATCCTTCACAACCTTGGAGACCATGACCAACGCCCGCACGGCGCGCGCCTGGGTCTTGGAGAATCTCGGGGCCGAGGAGGCGATCGCGAAACACTTTGTTGCTGTTTCAACCAACCGGGAGGCAGTCGAGACTTTCGGGATCGATCCTGAGCACATGTTCGGGTTCTGGGATTGGGTCGGCGGGCGCTACTCGATGGACTCCGCCATCGGCCTTTCAACCATGCTGGCCATCGGACCCGAGGCGTTCAAAGACATGCTCTCAGGCTTCCACCAAATGGACGAGCATTTTCGCAGCGCGCCGATGGCATCCAACCTCCCAGTGTTGATGGGTCTGCTGGCCATCTGGAACACCACTTTCTTGGGGGCGAGCACGATCGCCGTGCTGCCCTACGCCAAGTACCTGCACCGCTTCCCGGCGTACCTTCAGCAGTTGACAATGGAGAGCAATGGGAAACACGTGACTCTGTCTGGGGAACGCGTCGACTATGACACCGGGCCAATCTACTGGGGCGAGCCGGGAACAAATGGGCAGCACTCCTTCTACCAGCTGATTCACCAAGGAACTCGTCTGATCCCCTGCGACTTTATCGCCTTTCGTCAACCTCTGAACCCCTTGGGCAGACATCACGACATGCTCATCTCGAACGTCCTGGCACAGGGCGAGGCGCTCGCGTTCGGCAAGACCGCCGAAGATGTCGAAGCCGAAGGCACGCCAGATTGGCTTGTCCCGCACCGCACTTTCGAAGGAAACCGACCTTCGACGACGATCTTCGCCGACCAATTGACCCCCGAGACCTTGGGCAAACTGGTAGCGCTGTACGAGCACAGCGTTTTCACGCAAGGTGTGATCTGGAACATCGACTCCTTTGATCAGTGGGGAGTCGAACTGGGCAAGGTGCTTGCCCAAGACATCCTCTCACAGCTGAGGGCCGGTTCGGTTCCCGACGACCATGACAGCTCGACCCATGCCCTTATGGCCTACTATCTGGCCGGCCGGACAGGTGAGAGGTGAGCATATGCGGGCTGGCCCGGCAGGGCCCGGACCCAGAGGAAAGGAAAACACATTGACCGCCAGCCGTTCGATTAAGACCCTGTTTCTGGACATCGGTGGTGTGCTTCTGACCAATGGATGGGACCACGAGGCGCGCCGTCGAGCCTGTGAAACCTTTGACCTCGATCGCGCCGATGTCGAGGAGCGTCATCATCTGACCTTCGACACCTACGAGGAAGGCAAGCTGAACCTCGACACCTATCTCAAGCGCGTGGTTTTCCACAAGGACCGGACTTTCACTCCCGAGGCCTTCAGACAATTCATGTTCGATCAGTCCCAGCCGCTAACCGACACTCTCAATTTGGTGCGCGCCATCAAGACTCGGTTTGGGCTTAAGACGGCTGCGGTCAGCAACGAGGGGCGTGAGCTGACGGTTTATCGCATTCAGCAGTTCGAACTCGGTTCGATCATCGACTTCTTCGTCTCTTCATGTTTTGTCCATTTCCGCAAGCCCGACCCGGACATCTACAGCATCGCATTGGACATCTCCCAATCTCAACCGGATGAGGTCATTTACGTCGACGACCGCTTGATGTTTGTTCAGGTTGCCAAGGAAATGGGCATCCACGGCATCCATCACACCGGAGTTGGACCGACCCGCAATCAGCTTGCGGAGCTGGGTCTCGACCTTACCGGAGCCGCCAATGACTGATCCGCTCACGCAAGCCATATCAGACAGTACCGAAAGATCGAGGCGGGTCCAGGAAGCTGGACCGAGGTCCGAGAAATGATGAATATGCCTACTGATAGTCCTGCCCCACCCACGATACTCGTGATCTTCGGAGCCGCCGGAGACCTGACCTGGCGCAAGTTGGTACCATCCTTGTACGGGCTGTGCCTCGATGGTCTGCTCCCGGAGAAGTTCGCTGTCGTCGGCGTAGATGGCAAGCAGCTGACGTTGGAAAAATGGCGCTCCCGATTGCGCCAAGGCGTGGACAAATTCGGCCGAGCTGAACCAATCGATGCCAAAGCCTGGAAGACCTTCGCCAAAAGCCTATCCATTTACCAGTCCGGCGATTTCAAGGCACACGCAACCTTCGAAGCCGTATCCGATGCACTTGACGAGCAAGAAAGGACTTGGGGGCAGCAGGTGGAGCGAATTTTCTACCTGGCCACGCCGCCCGGGATCGTCCAGACGGTCGTCGAGGGCCTTGAGAAGGCGAAGCTAACCCAGGATCGAGAACGTACCCGGATCGTGTTTGAGAAGCCGTTCGGACACGACCTGGAGTTGGCTGTGGCGCTGAACAAATCCTTGTTGACGAGTTTCGACGAGTTCCCAGATCTATCGCATCGACCACTACCTTGGCAAAGACACCGTCCAAAACATCCTTGCCTTTCGATTTGCCAATGCCCTGTTCGAGCCCATCTGGAACCGGCGCTATATCGACCACGTCCAGATCACCATCGCCGAGAGCGTCGGGGTCGAGCATCGGGGGGAATACTACGACCACGCTGGTGCCCTGCGGGACATGATCCAGAGTCACCTGCTTCAGGTGCTGTGCCTGATCGCTATGGAACCGCCGGCGGCCTTCGATGCCGACGAGATACGGGCTCGCAAGGTGGACGTGCTGAGGGCCATTCGGCCGATCCCGGCGGATCGTCTCCATCAGCATGCTGCCCGCGGACAATATGGCCCGGGCTGGCTGGAAGGTGAACGTCTGCCCGGGTTCCGGTCAGAGCCAGACGTGGATCCGGAGTCCTCGACGGAAACCTTCGCCGCCTTGAAACTCTTTGTGGACAACTGGCGCTGGCAGGATGTGCCCTTCTACCTGCGAACCGGGAAGCGCCTGCCGACCAAACTTTCGCAGGTCGCAATCCAGTTTCGCCCCGTCCCTCATCGATCCTTCCCCCCAACGGCGACGTTGGATTGGCAGCCCAACCGCCTCGAGATCGACATCCAGCCCGGTGAGGGCATCTGCCTCGAATTCCAGGCCAAACAGCCGGGAGTCTCCATGCATCTCAGCCCGGTGGAGATGCACTTCGCCTACGCCGAGGCGTTCAATGCCAACCCACCCGAAGCCTACGACACTCTCTTGCTGGACGCGATGTGCGGTGATGCTACGCTGTTCATGCGGGCCGACCAGGTCGAGCGAGCCTGGGCGACGGTCGAACCGATACTCAAGGCATGGGATTCGGTCCCCCCGGCCGATTTTCCCAACTACCCTGCCGGCACCTGGGGTCCGGAGAGCGCTGAAGCGCTTATCGCCCAAGATGGACGGAGTTGGTTCCAGTCGATCCCGGAACCCGAAGCCAGTTGAACACCCGGTTGGGGGCAGAAATGGCAACCCAAGTGATGGCTGACCGTCCTACGCTGGGAGTTTTCGCCAGGTGGGATGGCAGTGGCCTGATCGGCAAGCTCTCACTCTATCAGGGTTGGGGATGGTGGAAAAGGCAGCACAAGGCCGAGCCAGCGGAGACCGTGCCTCGCTACGAAGGGAGGAATTGGCGCCCCCAGCAGGAGTCGAACCTGCAACCTACGGATTAGAAGTCCGTTGCTCTATCCATTGAGCTATGGGGGCGAAACAGCACTTCGATTATAGCCGCTCGCGCCGCCGCCCCCAAGCCCCCAGGCACCCTCCCCACCCACCTCACCTGAGGATCTGCGGCGCCACTTGTGAAATCCGTCACAATCACTTCGGTGGCGGGAGGCACGCCACTCTGGCAAATGAAGGCCCGAATCAAAACCCCGGCCGGATGGCCGGGGTTTTTGGAGGAGAGAGACGCCTAAAGGATCGAGAATCAGGCAAAGGGATTGAGGATCGAAACTTGGTCGACGCACCGGGTGCGGAAGACCTGGTCTTCCACACAACGCGCCAGCCACAGCCAGGCCGAAACGTTGGTGGGTTCTCGCTTCAGAACCCATCGCAGGGCGGCCCGGCCTGTCTCCACGTCCGCCTTTTGGATCGAGCGGACGGCGAATTCGAGAGCTTGGTCAGTGGTGGGCATTGCGGCGGTCATTGCCATGGGTGCGTCTCCTCGTTTGGTGTCTTGCACTCATGCTAGCATGCATCCCCGCTGTTTCGTTTTACAGGCGCCTTACAGTGATTTGGCACCAGAAAGGTGCGCGCAAGGTGGCGATCCTTCCGGATCCGAAGTCCCGTGCTCCCGAAGGCGGGACGTCAAAGGATTCGCATTCGGATTCCAGAATCCGAAAGCGATAATGTCTGCGTCGAGGACCTGGCGCATGGCCTGGTACATGCGGTCATAGTGGAGGATCTCTTCTGTCTTCATGGTCATCATCCTAGCCCGCGGAACCGCACGCGTCTATCGCCCGAGAAGGTGAATTCCCGCCTCCCGCTCGGGAGAGATGATCGGGCTTTTAGGACGTTGTAGGGATCGAAAGAGGATGACCTAGGGTCGGTCTTCGATGAAAGGGCGAATGCCCTTATAAACGCGCTGCCCCGAAAGGGTTCGCAGGATCATGTCGGGGGAACGATCGAGGCGAGCCCCCAGTTCCTTGGCTGACAGGGGCGCGTTGCCGTTGGCCATGAAGACGCGGAAGATGGCGTTGATCAGGCTGGTCTGGGGGGTCAGGTAATCGGGCTGCTGCGAGCAGTGGGTGATGAGGATGTTTTGGATCGCCGGCACACGCGTCACTTCTGCCGTTTGTGGATCGACGTGATCCACCATTGAAGAGGCGTCCATATCGCGATAGGTCTCTTGATGCTCAGTGCATAGATGGCTGCGCATGTAGACGTCGAGATCGCGGTCGGCTCGCTCCCACCACTGATAGTCGATGTGAAATCTGGTGTCGACTGTCGGGCGGATCAGCCGCCGGGCAAGATCTGGGTCCATACCGCTCAGCCTCCACCCTGAATCTTGTCTTCCATGCGCCAGTAAAGGTCCC
This sequence comes from uncultured Chloroflexia bacterium, assembly GCA_963783335.1. GTDB lineage: Bacteria > Chloroflexota > Anaerolineae > Anaerolineales > E44-bin32 > CAWAND01. The sequence goes on from CAWAND010000004.1 coordinate 461,300, forward strand.
CGACATGCTGATAATAGGACCGGGTCGTCAGCTCGGCGAAGATGGGGGCCGGCGGCAATCTTCGCAGCACGTTCACGCCCGAGTAGAGCGACTGTGCGTGCACCGCGCTTTGAGGATTGAGTTTCGCCAATTCCCTGAAGACAAAAGCCACCAGTTCCTCATCGTTCATCCGTCGCTGGCTGCCCTGCAGCCAGGCTTCATCAAGGGCGATTGGATCGACGAGGCCGACGACCATCAGATCATCGTATGCCGTGCCCACCGGCTGCTTGAGCATGGTAAAGCCGACGTGGCCATTGTTGATGGAAATCGTCCTGATCCAATCGTTGCGACGCCGGCGTTCGAGCGCTTCGACAATCACCTCGCCGGCGGTTTCTCCCGGGCTGACTTTGATCAACCCGCCAGCTGGGACATCATAGCGACGATACCATTCGTCCAGGCCAAAGACATAGCGGTCGGCGCGCACGACCCAACCCGGGAACTTGTCGCCGCTGTGACCGTCGACCAAGATGAAGCGAATGCGGGGCGCCTCGTAGGCTGTGGGGAAGAGCGTCTGGAGCTGGCTTGAAAGGGGGAGCGTGCCGACTCTCCAGTGAGGAAACAGCAAAGGAATGGTCACGGACTCGACCGGCTCGCTCGGCGCTTCCAGCGGACTCAACTCGTCGTCCAACCGCCGCTCCAGCTCCAGCAGTTCCTCCGTCAGCTGACGGCGATCAGTTCCACGGCGTGTGTACTCCAGCCGCTGTGGCGGATAGAGCACCTCCGGCGGCTCCAAGCGCCGCAGATACCAGAGTGTCTGGCCGGCTGGACCGACTTCATCAAATCGCTCATCTTCCTGAAGTGCATAGTCGACGGAGAAGGTTGCCAGCAGGGGATCGATCCCTTCGGGAAGCTCGATGTGCTCCAACAGAGCGGACGTCGGCAGCGGGCCGCCTCCACCGACATCGAGTACGGCCTCTGCCAGATTCAAATGCCCGGAATGTATGTCGGCCAGCAGGGCCCGCGGGAACCATCGCCCAGCGATCTGAACGATATCTGGGGTACTGGCGAGGCTGGTGCGCAGCTTGTCTTCGAGGTCATTGCCGAAGCGGGCGAGGACGGCCTCGCCCGAATCCAACATTTCCGCATCTTCTTCAGGTTCTTCTGGCTGGTTCAGGACGTGATCAGCCAATTGGGCCGCAAAGCTGTGCGATTGACCATCGATGTCAACATCGATCACTTTGAACTCGCCGAGTTCCGGGTTGTCCCCAGCGCGTACTTTGCGCACGACGCCGACGGCATGATCCATCGCCGGAAAGGCGAGCTTCTCACCTACTTGAAATGCTTCGGCGGGCAGGTAAACCCGTTCGTCGGGCGCGGCAGCTTGCCGAGCCTTCTCCTCGAGCTGCTTGAGATGGAGCTCGACCAGGGGCTCAAGCATCTCCCCGGTGGTGAGAGGATGCTCGCGCTCGAGCAAGAGATTCGTGATGAACTCTAAGTCAGTGTCGGTAACCTGGAACTCTGTCCAGAAAGCGTCACGGGAGAGTGTGAGGGTAGAAACCATGCGTCTTTTCGTCAATGTCTTCCCCGGGGAGTTGCCCCGGCATTATACACTATCGGCCTTTCCAAGCTCCAAGCTGGACCATTGGAGCAGCAGGAAAGCAGCAGCACACGTTGTCACGGATAGGTGTTCTTCACCCATTCCATTGGATCGACCGGCACACCCCCGACTCGAATCTCCCAGTGCAGGTGGGGCCCGGTCACGCGACCCGTCCCGCCCACCTTGCCAATTTCCTGGCCGGTCACCACCTCATCGCCGGTCTTGACTTCGAACTCGGATTGATGGAAATAGAGGCTGAACACCCCCCAACCGTGGTCGATGATGGTGGTGTTGCCTCGGACGGTAAGCGGACCATTGAACACAACTTTGCCGGGCGCGGGCGCCAGGATTGGTGTCCCCACGCCGCCGAAGAAATCCAACCCAGTGTGGTAGCGGGTGTAGCCCGTTCCGTTGTAGTTGCGGCGGGTTCCAAACACCGAGGGAAAACTATCCGTGTAGTAGTCGGAAGGAAACTGGAATGGCCCCGACCAGAGTTTGTCCGGCGTGACCTGATCAACGATCTTCGAGATGAACGAGTCCTCTGGCACCGTGTTGGCCGGGTCGAGGGTCTCGGGCGGCACATGCAATATGGGGTCGTAGCCATAGTCCCCTGCCCGGATGCGGATAGGTTGACTGAAGCTGTAGGAGGACCCCTCTTTGGAGTCCGGAGCTATCGTCAGGGTAAGAGCATACAACCCCGGGTCAGTCAGCGCGTCGACGCCCTGCAGGGCCACCTGCTCATCTGGAGCATCCACCTCAAAACTCAGCGGCCAGGGGCCGAGACTCCCGCCGAGACTTGACTCCGGTGCCCCTTCGACATGGATTTCCTCAACCTGGCCCTGAACCGCGGCCGGCGGATCAACAGTGACCGAAGTGATCGGGCTTGGGAGCGCGCTGGGGGGCTGATCGCCCCCGGGCACGCTGATCACCGAACCGGGCAGCAGCCACGCCTGAGCGCCGAGATCGTTGGCCGAGTTCAGGGTCCACGGATCGACGTTCTCCTGTAGGGCAAGCTCAAGTCGCGTCTCACCGGGCCCCACCCAGCGGGAGTGGGCCTGCGGAAGCGCCGCCGGACCGTCATTTTGGGGCAGGATCACCTCTTGGCCCAGATAGACACTGTCCGGCCGGACGATGTGGTTGAGGCGGACCATGGCATCTTGGCTAAGACCGTACTCTCGGCTGAGGCTGGCCAGGTCCTCGCCAAAGGCCACCGAATGGGTTGAGAGAATGCCTGTGACGCCCTCGAACCCAGGGATGACCAACTTGGTGCCGGGCTGGATCGAAGACGGATCTGCTATCGCATTCAGCTGAGAGAGCTCGTCGACGGTGGTTCCGAAGGTGCGGGCGATGCCGCTCAAGGTGTCCCCTGGCTGGACGACATACGTGGGGCCCTGGTTCTGGGCACCGGCTGGCAAGGGGGGCCAGAATAATCCGAGGCTGAGACTAAGGACCAGAAGCAAGAACCGGCGCCGCATTCACGAACTCCAAACAATCATTGATGGCGACGGATTCTAACATGCCAGGCGGGCCTTCCAAGATGAACTTGGCCGCCACTTTGGGGGCATACAGGCGCCAAGGCAGCGCCAGCCTAGTGTCCACAACTCGCCCATCGGCCGCCACCCAAGCCACACCGAGCGGCATGAAGACGAACCACATGTGGATGGCTGTCCCCGACCGGGACTCGCGTCCTTCCACCAGAAGGAGTCCCTCCCCCGGGCCAAGGCTTCGGCGAAAGGTCAGACCTCGCAGGCGACAGGCGAATGTGTCGCACCATCGTGCCCGGATGACCTGCAGGTCCGCCTGGGATGCGTTGTGAACCTCAATCCAATGCGTCATCTGCCAACAAAAAAGGGCGACCGCTGTCGCCCTGACTCAAACACTAGCCATCTCCTCCTACTCCAGGACACCCAAGATCTTCTCAACGCTCTCAAGCAGTTCTTGGGGACCGAAGGGCTTGGTGATGTAATCGTCCACCTTGGCAATGTGCAGCCCGAGCACTTTGTCTATTGACTGCGCCTTGGCGGTTACGACAACCACCGGGATGCCTTTCAAATCAGGCTCGGCCTTCATCTGTTGATAGACTTCCCAACCGTCCATGTCCGGCATCATCAGGTCAAGCAGGACCAGGTCGGGGTGTTCGCGGCGGACCGTTTCCAGTCCCTCGACGCCGCCATTGGCGCCAATGACCATGAACCCTTTGCGCCCCAGGATCAAGCGCACGAGGTCGATCATCTCGGGCTCGTCCTCGATGCAGACGACGCGTTTCGGATCTTCCACCATGAAAGGGGGGCTCCTGGCTGCCTAGAAGGTTCCCTAGTCTACCATAGGGGGCCTTCCAGGCAAACTTGCCCAAAAGTCCTACACGGACGTCGAATCGGGCCAGGCAGCTCAGCTCGTATGCGGGCCGGCAGTTGGGTTCAGGATTTCAGGATGGTCGGCGGCCAGATGGTAGATCTCGTTGATGTCTTGGGCTGTTAGCAGCCCTAAGAATTTCCCACCATCGACCACCGGCAATGTGTCGGCATGGGACTCAGCCATTCGCTGCTGCACCTTGAACAGCTCTTCCCCGGGCCGCACAGGTTCTATGTCGGTCATCATGACCTGGCGAACCGGAACCTCACCCCCCTGCGTCTGCATCGCCTCCACGAGCTTCTTGTGGGGAAGAAGGCCGATGTATTGGCCCGACTCGCACACAGCGAAGCTGGACTGGAAGGTTGTAAGGGTGAGGTGCACCGCCTCCCCTAGGCTGGCATCAGGCGAGAGAACATGTGATTGGCGCGTGTATGCCTGGTTGACCTTCAGGCCGGAGAGCACCCGACGCACTTGCGACATCTGGCCCTCTTGGGAGGCGCCGAAAAAGATGAAGATCGCGATCAAGATGAGGAACAAGTTGCCTTGAAAGAACCCCCAGAACCCCATCAAGAACGCCAGACCCTGGCCCACAATCACGGCCAGGGACGTCGCCCGACGGCTGCCTAGCCACGTCGCCATGAGCGATCGAAGCACCCTGCCGCCATCCATTGGAAAGGCAGGAAGCAGATTGAAGGCGGCGATGAAGATATTGGTGGCGAAGATGTAGCTGAAAATTGCCGCCAGGTCCAGCTGTCCCATTTGTTGGAGCCCGGCCATCAGCCGCCCAGGGTTGAGCGAAACTCCCAACGGGATGGCCACGATGACCAGGATGATGCCAAGCACTAGGTTAACTGCCGGCCCGGCAATGGCCACCGCTAATTCCTGCCCGGGTTTGTCCGGCATCCGTCCCATCTGGGCCACGCCGCCGATGGGCAGCAGGACAATCTGCCGGATGGGGATGCCATACCCGAGGGCAACGAAGCTATGCCCCAATTCGTGCAGGACAACAATCGCGAACAGAAGCAGGGTGACAATCACCCCGAACACAGCTCCTTCCCAGCCTCGCCCACTCGCCAAGCCAAACTGGAAAGCAGCCCAGATCAAGATGAGCGGGAACGTCACATGCATCTTGATGTCGATTCCATGTACACTGAAGAGCTTTATCGATCCACCCATGGCAGCTATCTCTCGCAATGAAGATTTGTGGTTTGAGTATACCGTTGTCCCATAAGAGACATGCAAGAATGGCAGACTGGGCATTGACTGCCCGATGACACCCCGATGCAACGCGCCCGATCAGTACTGGGCATTGGGGCAGAGGGGCGGGAATTCGGCCGGCGACCCCGGCGGTGGGGACCATAGAAAGTACCAGTAGAAACTGGCATAGCTTTCTGCTATCGGCTTGGAGGCATCATCTTCCATTGGGGTCTTGGTACGCATCAGCCGGACCTGCCAATTGAAGACCCCACAGTTGGGTTTGTGGAACAGGGAACTCGGAACTGTCAATTGGGTGTCTCGGGTCGAGTAGGTTCGGCTGAAACTCAATTCGTCATAGTTGTAGCTCAAGTCCACCTGGTAGAACTCGTTAACACTCAGCGTCTTCACCGGAGCCCATGTCAAAACGATGGGCACATCCGCCCCCTTGAAGATGGCACCCAGCGGCGGAGACAGCTGCTGCGGTCCTGGCAGCAGGCGTGGCAGAGGCTCGGGAGCTTTGCCGTTTGCCACGACGCCCTCCGGGAGCTCAAATGTATCTCGCAGTACCGCGTGCGCATTCACCCCCGCCGGCGGCAGGACGACTGTCGTGCCGATGGCGAATGTCTTGCCTGAGGCGGTGTCCATGAAGACCACCCATTCGATGTCATCATAAGGATACTGACCCCGCATTTCGACCTTCCATGAGGACCGTCCCTGAAAGTCGAACGGCGTGATCTCGCCAATTCCCCGAACTGGTGTGAAGCCAAATTCACCGATATCGTCGAGCAGGAAGCGGCGCACAGCCTGCGGGCCCACCAGATCGTCCAACCCGCTTCGCCAGTGGATCTCAAGCCAGGCTTCAGGCAAGACGTGGGATGCCGGGATTACGCCTCCCCAACGGATCATCCCGTTCTTCGCGTCACCTCGCTCTGCGACCAATGACGGTTGAATTCCGCGCAGCGTCGGAGCAGCGATCCAGAATCCGTACTTCTGGAGCAGCGTCTCACTCTCCGAAGGTTCGACCCGGACAACTCCTTGGGCGCGTCCGGCGGCCCCATCACCCTTGACAGTCACCTCGATCGTCCAAGCTCCGGCCTGCGTTCGATGCGGGATGAGCCATGAACTGGCGCGGTAGACCCCCTCCTCGCCAGCTTTCATGGGGTCGACCACCACCAGCCTGCCACTGGGGTCCTTGACCTCGATTTCGGCCTCCGCGTCACCCACCGGTAGCCCTGCCGCATTGGTCACCCGGATGATGACGCTCATCGTCCCGCCCATCTCAACTGAGGTTTCCCCTGTGGGATAGAGCAATTCGACGGTCAGCCGCTCGATAGGCGTCGGCTGGGGATCGGTTGGAACACCCACCAGAGACGAACCCGCCTGAGGGTGGCAGGCCACCACAAACACGGCCGAGATCAGACAAACTCCCGCTCCGACGTGGCAGATTTTCGAGTGCTTTCCCATCCTTGTGCGCGTCTCCTAGGCCATCAGGGTGCACTGCGCCTGGTGCGTTTCACCGAGGCAGTATGCTGTGTGAAACGCCTTGGCCCCACCCAGGACCTCCGGATCGTCCAAGTCTTCCACCTGTCGAGATGCCTTCATCACCTTGCGGCAGGTCAACTCGAGATCGAATTTGACCCGGACCCAAAACGATGGTTCGACGGCTTCACCGCGAAGCCAGATATCGCCCCAATCCGCGTGTTGATCTTCCATCAGGAGGCAGGCTTGGATGTCCTCCAAATGCCAAGGTGACATGAGCCACCTGGGCGGCCAGTGACGGACCGCCACCCATGACACGTTATGACGCTTGGGCGGCTGAGATCCCCTCCAAAGTTCTCGAACAGGGGAGTTCTCGCATCGTGAGAAGGTCCCACCCTGGGCCCCAAGCACCTCTTCCACGACGTTGAACAGCTCAGCGGTTGGAAGGTGTTCATCTAGCGACCTCGTCATGTTTCGACCTCCGGCCCCTCTGCCCGCCAACCAAGCCGGTCGCACACCCCACGGCCTCAGGCACCCTTATCTCTCCATACCGAACCGCAACGTTACTACTCTTTCCAATGCTGGGAGGTTGATCAAGCTGCCGAAACGCAAAGACCCCTCTGGGGAGAAGGGCCCGGGAACTCGGGCCGAAGGGCCCATAGTTTGGATTGTGAGGTGCACCCGGCAGGACTCGAACCTGCAACCGACTGATTAAGAGTCAGCTGCTCTGCCAATTGAGCTACGGGTGCGCTCCGGTACGGGGCCGACTTACCCGACCGGTCATCATTCTACCGCGCACATCTGCCTCGGTCAACGCAGTCGGATGCCCGGACCCCATGCACGCGGAAAGTCGCCCACCGGACTCCGTTTGCGCCGGCTACCTACTTGGGTGATAATGGGCACTCACATGTTGTGCTGACCGAAGGTGGCCAGCCATCCTGCCCCGTTGCCAGCTTGACGCCAGGGACGCAGAGCACGCCATAGGCGATCCTATTTGGCATATAATCGCTCATCCGCAGTTCGTGCACGGATTCGCTCGGCGCCAAGACAAGACATTCGGATGAGAGAGAGACCATGAGCCTCCAAATCAAATCCCTACCGGGCCTGATCCTCTGCTTCACGCTGATCGCCATGCCTCTGGCAGCGGCCGCCCAGGCCCCTGGCGAGGCCCATATCCACATTCACGAGACCCCCGAACCGCAGCAGGTCACCACGACCACCGGGGCGGTCGGGCTTTCCCTGATGACGGTGTTCTCCCTTCTTGACCCCAACAATCAGCTGATGACGTCTTTCGAGATACAGGACGCCACCATCACAGTCGACAATGACAAGTACAAGGCTGAAGTCCAGGAGCTCGAAACGCCTTGGACGGTGGTCGTGCTGGCTGACACGAGCAAGAATCTGGGGAGTTTCAGCTCGGCAGCTGAGTTCAAGTTCGCCCGCACTTCGCTGGCTACGGCCATTACAGGGCTCCCGGACAACACCCAAATGGCCCTGATGACCTTCGCCTCGACACCATCCACTGCCGAGGAATTCACCCAGAAGAAGGAGACAATCTCCACGGCCATATCCCGGCTGCGAGCGTCGGGCTCAGGCAATTCGTGTCTGAACAACGGGCTCTATCAGGCGGTCAACAAGCTCAGCGGAGCAACCGGACGCAAGGCGGTCATCGTGTTCACCGCCAGCAGCGACGACTGCGCCGAACGCACGCCGCAAGAGGTGGTCAATCTGGCCCAGCAGAACGGGGTTCAGATATACGGCGTGGGGCTCAAGGGCTACACGATCACCCTTGACGAGTTGAAAGCACTCACAGAACCCACCGGCGGCCTCGCCGAAATCCGGGATCAAACGGGCCTGGTGTTCGGCCTGAACAACATCATCGGGATATTCAGAGAATCAATGGACCGCCAAGGCGACCATCTACCCATCCGCAGGAAACAAAACGGGCACACTGACCGTCAATCTGAAGGACGGTACCTCGCTCAAATCGAGCGAATTCACTTTCAGTTCGACGCAAGACTACATCCCGCCAGCGGAAATCCACCTCAAGGGCAAGGTGCAATCCACCGGAGACGGGATTGTCTTCAACCTCGATCTGGTGCAGCAAGAAAAGATCCGCCAACTGAATGTGACTATCGTCAGCAAGGACACCGGGCAATCCGTCCTCTCCCAGTCCCTAACCAGTTTTTCGGACGTGAACAAGTTGCCGGCCGTCAGCCTGTCCCCGGGCCTGGAGTACACGCTGAACGTGGCGGCGGTTGACAACAACGGTCAGGTATTGTCTCAGGACAGCGCCGACTTCAAGTTCGAGCCCCCACCAGGCCGCCGTCAGCGTCACCTCCGTGCAAACCCCCGCTCCTGGCCAGAACAGTTTCGAGGTGAAGATCTCCGCCACCAACCTCAGCGGAGCCGTCAAGTACAAAGCGTGGCTGGTAGACACGGAGCAAGGCGCAAAGATACAGGGAACTGAGGTCACCGTGCCTCTCGGCGACCCGATCCTGATCCCGGCCAGTCGCGTTAACTCTGGCACCTACGGCGTGGTTGTCCAGGCCCTTGACAGTACGGACACGGTCCTCGCCGAATCGAAGCCCTTCCAATTGACTTACCAGAAGCCGAGCATCTTCCAGCAGTTCCGGATTTGGGTGTCGAGTTCGCCATTCGCCATAGCCGCCCTGACAGGCGTTTGCTGCCTGACATTACTGGGCGTGATTGCTCTGGTCTGGATCATTCTGCCCAAACGCCGCGAGCAGGCTGTGGCCGTCGATTTGGTGATGCCTGAAGGCGGGCGCCGGCAATCGCCCCCCAAGCCCGGGGTTCCCGTTTCGCCGCCCCATGCCCCGGCCGGTGGTGCTCGCGCGGCCGCGCCGGCACCGCGTGCCGAACCAGCTCCGCCTGCTCCGCCTCCGGCGAGCTCCTGCAGCGCGCTCTGACACTCCGATTCCCCGCCGAGCCGCACTTCACAGGGGAAATGCGCCGCTCGCCTTTCCGAGTAGGAAGAGCAAAGGACAACGATGCTCGCCCTGCCTGTGGACAGCTCAAGCGGCGTTTCGGGCCACCACCTAACGATTACCTTCGAGCGAGGAGCATACTTTGTCCTCGACGACAGCAGCAAGTTCGGAACCACGATCAATGGCAACGCCGTCACCAAGGGAGAACCGACACAGCTCACGGATGGTGATCAGATTGGCTTGGGCCCAATCGTCAAAGTCGTCTTCTACATTCTGTGAGTGGAACGAATTTCGCACAGCGATCGCGGCCGCGTCGTGGGAGTCTCTACCTCCGGCGCAGGCAATTGAAGGGAGGGGTCTATGGCCGGCTTCAAGATAAAAGTTCAGTTTGATGATCTCGGCAAAACCGCAAAGGTCTTCTCACGCCAGGCGCAATCAACCAGCCAGACCCTGCGGAAGATCAACGGTCAGATATCAACGCTCCAAAGCGGCGGCTGGGTCGGAAAAGGCGCCAAGGCCTTCTACAACGAAATGGAACGCTCGGTTCTGCCGGCGCTTAAGGCCTTGATCGAGGCTTTAGAGGGCGGCGCCACGGGTTTGGGCCAGGTCGCCAAGGTGATGCACGATGCCGAAGACGAAGCCACGCGCCTGTTCCTCGAGGCGGGCGGCATTGGAGCCATTCTGGGCGGCATTGCCGCCGCCATTGGCGCCGCGGCAGGCACCGGCGGTAGCGCAGGAGGTGGCGCAGGGGGCGGGGCTGGCGGAGCTACAGGCGGCGCCGGTGGTGCATCAAGCGAATCCGGTGTGCCTGCATGGAAGCAGGCCAATCCCCTTCTGGTGCGCGATCCGAATGAACTCTTCAGCGATTCGTACATGCGCGGCATGATCGGCTCCCAATTTCAGGGCGCCGGCCCTCAACTGGGCCACATAATGTTCGAGCTCAGCCAGAATCCCTCCGGCGAAAAACTGGATGGTCTGCTGGTCGAGCTGGCCGACATTCGCGGAAGAGGTGAGGTGGAAATCCAGATCGAATGGGAGAAATTCCAGGAGGTGCAAGCGCAGCAGGAAGCCAACACCGCCACCCCAGACGAGGCGCCGCCCGAATTGAGCGGCGCGGGCGGTGGAGGCGGCGGTCATCCGAGTTTCAATGGATCGAATACACAAATGCGCTATGGCAAGGTGGTAGGGGATGCGTTTGGCATCGACCCGGCGTTTGGCGCCATGCTCAACCCCACCGGGGGCCTTGTCGGCCCAGGGAACGTGGCCATTGCCGGCGATGATACTGCGGTCGGCTACCACGGCGTGATGCATGACGCAGCCGGATACCTCTACAACTACCACGACACCGGTCCCGGATATGACTATCTTGGACTGGAACACCGCGACACATCCAGCACACTTTCAGGGCAGCGTGAGGGGATTGCCTACTGGCGTCAGGCTACGGGCGGTCCGAGCCCGGTCAGTGCGCCTGTCGAGTGGATGATGCGCGATTTTGTAGGCAGGGTCGATATGGCCAGCTCCGTGGTGAACGGGGTTCGGTCCCTTTTCTAGGAGGAGACCTTTATGAGCGGCGCCGAACTTGGCACGCCCGAATTCGCATACCTCCTGGCAGCCGTTCAGGCCGACCGAGTCGTCGGCCTGGAGTCGCGCGGACTCTTTCCTAAGAGCGCCGGTGACCGTGATTCCACCTATGGTCAGGGACGCCGCGATCTGGAGGCGAATGGTTGGATCAAGAAAGCCAAGGGCCATGAGGATGAGTACGAACTCAACCCGATCCTGTTTGAGCTCGTTTCAGTGATCGCGTCTCCGAACTTTGTTCTGGCAACCATCCGCCAGGGCCGCAGCCAGTCCGGATTGGCGCTGCACTACCTGATCGATGATATGACGGTTGAGTTGGCGGCCCTCGACGACGACCGGTTCCGCATCGGCCTGGTGCCGGATAGGGAAGATTTGTGGGCCCGCTTGGCCGATATGCTCCAACTGGGCAACGCCAAACCCATGGTTCGGGCCAGGTTGACCCGCCCATCCTTCAAGAAGCTGGTTGACGCCGCGGACAAGGGTAAACAGGACGCGGCTCAAGCCCTGTTGGACAAAGCGGAAGGCAACGCCGACAAAGCCAGCACTTTCATTGAGGCCACGAAGGCGCCCATTCAAGGCCACGTGGTACTGGTCCCGGTGGACGGGGGACAGCCGGGGAATGGCCGCAGGGCTACAATTTTGGGCGAAGACAACTCCGCCTGGATCGTATACACGACCGGTTCGGGAGGAAAGAGTGTTGGATTGGTCAATGGTTCAGCGGACAGCTTGCGTTGGCTGCTGGCGGATTGGCTGGACGATTTCGCTGAGTGACGGAGGCAAGGCAACCTGAGATGACGACAAAATTGCTACGATCAGTGCTCGTGGCCGCGTTTATGGCGATCGGTGTGGCAGTTCTCGGCGCAGCTGCGCAATCGGGGACCACCTTCTTCGTTACGAATGTCGATTCCAGCGGCTTCCCAGTCGTGAGCTTCGATTTGCGCGCAGTCGGATTGGGCCAGAAAGTCGTAAGCGGCCTCAACGCCGGCGACATCACCGTTTACGAGAACGGTCAAGAGGCTTCTGATGTCCAGGTAACGCCCAGTGAGGACGGGCCGATCACCTACATCTTTGTGATTGACCAGGGACGGCTGGCGAACTTCCAATCCTTTGGTGAGAGCAACATCCGACAGGCGATCACTACTCTGGTCAGTGGGGGTTTCTTCAAGGACGGCAAGGATACAGTCATGGTTCTGGCACGCCAGAACACCGACAGCGACCAGACGGTGACCCTCCTGCCTGCTACGCAGTCCGGAAGCGACCTGACGACATGGGCAGCGGCCTTTGGCTTTGACCGCGGCTCGAGGTCCACCAAGGGACTGCTGGCCGTGGACGATGCCGTAAACCAGCTGGGGGACCTGGTTGAGGTGCCCGGCAGCCAAACAGCGGCGATTCTGTTTTTTACGCGCTTCATTGAGGATCCGAGCTCGACGGTGGCACCTACATCAGCCACGAACACGGCCGCCAAAGCCAGCGACCAGCAGGCGTCGGTCTACGTTTTCCAGACGGACCTGTCCCAGTCCCGACGGGACGCGCTCCAGTTGCTTGCAGAAGGCAGCGGCGGAATCTACACGGGTCTCACCCGGAGTGGTGTGCTCAGCCAGGTGTCCTCGGTGTATCAAATCATCAACTCTCAACGTGCCTTTTACAGTGTCTCGTATCGCAGTGCGATAGGCGACGTGGGACGGCGTGAGATCACCATCAACACCCCTACCCGGCCCAGCGAAGGCGCCGTGGGCAGCTACGAAGTCTCTCCCACTCCGCCGTCGGTGTCCATCACCGAACCCACCGCCAACAGCACCATCCGCCGTGAAGCGACCCTTCCGGCCGACAGTGCTACTCCCGTCTTTGACACAAGTCAAAAACCGGTGACGGCCGAGATCAGCTGGCCGGATGGCTTCCCACGACAAATCACGACCGCCCAACTGTTCGTAAACGGGAACCTTGAGTCCTCGGCGGACGTCGCCGCCGGCCAATCGACGGTGACGTTCAACTGGGATTTGTCCGACATCACCGACATCGGCATCAATCCGGTCTCGCTTCGAGTCAACGTCACGGACGAACTTGGGTTGTCAGCCGATGGAGAGAGCTCGGTAGATGTCGCCGTCGCTCCTCCGCCCACATCGAGTACCGGGATCCTGGGCTCCGTGCCAACCGCAGCCGCGATCGGCGTACCTGTGCTGTGCGTGTTGGGCATCTTGGGATTGGCCGTTCTAGCTGGCGCCTTCTTCTTGCTCCGCGGCCGCTCCAAGGGCCCAGCCGAGACCGGCACCGATCCCGACGATGAGGCGATGCGGACCATGTTTCAGGCAGAGTTGCCTGAGCTCGCCCTGGCCACTCTGACGGTCATGGAGGGCCCGAGCGGCATGATTGGCGAACGCCTCAAGGTGACCGGGATCAAAGTGTCCATCGGTCGTGATCCCTCGCAGTCCGACATCTCGTTCTACAGTGACGCCGAGAGTTCGGTCAGCCGTCTCCACTGCACCATCGAATTGAACGATGACAACGCCTTCCGCCTCACCGACAAAAACTCCAGTGCCGGCACGCGGCTGAACGGTCGCCGAATTCAGGCGAATTCGCCCGTGGTCCTCGCTGACGGCGATGAGATTGTGCTCGGTGATCTTGCCCAGCGCGGCGTCAAACTCCAGTTCAATTTCGCCCGGACCGAGGAGCAAGCCAGCCCCTATTCGGGGACGGCAGATGACCGCACGCACCTGATCGACACACCCGATCCGGACGACTGGGGGAACTAGGGCCGAGGAAATCTCCCGCGCCTGGCATCCCTCCAGGGGCCCCACAAATGCAAAAGGGGCGACCCATGTGGTCGCCCCTTTCGGTTTCTCAAGCAATGTGCGTCTGTCAGCAGTCAGCAGCACTTGTGAAAGCCTTCACAATCAGCTGATGATGTAGAAAGTCAGAGAGACTCTTCCCACTCGGATTCTGGCGCCTGCCGCCAATGGGTACTGGCGGCCCGACTTCAACGCCTTCCCGTCCAGGTAAGTGGGATTTCGGGCTGCCAGCTGTTCGATGAAGAACTTGCCCCCCTTCAACGTCAGGCAGGCATGGTGCCGCGAGACCGTGGGGAGATCCTCGATGCTCTCCAGGTCAACCGCCAACAGCCTGTTATTGGATGGGTCTCGGTGATCCCATCGGCCGATGATCGCCGGCTGCCAGCTCACGTCGTATTCAGTGAGTGTGTGCTCCTCTTCGAAGTAGACCCGTTTGAACTTGTCTTCCTCGAAGGGGACGCGAACGCCTTGACGGATGGCTTCGCGCGTTCCCGTGTCCTCTTCAACGCGATCGCAGATCAGCCTGGCCCCGTCCTCCAGACCCGCCTGATCGAGGCGTGTGGCCAGCTCAAGCACAGCATCGCCTTGGTCCGGCCAAAGCTCAAGCGTGCCGTCCAAGTTGAATTTGTCTTGGATCTCGGCCAGCAGATTGGCCACGACCAGACTGCTTCGGACGTTGACCTCCTTGCTCCCGACTTCGTTGACACGGATGTCGAGGGTGAGATTGAGCCTGTCCATCATCCCTCCCTACTTCTTTTTTCCGGAAGACTTCGACTTCGATTTCGCGCTTTTGCTGCCCTTAGACGACCCTGAACTGGCAGATTTCTTTCGTTTCGATGTCGATTTCGATCCCGAGCTGGCCTTCTTGGTCTTCTTCGATTTCTTGCTGGCCGACGAGCTGGCCTTGGATTTCGACGTCTTCTTGCTTGCCGGCTTCGCCTTGGCCTTGCCTCCGCCCTTGTTCACCTTTCCATCATCGTCAATCTCGAGGGTGGCGAAGTTGGGCTCTTTGGGAGGCTCCCCCAATTCCATGCCTTTCAGCAGAGCGGCCTGTTCTGCCATGATCTTCTCCAGGTCAGCGGCTGCCTCCTGCTCTTCTGCGGAGGCGATCGGTGCCGGCGTCTGATCCGGCACAACGCTGCCTTCTTCCTCCACCGGTTCCGTGGCCTCCAGGCCCATGGCTTCCTCCAGCGGAGCCAGATCGCTGGCATGATAGCTCCACTTGGCGGGTTGCGCGTACTTTTTCCTGATCTCGCCGATGATGCGGGAGAGCTGGGCATCGGGGCCAGCCCCATTGGTCACTTCGATGAACGGAAGACAGATCTGCGTCATGGAAGCCGTCACCGCCTTGACTAGGTAGCCTCGGCCGGGCGGAAGCTCCTTGTCGGGCACCACCAGACCGCGCACACCCATGTAGCGCACAGCTTCCACATCGTTCAGCACCAGGGTGTAGCGAACAGCCTCGGCCCGGCGTCGCAGTTTATCGCCGAAGTCACGCGTGATATCCATGCTGCCGGCGATGACAAAGTGCAGGTTCTTGCCCTTGCCAACCTCGGCCAGATCCAGTGTTCCCAGCCCGGATCCGTTGAGCAGATCAACATCGTCATAGTGGTCGAAGATCACAAAGATCGAGCGAGCGGCATTGTCCACCGGATCAAACGACTTCTTCTGCTTCTTCATGGCGTCCTGGATCTTGTCGTCGTACTCGGCGGTCAGCCGCTTGACCACCCGATCCAGCTCATCCGCTGTCGAGACGGTCGCCAGAACATGGGGCAAGGTCTCCAAGGAGTTGCCATCTCCCGCGCCGTAGTTGAAGAAGCGCCGGGCAGGATCGGAGGGGTCGACCAAGACCATCCCCACCCGTTCCGGTGAGTAGCTGTAGGCCAGGGAGAGCACCAGCGAGCGCATGGTCGTCGTCTTGCCGGTCATCGGCGGCCCCATGACAAGCCAGTGAGGGCCGTTGGCACCGAAGTCAACCAAGGTCGGCTCACGATCCAAGTCGTTGATCCCGATCGGAGCTGTGATCGACCTAGCGCCCTTCCCCATATCGGGCAGGACCATCTTCAGGTCAATCATTTCGGACAGCACTTCAACAGGCTTGGCAGCCTTGGGGGCCAAGGCGGGATTCTCTTCAATAAGGGACTTCCAGACATCGGCGAAGCGATCGGAGAGATCCCGGTAGAGCTCGCTGTCAGGCTCGCCTCCAGGGATAGCGGTATGGAACTCGAGCGGCTGAGGTTTGCCTTCGACCGAGGCCACAGTCAGCCCGCGTCCGGGCACATTGTTGGGGTGGATGCCCCCACGCCCGACGATCATCATGTAGTCTGCGGGATCAAGTTGATTGAAGGTAAGGCGCTGACCAAGGACGTTGAAGAGCTTGTTGGGCACATCGCCGAGAACGCCAGCCGTGACGACAAAGTACACGCCGAACGACCTCCCGTTCTTGATCAAATCGATAAGCCCCTCAAGGTAGACGTCATATGTCTCCCTGAACTCAGAGACATTGTCGATCACCACCAGCACTGGCGGCATGGCATCATCGGGATTGGCTTCGTTGTAGTCGGCGATCGAATCGTAGGCCGCCAGCTTGACTTGCCGTTGATCTATGATGTGGCGCACCATCCGCAGCAGCCGCTCCACACGCTCATCCTCGTTGGCATCGACGATCCCGCCGATATGCGGCATGTTTCGCATCGATTTCAAACCGCCTCGGCCAAAGTCCAGCACAAAGATGTGAAGCTGCTCGGGTGAGTGAGAAGCGCACAAGGAGAGGAGCAAGGACTTGAGGAACGTGGTCTTGCCTCGTCCGGCAGCGCCAAAGGCGACCACCGGATCGGCCTTCAAATCCAAGTTATAAACCGTCTGCTTGGAGAGGAACGGGTTGTCAATCAACCCAATCGGCACTGTCATGGGAACCGGCTTCGACCAGTCAGCGTCTCCCCAGAGCTTCTTAGCTCTCGGGCTCCCAATCCAATCGGCCAGCGCTTGATCGAGCACAATTTCGCTCCCTGGTTTGTTGCCTTCCAGGTAGCTGGCGTCGATAGGCAGGTCCAGAGGCAGACGTTCCGGCAGAGGATCCGGCCATGGCTTCAGCTGCCTGGGCACCTGCTGCCGTTTGGCCTCAGCACCCAGGGCGGCGACAAGCCAGTCGATCAAGATTCCAGGCTGGTTGTCCTCCGTCACGCCCAACGCATCCAACAGCTCTTGCTTCTTGTAGACCGGATCGTTGCCATCGTCGCGATAATCGAAGCCAGCCCAAGCAGCCTGCAGCTCGATCAGTGCACCGCCGCCAATCTGGATGTAGCCGCGCCCGCCCAATGCCGGCAGCGTGGCCGCGTCGGGCCGCTTGAGCAGTTCCTTACTGTCGTCGGCGGTTTCCACTCGCAGACAGATGCGGAACTTCATGTTGGCACGCATCTGGTCCGTGACCATCCCGGCAGGCCGCTGAGTGGCCAAGATGAGCGTGGCACCGAAGGCGCGGCCGAGACGCGTGATGCTCTCAAACTGCGCCTTGTATTCGGGGTTTTGAGTGACCATCTCGGCGAACTCATCGACGATGATGAACAGGTGCGGGAAGGTATCCGGGAGGTCGTCACCCTTTTTCAAGCGCGGGATGACTTTCTTGCGGTACTCAACCAGGTCGCCCACCCGTCCGTCCGCCAACAGCTTGGCCCTGCGGTCAAGTTCGGCCTTCATGGCGATGAAGATGCGTTCCACGGCATTACCCTGAAGATTGGTCGCAATGTCAACACAGTGCGGGAGCCGCTTGAACGGCTCGAAGGCAGCCCCGCCCTTGAAGTCGACAAGCACAAAGTTGATGATGCGCGGGTCATACTTGACCGCCAGCGCCGCGATCAGCGTCAGGATCAGCTCGGACTTACCGGAGCCAGTGGTGCCGGCCACCATGCCATGGACGCCGTCGCCATCCGCCTTGGCCGAGAAGATCATCTCACGAACTTCCCGGCTGCTGATGAGGCCCAGGGGGGCGCGGAGCCATTCCTGATTCTCAGGCACCATGCTCCGCTTCCAGTTCTCGGCAATGGGCAAATCGCCGACCTGGTCGACCTTCTTACCGAGAAGCATCGAGTACATATCGAACAGCGATACCGCTCGAGGCAACTCAGCCGCCGGCCGTTTGCCGCCCTGATCGAGCCACACCTTTTCCATCCGCTCGGACAGCAGGAGGTAGGGATCCTTCTCACCCTCGATAACCGGCATGGCAACGTGAAACTCAAGCGGCTGCCCTTCAATGTTGATCAGGCCGCGTCCGGGGACGTCCATCAGCCCCAAAGCCCCGCGGCCCACAACGTCGATCAGGTTCTGAGGATCGGCCAAGGTGAAAGTCAAGCGCTCAGAGAAAGCGTTGAACAGCTTGCTGGGAACCTCGCTTATCTGAGTTGCGGTAATGATGTAGTAGATCCCCATCGATCGGCCGTCCCGCACCATGGCCGTCAGCTCGGGGATCAGATGCTCGTAGCTCTCTTGGAACTCCGCGAAGTTGTCGATCACAACAATCACCATCGGGATCATCTGCTCAGGCAGATCCTTCTTCTGTGAGTTGTAATCTTCAATCGAGGCGTAGGATGCCAGGCGTTCCTGGCGATCCTTCATCAGCCCTGCGATCAGTCGGAAGAGCTGCTCCACTCGCTCCGGCTGAGAGGCGTCAATCGTGGCGCCAACGTGCGGCATGTCGGCAATGCTCTTCAGGCCCCCCCGCCCAAAGTCAAGCGCAAAGATGTTCAGCTCCTGTGGGCTATGCGCAGCCCCCAGGCTCAGGAGCAGCGATTTGACAAAGGTCGTCTTGCCTCGGCCGGCGGCGCCAAACACCGCCACCGGGTCGGTTGCCAGATCGATCGACAGCAGCTGCTGCTCGGCATTGAAGGGATTGTCGACCAGGCCGAATTCGGCCCGCATGGGAAGTGGACCGCTCCAATCCCAAGGCTCCCACAGCGACTCCCCCTTTTCGTTCTTGATCCATGCCTCGACTTTGGGGTCGATAACCACCGTCTTCGCCCGGCTGCTGCGATCACTTGAAAGGTAGGTAGCGTC
This sequence comes from uncultured Chloroflexia bacterium, assembly GCA_963783335.1. GTDB lineage: Bacteria > Chloroflexota > Anaerolineae > Anaerolineales > E44-bin32 > CAWAND01. The sequence continues at coordinate 480,265 of CAWAND010000004.1, forward strand.
GATCCGTTCATTGACCGGCAGCACCTCGGGCAGCGGATCCGGCCAAGGCTTGGTTTGCTTAGGGACGCCCTGGCGCTCAGCTTCGGCGGCCAGAGCTCCCACAACCCAGTCGATAAGGATCCCGGGCTTGGTGCCTTCTGCCATTCCGAGGGCTTTGACAATCTCTTCCGTCGGATACACAGGATCGGGTTGATCGTCGGTGTAGTCCGACCCGGCCCAAGCCGCTTGGAGCTCCGTAAGACCGCTGTAGCCCACCTGAATGTAGCCACGGCCGCCGATGGGTGGAAGCCGGGCGGCGTCGTCTCGCTTGATGAGTTCCTTACTGTCTTCGGGCGTTTCAACCCTCAGGCAGATGCGGAACTTCATATTGGCCTTCATCTGATCGGTCACCATGCCGGCCGGCCGCTGCGTGGCCAAAATCAACGTGGCGCCGAACGCCCGGCCAAGCCGGGTGATGCTCTCAAACTGCGCCTTGTACTCAGGATTGGCCATGATCATCTCGGCGAATTCATCGACGATGATGAACAGGTGCGGGAAGGTTCCGGGGAGCGAATCACCCTCCTTGAGGGTGGGGATCACCTTCCGCCGGTAGTCCACCAAGTCGTTTACGCGTGCGTCTGCCAGCAGTTTCGCACGACGATCCAGCTCGGCCTTCATGGCCACGAAGATGCGTTCGACAGCGTTGCCCTGGAGATTGGTGGCGATGTCGACACAATGGGGTAGCTTCTTAAAGGGCTCAAAAGCCGCCCCGCCCTTGAAGTCCACCAAGACAAAGTTGACGATCCGAGGATCGTATCTGATCGCCATGGTAGCGATGAGCGTCAACAAGAGTTCGGACTTGCCGGAACCGGTCGTCCCGGCGACCATGCCGTGCACGCCGTCGCCGTCCGCCTTGGCCGAAAAGACAATGCTCCGCACTTCTCGGCTGCTTATCAAACCCAAGGGTGCCCTGAGCCATTCCTGGTTCTCGGGCACCATGCTCCACTTCCACTTTTCCGCGATGGGGATGTCGCCAACGCGGTTGACTTCCTTTTCTTCCAGGAGCGAGTACATGCCGAACAAGCCGATCGCCCTTGGCAGCTCGGCGGCCGGGCGCGTCCCGCCCAGCGCCAGCCACACACGCTCCATGCGCTGGGAGATCATTTGGAACCCATCGATCTCGTCGGTGTCGCCGAGCGCATCGGGGCGGCCGGGAATGCCAACGTGGAATTCGACCGGCTTCGGTTCGTCGTCCACGATGAGAGATAGCAGCCCGCGGCCGGGCACATTATCGAAGCGGCGCGCACCACGGCCGACGATATCCACATACTGGCTGTCGTCGGCCAGTGTGAGCGTGAACCGCTGAGTGAAGAGATTGAGAAACTTGCCGCCGATGTCCGAGGTCGATCCGGCGGTGACCACGAAGCTGATACCGAAGGCGCGGCCATCTCGAACCAGAGTCATCAGCTCGGGGATCTGGTTTTCGAAGCTTTCTTGAAACTCGGCAAAATTGTCGATGACAACCACCACATCCGGGAACCGCTTATCCGGGTTCTTGGTGTTGTAGTCCTCAAGGGACAAATAGCTTTCCAGAACTTCCTGACGCTCATTGACGATGCTCCGGATCATGCGGATCAGCTGGTCGACCCGGCTGACTTCCGAAACATCGATGACAGCACCGAGATGCGGCAAATCCTGGATCGGTTTCAGCCCGCCTCGCCCGAAATCGAGGGCATACATATGCAGGTCATCGGGCGTCTTCGTCGCCCCAAGCGCCACAAGCAGGCTCTTCACAAAAGTTGTTTTGCCTCGGCCGGCGGCGCCGAACAGCACAATTGGGCCATTGTCCAGGTCGATGGTCAGGAGCCTGTTCTCTGCCTTGTAGGGGTTGTCCACCAGGCCGATGGAGGCGCTTACATCGGGAGCTGCCTTGGGGTCCAATTCGGGCCAGATGGGCTCCTCTTTCTCATTGTTGAGCCAAGCATCCAGCTGCTCGTTGATGACAATGGTCTTGTCGTCCGATATGGCGCGTTCCGTGTTCAGATAGCGAGCGTCCACTGGATCGGTCAGGGACAGATTCTCTGGGAGCGGATCGGGCCACGGTTTGCGCTGAACCGGCACGCCGTCCTCCCTGGCTCGGATCACCGCGCTTCCCACGATCCAATCGAGCATGGTGGTGGGCGATTCGCCGGGATCCATACCCAGGGCTTCGGCGATCTGAGTCTCGGAGTACAGCGGCTGATCTGCGCTGGCTTCAGCGCTAGGCTCCTTCTCTTCATCGAGCCAGATCACGTCCTTCAGGACGATCGTTCGATCGTCGCTGTAGTCACCGCCAACGCGGGCCACCTGCATGGGAACAAGCACATCATTGCCAACCTGGATATATCCCCGCCCACCCATGTTGGGGAGGAAGGCGGCATCGGGCCGGCCCAGCAATTCCTTACTGTCATCCGGCGTTTCCACCCGGAGACAAATGCGGAACTTCATGTTGGCCCGCATTTGATCGGTCACCACTCCCGCCGGCCTCTGTGTGGAAAGGATCAGCGTGACACCAAACGCCCGACCCAAACGTGTGATGCTCTCGAATTTGTCCTTGTAGTCGGGGTTAGCTGCGATCATCTCAGCGAACTCATCGACGATGATGAACAGGTGCGGGAAGGTGCGCGGTAGGGTGTCCTCAGGCCGCAAGCGTGGAACGACCTTCTTGCGGTAGTCCACCAGATCCTTGGCATTGCTGATGGCCAGCAAGCGACTGCGATCGTCCATCACCGCCTGGATGGCCACGAACATCCGCTCGACCGCGTTGGCCTCAAGGTTGGTCAGGATATCAACACAGTGCGGAAGCTTTCTGAACGGTTCGAATGCCGCCCCGCCCTTGAAGTCCACCAATACAAAATTGACGAGACGCGGATCGTACCTGACGGCCATCGAGGCAATCAAAGTGAGAAGCAGTTCTGACTTGCCCGAGCCGGTGGTGCCGGCGATCATGCCGTGAACACCGTCGCCGCCTTCTTTGGCCGAGAAGACCAGGGTCCGAATGTCTCGCATGCTGGTCATCCCAATCGGCGCTCTCAGCCACTCAGATCGCTCTGGCAGAATGCTGTTCTCCCACTTCGTCTCGACATCCAATTTGTCGACGGTGGTGATCCGACGGGATTCCAACCGAGACTGCATCTGGAGCAAACTGACGGACCGAGGGAGATCGGATCCCGCCGGGCGCCGCACGTCCAGGCGACGGATTTGGGCCGCCAGCCGCTGCTTGGCGTCGCTGGCACTGGCCAGATCGGCGTCACCCAGATAGCGGGTCGAGTTGACACCGACTTCCGCATAGCGGAACACAACCTTAGGACCGACGGCCGCCACTTCGACCATCGCCAGGCAGTCGCTCGGTACCTGTGACGCGTCGTTGGCCAGGAAGATCACGGCCGCGCCCAGAGTTGGGCCGGCCTTGGTGATGGTGGCGACCACACTCTCAGAGGCGACCTCCGCCAGCGGCGAATCCTCCGGCATCTCTCCGAGAAGATCCACAACAACCAGGTTGAAAGGAAGGGATACATCCGTCCCACCTTTCTTGGCATCATCCTCAAACTCCTGCAGGCGAAGTTGTCTCTGATCGAGCTCCCGCTTCAAGCGATTCCAGAATTCCGAAATCTCATCCTTGTCGGAGGAGAAACAGAGTTGGTCGAGCTTCTCCGGCTGTCGGTTATCGGTATCGTCGAAACCAATTTCACGCGGGTTGCAATGGGGGAGCCATTCGGCCCACTCCCAGCTCTCTTTGTTCGCGTCCAGGCCGATGACGTGGAGCCGAGTGTCCACAGCCGAGTGGAAGGTCACGAAATGAGCGATCATCGCTCGGCCAAAGTCGGCCGTGTTGGTGGGGTTGGCTCCAAACACGCCCACGGCGTGCTTGGAGGCGATCGCCTTGGGTATGGGTGAGGCTTCGCCGTATTGGTCTGCTTGTTCGGCCTCCGACTCGTCCTTCACGTAGGGACGCAACGGGATGGTGATCGGCGCGTCCGTAAGCACGGCCGAATCTTGCGCCAATCGTAGGGCGTCACTCAGAAGGGGGTCATGCTGTCCTTCGTTACCTGCCTGACTAAGGGTGTAGACGACCGTTGACGGACGAGCGCCGATACCCAGCCGAACCACGCCAAAGTCGCTGTCATCGGTTCTGCGCTCCCACAGCCTGGAACCAAAACGGCTCTTTTCCTTTCGCGCCGCGATATCAAAGAGCGTCCCCACATCGGGATAGTTGTGATGGTAAAAAAGCCGCTGGGCGTTGTGCGAGCGCGCCATCTCCTGGCGCATCTGGGTCAGGCTTTCGGCGTACTCTTTGCGCTTCTGCTCCAGCTCCTTTCCACCGCCGGTTCCCCTGAAAATGGACATGCCAACCGACAGGAGCATGGCAATGGCCATCGGGAGGACGAACAGGATGTTGCCGGAGCCTCCCGACATGAAGACAAAACCCAGAACGGTGATCAGTGGAATGAGGAGGCTCGCCAGATCCTGACCTACCCCGGATTGCAGGCCCGGGGGCTGGGGAATCTGAATTTGGTCGACCGGGAGTTCCGGTTGAATTCTTGGCACTCGGTCAATATATTCAATCGCCATCTCGGGCCTCTCCAATTATCCTGCCATGCGGATCAGAAACCAGCCACATACGAGTTGGGGTCGTTTGACAACCCCGCAAACGTTCGTCTAAAATGGGCGCGTTTCACTCAGGAACTGATGATCGTCGCTGGTACCCTCAGATGATAAACCGGATTCTGTTTGGCCGCCAATGATGCGAGCGATCTCAGTCACCTTCCCTGAACCCGGATCGATCATTCGTCCTCGCCCGCAATCAGGGCCCCCCACCGAGGTTGCTAGCCATGTACCGATTCTGTGAGCGCTGCGAACGCGAAACGTTTGACGGTAACCTTTGGTGCCAGGATCCAGACTGCCCGGCCGAGCAGAACTACGACCTGCTGGCTTACGGAGATATGCTGGGCGATCTGAAGGTGACCAAATTCCTGCGCGCTTGGCGAACGGCGGCCCTGTACGAGGCCGAGCGCGACGAACAGCCTGTGCTGCTGAAGGTGGCCCATTCCGGGGAGGAGCACGCCGACAGATTGCGGCGTGAAGCTGGTGTCTTTGCATCCATCTCGCCCAAATCGACGGGGATGGGCGCCAGCATTCGATCGTTTCTGCCAAGCTCACGACCTCTCTATCTGGTACCCCTGCCCCCCTACCCGGGAGGAGCCAGACGACCCTATGGTGAAATAACCTTTCGTGGTGAGCCAAGGGTGTACAGCGTTTACAAACATGTCGAGGGCAAGATCCTCAGCGACCTATTGTTGGAGACGCCACAGATTTGGCACACGCAGGCCGCCTGGCTTATGACCACCGTGGCCAAAGCCTTGCGCCCTTTGGCCAACAATCAGCGCTGCCACCTTTCGTTGACTCCCGACGTCATCATGATCGAGACGGACAAGGACGGCAATCTTCGGCCCACGCTCTTGGACCTAGGTTTCTTGATCACCGCTGAAGAAGCCGACGGTCGCCATGACTGGACTCGCCTTTGCGAACCTGCCTACACGGCCCCGGAGGTTCTCGGCGACCAATCCGGCGGCCCATCCCCCGCGGCCGACGTGTACTCGCTGGGGATGATCTTCTATGAGATGCTGGCTGGGAAACCCGGCTTTGAACACAAACTGCGGCGAGACGAACAGCTTAGAGAGGTCGTGCTCCAGGTCCGCAACCCTCTCCCGGTCGGGCGCCCCGAACTCGAGCAATCTGGAGTGGTCGGCGTGCTTGAGAAGGCCGTCTCTCCCTCGGGGCGTTACACGAATGTGCTCGAATTCTCCAAGGACCTCGGCAAGATCTACGCCTCACCGCCCCCGGAGCGCCGCAAAGTACCCCGGCGCATGTATGTTCTTTTAGCCATCCTCGGCGTGGTGCTCCTTGCGGTTGGGATATTTGCCGCCATTACACTGCTTCAGATCCTGGCGGCCGCGCCCTAACCTAAAGAACAGCAGCTCTTCGCTCGGGTTTTGGTTCCATAGAACGCGGCCCTGCGCCTGTAGGACTGGCGTCGGGCCGCGCTCTCTTTCAAGCTTTGCGAACTCTGACCAAACTAGAAGTTGAAGAAGCCTGTGGTCGTGGTGTCGCCATCCTTGTGCGCCTTCTCGGCAGCCATCAGACCTTTGTTCAGCGCCTCACAAACCGAGGCCACTTTTTCACATGCCTTCTGAATACCCTCAAGGTACTTGATGAGCTGAGCGAAGAAGATCGCCCCAAAGAAGCTCGCCCTTAGCCCCTGCACCACCGTCTGAAGTGCCTTGGCGACAGCCTTCAGTGTATCGGCCTGTGCCTGGTAGCTCTTGGCTGAGTTTTCGATTTGCGTGTAGTCCATCTGGACAACTGTTGCCATGTTTCAACCCTCCTGGTTATCGACGGGCAGCGTGGCCCGGCCGCTAGATCTTGATCTTGTCGACCAAACCGCCGAACTGGTCAGCCAGCTTCTTGACCTGCTTGTCCGCGTTGCTGACCACATCGATGCCGGTGTTGAGGTTGGTGCCGAAGCCGGCGATGGCTGCGGCCAACTGAGCGTACGCCGGCAACAGCTTGGTCAATACAGCCTGGTTGAAGGCCTGCTCGTCGCCGCCGATCCAGGACCCCATCACCGTCGATTGAGCCTGCTTGGCCATATCGGATGCGGATTGAACGACCTGGTGCTGGGCCTTGACCATTGAAATAGCGCTTTGAACGCCAGGGATGTTCATCATGAAGAAGCTCATTACTTAACCTCCTCCCGGCCGTGGGGCCGGGTATGCTAGAAACCCTTCTTGCCGGTCGCGACAGCCTTCTTGTTCTCCTGAATGGCCTTCTTGATGTCGGACTCGGAGTCCTTGAACTTGTCAATCATCTTGGTGAGCTTCTTGGTTACTTTCTGGTTGATGACTGCTTGGAAAGCGTCCCCGCCGGCCCCCAGCAAGGCGCCCCCTTCCATCATCTTGGATGCATTCTTCATGGCGCTCAGCGTCTCTTGCAGCTGATTCTGTGCCGCCTTGAATTCGTTGGCCATCTTTTCCATGGCCTCATAATCCATTCTCTCGTCGACCACGATAATCTCCTATCGCTGAAGTGTGTGTGTCCGAGAAGCCAACTAGAAGCTGAAAGAAATATCGACCTTGATGAAGATATTCTTGGCCTCGTCTTCGGCCTTCTGCATGGTCTTGGAGGCCTTGGTGATCGTCGTTGCGCCGCCCTCCATGGCATGGTCCAGCGCCTTCATCGCCGGAAGGAGTTTCTGGTCAAACTCAGAATAGAATGCCTTGGCGCCTTTGCCGATCCACTTGCCGCCGCTCAGTTCTTCCTTGGCTGACTTGAGCTTGTTCATCATCTGCGACACAGAGCTCTGTTGGTTCTTGAAGATATTGACTACTTGGGTTGATTGATCGTAGTGACATTGGATCTTGATGCTGGGCATGGCCGCTCCTTTCGATAGTTGAGGCCCATATTGGCGGTGGGGCATTTGGGGCCCCATTCCCAAGATATGAGATAACCGGGGCTAGACACCTCGTCGATGGGCTGGCTGAGGTGCACCCATTCCAGCGCCCTGCGCTGGTCGATTTGATTTCATTGAGTGTGCTTCCTTACTGTGTCCGCTCTGTGGAAATCTTGGCCAAGGCTATTAAAGACTCGTATTCCAAATCGCGCAAGTCACTCCACGGGATCATCGGCGGGACGCGCGCTTTTCGGCTTGTCGTCCCCATCTTCATTCGGCTTGGCCAAATTCTCGACGAAGCTTTCGAAGACCTTAAGGCGGCGGTCCATATCTCTATCATGTCCGGGCTTCCCGGATGGCTTGAGAGACCGTGGGAACCCTGGGCCTGCCTTGGTCCAACGCTGGCCCAGATCGTCCAGAACACCCGTGAAATGCAGTACCAAAAAGCCACCCACAGCCACCACCGCCACGATCGGCAGCATTCCCACCTCCCATCTCCGGCATGGCACAACGGATGCCTCTGACCTTCCCCTGCATCTATCCTACAAGAGATTCGCGTTCTGCCAAAGCCCCAATTATTGGTTGAACATATCTTTCAGAACCGGATTGATTTGGGACCAATCTGGCGCCAACACCTGGGCACCTCCATCCGTGGTGAAACCGTGAGCCATTTCGCGAGTGATCACTCTCCCGTCGATGCCATCGGGTCCAGCCCGGATTAAAGCCAACGCCAGCCGCGGCCATTCCCAGGCAGGCACATCGGTGTCGATCGATTGGAGCAAGGCCAAGGATGCCGCGGGGAGATGTGGCCAGGCCGCCGGCGACGCCATCTCCTTCATAACAGCCTTGAGGAAAAGCTGACCTCTTCCCATACGAGCGAAGTCGTCGCTCCCGGCCCGGTCGCGCACAAAAGCCAGGGCTTGCTCACCGTCAAGCTGATGTTTGCCAGGGGGATAGCCAGACATGGCCTGAGGCAGGTCGATTTGCACCCCACCCAACGCGTCAACGAAGTCACGCAGGCCAGCGAAATTCAGCCGCAGGTAGTCATCGACGGTGACGCCGAAGTTCTGGGCCACGACGCGCTTGGCCGCTTCTGGCCCTGACCCTGGAGAAGCGGCCTCGGCGAAGAAGTGGGCCGTGTTGATGCGATTCTGAGAACCGTCGGGCAGGGTTACCCACAAATCCCGCGGGATTGACAGCATGCCGACGTAGGGCTGGAGGGGTTGGACCGTGGTCAGGATCATCGTGTCCGTGCGGCTGGCATTCGTTTCACCTGGCCGGCGATCAATTCCGAGCAGAAGGATGTTGGTGCGGACTGGGGCAAGCAAGTAGAGACCTGCACTCAGGCCGAGAATCAGGCCAACCATGGCAGCCGAAAGCCACCAGCCAGCAGGACGGCGCGGCCGACGCATCTTTGCCCCGGCCCAATCGGGATTTTGAATCTGGGTGGCCTGAACAGGTTGATGAGGGGCTGTGGGATCGCCTTCTGGAGGCATGACGAGAGATTCTACCACCCCATAGTGCCTTCCAGCTGTTCACTGCTACAATGGGTTCTGATGGCTCTGGACTCTCCCTTGGTGCACGCCCCTGACTTCCAATCCGGGATTTGGATCAATACGCCGTCCCGTCCCGCATGGCGGGATTCAGATGCCCGGGCCCTCATCGTAAGCTTCTCCGATTTCACCTGCATCAACTGCCTGCGCACGCTTCCCTATTTACGGGCCTGGCATCGTATGTATGCGCCCCATCTCTTCCTGATCACTGTCCATACCCCAGAGTTCTCCTTCGCTCATAGCCCACAATGGGTAACCCACTCCTCTCGTCGATTGGGGATCCGCTGGCCGATCTTGATGGACAACAAGCAGATCGAGTGGACGGCTTGGGCTGTCAAGGCATGGCCGACGCTCTTCCTTGTTGACAGATCTGGGTTCATCCGTTTGACGCATGCCGGTGATCATGACTACGCGGACGTTGAAACCGCCCTGCGGAGTCTGCTGCGCTATGCCCATTCGGAACTCGACCTGCCAGAGCCTCTTGGTTCTGTGCGGCCAGAAGACGAGCCTGGTGCTGTCTGTGTGCCGACCACGCCGGAACTGCAGGCCGATGAAGTCAATCGATTCGTATCAACCCAAGGTCTGACCTTAGATCGTAAGTCTGCAACGCCAGATGGCTATCAGCTCATCGGCGAATGGGCGAGGAACGCCGATGGGTGGCAGCTGATCCAAGCTCCCGGGGCAATCAACCTTACCTACCACGCTGCCGAAGTTCATGCTCTGTTGGCGCCCGCCCCGGAGACAGGTCTGGTCGATGCCGACCATCCAGGAGACCCTATCGTGCGCCTCGAATACGACGGGCAGCCCGCCGCTGCCGGCATGCTGGGGGCTGATGTCTTTCAAACAACTTCCGGCACGGGCTTGCGGTTGGACGTGACTAGACTCTACAATCTGGTCAAGGATTCTGAGGTCGATCAACACGAGCTCCTCTTGAGCTTTGCCCGACCGGGGCCGACTTTCTACGCGTTCTCGTTTGGCTCCTGTTTGATGCCAACCATCGATCCCCCATCTAGCTAGGAGGCCAGCGTGCTCAGAGCCTTTCTCCTCTATCTTTCGTCTGCATCTTGGGCCCGACGACTCGTATCGGGTTGGGGGCTATCGCGCCGCGTGGCTTCGCGCTTCGTTGCCGGGGATACATTGGATGACGCCGTACGCGCCGTCCAGGCACTCAATCAGGCCGGATTGAACGCCACTCTGGATCATCTGGGCGAGAATGTGAACACCGCCGAAGATGCTGCCCACGCAACCGAAGACTACCTGGGCCTGCTGGACCGCATCCAAGAGACCAAGCTGCGCGCCAATGTCTCATTGAAACTCACCCAATTGGGATTGTTGCTCGACTTCGAGATGTGCGCTGCCAATCTCAAGCGCATCGTCGATCGTGCGAAATCCTATGGGACCTTCGTGCGCATCGACATGGAGGACTCGGCGATCCTGGAAGACACGCTGCGGATCTACCAGCGCTTGAAAGAGTCCGGGGCGACCAACCTGGGTGTGGTGATCCAGTCCTACCTTTACCGAAGCGACGATGACATCCACCGACTGGCCGAGGAAGGGACGCCGGTCAGATTGGTCAAGGGCGCCTACGACGAGCCGGCGAAGATCGCCTATCCCAAGAAGAATGATGTGGACCGGGCCTTCGACCGGGAGACGGAGATGCTCATTCAGGGCGCCATCTCCCACGGCTCAGTTCCAGTTTCGGCAGACGGCCGGACGCCTCCGATACCGGCGATTGCCACCCATGATCACCTGCGCATCGAGTACGCCTGCAATATCGCTAAAGAGAAAGGGCTGCCGAAGGAGGGCCTCGAGTTCCAGCTCCTGCATGGCATACGCACGGAACTCCAGCGCACTTTGCTCAAGGACGGATATCCTGTCCGCATCTACGTTCCCTACGGCACGGAATGGTACCCGTACTTCATGCGCCGCCTGGCGGAGCGACCAGCCAATCTGTGGTTCTTCGTCTCCAATCTCATCCGAGGCTAGACGCCAAACAACGTTCTGCCGCATTGTGGGTGAGCTCAAACTCGACCATCCTGCCGGCAGCCCGGGGCGGAGCTTTTGGGTCTAGGTTTCAGCCGGCCGGCAGGATGCAGCATGGTAGACTGGCGACGCAGTTGGGTCACATTGTGGACATCCAGCTTGGAGGGATTGGATGAGTGAGGCAGGCGAGCACCTTGCTCGGCGCATGGCTGCCGACGGCGCCAAGACGATTGGCTACCTGGAAAGCCTGCCGGCCGAAGCTAGGGCCCAGCAGGTCTATACCACCGGCTCCGAGTGGACTGTTCGCGACATTCTGGCCCATTTCGTGTCCGCCGAGCGAGCTTTCCACGAGCTGCTGCAGGATGTGCTGGCCGGAGGACATGGCGCCCCGCGCGACATGGAAATCGTAGAGTTTAATGAGCGGGAAGTTCCATCGCTCGACGACCATGCCTGGCGAGATTTGCTCACAGAATTCCAGGCGGCTCGGAAGGCGACGGTCGAGATCGCCAGCGAGATGACCGAAGTTGATCTCGAAAAGCAGGGCTATCACCCTTGGTTCGGTGAGGTTGATCTGGCCGCAATGGCCAAACTTGTTTACCGGCACAACATGATTCACCTGCGGGATATCCGCAACGCGGTCAAGGCCCACGCCCCAGTCGCACACCTTGAAATCACGCCACCCTCTTCGCAAATGGCGGATGGTGGCGGCGATGCCGGATGACCCGAGGCGGCATTTCGCGCTTGACCGAGGCGGCACAGCGGCAGGTTGATCAAAGAGGCATTACCATACCAAGCATCCCTTGCACCCTGGAAGTGTGAACATGCCCGACGAGTACCCAATTCATGATCTTTGGATTCGCCCCATCGCACTGGACACCATCCAAGCTGCCAGCGTGTGGCACGTGCTCGCTTTCGAGGACAACGTTCTGGGGCGCTTTGGCAGCCTTCAAGTCATCCGCCTGCCATCAGGTTCGGAGACACCGTTTCGGGTGCACGACAGATCAGACGAAGTGTGGGCGCTGATCGAAGGCAGGGCGAAGTGCGCCTGGCAGGATCTTCGGCCGAATTCTCCGACACGCGACCAAGTCCATCGGGCTGAGTTTACCCAGCCGACCGCCATGCTGGCACCATTCGGGGTGGCCTTTGGTGCGCAGGCAATCGACGGGCCCGCCCTCCTTCTGCGCGTGATGACCGAGTCGGAGGCCCAACCGGACGAGGCTCGCACGCTCGAGTGGCCAGAGGGTGCCTAGCGTGCGCTTCCCATCGGGGAGACAGCTCGTCCAGTTTCTGCGCCTCAGCCGCCCTCACTTCCTGCTGGGCGGATTTCTGCTGTTTGGGCTGGGCACCGCGATTGCCAGCTACCTCAAGTACGCCATCGACATCCAACTCTACGTGCTGGGCCAAGCCATGATCACCTCGACCCAGCTCATGGCTCACTACTTCAACGAATACTATGACCTCAAAGCCGATCGGCTTAACAACAACCGAACCATTCTTAGCGGCGGCTCCGGAGCCCTCGGTGAAGATGGTCTGCCTCCCCAAACCGCCCTGTACGCTGGTTTTGCCGCCATCACCATGATGGCGACATTGGCCGGTGTGCTGCTCGTATCGGGTCGGCCGCCATTGATTTCCTGGCTCCTGCTGGTGATGGGTGTCTTGGGTTCCTATTTCTATAGTGTCCCGCCCGTAAGGCTGGTCTCTTCCGGCTACGGTGAGTTCACCTCGGCGCTGGTTGTTTCAGGGCTCGTCCCGGCATACGCATTCTCTCTGCAGACCGGCACCATTCATCCTCAAGTGATTCTGAGCACCCTGCCTCTGGTTGCCGTAACCTTCGCCATGCTCCTGCTCTTCGACCTGCCAGACTACGCAAGCGATTTGAAAGCAGACAAGGCGACTTTGATGGTTCGGATCGGTTGGCGAAATGGCATGCGGCTGCATGACGCGGCACTTGTCTTGGCGTTTGCCAGCCTGGGCGTCGGTTACTTACTGGGGCTGCCTTACAAAGTCGCCGTTGGCCCGATGATCGCGTTTCCCCTGGCCGTGGCTCAGATTTGGATCCTGTGGCGGATTCGGGGAGGCGCTCCCCCGCGCTGGACCATGCTGGCCATTAGTGAACTCGTCATCTTGGGATTGATGACCTACTTAGAGTTGGCAGGATACCTTCTCAGCTAGACGGTTGGCCAAGGCACCGCAATAATCACGTCCCCCGATGCGCCTTCCACCTCAGCGGCTGTAGGTGCCCATAATCTCAGTCTGGCCCAGGATATGCCCCTGAATGGCTTCGCTCAGGCGCTCCTTGGTCGCGCCCGCCTGCAAGCCGGGAGACCCATCCAACGCATACAAGCGAAAGTAGTAGCGATGGGTCCCAGCCGGAGGACACGGCCCCCCATAGCCCCGCCTGCGCCAGCTGTTCAACCCGCTCAAACTTCCATTCGCAAGTTCTTCCTCGGCGGGTACGCCCTCCGGGAGACCCTTCAGGTTTGCGGGGATGTTGTAGAGAACCCAATGGACCCATATCCCGGCTGGCGCATCGGGATCTTCCATCACCAAGGCCAAGCTGCTTGTGCCTTGCGGCACACCGCTCCAGGTCAATGGCGGGGAGACATCTTGACCATCGCATGAGAACTTGCTGGGAATTGGACCGCCGGGCTCAAACACATCGCTCTCAATTTGAAACCCCATAGCGACATCCCTTTCTGCTTTCTCGGTGGATGAGCCGCTCGTGGCCGGTAGAGCCGGGAGCGCGGACGAAGAACACGCACTGAGCGCCATCGCGCAGACAGCAGCCGCAAACCACATCGGCCCACTCTTTGGTTTGTGAAGAGTTTCACAAATAGGTTGCGACACGCGAGCCTCCCACCCCCCGGAGTCCTGTTTGCACCGATTATAGCGGAGCCTATATGTTCAGCACCCGAACATGGTAGGATGCTGTCAGGGGAAATCCCGAATTGGTTTGTGGAGGTTTCAATGACCATGCCGAGGGTGGGCAACAAGGCCCCAGATTTCACTCTGCCGGATCAGGACGGCAATCCGACCAAGCTGTCGGACCTTCGTGGTAAACCAGTTGTGCTGTATTTCTACCCCAAGGACGACACGCCCGGTTGCACCAAAGAGGCGTGCAGCTTCCGCGATGGATTCAAGGACTTCGAACAGGCTGGTGCAGTCATCTTGGGAGTTAGCCCTGACACACCAGCGGCCCACACCAAATTCCGGGCCAAGTACGAGCTTCCGTTTACGTTGCTGGCCGATGAAGACCACAAGGTCTTGGAACGCTATGGCGTTTGGGGTCAGAAGAAGTTTCGTGGGCGAGAATACATGGGCGTGCTGCGGACGACATTCCTGATCGGATCCGACGGGAAACTTCTTGAGGTTTTCGAAAAGGTCCGTCCTGAACACCACAGCCAAGAGGTGCTGGCTGCTCTCATCGGCGCGTGATCTGGGAGTTCCGTCGGCTGTCTCTTCGCAGATCAGCCTGTGTTACAATCCAGCGCTCTGCTGAAGCCGGCCTCAACCCCAGTTGTGGAATAACAGCCCATGAATTTGATCCTGAATGTGATCGACGTCTTCCTGCACCTCGATGCACATCTGAACACGGTGATCCAGACCTATGGAGTCTGGACCTACGCTCTGCTCTTCTTTGTGATCTTCCTCGAGACCGGCTTCGTTGTGACGCCGTTTCTTCCTGGGGATTCGCTGCTTTTCGCTGCCGGGACGTTCGCCGCCACCGGCGCGTTCCATCTGCCGAGCCTGGTCGTTCTGCTCTTCGTGGCTGCGGTCTTGGGCGACACGGCGAACTACTGGATTGGCCACCAGGTCGGGCCACGCGTCTTTCGGGAGAACTATCGCTTTCTCAACCGTCAACATCTTGAGCGTACGCAAGAGTTCTACGAACGGCATGGCGGCAAGACCATCTTCCTGGCACGCTTCATCCCCATTGTCCGCACTTTCGCACCCTTTGTTGCCGGGATCGGCACCATGTCCTACGGCCGTTTCCTGGCATACAACTTTTTCGGCGCCTTGGTATGGACGACGGGATTGACCTTGGCGGGATACTTCTTCGGCAATATCCCGTTCATCAAGCACAACTTCTCGATTGCGATCATGGTCATCATTCTGATCTCGGTCACACCCATGATCTTTGAGTTCCTCCGGCATCGAGTCCGATCCAAAAATGAGCTCTCACCTGAGGCCACGATTGGAGATCCCGCGGCCAACCAAGAAACCCCCGGATAGGCCAATTTCCCCGCACCAGCACTGGTCACCAGCGTACATTAAGAGAACGGCCTGCCGGTCGGCAGGCCATCTGATTCGGGGGCACGAGTGCTATCCGAATAGAACCAGGGGGACAGGCGTGAATGTCAGCACAAAGATGGCCAACCCCAGCAGAGCCAAAAGCCTGCGGCCGGGATCCAAGGGCGTGATCTCGTCCAAAGGTTCCGCATGACTGCGGCCGAGGAAGAACACCAGCGCGGCCCAAATCCACCATCCGGACCAAATGAAACCCATTCCAACCAGCGCCACAACGATGATTGGCCACGCCATGCTCACCTTCCGACCAAACAGGACATACACCAGGTGGCCTCCGTCAAGTTGGCCGGCGGGCAGCAGGTTCAACGCGGTGACAAGCAAGCCAGCCCAACCAGCCCAAGCCAATGGGTGAATGATGATGTCCTGGCCGCCGTACGGTATCGGTGAGCCGGAGAAGAAATAGCGCAGCCAGTACATGAAAGGCGCGATGCCACCGAACGACACTGGCGCTGGCAGCAACTGCCCCTTGATCACGTACTTCGCTGCCAAATACAGCAGCGAGTTTCCTTCCATCATCATCTGCCCAGCGCTGGACGGCCCAGCTGGCAGGGGCATAACCTTCGAGAGGTAAACCCCCACCAGCAGGATCGGGACCGCAACCACAAATCCAGCCAGCGGTCCTGCCAGCCCGATATCCAGCAGATGCTTCCGGTTTTTTGGCAGGGACTTCAGCCGGATGAATGCGCCCAGCGTGCCCAATGGACTGAGTGGCGGCGGAAGTGGCAGGAAGTACGGCAGGGTCACCGATGTCTTGTGGTGTCGCGCCGCCAGGTAGTGCCCGAACTCATGCGCCAGGAGGATCGCCATCAGGGCCAAACCAAAAGGCAGACCGCCCAGGATGAAACTTACGATCCCCTCGGTTGTACTGAGATTGGGCTGTGGGACGGCGGCCGAGTACGTGCTGACATTGGCGAACACCACCCCCGTGTAGATCACGCTCAAGAGAGTGATTACGAACAGAGCGATATTGATCCTCGAATCGGAAGGACCCGGACGCACCAAGCCGTCCACCCCTAAGATCACGTGCTGCTGGGATTCTTCACGGAAGAGCAGTGTCATCCCCATCCGTTCGAACGCTGGTTCGAGAAGGTCGAAGGCCTGATCAGACGAACCGACAAGACGACCTCTGAAACGCACGGAAAAACCGCGCTGCCGGTCGCCTCGCGTCACGTCATCGATCTGCATGACCTTTTCAACTTGGGAGCGGAGATCGCTCAGGGGATCTGTACCAACTGACAAACTGTCCATGACTCACCTATGTCCACCGGCAGAATTAGGCGGGAGTGGATGGGAGTCGAACCCACCGCGGACCGCTGAGCGGCCCGCCACCGATTTTGAAGACCGGGGAGCCCACCGGGACCCAACCACCCCCTCAGGAAACCTAAGGATACCGCATCGCACGATGCCCCTCAATCCGAATTGGCCGCGCCTCCCGCAATTCCTGCTAGAATGCGCATGCGCTTGGGCTGCCCGAGGGAAAGCCAGGGGATTGGCAGGGCCCCCTCCGCGCCGGAGAAGCTGGACTGGGCAAATCGTCTGGGTGACGGCTCCAGCCCGGATGGAATAGTCATTTCGGAGGTTTATTCGTGCACGGTCGCCACACGCGTCACGGGAATGACGAAGAGGTTGATCGTTGGCATGTCCTCTTGCCGGGCCGCCGCGCTGCCGGCTCCCCACCGCGCGAAGGCAGACGCAGATGAGCTTGCCCAGGTACTCAGGCGCACTGGGCTCTTTGGCAGTGGTGGCCGCACTCTCAGCCTGCCAGGCGGCGACAGCGCCACCCCCAGCCGCCACGACCCTTCACCGGACGGCACCCGCTCTGGGCCCGACATCGACCGCCATGCGCCCAAGCATTAGCTCTGGCACTCCAAGAACGCCTACGCCCAGTTTGGCCCCTGTGCCAACACCATCCGATCGAGACTGGCAGCGGGGCCCACAATCGGCCCCAGTCACGTTGGTGGCCTACATGGATTTTCAGTGCGGACCGTGCAATGCAGCCGCGCGCGCGATGGACCAGACCTTTCGCCGCCATCCAGGACAGGTGCGTCAAGTCTACCGCCCGTTCCCGCTCTCCAATGTCGAAGACAAGGCCGATCTTGCAGCGCAAGTCGCCGAGGCAGCTGGACGGCAGGGTGCCTTTTGGCCCATGCACGATCTCCTGGTGGATCAATACGACGATTGGCGGGCGCTCGAGCCGGACGCGTTCTTGTCCTGGTCTTTGCAGGCGGCGAAGTCCCTGGGGCTCGATCCAGACGCCTTTCAACAAGCTGTTGAGGACCCCGCGCTGGCCAACCAGATTGCAGAACGATATTCGGAATCCCGGGCGAGTGGCATTCCTGGCACCCCTTTCGTCTTTTTGAATGGACGACCGTACATCCTGGCCGGCGACGAGATCCAGCTCGAATCAGCCGTCCGGCTGGGGATTCTCCAGGCTCAGCAATACGCGACCTACCCTCAGATGAATCTCCAGCCTGGTGTCAACTACCTGGCAAGACTGCAAACCAACCGAGGTGAAATCCAAATTCAGCTGTATGCTGGCACGGCCCCCTTGGCAGTGAACAGCTTCGTCTATTTGGCCCAACAGGGCTGGTACACGAACACCGGGGCCTACCAAGTCACACCGGGTCAGGGGGTTGGCTTGGGTGATCCCAGCTGGACGGGTCTGGGGGAAGCCGGCTATCACTATCCGCCAGAAATTGACGCGACACGCAATTTCGATCGGGCCGGCATCGTGGGCGTGATTCCTACTGGGCCCGGGATCAACGGTTCGCGCTTCTTCGTCACCCTCTCCCCGCTCCCAGCGTATGATGAAACCCACACTGTCCTGGGAAGAGTTACCCAAGGCTTGGACACCCTCTCCTCGCTCTCAGAAAGAAGCCCCAAGGACGATCTCTTGACCAAGCCAGAGCTCATCATCCAGTCGATTGAGATCGAAACCAAATGACAGCAGAAGCGCGCCCCAGGTGGGCAACGACCGCCGTCATGATCTACGCTGGCTTGGGATTGCTGATAAGCATCGGCCTGGCATTTGTCTTCGGGATCCTTGGGGCGGCGGACTATCTGCAGGGCGACGCGCAGGCGGGCTTCTTCGGCGTCTGGACCAGTTATGCGTTCGGGGTGATAGCCATCACAGGCTTGCCTGCCATCGTTCTGGGAATCAAGATCCTTTGGCTCGGGCGATCTGATTCGGAAAGAACTCCGTCCCACAGCTGGATAGCCGCATTCCTCCTGTACCCAATCGGCCTCACCTTCGGATACGTGATCTTTGAGAGACACGGCATCCCGCCCCTGTTGGGGACGCTCGCCCAGCTCTCGGCACTGGGCGGTCCCATACTCGCCATGGCGGTCCTCCTTCAGATCTCGGGGCAAGCTATGTCAGCGCTGCGTGCTTGGGGCCACTTCCTGCTGGGGCTGTGGTTGATACCCACCTTGGCCTTCATCATTGAGTTGGTGCTCCTTATCGCAGGAATCTTCATTCTGGTTGGTGGCTTGCTTCTGTCTCCGTCCGGCCAACAGCTTCTTGGCCAGCTTCAGGCCCCCCCTGGTCGATTGTTCAGTCAACCTCCTCCGGAACTGGTAGTTCAAGCGGTATCCCAACCCTGGGTAATCGCCATGGCGCTCCTCTTCATATCCATCCTCATCCCAGTTGTGGAGGAGGGTCTGAAATCGATCGCCATATGGCCAATCCTTCGGCGGTCTCCCGGGGCGTCCCAAGCGTTCATCGGCGGTGCCTTGGGGGGCTTGGGGTTTGCACTGGTCGAGGGCATGTTCTTGACCCAGCCCGACATGTCGTGGCTTCCAACCGCCTTCATCAGAGGCGGCGCGTCGATGATGCACGCCCTGGCCACCGGTATCACTTCATGGGGGCTTGCCGAAGCCGTTGTTAGGCGAAGATTCTGGCGGCTTCCCGCCGCCTTTGCAGTTGCGATTGGTCTGCACGGCCTCTGGAACTTGAGCGCCGTAAGCCTGGGTGTGTCCCAGCTTGGCTACGACGCCGGCTTTTCCTCCATCACACCGACTCTGGAGAATCTGCTGACCGTGACTGGAGCGGCCATGCTCGGCTTCTTAAGCCTGCTGGCTGCTGGGAGCCTGCCGATCATTGCCAGGCGACTGGCTGCCCAGTCCGCTCAAGGCGAACTTGGCGGCGACCAGCGGATTCAGCCTTTGAACTGACACTGGCATTTCGCTTCCCGTCACCACCTCACAGAACCACAACCCTTTCAAGGCGGTCCATCCACGGTCATCTTGACGCGCATTCGTCCGTATGCTACATTACCGCCGCTCTCAAGAGCACCCAACTCTCTCTGCAAGAACACCAACTGGAGCGCGACTTGACCAAATCAAGAACTGAGCTGATGGTGGAACGCCTCCGCGACCTCCAGGCATCTTCACCGGATGTTGAGGCCTCGGCCGTTGTAAGCGTCGACGGGTTAACCATGGCTTCCGCCCTGCCCAACGATGTCGAGGAGGATCGGGTGTCAGCCATGTCAGCCGCCATGCTCTCTTTGGGTGAGCGAATTGCAGGCGAGTTGGGACGGGGTGGTTTGGAGCAGGTGTATATCAAAGGCGAATCGGGGTACGTCATTCTGACCTCGGTCGGAAACCAAGCCGTGTTGACCGTATTGGCCCGAGAGCAGGCCAAGCTCGGGCTTCTTTTCCTCGATATGCGGCGTGCCGCTGAAGACCTGGAGAAACAACTCTGATCAGGTCGGATGACCCCAGAGTACTCTCAGCTTCATCGAGCGGGTACTTCTACCCGAACAAAGTCGTTCGCAACTTCCTCTTGGCAATGGAAGATGTCATGGGCCACAACGGCGTGAGCGCCGTGCTCAACCTTGCCGGTCTCCACGAATGGGTGGACAACTACCCCCCCGATGACCTTAACCGCTCGGTCGACTTCAGCGCCTTCTCGGCGATCAACGCCACACTGCTGATCATGTATGGCCCACGAGGCGGGCGCGGCTTGGCACGTAGGTCGGCCTGGTTGAGCATCGCCGGTCTGCTCAACCAGCTGGATGCATTCACCGGACTGGCCAAGCTCGCAAAGAGCCATCCCGCTGTTGAAACAACCCTCGAGCAAGGCCTGCCGGAGATTGCCGCCGCGCTGGACGAGATGAGCGACCAGAAGACGAGCCTGAAGACAGCCGGTGACCACTACACTGTTGTTGTGGATCGCTGCCCAGTGTGCTGGGGGCAGAAGGCGACCGAGCCGTGCTGTCATGCGGTTTCGGGTTGGCTTGAGGAGTGCCTGCGCTGGCTCACAGGCGGCAGGAGCTTTGAAATCGTAGAAACGCACTGCAAGGCAATGGGGGACAATGCCTGCCAGTTTCGTATCAGCAAACAACCCCTGTAGACCAGCATGACCGGCCCCCAGAATCAACCCGCTTGGCACCCCACCTCGCCGCGCCGCCCCCAACCTCACGCCTGAGATGTCATCCCTGACGATCGTCATCCCAACTTTCAACGAAGCCGAGAATCTCCCGGCGCTCGCGGCCCAACTCTGGGCACTTCCCATCGACGGGGTGAGACTGCTGGTCGTTGATGATGCTTCGCCGGACGGCACCGGCGCCATTGCCAACTCCTTGTGTAAAAGTCATCCAGATCAAATGTCGGTCATTCACCGGAGCGGCAAACTAGGGCTTGGCAGCGCCTACCTGGAGGGCTTCCAATCCGCGCTTGCAGATGGCGCCGAGACGGTTGCCCAAATGGATGCCGATTTTTCCCACTCACCCGAGTACTTGCCTGGCTTCATGCAGGCGCTGGTCGAGGCAGATGCCGTTTTCGGATCGCGCTACGTGTCCGAAGGGCAACTGGATGAGAATTGGGGAATCGGCCGGGTCTTCCTATCCTGGTTCGGCAATGCTTACGCCAGGACCATACTTGGTTTGCCGATCCTCGACGCAACCGGGGGATTCAGGGTGTGGCGCAGCGACACACTGCGCGGCATGCCGCTGGATCATGTGCGGTCAAATGGGTACGTCTTCCAAGTGGAGATGGCCTATCTAGCTTATAAGCTCGGTTACAAACTTGTGGAAAGACCCATCTACTTCGAGGACAGACGGATCGGCCAATCCAAGATGTCATTTCGCATTCAAATCGAGGCCGCCGTGCGCGTTTGGCAGCTGCTCTTCAAGTACGGTGGAATGAGTCCCGACCAGCGCCAAGAGAGCTAGAACGAACGCCCCCGCGAAACACCGACGGTCCAATGAAACTTGCACTATAGAAGGTCAGACTTCGCAGCCGCTGCCAGGCGTTCCCACTCCTCCAGATTGAGGCTCTGAGCGCGTCTTCGGGGCTCAATTTCCGCCCGTAGAAGCCACGCCGCCGCTTTATCCGAAGGCACTGACAGACCAATCGAAAGCGCATTTCTGAGCTGCTTGCGTCGTTGTCCGAACCCCGCCCTGGCCAATCTAAAGATGGTTTCTACCTGAGAAGCTGGCCTGTTCCCGGAGGGGTTCATGTCTATGCGAATTAACGCTGAGTCGACGTCCGGCACTGGCCAGAACTGGCCCCGCCCCACACGGAGCACGATCTTGGGGCTCCCATACAGCTGGACACTGAGAGCCAGCAGGCTCATGTCCCCCGGCCCGCTCGTGATACGGCGGGCCACCTCATGCTGAATGGTCAGGACCACCGTCCTGGCAGGCTGCTGGGCCTCCATAACCTTTCTGATGACGGCGGAAGTGATGTTGTATGGAATGTTTCCCACCACGGCGTGCTGCCTCTGGCCCACCAACGCTTCCAAATCCAGCTCAAGTACATCGCCAACCACCACATGGACATTCTCAAGTGGTTGGACGGCTTCCGCCAAAGCTGGCTGGAGGCGGCGATCGAACTCGATGGCGATAACCTCTCCTGCCCGTTCAGCCAGCGCGCATGTCAACGATCCCAACCCTGCCCCAATCTCCAGCACCGTCTCGCCAGCGGCCAGACCGGCTGAGTCCACAATCTTCAGAAGAGTTGATGGATCGAAAAGAAAATGCTGGCCGAGGCGCTTGTCCGGCCGCAAGGCGTGGCGCCGAGCCAGCGAACGCCATTCACCGACCGATCTCAGGCCCTCCCCGCTCAAGGGAAGATCCAGACGATGCTGTTCTCGGGAGGGACGGGGGTCAGAAAATAGACCGTCACATACTGATGCCACGAGACGTAGTTGTCATCATCGTAGCCGAGATCGATCCATCGCCCTTTCACTCCGCTGCCGGTATCGGCCGCCAACGCATACCCATAGCCAGGCACGTACATTTGGGTCCCAAAGGGGATATAGCGTCGGTCGATTGCTACAAGACCCTTGGTCAGCGGCTTGCCTGAGGCTGTAATCCCAAAGTTGCGGGCATCCGGCGAGACGCCAGCCCTGGAAGCAGAATAGGACGTGGCCCACATCCGTACCGCTCTCCAATACTCAATCGTGCCATTATCGGTGGAGACTGTGCGGATGACGATGTTGGTCCCGTAGCCCACAACTCTTGGTTCGGCGGCCTTGGCCAGCCATGAGCCCTCTTCGATCCGGCTTGTTTCTACTCCGTCCTCGTAGCGCACGCGCACCTGGTGCGCCTCCACCCCGTAGGCACCGGGCTTGATCAGTTTCTGTTGATCAATCTCGACATCAACCAGTGGTTGATACTGGGTCTTGAATGAAACAGGAGTCAGCTCAACTTTGACCTGTTCGGAAACGCGAATGACGCTGACCTTAGCCTCTGGTGGCAGCGGCTGGTCGGCGGCCGGCCGGGAAAAATCCAAGCCCACCAAAGGTACACCCGCCTGACTCAGAGCTTCGCCCACCGTGTTCGCCGATGCACGCGCGAGTACGGTCGCACCGTCCACATCAATCTGGAGCTGGCGGGATGGCCGATAGACAACCGTCATCGGTCCGGCTATGGGCGTGGCCGGGCCGGGTGAAATGGAATCGGCTTGATAGAGCTCAATGCCTGCCTCTTCGAGGGCGCCCCCGACCGTGCTCGCCGAAGTCCGCAGCCTGATGCGCCCCGATCCGCTCTCGACGGTCACATCCACTCCCGGTGACCACTCGAGCCGCGTCGGCCGAGCTGCCAGAGGCACGCTCGGATCTCCGACTGGCAGCCCGTCAGCCAGGATACGATCACCGGGATAGACCCTTATGCCCAGCATCGCCAAGATGTTTTCAGGGACCAAGCTGGTCGTCCTGACGGTCTGTTGCCTGCCTCGGTAAGAGATCTCAACCGGAAAAGCACGGCGCACTTCGATCGTCATCCCCTGGCGCAGGGGTAAATCCCTGTCTGGGATAACGACATCGCCTTTGTGCAGCCTCAAACCAATGTCTTGGAGCGCCCGTGCCACCGTCCGGGCATGCGTCGAGTAGTGCGAGCTGTGCCCGGCAAGCTGAACAGAGAACGAGCGCTGGGTGGCCAGGTAGACAAGCACCATACCTGCCAGCGCTGCTGCTCCTGCCGCACGTCGTATCCAGGGACTCGAAAGCCACTGTTTGACCGATGATGTAGGCATTTCGCGCGGGAGTATACCAGACGAGAGTTGTCCGCCCAGATACGCCGGCGCACGACGTATGGAAGGCCGATCGCTGAAGGATTTGACAAATCACGAAGATGAAATGCCAATCCGGGCCGGTGGCCGGCGGCACCCGGAGACTACCCCTTACCGCTGCTTCCTTTCGGACCTGACGGGGTTCGGAGCGCTCCGCCGCGCCGGACCGGCCCGGACGGCAAAGGCAGGATAACGCGCCGCGAGTGCGCTGTCAACGCGTTTCCCGACAAAAACCGACACCGCGCCTGCGGTGTCTTCTGGCGGAGAGGGTGGGATTCGAACCCACGGAGCCTTGCGGCTCACGCGCTCTCCAGGCGCGCGCGTTAGGCCAGACTACGCTACCTCTCCGTGTTCTCGTGACCAACTGCGGTCAGCGGAGCGATTATATCATGCACCCTCAGCCTCGCTTGGAAGGCGAACCAGCCACAGGTTACCGTCGGTGGCCGACTGGAAAACGAGCCACTTACCATCGGGTGAAACCTCCCAAGTATTGTTGACAATGGCCTCAATGGCATGGGGTGGGAGCTTCAACTCCCTGACCTGCCCGTCGTCGACGTCGATCTGAACCAGCCGGATGGGGGTGCGACCGTCTTCAAGGGGCATGACCAGCAAACTCCCCTCCTCTCGCCACCGGTACGCTCCGAACTGGGGCACTCGAAACAACTCTTGCCCCTGCGTCGAGACCAACCACAGCCCATCCCGGGACTGATCACCTGAGAAGGAGACCGTCAACGCCACCCATCCGCCCCGCGGCGACACCTGCGGGCTTCGAATTCTCTCAGCCGAGAAGAGCAAGACGGCATCGGTCCCATCCAGCGCCGATTGCCAAAGTCCAGCCTCCCCTCCCATTTCTCGTCTTCCCGAATACAGCAATGTGCTCTCGGACCGGCCCCAACCAATGAACCCGCCGCCAATGCCAGTCAGGGGCGAACTGGTTTCCCGTGAGCTGAGAGAACCGACCATCAGTGTCCAACGCCGGCGATCTAGGTTGGCCACATTGTTCGATCTGATCTGCCATGTCACCCAATCCGCTTGCGGCGAGAAAGTGACCATTCTCCCTTGAGAAGGCACCTGCCAGATTTCGCCCGATCTCCGGTCAACGACCTCAATCGCGCCACCCACCGGTGCTGCCAGCCAGTTCAGGTCCGAAGAGAAGACGGCCGCCCCTTGCTCGACCAGCGATGGTGGATTGCCTTCCAGATCCACTCGATAGGTCCCGATCGGTCCGCCTTGGGGCCGATTGATGAAGTAGACCCCGGCCGAATCAGGTCCCCAGAAGGGCAGCACGCAACACCCACCCACCGTGAGTTGGCGGGCCGGAGGTGACTGTTGCGGCGTGGCTGTACGCGCTTCCAATGTGGGGAGGTCATTGGCCGCCACCGTCGATGTGCGGGCTGGCACAGTCTCCGAGATCGAGGTGGCCGCTGCCAAGCGATCCTGGCGGACGCCAGAAGCCGAGACCGTTTGTGAAATTTCGCACGAACCCAGACTCGCGCTCAGGAACGCGATCAAGGGCAGCCCCATCATCAGGGCTCTAATGTTCGGGTGGCCAGGCTGATTTGTAAGCATTGAGGAGTTTCCCACCAAACGTGACATCCGGCTGGTCGTACAGGGTTTGCCATGTTTGAGGCGCTTCCAGATCTTGCTCAAACCGCAGCGGGGCGCCGCTGGCAAGGGCAATCCGGTTCCAGTCGACGTCGATCAACGGGATGGGATTGAAGGCGTGTCGATGGCTGGGAGCATCCCGGATCTCCAGATGCAAATGAGGGCGTGAAGTACATGTCCCGTCCGGGTCGCCAGAAAGCGCAACCTCCTGGCCGGCCTGCACGGTCTGCCCTGGTTTGAAGCCGGGACGCTCAAGGAGGTGGCCATAGAAGGACGCGTACCCGTTGGCATGGTCAATCATAAGATTGTGTGGACCGGCCCCGTGGGCGAGACTGTCCACCTCAACCACAGTCCCGGCCCCAATCGCCACGACTGGCGTCCCGCAGCGGGCCGCCAAATCAATCCCAAAATGAAACCCCTGGCCCGAAACATACATCGACGTCTTCAGTCGGTAGGCGAAGACCGTGTTGCCGTAGGGCTGAATAAGGAGCCAGGTAGACGGACCTGGCGGCAGCGCGAACGGAGCTTGGAAAGGAGCCGCTTGGGGCCGTGTGGCCGGATCGGCCTGGGCCGTGGCGGCGGATTGTGGTTGCCAGGCAACATCTGCAGGCTTCAAGCTGAATGACCAAAGGCCAACGCACGCGAGCAAGATCAGTTTGGGGAGATGACGCGGCGGAGATTTCGGCTTGGTCATGCGCATTCTTCTGCCGACTCTAGAAGCTCGCGCCGGCAGCCAGCTGCCCAGGGCCGTCAACCGGGAAAAGCTGGGAAAGGGCTTCAGGAGCATAGCGGGCTACCATCTCGGTCGAAAGCCCGTTCTCATGGCAGATTTCTGCGTAGAAATCCGCGCCGGGACGCTTGGTGCGCTCCTGAGTTTCGGGGTCGAGTGCCCACAAACCCCATCGTTGGTTCCAACCCCGCTCCCACTCGAAATTGTCAACCAGTGTCCAGTGGAAGTAGCCACACACCTGCCAGCTAAGGTTGGTCGCCCGCCATAACTGGCGGATGTGTCCGGCGAGATATCGCGGCCTGAAACCCCCATACGGATCTTCGGCTCCATTCTCGGTAACGTAGATTGGCAGCCTGAAACCGCGGGCCCAGTTCAGAGCTCGCCAGAAACCCTGTGGCTCGTTGGCGATGAAGCCTGTGGGGCTGAGATCGGCCTGGGCTGGGAAGCGCCCTTCTCCGAACAGCTCGCCCGAGTGGTTCAGAGAAAATGCCACTTCTTCTTCTGTGTAGTAGTTCAAACCAAAGAAGTCTTGTGTCCCTTTGGCTTCAGGGATCCGTTGCCGATGCCACAATACTCGAAACACCCCATCTCGGAGCGCCCCCGGAATGGAATCGTTGAATGCGCGGGATCTCAACCCTGCCACCAACCGATCGAGCGGATTCGTGGGATGGGCTGGCCGCATGCCGCGATAGTGATGCGCCATGCCGACCATCGCCTCCGGCTGAATGGTGTGAATCGTCCGATAGGCGGCAGCATGGGCACGAGTCATGTTCGCCATGACCAGAATCGTCTTCTGCAGATCCTCTTCACCAGGCGGAAAGAGACCCGAAGAATACGCGTTGTAGGCATACACATTCGGCTCGTTGATGGTGACCCACAATCCAACCTTATCTTTCAAGCGCTCCACGACTTTGGCCGTGAACCTTTCAAAGTGCTCAACGGAGCCAGGTTGCGTCCATCCACCCTGGTCAAGAAACCAAACCGGATTGGTGAAATGGTGCAGGCTGACAATCGGGACCAAACTTCGATCGAGCGCACCCTGGATTATCTGTTCATAACGATCCAGAGCGGCAGGATCCCAGCGACCGGGTTCTCTCTCGATCCGGCTCCACTCCACAGAAAGGCGATGCGCATTTTGACCGGCTTCCGCTGCCCGATCCAGATCCTCTTCCCAGCGACCATTCCACCATTCGCAAGCTTTGCCCGAGCGTTGACCATCCGAAATTGTGCCCTGTTCGGCTTCCCAGGCCCACCAATCATTGGCCTGGTTATCCCCTTCGACCTGGTGCGACGACGTAGCTGTTCCCCACAGGAAACCCTTTGGGAAGTTGTGCGTGGCGTGGATCAACGGATCTCCCTAGTCAAGAGGCATCTCGTCGGGGGCATGGATCTCCACCAGGGCCACAGATAAACCCGTCGGCCGAAAGCCCAGCTGGAATGCTGCCGTGCGAGCGGCGGGATCAGCGTCCCGCACCAAATGCAGGGGGTGCCGGCGCTGACCCAGGAGTCTTCCCAACATGGCGGACATCACCGACCGTGTCAACCTTCGACGCCGAGCCCCAGCAGACGCTTCCAGGTAGACCTCGGCAAACCGTGTCCCCATCCAATTGATTCCAGCGGCCGCATACTCCCCGTCGGCGGTTCGAACCTCATAGCGGGGTGCGCCGTCTGGCGTGGGCAATTCGACGACAAGAACGTTTAGGGTGGGCTCGAACTGATCTGCTGCCAGGCGCAGGATCTCGAATCGGGTGACTCCGTCCACCGCCACAATGTCATCCAACCAGGGAAGCTGGTGGGCGGGAATCCGCAGGATACCGGCGCCAATCTCTGGAACGACCTGAGCAAGCAGAGCGTGAAGGGCCTCAGACTGGCCAACAAATGGCACCAAGAGTGGGCGGAACAAATCGAGCCCTGTGCGTGCGACAGCCATGAAACCTTTGGGCTGTCCTTGATTGCTGGCAACAGTGTAGAGGCGCGTCTTCTCCCTGGGATGATGGAGGGCGTAGTATTCCGCGGCAGCGTCCCCGGCTGATTGCTCATCCAGCAGGGCAGATAGGCGCTGGCGCTCGTCGAGATCCAAACTTGAGATGTGTGTCATGGCGACACCAATTCTAACCTAAGAAGGTCGTGCAATACGTGCATGGGGCCGTTGTCCACCCGCGACAAGCGAGATTTTGGGACTCCTTTCGTCGGGCATAATCTGTGCACCACAAGACTCTGCTTGACCCCTGGCCCAGAGCTCGGCGCCCAACTGCAACTGGTCAGGGCGCGGCGGTAGAAGTGATGGGAGAAAGCAGGCGGGCTTCAGCCATAAAGCCGATGCGATCGATAGCCGGACCCAGACTGTACACATCCAGGGAGAAGTCCCTATGTTCAGCATGAACCGGATCCTGGCCAGATTCCCATTTGGCGAAGCCGACAATCCTGTCCTCCGCATCGTAGGCAATCGCCAGAAGACTCTCGCGCCAATCACCCTCCCCAGGAGGATCGGACACGGTCAATACACCCTCAACTCGGGCTTGTGTCTTCCCATTGGAGAAGGCCACACTGGGGGAGCCAACATCGGCCTTCAGGTAGCGATCAGAAGGCGTCTGGGCCTCCACAGCGCTCCGGAGTACGGTCATCGCACCGCCGACCTGGCCCTCGGGGCGCTCAAATGTCGAAGTGATCGGCATCCTGCCGCCGGGTGGGAGCAGGTTAAGAGGCGCATAGGCCAGGTGGACGTCCAGAATCTGTCCATCCAACCCCAGCAGGGAGATCTGGCCCGAAAGCGCTTCAATCGCCGTATCGCTCGAATTGCTGACGGTCACCAGGCAAATGATCCGGTCCGAGGGTGTTGGATAGCATGTCGTGTTGGACAGGAGCAGGGGCACAGGTGTGGACGTCGGAAGCAGGCTCTGCACGGGCTCACCGTTGGCGCCAGGGATATTCAGGCTTTGGCCAACCGACAAAAAGTGCGGATCAATATCCGGGTTTGCCGCCAGCAACTTATCCAAATCTACACCGTATCTTATGGCGATCTCAAGCAGCGTTTCGCCTTTGGCGACGACATGCACAAAAGGTGTTGGGGAGGGCTCAAGTTCGACGGTCTCTCTAGGCGTGGCGTCGAACAACGTTGGCGTCCGGCTTGGCGTAGCCGTAGCAAACGCCTGAAGGCTGGGGGTCGCCGACGGGGTCGCCTGGTTGGTTCCGGAACAACCGGCCAGCAGCAGCCAGGCGGCCTGCGTCAGCAGGCAAAGGCGGCGCAGAGGGGACACGGCGGCTGATTATACCAAGGTAGGATAGCGTGGGGTTTCGATAGGCGCTATAGTAGACACCCAAGCAATTGGAGAGGGATGATAAGGTGGTCAATCCGACCCAATCCATGCTCACGGAGGCGATTGGAGCCGCCCGCACGGGGGACCGTCCTCGCGCAAGGGACCTCTTATCGCGGCTGCTCAGGTCAGACTCAGCCAATGCCGAGTACTGGATATGGATGAGCGCTGTCGTGGATACGCCCAGGGAACGGGTCTACTGCCTCGAGTTCGGCCATCAACATCGATCCGACAAACCGGGCAGCCATACGCGGGCTGGTCATTTTGGGCGCTCGCGAAGCCGCCAATCCTGAGCGGACAATGAAAGTCCCACGCAGGCAGGCCATCGCTGCGCCACGCGCCTCGAGAGGCCCGAAACTGAAGATCCATTGGCGGACGGTCGGAACGGGCGTTGCGGCTCTCTTGGGGTTGCTGGCCGTGGTTGGCTTCGCGCTTACCTACCGATTTCGACCTAGCGCCCCGATCCTGGCGCCGACGCTTCCGCCGTTGACTGCCACATCTACGGCCACGCCACCAGAGCCGACGGCAACTCTGACCCCCATACCAGTTCAAACTCGGATCTTCCGCACGCCGATCCCTTCCGAACTGGCTGGCACACCGATCGCCTTTCTCGTCGAAGCAACATCCACAGCCACCCCAATGGTCGGTATCACCCCTCGACCTAACTACGAGGCTTATCAATCCGGGATAGCTGCCCTCCAGGCTGGCCGATACCAGGAAGCCATCGATTTCATGGATCAGGTCATCGCCATCAACTCCAAGCTACCCGATCCATACTATTTCAAGGCCGAAGCGCTGCGGCTGGATGGTCAGCCGGGCCAGGCCACAACTGTGTACGACTCAGCCATCCTTTTGGATCCAAACTACGCACCCGCCTACCTGGGAAGAGGGCGGGCCAGACTTGATCTGCTTCGACGGTCAAACGTTGATATCAAGGCCAGCGATCTGCCACCTGACTTTGACAGCGCGATCGAAAAGGATCCTTCGCTGATTGATCCCTACATCGAAGAGGCGACGTTCTTCTCATCCCTGCGATTGTGGAGGACGATGGAGGAGATCCTGCAATTGGCCCTGGCCAACGGCGTTCGCGCGCCGCGCATTTACATTCTGCTCAGTCGAGCACAGTACGAGCGCTTGGAGTATGAGGACGCTCTCCAGAACGCGATCATCGGCAGCGCAAGTGATCCCACCAATCTGAGCGGCTATTTGGCGATCGGCAAGGCCTCTATCGCTCTTGACGATTACTCCGACGCGCTTTGGCCGTTGAAAACCTATTCTGTACTCCGACCGGACGACCCAGAAGGCTGGGGTTACCTGGCGCTGGCAGAGTACGGCACAGGAGATGTGAATTCAGCGTTCGCATCCGCCTCCCGCGCCCTGGAAATCAACGAGAAGTATGCCATCGGCTTTGTTGCACGCGGCCAGGCCGAGATCGAATTGGGCCTCTACCAGGACGCCCTAAACGACATTCTGAAGGCGCGGCAATATGGTTCCGAGTCCTTCCGCATGGACTTCGCTCAAGCCCGTGCCTACTTCTTCCTTAACCGATACGTCGACGCACTAAAGCTCGCCAACCAGGCCATCGCCTTCACTGCCGACAACACCAAGAAGGCCCAGGGCTATGCGCTGCGCGCACAAGTGTATGAAGCCACCAACCCACCCTTGGAAGATGAGGCCAAGCGCAACTGGAATTGGATTCTTGACACTGAGGGTATCCCGGACGATCTCCGAGCCATGGCCGAATCTCATCTTGCAGTACTCAACGGTGAGGCTCCTGCGTCAAGTCCGACCAGCCCACCCCCTTCGGCGACCTCGGTGACGTCAGCCTCAGCGACAGCCGTGTCGTCAGCGACACCGTCGCCCACCCCTTGACGACTCGATTGAGTGGTCTGGGTGGTCCAACAAGCAAACAACCTTCAATGCATGAGTTCCTGAAACGTCACTTGTGGTGGATCCTAGGTCTCAGCAGTCTGGCCATCATCCTGCTTCTCGCCACTCACAGATCCGGGCCCATGGCGTCGGGTTGGACCGCCATTGTTATCGGATTCGGGTTGATTGCGGTACTCGCCAACTCGCCAATCCCCATTGCCACCGCAGAGATCGACCTCTCGCATGCCATCAGCATTGTCCTCGGCCTTACTCTCGGCCCGCTTCCTGCCCTGCTGACATTGGTCGTTGGGCTCGCGGTCGGATACTTCGTGCGCAGCTATTGGGATCCTTCAACTAAGGTAAGAACTGCCGCCGGTGCCAGGCTGAGAGCATGGGTGACGGCCGCAAGCCAACAGGTCATAAGCCTGGCAGCCGGATTGGCGGCCTTTCGTGCCGCGGGGGGCACCTATTTGTCCCCTGGCAGCTCTCTCTTGGCCGTCGTGCCCGGACTGGCCTTGGGCGCGGCGTTCATATGCGCCTTCTTGCTCCTCTACTGGATCACGCGAGCTGTGACGGGAACGCGTCGCCCCGATCGGACGGAACTGGCCACTTTGGTCGTCCTTGTGACTGGACTGCCCATTCCCTACGCCATCTTCACGGCAGTCGCCTTCGCAGCCCTTGGGGAACCCGCTCTGTTGATTTTCGGCGGGGGCATCGCCGTGGTGGCTCCTCTCGTCCGAGGCATGACCATGAGCGAGCGCACCCTTAAGCGCAAGGTGCAGGAACTCTCCAGCCTTAGCCAAGTCAGCCAGAAGCTGCCTGTCAGCCTCGATCTGCAGCAGCTGCTCTCGGCGATCTACGATCAAGTTGAAACGCTGCTGCGCGTCGATAACTTCTACGTCTCTCTGTACCATCCTGAGGCCCAGAACTCTCTCTTACCCGCTGGCCGTCAAAGGGGGCACCCTGCAGCAATGGGCTTCGCGGCCACTCAGCGATCGCCTGACCGACCGGGTGGTACTCAGCGGGGAGCCAATCCTGATTTCGAGCAACGCCCCTCAGACGCTGCGGGCAATGGGACTGCCTGAACTCAACAACGCGCCGGAAGCCTGGCTCGGCGTGCCGTTGGTCGACCCGGACCGGGTGATCGGCTGCCTGGCGATTTTTCATACCCGCGTCGGCCAGTCATTATCGTCTGACGATCAAGCAATTCTGGAGACGATTGCAGGTCAAACAGCTGTCGCCATTCAAAATGCCGTCTTGTACCAGCAAACCCAATCCAGAGCCCAAGCACTGGCCACACTCAACGAGATCACCGCATCGATGAGCTCGACCCTGGACCCCGATCGAGCTATGGCCCTGGTTTGCGAGGCGCTCATTCGCGCAGGAGGCGGCCGTCAAGCCTCCATCCACCTCATCGACGAGGAACGGGACCGCATGTTCCTGGCAAGTGCCGAGGGCCTGAGCGATCAGCTGATCGACGCCTTGCGAACCCTGCCTCTCGGCGACACCATCCGTTCACAAGCCATTCGCGCCAACAGCCCGGTCCATATCCCAGATATTGGCCAAGCCGACCTGCCGCCTGCGCTCGTCGGTCTGATGCAGCACGATGACATCGCATCATTCACCGATCTCCCGCTGATCACGCCTTCCGGGGTTATCGGCCTGGCAACCGTATACTTTCCCACCCCTTCTACCGTCACTTCCGACCAGCTCGAACTGCTGGAGACGCTCGTGGCGCAAGCCGCACTGGCCTTAGCCAACGCCAGAGCGCACGCGGCCACCGACCAGGCGCTTCAGCGTCAAGTCGACCAACTATCTAGACTGGAAACTATCGGGCGTGAAATGGCGTCGACCCTGGAACCCGAGGAACTCTTCAAGGCTATTCTGAAACATTCATTGCTCGCAGCCGGCGCCGAAATCGGGTACCTGGCGATCTTTGAATCCAAAAAGTCCCAGCTTAAGGTGGTCGCCAGCCAAGGGTACGCGCAAGAAGCAGATACATCGCCGCTGCCGGCAGTCTTCCCGCTTGAGGATGGCCAATCTATGGAGCGCTTCGTGACGGGCACGGCGATCCAACTGGACCCAAAACAGAGTGCCTCAGAAGAGTTGCCCTGGCATTCACCCGAAGCCCAGAGCGTGCTCAGCGCTCCGATCATCCGATGGGGAAGATACATCGGCCTGATTTCCGTCGAAAGTCCACGCCCGTATGCCTTCGGCCCCGAACGGGAGCGGTTCATGGCCCAACTTGCCGCTCACGCGGCTGTAGCCATCACCAACGCCTCTCTTTACCAGCAGCTCGAGGAGAACCTGCTGGAACAGTCCCTTCTCTACCAGGCATCCGTCCAAATCGCCAACACGATGGAGGTCGGCTCGGTGGCCATGGCGGCTGCCGACAGTCTGGCCGTCGCGCTCTCGGCCGACGGTGCCAGCCTCTTCCGTTGGGCAAGTGATCGACGCGAACTCGAAACGCTTGCCATGGTCGTTGACGGCCGCCCGCAGCGAGATCCTCAGCCCGTGGTGGTCACCGAGGCCATCGCTCCAGCCCTTATCCATTCTGTGTCCGAATCTACCCCTGTCGATCTCTCGCCAGAGAAGGCAGCAACCGAGGCCGACCGCGCATATCTTGAAGACATCCGCCACGCCAAATCCTTGCTCGCCATTCCCTTGGTGATCGGAAGCCAGCCCAACGGCTTGGTCGAGATCTACCATCGCCAACGGGTTGCATATGATGACAACCAGATCCGAACCGCCCAGACAATTGCTAGCCAGGCTGCCATCGCCCTCGAGAATACCGATCTGTTCCGTCGGATCCGCGAAAGCCAAGAACACATCCTGGCTGTACTCAACTCAACTCAAGAGGGCATGGTGATGCTGGACGAGTTGGGCCGAGTTGTGGTTGCCAACAAGCAGCTTGAAACACTCACCGGCCTACCCCTTGACCAATGGGTGGGCCACAGCATCGTCGGTCCGGACCCCCTTCTGGCAGAACGACTCGGATATCGTCCTGGAGAATTCGAGGCCCTTATCCGCACGCGCCCTGGAAGCACATTCAGGGCCGGTGAAACCAGCGTATTGGAGCATCAGGCACCCAGCCGGAGGACCCTCGAGCGGACCGTCAGCCCAGTCGTCGATGAGACAGGGGACTTGATCGGGTGGCTCGTGGTTCTGAGAGACATCTCTGAGGCCAAAGAACTGAGCGAGACTCGTGAGCAGCTGACGGAGATGATTGTGCACGACCTACGGAGCCCGCTGACCACACTCCTCGGCGGCCTCAAGATCCTTGAGGACACCCTGACTGATGACCAGCGGCATTCCGGGCCTGCGGCACAGGCTCTCGGCGTGTCGCGGCGCAGCGTTGACCAGATGCTGGGCCTGGTCAACTCGCTTCTCGACATCGCCAAGCTGGAGTCAGGTGATCTCCCGCTATCACTCGAGACGGTAAGCGTCAGCGACATGCTCGGCGAATTGGTGACGACGTATGTCAATGAGGCAAATGCAGAGAGTGTGTTCTTGACTCTCAACAACCCAAGCAAGAACGGAACGGAACTTCAGGCCGATCGCGAGAAGCTGTGGCGGGTGTTGATCAACCTGCTCGACAACGCCCTGAAGTTCACACCACCGGGCGGTTCTATCGATGTGAATCTCAAGGAGGCTTCCGACCGCATCTGGATATCGGTCTCAGATACGGGGCCAGGCATTCCGGAAGACCTTCGAGAGCAGATCTTCGAGCCATTTGTGCAGGTCCCGGGGGTCGCCGGCCGCCGGCGCGGAACCGGCTTGGGCTTGGCTTTTGCCAAGCTGGCGGTGGAAGCGCATGGCGGCCGCATTTGGGCCGAGGGCCGCGACGGTGGTGGGACCGTGTTCACCCTGGAACTCCCAATCGGCTCCTCCCCCAAAACCTAGCCCTGGCGGCCCTGCGCTTGCCCCAGGCCAATGCGGTATTCTTGCTCGCCGGGTCTTGGGGTAGACAGATTCATTCCCATGGGCTAGAATGAAATTCTGTTTGTCCAGTTCAGCAAGCTCGTCCTGTGGAGGATTTCTTGGCTAATACACGCTCCGCGAAGAAGCGGATTCGGCAGAATGAAAAGCAGCGCGCACACAACAAGATGTACCGTACGCGGGCGCGTTCGCAGGTTAAGCAGGCCCGCTCGGCGATCGAAGCCGGCGATCCGGCTGCGGCCAAGGAAGCTGTCCTGGCAGCCATCAGTGAGCTCGACAAGGCGGCCGCCAGAGGCGTCATCCATTCCAACAACGCCTCCCGACGTAAGAGCCGCCTGATGAAGCTCCTCCAGCGAAGTCGATCGGCCGAGTAGCTCGGCCATCAATGAACGGAACCTGGCCACGGCGCGCCCAAAGGTGCGTCGTGGTTTTTTCTCGCAGTCAGGCCACATACAATAATCCGCCGGGCCCGGCAAACCACCATGTTTGACAAACAACTTCACGGCGCTTCCCATTCGATCTCCGAGCAGTTGACGTCGATGGGGCTTCCATTGCCCGAGACGATCGATTGGAACCCAGTCCCTTTCAAGGGGGAATGGGCCTACGGAACCGCGGCTCTTTTCCAGGTGGCTGCCCAAGAAGCTCGCTCCGGCAAGCCGACCAACGTCCCCGCACGAGCACACGAGATCGGCCAACAGCTCGCAGCCTCTCTCGCTCCTCCCGAAGGCTTCCAGCGTATCGAAATTGAACGCGGCTATGTCAACTTGTACGTGGATTCGGATTACTACGCGCAAACCGTCGTCGACTCGATTCTCACGCAGAAGGCAGATTTCGGCCGAGGCGCGACCCAATCCGACAAGGTTATGGTGGAGTTCGCCCAACCCAACACTCACCATTCATTCCATATAGGACACGCCCGCAATGCGTTGCTCGGAGAGTCCCTGGCCAGGATTCTCAGTTTCGCTGGCTACGAAACGGTTCGGGCTTCCTATCCGGGCGATCTCGGCCTGGGCGTCATCCAATGCTTGTGGTGCTATCAGCGCTTCCATGCTGGCCAGGAGCCCGATGGTGTCCTCGAACGTGGACAGTGGCTGGCAGATGTCTACGCCGAGGCTAACCGCCTTCTGACGGCTGCCGAGCCCGAGACAGCCGAGGCCAAGGCTCAACGTGAGGCCTATGAGGCCGAGGTTCGTGAAATTTATCACAAGTGGGATCAAGGTGACCCGGAGGTGCGCGAACTCTGGCAGCAGACGCGCCAGTGGAGCTTGGACGAATTGGACGCCATCCTCTCCTTGCTGAACATACACATCGATGTGTACTTCTTCGAGAGCGACGTCGAAGAGCCGGCCAAAGCCATCGTCAGCTCATTGATCGAAGAGGGAATTGCTGACGATGAGCGGCCTGAGGGGCCGGTTCTTGTCCGGATCGATGAAAAGCTGGGGCTTGACAAGGAAAAGTACCGGACCGCCGTCATTCTGAGGAGTGATGGCACCACGCTCTATCTGACCAAGGACCTGGCGCTGGCCAAGATCAAGTTCGAAGCCTACGATGTTGACCGCTCGATCTACGTGGTCGATGTGCGTCAGAGCCTGCACTTTTTGCAGGCGTTCAAAATCCTTGAGCTGATGGGGTTCCCTCAAGCGCCCAAGTGCTATCATCTCCCCTACGGCTTCGTATCCCTGCCTGAGGGGGCGATGTCGTCCAGGAAGGGAAACGTCGTCTTGTTCATGGACGTGGTAGAAGAAGCCTATCGGCGTGTGAGGGACATCATCGCCGAGAAGAACCCCGAACTTAGCGATCAGCAGCGGGAGCAAGTGGCAGAGCAGGTGGGCCTGGGCGCCCTAGCCTACAGCATGCTCTCGGTGGACAACACGCGCGACATCGTTTTCGATTGGGACCGCGCCCTCGATTTCGATGGCCAGGCGGCACCCTACATCCAATACGCGCACGTCCGAGCCAGCAGCATCATCCGTCGGGCAGGAGATATCCCGGCTGCGGTTTCTCCGGGTCAACTTCTTGAAACCACAGAAGTCAGCCTACTGGATCGGCTTTCGCGTTTTCCAGCCGAAGTGGCCAGGGCTGCCGAAGAGTACAAGCCTCTGATTATCGCCAACTTCGCTTTCGAGCTGGCACGGGACTTCACCAGCTTCTACCAGCAATGTCCGGTGCTGCAAGCACCTTCCGACGTGCGTGCGTTTCGATTGCGGCTGACCGAGGCGGCACGGCAGACGCTCTCCAACTGCCTGGATCTCCTGGTCATGCAGGCACCACAAGTGATGTGACGCGAAAGATCGCCTATCTGACACCCCACCACAGGAGGAACGTTCGAAACCTATGGACCCGCAACGCGTAATTATCATGGGCGCCGCAGGGCGCGATTTCCACAATTTCAACGTCTACTTCCGGGACAACCCTGATTACGATGTTGTGGCGTTCACCGCCACCCAGATTCCGAACATTGAGGGCCGCACCTACCCCGCGGCTCTGGCCGGCGACGCCTATCCTGAGGGTATTCCGATCCATCCGGAATCCGATCTCAATGCGCTGATCGCAGACCAGAAGATTGATCAGGTGGTGTTCGCATACAGCGATGTCCAGCACGAGTATGTGATGCACAAAGCGTCCCAGGTCTTGGCCGCGGGTTCGGATTTCCGCCTGATGGGACTTGGCACAACCCAGGTCAAATCGTCGCTCCCAGTCGTGGCTGTATGCGCTGTTAGGACCGGCAGCGGGAAGAGCCAGACCAGCCGCTACGTCGCCGGCATCCTGCGGGAGATGGGCCACCAGGTGGCTGTCATCCGTCACCCGATGCCTTACGGCGACCTGGTCAAACAGGCCGTCCAACGCTTTGCCACTTATGAAGATCTCGAGGCTCAAGACTGCACCATCGAAGAGCGCGAGGAGTATGAACCCCATCTTGCCCTCGGATCGATCGTGTATGCTGGGGTTGACTACGAGAAGATCCTCCGCCAGGCGGAAAAGGAGGCCGACGTCATTTTGTGGGACGGCGGCAACAACGACCTGCCCTTCTACACTTCCGATCTGCACATTGTGGTCGTGGATCCCCATCGTCCGGGCCATGAGCGAACCTATCATCCGGGCGAAGCCAATGTGCGGGCAGCGGATGTGGTGGTGGTCAACAAGGTCGACACGGCCTCACCCGAGAACGTCCTGCAGGTCCGCCAGAACGTGCGCGAGATGAATCCGGAAGCCACGCTGATCGAAGCAGCCTCACCCATTTTCGTGGATGATCCGTCTGCCATCCGGGGGCGCGCGTGCTGGCCGTCGAAGATGGCCCCACCCTGACACATGGGGAAATGGCCTACGGTGCAGCCTGGGTCGCAGCACGACGCTTCGGCGCCGCCGAGATCATCGATCCTCGTCAGTTTGCAGTCGGATCGATCCTCGAGACCTACCGCAAGTACCCAACCACAGGCGCCGTGCTTCCGGCCATGGGCTACGGCGAGGCGCAGATGAAGGAACTGGAGAAGACAATCAATCAATCCGACGCTGACTTGGTCCTTGTCGGAACGCCCATCGATTTGGGTCGGCTGCTCAAGATCGATAAACCATCCCAGCGGGTTCGCTACGAGTTGCAAGTCATTGGGCAACCAAATCTGAAAGACATCTTGAAAGCCAAGTTCGGAGACTGAGACCGGATTACCGCATCTTGAGCCACAGAGACCCCTTTGCGCGCCTGAATTGGGCCGGCCGACCCGAGAGATGGCCAGACATCCCGGCTGCGTCTCTGAAACGAACCGCATGGGTAGGTGACCATCCAGATGCGCCAGCGCAGGGGCAATTGATCCAAGGCGACAATCTGGCAGTGATGACTGCGCTTCACGACTCCCTCGCGGGGCGGATCGACTTGATCTACGTCGATCCGCCCTTTCTTACCGGCAAGGCGTATGCCGCCCGCGTCGGACGCGGGGAGGATTCTCGCCGCCCGGCGGATTGGACCACGGTTGAGGGATACGACGACTCATGGAAGGATGGTGCGGAATATCTGAGCATGCTCTACCCAAGATTGAAACTGATGCACGATCTGCTGGCTCCGACGGGCAGCCTGTATCTGCATCTCGACTGGCATGCCTCTGCCTACGCTCGAATCCTTCTGGACGAGATATTCGGCCCTGATCGGCTGATCAACGAGATCATCTGGGTCTACCACGGGCCGTCGCCGATTCGATCGGCGTTCAATCGCAAACACGACACTTTGCTGGTCTATGCAAAATCAAAAGACTACACGTTCAACGCTGACGCAGTTCGTGTGCCTTACAACGAGTCGACGGTGCGCACATTTGCCGCCTCGGACAAGGCCGGCTTCGGCAAGAAACCTGATCTCGCTCGAGGCAAGGTGCCTGAGGATTGGTGGTACTTCCCGGTGGTGGCCCGCTTGCACAAGGAACGCACTGGCTACCCAACTCAGAAGCCGGAAGCGCTGTTGGAGCGAATCCTGCTCGCCTCGAGCTCGGAAGGCGATCTGGTGGCTGACTTCTTCTGCGGCTCCGGCACGGCGATCGCCGCCGCCAGTCGTTTGGGCCGCCGTTGGATCGGCGTTGATCGATCTGCCCTGGCGATCCAAACCTCCTACCGGCGAATGCTGCTAAGCAATCTTGAGGCGAGTTTTGAGCTCTTCACGACCCACGAAGACCAACAGCCAACTCCCTTGAAACCCGTCTTCCAAGTATCCACAAGCCAAAATAGCGTCCGACTGATCGGCCTCGAAGGCAGCCAAGCTCCCCAGGCCTTCCCAGATAATGTGGTCTTGTGGGAGATTGATGGTGACCCTTCGGGAGGAGCATTCCACAGCCAGGTGAGGGCGGCTCGAGACTGGGGCGAAGCAGCACTTGACGACGAGTTGGCTCTGCCGGAAGGGTCTTCAAGCGGCAAGATCGCTGTTCGAGTGCTCGACAGTATCGGCGATGTCGGGGTTGCGACCAGCTAGGGTCGGCTGCTGGACGTCCTGACGGGCAAGCTGAAATAGAAAGAGCGACCGCAGGGTCGCTCTTGCCTTTTCTGGTCTTCGTCTTCACATGTCAGGCAGAGTCAGGCAGGTCCAGACGGTATCCCATTCCACGGATGGTTCGAATCAATTGCGGCCGCTTGGGATCGCGCTCGATTGCTCGCCGGAGCCAGCTGATATGGACGTCGAGCGTGCGTGTGTCGCCTGTGTAATCTGTGTGCCAGACCTGTCTAATCAAAGCCTTGCGTGTCATCAGCCGGCCGGCATTGCGAATGAATACCTCAAGCAGCTTGGCTTGTTTGGGTGTCAGCCGAGCCTCTTTGCCGTGAGCCACCACTTTGCGTTGGGCA
The DNA here is from genome assembly GCA_963783335.1 of uncultured Chloroflexia bacterium. GTDB lineage: Bacteria > Chloroflexota > Anaerolineae > Anaerolineales > E44-bin32 > CAWAND01. The sequence continues at coordinate 520,864 of CAWAND010000004.1, forward strand.
ATATTGAGTTTCAGCGGTCCAGCGGTCAACGTGTAGCGTTCGTCGCCGGGAAGCAGTCGCGCGACCCGGTTGAGCAGCTTGCGGGCGGTGAAGGGATGTACCAGCATCAAGCTGGCTCCGGTGCTCAATTCGGCGCGCGTACCCTCCGGGGAGACGAGAATGATCGGAACACCATTCAAATTGTCCCGAACCTTGCGGCACAATCGCGTACCCGGGGTCCGCATTGAGGCAGCGTCCAAGATGACCAAGTCCGGCTCGGGAGAATTCCGCAGAGTCGTAATGGCGCGATCGATCTTGTGCTTAATATCGACCTGGTAACCCTTCTTCTCCAGGGCCGGACCAAATGACGGGTCGCTTGCCCTCCCGCTCTCGATAAGAAGGATGTTGGCAACAGTCATAGATTGGGGACCTTGCGGAAACAACGCGGCAGCCTGATCAGCGAGGCTGCCCAGCTTTAGCCATTATACACTTGGCGATCAGGCCGATGCAAATGGGAATTTGCGACTAGTCATCTGGGAGGCAGGTCGGCGCAAGAACCAACCGCCCCGAACTATAATCGCAGTGTGACTACTTCGCCGTTCGACGTCGCGATCCTTGGGATCCTCAGCGTGGACACCTTCGTAACGGCTGGCGATCAGGTCTTCGACCAACTGTTGGGGGGCAGCGCGGCCTACGCTGCGGCGGGTGCTCGAATCTGGTCCGACTCGATAGGGGTGATTGCGCGAGTGGATTCCGAATTCCCAGAGACACACCTCGAGGATCTCCAGAACCACGGCATCAACACTGCGGCCATCAAACGTTTGCCGGAGACTATGCGCATCAATTCATTCTTCGCCTATGAAGACGTTTCCACCCGAACCAGCCCAAATCCAGCCAGGTCCTTCTTGCGCCTAGGTCTGCCGATGCCCAAATCCATGTTAGCTTATCAACCACCGCCGGAGAGCGATCCAATCACCGGTTATCCGGGCTGGGTTCCTCATCCACAGGACATCCCCTCCGCTGTTGAAGGAGCCAAGGGCGCCCACCTGGCCTCATGCGCCTACACCAGCCAGTACACGTCTGTCGATCGACTTCAGGCCCTGCGCGTGGAGAAGCTGAGCTTGGACCCCACAACCGCAATCATGAAATCGCGCCGCCCTGATCTGATCAAGAGTCTTGTCAACGGTATCGACGTGTTTGTCGTGAGCGAGAAACAGGCAAGAGCCTTGCTCGGCCCCGGGGCGGGGAATGTATGGCAGGTGGCGGAACGACTCCTCGAGCTTGGCAGCCGGCACGTGGTGCTCAAACGCGGTGCAAAGGGACTCTGCCTTCTCGACGGACGATCGGACGAGCGTTGGCTCATCCCTGCCTACCCCTGCCCGGTGGTGGATGTGACCGGCGCTGGCCATGCCTTTGGCGGCGGCTTCTTGGCTGGCTGGGTCGAGACTGGGAGCCTTGTGGAGGCAGCCTTGGCAGGCGCCATTTCGGCTTCGTTAACCATCGAAGGATCGGGGCCGTTCTACGCCCTCGGTACCATGCCCGGGTTGGCCGAGGCGCGACGCGAATCTCTGCGCCAGAAAGCACATAGGCTGTAGCCATGGATTTGGAACGGCTGATTCAGCACACCCTGGCAATCCAAGCCGTACCAGCGCCCACCTTTCAGGAACATGAACGCGCCGTCCTCATGCAACGCATCGCAACGGCAGCCCGCCTGGAGGACGTCGAGGTTGACCAAGCAGGAAATGTCCTCGGGCGAGTTCCGGGGACGGGCGAAGCCCCACCGGTGGTGGTCAGCGCCCACCTGGATTCGGTCTTCACACGTGAGGAGGTCACGCCGGCTCGCAGGTCTGGAGCACAGCTCGTCGGCCCAGGCGTAGGGGACAATGCCGTCGCCCTCGCCGCCCTGGCAGAACTGGCAGAGGACCTACCGGGCCACAAACTGCCCGCCGATGTATGGCTGGTCGCCAATGTTTGCGAAGAAGGGCTGGGGAATCTACTGGGTATGCAGCACATCGTAGAGAGATTTGGCGATCGCGTGGCAGGCTATGTCGTCTTGGAAGGTATGGCCTTGGGACATATCTATCATCGCGGGCTTCCTATCCGAAGATTCAGGATTGAAGCCTTTGGCGAGGGTGGACACTCGTGGATCCATTCCGGTCGCCAATCGGCCATCCACCAGTTGATTGACGTTGGCCAGGCAATTCTTGGCCTGGTCATCCCCGAAACACCCCGCAGCACACTCAACATCGGACGCATCGTTGGCGGAACGAGTATCAACAGTATTGCTGCCGCGGCGGCCATGGAAATCGATATGCGGAGTGAAGAGCCAGATATTCTGGAGGCATGGATTAAGAATACCGAATCCATCCTCGCTTCTCGGCGCACTGAGAACATGCAATTCACGATGGAAGCCATCGGGCACCGGCCGGGAGGCGGCATACCCAGGGAGCATCCCTTGGTCAGGGCCGCTGCCATGAGCTACAGACAGGCCTGTTCGGCTGAACCGGCCCTTGAGTGCGGATCAACCGACGCCAGCCTGCCGCTGAGTGTGGGGCTCCCTGCAGTCTGTGTAGGTGTGTCGTATGGCGGCGAAGCCCACACAGCCCAGGAATTCGTCGCCATTGATCCCATTCCTGATGGCTACGAGGCCTTGCTGCGCTTGGTGCTTGAGATAGGTGGAAACAGGATCGAACGCGGCTAGCCGCTCGAGGGGGTTTGTGTTTCAGGCGGGCTTGTGGGTGTGGCGGTTGATGGGGGCGCTTCTGTGGGGCTGACTGTCGGAGTTGGCGTACCACTCAATACCTCGAAACGCACCGATACTTTCCACTCGGTGCCCACGAACATCTGAATCTCATACTCCCCCGCCTGCCAACCTCCCTCCGGATTGCACTCCGTGTAGCCGAAACCGCCCGTACCGCCATCCCATGGTTTCGACTCAAGGCATACGATCGTGCTGCCGCGGTACCAAATCGCCGTCCAGCGGACCCCATCCTGCATGAAGTTGTATGTGAACGCCCCGTAGAGCACGCCATCCGGCGAAATGAAACCGTCTGCTGGATTGACCGCCCGATTGCTGCGATCGAGTCGAGACGCGACGTCGATGCTGCTCAAGGCGGCGCGCGGATCGGGTGTCACCGTCTCTCGGAACAGCACACCGATGCTGTCGGGGATCATGGGCGTGGCGGTGGCTGTCGGAGTCCATGTAATGCTGGGCGTGGGCGTGATGGACGGCGTCAGTGTAATCGTTGGCGTCAGAGTGATCGTCGGAGTCTGGGTTGGGCTGGCCGTCGGGGTGGCGGACGGTGTAGGCGGAACGATGGTGTAAGCCGCCTGCCGTCCGAAAAGCTGGACCATGAGTGCCGCCAAGGCCAGGATAAGCGCCAGGCCGATCATGCGCCAGCCGGCGGCCACCCGGTCTCGACGAAGCATGAAGAATGGAAGGCGCGATGATGAAGAAATCTGACGCCATCCCAGCCATCCGAAGAGCAGAAAGCCCCCGGCGAACAAGACTGCGACCAGAGCTACGGTCTGATCGATCGTCAATCCGGACAACCCGACCTCACGTCAGAAATCTGGTTCCTGCAGGCGTTCAATCTGCCCCCTCATTTCGGTCTTGCCCCCAACGAACGTGGAGGTGTGCACCGGTCCCAACGGCCACATCGGCAGCAAATATCCCCTGTGCCGCCGGCCGAAACTCGACGGGGGTTCCGTCGAGGCTGGCTTCGGCAGGCCGGCTTGGGAGCGCGAGCCAAATTCGGCCATCCACTTGGTGACCCGGCGACAGCCTCGCCTGAAGATCGTTCTTGGACGTCTTCCATTCGTCGACCACCAAGCCCTGCGAGATGTGAAGGGTATCACCTAGCCACATGGGTGTCGAGTCGTGCCTCCGCCTCAAGCTGAGCAGCCGAACGCCATGCGAAGGTACTTCGAAGGACCATGCTGGCCCTTCGACCATGATGGGTTCCTCTCGCCAGAAGTCAACGCCGAACCACGGCACTGAGGCATCCATCCCAATCCGCTCAGGCTCGAGGGGCATGCGACGGGCGTCGGGGCTCCAGTTGATCAGCAACACGACCTTCCACCCGCCCACCGGGCCAGACAGATCCAGCGTCAAAAGTTCAGGGACCTCTTGTTCGAACTGTCCGTGAACCCGAGCTTGTCGGGGCAACGGGGGCAGCAGCCTGCCCAACCAGGTGGATCGTTCAGCCGACATGCTGGGCAAATCGTCCGAATCTATCAGAGACCCGGCCAGCAAGGCCATCAAGCTGGCCATCGTTTGAACTTCGTCGCGGGAAAGGTGGGAATCTGTGTCGCGCATGATAAGGCAGTCTGGATCATTGATCCACCATTTTCGATTGAGCATGGCTCGATTGAGAGCTACTTGGAGCCCGTTTCTCGCCGACGGAAGGCCTGGTTCGTGTTGAAAGAAGAGCTCGATCCCCTGAAAGGCAGGTTTCCATCTGGGGGCCACGTCGGGGCCGACGCGCATCGAGTTCGAAGACACCGATCCCGCTGCCCAATGGGCAGCCACAGCCCATGAGCCACACTTGCTCGCCTGCGGCCTGACGGATGGTCGCCAGCGCCTTGGTCATGGCTTGCGCCCGGGTTGTCGCTGGATCATGACGGCGACCCGGCAGCGCCGCAGCGTAGAGGAAGTCGAGTTTGAGGAACGTGAAGCCCCAGCTGTTCACGGCCGTGCCAATCAGATCGGAGACGGCTGCCTCGACGCCCGGGTGGGTTGGGTCAAGCCCGACGGTAAACGAGCTCCAGTTGTATCCAGCGTTTGCGGGGCGGCCCCCCGCCCGTCGGAGGACCCACTCAGGGTGATCGCGGACCCACTTGGATCGCGGCTTGGCGATATAGGGCGCAAGCCAGATTCCGGCCTCCATGCCTGCGTCGGCGATCCGTCGGCTAATGGGTTTGACGCCACCTTCAAAACGGTGATCAAACCTGAACCAGTCCCCAACATTAGCCTCAAATCCATCGTCGAGCTGGACCAGGCCCATCGGCAGGCTGTCGTGATGTCGTTCCAGCCAATCCAGGTTGTGGTCGAACGCCGTACGGTCTATTGATTCAAAGAAGTAGTACCAGCTCGACCAACCCGTGGGAACAGTATCGGGAACCCGCGCATGCCCAGCTTCGGCGCACAGATCCAAATACGCGCCCAAAGGCTCAGGATCATCCAGTGAGAGCGCCCCAAGGACCGCCCAATCCGTTTCGAACACGTCGCCGGCCTCGAGCAGGTAACCATCCCCGCTTGCCCACATCCGAAGCCCCGGGCTGGACGAATTGAGGTTGACTTCTAGGCTGCCAAACGCCTGCTTCTGTGAGATGAACCCAGCAAGCAAGCCGCTGCGTTCCTCTGGGTCGATGACCACACCAAACATGTCGGACACGAAATGACCCGCCGACGCCGATCGACCCGTCGTGGGATTGCAGAAGATGGGTCGGCTCAGCAGGCCCAGGCGGGTATTGGGCTGCTGATCGGCCACACCTAGGCTTCCAGCGTAGCTCCAACTCTGCCAGCCGTTGGTGAAGAATCGCACGAACTCTTGGTCACCGGAGATCCTCAAGCCGCTGTCTTGGACATCCGGTGTCCGCGGTTCCCAAGGTTGCTGTCTTCCCTTCGGATTGGTCAGTCCGACGGACAGAAAGCCGAGTTTGTCCAGGCGCAGGGACTGCTCCGCTATCAGTCTCGTGCGCATGCGGCTCAGGAGCAGTGGACGATCACCGAGGATGGCAAAGTCGACTTCAACCTGAAGGGGTTGCTGTTCCGAGCGACAGTGGAGGCGAAGCCCCTGGACAGGATGTCCAAGAACGTGATCATAGGGTAGAGGCTCGAGCTCAGCGTTCCGCATGATTGAGGGCCAGCTGCCCCTTGCCAGCCCGGAGGTCCATGACACTCCCATCGAAGCGTTCCTGATGTCAGGACCGCTGGAAAGAAGAGGCGAGAGGGACCACCTTCCGGCGGTCGGGTCAATGGTCCAATGAAGCCAGCGGTTGGAGAGGTCGGTCGACATAGCATCCAACATTGAATGGCGGCGGGCAGATCATCCTGATCGTTGAGAATGCGTCCGGCCTATGCGTCGATACAAGAGAAAACCCGGTGAGAACACCGGGTGTTCGTCTTGATGCTACCACCTAACCGACTATTCGTCCGAATCCGGTTCCAGCTCCAGAGCTGCCGAGTTGATGCAGTACCTCAGCCCGGTGGGTTTGGGGCCATCCTCGAACACGTGCCCCAGATGTGACTCGCAGCGGCTGCACATCACTTCCACCCGGCGCATACCGTGGCTTTGATCCTGCGCGAGTTCGACATGGTTTTGGTCGATTGGCTGCCAAAAGCTCGGCCAGCCCGAGCCGGACTCGAATTTGGTATCTGATTTAAACAGCGGCGCCCCACAGGCAACGCAGCGATAGGTCCCCTTTGCCTTGGCGTGGACGTACTCGCCCGTAAACGGCGGCTCCGTGCCCTTCTGCCGGGTAACCCGGTACTGTTCCGGCGTCAGCGACTGACGCCATTCCTCATCTGACTTACGAATCTTGTCATTCATGTGGATCCTCGCTTTCGGTTCAGTCTCAACCGATTATGTCCTCCATTTATTACGCCAAGTTTACCAAGCCCAATCGCCCGGAGGGGTCCATCGCGATCGCCAAAGGGTCGCTTGATACGACTTGTGAATTTTTTCACAAACCGTTGGGCTTGTGGTTCAGTTGACAACTATGGGGATGCGTCGCGAGGCCTCGATCCAGCTTCGGACGCGCCGGAATGAGGGCAGCCTGCCAACCCATTTTTCGTAGTGGTCCACACCTTCAATGGCCCGGAACAGTTGGTCAGCCCGGGCCTGACGAAGATCTTCCAAACGCCGCACGCCGGCCGCCTTGAGTAGAAAACAGTAGGACTCACCCAGCCCGTTGACACGCATCAGATCGGCCATGTTGACCCACTCATTGATCAAATCCACCGGAATACCGGTTTGTCGTGACAATGCGCCGCGCGCCCTGGCCGTGGCCGCATGGCGAAGGAGGCTGTCGGTGGAATGCACCCCGCGAGACTTCAAGGCCGCAACGTACTTCGGCTCGAGTCGGGTTAGATCGACAATCCGCGGCATGGGTTTCTATCTCCGAAGCAGGCCGTCGACCTCCGGCAAATCGATGGCCCCTGAGATCAAGCTGCTCGCTTCCGCGCGTCCTCGGGAAGCAGTGGGCTATACTGGGCGACTATGGCACGCAAATCATCCGCAGTTGACCATACTCCCCGCCCCGAGTTCAACCGGGATAGATAGGCTATCTGTGGGAAGCATCGTGCTTGCCCTTGGGCTGGGTACGGGCCTTTCCCTCTTAGGGGACAGCACCCTCTACACGGTACTGCCCGAGCCTAGCATTGCGGTCCAGGTCGGCCTGACATCCAGCCTCGTGGGCATTGCATTGGGGCTGAACCGGCTGGTCAGGATTGGATTTAACAGTCTGGCCGGCCACCTCATGGACACCCGCTCTCGCCGTAGGATCATGCTTCTGGCGATGGCCCTGGGTATCCTGGCCAACCTTTCGTACGCCCTCGCCCAAGGTCCTTGGCTGTTCTTGGCCGGACGGGTGCTTTGGGGAGCCGCCTGGTCTGGCATCTGGGTGGGTGCCCACGCCACAATCCTAGAAATCGCCCCCTCCCACCAGCGCGGCCGTCTGAACGGCGCCTACCAGGCCTGGTTCTTCGGGGGCGCAGCGGCAACCGCTTTCCTTGGCGGGGTTCTGGTGGACAATCTTGGATTTCGCGCCACACTTTGGCTCAGCGTTGGCTCGGTTGCAGCCGCCTGGGCTGTCTGGTGGCGCCTGCTGCCGCGCACGCCATCCCATCACGAGCCTCAACCGAAGGTCGTATCAGAAGTTGAACGGTCTTCCGCCGAGACCTGGCACGCCAGCTTGCCTGCCGCAGTGCCTTACTTCGCAGCCCGTTTTACCCTGGCAGGCGTTCTGGCTTCGACGACCATTCTCTGGCTTGGCCACCTTCTTGAAGGTCCCTCGGCTGCGTCAATGCAAGACCTGCTGCCCCTGGCGAGCCTGACGGGGGCTTTCGCCGGTCTGCGCACGTTGACCAGCCTCATGGGTGCCCCTGCTGCCGGACGGCTGTCAGACTGGCTAGGCAAGCGCTGGGGGGTCATCGGCATCACGATGGCCGCCGGAGCCCTGGGATTGTGGCTGATGGGCAGCTCCGAGCTGGCTTGGGCGCTCTTGGGGGCGCTGATGGTTGCGGTGTGCGGCGGCGCCACACATGCGTTGGCACCGTCGCTGGTGGGCGATCAGGTGACAAGCAAACAGAGGAGCCGGGGGCTGGGCATCGTCTTTTCGGCTGGCGACCTTGGCAGCGCGCTCGGACCACCCTTCGCATTGGGCGCCCTGGTATGGATGCCCCTGAGTGCCATCTATCTGACTTGTGCCGCGCTGCTGGTCTCGGTGGCCGTGTTCTCAGCCTGGCAGAACGTACGCGATCGGGGTTCTGCTCATCTCCCCCAAGGCTAGCACCACCTGCAAAGTCGGTTGATCAAGTTCAGCGAATGTGGAAGTAGGTGTAGTGGTAGCGGATGCGGCCATCCTGGACATTGAGCGTGTCATTGCCGTCCACGACCGAACCCTTATCACTGGTCGCCGTCCAGGTGAAGTGCCGAGTCGCCCCTGTGCCCGTCTTTCCGGTCACCTTGAAGGTGGCCTTGGGCAGCTTCTCCTTGAGCAGCGAGTCGTACCATGCCTGGATCGCCGGCTTGCCAACCACAGTCCGCTCCCCCGTCACGTGGGCGGCGTTGTCGACGTACAGCCCGGCGATCAGCTCTGTGTCATGCTCGTTGATTCTTCCAACCAGGCGCTCGGGCATGTCGGCAATCGGCGGCTTGCCCGGCCAGTCAAAATCCGCCACGGCATTCCATAGCTGCGTGTATGCCGCCCGCCCTGCAATATCCCAACTCCAGGCGTTGGCAGCCGTCAGCCCAATGGTTTTGGCGTGGTCAAAGAAGCGATTAATATCTTGCGTGGTCGGCATCCAGTCGCCGCGCTTGTAGGTCGGCGCGGTGGGGATGATCGGTCTGGCCGGGGTCAGGGCCATGTACTGATCGACCGATCTTTGCAGCTGTTCGACCGGGTTGTGCGCCTGCTCAAAGTACACCTGAGGCATGGCGAAGTCGCATCCCTCAAGGAACGCGCTGTAGGGGAGATCGGGGTGGGACTTGGGATATCGGTATGTGCTGAGCGCCATGGGCAGATTCGGGAAGGCCGTTCGCATTTCCTGCATGAACCGCTGCGCGGCCCATGTCTTGTTCCGGTCCCGGTACTCGACTTCAGCGTCAATGATGTAGCCGTCAACGCCCAGATCACGGATCCGCTTGATCGCGCTGTGCGCTTCGGCCACCGGCTGGTCGCCTCGGACATAGTGCCAGCCCCAAGCCTGGATGCCTCGGTCATGGAGCGCCTGCACCAACGGAGGCACCATGTCGACCCCAGTCTTGCTGTCGACGTTGTAATCCCACCCGGCGCCGTCGACGATCTTGACCATCACGTGCGATAGCCCAGACGTGAGCGCACGCTCGGCTATGGCCTGCGCGTTGCCGCTCTCGCAGCTGGGCATCTGCCAGATGTAATATCCCTTGCCAAGTAGTTTCATCTCGGCAGATAACGTGCAAGTTCTATGCCCTTGGATGACGCCTTGGGGCCATATCGGGCGCCATCAATCGCCCCTACCGGGCTCGTCGTCATGTGAGGAATCGAGCTGGACTGCGCGCCTGAGGGCCTTCCGACCATACTTGTGGCGGATTTCGTCGACCGCCCGGAGGAGGCGGTCATCCTCCTGCCAGGAACGATCGAAAAGATCCAACTGCCGCATCTGTGGGGAGAGTCCGGCGAGCCCGACGCCGATCAGACGCACCGGCCGGCCCGGTCTCCAGGTTTTATGGAACAGGGCCAACGCACCGGCGAAGATCTCTGGGTCTAGATCCGTCGGCTGGTCAAGCTGAGTCTGGCGCGTAATGGTCGTGAAATCCGACCAACGCAGTTTGATGCGCAGGGTCGTCCCAGCCAGACCCTCCGAACGGAGCCGCATACCGACCTCCTCGCACAACTCACGCAGGGTCCGCTCAAGTGCCCCCCTGTCGGAGAGATCCCTGGCGAAGGTCGTTTCGGCCGACATGGACTTCGCCTGGCGTTCTTCGACCACTGGCCTCGAGTCCTGCCCCTTGGCCCGGGCGACGAGGTCCGCCGATCGGTCGCCAAAGGCAGGTTTCAGCTGCGACAAGCTCGCCCCCGCCAGTTGGCCAATGGTTCGGATCCCCAGCTCCGTCAGGGCAAGCCGGGTTTTGGGGCCAACTCCCCACAGCATTTCAACCGGCAGAGGCGCCAGGAATTCGGCGGCGCCTCCCGGAGGCACCACCACCAAGCCATCAGGTTTCCCGACCTCGGTAGCTATCTTCGACACCAGCTTGTTTTCGGCCACACCCCATGACGTCGTCAGGCCGAACTGCTCCAGAATCTCGCGTTTGAGTCCATCAGCGATTGTCCGTCCCTGCCGCCGATCACCGGTCATATCGAGGAACGCCTCATCGATCGAAAGCTGCTCCACAAGTGGCGCGGACCGATGGAGCAGAGACATGACTTTGTGAGAAAATTCACGATACGCGTTTCGGTGGGACTCGACGATCTCGAGCTGCGGGCAGAGCCTCACAGCCTGTGCCGTCGGCATGGCCGAATGGACCCCGAACTTGCGCGCCGGATAGGAGGCGGAGGCGACCACACCGCGGGACTGAGGACGGCCGCCAACCACGAACGCCTTGCCTTCCAGCCTCGGATCCAGCAGCACCTCGACCGAGCAGAAGAAGGAGTCCAAATCAACATGCAGGATCAATGGTCTCACTTGGGCCATCCAATCGACTTCTGCAGCGAACTCACCTAAAATACATGACAACAGAGATGGAGGCGTGAATGCAAACGTGCACTGTATGCAACAGCAAGTCGCCTGACACCGTTATGACCTGCCAAAACTGCGGCGCCGACCTTTCGGAGACATCTCAAACCGCCGTCGCACTGGCTCGATTCAAGGACAACCCCCGCGTGGGCCGAGTCCGCGTCATTTCGCACGCCGACTGCTGTCCAGCCTGCCGAGCAGCCGAAGGTGAGTGGCACAAGCATCAGGTCCCGAAGCTGCCCGTCGAGGGCTGCGCCCACCCCTTGGGATGCCGGTGCTTCTACGAACCGGAGCTGCTGGACGTGTTTCCCTAGGCGCTACCAGCGGTTAGGCATTACGGATAGGACCATAACTCGCCGTTCCATTTCCGCGCGCCCCTATCACAGGCGGTAGCCAAGCTCCCTCATCACCGACCCCGTTTTGTAAACGATTATGGCCAACTCATCGGCGGTCAACCCACTCGCATGCTTGCCAACACTATCCGATTTGACCCAGTTGACGGGAAATCCTTCGTAGCTCACCCCTAGGCGCTCCGAAAGTTCTCTCAGGATAGCCCCCGGTTCAGCGACCAGATCCTCGTAACGTATCGGGTAGACGTAGCCAGGGAAGTCTCGCATTGCGGCCACGGAGTTCAACCATCGATCGGCAATCTTCTCTGCGCTATCCATCTTGGCGGCAAACCGCCGACCTTTCCATTCTGTCCGCACCATCCGCAACGTCGAACTCGCAACATCCCTCGGGTCGCGGTAGATGACAACACAAACAGGACCTTCCGGCGAAGCCAATCGCTCTAGAGAGAAGATGTAGTCAGGGTATTTATCCCCCACCACCTTAGACCGAGGGAAGATCGTCTGCAACCCCTCTTGGATCGCTTGAAGAGTGCTGGCCGTCATTCGTTGACGATGAACAGCCATCAGATAGCGCAAAATCATCCACGTGTTGCGCAGGGGCAAGAGGCGTCCACCCTCATCTTGCTGTGTCAGCGCCCGGTCCTTCGTTATCCACCATCGATTGATGACGGTTCGTCGGTAGCTCTCGTACTGCAGATGGCAATTGATAAAGAAGCCAAACTCAGGCGTAACCGTCATTTCCGGATGTGCATTGCAGAGAAGCTGGAGCAGCGTTGTGCCGGAACGCTGGTGGCCAGTCACCACCAGGGTCAAGCGATCTTCGGTTTTCATAGAGGGTAATTCAGTCTCTGAAGAGTTGGCCCTGCTATCCGGAGCACATCCTCCACTTGGCGGGACGTCAAACCTTCCGCATAGCGTCCAACACTTGTCGCCCGAACCTTGTTGTGTTTGAAACCTCGTGCTGGCACACCAAGGTACTCCGCCAGCTCATCCAAGTGATGCCGGGGAGCATCGCAAAAAGCCTCGTAGCGTATGATATGCAGCTCATCCGTATGCTGCTCCATGAGTTCGATGGAACGAACCCAAGCCCGCGCGACTTTCCTGGCGTTCGGGGAGTTCCTGCGGACGAAATCCAGGTCCTTCCAAGCTGTCTCGACCATTGGAGGTAAGAACTGACCACATCTCGGCCGTCGCGATAGATGATGACTTGCTTGAGATGCTCTTCTCTTACCAGATCTTCCAACGAAAAGACGTAGCGGGGGTACTTGTCGCCCACGAGCTTGGCGTGCGGGAAGATGCCATGCAGGGCCCACCCGACTTCCTGAACGCCAATGGGCCCCCTGGCTTTCAACAACAGCCGGCCCAAAAAGACAGTCAGGAACCCCAAGCTCAGCAGCTTGGCACGTGTGGGTGCACGCCTTCCCGCATGGCTGACGATGCCTCGCCGGTACCAGTCCATGCGGAGCCCACGGGCATACTCCAGATACGGTACATTCAATCTCAGGAAACTGCGAAACTCGCCCGTCATGGCGATGTCGGGATGAAGCTGGCACAGACGGTTGAGGATTGTCGTTCCTGAACGTGGATGGCCCCCGATGATCAGCGCCGTTGGTAACGTCACGGACCTCCTCAGCTAGGTGTTGTCCGTCGGTGTGAAGTTGAGCCGTTGCTGATAGTAGGAGAACAATGTGGCGTACTTGCCACCCAGATCAAGCAGCTGATGGTGAGTTCCTCGCTCTGCGATCCTGCCCTTCTCAAGCATGATGATTTGATCCGCGACGCTGACCGTTGTAAAGCGGTGCGAGATGATAATCGTGGTTCGGTTGTTTGCCAGTTGTTTGAATTGCTTGAACAATTCCCATTCTGCCCGCACATCCAGAGAGGCGGTCGGTTCGTCAAGGATCAGCACGGCCGCCTCACTTCGTGTCATGGCGCGGGCGATGGCGATCTTCTGCCACATGCCACCCGACAGATCGTACTCGCCGAAACGTCTCCCCAGTTGGGTCTCGTATCCGTTTGGCATCCCGGAGATGAACCCGTCGACGCCGGTCATTTTCGCAACGTGTTGAATGTCTGCCAAAGATTGGATTTCTTTGTAGTTGCCGAAACGAATGTTGTCGGAAGCCGTGGCTTCGTACTGATTAAAAGATTGGAGAACGAACGAGATCTCTTGGTGCAGAGAAGACAAGGCCAAATCCTGAAGATCAACTCCATCCAGCAAGATCTGCCCTTGGTCAGGATCAAACAGTCTGGCAATGAGATTGACAAGCGTGGTCTTACCTGCCCCATTCTCACCAACGACGGCAACTGTTTCGCCGGGCTCAATCTTCAAATCAATATCCCGAAGAACCGGTGAATGGGTCCCTGGATAGGTGAAGCTTACATCCCTGAACTCGATCTGACCTTTGGGATCCGAGATTGTTAGGCCCTCACTTCTGTCATGGCGAGGGCGAACTCGGAAGTACTCAATCAGATTGTCAAGGTATAGGATTTGCTCGGCGGTTGCGCTGATTTGTTGCGCGAATGGGTTGAGATTTCCCTGCAGTCGCATTGTGATGGCCGCGAAAAGGGTGACATCCCCTACTGTAAGAGCATTTCCCGCCGCCTGCGTCGCTACGCGATAAAAGAGGGCATAGAAGGCGAGGACGAAGAGAAGCGTAAATCCTAGACTAATGATGTAGTCGCGGGTGTACAGGCATCGATCCTCGGCAATGAACTCCTCATTGAGCTCCTTGAATTGCGCAATGAGCAGCGGCGACAGATCGAGCAGCTTGACCTCCATAACCGTGCTGCGGCTGGTCATCATCGAAACGAAGTATCTTGTCCATCGGCGCTTGGTCGTCCGAGAATACTCTTTGCCGTAGATCTCACGAGTATGCCGCCAGCGGTAGTAGCCGTAGGGCACCGCCAAGACGAGCATCACGGCCACAATGGCCGGGTCGACGGCCACAAGAATGGCGCTCAGCGAGATCGTCTCGATTAGCGTTGTGGCCAAGGTTATGACTTTTCCCAGGATACTTGTGAAGATGTCACTGGCGTTGTACCTGGCCCGATCGGCGACATCTTGGAACTTGGGATCCTCGAATTTGGCATAGTCTAGATCGGCTGAATGTTGCAGAATGTCCAGCGTGAGCTTCAACGACAGCTTGTCCGATTGCAGGCTTCTGACATAGCCTGTGAAGCTGCTCACCACTTCTTGGACAATCGCCAAGCTCATGGCGGCAACAAGCCACTTCGTGACCGAGCCAAAGTCGGCCACATCGGAGCGCACCAACGCAACCACGGCATTGATCAGGTTCCGCCCCACCCAGGCGGCCCCAGCAGGCACCAGACTCAAGAGCACGCTCCCGACCACCACGCCTACCAACAGCCAAGGTGCCGTTTCCCAAGCAACTCGAAGCGCCCAGACGGTCTTGGACAGGTATTGTCTAAAACTTTGCCGCCCGCCAGTCCTGTGCCCGCTCCAATCTGCCCGCCTGCTCATGAGCTTGAACCAACTTCCTTAGCGGGCTTGATCTGTGCCGCCAGATGGCGCAGCCCAGGCCCGATCACGCTTCGGAGCAACAGCCGCAAGCTCCCCAGCGTGAAACCAGCACCAAGTGCAGCCCAGCAAGCGTTCAACCCCTTCCGGAATACGGCCCGTGAAAGCAAATGTGACCCTAGGCTGAGATAGATTGCCGCCAGATTTCCGCTTCTTGTTTGAGACTTAAATTCAAGGTAGCGAAGGTGTGATCGAAACATGGATACCGAGAGCAGATCACCATTTGGCGAGATGAATACCCCTGGGACGGCCAATGCCACGAGCGTCTCTGTGGTCTGACCTTGGTAGCGACTTAGCCCCCTGATAGCCCCCAGCTCATCGTAGTCCAAATAGTGCCGCCAGACTCTCAACCAGAAGCCAAGCGCGGCTTCGATATCGGCCCATTCTTCGTCCGAGAAATGGGAAAGGTCTCGAAGGAATGGCCACATCGCCTCAATCTCCGCTTCAGTCGCTTTACTTTGCACACCCACTTCAGACAGCTTCTGTTGCCAGTGGAGGATTGTCAAGATCGTCACGGGCCGGAACCTTGATACCCTTTGAGCCTTTTCTATGTACTCGGCCATGGCTTCTCGATGACCTGTTTTGTACAGATGCCAGACAAGCCAGACATAGGTACTGAACCGAACCCGGCCTTCGATGCGACGCATTGCCTGAGGTAGATCCGCATTTGAGAAGAACTTGTCCAACACTCTTTCCAGGCTCAACGCCTGTTGGATTCCGCGGCGCATTGCTCCATTTCCGTGCTGGCGATAGCAAGCGGTTGTCTGCCTCAACCAGATTGCTCGCGCGCCATGTGCCAAGAGGCGCAGCATCAAGTCCACATCTTCAGCCTGTGAGAGATCGGTATCGAACCCACCCACTTCGTCAAGCAAGTCCTTTCTAAACATCAAGGCGGCGGGGTGGATCGGTTTCCACAGAAGAAAGCTCTCCAGATCAAGCCGGGGAACCCGAGTTCAAGGCGTGCGGTGATGGATGTGAGCTCCTTCTTCATCGACGACGTCCCAGCCGCTGTGTACCATTTGCACGTGGGGGGCTGCAATAAACGCGTCGACTTGATCCCGAATCTTGTCGGGGAGGAAATAGTCATCCGCGTCGAGGAACACAACGAAATCCCCGGTGGCCATGCTCAGGCCCTGATTGCGAGCTGCGCAGACGCCTTGATTGGCTTGTCTGTGGCTGATAAGTCGATCTCCGTAGCGAGCCAGGACTTTTCGTGTGTCGTCTGTTGAGCCATCATCGACAACGATGATTTCAACCTCGGTGTAGCTCTGGTCGAGAGTGCTCTCGATCGCTTCAGGCAGGAACCGCGCGCTGTTGAAGGATGGAATGATGACGCTCACTAGCGGTTCTCTTGGAAGAGCCTTTGAGATTGCCAACTCCGTCCCCTTCGCACACCCGGTGCCGATACTCTATTGGGTCTTTCGAATTGCTGTCAACACCCCTCGCCTCGATAGACTGGCGGGGAAAATCCGCAGCTCACCTAGCGCGTTTGCCAAGGCACAAGCCGCGTCATGCCATAATCGAGGCCCACGTTCATACTTATGCCGATGATGGCCGTAACGATCAGCCCAACATACAAGTCATCCGTTCTCAAAGTCTGCCACGCGAACCAAATCAATTGGCCCAAACCATTTTGAGCCATAAGGAGCTCGGAAGTAATCGTCAGGACAAGCGCCGCGTTCAACGAAACACGCACCCCAGAGAACACAAATGGCAGACTGCCGGGGATGACGACCGACACGAATGTCCGCAGCCTGCCTACCCCGTAGTTGTGCGCCGTGTCGAAGTAGAGCCGATTGATCTGGCTGACACCAGAAACGGTGTTGACAAGCAGTGGGAAGAACGCCGCGATGGCCGTAATCGCGAATTCGAGAGGGGTCCCCAATGCCAAATATGACCAAGATCAATGGCAGTATGGCGACCTTTGGAATTGGGTGCAGGGCCGCAATGAATGGGTCAACGACCTCCCGAACTTGCGGAATTCACCCCATCAGCCAGCCCAAGAGCAATGCCGGAATGCCGCCAATCAGGAAGCCGACGACCAATCTAAGCACCGTCCAGCCAGTATCCTCGATGAGATTGCCGTGCAGGAGCAGTTTTATGAAATCTTCGCCGATAGCGGTGGGCGCTGGGAAGAACAGGCCTGAAATCCATCCCTCCCGTACGGCGACCTCCCAAACCAAAACAAGGCCCACGAGGATTGCCACAGACACCCATGGTGCAATTCGCCGGGAGGCGGGAAGGGCTGTCCCATCTTTCATCGAAGGGAGGGGCACCGAGGCTTCTCTAGAGCCCATTCGGTCAGTTTCTCCTTTGGTTCCTCGTCGTCATCTCGAAGGCACCTGCCACAGGACCCCCATCATGATCGGCCGATTAACGAAGCGGCAGCCCGGGAATGCCTCTCCGTACACGTCCCGAAACTCCGCCGGCCCTGGCAGCTTCTGTTCCTGAATGTGCCGCATCCATAGGCGGCTGACCATGAAGCGCGATACGCGGACGGCGGCTCGCCAACCGTACGTTCTGGAAAGGTTCCTAAAACTGGCGACGACAGCCCCCCACCCGGCCGTCAGGGCTCGTCCCTGCTTGGTATCGACGAGGTCCCAGACGGCCATCCTCCCCCCAGGGGCCAATAGTCTGCGTAAGGCCGGAAGGCTGACAGACAAATCAGTCTCGTGGAGCACCGCAGTGCTGGTCACGAAATCGAAGGCGCCCTCAGCGAACGGCTGGTAGTGAACATCTGCACAAAGGAGCCCAACTTCCAACCCGGCCTGTTCGTGCAGCATTTCGAGGAAGGGCTGCGAGACATCCAGCCCAATGACATTCCTGGCATGTTCAGCCAGGCGCCTGGTGAAGGCACCGGATCCACAACCCAAATCAATGGCCCGCCCGCAGCCCTGAGGCACAAAGTTCAGGGTGATCGACTCGGCGGTCCAATCCCGCGAATGTTCAAGGAAGAACGCGTACTCGCCCGCAAGCGAAGCGAACTCCCATTCGTCATGCGCCATGTTCGGGATTATGGCCTCACCAGTATACGTTGGAACCTGAGGTCGTCAAAAAGAGCGTCAATTTGACCCAAGGTTTGCACCGGCCGCTTCGATGAACGAAGGATCCCAGAGCTGATCTGCCGAGGCCGGTGTATCAATTTGGCCCTGACTCTCCGCCCAAGCTTGGTACTTCTGAATGCTCCCAAGGTTGACTTGCCCGTCCTGGCGGAATGTGGGCCAGCAGGATGCCTTGATGAGATCGGGCTCCAAGCCGGTGAAACCTGCAATGAGCTTCACGTTTGCATCTGTCGCGCCAAGATTGTACTGACGGACACCTTTCAGATAAGCGACCATGAAACGATTTCCAAGATCCCGATCTTCCAGTAGCTTGTGGCTGTAGATCACAACCGAAAACTGAAAGTCCGGGTAGAGCTTCTCCCATGCCAGCCAAGGTTTGCCGTAACCCGAATCGACCATGCGTGTGATCCATGGCTCGGAGGCGGCAACCATGTCCAGAGAACCATCTCCCAAGGACTGCAGCTCTGACGGCGTCGGAATTTCGATCATCTGGATATCATCGAGACTCAGATCGGCACCAGCGAGGTACCCGTCGACCAGATAGCCCTCAATGGTGGTCGGGGCCATCGCCACCCTCAATCCTGCGAGATCTCCGGGACCGGCAAGGCCAGCCTGCATGAGCTTCTTGCTCGCCACCAAGGCACTTCCTGTACAGCCATCTGAGCTCAAAAAGCCCTTATCTGCCACGATTCGAGCATCCTGAGTGCTCGCAAGTCCATTCATGAGATTGGCAGTCAGGAACTCTCCTGCAACATCGATGCTGCCCTGAAGCGTAGCGGTAACCGCCTCGACGTCACTCGAAACCTTGACCGGCTCGAGCTTGATACCTTCTTCCGCAAAATAGCCGTTGGCGTCGGCGATATAGAACGGGGCATAAGAGATAAATGGGCGGTCCAGAACCCTAACAGTCGTGACGGACGGAGCCGTGGATACGGCCGTACTCTTGGCCGAGGGCGCGCTGACACGCGACCAGGACTAACACCGCCAAGATCATCATTGAACCGAGGATTGTCCATCTCTTCCGCATTCTGCCCTGTTCTCCTTGGGTGGGTTGGCATGATATAGTATCACCTCGTATCATCCTTTCAAAGGCTAGGTGCATGGGATTCGATGTCAAACGGGTCACTAAGCTGTTCCACGATCGCACAGGAGCCCCGTTAGTCGCCCTGCAGAATGTTGCACTTTCAGTTTCCGAGGGAGAGTTTGTGAGCCTGGTGGGGCCGAGTGGTTGTGGCAAGTCCACTCTGCTGAGGGTGATCGCCGGCCTGCTTGCGCCCAGTTCAGGGGAAGTGGTTTTCAAAAGCCCACCGGCCAAGGGCCAACTTCGCACAGCCATGGTTTTCCAGGAACAGGCGCTTTTCCCCTGGATGAACGTCGAAACGAATATCCTTTTTCGACAAGGGCCTGTCAGCGATCTGGAGCGCCGGGACGCACTCAACATGATGGACAAGATCGGCTTGTCCGAGTTCAGGCACCACTTTCCGCACCAGCTTTCGGGCGGCCTGCGCCAGCGGGCGGCTCTCGCCAAGGCCTTTCTGGCAGCGCCACAGGTCATCCTAATGGATGAACCGTTCGGTTCGCTTGATGCCCAAACCCGGCTGGTTCTCCAAGAAGAGCTGCTCAAGATTTGGAATGACAATCAGGTTACAGTGGTCTTCGTCACCCATGATATCGAGGAAGCGATCCTTCTGAGTGACCGAGTCATCGTAATGAGCTATCGGCCAGGCCGCATACTGGAAGATATTTCAATTCCATTTTCCAGGCCAAGGGATTTCGAGCTGCAGAAACGCCCGGAGTACCACAGGCTAAAGAGCCGGATTTGGAATCACCTCGAAAGTGAGGTTCGCAAGAGCATTGGCGCCGCAAGGTCGGCCTAACCGGATGGATTCTGAAGACTTCCAATCCACTCGAGACGCGGCTGAAAGAAACCACAAGCTGACCTATCGGCCGGGATCCGAGTTTAGAAGTGCCGCTTTTACGGGCACGCTCATCGACCAATTCCACCGGATGGCAGAGAGCTTTCCACTCGTCCCAGCCATCGTGACCCCAGATGCACGCCTTACCTATCAGGAACTCGATACCCAGTCTGACCGATTAGCGGCTTCCCTCACCGGCGACGATCGCTCTGCCTATAGGAAGCCGGTCATGCTCCTGGCTGATCATCGCGCCCCGGCTATTGTCGGATTGCTGGGAATCCTGAAGGCGGGAGGTCACTGCGCGCCCATCGACCCCGACTTGCCGCCTAGAAGCCTTCGATCGATCCTCAACACCTTGTCGCCCACAGTCGTCCTGGCAGCCCAAGAGAACGCCGCGCTGGCTCGTTCGCTTACTGCAGACTCGCCGTCGGAGCTGCTTATCATCGAAGACGCTCTGAAGTCCAGCAGATCAGCACCATCCGTCGAAGCCAGCGTCACGATTGATGACTATGCCTGCATCTATTTCACATCGGGGTCAACCGGCGAGCCAAAAGGCGTCATCCACGATCACAAGACCCTCATGAACTGGGCCATGACAGATGTCCGTCGTCTGGGGTTTGGCCCCGATGATAGGTTTGCGTTGCTTTTCCGGCTGCCCTTTTCCGCCTCGAGGATATCCCTGTACGGTGCCCTGTTGAGCGGCGCCACGCTCTATGTTTATGATGTCCGGAACATGGGCGTGTCCGACCTTTGGGAGGCAGTCGCCGAGGATAGGATCAGCGTTCTGAGCTCCTTCCCTAGTTTCTTTCGCCAGGCGTGCCAGTCAGTCCCCCGACTACCTTCCCTGCCCAACCTCCGCCTGATTCATGTTGCTGGTGAAGCGGCGCGCTCTTCGGATGTCAAGCTTTTTCAGAGTTTGATGCCGGAGCAAACGATCCTGACCGTGCAGCTTGGTTCGACCGAGGCCGGCCCCATTACAGAACACATGTTTGACCATTCAACCGAGACCGACACAGGCGTAGCCTCCAACGGCTATCCCGTTCAAGACAAGTCCGTACTCATCATAGGGGACGATGGCCAGGCTCTTCCCAACGGACAGATCGGCCAAATCGTGGTTCAAAGCCCCTTCCTTTCCGTCGGCTACTGGCAATCTGAGGAGCTGAATGCTGCCAAGTTCGCCACGATCGAGGACAAACGCAGCTTCCTTTCGGGTGATCTCGGCATGATCCGCTCAGACGGAACACTACATTTCATTGGCCGAGAGGATACTCAAGTAAAGATCAACGGCCATCGTGTGGAGCTGGGCGAGATTGACTTCGCCCTGGCCTCGCTGGACTGGGTTAACGAGGCTGTAGCTGCGATCAAGAATGACGAGCAGGGCAAACCCCATCTGATTGCTTACTACACCGCCGACGAACAGACAAGTGCAAGCTTGATGGCCTTCAGGAGTGCCCTGCTTCCGCTCCTTCCGGATGTCATGATCCCGATGGAATATGTGCACATCGAAGAACTCCCGCGCACCTCTTCAGGAAAGATCGATCGGGCAGCCCTGCCTGCGCCGGATTTCAGATGGCTGGGCCTGCGGGATACCTACCTCCGGCCGCGCACCATTGTTGAAACCAAACTTGTCTCCATTTGGGAGCGCGCTCTGGGAATCAGCCCGATCGGCATACGAGACCAATTCGTTGAACTTGGAGGCGTCTCGCTGGACGCCATCCGCATCCTTTCAGAGATCAAGCAGACTTTTCACCAGAAGATAGACATCGAGGACTTTTTTGATGCGGGAACCGTTCAAGAACAGGCACAACTCGTCCGAGTTGCTCGATCCTCTGGTCCCAGGCCTTCACTTGTTCCGATAAGTCTCGAAGGGTCCCGCCCCAGTCTTTACTGCTTCCACCCAATGGGTGGCCTGGTGCGGCTCTACGATCGTCTTTCCAAGTTCCTAGGGCCGGACCAGCCCGTTCTTGGCCTGCGCGCTCAGGGGTTGAGTGGCAGCTCCAGGCCGCTGGATTCGGTGGAAGCAATGTCACGGCACTATGTGAAGGAAATACGGGAGTACCAGCCCTCCGGCCCGTACATCTTCTGCGGATTCTCCTTCGGAGGGGCCATTGCCTACGAGGGGGCACGCCAGCTTCACGATCAGGGTTTCAGGGACTTATACGCAATATTGATCGACACCAAAATGGATTACCCAGAATCCAAGAGAAGGAAATTCGAGCATTCCCGAAGGCTCCGGAAGAGGAAGAGAATCCGCTTGGTTCGGAAATCGCTGGCGATTCTCGTGGCTGTGTTCACGGGACGGTCGACAGGGAAAATGGCAAGAAAGGCCGTCAGGGTCTTGCGACGAGAGACGAGGAGGTCGCTAGAGGAACAGAGGCGCCGCCTCTCTCGTCGCTTTCCCCGTTGGGCGAGCCATCTCGCCCCACAGACTTGGGTCAAGTTGTCAACTGTCAAGGCCACCCACCACTTTGTCCCCAAACCCCTCGACGGCAAGCATGTCTTCTTCATCAAGGCGAGCCGGACCGATGAACAGGTCCTTGATATCTGGCGCCAGGTCGTACCCAATCTGCATGTCATCGAGGTCGGAGGCGGTCACAAGGATCTCCTTCGCGGTGACTCGATCGATTATGTGTCCACAGCCATCCGCAACATCATCGACCGCATACTGGCCGAACCAGCCACGGAAGGCTAGTTCGCTCGTCCGACCTCGTCTATGGATCTGGGGCCGATTTAACCTTGCCGGGTTCGGCGAAGGGCGCGCCAAGTGACTCGAGGTATCGATCCAAAAGTACCGCGAGTTCGTCCACCTCAGGATGATTTAACATCGAGTTGTGGTTTCCTGGCACGTCGATCACGGAAAATTCCCCCTTGACCAGGGCCCGCCACTGTTCCACTCGTTTGTCTCCCCGGCGTGGCTTGAGATTGGTCTTCAGCTTGGCTGAGATGAAGACTACATTTCCCCAGTACGCCCGCCGGACATAGCGTCTTAGCGCGCGAGTGTTGTGGGTGGTTACGTTGTGGGGCTGCCTTTTGAGCTCTCGACCCAGCCGCAGGATGACCCGTCGTGTCACCCGGTAGATGATCTTAACTTGGCGGCGCAGGTGTCTCTTGAGCCTTCGGGGGGTCTTGGCGAGTCCCAGCAACATGCGGGGTCCAAAGGACAGCTCGCGAACGAGCTGCCATGACTTGCTCGTCATCAGGAGCGGCCGGTCTTCGTTCCAAAGAGAAGTGTCGAAGCGTGTATCAAGCATGACAACGGTCAGCACCTGATCACCACGCTCGACGAACTGGCGTGCCATCTCAAACGCGACGTTTCCCCCAAAGGAGTACCCACCCAGCAGATACGGTCCTTCAGGCTGGCGTGCTTTAACCAGGTCCATGTATCGCCCCGCCATCTCTTCGATGGTGTCCGGGAGCTGCTCCAGCCCGTCCAGGCCAAGCGACTGAATCCCGTAGACTGGTTGCTCCTCCGATAGGGCATCGGCAAGATCTTAAGGTGCAGCACATTGCCCCCGATGCCATGCACGAGGTAGAAAGGCGGGCGCGAACCTGACTTTCTGAATGGAACAATCGGGAACCAAAGCGAGCGTGTGTCGCCTTCGCGAATTGCGGTCGCCACTTGTCGAATTGTCGCACCCTGAAGCAGCAAGGCCATCGGGAGTCGGACACCACAGTCCAACTCGATGGCTGCCATTACCTGGGCAGCCGCCAGAGAATTGCCTCCGAGTTCGAAGAAATCATCCGTCGCAGAAACAGATGGAAGCCTTAGAGTTCGCTTCCAAAGTTCACTTAAGTAGACCTCAAGTGGATCGTCAGTCGGTTCGGTGGGCTGCGGTTGGTGGGGCTGATCTATGGACTCGAGAAGTTGACCCTTGTCAAGCTTTCCGGTTGGCGTGTAGGGGAAGGAGTCAATTGGACGCAACAAGGCCGGGACCATGTAATCCGGGAGTTCTCGCCTGAGGTGTGCTCGCAAAGTATGGGGTTCCAATCTGATGCCGCGCTCAGGGATATAGAAGAGTGCAAGTTGGGATGGGCCCCTCGGAAGGACCTGAGCTTCGGCTACGCCCCGCACGCCAAGAGCAGCCTCCTCGACATCAGAAAGTTCCACGCGAAACCCACGTATCTTTGCCATTCCATCTTGACGACCCAAGAAAGTCAAACTGCCATCGGGTAGCCGTCGGACGAGATCGCCTGTCTTGAAGATCCTCAGGCTCGGATCGGCCTGCTCGGAAACATAGCGAGACGCCGTGAGCTCGGCGTCATTCCAGTAGCCTTGCGATAGGTGCCGGCCCTTGACCCACAACTCTCCGGTGCCGGCCTCGTCTGGATCAACGACAATGGCATCCACCAGTTGGCTCAATGGCGGACCAATTGGAACCTCACTCCACGGAAGCTCAGAACCTCGTGGGATTACAAGTTGGGCGACCGCCCCGGCTTCGGATGACGCCATGCGATTGACAATCTGGGCTGTGCCATCCACATGCCGCCAGAACTTCTCTACTTCGTGCCGACGCAGTGCTTCTCCGCTCACCAGTAGGATACGAAGGTGGGGCAACTCGACGTGGGGATTGGTGGAGAGATATGCTCGGAGGAGCGATGGCCCCATGTGGGCCAACTCGATTTCATGCTCTTTGAGCCAGGGTCCGATCCGGTTCAGCCCATCCTTTTCGAACATGTACAGGTGCAGATGGCCCCCTGAGAGCAGCGTGTTGAAGGTCCCTGTTCTAGCTGCCGCAAAGCCATAACGGAAGAAATGTGCTGCGTGGGTTCCCAGTTGCAGGCCAAACAACTCTCCGTCGACTTCCGCCCACTTGAGGATGTTGCCGTGGGAATGGAGCACACCTTTCGGATCGCCGGTCGTGCCAGATGTGTAGTAGATGTAGGCTGGCCGTAAGGGGGAGAGCTCAATCTGCGGCCGATCTTCAGACGCCTGAGATGAACTCAGCTCTTCTACGGCCACTTCCAGACCAGCCAGCATCCGAATGGCAAAATTCTGGGAACGGCGGCCAACCAATACCAGCTTCGCGCCCGAATGCTCGATTGTCCTTCGGAATCGATGACCCGGCATGCTCGAATCCATGGGGACAAAGATGTGGCCTGCCTTCAGAATGCCCAGGATGGCCGCCACTGGCTGCCAGCCATTGTCCAGCATAAACGCCACCGGTAGCGGAGGCTCCGGTGGACAGTGTCGCAGGACGGTGGCTGCGACCCCATTTGCAAGTTGATCAAGAGCTTCGTAGGTAAGCGTGGTACCGATCGTGGTCAGCGCTGGGGAATCAGGTTGGAAGTCTGCGATCTTCTGAAAGAGGCCGACGACCGACTGATGGTCGGGGAGAGATGTCCCTTGATGGATCAATTTGGACATCAGACTAGTCGGACCAACTCAACTGGCAAACTCAAGACCATTGGAACCCAGGCTGTGTAGTAGGGGCAAAGCACGCAAATCTAGGGGGCGGGGACAAGGGGCTTATTGTCCTGTCACTTCTTGGACAAAGCTGGGATCCCAGAATTCAGCCTCTCCAATTGCCCGGTCACTGTATCCTCGGCTGACGGACCATGCTTGGAACTGGTTGACGCTTGTGGGGTTAACGTTCAGGTCAGCGCGGAGCGAGACCCAGCATAAATCACGAATCAACTCTGGATCCAGCTTTGTATACTTGGCCACAATCTGGATGTTCCGGTCCGTCTTTCCTTGATCGTACTGTGCTTTCGCGCTGAGGTAGGCACGAATGAACCGCAGTCCGGCATCGCGGTTGTTGTCCAGCACAGATGGGCCGAAGACATAAGTTAGGATCTCGAAGTTGGGGAGAAGCCTCTCCGCCGGTGCCCAAACGACTCCCTGATCTGCCTGCTGGACTCGCGTCAACCACGGCTCGACTGCGGTTGCGAAACTAATCTGGCCGCTCGAAAGGAGCTCAGGGACAGATGAGATCACAGTGTTCTCGATCGAGACATCACTTACGTCAAGTCCGCCTTGTGCGAGAGCGGTGTACATCAGAAATTCTTGGTAGGAGGCCTGGTCAGTGGCGACTTTGCTCCCGGCTATTTCAGACGGTGAAGCCCCTCTCATCGCGTTGCTGGCCAGCACAGCAGAATATGTGCAGCCCTCAGGATCAGCAAAGCCTCGGTCAGCGACAAACCGGACATGGGCGCCACGTGCCATCAGATTGAGAAGTGAAGATGTCAACGTCACCCCGGCTGCATCGACATCACCTTGTGCAAGCGACGGGATCATGTCTTTGCTGCTGGGAAGGTTGACAAACTCAACTGCAAGGCCCTCATCGCGAAAGTAGCCTTCTTCTTTGGCGATGTACAGAGGCGCATACGAAATAAAGGGGCCGATTGCGACCTTGAATCCAATTAGCGAGCCGGGAGTGGTTGGTGAAGCCGAACAGGCCACCAACATCAACGAACCGACGATCCAAGCTCCAAGGTACTTCGTCTTCATGCGCAATCCCCAATCCCCAGAACGGGCACCGGCCAAGGGAGGATTATATGCTGGTGAAATCCCGTGTGCAACAATTGCCTTCGCTTCAGACCGCCACTGAACGACACGATCCCGACCTGATACCGTCGTCGATGGACAGAGATGTAAGACTCCACCAACAGAGGTCTCATCAGTCGCCGTCTGATCCAGATGGTACCCAACGCTCGGCAAACAGGAGCGCCTGCTCCCGCGATCGGATCCTCCCCTCCGCCTGCTCCTGGCGAATGGCCTCCAGCAACCGGCCGATGAGCGGGCCCTGGTCAAGCCCAAGTGCCTGCATCAACTCCTTGCCAGTCACCAACGGCTTGGGCGTGACTTCTTCATTGCGCCGATCGAAATAGGCCTCAAGCAGCCTCTTCGCCACACCCAAGCGTCGTTCCCAGCGCCTCGCATCCGGCGGTGGATCCGACAGTCCGGTCGCATCGGCCAAGGCCAGCAGGCAAATGTCAATCCCATCCTCCCCAGTAGCTCGGAAGTATCGGTAGACTGCCCGCCCTGTCAGGTCCGGTTCTTTGGCAAGCTGACCGGGACGCATATGGTTGGCCACGACACGCCCCAGGGAGCCCACTTCCGAGCGGCTGAGGTGCAACGCCTCACCCCTTCGCACGACCATCTCGGCCCCCACCGATTCATGCCCATGAAAGCGGGGCACGCCGGAGTCGGTTACTTGCATCACACCGGGTTTGCCTACATCGTGCAGCAATCCGGCAAGGACGAGCAGTTGGCGGCGGCTCCGATCTAGGGCGAAGGTCTGTGCCAGATGAGCTTGAATCCGCTCAGCATACGGCTCGAGTTGGGGCCACAATCCTTCCGACGCATCGGCATATCCCACCCAACGGGCCAGCTGATCGGCGACTTCGCAGGCTGTGTTCCAGGCCATCGAAGTGGTGAGGTTCCGGTTGCGCCATGCCCTCCAGGGGTGCCAGTTCCGGCAGGACATCGAAAAGCAACCCAAGCTCGACACTTTCCCTCAGCGCACTGCCCGCCGAAGGCAGCGCCAGAATACGGAAGAACTCGTCTCTGATTCGCTCCACGGACACGTTCTTCAGCTGCACTCCGGCACGCCGGACCTGATCCAGAGTGCTGTGCTCGATCTCGAATCCCAGTTGATGGGCGAGCCGAACAGCGCGCAGGGCGCGCACCGCATCATTTTGGACGGACATGGGCCCGCAAGCCCGAACCTGGCCCAACTCGAGGTCCCGCAGGCCGTTGGTCATATCGAGTATCGACTCCGGTGTTTGAAGCGGGATCGCCAGGGCATTGATGGTGAAGTCACGCTGCTTGAGATCCTGCTCGATCCCGCCCGGATCGAGACGTGAAAAGTCCAGCGTCACCTGAAAGCCGGGCCCCCCGCCCAAGAGCAGCCTGCCGGTGTCGCGCTCTCGATCCAGATCATAGTAATCCGCACCCAGGCCGTTGGCCACGGCCCGGGCCACACGGCGCGCCGGGCCACCCACAACCAGGTCCAAATCGTGACTATCAAGGCCAAGGAGCTGATCACGCACCGAACCGCCGACCAACCAGATGGCAGTTCCGTCGGGCAGATAGGGTTGAATTGTCTTTAGCAGTTCGGGGAGCTCGGGGCGACGCGTGACCAGCCTACTTTGCGGCATCAGTCGAATCCAGACACGCTCTCGGGCCGGACGACGCCTATGAAGGGCAAGTTACGGAAATACTCGTCTAGATCCAAACCGTAGCCGAAGACGAACTTGTCCGGGATTGTGAACCCCGTGTAGTCAATCGGAACGTCGACCTCTCTCCGGGAAGCCTTGTCCAGCAGCGCACACACCTTCAGAGAGCGCGGCTTGCGGGTCTTCAGCAGCTCGAGGACGGAGGCAATCGTGTTGCCGCTATCGATGATGTCCTCCACCAGCAACACATCTCGGTTCTCAATGGATGCGGTCAGGTCGAGGCTGATGCGGACGTTGCCACCCGACTGCCGGGCACCGCTCCCGTATGACGACACCGCCATGAAGTCGATGGCGTGGGGAACCGTCAGTCGGCGCATAAGATCGGTCAAGAACATCACGCCGCCGCGCAGAATGCAGATGAGCAGCAGATCAGCCCCTTGGTAGTCGGCGCTGACAGCCGCACCGAGCTCTTCAATGCGCGACTGAAGCGCATCCTCCTCAATCAGGACCTCGGCCAGATAGGCCTCATAGCCCTTCATTCCGCACCTCCTGGCACCTGGTGATGCTCTCGGCAACGGGCTTCGTAGAGCTCGCTGGCCCCAACCACCACAACCGGATCATCGTATCGTGCTGGCCGTCCATCAATCAAGCGTTGGGTGCGAGACGCCAGATCGCCGCACACCATGCAGATGGCATGCAGTTTGTCCACTCGTTCCGCCTGAGCCATGATGGCGGGCATCATCCCGAAAGGCTCTCCCCTAAAATCTGTGTCCAACCCAGCCACGATCACTCTGAGCCCTTGGTCGGCCAGCTCTTGAACCACGCGCAGGATCTCCTCGTCGAAGAATTGGGCCTCATCGACGCCTACCACGGTCGTGCCGGACTCCAACCGTGCGGGGATGTCGCGCGCACTTGCGACCGCCACGGCCTCGAATTCCGAACCTGCATGCGAAGTGACTTTTCCCTCTTCAAAGCGAGTGTCCACGCTGGGTTTGAAGACTTGATATCTGCTGCCGGGCGATCCTGGCCCGCCGTAGACGGCGAATGAGCTCATCAGTCTTGCCGCTGAACATGGAACCGGTAACGACCTCAACGCCACCTGATGTATGCCGCATGGGCTGTAATGCTCCTGTTGTGGAAAAGAAATGGGCAGGTGACGATGCACCTGCCCGGAGTCTATCCTGAGCGCCTTTCGGCTGCAAATTGGCGCCTGCTACACCTGGGGCTCGACGGCCGCCTCAGGCAGTTCGAACCCCTGTCGCTTGAGCGCTCGCTTCAGATCAGCCAGGCTCTTCCGCCCGAAACCGTCGATATCTAGCATCGCCTGATCGCCTTGGGCCATCCGTTCCAGCGCCTGTCCGACGATCTCAATCCCGGCCTCCGCCAGGGACGACTCGATGCGTGTACCCAGCTCAAGCTCAGCGATAGCCAACTCGGGAGAGGTTTGAGATTCCTCTCGCTGGTGCTGCTCTTCCAGATACTCCTGCCGGGCCTGAAGCTTCTTGTAGAAGCGATCGACCTGGCCCTCCGTGTCGACGATCCGCTGCTCACCCGTGAAGAACGGATGACACTGCGAACAAACGTCGGTGTGGATTTCTTCCACGGTCGAACCCGTGGTCCACGTGTTCCCGCAGGCGCAGGTAACCTTGGCTTCCGGGTAGAACGTGGGCTGCAAGTCTTGTTTCATGTCTAAACCTCTACCCCATCTTATCGATCCGTCGGGGCTTTTGCGGCTGATCCGGGGGCATGGAGTCAGCTTGGCTGGACCCGACGGCGCAATACCACATGCGTGCTAGGCGTCGGGTTGAACGTTCACCCGTTTCCGCCCGCCTCGAGCGAAATCGTACACTACAACTCCGTCCTGAACCGCAAACAGGGTGTCATCACTGCCGCGCTTGACATTCATTCCGGGATGGATACGCGTGCCGCGCTGACGGACCAGAATGTTGCCCGAGCGGACGAACTCTCCGGCGTACTTCTTGACTCCCAGCCGTTGCGATTGACTGTCACGCCCGTTGCGGCTCGAGCCGCCACCTTTTTTGTGTGCCATAATTGCGCCTCTGCTTTCGGCCTACTCGGCCTTCTTGTCCTTGCTTGTCCCCGAGGCCTTCTTGGCGGTCCCGGAAGACTTCTTTTTTGTCGTCGGCTTCTTTCCGGCGGGAGCTTTCTTGGCTGAGCCCGCGGCCTTCGTTCCCTTGTCCTGCTCGGCCTTCGTGGCGGGGGCTTTGGCCTTCGGCTCTTGCTTTGCCTTCGCACCCGCGGCTGGCTTGGATGCTTTGGATTCCGACTTGGTCTCCGCCTTCTCCGCGGTTGTCTTAGCCTGGCCAGGTCCGACGACGTCGTCGATGGCGACCCGCGTGTACCATTGGCGATGCCCCTGGCGTTTGCGATAGCGGATCTTGGGCTTGTACTTGAAGACGATGACCTTCGGGCCCTTGAATTCTTCGACCACGTGCCCCAGGACTTTTGCCCCACTGACGTGTGGCGAACCCACCTGGGCGGAGCCGTCCCCTGCAATGAGCAGGACCTTCTCGAAAGTGACCTTCTCGCCTTCCTTCATGCGCAGACGGTCGACATCGATCGTTTCACCAGAACGGGCAACGTACTGCTTTCCCCCGCTCTCAACTACAGCGTAAACCATCCTATTCCTCCAGCTTCGCTTCGCCGTCAACTTCGCGGACTTGCCGCCAAGCGATGGGGAAGTTGGGGATTCACGGACCCGCCCCAACCTCAACGGTGGGGCAGGTTCGGTGATTATAAACGTGGAGCGCGTGGCCTGTCAACGGGGCCGGGCCGACTGATTTCAGTCGGCCGCCACTGCCTCGGCCTCTGCGACGACCTCTGGCTCGGTCACACGCTCGCCATCCAGTCTTTCATCGTGCAACACAACTTCTTCCCCAGGGAAACCCGTCCCAGCGGGGATGAGCTTGCCGATGATCACGTTCTCCTTCAGGCCGCGCAAGAAGTCGACCTTGCCCTCGATAGCTGCGCCGGCCAACACCTTGATTGTGTGCTGGAACGACGAGGCCGAAAGGAACGACTCCGTGTTGAGCGAAGCTTTCGTGACGCCCAACAGAACCTGCGCCGCTCGAGCAGGGGCCTTACCTTCTTCATGTGCCTGCCGGTTGAGCCGGTGCAGGAAGAGCCGGTCGACCAGGTCCCCCGGAAGCAGCTCGGTATCCCCCGGATGGGTGATCTGAACCTTCGAGAGCATCTTGCGGATGATCACCTCGAAGTGCTTGTCGTTGATGTTCTGACCCTGCGAGCGGTAGACCTTCTGCACTTCGGCCATCAAGTAGAGCTGCGCGGCGTCGCTGCCCAAAATGCGAAGGATCCGGTGCGGGTTCAACGAGCCTTCCGTCAGCTGCATGCCAGCTTCGACCTTCTCGCCATCCTTGACCAGCAAACGCGCGCTGGCCGGGATGTCGTATTCCACCTCGTCGACCTGGTCGTACGACACGATCACGAGGCGATCCTCCAGCCGGGCTCGACCGCCGTGGGAAGCGCGGATTTCGCTGTCACCGCGACTGGCGATCAGTTCACCTTCGCTCACCTCAGCCCCGTCTTCGATCTTGAGGGACCAATTGCCCGGGACGTTGTACTCGTCCTTGATGAGCTGGCTGTTGACAATCTGCACGACTCTTGGTCCATCGGGGACCTCAGGGCGCTGAATGTGAACTGTGCCTGCGATTTCACCCAGGATGGCTTCACCCTTGGGCTTCTTGCGGGCTTCGAAGAGCTCCTCCACGCGGGGGAGACCGGTCGTGATGTCACCGCCCGCCGCCACACCACCGGTGTGGAACGTTCGCAGCGTCAGCTGCGTACCAGGCTCGCCGATCGACTGAGCGGCCACGATTCCGACGGCTGCGCCCAGTTCAACTTTCCGACCCCGGCCGAGATCCATGCCATAGCAGTTGGCGCACATGCCAAACTGAAGCTCGCACGTCAACGGTGAGCGCAAAAAGACCTCTTCCACGCCCGACTTGTCAAGCTTCTTGGCCAGATCTTGGTCAACCAGTTGGTTCTTCTTGGCCAGAACCTCACCTGACTCGGGGTCCGCCACGCGCTTGGCCATCACTCGCCCATTGAGGCGAGACGAGAAATCTTGACCGGCGACGTCGTCGCTTCGGCGCACCCAGATTCCATTCTCGGTTCCGCAGTCTTCGGCGTTGATGATCATATCCTGAGCAACGTCCACCAGACGCCGTGTGAGGTACCCGGCATCGGCCGTTCGGAGGGCGGTATCGGTCAGACCCTTGCGAGCGCCGTGGGTGGAGATGAAGTACTCCAGCGTGCTGAGCCCGTCACGGAAGCTTGAGCGGATAGGCAAGGGAATGATGCGCCCCGCAGGGTCAGCCATCAAACCGCGCATGCCCGCCAGCTGGGAGATCGGGCCAAATCCGCCCTTGGTCGCACCCGAGATAGCCATCGTGCTCAAGTTGCCGGCCGGATCCATGGCATCTCGAACGGCCGACGCGACCTGTGTCGTCGTTTCCTGCCAGAGTTCGATGATGCGCTCGGTCTGCTCCTGCTCGGTGAGCAACCCCCGCTGATAATCACCCCGCACCTCGTCGGCATCCTCGAGGGTCTGGGTGATGATCTCGGACTTGCTGGGCGGAACCGAGATGTCCGAAACAGCAATTGTCGTGCCGGATCGGGTGGCGTACTTGAACCCGATATCCTTGATGGCGTCCACCACATTCGGGGTGCCGTCTTCCCGCAGGAGTTGGTAGACCTCGCCGACCAGATCTTGGATCGAGCCCTTGTCCAACACCCGATTGACGAACCGTAGTTCGTCGGGCAGGATCAGGTTAAAGAGCACCCGGCCGACGGTGGTTTCAACCAGGCGTTCTTCGCCCTCGGGCAGGCGTTCGTCATCTTCGTTGTACCAGGTGACCGTGCGCACCTTGATCGGAGAGTGCACCCGAATCTGCCCCAGCTGGTAGGCCATCTCGACCTCTTCCAGACTGGAGAAGGCACGCCCAGCCCCGGGCTGATTGGCTGTATCGACGCCCATCGTCAGATAGTAGACGCCCAGGACCATATCCTTGGTCGGGCCGACGATCGGCTCGCCGTCGGCTGGCTTGAGCAGGTTGCGGGATGAAAGCATCAGATCGCGTGCTTCATGTACCGCCTTCTGAGAAAGAGGCAGGTGGACGGACATCTGGTCGCCATCGAAGTCAGCGTTGAAGGCTGAGCAGACCAAGGGGTGAAGCTGAATCGCCTTCCCCTCGACCAGGACCGGCTCAAAGGCCTGAATGCCCAACCGGTGCAGCGTAGGCGCTCGGTTCAACAGCACCGGGCGATCCTTGATGACCTCTTCCAGAACCTCCCACACCTCAGGCCGCTCACGCTCGATAATGCGCTTGGCGCCCTTGACGTTGGCGGCGAAGTTGTATGCCACCAGCTTGGAGATCACAAATGGACGGTACAGCTCGAGAGCCATGGTCTTGGGCAAGCCGCACTGATACAGCTTCAAGTGCGGGCCGATGACGATCACCGAACGTCCCGAATAGTCGACACGCTTGCCCAGCAGGTTCCGTCGGAAGCGCCCCTTCTTGCCCTTCAGCATGTCGCTCAAGGACTTCAGTTCGCGGCGGCCGCGGCGTGAAAGCGCTTTGCCCCGCTGCGCATTGTCGATCAGAGAATCAACCGCCTCTTGAAGCATGCGCTTTTCATTGCGCACGATGACATCCGGGGCACCCAACTCGACCAGCCGCTTGAGACGGTTGTTGCGATTGATCACCCGGCGATAGAGATCATTGAGATCGGAAGTTGCGAATCGGCCCCCATCCAGCTGTACCATCGGGCGCAGGTCGGGCGGGATGACCGGCAGGACAGTCAAGACCATCCATTCCGGCTTGTTGGCCGAACGGCGAAAGGCTTCCACCACCTTGAGGCGCTTGGTCGCCTTCTTTTTCCGCTGCTTACTGCGGGTGGTCCGAACCTCTTCCCACAGATCTTCAGCCATCGTGTCCAGATCCAGCTGCTGCAGGATCTCATAAAAGGCTTCGGCGCCCATGTCGGCACGGAACACCTGGCCCCACTTGGCCTTGAGTTCTCGGTAGCGGCTCTCGCCCAGGAACATCATCTGCTGGATCGTGGAAAGCTCATCCCGATCCTTAATCATGTCTTCGCGAGCGCTAACGCCTTCCTCGTCTATCGAATTGCGGAGCTCAGAAACCATCTGGTCGGCCTCAGCCTTGACGGTCTCAATCTGCTGATCAAACTCGGCCAGCTGGTTGTCGTGAGCTTCCTTGAGCTGACTCTCGATTTCCTCCAGCCGCTCCTTGACCGCCTTCTGGACCCGCGTGACGTGCTCGTTGCCGATGGTTTCGCCCTTGTCAGCGATCAGGGTATCGGTGGCTTTGAGCTTGATAGCGGAGCGGATGGTGGTACCCTGCTTCTCACGCAAGCTCGTCTCGAGCCGCTGGCCCTCTTGGATCACGGGTTCAATTTGCGAGGCGACGTCCTCTTCATAGGACCCTTTCAGCTCGCGCTTCTTGCCCTCCAAGTCCTCGACCCGCCTTTTGCGCTGAGTCTTGGTCTTGGCAATTCGCTCGTTGAGAGCTTCGGCCTCTTCCTTCTCGACCCGATTGATTTCTTCGTCGAGACGTTTGAGCGCCTTCTTTCGGGCGTCCTCGTCAACATATGTGACGACATATTGGGCGAAGTAGAGCACACGGTCCAGATTGCGGCGGGAGACATCGAGCAGCAGGCCCAAGTAGGATGGCACACGGCGTGTGTACCAGACGTGGGCGACGGGTGCCGCCAGGCCAATGTGGCCCATGCGCTCGCGCCGAACCGATGATCGCGTGACCTCGACACCGCACTTTTCGCAGGTGATACCCTTGAAGCGGATGTTCTTGTACTTACCGCAGTAGCACTGCCAATCCTTGGTAGGACCAAAGATGGCCTCGCAGAAAAGCCCATCCTTCTCCGGCCGCAACCGCCGATAATTGATGGTCTCCGGCTTAAGCACCTCGCCATGCGACCAACTCATGATCGTCTCTGGCGAGGCCAAACTGATACGCAATGCTCTAAAACCCTTGGATTCCACCCAAACCTCCGTTGCGACACGCGCCTCTCGTGAAACGCCGGCTGGCCCGACCACTCGAACAAACGTGCTAATTGCTAGACAAAGCAAAATAAGCGCATGAGGCTATCGCCTCAAGCGCTTGTTGGCGGTGGGCTCTTATATCAGATTCCCCATGTAGCCCAATTCTACCCCGTTCGAGCCACCTGTCAAGGGAGAATCAAGCCGGTTTCAACGGGCTAGGGCCTCAGTTCTCAAGAGTGTTTTCCACCTGAAGAGGGGCTTGCATGGGCAGGTCAACCGTAAATGTGGAGCCCGCCCCCAGCCGGCTCTCGACGGTCACGGTGCCTCCATGCTGCTCAACGATGGATTTCACAATTGCCAATCCCAGCCCGGTCCCACGCTCCTTCAGGCTCTCTTGGCGGCGGGCCCGGTAGAAGCGTTCGAACAGCCTGGACTGGTCCGCCGGTGAAATGCCCATTCCCGTGTCTCGTATTGCGATGCTCAACCGGCCATGTGCCTGGCTGACGCGAACAAGGATCTGCCCCCCGGCCTGTGTGTACTTGATCGCATTGTCGATCAGATTCGACACGGCCTGGCGGAGCATGGTCGGGTCGGCTTCAATCGGTTCCAGGGCTCCGGCCACTTCCGCTTCCAGACTTATCCGCTTGTTGATCGCCTGCGGACGCTGGGCGTTTAGGATTTCGTCCAAGACGTCCTCAAAGGCGAATACTTCGAGATTGAGGCCCAAACCAGCTTCAATACGACCAAGATCAAGCAGATTCTCGACCAAGTCGCCCATCTGCCCAACGCTGTCCAGAATCTTGCCGACGAACTCCTGCTGCTGCGCATTCAATGACCCGACCATAGCCAGCATGGTCGAATAGCCGCGCATCAGAGTCAACGGGGCCCGCAGGTCATGGCTGACAGTGGACACGAATTCGGACTTGAGCATATCCAGCTTCTTGTAGTGGGTAATGTCCCACAGCACGCAAACCCGTCCCGAACTCGCTCGCCCCCCAACCTCGATCTCTTTGGTCGCCGCCGACAATACCCTGCCCCCGTCAAGCTGGACTTCGATAACCCTGCTTTCGCCTTCGCCCGACGTCAGCAGGGCAAGGATTTCGGGCACGGCTACCCAGGTCTCCGCCGGCTGCCCCAACGCTTGTTCGGCCGACCCATTGAGCACGATTTCGGCGGCCGGATTGGCGAGCAGAATCCGCCCGAGACGATCGATGACGATGACCGCATCGGGGGTGGCCTCCAGCACCGTAGCCAGGCGCTGGCGCTCCTCGGCTACGCGGTGGAACAGTCCAACATTCGCCAGCCAGACTCCGATTTGTGCCGAGATGATCGTGATCAGATTGACCTCATCCGGGGAAATCAGGTGCCGCTTGCCGTGGGCCAGCCAGAGTGCCCCGAGATACTGGTCTTCATTCTGGATCGGGAAAGCCATCAGGGCTTCGACGTCGTCGCCCACATGGTCGACATCCAAAACGGCGCGGGCGCGGGCGGGATTCTCCAACACAAAATGGCCGCGTTCCTGGCACAAGCCCAAGATTTGGGCGTCGAGCGCTTCCCATCGTCCGGAGTCTCCGGCCGCCTGAAGACCGGTTGTCGATTGGTGGAAACTCTCATCTGGGGCCAACGCCAGTCGGGCCACCTCGGCGCCGGTAAGGTCGACCAGACCCTCAAGAATCGGGGTCAGCGACGACGGCAGTTCAATGCCTGAGGCCAGCGTCTGGCTAACCGCCAGCAGCAGATCCATCGCCTCGAGGCGCGCCTTCAGGCTGCGCCGCATGCGCTCGAAAGACGTGGCCAACCGGCCAACCTCGTCTTCCCCTCCGGGAGGAACTGTGCGTTCCAGGTCGCCGCGCGCAATCGCTTCCGCCGTGGACGCCATGTGGCGGACCGGTAATGTCACCCGTCGGCTTGTCCAGTACACAAAAGCCAGAAGCGCCAATCCAACCAGGGTAACCACCCCAAGCAAGCGCGTTGCGGTGGGCACCGCCATGCGGTCGACCACGCGCTGGGGCACCGTGACCACGACTCGCCAAGGGTAGCCCTCAACGGGATACACATACTCCAATTCGCGGGTTCCATCTGGAGCGGTGATGGTTTCGACGCCGGCCGTGGCTGATCCAGGCAGGGGCATGACGTCGAGCACGTCCTGCCCCTGAGGGTGGAACAAGATCCGTCCCCGGTCGTCGACCACGTACGTCTCACCCAGGGCAGACTGCTCGAGCAGGCCTAGAGCCGGCGCCAGCAGTTGATTATCGGCAAGACTTGTCCAACCAGCCGCCACCCCCATCGTCTTGCCCGCCGTCGGATCGACTATCGGCGCCAGGAAGACCAACTGAACGGCTTGGGATCGATCATCGGGTGGAACAACAACCTCCTGCGGGACACCCTGCAGCCCAATCTTCAGGCCAGCCTCGAAGGCCAACGGTAGCGGTTGGGCGAGGGCTGCGCTCTCCGGTGACAGGGTCACCAGAGCTCCCTGTGTGTCAAAGACCGCCAGGCGTTGGAACATGTTCTGATTGGCCTCCGCCTCGGCCAGCAGCGAAGGGTCGGCTGGGGCAGCTTGCACCAGCGGCAGCGCTTGCTGAGCCAACCTGCGGATCGTCTCCCGGCCCGCCTGGACGAAGAAAGGTATGCCTTCGCCCGCTTGAACTGCCGTCTGCTGCATCTGGCTTTCAACCAAGTCGCGAGCCGAAGAGCGTGCCAGATACCATTGGCCGGAACCGAGAACCACGATCCCCACGATTCCCATGGCTGCCAGAGCAGACAGCATGCGTGAGGCAAGGGACCGGTTGTATGGACCGGCCTGAAGATGGACCGGCTTGTGCCAACCGCCGGTATTGGTCGTCACCAGGACCTGACCGACGACGCCGCCGATACCGGCCTCGATAATCGAGGCCAGCATGACCGGGCCGGACTGACTCAGCGCGAAATCTAGCCCGTCGTAGACGCCTCCCGGGCTGGAGGCATAGATCTCAACTACGCGCAGCAGACCAAAAGCAGACCCGGCTATCACACCCGCCACCACCGGCTGTCTGGCAAGCCTGGCAATCCTCTCCCGGAAATTCTGGCGCAGCAACCAGGCCGCGATTCCGGCGGCAAGGCCCATCATGAACACCGTCGTCAGACTTTGCGTTTCCCAACCGCCTCTCGCCAGGCCAGCCGCAAGGCCCACGAGCACCGCCTGCCAGACTCCCAGGTAGCCGGCGGCCAGCATCCATGGGACGGCGCTCAACACGCCCAGCGCCGGCCCTTCCAATTCTTTGGGAAGACCTAATGCTGCGCCCGCT
The DNA here is from genome assembly GCA_963783335.1 of uncultured Chloroflexia bacterium. Classification (GTDB taxonomy): domain Bacteria; phylum Chloroflexota; class Anaerolineae; order Anaerolineales; family E44-bin32; genus CAWAND01. Next base: position 559,116 of record CAWAND010000004.1, read on the forward strand.
GCATGCAAAGGCAAGTGAACAAGGAGAGTCTCAGCCGCGATGGGTGCCACGAGCAGGAGCACCAGCAGCCACTCCATCTCTGCCGCACGTGCGGAAGGCGATTTCGGACGAAGTTTGAAATCTCGTACGGGGAAGGCACGCGCATCGATCAAGATGAGGGCCAATCCGACCAGGCAAATGACGAGGAGCGCGTAGCCCGCAGGCCGAGTTGGTAGGCCAAGCGAGAACGCGCCTTGGATGCCCCACAGATTAATTGTCATGCTCGCCCTTGTCGATGATCGCCGGCGGCGATTATAGCATCGACGATCCCCACCACAAGCCGCTTGCTTGCCCGAGGTGCGCCAAATATGTTAGACTGCTCACGCTGGGTTGACCCTAGGATCCGGCAGGGACCCCTCCCAATGGCCGATAAGATTCTGATCATCGACGACGATGTCGACACCCTCAAGCTGGTCGGGCTTATGCTCGAACGCCAAGGGTATCAAATCACGGTTGCCAGCAATGGCGCACAGGGCCTGACCAAGGCGAATGCTGAGAATCCAGATCTGATCTTGCTCGACGTCATGATGCCCGATATGGATGGTTACGAGGTCACTCAGCTCTTGCGAAATGATCCCGGCCTGGCCCATATTCCGATCATCATGTTCACGGCCAAGTCGATGGTGGATGACAAGGTCGCCGGTTTTGAGGCAGGCGTAGACGACTACCTGACCAAGCCCACTCACCCGGCAGAACTCACAGCGCACGTCAAAGCCGTTCTCGCCCGCTCCAACCAAGCTCGGGCTGCCGCCGCTCCCGCAAGCAAGGACAAGGCAGCTGTCATCGCATTTGTGGGCACACGCGGCGGCCTAGGGACATCCACGGTGGCTGCCAATGTGGCGGTTTCCATGCAGGGCGCCGGCCATGATGTCATTCTGGCCGAACTCAATCCAGGTCATGGCACGCTGGCCATGGACATGGACATCAAGACTCCCCCGGGACTCTCCAATCTCCTCACGCGTTCCTTGAAGGACATCCACCTTCGATCGGTCGATGCCGAGTTGGTGGATCACAAGAGCGGCGTCCGTCTGTTGCTTTCCGACTACCGACCGTCCGAGATTGAGCTCGAACAAGCTGTGCCACAGATGGAAGCTGTGCTCAACAATCTGGCCGCCTTGGCGACAGTCGTGATAGCAGACTTCGGCGCGGGCGTGAGGCCCTACGTGAAGCCGCTTCTTGAACTCACCGACAGACTGGTGATCGTGATTGAGCCTGTCTACCCATCCGATCGCGTCGCCCAAGCCGTGGTGGACGATTTGATAAACTCTGGCTATCCTCGCCACAAGATCAATATGGTCCTGCTGACGCGCATGCGGACTAGCCTTCAAATCCCGTGGAAGAAGCTCAACGAAGATTTGGGACTGGAATTGGCAGGTGTGATCTCCCCGGCGCCAGAGCAGGCTCATCAGGCCAGCCAAAGCGGCACTCCGCTGCTCCTGATCCAGCCTGACAGCCTGGTGGCTGATCAGCTGCAAAAAGTGGCGCAGCACCTATCCAAGTTCCTTCAACCGGTCAAAGGCTGACCCCTGCCGTGAGCGAGCAGGTGGTTGAGCTGGATATCGAGCGCGCAGCCGATCTCATCCGGGGCACTCGATCAGGGATCGCGCTGACAGGGGCCGGCATCTCTACGCCTTCCGGCATTCCTGACTTCCGCTCAAGCGGATCGGGGCTGTGGGAGCACTTCGACCCAATCGACGTGGCTTCGCTGGCCGCATTTCGCTACCGCCCCGAGCGTTTCTTCGATTGGGTGCGGCCTCTGGCTGAGAAGATCATGCACGCGGAGCCCAATCCAGCCCACTTTGCGCTGGCCAAGCTCGAGCGCGCTGGTTTCTTGACAGCCGTTGTCACCCAGAACATTGACGATTTGCATCGCAAAGCTGGTTCTCAAAAGATTCTAGAAATCCATGGGCATCTCCGCGAGTCAACCTGCGTCGAGTGTTTTCGCCGCTATCCCAGCGGGCGTCTGCTGCAGCATTTCCTTGAAACAGGGGAAATCCCTCGCTGTCCGGCCTGCGGGGGGATCCTCAAACCCAATGTGGTGCTCTACGGAGAGCAGCTGCCCTTCCAGATCGTTCAAGAAGCCCAAACCCTGATCAGCGACAGCGATCTGATCCTCGTGGTCGGGTCTTCGCTTGAGGTCACCCCGGCAGCCGTCTTCCCGGTGCAGGCGCTTAATGCCGGCGGCCACCTGGTGATTGTCAACCGGGAACCGACCTACCTGGATTCCCGAGCCGATGTCATCTTCCGACAGGACGCAGCCGTAGTCTTGCCGAGACTCGCAGAAGAGGTACTTGGTGCGCCCGATTGATTCGCATACCCCCTCAGAAGAGTCGGCGATCCGGAACTACCCACAGCTCTTGCGCCGCTACGCACGGCTGCTCGAGGTGTCCTCACAACTGGTCTCGACCCTCGAACTTCAGAGCTTGCTGGACAGCATTGTGGCCGCCGCAAAAGAACTGACTGAGAGCGAGTCCGCCTCCCTCCTTCTCTATGACGCACAAACCCAGCACCTGTATTTCGAGGCCGCTACCGACAATTTGATCCAAGGCCTCGACCGGACGGCGGTCCCGGCCGACAACAGCATCGCGGGCTGGGTCTACAAGCATCAGGAGCCGCTCGTCGTCGAAGACGCGCTTCAAGACCCTCGTTTCTTTCGTGAAGTCGACGTGCTGACTCGCTTCCAGACCCGAACAATTCTTGGCGTTCCATTGCGCACCAAGGAGAAGTCGTTCGGCGTCATCGAGGCCGTCAACAAGATCTCGGGGAAATACGAGGATGACGACGTGCGCGTGCTCCAGACCCTGGCGGCCCAGGCAGCCATCGCAATTGAAAACAGCCGCCTGTTTCAGCAAAGCGATCTCATCGCTGAAATGGTGCACGAGTTCCGCACGCCGCTTGGGGGATTGACGGCGGCCGCCCATTTGCTCCAGCGCCCGGATCTGCCGGACGACCAGCGCGCCAAGCTCAGCCAGACCGTCTACAACGAGGTGCAGAGGCTGAACGGCATGGCGACCGACTTTCTCGAGCTGGCCCGCCTCGAATCCGGACGGGCACGCTTTGTCAAGGAGCCCGTTCACCTGGGCGGACTGATCGGTGAATGCGTTGAGATCGTGCGGCCTCAGGCCGAAGAAGAGCAGATCCCGATTGAGACGGACATCGACCCAAGCGTCTCTACCGTCCCTGGTGATCGCAATCGCCTTAAGCAAGTGATCCTCAACCTGCTCACGAACGCCATCAAATACAACCTCCCCGGCGGGAAAGTCCGTGTCCAGCTCCGGCGTGAGGACGACCAAATCTTGGCGTCTGTTTCGGATTCCGGCAACGGGATCCCGGCTGAAAGCCTGCCCCACATCTTCGAGCGCTTCTACCGTGTCCCCGATCAGGAAAGCCGCGTGGGGGGCACCGGCCTGGGCCTGGCGATTTCCAAGAGAATTACCGAGGCGCATCAGGGTACGATCAGCGTGGAAAGCCAATCCGGGCAAGGCACGACATTCACCATCGCGCTTCCGGCCGGTGGGGGTGTAGCCTACGACACACGCCCCAGGGGCTGATTAACCGCGCCGCCCAAACTGCCTCTCGAGGGTATCTACCGACAGATGGATGAGCGTCGGCCGCCCGTGCGGGCAGGTCCTGGGGGAGGCGCATGCTTCCAGATCGCGTATCAATTCCGCCTGTTCGGTCACCGAAAGCACCTGGCCAGCTTTGACTGCCGCCCGCTTGCACACACGCGCCGCCAGCTGAGCCTCGACCTCGCTACCGAGCGGCGTCTCATCTTCCTCGAACTCGTCGACCACTGTCAGCAGCGCAACCTGCGGTTGAAGCCCCAGAAGCAGCGCTGGCAGGGCGCGCACACGGAACGTTCGTCCGCCGAAATGTTCGACTTCGAATCCAAGGCGTTTGAGGATTTCGAGCTTCCCCTGCAACAGGTCGGCGCGTGAGGGATCAAGATCCACACTGGCCGGCTCCAACAACGCCTGAGACTCGATCTGGCCCGACTTGAAATCCTCCATGAAGCGCTCAAACAAGACGCGTTCATGGGCGGCGTGTTGGTCAATCAGGTACAGGCCATCTGGCCCTTCCGCCACCAGATACGCGGCCCCAACCTGGCCGATGGGACGGAGCAATGGCACGCTTCCCTTCGGGCGTGCTGCGGGTGCCAATTCAGGAAGATGGCGAGCACCCGCCTCTGGATCCCAGGATCTTCCCGCCAGGCTCTCCAGCTGGGCTCGCGCGTCTCGGCCTGCATCAGCCCATCCCTCCCCGAGGTCAAGATCTGGCGGTGGCGCTTCATTCAACAACGTCGCCCGTACGCTGCGCTGAACCACGGAGAACACTCTGCGTGGGTCCACAAACCGCACTTCCGCCTTGGCCGGATGCACATTGACGTCGACGGATTCTGGCGGCAGATCGACGAAGACGATCGCCATCGGGTAGCGCCCGACCATCAGCAGACCATGATAGGCTTGGATCACCGCCGCGGAGAGACTCACATCCTGCACCCAGCGCCGGTTGACGAAGAACGTTAGGTCACGGCGGCTGGCGCGGCTGACTGATGGCGGGCTGATGAACCCATGAACAACCACCTCAGACGGTCCCAACGCCTCGGGGAGTGATATCAACTCTCGGGCAGTATCCAACCCCACAACCGCGGCCAAGGTCTCGCGAGCATGGCCGCTGCCACTCGTTTGGAGCTGGGTGCGTCCGTCGTGAGTGAGCGTGAACCGCACTTCCGGATAGGCCAGGGCGTATTTTGACACCCAGTCGTTGATGTGACGTCGTTCGGTGGACTCCGTCTTCAGGAATTTGCGGCGCGCTGGAACATTGTAGAAGAGGTCTCGAACTCGAACCAGGGTCCCTACGGGCGAACCCACCGCCTCGGCCTTGCCCAACTCACCACCTTCGACCTGAATTCGCAGACCTGATTGTTCGCCTTTCGGGCGCGACGTCAAGGTCAGCCGGGAGACGGCTGCGATCGAGGCCAAGGCCTCACCACGGAAGCCAAGCGTTCGGATGTCAAACAGATCATCAGCCGTCTGGAGTTTGGAGGTTGCGTGGCGTGCCAGCGCCAGTCTCAGATCGTCTGGCTCGATCCCAAGGCCGTCATCAGAGACCTCAATCAGGGCTTGGCCGGCGCCCTCAACGTGGATGCTTATCGACCTTGCGCCGGCATCCAGCGCATTCTCGACCAACTCTTTGACAACTGACGCCGGACGTTCGACAACCTCTCCAGCGGCGATCGCCGACGCCACGCGCTCAGGCAGGATCTTGATGGGCAAAGGCGGCTCCTTGTGCCAGATACAAACTGGACCCTGCGATTATACAGGCGGCGGTCCGCGTTGACAGCCGACTGGGCGCCAAACTATACTTTGCGGCATCCCTAACGGCTCGGCAGCTGATGCCTCCCTCAGACAGGTGCTGGCCGACAGCGAGGCAACCCGCCCTGAATCAACGCATTGAAGTGCTGCTGATCGACCTGGATGACACGCTCTATCCACCCGGCAACGGGGTTTGGCGCCTGATTTCCGATCGGATCGACGCCTACATGACGGATAGATTGGGCCTTTCAACTGCTGAGGCCGGGCGTCTTCGTTCGAGCTACCTGGAGGCGCAGGGCACGACGCTTCAGGGCCTGATGAGAGACTATGAGATTGACCCCTCGGGCTATCTAACCTTCGTTCACGACCTTGACTATCCATCCCTGCTCAGCCCCGACAGCGAGCTGCGTCAGGTGCTCGAAAGCTTGCCTCAGACGAAGTACATCTTCACCAACGCAAGCGCTGAGCACGCCCGGAACGTGCTGGATGCACTCCGGCTTGAAGATCTTTTCAGCGGCATCGTCGACATCGTGGCTGTTGGCTACGCCAACAAGCCAGATCGGATCGCTTACGTCCGCGCCCTCGATCTGATCGGGTCCCCGGCCCCCGAGGTCTGTCTGTTGGCCGACGATCGGCCTGAAAATCTGAGATCAGCCCATGCGATGGGCATGACGACGGTGCTTGTTGGTTCCGGCAACGAGCAGGGTGTAGACGCCCAGATCGACCGTTTGGCTGAGCTGCCCCAAGCCCTGCCCCATCTGTTGGACGCCGACCGGTCTGAGGAACGCCCCCGTGATTGACAAGGTGATCGGCCTGCGTCAGGCGGCCGAACTTGTGGCGCCGACTGGCTGTCGGGTGGCATTCGGTGGGGTGACACTTTATCGGCGCCCAATGGCATTTGTGCTGGCCTTGCTTGAGCGGGCGGCCAAGAAAGCAACGCCGAAGGAGCTGCAGCTCATCTGCTTCACGGCTGGTGTGGAGAGCGACCTGCTGGTTGGCGCCAAGATGGTCTCCAGCGTCAGGACGTGCTACTTCGGTCTGGAGATCTTCGGATTGGCTCCCCACTATTCAGCGGCAGCTGCGGCCGGCGAACTGAGGATTGTCAATGAAAGCGAAGCCAGTCTGGCAGCCGGCCTGCGGGCCAGCCTGGGCGGCGTCGGCTTTATGCCCTCCCAGGCATGGATCGGCACCGACATGCCCAAGCTCAGGCCGGATGTGAAGACGGTGATCGATCCCTACACCGGCAGGAAATTGATGGCATTTCCTGCGATTGAGATCGACCTGGCGGTGATCCACGCCCTCGAGGCGGATGCGGAAGGCAACGCGCTGATCGGCGGAAACCACGGGGTCGATCCTGAACTGGCACTGGTGGCTGAGACAGTGGTCATCACAACTGAGAAGATCTCGCCCGGGTTGGAAAAAGCGGACATCGTGGCCCCGGCCGTCGATGCCGTGGTCCTGGCACCTTCGGGGGCTTGGCCGACATCCTGCCATCCGCTGTACCCGTTGGATGGATTGGCCATCCTCGATTACACGGAAAGCGCCGGCACCGACGCGTTTGATGCCTTGCTCGACCAATGGCAACAGAAGCACGGTTTGAAGTGATGCGCTGATTCCCCCTGAGTCGGCAAACGCCAGGGCAATCAAGCGGGCCTTACTGGTTTTTGACAGCATGATTAGGTGATTGCAACTCTCAACAAAGGATGGATGCGATGAATGGACGCCGATGGTTGGGTGCTGTGGTCGGGATATTGGTGGGCTTGATCCTGGCGACAGGGCTCTTTACGGGTGGGGTCGTCGTCGGTTCCAGCATGCGCCAGCTCCCCTTCCAGGGCCCGGCCCCAACGGTTGCTCCTGCGGCCAGCCCGCTCGCCCCCACCTCCGCCCCCACGGCCACCCAGCCCGCCACGATGGAACCCACTGCGCCGCCGGCCACCAGCCGTGAGACCGATGCGCTGTTCGCTCCTTTCTGGCAGGCCTGGGACATCATTCACCAGGAATATGTCGATCCCGTTCGAGACCTGGATCTCATGCGCGGTGCCATCAGCGGGATGATGGATGCGCTTGGGGACCCTCACAGTTCTTATATGGACCCCAACGAATATGAGCAGGCCAGCCTTAGCCTCTCGGGCGAGTATGAAGGTATTGGGGCTTGGGTCGACACCAACACGGAGTACCTGACGATCATCTCGCCGATGCCGGACTCCCCGGCGATGCAGGCCGGGTTAAAGTCCGGCGACGAGATTCTCGCCATCGACGGCAGAGACATGACCGGCATCGATGGGAACCAAGTGATTCAATACGTACTCGGCCCAGCGGGGACCAAGGTCCACCTTACAATCCGTCGCCAAGGAGTGCCCCAACCCCTGGAATTCGACGTGGTGCGGAAAGCGATCACCGTCCCCAGTGTGCACTCCGAAATGCTCGATGGCGGGATCGGCTACGTGCAGCTGTTCACATTCGGCGACACGACCAGCAACGATCTGCGACAGCAGCTGGAGAGCTTGCAGGCCCAGAATCCAAAGGGCTTGATCCTCGACCTGCGCAACAACGGCGGGGGTTACCTGGACACTTCGGTGCAAGTCGCCAGCGAGTTCATCACAGATGGGCCGATTTTGAGCGAACGCTTCGGTGACGGAAGCGAGCATGTCTACCGCGCTCAGGCAGGTGGGCTCGCCACTGACATCCCCCTTGTCGTGCTTGTCAACCAGGGGACGGCCTCGGCGTCCGAGATTGTGGCCGGAGCGATACAAGACACCGGGCGTGGAACTCTGGTCGGCACGACGACCTTTGGCAAGGGCTCGGTCCAGAATTGGATCCCACTCAGCGGCGACGGCGGCGCCGTACGGGTAACGGTTGCACGCTGGTACACGCCCAATGGCCGCCAGATCAGCGGAGATGGCCTGACCCCGGATGTTAGCGTAGATCTAACAGACCAGGATGTAGAATCGGGCCAGGATCCACAGCTCGACAAGGCTCTTGAGCTGCTTCAAAGCACGAGCCCCTAGTCGACGGTTGGACGTCTTCGGAGGTAAAAGGATATGTTTCTCTTTTGGGACTCCACGTACTTGGCCTACATGATCCCGGGCCTGCTGTTGACTTTGCTGGCTCAATGGTGGGTGAACTCGACCTACCGCAAGTGGAGCAAGGTTCAGAACACGCAGGGGTTGAGCGGCGCCGAAGCCGCCAAACGGCTGCTCTCCTCGGGCGGATTGGGATATGTCGGACTACAGGGTATTCAGGGTCAGTTGACCGACAACTATGACCCCAGAAGCCAGACTCTGAATCTGTCTCAAGGCGTGGCTCAGACGCGATCGGTGGCGGCCCTGGCCATCGCTGCCCACGAAATCGGTCACGCGATGCAAGATCAGAAAGGCTATTTGCCCATGCGCCTTCGATCAGCGCTCGTGCCTGCGGTGAGCATCGGCTCCAATCTGGGGCTGATCATGATCATGGGCGGGCTGCTGCTGCGCGGCATGCTGGGCGTCGGCCTGGCGACTCAGATTGCCTGGCTGGGCGTGCTGTTCTTCGCCGGTGGCGCCGTGTTCGCTTTGGCCACGCTGCCGGTCGAGCTTGACGCCTCGGCTCGAGCCAAACGCCTACTCAAGCAAGCCGGCTTGATCACCTCACCCAAAGAAGCTCAGGGTGTGAGCGCGGTTCTGCGAGCCGCGGCATTCACGTATGTGGCCGGTCTGGCCGCGGCCATCCTGCAGCTCTTGTACTTTGTGAGTCTGGTCGGCGGCATGGGCGGCCGTCGTCGCGGCTGACATCGAGCAGCCCGACTGCCTCTGCGCCTGGGTACCCGGCAACTCGCATCTGACCAGCCACAGCCCGTTTGTGAAAACATTCACAAACGGGCTGCTTGTTATGTGCGCTGACCACGCCGGTTGGGCCGGCCCTGCATACGGGGCCATCTGACGGTTGAACTTTGACAGGCCCTCTTCCAGGTGCTAGAATCCCCCGTTGTCCTCGCCGAGCCTGTGCAAAGGCAGGCCTTCGTACCTCGAGACCGATAGGTCTGTCCTGAGGCGCTGCGGGCTCAAATTCCCGCAATCATGACATCCCAGCGGCGTCCTGACCCGCTCTAAGACGGTGCGCCGCTCAACCTAGTCTGTCAACGACACCACCAGGGTGCCGGCAAGCGCCCCGCCCTCGGCAAGTGGCTCGGCGCGATCAAAACCCAAATTCCACTTTTCGACCCAGGAGGACGATCATGGACGAGAGCCTGGTCGATGAAGTAAGAGAACGCATTCGCAAGCTGCTGGACAGCGGGCAGCTGGACGAGGCCGCGCACGCCTTGCTCGAACTCCATCCGGCCGATCGGGCGGAAGCTTTCGCCGCCGCCGACGAAGACGTCCGGGGCCAACTATTGCCTCTGCTGGGCAATGAGGCCACTGCCGAGCTCCTGGCCGAGCTCCCATCTCATCTGGCGGCTGAGACCTCGGAGCCCATGCAGGCCGACGTTCTGTCCGATGTTCTGGACCGGATGGACCCCGACGAAGCGGCCGACCTGTTGGGCGACCTTCCGCCGGTGCGGGCGGCCCTGGTGCTGGGCGAGATGGACAGCGCCGAGGATGTCCTGCCGCTGCTGCACCACGAGGATGAATCGGCCGGCGGCCTGATGACGACCGCCTTCGTGGCTGTTCGCCGGCAGATGACAGCCGCCGAGGCGATCGATTTCCTGAGACAGATCGGCCCCGAGACCGAGACTCCCTACTACCTGTACGTCATTGACCGGAACGGCAAATTGATCGGCAACGTCGGGCTTCGAGATCTGATCGTCGCCTCGCCTGACGCCAGCGTCGAGACTTTCATGGATCGCGATGTCGTCAGCGTTCTGGCGGGCACCGACCAAGAGGAAGTCGCCCGGATGTTCGTCCGCTACGATCTGGCGGCATTACCCGTCGTCGACGCGATCGGCGTCCTGTTGGGCGTGATCACTTACGACGATATCATCGAGGTTCTGGAAGAAGAGGCCACCGAAGATGTCCTCAACATGGGTGGTATTGAAGCCGGCACCATCGCGGACCGCCCCTACTGGTCCCTCAGTATCGCCCAGGTCGTCCGCTCACGGTTTGTCTGGCTGCTGGCTCTTTTCGTAGCCGAGACCTTGACCGGAACCGTCCTGCGCCATTTTGAGAACACCCTTCAGGCGGTCGTGTCGCTCTCCTTCTTCATTCCGCTCCTCATCGGTACCGGCGGCAACGCCGGATCCCAGACGGTGGCCAGCATCATTCGCGCCCTGGCCCTGGATGAGGTCGAACCGCGCGACTTGATCTCAGTACTCGTTCGCGAGCTCGGCGTAGGTGCCCTGCTGGGGGTCCTGCTGGGTGCCGTCGCCTACGGGAGGGTGCTCTTTTGGGGACTGGATTCTTCGATGGCCTTGGTGGTGGCGGTCACCATCCTGTGCGTCTGCATCTGGGCCAACACGGTCGGCTCGCTCGTCCCAATCGTTGCCGAGGTGGTGGGCATCGACCCGGCCGTCATCTCAGCCCCCCTAATTACCACGCTGGTGGACGCTACCGGCCTGCTGATTTACTTCAGCGTCGCCGTCTTGGTGCTGCATCCTGCGACCTAGAGAAACCTCATGCATGCCACGCTGATCATCAACCCCTACGCCGGCCGCTGGAAAGCCCAGCGCCAGCGCGACCAGGTGGAGTCCGTCCTGGCCGAACACGGGATCCGCGCCCGGATCGTCGAGAGCCAGGCGCCCGGCGAGGTCGTCCAGCTGGCGCGCGCTGCAGCTCAGGCTGGACACGGGCCGATCCTGGTCGCCGGGGGTGACGGCACGATCGGCGAGGTCGTGAATGGCTTGTTCCAAGCCAACCCAGACGGTGTGCTCGGCCCAATCGGCATCATCCCGCTTGGCACGGCCAACGATCTGGTGGTCAACCTGGGCCTCCCGAGCACCCTTGCCGGGGCGGCCGCCGCCGTCCGAGGGGGTCGCACGCGGCGGATTGACTTGGGTCGAGCCAACGAGTGGGTCTTCGACAACAATTCGGCCGTTGGGTTGGAGCCCGTCGTCACGCTGTACAACATCCGCATGCGCCGTCTGAAAGGCATTGTGCGTTACCTGGTGGCGGCACTGCGGGCTATCGGCGACAAGGGCGAGTGGCATATGACTCTCGAATGGGATGACGGCCGCTTCGAAGGTCCGGTCAGCCTGGTCTCGGTCGGCAACTGCCCCCTCACGGGCGGCCTGTTCCGCATGGCGCCTGCCGCAGATCCCACGGACGGATTGCTGACGTTTGTTTACGGCTTCGCGCCTACCCGCCGCAAGATGCTGAGCCTGCTTCCCAGAACCCTATCCGGGCGCTTCGTCGAGGATGCGGCCATCCATCAGCATCACACGCGCCGGTTGGTCATCACGTCCGAGCCAGCCACGCCACTCCAGGTCGATGGTGAGCTGCGCTCAGAAGGACTTCGGCAGGTGGTGTACGAGGCCCTGCCTCAGCGACTGGATGTGTACGTCACATGACCCGCTGCCTGCTGGTCAACGCCGACGATTTCGGCCGCACGCCCGGCGTATCTCAGGGAATCCTGACCGCCCACCTCAACGGCATCGTGACCTCGACCACGGTGATGGCCAACCTGCCCGGCGCCGCCCAAGCCGTCCGACAGGCCCTTGTCGAAGCCCCACAGCTGGCGATCGGTGTGCATCTCAACCTTACTCGCGGACAGCCGCTTCTTCCGCCCGAGCAACTCCCGGGCCTGGTCTCGTCAGAGGGCACCTTCCGCCCCTACCCCGAGCTTTGCGCCGTGATCGGTGAGCTCTCCCCAGATGTGGTCCGAAGAGAATGGGAGGCCCAGATCAATGCCGTCCAGGATCTGGGAGCCAGCGTTGATCATCTTGACAGTCACCATTTCGTGGCAGAAGTCACGCCCGCGTTGTGGGAGATGTATCTTGACCTCGCCCGTCAGATGAAACTGGGCGCGCGCGGGCCCCGGCCCCCTAAGGTGGGCCACCAACAAATCCTTCCCCCTGCCCCAGAAACCAAGCGGTTGAGCTTTAAGGCCGCTCGAGCCAAGCTGGTCGCATCCGGTGTGCTATCGTCGGATGGCCTTCGGGTGGACTTCTTCGGCGAAGACGCCAACCAGGAGCTCCTTCTAAGCTTGCTCAAGGGCCTGCCAGAGGGAGTCACCGAGCTGATGGTTCATCCGGCCTTCGTGGACGACGAACTCCTCGCCTCAAGCAGCTACACGCACGAGAGGCAGGCCGAGCTTGAAGTGCTCACTTCAGAGACCACCCGCCAAGCCGTCGTAAGAGGTGGAATTCGCCTAACCCGCTACGCTGATGCTTTGGTGACCTGAGATGGTCATGCGTTGGTTCCTGGCTTTCTTCTTCCGAGAACTGTACACGCGGCTGGCATGGTTCTATGACGCCGTGGCGATGATCACGTCTGTGGGATCTTGGTTCACATGGCAGGGGACCGCCTACGAGGCACTGCCTGGGGAGCCGGTCATCGAGCTCGGATTTGGAACGGGTCATGTCCAGGCTGATCTGGCTTCCCGCGGCTGGCAAACCATCGGAATCGACGTGTCCCCGCAAATGGCACGCATCGGCCAGCGGCGGCTCCTCGGGAGACAGCTGCCACCACGATTGGTGCTCGCGGACGCCAGGGCGCTTCCCTTCGCCAACGCCATCTTCCGAAGCGCCGTTTCAACTTTTCCCAGTGAGTATCTCTACGAATCAGGTACGCTACGGGAGGCCCGCCGGGTTCTGCGCCGGGATGGAAGGTTGGTGGTCATTCCGATGGCACAGATCACGGGCAGGGGCCCCATCCATCAACTCGCCGGCTGGCTCTATCGATTCACTGGACAATCCGGCCCCGTTACGCCAGCCTGGACGGAAGGTTTCAGAGATGCAGGGTTCGAGGCGAAAGTTGAGACGGTCACCTTGCCCCGGTCGAACGTCATCCGCATCGTCGCCAGCGTCTCGAGCCTCGGTGCGAGCCCGGCCGATGTTTGATCATTGGAGGCCCACATGAAGCAGGCCAAAGCCGGAGAATTGGCCATGCTGGCCACTCTTCAGGGAAAGCAGTTCATCTTCAAATTGGAAGCCGATGCCACCTTTCAGTCCCACCGGGGAGTCATTCAGCACAATGACCTGATCGGACACCCATGGGGCACCGATGTTCAGAGCCACCTGGGGCACGAGTTTCACTTCTTCCGACCCACCTTGCGGGATATCTTGCTCCTCATCAATCGGCGATCCCAGATCATCTTCCCCAAGGACATCGGTTACATCCTGCTTCGGCTTTCGGTTGGTCCGGGAGCGCGCATCCTCGAGGCGGGCACGGGTTCCGGCGCGCTGACCACCGCCCTGGCATGGGCTGTCGGTCCCACGGGCCAAGTCGTCTCCTATGACCGGCGGGCGGACATGCAGGACCTTGCTCGCAAGAACCTGGCGCAAGCTGGGCTGCTCGATCGGGTAACCCTTGCGCAAGGCGAAGTGGAAGATGGCTTCGACGCCAAAGATATGGATGCCGTCTTCTACGACCTGCCTGCCCCCCACCTTTACCTGGATCAAGCGCGTGCCTGCATGGTCAATGGAGGCGTACTGGGCGCCATATTGCCGACAGCCAATCAGGTTTCGGCCTTGTTGGCGGAGCTTCACGCCCAGAAGTTCACCAACATCGACGTGTGCGAGATACTGCTCCGCTTCTACAAGGACGTTCCCGAGCGGCTCCGCCCTGCCGACAGGATGGTGGCGCACACAGGCTATCTGGTGTTTGCCAGGCCGGTTGTGAGGGGTTGAAGAGTCATGCAGGGACAAGTGCATCGCCGCAAGGCCCATCCCGAGGACACCCACCCATGAGATTCAGGCGACGGCCACTGCGTGGCAGGTTCTTCCGACCTCGGGCTCTTCCCATCCGACGAAGACTGAGGAAAGCCCACCGGGCAATGGAAGCGGGGCGGCCGGAGGAGGCTGGAAGGATCTTCGCCGAGATCGCCGAGACAGCCGCCGGCCTGGACCGTCCCATCGCTTCCCAGCTCTTCCTGCAGGCCGGTCGCGCCTATCTGGCGGCGGGGGAGAAAGAAACGGCAAGAACCCATGTGATGCGAGGCATCCGCATGATGATCGAACAAGGAGACCCTCGGCTTGGTCCGGTCAGCCAACGCTGGATGGCGGAGCTTCGGGACAGAGGTCTTCCTGACATCGCACAAGCCATCGACGAGAACGTCCCGGCCGAGGCCAGAGAGGCACCGCCCACATCGTCCGCGCCGCCTTCGCCCCCATTGCCGGCCAAGTGTCCCTACTGTGGCGGCAGCGTCCACGCCGATGAGGTGGACCGGACCGAACCCGATCGCCCCGCCTGCGCCTATTGTGGCACCCCGCTCCTGAGCGACGAGTGAGCCCATGGTTGAGAACTTCGCCGACCGACTGCATCTGGCGTTGACTACGCGCACCCCAAGCGTAGTCAACGAGTGGGCTACTCGCCCAGCAGCTGTCCTCGTTCCCCTCTTCCAGCACGAGGGGAGCTGGCACCTGCTGTTCACTCGGCGAACCCAAAACGTCGATTCGCACCCGGGCCAGGTGGCCTTTCCTGGCGGCGCCATCGAGGCCTTCGACGGCACGCCGGCTGAAGCGGCGCTGCGAGAGGCGAACGAAGAAATCGGACTGCCTCGCGAGGGTGTCTCGATCTTGGGTCAGATGAACCCCATGATCACCGTGACGCAGTTCCTGGTCACCCCAGTCGTCGCCCAGATCCCCTGGCCTTTTCCCATCAAAACCAACCCTAGCGAGGTTGCGTCGACATTCGACGTGCCGCTCTCATTCCTACAGGACCCGGACAACCTCGAGATTCGATCCCGGGAACCCCTCATCCCTGGACGGCCCGTCAAAGTCTTCTATTTTCGGCCCTACCAGGACGAGGTCATTTGGGGCGTGACGGCGCGCATCACAGTCGACCTGGTCAAACTCATTCACACCTTGGTGCCAAAAGAAAAGGGAGGAGGCTGAGCCTCCTCCCTTGAATTCCTTGTAACCAGGGACCTACTCTTCTTCTGAAGACTCCCCTTCGGCGGCGCCTTCTTCTTCTTCGCCCTCTTCCGCGCCACGCCGCTCGACCAACTCGGGTTCCGCACCCACGCCGAGCAGTTCGGCCTCTTCTTCCTCTTCTTCTTCCTCTTCTTCGGCCATGTAGATGACGTGAGCGATCATGTCCCCAGGATCGTTGATCACACGGACACCCTTACCAATGACCAGATCTTCCACCGTAATCGCATCGTCAATTTCAGCCAGAACGCTCAGGTCGACTGTGATACGGTCCGGAAGGTCGCCCGGCAGCGCTTCGACTTCAATTTCGTTCAGGCCGGCGACCAGCACACCGCCCATTTCCTTGACAGCGGGAGCGTTGCCCAGCAGCTCGATGGGGACCTCGGTCCGGATGGCCACGTCCATGGCGACCTTGAGAAAGTCGACATGTACCATCTGGCGGCTGATTGGATCGCGTTGAACATCGCGCACGATCACCTTATGAGACTCGCCACCCACGTTCAGATCAATCAGCGTTGACCCAGTGATGCCCCCCATCACGCGGGCCGTTTCCAGCGCATCCAGGGCGATGGGGATGGGCTCGATGCCGCTGCCGTACAGGATTGCGGGGAGCTGACCCTGCCGACGGATCTGTTTGACACGCTTGCCAACCATAGCACGTGTGTTGGCTTCAAGGGTATGTGTTTCCAAAGTTCTGCCTCCCATAAACTGGCATTGGGCCGTCCACCCCGAAGGTCGCTCTGGCGGACGGGCAAGTGTCGATTTTACCGCCGAAAGAGGCGGCTGATGAAGAACAGAGTTCCCAAAATGAGTCCGGCGCCGAGTCCGGCAACGAGCGACCCCCGAGTATCGAAGACGGGCTGGATGGGGCCTTCGACGTTCCGGGCCAGCAGAAAGATCGTGCTGCTGCCTTCACCCAGCTCGGCATGGCTGGCCACCGTCACCCCCGCGCGGGATCCGCTGAGACGAACCTTATCACCGAGGATCACTCCGGCTCCGCTATTGTCAATCGAAACCACGTCACCACGCACGGCCAAAGCCCCGGAGAAGCTCATCCCGGCCGTCTCCGCCGTGATGACCCCAGCGCCTCCGGTGCGCAGTCCCACGTCGCCCGCCACAATGCGACGGGCGCCGCCGCGATGGATACGCACCAATTCCGCCTCAACCGTCCCAATCTCAGCACCGCTGAGATTGACAATCTCGGCGTTCATCGAGTCCTGTTTCGTCGTCTCTTCTTGCTCCGGATCTTCCATCACAGGCCTCACATGCGTAAAAAAGGCCCCATCCCCGATCTCGAGGGGGGCGCTTGTCCGACGTTGGACTCGAATTCTACCCGGGATGTGCGTCCTTCGTCAACCTCACGTTGATTTCGTTTGGCCGCCATGTTAAACTTGCAGATTGCCTCTTCGCAGGCAGACAGGGGCGGCTCAAACGGCGTTTCCAGCGGGCACAGGGCGATGATCTCACATCTCCGGCACATCATCCCGATCCCAATCTTCATGTTTTCTGTGACCGCCTCCTGGCACGCGCAGGTGCCCGGCTATGCCGAGATTACCAGCCCCAGCCAGGGACAGCCCCTGGCAGGTGTGGTCACAATTGAAGGGACAGCCTTCCACCCCGCTTTTGCGGCCTATGGCCTAAGCTTCGCCTATGATCCCAACCCGACGGACACATGGTTCCCCATCGGCGATCGCGTCACCACCGCGGTCAGCGCAAGCCGCCTTGCCGTCTGGGATACCGGCGGCCTCACGCCGGGCACCTACCAGCTTCGACTCACCGTGTACCTCGAGGATGGCAAGGCTCTGGAGACGACGGTCGGCGGACTGCAAATCGGACAGCAGCCTTCTTTGGCCACACCTACGAGCTCTGCATCTGTGACGTCTGTTCCCTTGGCCGACAGCCAACCTGCTCAACCCCCACAAGCAGGCGACCAGGTTGTATCTCGCCAGCCCACGCCCGGAGATAACCTCCTGCAGGTCCTGAAAGTGGGCGCGTTCAGCGCCATCGGTGCCCTGCTCCTCTTGGGTGGGTATGCAGCTCTGCGACCGAAGGTACGCTCCTACCTGGGCTCTGTTCAGAATCGCCGACTGGATCCCAGACGGCGATCACGCAGACGCGGTGATCGCTCATGAGCGAGCCATGGCTGATTGCTGGGCTGGGCAACGCCGGCCGGGGCTTTCGTGAAAATCGTCACAATGCCGGCTTCATGGTTCTCGACCGAGCAGCCAAATCTTGGGGAACCGACTTCAGCAAGACTCAAAACCAGGCCCTGATCGCCGAAAGCCGGCGGGACGGGGACAAGCTGCTTCTGGCCAAGCCGCAGACGATGATGAATCTCTCCGGACGAGCGGTGGCGCCGCTGGCGCGCTACTATCGGATCCCGCTCGAGCAGATCATCGTCGTTTACGACGACCTCGATCTGCCGCTTGGCAGCCTGCGGCTGCGGCCGTTCGGAGGCACCGGCGGCCATCGAGGCATGGAGTCGATTGTTCACGAGCTGGGCAGCGACAACTTCGCCCGTCTGCGGATCGGAATCGGCCGGCCTCCGGGGCGAATGGACGCCGCCGACTATGTGCTCCAAGACTTTTCTTCGGGCGAAGCGGCCTTGTTCTCAGACACAGCCGACACGGCGGTCGACTGCCTTTCCGTCTTCCTGACAGATGGGATCGAAACGGCAATGACACGCTTCAACGGCGGTCCTGAAGAGGCGGCGTGAATCTCAGCCCGCTCCTGGCCCCGATCCGATCCTTGGAGGCTTTCGACCGCCTCAAGGAGTGGTTGGCCAGCGATCTTCCACAGGAACGCACTTTGCGAGTGCCGCGCGCGGCTCGCCCGACGGTCACCGCGGCCTTGGCCGGCGAGGAGCCGAGGCCGGTTGTGGTGCTTGTCTCGAGGACCGACCGGCTGCTCACGCTGGCCGAAGAACTTCAGATCTGGGATCCCGCCCTCAAGCCCAGTATCTTCCCCGAGCCCAACCCCTTGTTCTACGAGAGGGCCCCTTGGGGACCGAGAACCCGCCGGCAGCGGGTCAGCGCCCTGTTCGCCTTGGCCCAGGCCGGGGAGTTCGGCACCCCTCCCCGAGAATCGCCCATCATCCTCGCCCCGGCCCGAGGCGTGATGTCCCGCAGCCTCCCCCCGTCGGCCTTCAACGCTGAGTGCTGGACCCTCGAGCCAGGCCACACGGTTCGGATCGACCAGCTGCTTACACGATTGCTCAACATAGGCTATGCACCCAACAGCGTCGTCACGCAACCGGGCCAATTCAGCCGCCGAGGAGGGATCGTCGACCTCTGGCCGTCTGCATTGCCTGCCCCGGCGCGTTTGGACTTCTTCGGCGATGAACTGGACACGCTGCGCCAGTTCGACCCCGAGTCACAGCGTTCGCTGGATGTCATACCCATGCTCAAGGTGATGCCGGCCAGAGAGGGCCTGCCGCGCGAATTCGATCCCCATTGGAAAGACCTCCTCCCGCCCCAGGCTGTGGACGACGACCGCCCCAACCCAGAAGAGCCGTTTCTCGAGTTCTTTATCCCATGGATGTGGCACCAGTCAGCCAGCCTGCTGGATTACATCCCCTCTTCGAGCCTGGTCCTGATGGATGACCGCTTGGCATTCGAGGAAGCGGTGGATGAGTTCGAATCCCAAGCTGTGGCCTTCCGTCAGGACCAGATAGAGGAAGGGCTTCTTCCCCAAGATTCGCCGCTAACATACGTTACTCGGACCGAGATCAGCGAATCTCTGGACCGAATGGGCGCGGTGGATCTGGGCATGGCGACCGTGGAGTTCGAACCCGTGCTTGGCCTCGGGGACGCATTCGAGCCTGGCCCGCGCTTTGGCGGGCAGGTTCGCCCTCTGATCGAACATCTGGGAGCTCGCGTGGCAGCCCACGAGACTTGTGTTGTGGTGAGCAGGCAGGCCTCGAGACTAAATGAAATCTGGCGCTCGGACGGCGGCAGCAGCGCGTTGGTGGAACAGCTTCCGGATGAATTGCTTCCGGGGGACCTGTTCTTCCTGCAGGAGGCACTCAGCGAAGGATGGACGCTGCGCCTTGAGGACTCGGGCGCAATTCATCTGCTGACGGACTCGGAGATCTTTGGTTGGGCGCGGCCCCGCCCGCGGCATCGCCAGCCGGTACGAGCAGCGTCGCCAGAAGCAAGCTACGCGGACCTGAAACCGGGCGATTTCGTCGTCCATATTGACTACGGAATTGGACGGCTTCAGGGCCTGGTCCAACGAACCCTCGACAGCCTTGCCAGAGAATACCTCCTGGTCGAATACGCAGGCGGGGCACAGGTTTATGTTCCCGTGCATCAGGCCGATCGCCTGACACGCTATGTGGGTGTCGAGGGAAGCCATCCGAAGCTCTCGAGTTTGGGTTCGACGGAGTGGGAACGGGTTAAGGGACAGGCCGCCGAGGCCGTTCAGGAAATCGCCCAGGATCTGCTTGACTTGTACGCCCGGCGCATGGCGGTCAAGGGCTATGCCTACGGGCCGGACTCGGAGTGGCAGCGAGAACTCGAAGCTTCCTTTCCATACGTGGAAACCGACGATCAACTGCATGCGCTCGAGGCCGTGAAATCCGACATGGAAGGGCCGCAGCCGATGGATCGCTTGATCTGCGGAGATGTAGGCTACGGCAAGACCGAGGTGGCGTTGCGGGCAGCCTTCAAGGCGGTGATGGAAGGACGGCAGGCGGCCGTGCTCGTTCCGACCACCGTCTTGGCCCAACAGCACTTCACCACGTTCAAGCAACGTCTGGCCCCGTTCCCGGTCACGATCGAGATGCTTTCAAGGTTTCGCTCACGATCTGAGGCACAGGCCATCGTCGCGCGGCTGGCAGCCGGCGAGGTGGACATTGTGGTGGGCACCCATCGTCTGCTCCAGAAGGACGTTGAATTCAAGAATCTGGGCCTACTAATCATCGATGAAGAACAACGCTTCGGCGTGACCCACAAGGAATACCTGAAACGGATGCGCACTGAGGTGGATGTGTTAACGCTGACGGCCACACCCATCCCGCGCACGCTCTATATGGCTCTGACCGGAGCCAGAGATATCTCCACCATCAACACGCCACCAGAAGAACGCCTGCCTGTGATCACCTATGTCGGCCGCTATGAACCACGCCTGATTCGGCAGGCCGTGCTGAGGGAGGTGGACCGAGGCGGTCAAGTCTTCTTCGTCCACAACCGCGTTCAGACCATCAACACGCTGGCCCACCGACTGGAGAAACTCGTGCCAGAGGCACGGCTGGGCATTGCTCATGGCCAGATGCCGGAGGCCCAATTGGCCAATGTGATGCAGCGTTTTTCTGTCGGGGAAATCGACTTGTTGGTGAGCACTTCCATTATCGAGTCGGGCCTAGATATTCCCAACGCCAACACGTTGATTGTTGACAGGGCCGACATGTTTGGCCTGGCACAGCTCTACCAACTACGGGGCCGGGTGGGCCGGAGCTCAGCGCGCGCCTATGCCTATTTCTTGCGTCACCCACAGGACCATCCCAGTGAGGAGGCTCAGCGCCGGTTGGAGATCATCGCCGAGAACTCGCAGCTGGGATCGGGGTATTCGATCGCGCTGCGGGACCTCGAAATGCGCGGTGCAGGCGACATACTGGGCACCCGTCAACATGGACACATCGTCGCCATCGGGTTTCATCTGTACACGCGTTTGCTGGCAACGGCTGTGCGCCGTTTGCGGCATCAAACAGCGGGCCCCCTTCCGAGATCGGACGCTTTGGCAGAGGCGCGCGCGCCCTTGACGGTCTCTATCGAACTGCCCCTGGCCAGCGCAATCCCCACGGACTACGTTGAGGATCGCGATCTGAGGCTGCGGCTCTATCGCCGGATGGCGGAAACGCGGCAGCTTTCTGAAGTTGAAGACCTTCAATCTGAGCTGGTTGATCGCTTTGGCCCCTTGCCTTCTGAGGTTGAGAACCTACTGTACCAACTGAAGGTGCGCATATTGGCTGCGAGAGCCCAAGTCGAGGGGATCGGCATGGAAGGGCGGCAGATCTTGCTCCGGACGCAGTCATTTTCCGAAGACGGGCCAATGCCGGAGCTTGGCCCGGACCTACGCCTCAGCCGCAAGGGCCTTTGGCTCCTCAGAGAGGGGAATCCGAATTGGCCAGAACGACTGCTTGAGGTTCTGGACATGCTGGGGAGGATTCATAACGCTGTTCCGGCATAAATCCTGGCAGCGCCGGCTGAATCTCAGACCTGGGGACGATACTGGATCAACCCCACCAGGTGAGGCTCCCCATCAACATACTCGATCAACACCGTCCAAGCTCGCCAATTGAACTCATTGCCGCCTTCAGGCGCCGACCGGTAAAACTCATAGAAGTTGAGATTGGCGTACGCCGCCGGGCGCCGGATGTCCTGGACAACCGATCCGAACTGAAGCTCATCACAAGTAAGCGCAGGTTGCCCGGAAAAAACATCGTCAAGTTGTGGCAAGACGGCATC
Organism: uncultured Chloroflexia bacterium; assembly: GCA_963783335.1. Classification (GTDB taxonomy): domain Bacteria; phylum Chloroflexota; class Anaerolineae; order Anaerolineales; family E44-bin32; genus CAWAND01. The sequence goes on from CAWAND010000004.1 coordinate 580,937, forward strand.
GGCAAATGTCCCATTGATCTGGGTGTTGCTCGCAAAGTGGGTTCCCCAGTTGACGACCGTAGGATCGGCAAACAGATCTGCCACCTGCGCCTTCGTGAAGCGCACTTCTGGATTCCACCAGTCCACCCTGATCAAAATCCCGCGCGAGACGCTCACCAGACTGGCTAATTCATCCCCATCCCGATTGTTGAGCGCCTGTGACAGCCCGCTGACAATGGCGTTGGCTCTGGCATCGGCACAGAACTCATCTGCCGGAACGTACTCGGTCAGCTTCCCCCTCTGAACCCAGCCCGTCCGTCCATCCGGGCGGATAATCTCAACCCACTCGGAACTTCCCAACAGGGTGGCGTTGCCCGTCAAGTGAATATCCCTTTGCGTGGGTGTGAGAAAGCCGTTGGTCAACCCCGAGAGCCCGGCGTTTAGCCTTACGGGCAGCTGGCCCCCATCATCTACGCCGATCACAGCGTACTCCACTCCGGTAGACGAGGGGGGCGCCGTTTCGGTGGGAAGCGGAGTCGGAACCTTTTGTGTCGGTGTGGGGCGTAGGGGTGTCGGCAGGCTTTGGACAGGCACAGCGGCTCGAGTACAGGCGGCCAAGAACAGACATCCGAGGACCATGGCAAATCTTCGAGTGCTGGCCATTCGTCTGAGACGACCCATGCGCCATGCGTCACGCATGGCCGACCGTGAATCGTCGTTCAGGCAGCGGCGATGATCGTGGACCACGGATTGAATCGGCTCAACCGCTTGCGGCGCGAACGTGGGCGGCACCAGAATCAGATTTGCCGGTCGGCCTGGGCTTGGACTTGGGTTGGCCGGGCACAGGTCGCAATGCCAGATCAAAAACCTCATCCATGTGCCTTACCAGCTTGAAATCAAGCGCCGCCCTGGCCTTGGCGGGCACTTCGACCAGGTCCTTCTTGTTTTGGGCCGGCAGGATGATTCGCGAAAGTTTCAGGCGATAGGCTGCGAGGACTTTCTCCTTGACCCCGCCAATCGGGAGCACGCGGCCCCGTAGGGTGATTTCCCCGCTCATTCCCAGATCGCGGTAGATGGGCCTACCGGTCAAAGCTGAAGCCAGAGATGCCGCCATCGTGATGCCCGCACTGGGACCATCCTTCGGGATGGCGCCTTCCGGGATATGGATGTGGATATCGGTGTTCTCAAACAGCTCTGGGTCAAAGCCCAGTTCATTTGCTCTGGATTTCACAAACGACAGAGCGGCCTGAGCCAATTCCTGCATCACTTCCCCAATCTGGCCCGTGATCTGCATGTTGCCCTTGCCCTCAACCAGGAGGACCTCTACCGGCAGCGTATCGCCCCCATTCTCGGTCCACGCAAGGCCCAGCGCAGCGCCAACCTGGTCTTCGTGTTCAGGCTCGCGGGGACTGATTTGCGGGGGCCCCAACAATCGAGCCAACATGCCCGGTGTGACTCGTTTGGGGGTCTTGTGGCCTTCGGCTTTCTTTCGCGCCACCTTCCGGCATATCTTCCCAATCTCCCGTTCGAGATTGCGTACCCCGGCTTCCCACGTGTACTCGCGGATGATCGCCTGGAGCGCCTTCTCGGAGATGGCCAGCTCCTCCCCTTCCAGACCGTTTTGCTCTATCTGGCGCGGGATGAGGAACTTCTCGGCGATGATCACCTTTTCTTCCTCGATATATCCCGGAAACTCAATCACCTCTAGCCGATCCAGCAGCGCCGAGGGAATGGAATCCAGAGTGTTGGCCGTGGTGACGAAGAGCACCTTCGACAGATCATAGCCAATCTCGAGGTAGTGATCAGAGAATCCATGGTTTTGTTCTGGGTCGAGCACCTCCAACAGCGCCGCCGACGGATCTCCCCTGAAGTCGTTTCCGAGCTTGTCGATCTCGTCCAGCATGAACAGCGGGTTGATGGTTCCCGCCTTGCGCATTCCCTGCAAGATGCGACCGGGAAGTGCCCCAATGTACGTTCTCCGATGGCCGCGGATTTCGGCTTCGTCTCTGACGCCGCCCAGCGAGATTCGAGCAAACTCCCGGCCGAGGGCGGAGGCGATCGACTGTCCAAGCGACGTCTTCCCGGTGCCGGGTGGACCGACGAAACATAGGATCGGCTGTCGCTGCTTGCCGCCAGCCAGACTGCGCACCGCGATGTACTCGAGGATACGTTCTTTGGCTTTGTCGAGGCCGTAGTGTTTCTTGTTGAGCACCCGCGAGACGTGCTTGATATCCAGATTGTCTTCGGTGGCCCCCGACCATGGCAGCTCGATTAGCCAATCGAGGTAGGTGCGGATGATCCCCACCTCGGGAGACATCGGCGGCATTTGGGTCAGCCGTTGGAGTTCCTTCTTCGCCTTGGCGGCCACCTCGTCTGGCAAGTCGAGGTGGTCTACGCGTTCTCTCAATTCGCCCAGTTCCTGGCTCCAGAGATCCGACTCCCCCAACTCACTCTGAATGGCCTTCATTTGCTCGCGCAGATACATCTCGCGTTGGGAGCGATCAACCTCGTTCTGGACCTGCGCATGGATGTGGTCCTCCAACTCAAGCACATCCAGCTCCCTTCCCAGGAGCACACTTAGCCGCTGAAGACGGGCCATCGGGTCGAATGTCTCGAGCATCTCCTGCCGTTCGATGATACTCAAGGTCAGAGCCGAGGTGACCAGATCTGCCAACCAACCCGGGTCTTCAATGTTGACGGCGTACAGATAGGCCTCTTCGGGGAGTGTCCGGCTGAGCCGCACGGCTCTTTCAAAGAGAGTCAGCACGGCCCGCATCAAGGCGAGGCTCTCAGTGCTCCTGGCCTTGGGCTCATCCACCGGCTTTCCTTGGGCTCGGAGCGTGCCATCTACCACCAGGTAGCGGACAATTTCGACGCGGCGACGGCCCTGGGTCAGGATTGAGATCGAGCCATCCGGCATCTGCAGCGGACGGCTCACGGCGACTTCTGTCCCAATACCGTACAGGTCACTTGAAGTGGGATTCTCGACTTGGGCGTCGATCTGTGCCACAGCGATCATCGTCTCGCCGTTGTGAGCGGCATCCTCGATGGCTGACAGAGTAGGTTCGTGGTCAACAAAGAGCGGCGTCACCATGTTCGGAAAGACGACGACGTCCCTGATAGGCAGGATGGCACATTCGATCAAGCCTTCATCGTCCAAGGGAGCGTCGTCGATGTCATACAGCTCATCCGCCCGACGGCTCATACCTTCACCAAATTCAGGGAAGAGCTGGTGCGTCCAATAGGAAATTGAAGCGCTCATGAAGTGGGTTTGCCCTTCTCCGATCGGCGAGACGCTGTCCATTGCGACTCTTCGGCTCCCAGTATTTCGCCGACAACAAACAGGCTGCCGGTCGCAAGAACAACCGTTTCTGGCCCTAGCTCCGGCCAATGCGGCCTGCAGCGCGTCGAGCACCGAGCCGGCGCACTCGCCAAGGAACCCCATGCTGGCCGCCAGGGTCTTCAAAGCCTGGGGGTCTTCCGCCCGTGGGTGAAAAGCCTGGGTGAATATGACCCGGTCAGCGACAGGCGCCAGCTCAAGCAACATGCCGCCCAAGTCCTTGTCGGCCGAGGCGCCGAAGATCAGCGTCACCGGCCGCCCCGAGTAGACGGACCGAATGGTACCCGCCAGCCGCCTGGCCGACTCGGCGTTGTGGGCGGCATCCACCACGACATCTGGACGGCGAGATAGGATCTGGAAGCGTCCTGGCCAGACTACGTGAGCGAAGCCACGCCGGATGTCTTCATCCTTGAGTGAAAGTCCACTGCGGCGCATTAGATCCAGTGCGGCATAGGCCGCTCCCGCATTTTCGACCTGGTGCTGTCCGAGGAGCGGGATGTCCAGTTCCACCCCCAGCGCAGGATCTTCGGTTGATGTGACGACCAGCGACTGGCCGTCCAGATCCTGAGAGAGAGCTCGGACAAGCCAGTCTCTTCCAACCTCTATCACCGGGGCCTTAACCTCCAGCGCTCTCGCCAGGATCGATTCTCGGGCTTCTTGTGGCTGAGGCGATAGAACCAAAGGTACATCTGGTTTTAGGATGCCGGCCTTCTCTCGAGCGATCTCCCCCAGGGTGTCCCCGAGCAAGTGCGTGTGATCGAGAGAAATCGAGGTGATGACAGTCACCAGCGGATGCACAACGTTGGTGGCGTCCAACCTTCCCCCGAGCCCAACTTCCACAACGGCGCAGTCGACCTTACTCCGGGCGAAGTATAGGAAGCCCAAGGCGGTGACAAGTTCAAAGGTCGTGAGCCCGGGGACATGGGGCACTTGCTCGCGAAGCCGAGCGGTGATATCGACCACACTTTCGGGAGAAATCTGCATACCATCGATCTGGATGCGCTCGGTGAACTGGACCAGATGCGGGGAGGTGTACAGCCCGGTGCGGTAGCCGGCCTGGGTCATGGCCGAGGCGATCATGGCCGACACCGAGCCCTTGCCTTTGGTCCCTGCAACGTGCACCGTCGGGTAGCCCAACTGGGGCTCCCCCAGCCGCGCCATCAGATCCGCCATCCTTGCCAGATCGAAGGCATCGGCGGAGTAGCGGTCACTTCTCTCTCGACTGTAATCGACGAAGCTGTACAGGTAGTCGAGGGCTTCCTGGAAGAGGAGATTGGTCATCACGTTAAACCGGGATTCTAACCTCCGGGCCCCCTTCACACAAGAGACGGATGTCCTTGCCTGCCGGCGGCTTTCGCGCTATCATCGGCCCACGTACCCACCTGCTTCAACAGGAGGTGTTTTTCCCGAACAAGCGATACAAGTCCTATGCCGGAGCAAGATCTTCAAGACCCATATGTTCCTAACTCTAGGAGGAGAAAGCAACAATGCGTAACAACCGTCTGTTTATCGTGCTGAGTCTCATGGTGTTGGCTGCCATGCTTCTCGGTGCCTGCGGCCCCGCTGCGACGCCGACCGAGGCCCCTGCCGCGCCGACCCAGGCTCCCGCCATGACCGAAGCACCGACCATGGCGCCTGCCCCCACCGAAGCCCCGCCAAGCTTGGGGACGCCCGACAACCCGATTGTGGTTGCCTTCGAGCCTTCGGCCACATCCCAGGAGATCACTGCCAGTGGCCAGGCGCTGCTTGACCTGCTCTCGAAGGAGACCGGATTGACCTTCAAGGGCGTGGTTCCGACCTCTTACGCCGCCTTGACCGAGGCCATGGGATCAGGGAATGCCCAAATCGGCTGGATGGCGACCTTCGCATACATCCTGGCCCACCAGAAGGGCTATGCGGAAGTAGCGTTGATCACCAACCGCTTCGGCTCCGATCACTACGGCTCACAGTTCATCGCCAACGTGGCCTCGGGCTTCACGCCAGCCGCGGACAAACCTGCCACCGAGGCAGAGCTCCCCACCTTGCTTCAGTTCAAGGACAAGACAGCTTGCTTCGCTGACGAGCAGTCCACCTCCGGTCACGTGATCCCGGTCATCTTCATGAAGAAGGCCGGCCTGACCGATGCCGACATGCCAGACCCTGTTTACGCCGGCGGCCACACCCAGGTCGTCCAGGCCATCTATGACGGCGGTATCTGCGACTACGGCACCACCTTCGTGGACGCACGCTCCAACATCGCCAAAGATCACCCAGACGTCAACGACAAGGTCGTGGTGATCTACCAGACTGAGGCGATCATCCCGAACGACAACATGTCCTATGCTCCTGACATGCCTCAAAATCTGCGCGACCAGATCACAGCTGCCATGCTGAAGATCTCCGAAACCGAAGACGGCAAGACAGCTCTCAACGACCTGTACCAGATTGGCGGGCTCGTTAAGGTCGACGACACAGCCTACGATACCTTCCGCTCATATCTGGAAGCTTCGGGCCTCGACCTCAGCCAGTACGTCCAATAGGCTTTGGCCGATGAATGTCGAGGGGAGAAAGGCCAGCCCTTTCTCCCCTCGATTCTTGTCTTAGTTTGGAGGTGCCTAGTTGCTTCGCGTTGAACATCTCACCAAGGTCTACCCAAGTGGGACAGAGGCCCTCAAGGACGTAAGCTTCACGGTCGACGACAGCGAGTTCCTGGTTATCATCGGTCTCTCAGGTTCCGGGAAGTCCACCTTGCTCCGCTGCATCAACCGCCTGATCGAGCCCACCGAAGGTCGAATCTATTTGGATGATGTTGAGATCACGGCCGCCTCGCCGGCAGAGCTGCGGCGCCTGCGCCGCCATATCGGCATGGTGTTCCAGCAGTTCAACCTTGTTAAGCGCAGCAGCGTGATGACGAATGTGCTCTCTGGCAGATTGGGCTACGCCAACCCGGTGATGAGCTTGATGGGGATCTGGCCAAAATCGGATCGCGAAAGGGCCATTCAAGCCCTTGACCGGGTCGGGATCGCCGACAAGGCCCACGCACGCGCCGACACGCTCTCAGGGGGCCAGCAGCAGCGGGTGGGTATTGCGCGTTCCCTGATGCAGGAACCCAGATTGATGCTGGCCGACGAACCGGTCGCCTCTCTGGATCCTGTCCTTTCGCATTCCATTCTCAAGTATCTGGAACAACTCAACCAAGAGGGCATCACGGTGCTCTGCAGTCTGCACTTTCTCGACCTGGTCCACCGCTACGCCACTCGCGTGATCGCTCTCAAGGACGGAGTCAAGGTATTCGAAGGTCTCCCGAAGGAGATCAATCGCGCCAAATTCAAAGAGATCTACGGCGAGGAAGCCCAAGAAGTGCGCGCCACAGAAGTCGTCGAGGCGGACTAGGCATGGCCGGAACCCCAGCCTCTGATCAAAATCGGCGAAATCCCTGGATCGCTGGCCTGCTGTCGCTCATCGTGCCCGGCGCAGGGCAGTTTTACGCACGTCAGGCGTATCGTGGCGCTACGATATTCCTCAGCGCCAGCATCATGCTTGTGGTGGCCATCTGGTACAAGGTTCCGGCCTGGTACGCAGCCCCGGCTGTGCTTTGGATTTGGAACGTCTGGGACGCAATCGGTGCTGTGCGCGGCAGCCTGCGTTCTGCGTTTCTGCCGATCGCTGCCATCCTGGTCATGGGCTATGGAATCGGCTGGCAGATTACCGAGATCGATCCTTCAGCCCTGACCCAGAACATCGACCGGGCCCAATCCATCTTGGCCCCCATGCTGCGACCGGATTTTCTTTCGCGCGAGGAAATCTCTCAAAGTGGCTGGGCGCCAGTGGAGGTCCCTTGCGGACCCAATCCACCCGCCTCTACCAACACCGTCAACGGGATCACAGTCGAAGTTTCCCCAAACTGTGGAGCCCTCAAGGACACTCTGACGGTACATGCCAGCGGATTGTGGCCGGACACCAGTACCCTGATCCAATGGTCAACGCCGATTGGTGACCGTCTCCCGCTGGGTAAAGGCTTCATCACGAATCTCACTGCCAACTCGGATGGAGAAGGCAATCTCGACATAACCGTCCAAGTCCCGCCAGATGCTCTTTCCGCCGCACCCGATCCCACGCTTCCCCTCGAACACCGCGTGTACCTGACGCAATCCCGGGAACAGCCAGGCTATAAGCTTTCCAAGAACGGTGATTATGTCGTCAAGGGCATTATCGAGACGTTGTTCCTGGCCCTGATGGCGACGACATTCGGGACTTTGGGCGCCATCCCGGTCAGCTTCTTGGCGGCCAGAAACCTGATGGGGGGGAACCCTATCACCCTGATTCTGTATACATTGACTCGCACCGTGTTGAACATCGTGCGGTCCATTGAGCCCTTGATCATCGCCATCATCTTCGTGGTCATTGTTGGATTGGGCCCATTTGCAGGTGTGATCGCCATGACCTTGCATACCATTGCCGCCCTGGGCAAACTGTATTCAGAAGTGATTGAAGGAATCGACCCGGGCCCCCTGGAAGCCATTCGGGCAACAGGCGGGACCTGGTTGCAGATGGTTCGCTACGCCGTCATCCCGCAGATCGTTCCACCGTTCGCATCGTTCACATTGTTCCGGTGGGATATCAACGTTCGCACCTCGACCATTATTGGGTTTGTCGGCGGCGGCGGCATTGGCTTCTACTTGTACCAGTGGATCATAAAGGGTGACTATCGAGCCGTCAGCTCGTCCTTCATCGCCATTGCCGTGATCGTGATCATTCTCGACTTCGTCAGCGCCAAAGTCAGGGCCAGGTTGGTTTAGCATGGAACCCCATCAGTTCAACATCCGTCGGTCGTTCATCACGGGTTTCTTGGTCATCCTGGCAATCGGCGCATATGTGATTGGCTATCGGGTCACCGAGATCAATCCCGGGAAACTGCTGTCATCCCTGCCCAAAAGCCAGAAGATCCTCAGCGCGTTGATTCACCCCGATCTCTTCACGCGTGAGACCACCGACACAGCAATTGAAATCGTGTTCCCTGTGCCGTGCGGGTCGGCCCAGCCCACCAATATCTCTGGAGGGGGTCCGAGCATCACTGCCGACCCCGCCTGCGCCAATCCCGGTGACGTTGTGACCGTCCAGGGAACCAACATGGCGCCCAACAATCCTGTGAAGCTTCAGTGGCTCCTGCCAACTGGAAACACACTATTCTCAGTACTGGCGACGACCGATGCCAACGGCAGTTTCACCGCCGAGGTCGAAGTCCGGCCAGTGACAACCACGACGGATGGAACACCCAGCCATCTGCAGGCGCTGACTTCAGTTCCAAAAGGCAATCTGATCCCCAGCCAGTCCATGAAAGATGTCTTCAACAACATCATTGTGACCATCTTCATGGCGCTGCTGGCCACGACTGCCGGAACAGTTGTCGCCGGACCCATTAGCTTCTTGGCAGCACGAAACATCATGGGCCGTAACTGGTTCGGAACAACTGTCTACACCGTTGTCCGAGCTTTCTTGAACATCACGCGCTCGTACAACTCGCTGGTGTTGGCGACCGTGTTCGCGCTGTGGGTCGGCTTTGGGGCGTTTGCCGGTGTGATGGCCTTGACCGTGATCACAATCGCTTCCCTGGGCAAATTGTTCTCAGAAGCAGTCGAGAGCATCGATCCCGGGCCCATCGAGGCCGTCGCTGCCACGGGGGCGACGACCATGGAAGTGGTCCGGTTCGCGGTCGTTCCTCAGGTGGTCCCAGACTTCATCTCATACATCATCTACCATTGGGACATCAACGTCCGCATCAGCACCATTCTGGGATTCGTTGGCGGCGGGGGGATTGGTTTCTATCTCAGCCAACGCATTAACGTGCTCGAATACCGCAAAGCTGGCACAGCCATTTGGGCGATCGTGATTGTCGTGTGGGCAATGGATTTCCTTAGCGCTGAGATTCGCAAGCGCTATACGTAGGACACAATCCGCAAATCGAGCCGGACCTCCCCTCCGCCTGGCAACCCGCTCATGCCCGCTTATGTCACTCCTCGCCACACCCAACGGCCGGTGATATAATCTCGCCCAAGTTTGAGCCTATGTTTACCGTTGAATCGCCCGTCCTCGTCCTAAATGCCAATTTCGAGCCCCTCAACGTGTGCTCGACCCGTAGGGCTTTGGGGCTGCTCCTGTCCGGAAAAGCTGAAATGCTCCTGAACGGACGGGGGACCATTCAAACCGTTCGCAAAGTCTATCCCCGACCCTCAATCATCCGCCTAGAATACATGATCAAACGCCCGCGGCCGCGCGTCCGGCTCAGCAAACGGGAGATCTTTCGGCGGGATCACTATACCTGTCAGTACTGTGGCGTTCAGGGAGGTCATCTGACGCTGGATCACGTGATCCCGCGCCATCTCGGCGGCGAACACTCCTGGAACAATCTGGTGACCGCCTGCGCCCAATGCAATCTCAAGAAGGGTGGCCGGACGCTGCAGAAGGCCCAAATGCACCTGCGCCATGTGCCACGTGAGCCCCGTCCTACGGCCAGCTACAGGTTTGGAACCCACCTGGCAGAGAACGAATCTTGGGAGCCCTATCTGGAAGGCTGGTAATCCCCATTTCCAGAACCCGGTCCGTCAAGCAGCGCCATCATCGATCCACCAACGACCCCCTGCCCCCCGGTCACGATCGGGATCGGCGCTGAGAGGATCGCTCGGGTGAGTTCCGAAAGCGCCCCGTCCTCGATCTGATCCAACCAGCCCAGATCGGCAGACCACCTGTCCGATTCACTCGGCCACCCACCCCGGTGCGCCATCCACACTCGTGTATCCCAGACGACCGCTTGAACAAGTTCGCTCAAGAGGCCAACGAACTTCTCGGCGCCCCACACTTCGACCACCGCCGCCACCAGCGATTTCACACTGCCTTCAGCCAGCCGCCCACTGGACACCATGCCGCGCTCTTCGACATAGCTGCGGACCCAGATGGGAAGTTCAAATTCAAGGCGGGACCACAGTCGCGACGACGCCCGCCCGATCACGGCCAGGCCGTTCCCCGGGACAAGCAGCGCGCTCTCAAGGGCCTCGATTCGGGTCATCAAGGGTCCACCTGATCTCCTGGCGAATTCGCTCAAGCGATCGCCGGCATGGGGGTGTTTGCCGATCATCAGCACATCGGCAGGGGTGTCCAGATCAGCGCGAAAGGCAGTTTCAGGCGGCATGGCACGTATCTGAAAACCCGCATCCTGGGAAAGAACCCAACCAAGCATGTTGTCTTTGGGCAAACGCTCGATCAGACCAGAAAGTGGGCTGGTGTCGTTGATTACCAGCCAGTCAGAAGAATGCAGGTTGTTGACCAGACCCGCCCGAGGTTCCAACTCGATGGCCTGCTCTAAGATGGCCGACAACGCATCTTCTGTGAGCAGCGGCGCGCTGGCCCCACCGAAGTAGGCTAGGCGCTTCCACCCGTACACGGAGCAAAGCTGATCGATTCTTCTGCCAAAATGGAACGGTCCATCGGGGGGCACAGCCACTTGCGCGCCCAGCTCTTGGAAGGCTTCACGGTCCACCGGGTCGGCCGCATCAACGACGACGTCAATGCTTTCGACATTCGAAAGTCGAGACCATAAATCCATGGCGGCCGCCGTGCGAGCATCGGCCATCCACCGCGGCGCCGCTTGTTCCCCGCCCGGCGCGAGCATAATCAACAGAGGGTAAGAAATAGCCATGGCATTGTACGGGCCGCGATCCAGCTAATGCCGGACCGCGGCCGTGGGACTAGCCGACCTCGGTCTCGATCAAACCAAATGAGTCATCCCGCCGGCGGTAGAGGACGTTGACCTGGCCGGTGTGTGCGTCCAAGTAAACAAAGAAGTTCTCATGCCCGAGCAAGGCCATCTGCTCCAGAGCTTCCGCCTCATCCATTGGGGCCAACAAGAACCTCTTCCTGCGTTGGATTGGGTCCGGCTCCTCCTCAGACTCATCTTCGACCATTCCGGGAGGTGCTACTACGTCGGCCACGCTCCGACCATCACCGCGTGGATCCCAGTGACGCCCTTTGTAGCGATCGATCTGGCGAACGATCTTCTCCAGTGCAGCATCGACTGAAGCTTGCATATCGTCGCTGCGCTCCTCGGCTCTCAGGAGTACGCCCTTGCCGCGAATTGTCAGCTGTGCCACCTGTCTGTCGGCAGCGCTGCGGGCCGTCTTGGCATACGTCAGATCGGCCGTCGCTTCTTCCAGAACATCCAAATAGCGCTCGAGTTTGGAGATCTTCTTGATGACGTAGTCATGCATCTGATCCGTAATCTCGAATTGGCGGGCGTTGATCTGGACTCTCATTGTGATATTGGCCTCCATGTCTGTTCGCCCCTGGATCGATATGCCCGGCGCGCGCCACAGTCAAACCGTACACGCGGGTTGCACCCGCTTCGAACAAGCTTGAGGCGCAAGCGCCCAATGTTGCCCCCGTCGTGTAAAGGTCGTCGACAATGATGACCGCCTTATCCCGCACCGCTGATTGGCGCGCCTCGAATGCTCCGGAGACGTTCTCGCGACGCTCATCAGGGCCGAGCCCGACCAGCGTGCCCGTTTCCCTCCGTCTCGCCAACGCTTCGTCAAGCATGGGCAGACCCGTCCGCCGGCTTAGAGCGGCACCCAACAAGCTAGCTTGATTGTATCCGCGCTGGCGCCTGCGATTGGAACTGAGAGGGACAGCAGTGATGAGATCTGCGTTCCAACCGGCAGTTCGGTACACCTCGGCGAGCCAGCCGCCCATCAGATCTGCCAGCCGCCGGTCGGGGCGGTACTTGAGGTACAGAACCGCCGCGTCCAGCGGCGGACGATACCAGGCGAAGGATCGCGAGATCAAGCGAGGTGGACGCGCGGTGCATGCCCGACAGGCACGACTGCCTTTCGAAATCGGTCGACCGCACAGTGCGCACATAGGGCGGCTCAGCATCTGCAGCCTTGCATCGCAAGACGGACACCACACCGATCCGGGTGACGAGCAGCCGACACATTGTGGAGGAAACAGGAGATCGAGCGCAGCCTCAAGCCAATAGCGAGGCTGAAGAATGCGAGGTCGAACCGAAATCTGACCCACCCACGGCCCTCCCCCCCTCCAGGGTCAAGGTGCATTCCATTGTTGAGGCGGCCAAGCGCCTTGGATCAGCCGCCTGCGCCCAGGATTCCGCCCAAAGGCGAACGAAGCAAGAGCATCGCAGCTGGTCCCAGAAGAATAATCAGCAGCGACGGAAAGATCAGGATGCCGATCGGAAAGATCATCTTGATTGGGGCGCGGTGAGCTTCCTCTTCAGCCATCTGACGGCGTCGGACCCGCATCTGGTCGGATTGGATACGTAACACCTTTGCCATGCTGACACCAAGCTGCTCAGACTGGATGACAGCCGCCACAAAACTGGTCATTTCGGCCACACCCAGTCGCTCGGCCATGTCGCGTAGGGCTTCCCGGCGGAGCTTCCCAAGTCGAATCTCCTGGATAACCCGGCCGAACTCTAGCGCGAGGTCGTTTTCCCACTTCTCGTGTACTTTGGACATGGCCGCGTCAAACCCCAAGCCGGCCTCGACGGCGATTGTCAACAAATCGAGGGCATCCGGCATGGCGCGGAAGACGCCTTTTTGACGCCCATTGATCTTGCTCCGCAGCCAAAGGTCTGGAAAGAAGAATCCAAGAAGCAGAAACAGCACCGAAAGCCCCAATCCTTGCAGCCAGTTGCGTCCGGTGAAGAGGAAGACGAGGAAGATCAGCCCACCGAGGACGGCCGCAGCGACAAAGCGCATCGCCAGAAAGAAGGCCGGGTCCAACTGCATGGGATTGCCGGCCATTTCAAGGCGCCTTCGCGTGCTTTCCAGGGTCGCCTGGGGCGTGAACCTCTGGGCAAGCTGGCCGATTTGGTTGAAGAAGGGGAGGACGACGCGCTCGTAGAAGCGCTGGGAGAGTTCAATCTCTTCAAGGCTGATGGGCTCGTCACGAACGCTGAATTCAGCCAGGCGCTCGGAAATCGGATCCTGAGCCGCGGGTGCTCGGATCCCGGCGATGACCAAGACGACGGCCAGCAGAACGACAATTGCCAGCAGACCTGCGATCAGAGGGACGGACATTTGGCGTCTCCCTTTGTGAAATTTTTCACTAGATGTCGATGTTCACAATCTTCTGTGTGATCAAGAAACCACTAAGGATCATGATCCCCGCCAGGATAAGAAGCGGAATACCGCACATGCGGGTTTCAGGGTTAAAGAACTGCATCAGGTACGGCCGATTGACCAAGAAGAGCAGAGCCATCAACGTGATCGGCAGGGCGGAGATCACCCAAGCCGTCGCTCGCCCCTGGGCCGTGAGGGCCGAGATCTCTCCGCGAATGCGCACGCGCTCTCGGATAGTGTGAGTAATCGTGTCGAGAATCTCGGCCAAGTTGCCGCCGACCTCGCGCTGTACGTTGATGGCGGTAATCACCATGTCCAGGTCGTCACTCGTGATTCGGCGAAGAATGTGGTCCAGGGCCTCTTCCATCGGGATGCCAAGCTGGATTTCCTGAACGACGCGATGGAATTCAACCGAGATCGGCGCCGGGAGTTCTCGGCTCACGGCTTCCATGGCCTGAAGCGTAGAGAAGCCTGCCCGGAGGCCGTTGACCATCAAATTCAACATGTCACCCAGCTGGTCGTCGAACTTCTTGAGCCGGCCGGCGATGGCCATCTTGACGTAGATGCCCGGGATGAAAGCGCCACCGATGCCGAGTGGCACAGCGATCAGCAGCGACCTGGTAAGAATGAGGGAAACGAGCGCGACGCCAATGGCAGCGATGATCATCACCGCGATGTATTCGGCAGGGCGGAATTTGAGATCGGCCCGGGCGAGATTCTTCGAAATGTTTTCGAAGACCTCGGTGCCTTCGCCCATGCGGTTGGCAAGCTCGGAGAGAGGACTGGGTCGGTCCCTCTTCTCGGCTGCTTCGTTTGACGTCGTGGTCACCATGCCACCGGTCTCGGAGTACCGCCCCAGCCGCTCCTCGACCACCGATTGGCTGCCGAGCAGAGACATCAGGGCTCCCGCAACCAGCATGAGCAAGCCCAATCCGCCGCCGATGTACAGAAGTAGTGTTGGATCCATAACCATATCCCCCGAATCTAGTACCTGCGCTCGCCGACGCCGAAGATGGATGGGGGCAGGTGAATGCCGGACGCCTCAATCTGATCCATAAATTTGGGCCGAAGACCAGTTGGCCGCAGCCGTCCGATGACACGACCATCCTCGATGGCCGTTTGCTCGAACACAAACAGGTCCATCATGGTGATGACATCGCCTTCCATCCCCTGGACTTCGGAGATGTGGGTCACTTTACGGGCACCATCACGCATTCGCTCAAGGTGCACCACCAACTGAATGGCGGAAGAGATTTGCTCGCGGATGGCCCGCTGGGGCAGATCCATACCGGCCATCAATGTCATGGTTTCGATACGGGAAAGTGTATCCCGAGGGCTGTTGGAATGGGCCGTGGTCATAGAACCATCATGGCCCGTATTCATCGCCTGAAGCATATCGAGCGCCGCAGCATCTCGAATTTCCCCGACGATAATCCGGTCGGGACGCATTCGCAATGAGTTGACCACCAGGTTTTGAATGGTGACCTCGCCGCGGCCCTCAATGTTCGGAGGGCGCTTCTCAAGCGATACCACATGCTCCTGACGCAGCTGAAGCTCAGCCGCGTCTTCGATGGTGACAATGCGCTCGTCCGAAGGGATGAACTGAGATATGACGTTTAGGAAAGTGGTCTTACCCGAGCCCGTGCCGCCGGAGATGATCAGGTTGACCCGGGCGACGACGGCCGCTTTCAGGAATTCGACCGCCTCGGCCGTGATTGTTCCGTACTCAATGAGCTGCTCGATCGTAATCGGGATCTTGGAGAACTTTCGGATCGTGAGCACCGGGCCGACAAGCGAGATGGGCGGGATGACAGCGTTTACACGTGAACCATCCGGAAGGCGAGCGTCCACGTATGGACTGGACTCGTCGATGCGCCTGCCGAGGGGAGCCACGATACGGTCAATAATCCGCATCAGGTGATCATCACTCTCGAAGGATGCAGGCTCGCGATTGAGCTTGCCAGCGCGCTCGATATAGATGTTCTTGGACCCATTCACCATCACTTCCGTGATCGACTCATCCGCAAGCAAAGGCTCCAACGGTCCCAGCCCCAAGATTTCTGCCACGATCTGTTCGAAAAGGCGTCGCCGCTCTGGCCGCGAAAGGACGATCTTCTCTTCGGCGAGAATGTTTTCGAAAAGCTCTTCAATCGTGCGCCGGACCTCAGCCGTCTGGCTGACGTCCATGGTTGGATCCAGTTCGGACAGAAGCTTGTTCTGCACGCGCGTTTTGAGGTCGTGATAGGTGTCTCGCTGGGCCGTGCCTGGAGGTGAGCTCCGTCTGGCGCTGATTCCGCTCAGGCGACCCGTGCCATCCCTACGGGATGGCACGCTCGGGCCGGCGCCACCGTCTTCAGGTGCCTGACCCTGTTCAATTCGTTTGAGTAGAGACAACGTGTACCTCCCAGCGCCCTAGCACGGGCCGTGTCCCCAACTATCGGCTGAAGAGCCTGGGACGCTCGGCTTCCTTCTCAGACTCTTCCTCCCCGGTGCCTTCAACCAATCTTTGCCTGATTGTACCAAGAAGGTCCATGATGTTCTTTGCAGGTACCTTACCCTTTTCACCTAACAATAATGGGATTCCCCGGTTGATGGAAGCTGTGACCACCTGTTCCTCAGCCGGAATCTCGGCGTCAACAGGCCGCTTCAGGTTCTCGGCGACGGCATCGGCACTGATCCCCGTCTTTCGATCGGTCTTGTTCAAAACGAAGAACACTTGTTCGCGAGGATACTCGAGCACGCTCAACAGATCAAACAACAACCGCACATCCTTGATGGCGGGGATGTCCGGAGTGGCAACGGCCACCAACATGTCGGCTGCGTCCAGAATTGCCAGGGTCACATCATCCATGACTGAGCTCGTGTCAACCACAATGTACGCAAAATGGGCCTTCATATACTCCAAGACCTTGCGAACTTGGTCAGCACGAACCTCGTCTGCCATCTCAGGACGCGGCGGGGCTGCGAGCACTTTCAAGCCGCATTCATGGGTCATGAGCACGTCGCCGACGTAGTCCGAATCCAGCTCATCGGCCCGCGAAGCCAAATCAACAATGCTGTTCTTGACCTGCATGTTCATGAACACCGATACGTCGCCGAATTGCAGGTTGCCATCCACCAACACCGTCGGTGTCTCCTCCGTGTTCAGCCCTATGGCCAGGTTGGTTGCCAGCGTGGTGCAGCCCACCCCACCCTTGGCGCTGTAGACGGCCAACAGCTTGCTGTCCCTGGCTACCCCTTGCCCCGAACCCGGGGCGCCCTGAACAGGCACCACTTGAACAGGCTTGGCCAGCTTGCGTCGCTGCTCCTTGGCCCGTTCTGAGACCAGGCGGATGGTCTTGATTAACTCGTCGCCGGAAGGAGGTTTGGCGATGAAATCCCGCGCCCCGGCCAGCATGGCGCGCCGCATGTAGTCGGCCTCACTCTGCACCGACAGCATGACAACCTGAGCGAAGGGGACATCCTTGAGCAGGGCTTCAGTGACGGCGATGCCGTCCATATCCGGCATGTTGATGTCCATCAGCACGACGTCCGGCTGAGTGTCGGACGCCAACTGAAGGGCTTCTTCGCCGGATCTGGCCGCGCCGACGACATCAATGTCGGATTCGAACTGGAGCAGCTTGCGAATGTTTTCGCGTGTCTCTGCGATGTCGTCGACAATCAGTACCCGGACATTCTCTTCCGGGCTTTCGGACATTGATGCCTCCGTCTACCTAAACCAATCTCTACCCAAGCAAGTTACGGCGAAGGTGTTGCGACAGCCTTACCCGGCATCGTCGAATCGAAATTCCGGGAAGGAGCTTGGAGCACCGGTTCCAAGCCGTATGGGAGCTTGGACGGGACGGCAATATCATAGTTATCGATCAGGAACTGGAGGGTCACGCTCGATGTTGTGTCGTCGGTCGTATCCCCCGGACCACGCAAGGTTAGGGTCATGTTCGCCCCGGCGTTCAGCGCCCATTCCATGGACAACGCATCCTGCGGAGTGACGATCAGCGAGATCAAGCTAGGTGGTGCAACAACGGTAGCCACAGCCTGCTGTTGTGCCGGTGCGCCAGCGCCTTGGTCCGGCACCGGAGTCGGCTGTGCTGCCTGCGACTTGAACTCGCCCACATGAAGCACGCGTGCGTTGGAGATCAATCGCTGAGAGACCAGTCGGGGGCGCTGAACTTGATCGTTGCTCGGTACGACATAGAGCGGAATACCAGAAGATTCCTCCGTGTCCAATCGGCCATATGGCAACGGTTTCTCACTCGTACATAAATTGTTTTCAGCAAGCGTGTCGCATGCGACACCGCTCGCGGGGACACCGCCTTGATCAAGCAGGATTTCCGTTTGATTGGGCAAATTGGTCTGGAAATCGGGGTCGATGTCCACCATCAGCATGTTGACGATCACATCGACGCTGTCGCCATCCGCCAAGGCATAGCCCACGCTCGAAAAGCGATCAAGAGGTATGGTGATGGCGGTGTACCCCGGTGGGATCGCCAGCGACGCATCCGATCCTGTCCCGAGCAAGTCCCCACTTTGCTCGGTGACCATGTTCTGCGTGACGGGCACGCCGCGTGCGATATCCATCCTTGCCCGATGGCCGACGACCTGGTTCAAGTCGGTGATCATCGTCTCGACGACGAAGTCAGCCGGGAATGGGGAAAGAATGACGCCGTCCTGGGGGATGACTGCCCCGCGGGAGATATCCTGCGCCGCGATGACGATCTGGGCTTCCCCGCCAAAGGCGGGCCCCTGCGTCGATTCGGGTGAGGGTGACGTACCGCCCCCACTCCCCAGCCGGCTCAGGACCAGGAAACCGGCCACTGCGCCGAAGAGAAGGATCAGGGCGAAGAGGATGAGAATGCGTCCGCGGCGCATAGTGCCTCCTTAAGAGTGGATCTCGCTATGGCCTTATCTACCACATGGCCGGTTATGATACTGGTTCCCGGGGCAAAGTCAAGCCGAGCACGGCAGGCCGCACCCGGGAGCTCCCCACCCGATGCAAGGAGCCCTATCGCTGATAGGGCTCCGCTGCGATCGGCTTGGATCACTGGCGTTGCTGAAGCAAGCCATGTGGTGCTGACTTAGATATTGTTGACGATGTTGCTGAACACATTTCCGATAGCGGGACCAAGCAGGGCCAAAATAACAATGACGACAACAGCCACCAAAACAAGAATCAGGGCGTATTCGACCAGGCCTTGTCCCTTCTCTTTCGGCATATACAGCATCACGTCCACCTCCTTTCCTCGGTATTTGACAGCCCCATTATAGTGATCTGAACCCCCATGGGACAATAGGACCTATTTCCGATACCAAGAAATGCGTCAAAAGGCGCTCTTAGTCCCCGGTCGGAAGCACCAGGATCGTACGGGTGCCACTCTCGCTGCCGTCAGTATCCAGGGTGCCACCCAGCTGCTCCACGCGGTCTCGTAGGCGCTTGAGTCCGCCAGGACGAAGATCGTCGTCGCGATTGAGATTGGCCTTGTCCAAACCTTTCCCATTGTCTTCGACGACTGCCCGTACCTGATGATCATCCATGTCAAGCATAATCTTCACCTGGGTCGCCTGAGCATGCTCGCGAACATTGGCCAGGAACTCCTGAACTGCGCGGAAGACCATCACCTCGCGCGTGGAGGCAATCCGGCGCTCGGTCCCGGTAATCACACAATTGATGTCCAGGCCGGATTTCTCTTCGAACGCTTCTGAGTAGCGACGTACGGTTGGCGCCAATCCAAGGTCGTCCAGCATCATCGGCCGCAGGTCAAAGATGAAATCTCGGACCTTCCCGAAGGTGGAAGAAGCAGAATCTTTCAAACTCGCCAGCTCTTCCCTCGCCTTGTCGGGGTCAGAACTCGAACAGGCGCATGGCGATTTCGGTTTGTAGTATGAAGTTGGAAAGGGCTTGCGCCGGGCCATCATGGATCTGGCGTGACAACCGTCGACGTTCCTCTTCCTGGGCGTCGATAATCTCCTCGATCACGCTCCCAGCGTTGTTGGCCTTCTCCTCCAAGTCCACGGTTTCAATCTCTGGGTTGCCTTCCAGGAGCGTAAGACCATCCGTCAGAAGGTCGGATTGACGTTCGAGATGTATCTTGTCGCTTTCAAGTTTTTCCAGCTGCCCACGCATGGTGAAGAGCCGCTGTTGAGCGTCTTGAGCAGCTTCATATGCGCTTAGGATGTCTTCACGGGGTACGGTTTCGAAGGTGGATTGTATCTGATGAAGCCGATTGGTGATATCGGCATTGCGCTGCGCCAGTTTGTCAACCTCGCCCTGGCTCTGTTCAATGAGCATGTTGATTTCGGAGAGCTTCGTGCGCACCTGCTCGAGCTGCGTGTGGCTCGCGTTGAGGAAGGCGTCGAGAGGGCTTAGTTCCTGTTCCTGGGCTTTTGCTTGGTCTGCCTGTTCAGCTTGATCCACCATGCGTCTACCGCCTCACTTGCGGGTGTCCTGCAATCTGACCCAACCGTGTCGAAGTGCATAGACGGCAGCCTGCGTGCGGTCCTCCACATCAAGCTTATGCAGGATCGCCGTCATGTGGTTCTTCACCGTCTGGTGGCTGATGCCCAGCCTGGCTGCGATTTCCTTGTTGCTCATGCCGCGTGTGACATACTGCAGAATTTCCATCTCGCGGGGCGAAAGCGGAGTAAACGCCTCCACGTCACCTTCGAGATGCGGACGCCGAATGGTTTCGACCCCTTTGGACAACCACTGATCCAAGCCGTCCTTGTCGTAGACTTGATCCCCGACCACAAAATAGCCGCGTGCCACGTGTCGGATGACATCCACCAACTTCCCAGCGTGCACATCCTTCGAGCAGTAGGCTTTGGCCCCGGCGCTGAACGCGTGCAGGACCTGCTCAACATCGTCATAGGCGGTCAGAAGGACGATCGACGTGGTCAGACGGTCGGCCATGAGCTGACGCGTCACCTGCATCCCATTCATGTTGGGAAGATTGATGTCGATCAAAGCTATGGTCGGGTTAAGGTCCCGTACCAGCTGGAGAGCCTGGTCGCCGTTGGTGCCTTCGGCCAAGACGTCGATATCGTCTTCGGCATCCAGCACATTACGCACACCCTCGCGAAAGAGGGGATGGTCATCGACTATGACAAGCTTGATGGTTTCCATGGGCTCCCCACGATCTGCACAGTGCGCCGAGTATAGCACAGCCGTTCCCGCGGGCAACCATCAAGGCCATGTGTAGACAGCCATGTTTTCACCTCCCTGGCTTGGGCTGAACGGCGCGTGCGTTTGGTACACGGGCACCCTACCGGCGGTCAAACTCGGGTACCAGTCCGGAAAGGTCATAAGGTAGTCGGCGCCCCGTGCATCGAGATAGGCCCCCAGTCTTTGTTCATCGCGAATAAACGGGATCACCTCTGGATTGACCAGGCCGGCCAGGTCGAGGATGGGCCGGCCTCCGAAGTAGCCCAGCGCGCCGATGTCGTGGGCGGCGATCACCTCCTTTGAATCCGTATGCGCGCGCACCCAGAGGGAGGTTTGGACCATTTCGCTGTTGATGACGGCCACGTCGCGCGCGAAGGCCCTGGCCCCAACCAGCCAGAATGCTCCCGTCACCACCAGCCAGCTGACCAGCCAACCGCGGGAGATGATCCTGCGCCAGCTGCTCTGGCTGCCGAGGTCAATCCAACCCAATGTACCCAACAGGCCAAGCGTGATCCAGACCGGAATGGTCGGCATCGCATAGCGGCCGTGCTGATAGGTCACAGGCAGCCGCAGGGCATAGGCAGCCAGATAGGCCGATGCCCAGACCAGCGGCGCGAAATCTGCCCAACGACGGCTGCGAGCCTTCGAAAAGATCCAAAGGAGCAAGCCCGGCAGTAGCAGGACTCCCGGCCCGACCAAGGGCTGCAAGAATTCTCCCCCAAGCCTCGCCAACAAGGGCGCCTGGCGCAGGACCGCGTATTCCGCCTGCTTGGCATAGAAGGTGTTGGGCCAAATCTGTCCCGCAAGCGCGTAGTTGAATCCAAGATAGGGAAGGATCAACAGGCAGGCACCAACCGCGAAGCCCCCCAGGCGCGCCGCTGAGGTCCTCACCCCGGCTTGCCCAAACAAGATCAGCCAAGCGTAGGCCAGTCCGAGTGTCAGCCCATCGGGACGGATCCAGACCATTAAACCCACCAAGGCGCCCCAAAGCAAACTCCTTTGGGGCTGCTTCTGCATCCCCCACAACAGGGCCAGCGCGGCGCCTCCCAACAGCAGAGTCTCCATCCCCGACAGTGCCGCCCACACGAGATGCCACTCGAAGCCCAAGCCAACGACGCCTACCCAGAACCACCGACCCGGTCCACCCATCCCCCTTGCCACCCACAGACCCGCCATGCACGCCGTCAAGGCCAGGCTGACCAGACCGAGAAATGCCGACCACATCCAGGGGGAGATCCCCAGCAGGATTCCAGGTGACTGGAGCACCGCCCACAGCGGCGAGGTCGAGCCGGCGCTGGGCTGATTGGGCACGAACGCCCACTGGCCCAACTGCACCAGATTGCGCGCATACGTCTGGTGAATCCAGGCGTCGTCAAGCGGAAAGCCCATGCCCCCCAGCCTCAAGCTGGCCAGCAGGTAGGCTCCAAGGGCAACCAGAGCCGCCAGCAAGGCGATCCCCAACCTGCGCCAGTCCAGTCGTCTGGGGGAGGTCATGGCCGCAGCGCTCCCTCGACCACCCGCAAAGTGTAGACGGGGTGGCCGAAGGGATCCTGCGTTGTGCCGACCAACGCCAGCCAACGCAGGCCAGTGGGGTCTTCGTAGAGCGGATCGAGCCCGGGTGGGTGGTTCCTCTCAAGAACAACCCACCGAACGCCGAAGTCCCGGACAACTCGCTGCAGTGAGGCGGGATTCCCATCCGGGATCACCACTGAGGGGTGGCCGGATGCCAACCAGAAGGCAGGAGGATTGTTCACGGCAACCACATCTTGGGGTAAACCGCCTGAACGGATTGGTGCGACCGCTGACGCATAAGTGGCAGACGCCTGTCCCCAACCCTGACCCCGTTGGGCCGGAACAATCTGTCTTGTCGCCAAGAGAAAGAGGGTTGCCACACCAGCGATGGCCAGCGTCCCCAGTCCCAGCCGCTTGAAAGCCTGCTCAGGTTGCCAGTCCCAACGGCGCTGGAGGGCTTCTACCAGGCTGTCCAATCCTTGTGGGGCCAGGGCCCAAAGCAGAGGCATGGCCGCCGTCGAGGAATGAAAGAAGCCCCCGCGTGCACCGGGAAAGGGAAACACAACCGTCATCACGGTGAATTCAGCCAGCAGGTAGGCCGCCAAGACGCGCGCCGGGCGGGTTCGGCGATTCCGCCATAGACCAAGGCCCATCAGCACCGTCAAGAAAACCAGACCGTTGACCAGCAGCAGACTGACCAGGTTGATGCCGGCCGCCTGCAGTCTGGCCTGGAGAATGGCCCCAAGACCAGACTCGAGCCAATGGGCCGGCGTGAGACCGTCGGTTGGGTAGCTGAACAACTGGTTGTAGTCTGTGAGCCAGGCGGCCCTCAGCCCGCCTGGCGATAGCGGCCCGCCGGTCACCTTCCACATGCGCACAAACCAACCCGCCATGATTACCAGGTAGCCAGCGGCCAATGCCAGCAAGCCAGTGAAGCGTCGTGGGCGCGACAAGCCCCAAGTGGCGATTGCCAGCAAGAGCAGCAGCACGCCGTCCGCTCGCGCAAGGTGGCCCAGACCGGCCAAACCACCCACCAACAACCAGGCCTTGGCATCCAACTCGGGCGCCCGAGACATCAGCCAGAGCGCCAATCCGCCAATCACGGCAAACGAGGAGAAAGCGTCGGTCGTGGCGAAGAACGGCAGGTAGAAACCCGAAAGCCCCGCCAACCCTCCTGCGACCAGGGCCTGGAATGGGCTGGCCCCGAGCCTGCGGGCCAGCCAGGCCGCCACCAATGGCAGCACGGCCGTGAAAGCAAGCGAAGGCAGTTGGGCTGCACGGAACGACTCTCCAAAGACAGCCATCGCCCCCGCCGACATGAATGTCGTCAGGGGCATCCAGTACAGGTGCGCAGGCTGCGGGAGGCTGAGGTTGCCTGTCGCCAAATAGTTCCATAGAAACGGGACGCGCAAGCCGCCACCCGCCACCAGTTGCCGCGCAGCCGCGTAGTAGTAGTCGGCATCCATGTATCCGGGTGTGGTAACCCATGCTGCGCTCAGGACCGCCATGGTGAGGCCGAGAACACCCAGGCTGAGATACTGCAGGCGGGACATCATGGCAAGGCGTAGAGCACGTAGCTGTCACCGAAGCTCTGGACGAGATCCATGCGCCCGAGCAAGTCATCGAGGGCCGCCCAATCCTGAGGTGTGTAGCGCGGATCCTCGTCTCGAACGAAAGCCATCCCGATCCGGTTCAGCAGAACGTACGACCGACCGTCAGCTCTCCATCTCTGCAGGATCGCAGTTTCATCGAGACCGGCGCGGCGAAGAGCGTACCAACGGTCGATCCATGCGTCGGAAACGCACTCGGGTTGACAGTAGTAGCCGCGGGGTTCCCAGAGCATCACGACCGAACCGGAATCGCCGGACTCGCGCACGGCTGCCATGGCCGGTGCATAAGCCCCCAGCCGGCGCGCAAGAGTTTGTTCGCGACTCTCAAGCCCCAGCACTGGAAGCAGGGGATGATCCTTGGCGAGCGAGCGAAATGCCGACGCCAGAGCGAAGACCGTTGTCATCAGCACCAGAGCTTGAGTGAGTCGCCCCAATCTGACGGATCCCAACCTGACCGATCTCAGGCCAGCGTAACCGAGGCCCGCAAGGGCCGCCCAGGCCGGGAAAATGACCATATACAGACGTGACTGCCCAAGCAGCTCGGAGGCGAGATTCGCCCCGCCCCACAACAACCAACCCGCTACCACAAACGTCGTCAGGAATCCGGACCATTCTCGTCGGCGAATGGGCCCGATGAGTGCCGCCAATGAGAGCCCCAGCAGTAACGGGCCAATGCTGGCAGCATAGCCAGGGGCGCCTTCCACACCGTACAGCGTGGCGAACAACGGGATCAAGGGCCCGACGGGATGGAAACCCACCGACGACACCCCGGAGAAGAATGTCTGCTGGGCCGCGCTCACCCACGGGTTGGCTCCCCAATAGGGGTAGAGTGGCGTACCCGTGGCGATGAGATTCTTCAAAGGCCAGGCTGCAAACGCCGCCAGAGCTGCTGCCAGAAAGCGCAGCGTGGCCCGGAGCCGATTCACACCCTCTCCAACGATCAAAATGGCAGCCAATCCAGCGCCAAGAGCAACCCCCGCCGTGTATTTGGTTCCCATGGCGAAACCGGCCAGCACGCCGGCCCACACGGCGTAGGACAGCCTCCGCTCTCGCCGCCAGACTTCCAGAAAAGCGATGATGGCCAGGCCAAACAGCGCGGCGTGCCAATCCACATAACCCCAAGAGAACGATGACCACAGGGTTCTCCCGACCATCAGGCTCGCCACCGCTACCCATGCCCCTCGAGGTGTGTGGTACGAGACCAGCCCGAATACCCCCATCAAGGCCAACCCTCCGGTCAGCACCCCGAGGATTGTGGCCGCGACATCGCCTGCCAACGACATCGCCCACGTGTTGTTCATCTCGACCAACAGTGGACTCCCCCAAAACGGGTTGGCCGGGTCGAACACCACTCGACCGGCGTTCAAGAAGGTTCGAGGGAGCGAAAGATGGTAGACGAGCGCATCAAAAGAGACTGGGGGGCCAAGCGACTCGAGCAACGCCATCGCCAACAGAGCAGCCACAGCCACCGCCAACGCGACTTCAAACCCACCCTTGGGCCGCAGTTCGAACCACCCCGATCTCACCACCCGCAGCCAAGCCAGAGCGGATCGCCGCAGAACCGCCAGGGCAGCCAGCAAGACAAGCCACGACAGCCAGCCTTTGAAACCAATCACCGCACCGATCAACAGCCAAAGGACGCCCGACAGCCCGAGACCGACCGCGGCATAGACCGCGGCTTGAGCTGATGCAGCCAACGGCAACGGACCGACGAGCCTTAGTCCGGCTGCCCCGGCGACGAGCACAAGTGCCCCAGCCAGCAGAAGCCGCAGCCCGTCGAGCGTCAAAGCCTGGGCCATGCTTGCGTCGAAGGGTTTGTGGATCACGTAGTAGGCTGCTATAAGTGCGAACAGCACGCCAAGGGCCACCGAAGCGCGGACGCGCCCCGTTGGCCGATCGCGGTCCTCGCTTCGGACAGACTCAGGACTCAAGTGTTCGCCTGCCTTATCTCGATCAGCTCACTCGAAGCCGATTGTGAAAGATTTCACAATCTACCCAGTGGTTTGCCTCCGCCGATGCTCAGCACGTTCGCCCGGGTTGCCCACCAGCGGACCCACAACAGACCAATGAACATGAGCAGCGGCAGCGGGACGAGCATGAGGAGACTCTCCTGGTTTCCCTGGACGGTATTTAGGAACAGGAGCCAGGGGCCTACAGCCAAGAAAAGCATGATAGCTCCAACCACCAGCCGGCCAGCCAACTTCCACCGCTGAAGGCAAACGCCGGAGATGAGCAGGATTCCGGGCATGAACACAAGGTAGTTGGTGCTTGCCGTGCGAAAGACCACCAGCTGGGTAACGACCAGGGTCATGGACGCAGTCCACTGGAACCAGGTGTCGTGCTTGCCGCCGGCCAGCACCCATTCCCAGAGCAGGTAGAAGCCTGCCAGCGCTGAAAGGATGGCGGTCAACCAACCGGAAGCCGCCGGGAAGATGCCCGCCAGGAGCGAGAGAGGTGAAGCGGAGACCGCAGATGTGTAGGCAGGATAGGTGACGACTTCCCTTAGCCAAAGAAGCGGCCAATTCGGCATCAACAACATGAACCCGCCGAACAACACGACGGACGAGCCAACCGTCCAACCGATGAGGCCAGTCCTTCGCCGCGACCACGCCCAAACAAGCACAAAGGGAACGAGGAGGACAGAAATCTGCGGCTTCAGCAGCGACAGCGAGAGCAGCATTCCGGCGGCTGCGTCTGACTCGCGTTGGATGGCCAGCAGCGCCCCGGCGATCAACACGGCTTCGATGACAGCAAACTGCCCCAGCACGACGGCCCGGAAAGCGTGGTACCAGCCAATCGAAAAGAGCATCAGCCCACCCAAGGCGAGCGGTCCCGGTCGCCATCTCGTCAGCCGGATACTCAAGAGCATCAACCCCAGCAGACACACTTCGAGCAGCGTCATCCACAGCGCCCTCGCCAGAACGAAAGGCAAGACGGAGAAGGGCAACACGAAGATGGTGATCGGCAGGGGATAGGCGAAAAGTGCCAGATCTTCACCAGACACCGGATCTGCTGGCCGGCCGTATATGATCTGTTGCGCTTGCTGTGAAACACTCGGATCGTAGGGGCTGACGCCTTGAGTCACCCACAGCCGTGTTCCCAGCCAACGGGGCAGAAAATCATTCCCACCTGGCGCTTGTTCGGCAAAACCAAGATTGCCGTAGGTCAGCGCCACCAACAAGATGGCGAACAGCAGCAAGAAGAGTGCTTGCCACGTGCGGGAAGCGCGAGGAGGTCTCATTGGGATGGCGTGCTCGCTGCTTTCACGGACCAGGCCTCGCTTATCGAGGCGATCAAGATACGGCCCTCGCCTCTGCTGAAATCACTTGCGCGGTCGCCCGGAGATGTTAGCATATCCAGGCTAATCTGCAAGGAGGCGCCGCCATCGGCACTTTACCGCCGTCTCAAGGGCAGGTCCCCCATTCTCCGCAACCGACCCCGGACATCGCCAGCCGGCCGGGCCCGGCATCAACCTGGTATGGACCATCGTTGGTCGGATGTCTATGCGCAGCTTCGCGCCCGGCCCTGGTCCTGGGTCCTGCTCGGGGTGATCGTCGCCGGGTTGA
Organism: uncultured Chloroflexia bacterium; assembly: GCA_963783335.1. Lineage (GTDB taxonomy): Bacteria > Chloroflexota > Anaerolineae > Anaerolineales > E44-bin32 > CAWAND01. Next base: position 608,212 of record CAWAND010000004.1, read on the forward strand.
CAGCCGCCTGCGCCCTTTACCTGCCCCAAGGCGTGGATTGGCACGAGGCATTCCGACCAGCGGCCCTGGCCTTGCTCTCGGGGAAATCCCCTTACAGCGTTCCCGGGTACCTCAACGCGCCGTGGGCCCTGCTTCCCATCATCCCGTTCGCCATTCTGCCGGAGGCCGTTGGCCGAGGTGCGATGGCGGTGGTCGGGTTGGCTTGCTTTGCATTCATCGGCCTCCGCCTCGGCGCGCGGCCGATCACACTGGGACTGTTTCTGTTCTCGCCTCCTGTCCTTCATTCGACGCTCAACAGCAACCTGGATTGGCTGGCCTTGCTCGGCGTAGTCTTGCCCCCTAATGTGGGACTTCTGCTGCTGGCCTGCAAACCTCAAATCGGCATCGCCGTGATCCTCTTCCAGCTTGTGGAGTCCGGGCGCACCGGCGGGGTGCGCCGCATTGCGGCTGATTTTTGGCCCCTCGCCACTCTGAGCCTGCTCTCCTTGCTGGCTTACGGGCCCTGGCCCCTTCGATTCAGCAATGAATTGGGACTGTGGTGGAATGCCAGCCTGTGGCCTGGATCGATACCGTTCGGATTGGCTTTCCTGGCCGCGGCCCTCTCCCGCCGGAAGGTCAGGCCGGCTCTGGTGGCCTCCCCGCTCCTATCTCCCTATGTGCTGCTCCACTCTTGGGTCGGCGCGCTGGCGGCGACGCTGGAGTCACTTCCGGTCGCTGCCGCATCCGTGCTTGGCCTGTGGCTGTTGATGGCCATCCGGGCCCTTGGACTATGAGACGCGGGAGACGAAGCCTGCAACTCAGATGGCACTTGAGAGCAGCCAAGGATTGGGCGGCAAAACAACGGGGCTTCGGCACGAAACCGGCAAGGTCAGGATAGGGGTCAACGTGGCACTGTGGGGGGTGCTCGCAGTGCTGTTGACGCTGGCTTTCGCCCTGATACCGATGGCTGGCGGAGACGACCAGGTACCTTTCCGGGGTGCCGCCCAGCGCATGCTTGCAGACCTCCTTCTCTACGGTCAAACAGTCACGGCCGGCTGCTATTCCCTCCCCAAGTGGACGTCATCCTGGCACCCCTGGCCGCCCTGTCGGCCAAGTGGGGCTGGACGGCCTTGAACTGCCTCAACTTGATCACCCTCATCTTCATCACCCGCCGCTGGAACAACAGCTCGATCAAGTCCTTGTTGGTGCTCAGCTCACCGGCCACGATCGACATCAGCTTCACGGGCAGATCGAACCACTCCTTCTCGCCTTCCTTCTCCTCCCCAAATCGTGGTGGCCGTTGGCGCCATTGCCCAAACCCCAGATTGGATTGGAAATGGTCTTCTACGTGCCGCGCCGGAAGATTCTCAGCACAGCGGCGGTGACTGGGGCCGCATTGATCTTGAGCTTGCTGCTTTTTGGCAGCTGGCCGATGGCCTTGTTCAACCAGCTTTCGCCGTTCGTCGAGCAAGCCCACAATCTTTGGCTTGGCCTGTGGCCGTTTCAAGTGCCGGTTGGATTGTTGTTGATCCTGCTCGGGATCCGCCGCGCCGACGAACGGATGCTCGTGAGTGCCGGCCCATCCGCTTCCCCGTACGCCACCACATCGAGCCTGATCGGTCCTTGGATGGCAGGGGGTCTCGTTCTTGAAGGATTGGGAGGCGTGACGTGTCGGGCTGACCTGGTGGGGAGCGACGGCCTACCGCATGTTTGGGCTGTAAACGGTCATCAAGGGCACTTGGGATTTGCCTCCCTGCGCCTGAGGTGCCAGGACCACCGAAATGGGATCCTGATAGAGCACCTGCCATCCGCTGGACTGAAGAACGGTGACCAAAGGCGCCTCCGGTTCGATCATCACCAAGCGGATCCCCCACTTTTCGAACAGCGACTTCCAGCTCGGTTGCCCAGACCAGGCTGCCAGGTACGAATTCAAGATTTCGTCGTCGAAAAGGTCGGTTCTTCCGTCGACGAAACTCAGGTAGTTCGGATAGAGCCGCCAGAGCACATAGCCACCCCAGTTGTACGAGTTAAACAGAGGGCCTGGCGGCTGTTTCGCCTGAACAAAATCGACGGCGCCAACCGGCATGGCCTGCTCGATCGCCTGGCGGTTGACCGAGTCCGGGAGCTGCGTGGCAATGCGTGCCACCGCCCCCAGAGTCACGAGCACAAACAGCAGCATATTGAGGGCACGAGCCAGCCTCTCGGGCACCTGGCGTCCGCCTCGAAACCTGGTGCGGAGCGATTCGACACTTGCTTCGAGGTGCCTGGCGAGAACCGGGGCTGTGACAATCGCGAACAGTCCAATGTTGCGCGCGGCATCAAAGCCCAGATAGGTGAAAACGGCCACCAAGATGAGCGCTGTGGCTCGCGGTCTGCGGCGTGACGCAGCCAGAGTCACCATCAGCAGGATGACCATCAACAGAAACGGCTGCATCTGCAGTTGATGAAAACTCGGGCTCTGCCACTCTTGGATGTACTCCCGAAGCACATGGATCGAGACGGTCTGCAGCGGGTAGAAGATCATGCGCGGACCAACCGGGTTGAGAGACACGGCCGCCAGTGAGAGCGCGCCCCCGATCAGCCAATCCGTGATCGTCGTCCGCCGGGCAGCCCAGACTTCGGAGCGGAGCGCACCTCGTAGCGGGGCCAGCAGCAACTCAGTCAACTCACCCAGGACATACAGCCCAATCAACAGCAAGCCAACGGCGAAGCCGCCGTGCAAGTTGACCCATAGGAGCATACCCAACGGGAGCAGCCACCAAACGCGGATACGTCCCAGCCTTTGGGCTTCCAGCATCGCTACAAATGCCCCCGTCAACGCCAGGGTGAAGATTTGGGGGCGAGCGGACCAAAAAACTCCTGAAGCAGAAGCCGCAAATACCAGCACAAAGCCGCGCACAAGCGGGCCGGTTTCCAGCACCGGCCAGAGGCACATGAAGGCCAACAGCACCATGAACCCGGTCAGAAGGTCGAGGCCCGCATAGCCAAAGGTCCTGAAATCGACCAGGAGTGCAACCTGCGCCAGCCAGCCAGGGTAGAGCCATGGCTGGCCCTGGCGAGTCAACGAGAATGGATCCACCGTCAACCAGCGTCCGTGCTCGAGCATCCAAGCACCCGCTCGCAGGTGCCACCAGGTATCACTGTCGACGGAGGTACGCACGGCCATGGCCAAGATGGCCAGACCGGTGACGCCCAGGACCAGGCGGCGAAACGTCACGGCTTCAGGCCCGCCGGGGCCAGGTCTGCTGCGCTCAATCTCACGGGACGTGAGAGGTCATAGAAGACATGATACGGACCAATCCACTTATCGCGGAAAGCAACGCCCCGCAGGTCGAGTCCGCTGGAAAGCGCGTCATCCAGGCCGGGGTGATTGGTGGTGACATAGGCTACTTTCGAGCTGTTCGACACCAGCTCATCGTAGGGCGAATAGCGATCATCTCTTGGCGTGTACCGAAAGTCCTGATGGTAGGGCAGCGTGGGGATGAACACAAGCCGCTCTTCTGAAATGAATGCCAATGGGTAAGCGACCCAATAGTTGGAATAGCCGCGGGTCTCCCCATTGGCCTCAAGGAATCCAGCCAGCTCCGGAAGATATGAGGCATCGACCTGGGCCACTGGGTCAAAGGCGGTTGTCAGGCGGGGGGACATTGGGCGAGCCGCCTGGAAGGTGCTGACAAGATTAAAAAGCAGCACGCAACCCAAGGCTGCGCCCGCCCACCGACTCCCCCTTGCATGCCTCAAATCCGCCACCCAAGCTCCGCCAACGACAGCCATCACCATGTAGACCGGCAAGAAATAGCGCCCACTGGGGTCGGCGCCGAAGGGCGAGAGCAGAAATCCGGCCAGCAATACCGCCACCACTGAGAGTAGGAGCCAGCCCGCGACCCGATCATTCCCTAACTGAAAACGGCGCATGCCCGCCCAGCCGAGTGCGCCCAACCAGAAGATCAGGGCCAGAGGAACCAGCGGCCATGCCAGAACGTCAACCGACCATGGCGGGCGCAGACCCATCATGACCGTGGGTCCGAAAAGGAGCAGGTTCATGAAATGGCTCCCAATGGCCGCCAACCAGTCTGTCGGGGAGGCGCCGGCGATAGCCGAGCCTCCCAACTCGGTGACCAATGAACCCAGGCCGTGATCGACCGCCCAGCCAAGCCAGGGCGCTGCACCAATGATCCCCCCCAGCCCTGCGGCCAGAACCGCAACCGCGCGATGACGGCTCCCCTTCCGACGGAGGAGGCTGGGCAGAACAAAGGGAAGGCTCGCCAGGCTGTAGACGAGTGTCAAGCCGAAGACCCACAAACCGAGCCCGCTTAGGAGCCCCCATGCAAACCACAATCGCGGACTCTGGGGTCTGGCGCGGAGTGAGAGCGAGGTGAGCAGGATCAGGTTGCCGATGATGAGAGCCTCGCCGTAGCCGCCTAACGACACCGTCGTGTAAAGGGTCACCCCCACCGTCGGTACCGCCAGCAACATGGCGGATGCCCAGGCAGCCAGGCGTGAGCCGGTGGCCCGAAGGACAAACAGATAGCTGGTTCCTACAGTGAGCATGTAAAGCCCCACCTGGACGGCCCTTATCACCCATACCTGGGCTCCCGCAACTGAGAACCCGGCCGCGATCAGCCATGCGTCCAGGCTCCCCAGATAGGCCTGACCGTAGAAGAAGACCGGGCGTTCGCCCTGCAGGATGTGCCTGGCCATCAAGCCCACCACGGCCTCGTCTGCATTGAATGGAAACGCACCCCACGCGAGCAGCAGGGCTTTCAGGCCAACAACGACTGTTAGAGGCAAGACCAGCCCCCAGGGCCAGCTGAAGAATCGCGCCAAACTGTCTCTCGGTGCCGGAATCTTGGCCGCCTTTGTCGTCATGCTGCCTGCCCCGAGCTCCCAATTACCATTTTCCAGGTCCTTGCTATAATCTCGCCATGTCTGGGCGTCTCGAACGGGCCGTGCCTTGGGTTATCGCTCTCATCGCTTTGGTTGCACGCTTGATACCGGGCCCGCGCACCATTGACGATGCCTACATCACTTTCCGCTATGCGCAAAACCTGATTTCAGGCGCTGGTTTTGTTTACAACGCCGGCGAACGTGTCTTGGGGACCACGACTCCACTCTACACGTTGCTGATGTCCCTGCTATCGATACCGGTCGGCGGCGCATCGGCGCCCTTCCCCTACCTGGCTCTGGTGGCAAATGCCGTGTTAGGCGCCGCCAGCTGCTGGCTTCTCATACGTCTTGGAAGCCACCTTGGGTATCCTATTGCAGGCTCGATCACGGCCGTCGTTTGGGCGTTGGCCCCCATGTCGGTGACCTTTGCCATCGGCGGCATGGAGACGAGCCTCTTCGTCCTCCTCATCCTGGCGACATTCTACTTCTACTACAGCCAGCGCCCAACTGCCGGCGCTTTGATGGCTGCTCTGTGCTTGCTCACCCGACCGGATGGCATCCTTTTCATCGGCCCACTGGCCTTGGAGAGAGCGCGGCAAGCCTGGCTGACCAAACACGAGCGCACGATCCCTGCCTTCGGCTGGTCCGAGGGGATGGCGTTTCTTCTGCCATTGGCGGCCTGGACCGCATTCGCAGGACTCTACTTCGGCAATCCGCTCCCGAACTCAATTGCCGCCAAGATCTCCGCCTATCATCTCCCCCCCAACGCGGCGCTGATCCGCCTGCTCCAACACTATGCCACGCCTTTCCTTGGGCAGCTTACATTTGGAAACACCTGGATTCCAATCGGCCTGGTTCTCTTTCCTTTCCTATTCGGACTGGGCGCCCTCACGGTCCTTCGCCGACGGTCAGACCTGTGGCCCATCTTCGCGGCGCCCTGGATCTATCTGATAGTGTTCTCGGCTTTCAACCCGCTGATTTTCCGCTGGTACCTGGCGCCGCCGCTTCCGTTCTATTTCTTGGGAATCGCGCTGGGCATGGAACGGCTGGGAACCGACCTGCGCACCCGCCTGGTGCCGCTTGGAATGGGCCTTGCCGCGGCCATCCTGACCCTGCACGGTTGGGTGCTCCACCCATCTCACGGACTCGATCGCCCTGCCCCCGACATGGCCTACACCAAGCTTGAGCTCTTGTATATTGAGGTGGCCGACGATCTTAAGCAGAGACTTGAGCCCGGGCAGACGGTGGCGGCGGGTGACATCGGCGCCCTGGGCTACTACACCGGGGCACACATGCTGGACACACTGGGACTTGTTTCGCCAGATGCGTCAGCCTACTATCCGCTGGATGCCGCCTACTATGTGATCAACTATGCCATCCCGCCAAAGCTCATTTCAGATTTGAAACCCGACTATGTCGTCCTGCTCGAAGTGTATGGCCGCAAAGGCCTTCTCCAAGACGAGGCCTTCGTACGGGCATACCGACTGATAGAGACCCTGCCGACAGACATCTACGGCAGCCGCGACATGTTCGTCTTTGCTCGAGCGATCGACAAGTGAAAGATTTCACAAAGCGACATGCTGGCGCACTGATCCTGATCCCAGTGCTGACCCTGATTCATGTGCTGGGAACGGCCTCGGTCCCCTTTCACCCCGACGAAAGCTCTCTCCTCTACCAGAGCCGGGATCTGGAGATCTGGCTCACCCACCCGCTCGATCTGGCCTGGCGGCCCGGAGGACCTCCCGGCGACCCAGCCGGATACCGTGCACTCAATGCTCCGCTGCCAAAGTACGTTTTGGGCATTGGGCGGCGGCTGGCAGGTTTCGGCCCTGAGGCGGTGTCGGTCGATTGGGATTGGACTCTGGATTGGGGGGCCAACGTCAAAGCTGGGGCCATGCCAGATCCGCGCCTTCTCCTCGGCGCGCGTCTGGCGAGCAGCGCGCTGATCGCCTTGAGCTTGCTCTTCATCTACAAAGCAGGCCTCGAAATCAGCGGGCGAGGGACGGCATTGTTGGCCGTCTTTCTGGCCGGCACGAACGCCTTGGTTTTGCTGCACGCCCGCCGCGCCATGGCGGAGGGGACGCTTTTTTTAGCCGTATCCTTTGCATTGTGGGGCATCACCGTCGCCGGAAGGCGCCCATGGCTGGCAGGGGTTGGCTCAGCGCTGGCTTTCGCTGCCAAGCAATCAGCAGCCCCTTTGGCACTCATCGGAGTCGTAGCTGCCGTTTGGCCTCAGCCCGGAGAGGGCGCCAGGATCCGCTGGAAACAAGGTCTCCGATTTCTGCTGGCGGGCGCGGCCCTCACCGTCGTCCTGCAGCCTTTCTTCTGGGCCCATCCGTTGGGTGCGGCACGCGCCATGCTCGACGCCCGCCGGGCATTGCTGACGTCTCAGATTGAAACCTTGCACGCCGTGGCCCCTGGCCGTGTCCTCGAGAGCCCGGCCGAGCGCACCGCCGCCATGTTGGGCGAGCTGTTCATTATCCCCCCACAGCTGTCGGAGGCAGGCAACTACCTTCAACAGACCGCCTCCCAGGATCATGCCTACCTGGGGAATCCATTCCACCGGCTGCTGAGGGGTTTTGTCGCCGGCGGGCTCATGCTCGGGCTTACTCTGCTGGGGTTGCTGCTCAGCCTGTGGCCTGCGTCGGGGGACATCCGTGAAAAGCGAGTGGCCCGCCGCTGGTTGGCGGTGGCGGGGATGGCGGAAGCGCTGGCCCTGCTGTGGGCCAATCCCTTGCCCTTCCAGCGCTACTATCTCCCGCTGATTCCCTTTGTCACATTGTGGGGGGCGTTCGGAGCATCTGGGCTGGCGAAAGCGCTCATCCTGCTTCGCCGGAGGCGCCAACCCCAGCTCAGCTAGCTCGCCCGTCTCAAAGAAAACGCCAGGCGCGTCTGCGCCTGGCTGGCACACCCCCCGCACCGAGAGGAACCTATCTAGTTCCCCAGATAGCCTGAAAGCTTTCGCCGCCGGCTTGGATGTCGCAAACGCGAGAGAGCCTGAGCTTCGATTTGGCGCACACGCTCGCGAGTAACGCCCATTTTACGGCCAACTTCCTCCAGCGTGTAGCTTTGGCCGTCCATTAGGCCATAGCGGAGCTGGAGGATCCGCACCTCACGCGGCGGCATGTCCAGCAGAATCTCGTCCAAATGTTGGCGCAGTAAGCTGTGGGTCACGGTGTCGGCCGGGGCCGCTGAGTCCCTGTCCTCGACGAAATCGGCCAAAACAGAATCCTCATCCTCGTCCATCGGCATCTCAAGTGAGATCGGCCGCCGGGACACTTGGATCATATTCTCCACCTTCTTGACGGGGACGCCGAGCGCCTCCGCCATCTCGTCCAAGGTGGGTTCGCGCCCAAGGCGCTGGGTCAGCCGATGGGTCGTTCGGAGAAGCTTGTTGATCTGATCACCCATATGGACCGGCACTCTGATGGTCCGCCCCTGGTCAGCGATAGCGCGGGTCACAGCCTGACGAATCCACCATGTCGCATAGGTCGAAAACTTGTGCCCGCGTTGGTACTCAAACTTCTTCGTGGCGCGGATCAGGCCGATGTTGCCCTCTTGAATCAGGTCCAAGAACGGCACGCCTCGGCCGACGTAGCGCTTGGCAACGCTGATCACCAAGCGCGAATTGGCTGTGATCAGATGCTCACGTGCAGCCCAGCCATCCTGAACCAGCTCCTGCAGCTCAGCCCGATTCTTGGTTGAAGACGGGCCGTTGGCCATCAGGAACCGGGCTTCTTTGCCGCGTTCAATCCTCTTGGCGAGCTCAACTTCTTCTTTGGCAGTGAGGAGCGGGATTCTTCCGACGACCTTGAGATACAACCCCACGCTGTCATCGATATCGAGGTTGGAGACCTCCAGCGGGTCTTCATCTTCTAGCGCCTCGCTGACCTGATCCGGCTGACTGTCCTTCTGGTCCGGGTCGTCAACAACCACAACCCCGGCTGCTGTCAGGGCCGCGAAAAGCTCTTCAACCAGGTCCACATCCTCTTCCGCCTCAGGCAACACCCGCGAGATGTCTTCGTAGGTCACATAGCCGTGATCGCGCCCGAAATCGACCAGTTTGCGGATCGCCTGATCCTGTTCATCTTGCTCCGCTTCGGGCGCTTCCTTAATAACCAAGCGGATCCCGACGGGCGGGGAATCCAAAGTATCTGACTTCATACGGCCGCGAGTTGAGGAGTGATAGTGGTGTTTGTTCATCGAGATCAGAATACAGAAAATTCGGTAGTAATGCAATGCATGATCCGATGGCCCCCGGAGCCAGACCACATGGCCCACGCCTGAAGTCAGCCGGAACGGTCAGGGAGTGGGTGTCGGGAGGGCGAGTGCTTGAGGCGTGAGCGTCGGCCTCGGGGTCGCGGTGGCTATCGGAGGGCTGCCTGCCATGGCGGTGACATTGCCCAATGTGTAGCTGCTCACAAAATAGACGGTGCCGCTGGATGGAAGTTTGACATAGACCACATCCCCTGTCGGTGAGGTCTGCCCCACGAGTAGCTGGTCGCTTGAGCCGTCACGCAAACCGACCGTAATCCGGAAGGAAGGATTGTCGAGTCCAAAGGCTGCCAGATCTGCGTCAGGGCTGGAATCACTGGGCACGAGGCTGGCCAGGGTGTCGGCTGCTATCTCCAAACGTCCGACATCGGCCAGGTCCTTGGGCTGGTCCAGGACCCACCCCGGCGATGCGTTCCGATGGGCCTGCACGATATCCCCCGTCTCGAGATCCTCAATCTTCAGAGACATGATGTCGCGAGAGGCAAAGCTCCACAAAGGCGCTGCCGTGGGTGTTGCATCCGCCGACTGCGCCGACGAGCCGCCAGATCTGGCATACCAAATGGCGCCCGCCAGAGCCACTGCGAACACAATCAACGCAATCCATGTGCTGCGTCTAATCATGACGAGAGCGGCCTCAGTGCCTGCGGCGTCGCCGCCACCAGATCACCAGGCCAGAGCCAAGCGCCCCGCCCGGCAGGAGGATGATCGTCACCAAGAAGACCAGTCCGAGCGTCTGCACTGAAGGAGGCACAACGAATCTCGAGGTCGACTTTTTGGGCGTCAGATCAATGAGTGTGTCCTGCTTTGCCGCCCAGTCGATGCTGTTGATCAGCATGTCGCCGTTCGCGTAGCTGAAGTAGTAGCCGTTGTCGGCAAAGTCCGAATCGCCGAAGACAACGATGCGCGCTCCGGTCTTTGAGTCCTGGCCAACGGCACCCACCGGGAGAGGTCCGGGGAAATCGGACCCCTGGTCGTACTGGGCCTGGTTGGTGTCGATCACTTTCTGGATATCGGTCTCACCCCACGAACTTTGGCCGGAGTTCACCAGAGCGGTCACCGTCTTTGTGGCGTCGCTGGGCGGGGTGATCGCCATACTCCGAGCGGTGGGATAGATCGTCGTTTGGCCCTGCAGGCGCTGTGTAATGGGGTGGTCCGCATAGCTTGAGGCAAGACCGGCCAGCGGAAGTGTCGAGGTGAAGTCGACCACCAGGTCATCCTGGAAACTGATCCCCCACGTCTGAGACAGGTAGGTTCCCAATGGATCCGCGCCAGGTTTGATCTTTGTGGTTAGGGTGGGCTCATACAGCACAACCAATGACCCGCCGCCAGCCTGGTAGTCCTGGAGCGATTTGACTTCGTCAGCTGAGAGCGCCAGTTGGGGCCCAGCAATCACGACGGCTTTGGCGTCATCTGGCACCTTACCGGTCTGGACGAGATTGAGGGCGCTGACCGTGTAGTTCTTGGCCTTGAGGGAGGCCGCCACCTGGCTGTATCCGGTTTCTGATGAGGCCGTCAGATCATGCTCACCGTGGCCGGTCAGAAAGTAGACCGTCCGGCTGCCGGGATTGGCCAGCCGTACTAGGGCTGAAGTCAGATCCTGCTCGGACACGGGTTGAACCACGGTTGTCTGGTCCCCCATCACCACCACCAGGCTGCCGTCCTTGGTGATCCCGTACTGCCGAGCCGCAGCCGGGTTCTTGTTGGGATCGATAAATTCAAAGGTCAGATTTCCCCCGCTGTGAACTTGGTACTGCTCCAGAAGCGGGCGAATACTGTCCCGCGATCCAGAGAGGTTGGGCGTATAGAAGCCCTTCAGCACCACAGGTTGCTTGAGTTCACCGAGGATTTTGATCGTTTCTGGGGCCAGGCTGTACTTCTGATCCTCGGTCAGGTCCCAACTCTTGGGGTTTTGGTAGACGAGGAAATTGATGACCCCGACAATGCCGACAACTGCCACACTCACCAGGAGCGCGTTGCTGCCGTAGCGCGCCTGCCGCCCCGAGAGCAAGCGGCGCACCCGCGCCGGATCAAGCAAGATGCCGGCTGCGATGCCCAGCACGAAAAGTCCCAGCATGACCTGGAATGCGGTGTCGAATTGGCGGGTGAGGATGTACCGCACGCCATCGGCGATCAGAAAAAGAATCCCCAGGAGATAGACGTAGGGTGCCCAGCGCTTGCGGTCGATGCTCATCCCCATCTCCTGGCCTGGATCACCTGGGCGCCAAGGAACAAAGCCAGCACAGTCAAACTAATGTAGTAAGTCACGTCCGTGATCTGGAGCACCCCGCGGTACAGATTGTTGTAGTAGTGATCAACCAGGCCAAGGTAGCCGGCCACCTGGCTGACAGTTCCGCTGCCGCTCCCCAGGGCTCCAACCACCCAGAGCCCCAAAATGACGGCTTCCGTGGCCAGGAAGGCTACGAAGGGATTTTTGAAGAGGCCTGAGACAAAGGTTCCCACGCCGAGCATGGCGGACATGAGCAGGGCCAGACCGAGGTAGGCGGTCACCAGCACCCCTTGATCGATACCGGGCTGGGTCATCCAATTCATGATCAGCGGGTAGATCCAGGTGGGGATGAGGACTGCGATAATGAAACCCAGGGCGCCCAGCCATTTTCCCACCACCAGTTCGAAATCGCGGACTGGCGCGGTGAGGAGCAGCTCCATGGTGCCCATGCGCTGTTCATCGGCCAGAAGGCGCATGGTGATCAACGGGGTGATGAAGACCAGGATGGTGATCATCGGCCCGATCACGATTCGGCCGTCCGGAGTAATCTGCCCGTTTTGCAGGCCGAAGTTGATGTTGACATAGAATAGGAAACCCAGGATCAAATACAGCATGGCTGCCATGGCATAGGCCAAAGGCGAGACAAAATACTGTTTGAACTCCCTGGATGCAATCACCCAGATGTTGTGCATGCTCTCAGTCCTGCTCCTGAAGATCTTCCGTATGCTGCTCTCGTGTGAGCTGTAAGAAGATTTCCTCCAAGCTCACCCCAGCCGTTCCGAGCTCGAACAAATCCATCCCAGCCTCGACGATCTTGCGGGCGATATCCGGGCGAAGATCCCTTCCGGGGGAGGTGGTCACCTCAAACCGATTGTCTTCTGCCGCGGCTGCGACACCCGTCACACCCGGGATCGACTCAAGGAGAGGTTTCAGCTCCTCGAGTCCGGCCGGCGTGGTCACCAGCAGTTTCTCTGCCCCGGCCATTTGTGCCTGGAGATTGCCAGGAGAGTCCTCGGCCACGATCATCCCGTTGTTGATGATCAGCACCCGATCACAAACCTGCTGAGCCTCGGAGAGGATATGGGTAGAGAGCAGCACCGTGCGCTCTTCGCCCAATTGCTGGATCAGTTTTCGGACCTCGATGATCTGGCCCGGATCGAGACCAATCGTCGGCTCGTCCAGAATCAGCACGTCGGGCTGATGGACCAAAGCCTGGCCCAAGCCGACCCGCTGACGCATGCCCTTGGACAGACTCCCAATCAGGCTGTCTTCGCGCTCCTCCAAGTGGATCTCCTCCAGCACGTCATCAACACGCAGGTCGAGGTCCTCGACTTTGCGTAGGGATCCCATAAAGGTCAGGTAATCGCGCACGCTCATATCAGAGTAGAGAGGCACGGTCTCAGGCAGGTAGCCAATGTGGCGGCGGGCGTCAAGAGACTCGTCCACCACATCGAATCCCGCCACCTTCGCCGTCCCGCTCGAAGGCGGCATGTAGCCTGAGAGAATGCGCATCGTGGTCGTCTTCCCAGCCCCGTTCGGCCCCAGGAAGCCAAGGATTTCGCCTTGCCTGGCATCGAAGTTGAGGTTGCTGATAGCTGGGTGAGCACCGTAGAACTTGGTCAGGTTCTGGACTTCTATCATCGGAAAAGAATCCACCATGGTGGGCCGGGAAGGGTGCCCGTCATGAAAATGAGCACTGCGGCCGGAGCGATCCTTGGCAGCACGTGCTCGTTGTCATCATGCCGGGCTGAATTCGCTGCATATGCATGGTTCAATATACTTAAAAGCTCGGCGGGGCGTCAAGCCCGTTGGCGGATATTCACCAAACACTCATTCAGCTTGATGCGGGTGCAATTCTTGACTTTGTTTGTTACAAAAGGTACAATCCTTCGCCCCGTCGGCAGAAGACAGCATTCACAAAGGACGATATATGTACTCGATGGAAGGTCTCACCGCTTTCGAAGCGATTGGCGTGTGGAGTGTCATCGTCATCGCTTTGCTCGGCCTGATCTACGCCATGGTTCTGCGTCGTCAGATCCTTGAGGAAGATACGGGCACAGCCAAAATGCAGGAGGTGTGGGGCTCAATTCGCCAGGGCGCCGAGACCTACCTGACTCGGCAACTTCGATCCATCCTACCCATGATCGCCATCCTCACGGTGGCGCTCTTTCTTTCTGTCTACATCGTGCCGCCCACGCCGGAAGCGCTTCAGCGCTTCCAGGGGATGAGCCAATCAAGTGTGCGACTGATTATCGGGCTTGGTCGCGGCATTGGTTTCATCATGGGCGCCGGCTTCAGTCTGGCCGTGGGCCAGATCGGGATGCGCATGGCGGTCAACGCCAACGTTCGCGTCGCATCTGCCTCGCGCACATCGTTCGGCGACGCCTTGAGGATCGCCTACCGAGCGGGCACCATCACCGGCATGCTCACCAACGCCTTCGGCCTGTTCGGCGGCACACTGCTCTTCATCTATTTCGGTATTGCTGCTCCAGACGCCCTGCTCGGCTTCGGTTTTGGCGGAACGCTTCTGGCGCTGTTCATGCGTGTCGGCGGTGGGATCTACACCAAGGCGGCTGATGTAGGGGCGGACTTGGTTGGAAAAGTGGAAGCTGGTCTTCCCGAGGACGATCCTCGAAACCCGGCGGTTATCGCCGACCTGGTAGGTGACAACGTCGGAGACTGTGCCGGGATGGCGGCCGATATCTTCGAATCATATGAGGTCACAATTGTCGCGTCACTGATCTTGGCGCTGGCACTCTGGCACCTGACCGGCGACCTCGAGTGGATTATCTTCCCGTTGCTGGCGCGCGGGATCGGTGTTTTCGCCTCAATCTTCGGGACCTACTCGGTCCGAAGTGGGGCGAAGGAGAGCTCCAACGCCATGCAGGCGATCTTCCGCGGCTTTATCATCTCTGCCGTGATCTCCGTGGTGCTGTTCGGCGTGGCGGCCTTTTTCTATCTGGGCTCCAACATTCCGGGCGGATGGTGGCGGCCGTTCGCAGCTACAACAGTCGGCATCCTCCTGGCACTCGCCATCGATCGGCTGACGGACTACTTCACCGGCACCAATCATCCTCCCGTACAAGAGATTAAGCGCTCTACCGATACCGGCCCGGCCACAATGATCCTGTCCGGTATCGCCGTTGGCTTTGAATCCAGCGTGTGGTCGGTGATTGTGATCGCAATCACAATCATCGCTTCGGTCCTGATCTTCGGCACCATCCCTGGCGTGGATACGGCCCAGCAGGTCACCTTTATCCTTTATGGCGTCTCCCTGACCGGTATCGGGATGTTGGCACTGACGGGCAACGTTGTGGCGATGGACTCCTATGGGCCTATCGCTGACAACGCCGCCGGAATCGGTGAGATGGCGTGGGCGGGCGAGCATGACGATGAAACCCAGACCGCCCAGCAGATCATGGCCGACCTCGACGCCGTAGGCAATACCACAAAGGCGATCACCAAGGGCGTCGCCATTGGCTCGGCGGTCATCGCTGCGGTGGCGCTGTTCGGTTCGTTCCTGGTCGACGTCAGCCGGGCACAGAACGGGTTGGGGATTGCTTTGGCAGATCAGATCCAGAGCGTGGGCATCCGTGTCGACCTGCCCCAGGTGTTTGTCGGCCTGCTGATCGGCGCTGCCATCCCATGGCTGTTCTCCTCGTTCGCCATCAACGCCGTGAGTCGCGCTGCCACGCTGGTCGTACAAGAGGTTCGACGCCAGTTCAAGTTGGGCGTGCTGGAAGGCAAGGTCCAGCCGGACTACAGACAGGCGGTAGCCATCTCCACCACAGCCGCTCAGAAGGAACTGGTTTCCCTGGCTTTGCTCGGGGTGCTCACGCCTATCGTAGTCGGTCTGTCTCTGCGCATTGAAGCGCTGGGCGGATTTCTGGCCGGCGCCATCGTTTCTGGACAATTGTTGGCAGTCTTCATGAACAATGCCGGCGGTGCCTGGGACAACGCCAAGAAACTCATCGAGGATGAAGTCAGCGATCCGGCCAAGAACACCGGAAAAGGTTCAGAACGCCATATGGCCGGCGTGGTCGGCGACACCGTCGGCGATCCCATGAAAGACACCGCCGGACCGGCCCTCAACCCGATGATCAAGGTGGTCAATATCGTCTCGGTGATCATCGCACCCATCGTGGTTCAGTATCAAGACCTGGGTATTGGGGGCTGGGCGGTCGTCCTGGTGCTCCTCCTGGCCCTGGCCTGGGCCGTGCGCCAGAGCAAACGCCCTGCCCCGGCGATCAGTGTCGAACCCACCGGCGCAGGTGACTGAGTTCGCCGCTTCGAAACGCAGGAAACGAGGGTCCGGCCAAATGGCCGGACCCTTTTCGCGCAAGTCTGGGATGCAAGCGCCAAACCGAGGTTGACCGTCGCCCGAATTCGGCTAGCATAGGGCCTGCGTTGCCAGACAGCCTCTGGCAGCTCGGAGAGGGCTTACTACTACAGTGCATGTTGTCAAGCGCGATCTGAAGGCACTGGCGCCAATTCTGTTCCTGCTGGGCGCCGCCATCGGCTGGCAAAGTCTTAGCCCCCAACTTCTTCAGGGCGGCCTGTGGATGACGATGGCTGGCGCTAGCCTATGGTTCACCTACCGTGCCTCGCGTCGCCCGAAACAACCCATCCCGGTCGCTTGGCTGCCGCTGGTCGGCTTTCTCATCTGGCAGATGCTGAGATCCTATGGCGCCTCCCCGGCCCAACCGGCGGTCTACAGTCTGAAACTTACGACCGGGTCCCTGTTGGCCTTCCTCATCATCTACGATTCACTCGACGCTGGCATAACCCGCACCCACTGGGAGAATGCGGTTCTTCTCTTGGCTGGCGTCTTTTGCGTCCTCGAACTCACTCTGGCTGCTGTCTGGCAGGTCCGCTGGGCAGCCATCGCGGGGACTTTTCTCAGCCTGCCTCCGGTCGGTTACCGTGCCACAGGCCTGCTGCTTCAGCACCCCAATGTATTGTCTGGCTTCATCAACCTCACCATACCCCTTGCCCTGCTTCGACTGATGGAAGGCACGTCTTGGGTGCGGCGCATTCTTTGGGGAATCGCCTTGGGTGTGTTTGGAGCAACTCAATTCTTGACCTCATCCCGCGGCGGGTGGTTGAGCGCGGCCGTAGGCGCAGCCGTGACGGTGGGCCTGGTATTGTTGATCCGGCGGCGGGGGCTCCCTTCCTCGAACCCAAATCCGAGCTGGCATTGGCGGCCATCCAGAGCCATGGTGTTCGGCATTCTGCTCGGCGCAGCCCTGCTTATCCCTCTGGGATGGTTCGCTTTGCGCCAATTGTCTCGGGTGGGACACCAGCCGCTTTCCAACGCACGCGCGGTGGTATGGACGACGGGTTGGAAGATCTTCAGCAGCCAACCAATCGTTGGGGCCGGTCCCGGCGCCTACCCCGTACTGTCTCCAGGCATCACCACAACCCCCCCAGGCTACGACGCCAACCACGCCCACGATCTGTGGTTGCAGGTGGCCGCCGAGGAAGGCCTCATCGGAGAGATCCTCCTCCTCGCCGCCCTCGGCTTGATTCTTCTACCCGGGTGGCGAGCGCTGAAGACGGCCGAAGCCAACGACGCGTCCATCGCCGCCTACCTGGGGGTCGCCGCCAGTATTCTGGCGCACCATGTCGTTGATTATATGTTTGGTGTCGTGCTTTATTCTCTTGCAGTAGTGTGCCTGCTCGCCATCTACTTGCACACCTTCAAGGGACGCACGATCAGCCTCAACCGGTGGACGTGGCTTGCTGGTGGCATGGCCCTGGTGGGAATCTTCGCGGCCAGCGGAGTCTGGTTGGGACGAGGCAACAGGCTTTACTGGGATGGGGTCCAAGACGCACTTCGCGGGGACTGGCACTCCGCCACTGTCAATCTGTGTCTCGCCCGCCAGACGGTCCCCGACAACTCACTTTTCGCCTATCAATGCGGCTTGGCGGCCGATTTCACCCAGCCGCCTCTGACGTCAGAGGCCCAGGCAGCCTTCTCGGCAAGTGCCAAGCTTCCCCCGACTTGGGCCCCTAAATCGGCCAATCTCGGAGCAGCAGCTCTGGCGAATGGAAACGGCAACCTGGCATTGGAGTCTCTTGAAGAAGCCACCACAGAGGCCCCCAGAAGCTGGATCTTCTGGATAAACCTTGCCCGGGCACACGCCTGCCAGAATGACCGCCCGGGTGCGGTCAGAGCCTTCGAGCAGGCATTGCGGACAAATCCTTGGTTGTTGGGGCCTTCCCAATCCGTTCCCCTCTGGCTCGAAGGATTCCAGCCTGTCCTTCGGCTTGATCGCAATCTCAAGGGAGCGTCTTTCTACCGTTGGTGGGCACTTGAAGCACAGGCACACGGAAATCAGACAATGGCACTTGTGAATGTCAACCTGGGGTTGAATGCCTTTCCGGGTGATCCAAGTCTATATGCGGCGCGGGCGGAGCTGCGCCAACCAACCGACTCCGACGCTGCCCACATCGATCTTGAGACTGCCCTTTTCATCGCACCCACCGATCCCTATGTGCTTGAGGTGGCGACGGAGTTGGCAGATGCTTGGGGAAATGAGACCGATGCCAATGACTATGCCGTTCGTTGGTCGCAGACGATGATGGAGACTCACTACTCCGAAAAGTACTTCTACAGCGTGTATCACACCTTTTTCCTTCCCGTCGACCTTGACCCCGGTTTGCTGCGCGTTACACCCTCCTCAAACCTCGTGGGCCGTCTCAAGGCCATCATCGCCTCCGACGAGATGGCCTCATCCCTGTCAAAACAAGAACGCCGGGCAGTGGAGTTTGCCATCGACAATGGTTCGATGCTTGGAGCCTGTCCATGATGCACGATGACGCAAACCAGATCGCCGTTGCTGTAGAGTCAGGAACCGGCCACGTCCTCCCCGGCCACCCTGAATCACCCACCCGATTCCGATTCTTGGATGATCTCGTGCTTTCGCCCCTGGCCGACAACCTGAAACAGGTTGCGGTTGAGCCGGCCTCGCTGGCAGCCGTCCTCAGAGTTCATTCAGAAAAGTACGTGGCCGGTGTCGAAGCCGCCTTGGACGACGCCCCAACCTACCTGGACTACGGCGACACCTACATAACCAATCAGTCTCTGGAGATGGCCTTTCGGTCGGCTGGCGGCGTTCTGGCCGTCCTGCATACCGTCCTAAATGGCCAGATAGCCAAGGGATTCGCACTCACCCGTCCGCCGGGTCACCACGCCACCGCAGATCGAGCCATGGGCTTCTGCCTATTGAACAACGTGGCCATCGCTGCCAGCGCGGCCCAGGCCGCCGGCATCTCCCGCATCGCCATTGTCGATTTCGACGTCCACCATGGGAATGGTACCCAAGCCATCTTCGATACCGATCCAGATGTGCTCTATGTATCCACCCACCAGGCTGGGATCTTTCCGGGAACCGGGGCGGTAGATGAACGGGGCTCAGGCGACGGGCTGGGGAGCACCATCAACCTGCCGTTCCCGGCGATGGCTGGCGATCGGGCGCTCGAAGCCGCATCTGAACGCGTCATCGTCCCCGCTGTTGAAAGGCATCGGCCGGGGTTAATTCTGGTATCGGCTGGCTTCGACGCCCACTGGCGCGATCCGCTCGCCAGCCTGCAGGTCACACCGCATGGTTTCTACCTGCTCACTCAGACGTTGTGCAGCCTGGCAGACTCCCAGGGCGCGGCCGGCCCGGTATTCTGCCTGGAAGGAGGCTATGAGCCGGAAGCTTTGGCTTATTGCGTGAGCAGCACCTTACACGCCATCCTGGGGCTGTCGCCTCAGCCCGAGCCATGGACACCTCCCAAGGTGGTTGAGCCGGATATCGACAGCTTGCTGGACCTAGCGACCAGCATGCACGGCCTCTGATGTGACTATGCGAAGACCTGCGCGTCAGCCCCACAGGCGAGCTACCTTGCGCAAACACCCCGTCTGCGGCATACTCATTGCAAGGGATAACCTATGACCCAAATCAGTCTGCGCGCCTACATTCGGGAAATCGACAACCTGATAGAGCGAGAGCTTCTCGACGAAGCAATCGCTCACTGCAGGCATATCTTGCAGACCTACCCCAAACACATCGAGACCTACCGTTTGCTTGGCAAGTCGTACCTGGAGGCCAAGCGCTATGGTGACGCGGCCGACATCTTCCAGAGAGTACTTTCAGCCGTCCCTGACGACTTTGTCTCGCACATCGGTATGGCGATCGTTCGCGAAGATGAAGGCAACCTGGACTCGGCTATCTGGCACATGGAGCGCGCGTTTGAAACCAACCCCGCCAACCCTGCTATTCAGCAGGAGTTGCGCAGGCTGATCGGCCGAAGAGATGGTTTTGAACCTAACAAGGTTCGACTTACCCGGGGCGCACTTGCCCGCATGTATGCCCAAGGTGAACTCTTTCCCCAGGCCATTGCTGAGCTTCAATCCGCTCTGCAGGAGGACCAAGAGCGGCCCGATCTGCAAGTGCTGTTGGCCGAGATGTTGTGGCAAACGGACCAGAAGATGGAAGCGGCAGATGTCAGCCGTCAAATCCTGGAGAAGCTGCCGTTCTGCCAGAAGGCTGCCCGGATCATGGCTGCCGTCCACCAGGAACAGGGCAAATCGGATGAGGGGACAGCTTATCATCGGCGCTTGGCCCAGCTTGATCCTTATGCTGCCTATGTGGAATACCCGATGGTCGACACCGTCAAGGTCGAAGCCGACACCATCCGCATTGAAAGATTGGATTGGCACCCGGGTCAGCCTCTCCCCACTTCGGAATCAGCCCAGCCAGATTGGGCCGAATCCCTCGGCGTGGAAATCGAAGGCGATCCGGATGAAATCGACACCGGTGGACCTCTACCATCCTGGCTTGATGACATCGAGCCCACCGCGGAGTCCCTGGAGATCGACGATGGCGAAGAGGAACCTGCTCCTCAGGCATCACCCTTCGAGACCCCTCCGTCCTTGGAAGATGAAGAACCCGAAGCCGTGGAAGAAAGCCCCGAGGACGAAAGCCCCGAGGGCGAAATCCCAGATTGGATGACCGACGCGGGCTGGGAAGAGTCCAGCGGCGAAACAGTTGAGGCCCCAGTCTCGTTCTCAGAAAGTGAGCTCTCCGCTTTGGAACGCGGCCAACTACCAGCCGAAGAAGCGCCAAGCAACGCTGACGACGAGGAGTTGGCTCCAGCTGAAATCCCATCCTGGCTCCAAGAAAGGGCACCCACTCCCGGTGAGTCCCAACCGCCGAATGCGGGCCAGGACGCGGGCTTGCAGCTCGAGGACGACGCCCAATCTGGGGGCCAAGAAGCCCCGGATTGGGTCCAGGAGATCGCTGAGCAGGAGAGCTCCCCAGGCGCGCCTGACGCCGATGAGCAGGATCTGACCCCTGATTGGCTGGATGAGATGGCGACCGAGGCCAGCGCCGAGGAGTTGAGCTCCGAACTGCCCAGCTTTGAGTTTGCCGAAGAGGACGAGCCAGTCGACGCTTCCGAGGCAACGGCCGGTCCAGCCGATCAAGGCGAAATCCCTGGTTGGCTTGATGACTCCGAACCAGGCGCCACGTCGACCATTCTGACCTGGTTGGGAGATCGCGAAGACGATGAAGACGGCCAAGATGTTGGGGCCGAAGAAGAGAGCGAAACCGTCCCAGACTGGATGGAAGCGGCCCTGGATCAAGAGGCCGAAGACGAGACCATTCCCAGCGTGTCACCCCAGGACGAATCGGGTGGTGCCCCTCCGGCCTGGCTTTCCGGATTGGCCCAGGCGGCCGCCGAATCAGAGGAGGCGGAATTCGACGAATTGACTCAGCTTCGCGCTGAATCGGAAGCCACCGTCGAAGATGACCTAGGCGCGGAAGAGGCTCAAGCCCAGCCGGGAGAGATCCCTGACTGGTTGATGGCCATTCGCGGTGACGAAACTGGCGAAGAGGAGCCTACCGAGGCGGACTTTGAAGCCGAGCTTCCGGTCTCTTTCCCCTGGGAATCCGACGAGCCTGAACACGAAGAGCCGACCCTTGAAGCCTCAACGGATTTCGAGGAAGAGAGCCAAGCCGATGAAACTCTGCCACCGCCGACCGAGCGCACAATACCTTCCGACCTGCCTCCGGCAGACGAAGCCGAAGCAGCAAGTTGGCTGGAAAATCTGAGCGAAGAGACCGATGACAGCTGGGTATCCAACGTCGAGGGGACAGAAGACGCTGGTCCCGATTCGGCAACGTCCTGGCTTGAAGACCTTGGACAGCCTGATCAAGAGGAGCCGGCTGCCCAAATGGAGTCTTCGGCTGAAGAACCTGACTGGATGCGCGGCTTGGAGGACGAGGAAACGGATGACGAGGCCATTGGCGACCTGGCCAGCACCTGGCTAGAGGGGCTTGCCGATACGTTGGCGGAGACCCCAGCCGAACCGGACGATGCCAGCCCCGAAGCCAAAACCGACAGCGATGATGTGCCCACATGGCTCCTGGATTACGAATCTCCTCAGCCAGAGATGGACTTGCCTCAGGTTGAGGAAAAGGAACCTCTGGCTCAAGAACCAGCAGCCGAATCGCCCACTCCCCCGGCTCCTGAAGACGATACCGACCGCTTGCAGCTCCTGGAAGAATTGGGGCTTCAAGAGTCTGAGACATCAGACACGATGGCCGCGTCCACCGAAGACGTTGCCGAAGAGGCATATGATCTCGGGCAGCTCGACGGAATGGACGACGATCAAATCTTCGATTGGCTGGAAGGGCTGGCCGCACGCGACGCGGATGAGGCGTCAGAAGAGGAAGAGCCGGCCGCGTCCAGACTGATGGCCGAAGACACTGTCGAAGCCAGTGAGGCGCCTGCTGAAGACGCCGAGGCTGACTTGGGCTGGTTAGAACAGCTGGCCGAACAGCGAGGTATCAGCAGTGACATCCAGGCTGGTCCTGCTTCTGCGAGCGGCGCTGGGCAGTCGGTTGAAGACTCGCAGCCAGAAGCCATGCCGGATCTCTCCGCCGAGCAGCCGTCCGAGATGGCGGCCCCCGAGGCGGCCCCGGCTGAATCCCAAGAAGCCCCTCCGACGGTTTCTGGGCAGCCCACCCCGGCGCATGAAGGCGAGGTCGGTGAACCCGAAGAAACGGCGGCGGCTGAAGCCCCTGATTGGCTGATTGCCGCTCAACAGCAGGCAGCACAGGAACCTGAGGCGCCACCGCCTCCGGTGGCTCGCCAAGATGCGCCTCAGGCTCCACCGTCAGCTGAAGCTGAGCCTGAGCCGAAACCTGCCGCGCCGTCCGAGGTGTCTTCGGAAGCGACGCCGCAACCGGAAACCATCTCGCCGACCGAACCCGAACCGGCTGAAGAGCCTCAGGCCCCGCCGCCACCTGTGACTGAGGCTGAGCCGAAACCCGCCGTGCCGTCCGCGGTGTCTCCGGAAGAGAAACCGCAACCGGAATCCATCTCGCCGATCGAACCCGAACCGGCTGAAGAGCCCAAACCCGATGAAGCGACACAGCCTGCCGAACCCCCGGCAACGGTCCCAGTCCCCGCCCTCGATGAGCCAAGCGTGGCGTCCGACAACGGCTTGGAGAGGGCACGTGCAGCCCTTGAGACAGGTAACGTCGATCGCGCGGCCGATGAGTACAGTCAGCTGATCAAGGCGCGCCGCTCGCTGACCCACGTGGTGGAAGATCTGGAGGCAGCCCTCGATCGGGATCCAGAGTCATCCAAGTTGTGGCAGCTTCTTGGCGATGCCTACATGAAGGCCGACCGGACGTCTGAAGCCGTCAAGGCCTACAACCGAGGCATGAAGGAAGCCGAAGTGCTCAACAGCGCCAGGCAGGCCTTGGCTTCTGGTGACCAGCAGCGCGCCGCAGCCCAGTATGGGATTCTGATCAAGCGCAAGAAGAAGCTGGACGACGTAATCCGAGACTTGGAGAACGCCGTCGCACAAGCGGATGATCAACCTGCCATCTGGCAGGTTTTGGGGGATGCGTACATGAAGGCCGACCGCCTGGACGAATCGATTGAAGCCTATCGAAGAGGCATGAGCTCCGTCTGATATCGAGCCAATCGAGGCAGCCAGAAGTGAAGCAAGACGAACTCGGGGTTCACCCCGAGTTCCCTTTGTAAGGAGGAGAAACCCTTGGAAAGAACGTTGGTACTGATCAAACCTGACGCCGTCCAGCGCGGGCTCATGGGCGAAATTTTGGGCCGCTTGGAGCGGCGCGGTCTCAGGCTGGTGGCCGCCAAGTTCATGGCAGTTTCCCGCGAGCTGGCTGAAGCCCATTACGCTGTTCACAAGGGCAAACCCTTCTATGACGGGCTGATTGAGTACATCACCTCCTCTCCGGTGATGGCCATGGTCTGGGAAGGGCCCAACGCGATCGCTGCCGTGCGTCAGACGATGGGCGCCACGCGCCCAACCGAAGCCGCCCCCGGCTCAATACGGCATGATTTCGGTTTGGAGGTCGGCCGCAACTTGACCCACGCTTCCGACGCGCCTGAAACAGCCGCTGTAGAAGTCGGTCTGTGGTTCCGAGAAGACGAGTTGGTCGACTGGAATCGCGACTTGGATCGCTGGATCCTGGAATAGACCGGCACAGCTCATACCGATCTCGAGTTGATGCAGATGGAGTCTGTCGCACCGCTTGTGGTCCTGACGGGGGCCGGGATCTCGGCTGAGAGCGGCGTGCCCACATTCCGTGGGCCCGAGGGACTCTGGAGAAACCACCGCCCCGAGGATTTGGCCACCGAGCAAGCCTTCCAGACCGATCCCAGGCTCGTCTGGCAATTCTACGCTTGGCGCAGGTCGCTTGTGGCTGAATGCCAACCAAATCTGGCCCACACCTTGTTGGCGTACATTGAGAACCGCCTGGAGCAGTTCTGCCTTATCACGCAGAATGTGGATGGGTTGCACCAGGCTGCCGGCAGCCAAAGGCTGATCGAGCTGCACGGCTCCCTTTGGTCCTTCCGATGCACAAGTTGCGGTCACCGTTGGGAGAATCGGCAGGTGCCGCTTCCGGATGACCTTCCCCGTTGCCCCATGTGCCTGGCTCTTGCTCGCCCGGACGTCGTCTGGTTCGACGAAGCGCTCGACGCATCAATCGTGCAGGCGGCCGTCTCGGCAGTCGAATCTGCCAGCACAATGCTCGTGGTGGGGACGTCAGCTCGCGTGCTGCCAGCCGCCCAGCTGCCCTTGCTGGCCAAACGCGGCGGAGCCCGTTTGATTGAGATCAATCCGAGGTCGACGCCGCTGTCGGCCCAGTGCGACGAAGTCCTGCACGGGCCGGCAACGGAAATGCTGAAGGTTTGGGTTGAGCGATTTGAGCCTTGACGTCAGGATCTGGGGAGGCCAACGTCTATTTGACGCGGAGAAGAACCCGTCCTGAGCTCCAGAAATCTTCCAGCTGATAGTAACGCCGCATATCCTTCGAAAACAGGTGCACGATCACATCGCCGAAGTCGATAAGAAGCCAACCGCTTGACGGATCGCCTTCTTGTCGGCCCAGAGCATTGCCGAATTCGGTTTTCATACGAAGTCGCACTTCGTCGCTCAGCGCCTTCAGCGTCCGTTCACTGGCCCCGGTGGCAATCACGAAGTAGTCTGTGAAACTGCACTCGCCGACGAGGTCAAGCAGGAGGATGTCTTCGCCTTTCTTGTCCTCCAAGACCTCGACCATTCTCCGGGCCATGCCCAGCGCACCTTCGTCCATCACCCCTTGATGTCCTCCTCAGTACGTGGCAAATCCAAATGTGCGTTCAAGCACCCAAGCGGCACCGCGCTCCCGCATCTCAAGGCTTTCAATCCACCGCCGTGCCCAACGGCAAACTCGCAACCACTGAATAGCGTGGGCCTTCGGGGCGCAGCTCGCTCCGCATGAGCGCCAAAGTCTCAACTCGCCACTGACCCAGATCCCCAACACTTGCACGAGCCAAGGCTTCGGCCAGCGCCTTCAGATCCAAGCGGCGTAAGCCACGACGGGTTCGCCCCAAAGTCAGGTGAGGGTGGAACCCCCGCCCCTCCCGATCGAATCCAACCCCAGCCAATGCAGATTCCAATTCCCGATTCAATGCCGTCACGCCCTCTTCAGCCCCGCTTACGCCCACCCAGATGACGCGGGGACGTTTGGGATTGGGGAATACCCCCAATCCAGAAGCGCTTAAGTCAAACGGGCGGCAGCCGGCCGCGATTGGACCGGCACTGTCAACCACAAGTTGTGCTTCATCGGACGAGATTTCGCCCAGGAACTTGAGGGTCAAATGAATGTTTTCCGGTCTCACCCATCGGACGGTTTCAGGGGGCACGAACTCCGTGAGCATATCGATTTGCAGAGCAAGCTGGGCGCGGAGCGCGTCCGGAAGCCTTGACGCCAGGAACGCTCTCAAGCTACACGGATTCCTTGTCGCCTAGAAAACGATCCAGAGCATCCAGATACTCTGACCGGGCGTGGTCGAAGGGATGATGGCCTGCGCTCAATTCAACCAGCTGCGCGCCAGGAATTCGACTGGCCGCCAACCTTCCCTGATCGGGCGGAATGGTGCGATCCCGGTTGCCCAGGACATACAGAGTCGGACAAGATACGTGCGGCAGATCGTCCATCAGGTCGCAGTTAAGTGCCGCCTTCATGCTTCCCAGCGCCGAAATCGGCGGTGGTTTTTGCCAGGTCGGATCGCTGACGAAGACGGCCTGTTCCGCCCAGCCGCCGCCCGGAATGTCCGTTTGTCGAACGCTCGAGCAGACCGGACGCAGCCGGCCATACGCGACGTCCGACGGCCAATGCAGACCGGTACACGAACCGGCGCCACTCTGGAAGCACTGGGCCGACCACCAATGGATTGATCAGAACAAGCCCGGCCGGCGCCAACTCCGAATCAACAGCCAGCTGAAGTGCGATGGCACCACCCATAGAATGGCCAAAGAGCAGTGGGGCGCGTGCCTCCGCCGCCTGGGCCACGGCCTCCACGGTCCGGGCGAAATGCGCGATCGAATACCAGCCCGCACCCGGTTTGTCTGAATTCGCCGTGTCCGGGAAGGTCCAAAGAAATGCAACGATATCGATCCTGAAGGTGTTCGATCGTGGAGGACCACATCCGGCTGGAGCTGGCCCAGCCATGGATTAGGATCGCGCCAGGAGCGGAGTTGCGGCCCGAGACACTGTACTGCAAGCGCACACCCTCCACGCTCAGGGTGCGATGTTCTGGCTTCATCGCGGCGATTATATCATGCTGTCTTGCCTGATCAGGCGCACCAGCGCGGCCGTGGTCATTGGAGTAGAATGGTGCCATCACAGTGTTTCCAGCCCAACATGCCGGGTTTGTGTCGCCTGACCTGAAAGGAGCCACAAGATGCTGGTCGGAGAACGGATGACTCATCCTGTAATCACAGTTGAGCCCGATACCCCCGTTCAGGAGGCGCTCAACATGATGCGCCGAGAGAATGTGCGGCGCATGCCAGTGACCGATTCAGCGGGGCACCTGGTCGGCATTGTAGCCGAGCGTGACCTGCTGCATGCTTCCCCATCGGACGCCACCAGCCTGAGCGTCTGGGAGCTCAACTACCTGCTGAGCAAGATTGTGGTCAAGGAAGTGATGACCAAAGACGTCGTCACCATCACAGAGGACACGCTGCTGGAAACAGCTGCCCGGATCATGGCCGACCGAAAGATCGGCGGCATTCCCGTCATGCGCGATTCCAAGGTTGTCGGGATCATGACCGAGACCGATCTGTTCAAGATCTTCCTCGAAATCCTAGGCGCACGCAAAGCAGGCGTTCGCCTCACGGTGATGGTCCCGAACAAGCCCGGCGAATTGGCGCAGATCACCAAGGCAATATTTGACCTAGGCGGTAACATTATCGCGATGGGCACGTTCCTCGGTGAAGATACCGAAAGCACGGAGCTAACCATCAAGGTCGAGGACGTCGACGCCGAAGCGCTGCGGGGTGCCATCGAGCCCATGGTTTCACGCGTGATTGACGTGAGGGACACACTGTCTGCCTGACCCGTCAGACCATGCTCCTAGTTGAATTGGGACTTGCATAAGCTACAATGAAGTCGTGCAGGACGTATTATCCCGGCGCGATTTCTTGACGTTGAGCGGGTTGGCAGCCGGCGCCCTGGCCTTTTCACCACCGGTGGGCTTGGGCGGTCTGGCGACCACCACCCTGCTCAGAGTCAGCACACGTTGGATCGGCGTTTACGCCGAACCCTCCTTTCGCGCCCCCCGGCTGAACAAGCTCGTCCGAGACAACTTGGTCACGGCGTACGAGCAGGTCACTTCCGATGAGGGGCCTCCCCACAACCCCTTCTGGTACCGTCTTGCCGATGGCTACGCGCACACGGGTTACCTTCAGGTCGTGCGCTGGCTCCCGCAGACACCGGTCAAGACGGTTCGCGACGGGGGCGAACTGTTCGAGGTCTCTGTTCCCTTCACTCGGTCCTACCGGAAGCCAGACCCCGCCTCCGACCCACTCTACCGGCTCTACTACCAGTCCACTGCCTGGGTGACGTCCGTGGTCCGAGGCGCCGATGGCCGGCTCTGGTACCAGCTAAAGGATGACCTGCTCAAGGTAGATTATTTCGTCCGCGCAGAACACCTTCGCCGCATCACGCCCCAAGAGCTGGCGCCCATTTCGCCTCATGTCCCCTTGGCCGCCAAACGAATTGAAGTGTCAATTGCCCACCAGGAACTGCGGGCCTATGAGCATGAGCAGCTCGTGATGCGCACCCGGATTGCTTCCGGCATCCCCAGCGACAAACCGGGAGAAAACGGCATTCCGACCAAGACTCCGCAGGGACGATTCTACGTTGACAAGAAGATGCCCCTGCGCCACATGGGCGACGGTAACCTGACAGCCAGCCTTGACGCTTACGAGCTTCCCGGCGTGCCTTGGGTGTCCTTCTTCCACATCACCGGAGTCGCCTTCCACGGGACCTACTGGCACAATGACTTCGGCCGCCCCCAGAGCCACGGCTGCGTCAACATGCGCACCGAAGAGGCCAAATGGCTCTTCCGCTGGACCCTCCCCGAGGTCGCCTACACGGACATCATCAACATCGGCCACGGCACGTCGGTGAACGTCATCTAGGCCGCCGGCCGCGGCCCCAATTCATTCCATTTGTGATTTTTTTCATAAGTTGGATTGCTTGACGATTTGAAAAGGGTCAGGAGGGAGTCTGGCCCTTGTTTTGGCGCACGCGGTCAAGCAGATCGGGGAGCTTTCCTGTTTCGCTGTAGCCGGAGGCGCCGCGCCGCATCGCCTGGCGCCCTTCCTCCTCGCTGAGGACATCGGCCATCACGAAAATCTTGGATTGCGGGGAGATCTGGCGCAAGCCACGGATGAGCCAGTAGTCCCGCTCTTGGGCAAGCTTGTCGTTGACCAGCGCAATCCCCGGCGGTACGCGTTCTGCAAGTGCCATGGCTTCGGAGGCGGTGCGAGCTTCGCTGACTCTATAGTTCTCCCCCTGGATGGTCATCACCATCCGTTCTCTCAGGTGATCGTCTGATTCGACAATCAGGACACGTCCCAATGGCTCCAGCCCTGAGGTGAGCACGGCCTGTATGGCCGAGACCAAGGCGCCAGTGTCCTGGTGGCGTGGCAGGAAGCTGACGGCTCCCATGCTGACGCCGCCCATGGCGTCATCGGCAGACGTGAGGAAGAGTACGGGCGTGTTCCGGGTGCGCCGATCGTACTTCAGGATGGCAGCCACCTCGAAAGCGGTCGGCGACCGGGCCAGCAAATCCAACAGAACCATGTCCGGAAGGACCTTGCGAGCCAAGGAGAGGACTTCTTCCCCGCTTTCCGCCATCACCACATGGTGGTCTTGGGCCTCGAGATCGCGCGCCAAGATCACGCGCAACTCAGGGTCTTCTACCATCAGGAGCAATGTCTTGGCCTCGTCGCCACCGTCGGGCAGCCGGGTCTGGACGGCTTGTCTCAGCGAGCTGACATCCGTGGCAGACTCATTGGCCGCCCACAACGGCAGCGCCAGGCCAAAGCGGGTTTCTTTGGCCTGGTCGGACTCAAGCCAGAAGCCGGGACCAAAATCCGAAAGCAGAGTCTCACAGTCTGCAATCGGCCAGTCGCGCTCGTCGGGCGGACGGCCGAACTGCGCCATCACGTCCAGTGCGCCTGTTCCATCGTCGGCAAAGGAGATCCTCAGAAGTGCCCAAGGTCCTGATCGGCTCAGCTCGTCCGGTTCACCACCCATCACGCGGAGCGTTGTCGGACTGTCCCCGGCGGACAGGAGTTCAAGGCGGACCGTCACTTCGTGGCCAGGTGTAAGGATCCCGGCGCGCGCCAGAAGGCAGGCGACCGTCGAAACCAGCTCCGCCTGATCGGCCTTCACCGCCGGCAGATGGGCCGGGAATTCGGCCACGATCGTGACCTGCCGCCCAGCCATGTGCAGGCTGCTGATATCGGTCGCTTGCTCGATGACTTGGGGAAGTTCTACGGCCGCCCCGCGGGACTCCAAAAGGTCAACCCTCCATACCTGACGAAAGTGATGTCTTGCTTCTGCGCCACCCTACCTCATGACTTTATCCGATGTGTTACGCATCGGACCTTGCCATCGCCTTACAAAACCTTGGCCGGCGATGTACAATCCAACTCGTGATGGAAGCTCGTATCGCCGTGGCCAAGGTTGGAAAGTACGCTACCTCCGAGAGTGGCGACACGCTCGAGATGGTCGAGCGACCCACAGGAGGCATCTCCTTCGTTCTGGCCGACGGTCAGCGGTCCGGAAAATCCGCCAAAGCCATCTCCAACGTCGTCGCCCGCAAGGCCATCAGCCTGCTGGCCGAAGGCGTTCGTGATGGTGCTGCGGCGCGGGCTGCTTCTGACTATTTATACACCTATAGGGCCGGGAAGGTCCTCGCCACGCTCAACATTCTGTCCATCGATCTTCTCACGGAGACGCTGGTCATTGTGCGCAATAGCCCGTCACCCGTGCACATACTCGAAGACGGATCCATGCGTGTTCTTGAAGGGTCAGACGACCCGGTGGGAACTCGAAGGGGCATTCGTCCCGCCATTGAAGAAATCCCTCTCACGAGCGGCCTGCGGGCGGTCATGTACACCGACGGTGTCACCCATGCCGGCAGTCGTCGTGGGAAATCCTTCGA
Source organism: uncultured Chloroflexia bacterium (assembly GCA_963783335.1). Classification (GTDB taxonomy): domain Bacteria; phylum Chloroflexota; class Anaerolineae; order Anaerolineales; family E44-bin32; genus CAWAND01. Next base: position 638,621 of record CAWAND010000004.1, read on the forward strand.
CGTACCAGGGGCACTGAAAGCCCTGAATGAGGGGGGAAGCCAGGATCCTGAAACTTGGGCCAACCATCTGCTGGAAACTGCGGTCGAGCTCGACGAAGGTCGACCGGGCGATGACATCAGCATCCTGGTGGCCATCATCGCAGATTCGGCCGATGACGACGCTCGACGCATGACGGTCCAGATCCCACTCCCCTAAGGGTCAGTCTCGGTCCGGAGGTCAAGATGGCCGGTAACTCCGAACCCAAGATCGCCATCGTTGGGCCGTGTGCGTCGGGCAAATCCACCTTGGCAAGCCGACTCCAAGCCCTGGGATACAATGCCCGCCAGATCGCCCAGGAGCATTCCTTCGTCCCCGACATGTGGCAAGTGTTGACCCAGCCAGACATTTTGATCTTTCTCGACGCCAGCTTTGAAACCTGCACTCAGCGCAAGCAGCTCGACTGGAACATGGCTGAGTACCAGGAGCAGCAGCGCCGCCTGAGGCACGCCCGGGAGAACTGCGACATCCTGCTGGACACCACGGACCTGTCCCCGGAAGACGTCGCCAAGCAGGTCGCCTCGGCCCTCCCCGGTGGACAGGCATCAGACGTAGGGGTATAATCCCGATTGCCAGCCCTCCGGCAAAGGCACATGTCGAGGGCTCGTTTTTTTGCCTACCATGGAGAGTGGCCCAAGCATGGGACAACGCTACCGACGTTTCATTATCCCTGTTCTGATCGTCATCGCCGCCGCAGTTTGGCTCGTTCTGCCCACCAACCCCGGGATCCACATCGGCCCCATCAACCGCGATGTCCAGATCGTTCGTGGGCTGGATCTGCAAGGCGGTCTGCGAGTACTGCTCGAGGCCGACCTGCCGGATACCGTGAACATCACGAGCGATCAGATGAACACGGCGCGCAACATCGTCGAAAACCGGGTCAACGGGCTGGGCGTGAGCGAGCCGGTCGTCCAAGTGGCCGGAAATCGGCGCATCCTGGTCGAGCTGCCGGGCGTCTCCGATCCCCAAGAGGCCATCAACACCATCAAGGAAACTGGCCTGCTCGAGTTTGTGGCATTGGACAATCAGCAGGAAGCTCTGACCTTGGTCGGCCAGACGATCAAAACAGACTTCGGGCAATCCAACAGCACCCAGGTTCAACCCACACCGGGTCCCGGCACACCGCAGGCAACAACACCGCCCAGCACGGCCACCACCGCCCCGACTGCCACCGCCACCGCTTCGCCGGATCTGACGGGTACGCCGGAACCCACGACTGCGGCGACAGCCGCCGCTGGATCGGCTGCCAGCCCAACGCCCACCGGGCCGAATAAGGTCTTCCACACAGTCATGACCGGTACGGCGTTGAGCGGGGCGCAGGCCGGCCGCAATCCAACAACCGGTGAGTATTTGGTGCAGTTCCAATTGACCAATGAGGGTTCCAAGATCTTTGGCGATTACACCAGCAGCCATGTTGGCGGATACTTGGCAATTGTGCTGGACAACAAGGTCATTTCAGCCCCGCGCATCAACTCTGCTATCGTGGGCGGGAGCGGTGAGATTACCGGCAGCTTCACCCAGCAGGAAGCCAACAACCTGGCAGTCCAGCTGCGCTACGGCTCGCTGCCTATTCCGCTCAAGGTGGCCGAGATCAACAGTGTCGGCCCAACCCTTGGGCAGGACTCGCTGCGTAAGAGCGCCATCGCCGGCGTGGTTGGACTGCTGGTCGTGATCGCATTCATGGCTCTCTACTACCGGCTTCCGGGCCTCGTGGCAGATCTGGCGCTGCTCTCCTATGCCGCCATCACGTTCTCCCTTTTCAAGCTCATCCCTGTCACGCTGACTTTGCCCGGCATTGCCGGCTTCGTCCTATCCATCGGCGTAGCGGTCGACGCCAACATCCTGATCTTCGAACGGATGAAAGAGGAGCTTCGCGCCGGCAAGTCGCTGGTACATGCCATCGATCTCGGCTTTTCACGGGCCTGGCCGTCGATTCGGGATTCGAACCTATCCACCCTGATCACCTGCGCCATCCTCTTCTGGTTCGGCAATACTTTCGGTGCCAGCATCGTCAAGGGCTTCGCCCTCACCCTGGCCATTGGCGTGCTGGTCAGCCTCTTCACCGCCATCACCGCCACCCGGGTCTTCCTGCACACCGTGCTGGACAACCTTGAGATGGCCAAGCACCCTCGTTGGTTCGGGGTCTAGGAGTCCCGCATGCTCGATATCGTCGGAAAACGCTACTGGTTCTTTGCGATTTCTCTGGTTGTGATTGTCCCCGGCCTGATCGCGCTTGCGATTTGGGGCTTCCCACTGGCGATCGACTTCACCGGCGGGAGCTTGCTCGAAGTCCAGTTTCCCAGCGGCCAGACCCCGCAGCCGGCCGAAGTCGTGGCACTTTACCAGGACCTTGGCATCGGCGATCCCATTGCCCAGACATCCGGCGACACAAACATCCTGGTACGCTCCAAGCAGATTGACCAGAACGACGAAGCGGCCATTGTGAAAGAGATGAACACCCGCTTCAATACGCAAGTGACCGTGCTCAGTTTTGAGTCGGTCGGGCCCTCGATCGGCGCACTGGTCGCCGAACGTGCAGCGGGCGCCGTCGGGTTGGCGACGCTGGGCATCCTGGGCTTCATCACCTACGCGTTTCGTGGCGTGAAGCATGCCATTCGCTACGGCGTGGCAGCCATTATCGCCATGCTGCACGATGTCGCAGTTGTGATCGGCGTGGAGGCCATCCTGGGGCACTTCTTGGGCTGGCAGGTGGACGCCTTGTTCTTGACGGCACTGCTGACGGTCATTGGCTTTTCAGTTCACGACTTCATCGTGGTGTTCGACCGTATCCGTGAGAATGCGAACGTGCACCGCCGGCTGCAATATGAGACCTTGGTCAACCATTCGATTGTCCAGACGCTTGACCGCTCGATCAACACCCAGCTCACGGTGGCCCTGACCTTGTTGGCGCTGCTCCTGCTGGGCGGCGTGACGACCCGGCACTTCGTCACCATCCTGTTGGTGGGTGTCTTCAGCGGCACGTATTCTTCGATCTTCAACGCCTCCCCGATTCTGGTGGTCTGGGAGAATCGTGAGTGGACCACGTGGTTCCGACGCAGGGCGGCTGCCGCCAGCAGTTGATGCAGCCCGGCTGATCAAGCAGTTCATCCAGGCGCCCCCGCAGTGCGGGGGCGCTTTTTTGTCCCTTGCGGTTCATGCAGCCAAGCCCGGATTGGTTGGGGTCCCTCCCTCCGTGTCAGTTGGAGAAAGGAAGGGAGACTGTCAGGGTGTCGGGGATTGATCCAGCATTTTGCACGCCATTTCTAGGGAACGCAGCTGCTCGGCCATATCCTGAAGCACATCGCGGCCACGATAGCTTCTGCGACCATAGCGGAGCAGCGACAGATCTTGGCCCAAGCGAGCCACAGCGACCTCGAGACGGCTGGCAACGTCGGGCGGCGCCCCCTGCCCAAGTTCCTCGATGACGACGACGCGTTCCACGCCATCATCCTGCGGGCCGAGGGCGCTGGCCCGCAGCCTTAGCTTGCGTCCACCCAGCTCAACGTACTTCTCCAAGGGCCCGCCGTTCCCATTCATCAACCCCTCCAGGAATCCGGATATCGGGCGCCCGTCCGAGATGGCATCCTCGGCGAGCCAACTCTCGGCGGCGGGGTTTTTGGCCATATGCCGCCCATTCACCGAAGCCAGAATGATTCCCTGCGGAAGTTGGGCAAGCAGCTCTCGGTAGGTCTTTTCCTGTCGCTGAAGCTGCCGGAAGCGGTCGGTGACCTCATCCTCAAGCATGTCACCGCGGCGTTTCTGCGCCTTGGCCATGCGGAGGTTGTCCAGCGTCAGGCGCCGGTACTCGAGCGCTCGCTCAACGGCGCTTGAGATCACGCTGATATGGTCAAAAGGCTTGGTCAGGTAGCTGAAGGCGCCGTTGTTGAGCGCATCAATGGCGTTTTCCATGGTGGCGTTGGCGGTGACGATGATCACCTGCATGTTGGGATCGCGGTGCTTGGCCTCGGTCAGGATCTCTAGCCCCGAGTAGCCGGGCATGTTGATATCGGTAACCACCAGATCAAAGGGATGACGCAGCAGGGCGTCCATCGCCTCCCGCCCGTCGTTGGCCCGGGTAACCCGATGGCCGAGACGTTGAACCCGGCGGGCGATGAGCTCAAGCATATCGGTCTCATCTTCAGCGACCAACACATGGGCTTCCATGGAGGGAGTAGGCCGAGCGCTCATGAACCGTCCTGACCTTTCCGTTCCTTTCGAAGGCCAAGCATCCAGCCCAGCCAGGCCAACGGAAGCAAGAGCTGGAGCCACGACCAGAGCCCGGACCCGGAGAGATTCGTCGGGCCGGCGGATGAGGCTGCCACGGGTTGCTCGGTCGCCGTTGGCTCCGGATCGGGTGTATCGCTGGGCGATGCTGGAGGCGGAGCCGGATCGCCGGCAGCCGACGGAACAGGTGTGTCCGTGGCCCCGCTACCGCCCGTCGCATCTGAAGTGGCCGGCACGGCGGTATCAGCCGGCGAACCGCCGCCAGGCGTGGAGGATGCCGCGACGGGCGTATCGCTTGCCCTCCCGCCGCTATCGGTCGTCGCTGTGGGCGATCCCTGTTCGGCCGTAGCTGAAGCCGGAACGGGGGTGTCGGTCGCAGCCCCGCCGCCATCAGGGGTGGCTGAGGCGGCCGCAGGAGTGTCGGTCGGCGTGGCATCAGGATCGACGGTCGCCGTAGCGCCCCCGTTGTCCGGGGTGGCGCTGACGGTTGCCGGTGTTCCGGTGGTTGTGGCCGTCGCCGATGCCGCGCCGGCGCCCCCGGCACCTCCGCTGGCTTCCAGGGTCGGCGTAGGGCTCTCCGGGGCGATCGACAGGGCGCTGAAGGAGCTGAAAGCGGCCAGCGGAGCGGCCGGAACATCAATCGTGGATGTATCCGAATCCGAAGTTCCGTTGGCGGACGAGATGCTGGCAGTCACCTCGCAGTGGGTGCCGTCCCCGCCGGATCGCACGCGAACATCCTTGAAAGCAGCTGCGCCCTGGCCCATCGTGCCGGAGTAGATCGGGTTCCCCGTCTGCAGCGTGCAACTGCCTACGATCGAGACGTTGACCTGCACGCTGTACGCCGTCCCCGGTCCATCATTCCAGAAGGAGGCGGTGAACGTCGTGCTCGAATGGGCACTGGGCGTGGCGCTGTCCGGATCGAGCTGGACGGTGAGCTGCGGTTGGATGAAGTGGACCGTCACCGTGGCGCTGTCGCATTGGGGACCGCCAGAGCCGTCCGACGCTTGACCCGTATCACACACCTGATAGGTGTAGGTCACCAGGGTTTGTGGGCCTCCGGCCGGATCGTCTGTGAAAGTGATGGCCCCGGTGGATAGGTTAACACTCGTCGAGCCTCGGGCAGCCGCCGTGGTGACCGTCACGCTGGAGGGGTCAAGGTGTCCTTCCTGGTCGAAGTCGTTGCTCAGCACGTCCGTGGTCGTCGAACCGCCCTGGTCGATCGTGCCGGCATCGTCCGGATTGGCAGCCGGCGGGTCATTGATCGGGTTCACCGTAAGCGTCACGGTGGCGTTCCCCGAGTCCATGCCGCCGTCCGTCGCATAGTATGTGAACGTATCGGTCCCGTTCCAATTCGAGTCGGGCGTGTAGCTGAAGGACCCGTCCGCGTTCAATGAGAAGGAGCTGGCGTGGGCGGGGCCCGAAACCTGAACCGCCGTGATCGGGTCGCCGTTGGGGTCGCTGTCGTTCGCCAGAACCCCATCGGCCGCAGAGACAGCCAGGGATCCGCCATCCTCGTCGATCTGATAGGCGGAAGCGGGAGGATCACTTACGGTGGGCGGCGATCCGATCGGGTCGTTGTTGGCCGTCGGCGGGTCGTTGATTATCACGGATACGTTCGCTGTCGGGCAAGGGCCATCATAGGGCGGCGAACCGGTATCGCACAACGTATAGGTGAACATGTCGGCAACCGTCGGGCTGTGGTAGCCGTTTGGATTGTAGGTGATGGTGGTAGGCGGAGAACCACCGGACATCAAGACCGAGCCGTTTTGGTCCGAAGGGTCCTGGGCCGAGTCGATGTAAATGGTGTCACCTTCGACAGGGTCGCTATCGTTGTTCAACACCGGGAGGACCGTCGGAAGGGCAAGCTGGCTGATGGTGTAGCTGTCGTCGACCGCCTTCGGCTGGTCGTCCACAGCCGTCACCGTGACGTAAACGGTGGCCGTGTCGCACAACTGGGGCGTGCCGTCATCGCAAACCTGATAGGTGAAGCTGTCATCGCCGTTCCAGTTGGCCGCCGGCAGGTAACTCACAATGCTTCCGTTGTTCTGGATCGTGGCGCCATTGCCACTCGTATAGCTGAACGAATCGACGGTCAGGGTGTCGCCTATGTCGACATCGGTATCGTTGCTCAAGACGTCCAGAGTCACTGGCGCGCCCGGATCCTCGCTCATCGTGTAGCTGTCGTCGTTGGCCACTGGCGCGTCGTTGACATTGTTGATCGTCAGGTTGACGGTGCCCGTATCGCAACGCGCCGTGGGATCGCACACCTGGTATTGGAAGGAGTCCGACCCGTTGTAGTTCAGCTCGCCCGTGTAGCTGAAGGAGCCGTCGCTGGAAAGGCTGAAGCTCTGAGCGTGCGCCGGAGTGGCGACGGGCGTTGGATCGACCGTCAGCCCGAAGTTGGCGGGTGTGGGCGAAAGGTTGTCCGCATCAGTGTCGTTCGCAAGCACACCCGGGGCCGGGACCACCGTCGGCGTTTCTTCGTAAATCGTGTAGCTGTCGGTGTTGGCCACCGGGGTGTCTTCCACTGAAGTCACAGTAATGCTGGCGGTTGTGTCCGTCGTGCACGCCCCATCCGAGTCACACGCCTGGTAGGTGAAGCTATCCGGCCCGTAGTAGTTGGGGTTGGGCGAGTAGGTGAAGCTTCCGTCCGAGTAAAGCGTCAAGCTGCCATGCGTGACGTCGTCGACGCGTGATGCCGTCAGCCCAGCGTAGAACGGCGCAGAAAGGTTATCCGGATCGCTGTCGTTGCCCAGCACGCCGGGTGACGTCACGTTGAGCGTGCTGTCCTCGTTGATCGTATAGTCTCCCGGGGTAGCCGGGTCGTCGCTGCCCACTGGGGTGTCATTGACATTGTTGATCGTCAAACTCACGGTGCCGGTGTCGCACAAGTGCGGTGTGGTCGGGCTGTCGCACACCTCGTAGACGAATGAGTTCGGAGCCGTAGTAGTCCGAGTCCGGGTGATAGCTGAAGCTCCCGTCCAACACCCAGCTGAACGACCCGCCGTTGGCGACATTGGCATGAGACGGGGGAGTTACGATCGACACGACGGTCAAGGACTGTCCATCGGGTTCGACATCGTTGTACAGCAACCCCACCGGCGGCGCGGGATCGTCCGTCGCATCCACAGCCAGCGTGGTTTCCTCATCCAACGAATAGCTGTCGTTGCCCGGCCGAGGCGCGTCGTTCACCGCTGTGACATTGATGGTTACTGTCGCCGGGCTGGCGGTGGGCTCAGTCGTCGAGTTCGAAGTAGCCGTCGTTGACGTGGTAGGTGAACGAATCGGTCCCATTCCAATCCGGGTCGGGCTGATAGTCGAACGAGCCATCGCTGTAGAGGTTGAAGCTTGCGGCATGGGCCGGGGGCGCGTCCAGCACGGCGGCCAGCGTGTCCCCGCTGTTTGCGTCGGTGTCGTTGCCCAGTACGCCGGGCGAGCCGACGTTGAGTGTGGTGTCTTCGTCAATCGTGTAGCCGCCGGGGGTGGCCGGGTCGTCGTTGGCCACCGGCAGTGAGTCGACATACAGATTGACGGTGGTGGTCGAGCTGCAGGCGGCCGGCACAAAACTGTCGCAGGCTTGATAGGTGAAGGAGTCAGGGCCGAAGTAGCCGTCAGCGGCATTGTAGACAAAGGTCCCATCGTCCTTGAGCTCGAAGTCGACCGGATCCAGCGAATACGCATGGTCGGGCGGGTCGACCAGCACGGCGTGAAGCGGCAGGGGCCCGTCGAAATCGCCGTCGTTGTCGAGCACACTGTCGGGCGAGGTATCCAGTGGGGCCACCGGGCTGTTGTCCTCAGGGCCGCCGGGGTTGTCGTAGGTGTAGTAGGGTCCATCGGCCACCGCGGTCGGCGCGTCGTTGACCGGATTGATGGTGATGGTGACTGTGGCCGAGTCGCATAGCCCGTAGGGATCGCAAGCCTCATAGGTGAAGCTGTCATCCCCACCCATGGGGCTGTTGTAGTTGGATGCCGGCGTATAGCTGAAAGATCCGTTGGCATTCACCGTTACGCTGCCATGAGCCGGATCCGTGAGCTTTGTGGCGGTCAACGCGTCCGAATTGGGATCCGTGTCATTACCAAGTATGCCAGGCGTGGCCTCGTCCAGGGTCGTATCTTCATTGGTGGCGTAAGAGTCATCGACGGCTGCGGGAACGTCATCGACGAGGATCGATACCGTGGTCGTATTCGAATCGTCGGTGCCGTCGTTGGCATGGTAGGTGAATGTGTCCAAGCCATGGAACGTCAGGTCAGGCGAATAGGAGAACGAGCCGTCAGCGTTCAGCACAAAACCCGGATCGTGGCTTGGCCCGCTGTCGAGCACGGCCGTCAGTGGGTCGCCGTCCACATCGGTGTCATTTGCCAGCACGCCCGGCGCTGTCGGGGCAAGGCTGCCCGCTTGGCCCACGGGGTAGGAATCGGGGGAGGCGACCGGCGGGTCGTTGATTGGGTTGACGGTGATCGTCACGATGCCAGGAACGGTGCTGCATACCAACGGCGGGAAGGTATCTTCGCAGTCCTGATACGCAAAGGTGTCCGTGCCGTTGAAATTCGGATCCGGTGTGTAGTCAAAGGAGCCATCAGCGTACAGGGTGAGGCTCCCGTTCGACGGGGGACTGACCGGCGTCGGATCGACACTGAACGCGTCCCCCTCGGGATCCATGTCGTTGACCTTGATGCCATGGGCGGCGGTAACGGACAGTGTGCCACTGTCCTCGTCCGTCTGATAGAAGCTTGGATTGGGTGGCGGCGACGCCCCCGGATCGTTGTTGGCCACCGGCGGATCATCCACGGGTGTGACGTTCAGATACACGGTGGCCGGTGTGATCGAGGCCAGCCGCCCATCGTAGGCATAGTATGTGAAACTGTCAGCGCCGTTGTAGTTGAGCTCGGGCGTGTAGCTGAAAGACCCGTTGGCATTCAGAACGAAACTTGCGGCGTGAGACGGCCCCGAGGCAGCGGGTGTCATCACCGTGAGTGGATCCCCATTCGGGTCGGAGTCGTTGTCGAGCAAGCCCGGCGCTGCCAACGTGAATGGGGTGTCCTCGGTGACGCTGTAGGGCGCCGGCGTGGGGCTGGGCGCGGCCGGGTCGTCGACGGCCACCGGCGGCCCGTTGACGGTGACACTCACGGTGGCAACGTTGGACAGCATCGCTGGAAGCGGTGAGCCGTCATCATAGACTGTGTAGGTGAAGGTGTCCGGGCCAACATAGCCAGCGTTAGGTTGATAGGTCACTGCGCCGGTGCCGGCATCAACTCCCGTGATCGTTCCCGCCGTCGGGGTGGCGACGATGGCCACTGTAGACGGATCCGGAGACCCATCGACGTCTGTGTCATTCGCCAGAACATCAATTGCCAGGCTTGTGTCGACATCCGTCACAGCCGTGTCGTTCACTGCCTCTGGCGCGTCGTTCACCGGGTTGACGGTGAGGTCCACCGTCACTGTCGCGGAGGTCAGCCCGCCATCGGTGTCATGGTAGGTGAACGAGTCCGAACCGTTGTAGTTGAGCGCCGGATGGTAGTTGAAAGAACCATCAGCGTTGAATGTGAAGCTTGACGCATGGGACGGATTGCTGTCAAGAACAGACGTCACCGGATCCCCGTTGGGATCGCTGTCGTTGGCGAGCACCCCAGACACCGGCGTCGGCGTGGAGGTGTCCGGGATCGTCAGTGTCGTGTCTTCGTCTACGCTGTATGCGTCCGGAGTCGCCACCGGCGGGTCGTTGACGATCACCGACACACTAGCGGTATCACACGCCGTTTGTGTCGCCGCGCCCTGGGTATTGGTGTCGCACACCTGATAGTCAAAGACATCTGGAACAGTCGGGCTGTGATACCCCGTGCCAGATGGGTCCGGGTCGTAGAGGAGAGCGTTGGGCGCCGATTGAATGGTGACTACATTCTTGGCCGTCGGAGCCACCAGGTTCTCGATGTGAAGGGGATCGCCTTCGACCGGATCGGTGTCATTGGTGAGCACGAAGAGCGGAAACGGCGTGCTCACGAACTGGCTTATGGGGGTGGTGTACGTGTCGTCGGCTCCGACCGGCGGATCGTCGATCGGATTGACCGTCACATACACCGTGGCCAGGTTTGAGTCCACGATGCCGTCGAAGGCCCGGTAGGTGAAGCTGTCGTTGCCGAAGTAGTTCAGCGGCGGCGCATATGTGACGTCTGAGCCGTTGTTGGTGACCGTGCCCCCTTGTGTTGACGACCAGGAGGCGGCGCCGCCAACCGTCAGCCCAGCGTTGAACGGGGCCGTCAGGTTGTCGGGGTCGGTGTCGTTGGCCAGCACATCCAGCGTGATCGGCATGTCCTCGTCGGTATCGGCGAAAGATGACGCCAAGCTGCCGTCGGGGTTGGCCACGGGCGGGTCATTGACGTTGACCACATTGAGATTCGCCCTGCCCGTATCACAACTTCCGGGGCCATCGCACACCTGGTAATCGAAGTAGTCCGGCGTACCGAAGAAATCCGGCGTAGCCCGGTAAGTGAAGCTTCCGTCCGAATTCAACGCCAGGTCACCATACTTTGGCGTCGCCAATGGTGTCGGCTCGACCGTCAGATCAATGTTGGCCGGTCCGGTCAAAATGTCGGGGTCGTAGTCGTTGGTCAGGACGCCGGGCGCCGATCGAGAGTACAGGGTGTCTTCCGTCGGCGAGTAGGTGTCGTCAAGCGCCCGCGGCGCGTCCGGCACCGGCGTCACGGCCAGCGTCACCGCCGCCGTGCTGCAAGCACCGAGGCCCGGTCCCCCACCGTCACAGGCCTCATAGACGAAGCTGTCGTAGCCGTTCCAATCTGGGGTGGTTTGATAGTTGAAGGAGCCGTCGGTGTTCAGGGTGAGATCGCCGTAGGTCGGGCCAACAACGACGTACGACTGCAGAATATCCCAGGGCGCATCCGAGTCGTTGGCCAGCACGCCGGCCAAAGCGCCCGGGTTGATGTTCGTGTCCTCGTCGGCCGAGTACAAGTCGGGAGCGGTGATCGGCTGGGTTGTCTCGGTGGGGGTTGGCGTCGGCGTATAGGCGTACACCGACTTATGGTTGGTTGCGGCGTTGAAATTGCCGCCGAACGCCGTCACCCTGTTGTCGAAGCTGTCGCCGGCAACTGGGTGATCGGAGCGAGCCTGGAATGTGAATCGGCTGAAGGCGCCCTGCGGGATGGACTCGTTGGGCGTCCAGACGATCGCTGTCCCACCCACACCCGGGCACGTGCCGTACGTCCCACCCCGATCGGCGCTCCCCGCAACGTAGGTTAAGCCGGTGGGCAGGAAATCGCATACCGTCTGCAGCTGCGCCGGCGGCAGGCTCCCATAGTTAATGACCAGGATAGTGAACCGGACATTCTGGGTCAGCTCGGGATCGACTTTGTCCGGATTGGCAAGCTTGACCGGATAGACCAACGGCGTGGGGGTCGGAGTCTTGGTGGCCGTTGGGGTCAAGGTGAGGGTGTTGGTGATGGTCGGGGTTTGGCTCGGCGTCGGCGTTTCGCTCGGCGTGAGGGTGATCGTGGGCGTGTCGGTCTGCGTCGGCTCGGGCGTGGCAGTGGCTGTCGGGCATGAGCCCGGAATCAGGCAGGAATTTGAGATCACCGGGATTTGGAGCTGATCCAGGTTCAGGTCATCCAGAATATCAAGCAGTATCTGGGGGTTGATCGGGCCGAAGGCCACATAGCCCCACGGACTGTAGTCTGCCTGCATGTTGGAGCGCAGGTCGACCGACTGTGGGGGGTTGAAGATCGAAAGCCCAGCAATCTGAGCGCATGCGAACAGAATGCAAATGGAGAACAGCACCAACACGAACCAGGCCAACAAGCCGCGGCGCTGGCGGCGTTCTTCATCCTGCGATTCGGATCCCCGCATGCCGGGTCTTGGAGTCACACCCACCCCTCATTCATCCGGACAACTAAACGAAATGGAAAGCCGGTTGCCCTGGGGTTCCAGGCTGGCGAGCCAGACGTGCCCGCCAAGAACATCGGCGATGGTCTTGACAGTAGCCAGGCTCATGCCAGCCCCCTCCCCCAGCTCGCCGGCCCTGAAGACGAAGCTCTCGAAGAGTTCGGTGCCAGCGGCTTCTCGCAGGCGAGGTCCATCATCCGTTACCTCAAGCCAGCACTGACCCTGACGAACGGCCAAGGACAGGCCGACGCGACCTTCGGGTACAGCCCGCCAGGCTGCCTGACGCACCATGTGATGGATCAGGTTGCGGCCCAAGGCATCGTCGAGCACAATCTCCACCCCGTCGTCGACGGTTGTTTCCAGCGTGAGCGCCTTGGAACCGACCAGCCCCTCCTCCAGGCGCCCCTTTTCGGCTTTGATCATCTCCGCCAGCCTGGATCGGCCATCGCCGCCGGCTTCGCCGGCCTCGATTTCCACCAGTGCCAGCATGTCATCGGTCCAGCTTCGGATGGCGCTCAGCCGATCGACCTGACGTTCAACGATGCCCGTGAAACGTTCATCGCTGTTTTCGGGAAGCTCGTTCAGCTCGACCACGGCCGAGAACGCCTCCGCCAGAGGCACCCGGAGTTGGTCCGCCGTGCGCGCCAAGAGCCGCATCTTGTGCTCCTGCATGCGCCGCAGCGGGGTGACATCTCTCAGGATCATGACCCAGCCAAATCCTGCATCCCTGTCCGACTCCTGAATGGGGGTCAAGCTGACCATGTGCACACGGTTCGCTGGCCAACGAACCTCGGTGATGCTGGGCACCTCCCCGTCGAAGGTCATCCAATTCTGAACCACAGCGGACAACGGGGGCGGTAGGACATCCAGCGCCATCTTGTCCACCAGATCACTTCGACCAAAAAGCTCTGTGGCGGTGGGATTCACAACGGAAATATGACCGTCGCCGTCGACGGAAATCACGGCTTCGCCGGCATTGGCGATCACCGTTTCAAGACGCTCACGTTCGGCGGCAATCTGCTCTTGCAGCCGCTCCCGATCCAGCCGGAGTTGGCGGTATGACGCCGCCCGGTCCACGGCCAGGGAAAGATCGCTCATGGTCTCTAGCGGCTTGGGCAAGTAATCAAACGCCCCACCCTGCCGCATGGACGAAATGGCGGACTCAAGGGTGCCGGCGCCGCTCACCACGATCGACTCCAGCCAGGCGTCCATCTCTCTGGCCCGGCGAATGAGTTCAATACCGTCCACTTCGGGCATCATCAGGTCCACCACCATCACCTCGAACGGCCCGGAAGACTCGAGCACTTCGAGCGCGATCCGTCCGTTCTCGGCCATCTCAACGTCAAAGCCTTTTCTGGCCAGATGCCCAGCCATCAGCTTCAGGTAGTCCCTCTCGTCATCGACAACAAGTACCCGACGCCCGCTCATGCGGACGCCCTCTGGCTCACCAGAGATTCTTCGGGCTCCTTCGGCAGAATGATCGAGAACGTTGTGCCTTCATCAATCTGGCTTTGGACATCGATCTGCCCGCCATGGCGACTCACAATGCCGTAAGTAACCGCCAGGCCCATGCCTGTGCCTTGGCCCTCCGGTTTGGTGGTGAAGAATGGTTCAAAGATGCGTGACAGGTTCTCAGGTTGGATGCCCTTACCTGTGTCGCTGATCTCGAGGAGCACTTGTTCACCCTGATCCACCATCCGGGTCTCCAGCTGGCCGCCCTCCGGCATGGCCTGCACCGCGTTCTGGATCAAATTGATGACCACCTGCTCGATCTGCTGCGGGTCATAGGTCGCCCAGACCGGATCCGAGGGGAGATCGGTTTTGACTTTGACTCGACCTTTGCGGATCAAGTAGTCTGTCAGGCGCAGGCAGCCCTCGAGGGTCTCACGCAGGTCCCGCTTCTGCATGGTGGGCGTGGACTGCCGAGCGAACTTGAGCAGATCAGTGACGATCAGATTGGCCCGGTTGGCATTGTCACGAATGACCGTCAGACCCTGGCGGAAATCGGGGTCATCAGCGGCGTCCTCCATCAGCTCTTCCGCCATACCCTTGATTACACCAAGCGGATTTTTGACATCATGCACAATCCCAGCTGCCAATTGACCGACGGCAGCCAGCTTTTCGGACTGAATCAGCTGTTGTTGGGCCGCCTGCAAGCGTTCGTACATCTCCGCGAGCTGACGATTCCGTTCGACGGTTTCCTCGTAGAGCCGATTGGCTTCATTGGTCCTGGCCTGGAGGCGGGCCGTCATCACATCGAAGGCTTGAGCAAGATCTCCAATTTCGTCGGTTCGGTTGAGGCCAGATTTTTGATCGAGGTCACCTGAAGCGACCGCCTGAGCCATGGTGCGCAAACGCAAGATTGGTCCGGCGATGCTCTGGGCCAAAACGTATCCGAGAACAATCACCGCCAGGGTCGCAGCAGCAAATATCAGGCTGAACTGGTTGCGGCTGGTGGCCTCGGTTGACACCACAAAGTTGCTGGGCAGAATCGCAGCGATGCTTCCCAGACTCTCCCCCCGGACAACCCAGGGGGCATAGACGACCTGGTACTCACGGCCGAAGAGATTGATCTCCTTGATCTGGGACGTCGAGACTGTTCCACTGGCAGCGGGCAAATCGATCGGCGATTCGGTTCCCGTCGGGAGCATCATGCTCGAGCTCAGCACATGCCCAGAGGGATCAAGCAGCGCCACGTCTGCCAGAGACTGATCTTTGAGGTCCTGGACCAAAGCCTCGAGTTCGAGTGCCGACCAGGAGAACCCCCACGACGTCTTCCGTGCTGGTGCGGACGGGTGCACTCGTGTACAACATCTCCCCGGCTGAAGTTGTCACCACCCCGGCAAACTTGTCACCTGTGGGATCGGATCGACCCCGGAGGGTCTTCTCAACAAAAGGATAAGTGTTGAATTCCGCACCTGAACTGCGTTGGTACTGGGCATTTGGCTCCGATCGGGCCAAACCGAATATCTCTTTGCCCTGTGCATCAAGTGCGACCACACTGTCCAAGCCGTCGTTGAGAGCGAGCGGATAAAGCAGGTCGGACAAAGTCTGGGAATCTCCCTTGACCAGCGCTTCCGGAACCCCCACGGTGAAAACCATCAGCCGGAGACTGCTCAGGTGGTCTTCTTCGAGACGGACCTCTCCATCCGATGCCACCCGGGCGGCCTGATACAGCTGATTGACGAAGCGCTCTCGCACCGTGGACGTGACAAGGCGGGTCACAATGAAGATCCCGACGAAGGCTACGCCCAGGGTCAGGACAACATAGGGCAGGATTAGTTTGGCCCTGAGTTTGGAGACCTGAAGCCGAAGACGGGAGAAGAACGACAAACGCTCTTCCCCGCTTCTGTCTTGAGGTGTCATGAGATCGAGCCCAGGATCGGGCATCCAGCCTCTCTTCGTTCTCTGGTGTGCCATGTCGCCGGCTCTCAGTTCACCTTGCGACGGCGTGCCAATAGACGGCCAGCCGGCTTCTCAAGATTTGGCTACAAACGGGCCCGAGTTCGCTTGGGCCGCGCTCGTGCTTGAGATGGGCAGAAAGGCTAGCCGTGTCCATTCTTGCTGGGGGCAGTGTGGATGCGGCCCCCGCCGGCCCGTTTTGATTCGTACAGCGCCCGATCCACCTCGTGCAGAAACGACTCGGGCGTCTCAACACCAGAGCACAGCTCTGCTACCCCGATGCTGACCGATATGGGCAAATCGTCCTCAAACGGTATC
This sequence comes from uncultured Chloroflexia bacterium, assembly GCA_963783335.1. Taxonomy (GTDB): domain Bacteria; phylum Chloroflexota; class Anaerolineae; order Anaerolineales; family E44-bin32; genus CAWAND01. The sequence continues at coordinate 654,493 of CAWAND010000004.1, forward strand.
TCCTGAATCCGGGCGTAGATCCGATTGGCCACACGTGTGGCCTCATCTGCATCCGCTTCTGGAAGGATGACAACAAATTCGTCGCCCCCGTAGCGCGTGGGGATGTCCACCTTGCGTACTTGGCTCTTGATGCCTTGCGCCACTTGCTTGAGCACACTATCCCCCATCGGATGACCGAGCCGATCATTGATCCGCTTCAGATCATCCAAGTCGATCATGATCGCTGCCAGTGGGCGTTCGTAGCGCAGCCCGCGCTCGACCTCCACGACCAGCGATTCGTTCAACTTGTGACGATTGAACAATCCGGTCAATGGATCCGTGATCGCCAACCGCTCAACCTCAGCGAACAGTCGAGCGTTCTCACGCAGGAGATGACGGTGTTCCAGCGCTCTGGTCAAAGACAGTTCAAACACTGCCAATGATTCGAGCGGCTTGACAAGATAATCATACGCCCCGCTTCGCAATGCTTCAACTGCCGTCTCAACGGTCGCGTTGCCTGTCAAAACCAAAGCCTGGATCTCGGGATCCAGGCGGCGAGCGGCTTGAAAGACTTCTATCCCGGTTTGGCCGGGCATGTAGAGATCGAGAATCAGCACATCGAATTTATCCCTGCGCAGGGTAGCGATGGCTTTCGAACCGTCTGAGACCTCGGTGATGTCGAGGCCCATGCGCTCTGCCCGGCGCACGAGCATGTGACGAAAATCAGGATCGTCATCTGCAATCAGTATCTTGCCCGAGAAGTCTCGCTTGGCCCCCATGTGCTCCTCCGAAGCGAGTACGGCTTCTTGTCCACGATCAGTTGACATTGTGGCCTCATGTGCCTGAAAGCGCATCGCAAACCTTCCCTGTTTCTCGGCTCCATGATACCGGTTTCTGCGGCCACAGATACCTTTCAGTCAACCTACACTCAACGCCCAGTGACAGATATCCGACAATCGGAACCTTGGGGCTCGCCCGGAACAAATCAGCTTTCCAGGCGGTAGCCATAACCACGGATGTTCTGTAGCCTGCGGGGCTTCTCCGGATCGGACTCCAGCTTTTGGCGCAGGAACCAGATGTAACGGCGCAGTGCGCTGGGAGTCGTCTCCCGATTGTCCCCCCACACGTCACTGATCAGCTCTTCCTGGGAAACGGCCTCCCCGCTTCGGCTGGCCAGCGCCACCAAAAGTCTGAATTCCGTGGGGGTCAGATCAAGGGTCACCCCCTCCAAGCGGGCCTCGCGCCGTCGCATGTCAACTTCCAAATCCCCCACCCTGTAGAGTGGCGGCTCGGCCTCGCTCCGCGGCACTGTGCGGGAGAGAATTGCGCGCGCCCTGGCGCCCAGTTCGGCCAGGCTGAAAGGTTTGGTGATGTAGTCGTCCACACCAAGGCGGAACCCCCTGAGCTTCTCTGACTCGGCCGTCTTGGCCGTCAACATGATAATGGGCGTGTCAGCCATTTCCCGCAGGCGGGCGCATACTTCCCAGCCGTCCATGCCCGGCATCATCACATCTAGGAAAACAAGATTGGGCCGGGAGTCGAAGAAGGCCCGCAGTGCCTTGGGGCCATTGTCGATGGCCAGCACCTCATAGCCCTCTTTTTCGAGGTAGTTGCCCACGAACCGGAGCAGAGTACGATCATCGTCCACAATCAGAATCTTGGCAGCCACGAAGCCTCCCTTGAAACGAGGCGAAACCTATCTGCCGTGAATCTAGCCGGCCGGAACTCTCGCCAGGGGCAGCCAGAAGACCAGCTTGGCCCCGCCTGCATGGGATTCGTCGGCTTCAATCCACCCCCCCATGGCCTCTATCAGCCGGCGGCAGAGATGAAGTCCCAGGCCATGGCCGTACACCTCCCGGCTGTCGCTTGTGTCGAGCCGATGAAAGCGATCAAACACCGTCTGGCGGGACTTAGCCGGGATCCCAGGGCCCTCATCTGTCACCCAAAAGCGGAGGCCGTTGTCTTTCACCTCTGCCCCTATGATCACCTCACCGGAAGGCGCATACTTGAGCGCATTGTCCAGCAAGTGGAAGAGCACGCTCGCAAATGATTGTTCGTCTGCTTCCACGGGAGGCAGGTCTTCCGGAAGAGCCAGCTGGACCCGCTCGCCCCCGCTCTCTTTGGGAAAACGCGAAACAACTGCCCGAGTTACTTCAGCCACGGGTACCGGCATGATTGTCAAGGGAAAGCGGCCAGCCTCCAAGGCTGAAAGATCAAGAATGGTCTCCACAAAATGGCTCAGCCGCTCGGTCTCGTCTTTCACCAGAGTCAGGGTTTCCTGCGAATCCTCCGGCACCGACTTCCCCGTTTCCAGGATCAGTTCTACGCCGCTCCGAATGTTGGTCAGGGGTGCCCGCAGCTCATGGGAGACCAGGGTCACGAAATCCGATTTGAGTTGGTCAAGCTGCTGCAGCTCCTGATTCAGCTTTTCCAGATCGACCACCATAGCAGCCAGCTCACGCGTGCGTTCGTCAACCTTCTGTTCAAGGACCGTGTTCATCGACTGCAACTCAGCGCGCGCATGGTCCAGCTGCCCCACAGTCGTCTTGAGTTGGGTTTCGCGAGCCTTGATATCCGTCAAGTCATACGCTGTGGCTACAATCAGAGGTTGTTCTTGTCGCTCGTCAACGATCGGCTGCAGCGAAAGGGATACGGGGAAGGCCTGTCCATCGGCATCTGAGAAGGTCAGCTCCCCAGTCCATCCTTCCTCCGTTGCCCGACCCAGGAGTTCTTTGAGGTTCACCGGGGCGGCCGTGAAATGGGACATCTCGATCCGTGGGCCGCCGGGCAAGGGCAATCCGAGGCGGCGCCGCATAGCGGGATTGTAGAGTCTTCAGCGCGCCCTCAGGCGTGCAAATGAAGGCCATGTCAGTTGTGGCATTCACAAGAGCCGCATATTGGCGCATTTCCATTTGACCGGCGATGGCGCCTTGGCGAACGAGAAAGAGCAGGGTCAGGGCTATGCTTGCCACCACCCCCACCCAGTCCACCCTGCCAAACAGCCAGCCGTCAACGACAGTGTAACCGGCCACGGCATACAGGCTCGCCACAGGTAAGAGGCCATCTAGCCGGCGCCCTGCCCGACTCCAACGTCCCTCTTGGACGCCTGAAAACGGATCTGACGTTTGGCTCAGTTGATCAGCAGCGGCTGCGACCAGCAGCAGACTGCCCCCGATCCAACCCAACTCAATCAGACTCCCTGGCAGCCAGTCATGGCTGAGCATCAGGTAGCCAAAGGTGAGATCAGAGACCGTGGTAAGCAGAAAGCCACCAGCCAAGAAGGCAGCCCGACGACCAATTTTGCCGCCCAGACTCACGAGGAACAGGCGGGTGGCCAACGCCACAAGCAGCAAGTCGAGACTGACCTCGATCCCGACCCATGCCACACGATAGGCCTGGGCCAGCCCCACCTCGAGCGCCGGACGCACAAGCACCAACCAGGCCAGCGCAAGGATGGAAACGCTGATCATGCTGATGTCGAGCAGTCGACGGATTCGGCCGAATCTCTCTTCGGCTCCGGACGGGAACAACGTCATCCCGGCGGCGATCGCCCCGCCCCCTGCCAAGCGCAGAAAATCCGAGAGGGAAGGTATCGTGGGTTGTCCGTTGACCACGTACCACATGACATCCCGCGCCACTTCGGCAAACAGCCAAAGCAGCATCCCTGCGGCCAGGAATACCCAGGCCCGCTGCAGCCGCGAGGTCCACATTTCGCGGGCCACATAGACTACGGCCGCGGCTGAGACGCTTCGCGCCAAGGCCACCCACAGGAAAGACACCCAACCCAGTTCTGGCAGGCGCGGCACAAGCAGCAACCAAACCAGGTAGGATCCGCCGATGGCGGACATCAAAAGAACCGAGCGGGGCGCCAGCCGACGTATCAGGCGCGCCAAGAACTGCATGGTCCGAATTCTACGGGACGGTCCCTTGAGGAGCAAGTAGACGCGCAACGGGCCAGGCTGCATGTCAGCCTGGCCCGTGGGTGTCGTAACTCAAACCCCGTCAATCGTGGAGCGTCGCCGTTGGGGTGAGTGTCGCCGTCGCGCTCGGAGTCAACGTCACCGAAGGGGTCAAGGTCCGTGTCGGCGTACGAGTGGCTGTGCGGGTGGCCGTTCGCGTGGGCGTCTTCGACGGCGTGGGAGTCTTGGAAGCCGTTGGCGTTTTCGACGGTGTAAAGGTAGGAGTACGCGTCGACGTGCGCGAGGGGGTCAAAGTGATGGTCGGTGTATTGCTAGGCGGCGGCGTGTTGGAGGGTGGTACAGCCGTCGCCGTCATGGAGGCGGTGGGTGTTGGCGTATACGTCGGCAGCGTGCTGGAGGAAGCTCCACTGTACAGGTCACAGGAAGAATCGCTGAAATGCACCGTGAAGCCGAAGTTGGCTGGACCGTAGTTGAGCGGCGAGTTGCTGAAATCCCCGCTGAACGTTCCGTTCCAGTCAACCTGAATGTAGTTTGCGTTCACGCCGTTGGCCACCGGCCTGGGCAGGCCCTTTTCTGCGGTGGTCCCCGAGGTGTAGTCATTCGTGTCGTGGATCCGGATGGAGCCCCCATTGTTCCAGTTCATGAAGTTCAGGTACTCACTCCATCCGTAGTAGTTGCTGGCGGCGTTCAGCGGCGACCAGTCAACAGAGATTCCGGTTACTTCCAGACCCGGATAGGTCGTGTTGTTGATGTACTGCCTGATGCGGCCGTAGTTGTCGGTGTAGAAGGATCCGAAGGAGACACCCGAACATGACGGCGTGGGAGTAAGGGTCGACGTCGAGGTCAGGGTCGGCGTGGGCGTCGGCGGCACGCTGATGTAGAAAGTCACGTACTGCCAACTGCTGTAGACGCCTTCATCATCCAAGGCACGGACGGCCAACGTGTGTTCACCGCTGCTTACCACGGTGCCGTTGGGCCAGTAGCCAGATGAGAGATCCAAGGTGGTGCAGGGGCTGTCTCCGCCGAAGCCACAGTAGGCCACAACGCCTTCGGTATGGCCGTACTGGTACACATTGCTGACGCCGTTGTTCCAATAGAAGTAGAACTCTACCTGGGAAATGCCGTCGCCGTTCGGACCTACGCCTGCACAGGTTGCGGGATCGGCATTGTCGGGGTCATAAGCTTCTGCCTCGGATGGGAGCTGGTCTAACTGCGTGTAGGTGCGCCCGTCCTGTGGTGAGAGGATCGTGACCACCGGCGGGACCTTGCAGGGTGTCTCGGTCGGAGTGTTGGACGGCGTGGGCGTATCCGTTGGAGTCGGCGTATAGGTCGATGTTGGCGGTGCGGTAGGTAGACCGCCCGCGCCGATAACGCGGGCCACGCGGAAGCGCTCAACGATCCCGTCTCGCCTTCCGGTCAGATGGAGATATGGCCACCAGTTGCTGATGAAAGGCAGCAAGACAGGGTGGTTAAAGCTGACTGTCACCCATACCTGATCACCCGGCGCACCGGCATGATCCACCGGCTGGCACCAGGCCATCCAGTCGGTGGAGAAATTGTCTGGATTGGGATCGGTGTAAGAGGCTGCCGACTCGGAACAGACGGTTATCTTGAGATAGCCGGGATCAGCCCAGTTGGTATTAGGGTCGATCATGCCTGGGTCACTTTGTACACCGGTAGCCCCAGCCAGGCCGGCATCGCGGGCTGACAACACGCGGGCGGCATTCTCCATCTTTGCAGTCTCAGTGGCGTTGCAGGTCAAGCCGAACTCGGCATAGAAGTTGTTGCAGTCGGTGGCGTTGTAATGCGCCGGGTTGTAGTCACCGGTAACTACATAGCGCAGTGCGAAACGGGCGGCATTCTCGACGGCGACCCAGGCAAACAGCAAACGAGCAGCTTCGATAATGGCGAAGATGGTGAGAAGAAGAACGGGAAGCACCAACATGAACTCAGCCATCGTCTGGCCACGCGATCGGGCCTCCCGTTTGCCCCTTCGTTTGAAGAACACCAATCGATTGCTCATTTCCGAATCCCTCTCCGGCCCCACGCTTCATTAGTTATTAACAACGATATGCTTCTTGGGCGTCAATATGCCTTTCGGTTCACTAACATATTTGTAACCAAAGGGACTTCCGTCCTATTCGGGCCGTTAATCGAACCAGCGCCCGTGTAGGCGCTGGTGAAATCCGTCGAAGGTCCAACTCTTGACTAGTCATGAAGCGTAGGCGTCGCCGTTCTGGTCGGCGTGTTTGATGGGGTTAGCGTAATCGACGGCGTGGGCGTAATAGAGGCTGTAAAGGTCGCCGTTCGGGTACGGGTGGCGGTGGGCGTGTGCGACGCCGTCGGGGTGCGAGACGGGGTGGGCGTGTCGCTGGGGGTCGGCGTATTCGACGGCGTCAGCGTCGGCAGCGGCGTGTTGGTTGGGACGGTCGGCGACGGCGTGAAAGTGATGGTCGGCGTGGGCGTGTTGGACGGGGTTAGGGTCATGGACGGTGTTAGTGTGATCGTGGGCGTGTTGCTGGCCGTGGGCGTGTTGCTCGGTGTCGGCGTATCCGATGGCGTCGGGGTTATGGATGGCGTGTACGTGTCGGTGGGTGTATTGCTCGGAGTGAAAGTATACGTCGGCGTCGGTGTATAGGTCGCCGTCGGCGGCGCCGTGGGCAAGCCTCCGGCGCCAATGACCCGTGCCACGCGGAATTGCTCAACGATTCCGTCTCGACGGGCGGTCAAATGCAAGTACGGCCACCAGTTGCTCAAGAAGGGCAGGATCATTGGGTGGTTGAAATCGGCCACCACCCAGATGTGATCGCCCGGATTGCCGGCGTGATCGATTGGGTCGCATTCCGCCATCCAATCGGTGGTGAAATTGGTCGGATCGGGATCGGTGTAGCTTGCCGCCGACAGCGAACACACCGTGACCTTGAACAGACCCGGGCTGGCCCAGTCTGTGAAACGATTGAGGTTGGGGTCGCGCTGTATCCCGACCGATCCAGCCCAGGCTGCGTCAAAGGTGGAGAGGATGCGAGCTGCGTTTTCTTCTCGATCTGGCTGGGTGGCAGCACAGCTCAGGCCGTATTCTGAGTAGAAATTGTTGCAGTCGGTCACGTTGTAGTAGCTGTCATTGTAGTCGCCGGTGACAGCGTACCGGATCCCAAAGCGCGCCGCATTCTCAACGGCCAGCCAGGCGAACAGGAGCCGCGCTGATTCGATGATCACAAAGATCAAGAGGAGCATGATCGGAAGGACCAGGGCGAATTCCGCCAGCGATTGGCCCCAGGTATGCTCCTGGCGTCTCTTCAGATAGCCGCGTACAAGACCCACGTATTTCCCCCGGCATTTATTGAGTCAGGCGGGTAAATATCCGTTTGGCAATGTCATCGAAGACTGCGCCCAGGCCGGTGCCTGTGGGCGAGTAGTAGTAGTTGCCGCAGCTCACCCCCACGCCAGCCGAAGAGCAGGGATCAGGAGATGCTGGATCGCCGTCATCTCCGATGGCTGCAATCTGACGCAACAACCGTTCCCCGGCGTTGCCATCCGAAGGGTCATTGATGACCTTGTCGCCCAGACCGATGGTGAAGGTCAGCGCGCCGACACCGTCTCCGGCGCTTCCCCGTGCGGTGCAGGCAGCGGCCTGAGACGGGTCTCCTGTGGCTCGGCACCCGACGAGGTAGGCAGCATCACGGGCTGCGTCCTCGGCGTCGTAGCCGTACGTGCCCGGGTTGTCATGGGAGAAGTCACCGTCCCGACAGTAGGGGTCAATCCAGTCGTGATTCCCCGGGGATCCAGGACAAGAAAACCCGCCCGCCGTCCCAGCAGAGAAATCGGCCAACGCCTGATTAGCGGCGCCATCCGTCAGCAGTACAACCACCCAAACGGCATCCGAGTCGCCGCGCGCTGCCAGTTCATCACGGGCGGTCAAGAGACCGTCGGCGATATCGGTCGACATGCATCCCGGAATAGAACCATCGATGTTGTAGGTGCAGTAGGCTGGGACGACACTCCTAAAGGGAGGCAGTGGCAGGGGGTTCATCGTCTTGCCAGGGGCGATGTCTGGATTGGTGGATGGTCCCCCATTAATAGCGTTCGTGACCGTGGTCTGGTTTCCTGTGAGTTGGGTGAGCGTGGTTGGCAAATCGGAGAAAGCAACCACAGACACCCGGTCGAACGGGAAGTACATCTTACTCACGAAAGAAAGCGCCGCTGTGCGGACCTCCTCGAAGGGATGGCAACCATTGACAGGGGCACAGTTCTTGGGATTGCGCATGGGATCCCCGGAAGGGGCATCATAGGCCATCAACTCGGATTCGTCGATCACCAATACCAGGTCAAGCGCGGCCGCTTCTGCTATAGCGTCGGCGTGGATTGTGATCTCGTCGATGCCGATAATCGGCAAAAAGGCGAATCGAACCGGCATAGAACCCTGCACACTGACACGCTTCCGGTAGCGTTCGGTCGGCGTCGGATATCCTGGAGGGCACAAGTTCACGTCCATGTAGCTTGGATAGGCGCCGTTCCAATCGCAGATCTTGACCACTGCATCGGCCGCGCTGAGGTTGTTCAGCTGAAGCAGCTCCTGGGCGGCGTGTTCGAGATCAGATGGGGGCACGTTGCGACGGTACTGATTGGCTGCGGCGAGCGCAGCGGCATCTACGGCGCGGCGAAGGTGGCCGATGTCGGTGAACAGTATGCCGCCATCCACCGCCATCCCGATGAAGCCGGCCAAGCCGACAAAAGCAAGAGCAATCAGAATCAGCGCCTGGCCTCGTTCTCGCAGTCTTGTTTTCACGTTCTGGCCTCGCTAGGGAGTGGGCGTGGGTGCCGCATTCGCGTTGGGCATGATGCTGTACGCGTGTAGCGTGACCGGGTCGGGCACGAAGGCCCGAATCCACGGCAAGCCCATGATCATGTGGTAGTCGTAGAAGACTTCAACCATCACCAAGCCTGTATCCGGTGGAACATTGGCGAGACTTGAAAGCTTGGTGGTGATATCCGCCGAAGTGAATTCCGACACATTGTGGCTGGAAGATGGGCACTCGGACCAGCCGTTCTCGCCAAAATCGGTGGGATAACGAGCTGTGACAGCGTTGTTGTGAACTACAAAAACCGAAACGATCATATTGTCGGTTGTGCAGTCCAGAATGATATTGCCTGAACGGTTGAGACTGAGATACATCAGGTTCCAGGCGCGGGCAGAATAGAAGTTGTTGGGTTCGGGAGTAACGGCTGAGCTGCCCTGGAAATTCCCGCTGACGTCGTGGAGTGGGTCGTCATTGGCAAGATAGCGCGCCACCTCACGGGCCGAGTCAATCAAGTCAAGATATGTGTTAAGCATAAATCCGAACTCAATCAACCCCGACAGCATCATCAGCAGGACTGGGAGCAGAATGGCGAACTCCACGAAACTCTGCCCTACCGTCTTCCTGCCATTCTGGGTCAGCCGTGCACGCACGCGCGCCCTCACTCTCCGGGCGCGTGGGCTGTGGAACGGCTGGTGGCTCGTGGCGTGCTCTGAGGTTTCCATGACCAATCTCAGTATAAGGAGGTTGAGGGCTCGATACAACCACTGTGCCTAGTACTGACGACCCAAAAGGGGTGAGTTTACGCAAGCCCAAAGCGCGATTGTAACGCGACTGTAACGAGCGAAACCCAGGTCGCGAGGTTTCGGACAGCCGGCGCCCTTTGATGGATCGAGGCCGCGTCTGGCTTCTCGACTAGTCGTGAAGTGTGGCCGTTGCCGTGTAGGTGGCGGTCGCCGTGGGTGTATGAGAGGCTGTTGGAGTCAATGAGGCCGTGGGAGTCAAGCTGATGGTCGGCGTGGACGTCGGCGGCGGAGGCACGGTCGGCAGGGGGAAGCTAGCTGGGATCGCCCCGGTGGACAGGTTGCAGGCAGGATCCGAAAAGTCCACCGAGAAACCGAAGTTGCTGCCGCTCAAGTTCAAAGGTGACTGACTGAACTTCCCTGTGAACGCCCCGCTCCAATCCACCCGAATCAGGTTCCCACTACCCCCCATGGCAATGGCAATCGGCAGATTGAAGGTGGACCCGGTGGAAGAGGTGTGGTCAGACCCGACGAAAACCGGGGCGCCGCGGAAATCGATACGCGATACATTCATGTTCCAGCCGTACAGGTTGGATGCCGTCTCGAGGGGATCCCATGTGATTGTGATATTCGTCACAAGCAAGCCGGGGTAGCTGTTATTGACAATCCTCTGCTGCAGCACGGCCCCATTCTGAAACTGGGTTCCCCCAGAGAACTTGACTCCCGTGCAATTGGGCAAAGGGGTCGGCGACGGGAGGGGTGTCGGAGTGGGCGAAAGAGTCGGTGTGGGCGTGTTGGTGATGGTCGGCGTGTTGCTCGGAGTGGGCGTCTGGCTGGCGGTTGAACTCAGACTGGGCGTAAGGGTGGAGCTCGCCGTGGGGGTGATGCTGGGTGTCAGAGTGTCAGTGGGAGTGTTGGTGATCGTCGGTGTGTCCGACGGCGTGGCGGTATCGGTGGGGGTGGCCGGCGCCGTCGGCAAACTTCCCGAACCCAAGATGCGCGAGACGCGAAACATCTCCACCACCCCATCCCGCCGGGCGGTCAGATGGAGGACGGGCCAGATATCCGTGAGGGCAGGCAGGATCAATCTGTGGTTGAAGTCGACCGTCACCCAAATGCGGCTTCCCGGCGATCCAGCGCTGTCGGCGGGGGCACAGGCCGCCGTCCAATCGGTGCTGAAATTTCCGGGGGCAGGGTCTGTGTAGTTGATTAAGTCGTCACAGACAGTGACTTTGAAAAAGCCGGGCTGGCTCCACCCCGTGGCCACGTCCAAGCTGGGGTCTCGCAAGATGCCGGTTGCCGCGCCGGCGGCGACATCCTCGATGGTCAAGACCCTGGCGGCGTTCTCTATCTTGGCGTCTTCGCCGGCAACACAGTTGATTCCCCACTGGGAATAGAAATTGTTACAGGCGGACACATTGTCGTAAGCGGGATCGAACTGGCCCGTCACAGCGTAGCGGATGGCAAATCTGGCCCCGTTTTCAACAGCCAACCAGGCAAACAGCAACCTGGCGGATTCCACGATGACGAACATGGTAAGCAGGAGCACCGGCAGGATGAGGGCAAACTCCGCCATCGCCTGGGCGCGCGTCCGCGCACGTTGCCTGCCACGAGCCGCGGCTGGGATGGCTGTCAGTGTTCGCAGGATACAACTCCCCTTCATCCCGATCATCCTCCGCTCGGCGGAGTGCTTGAGTGGTGGCGAGATCTCCAGCTGTGGACCCCAGTACAGTCGGCCAATGCATGAGCTTGGTATGTGAGCGCTTCGGTGGGTGGACTGTGGCCCCTGGAGAACGGCCCACGCCCCTACCGACCTCAATCCGTAGTTCACTATAGCATAGTACTAAGGTCATGTATATGGGTGTGACCAGTGGATACGCGATTGTCACGCTTTGGGATCGAAAAGGGAGCGGTTTGCGGTGGAGTGGAGCGCCCGAGGGCTTCTAGCCGCTGCCGGGTCCGGCGAACAGGGTTCGGCCGCCGAGGTAGACGAGCAGGGCTCCGAGGATTAGGAACGGCCCGTAGGGAAAAGGCATGTAGGGAGAATAGCGACGTCGGAGGAGTTGGATCAGAATATACAGCAGGCTGAAGGCGCCGGCGGAGAGTATCCCGATGAACAGAGCTAAGATGACCCCTGGCCATCCGACGACCAACCCAATGATGGCAGACAAGGTGACATCGCCGAAGCCGAAGGCCACCTCGTCCAGGGGTTGCCCGCGCCGGTGAGATATCCAGCGGGCAAACAAGCCGCCTACCAGGAACAGGAGCAGGACCATCCCAAATCCGGCAGATCCACCAAGCAGCGTTTTGACCAGGCCGCGAGCCGGGTCAAGGGCAGACAGAGTTCCCAGGAGCACGGCAGCTGGGAGGCTGACCACGTGCAGGATAAGGCGATGCTCGATGTCGGTGATCGTGATCAACAGGAAGACCCAAACCACCAACATGGCCATCCATGGCCCGGAGGGTCCCAACCCAAAGTGATGGACCAATAGCGCCCCGAAGGCGCTAGCGGTTTCCACCAGGTAGACTCGCGCCGGGATCGGCCGGCCGCAGTAGGCGCAGTCTGCGTTTCTGGTCAGAAGCGCGATCCAGGCAGACCAGGCTACAGCCGGACGTGGTGCCCCACATCCAGAACAGCGAGGCCGGGCCGGGCGGTTCGAATTCGGCAGGCTGTCGGCCAGAAGATTGGCCAGAATACCGGCCGCCCAACCCACGATAAGGACGAAGATCCACATGGCCGAACATTATACATAAGCCCGAAGCGCAAAGCATGCATTCGATAGCAAGGGTGCTGACTCCGCCGACGGAAAAGCGCGCCCATGTGGAAAGGACCCCCTCACCGAGGCTGATTCGCAGACGCGTGGCAGGGACTCTGCGCAGTGCGGGACTCGGCCCCGCATGGTCGACAATGGCGCATTGCAGGGGGCGGCTGCTCAAGCCGCGCCAGCGGCCCCGCGCCTGTCGATGCTAAAATGCACCTCGTGACCGACGAACTGCCTCAACCCCAACTCGACCACTTGAGCAGCCTGGCGGCGCTCGTCCTCCTGGCGTACGGCTTGGTAAGGATCATCAACCTGCCCACGCTGTCGACGGAGGTCACACTGTTGGGCTTGGTGATCCCACTGACGATCAACACACGGCTGATCATGCTCACCCTGGCTGCGGCCTTGGCGGTGGTTGGAGCCGATTGGCTGGTGCGATCTCATCCGCGGTCGAGCTTCGACGGGCCCCCGGTGCGCCACTTGATCATCCCCGGCCTGGCCGCCCTGGGGGTTGGCGGTCTTTTGACCCGGCTCCCACAGGGAGGGCTGCTCTGGCTCGGCCTGGCGGCGGGCGCCGGACTGCTTTTGGCTGTTTTCGTGGGCGAGTTCGTGGTGGTTGAACCAGCCGACCGCCGGTACGACGCAGCTGCATTCGGCCTGCGGACCCTGGCCTATATCCTGCTGCTGGAAAGCTTCTTCGTTCTGCGCGCAACCGACGTCAGGGCGATCTTCGCTATCCCGCTCATTCTCCTGGCTGGCGGCGCGGTCAGTTGGCGCCTGCTTTCATTCGACCACCCGGCGCTCAAACCATGGCCTTATCCCCTGACGGTGGGTTGGATCGGAGCACAAATCGCGCTGGGGCTGCACTACTGGCCCATCGCCCCGCTGCGAGATGCCCTTCTGCTGGTCTTGGTCGTCTACATCGCGAACAACTTCATTGGATTCCTGCTGAAGGAAGACGAATTGCGAAGAAGGGGCCTCGAACTGCTTGCTGTCGGCGCGATTGGCATCGCAGCCATCTTGCTTTTCGCCTAGCACCCATCCCCCGCCATCCTGCCCAAACCCGGCCGCCAAACTCAGCCCGTCAGCCCCCCGGCTCTTCTTCGTCGGGCGCCAAAAGTCGGACCAGCATGGGGCGCGCGCCCTCGCCGGAAAGGTCAAAGCCGCGGCAGTTCCATTCGGGCGAGGGGCACCAGATGAGGTAGGCGGCCTCGGGATAGGCGGCTTCGGCCAGATCGGTGGGGGACGGTTCAGCCGGTCCGCTGGGATGGGAATGAAAGATGGCGATCAGGTCCAGGCCAAGTTGGTCGAGGCGGAACATGGCTTCAATTTGAGCTTCCGGTGCCATTCGGAAACGCATGTCGCTGTGGAGTTCGTTTTCGACCGGGATGGCCAGCTGGGCCCTGACTCCCCTGCCCCCCAAAATCCCACAACCCTCTTCCGGAGAGACGGCCTTGACATGATCCAACATGCTGGTCCAGACGTCGAAAGGAATGTCGATCTCAAGCCTCGCCATCTACCGATTGTATCCCGACGGACCAGGCGGACGGTCTCCCCTTGAGGTCTTGCTTGTGAAGGTCTTCACAAATCGAGATGGCCATCCTCTGGCGCCGTCCCGCTGACACAAGAAGAAAAAACCTCAAATACAACACGGGCACGGCAATGCCGTGCCCGTGAGACCGAATGAGCCATCTGAGCTGCCATTCGAATCGGTTATTTGGCGATACCGCCCTCCGTCAGCTTCCTCAGATCGTCCAGCGCCGATTTGATCTCGTCTTCGCCCACCGAGCTGTTGTCGTCGCGATGAGTTAGTTCGCCGGCGCGCGCTTTCTCCAGAGCCACCTCGCGGATGGTCACGTTGCGCGCCAAGGCTTCCTTCACCAGCTTGGCCCCTGCCGAATAGCCGATGACCGGGTTGAGGGCCGTGACCACAATGGCGTTCTTCTCCAGCCAGCCCTCCGCCTTCTCCCGGTTGGCTTCCAGTCCGGTGACGCAGCGCGTGGTGAATGCGTCAACCGCTCCGATCATCACCTGCATCATCTCAAACAGATTATGGGCGATGATCGGCATCATCACGTTCAGCTCGAGCTGCCCCGCTTGCGCGGCCAGGCTGACGGTCGTGTCACAGCCCTGGACATGGAACATCGACATATTGAGCATTTCCGCCATGACCGGGTTGACCTTGCCCGGCATGATGCTCGATCCGGGTTGAACCGCGGGAAGCTGAATCTCCGCAAACCCGGTCGAAGGGCCGGATGACAGCAAGCGGAAGTCATTGGCGATACGCGTCAGCGTGATGGCGGCCGTTCGGATAGCGGCCGAAAAGTCGGCCATATCCGCCATGGATTGCATCGTCTCGAACAAATTGTCCGAGGTATGCAGCTCCAGCCCGGTGTTTATGGCGAGCTGCTCGACCATGCGTTTATGAAACTCGGGATGGGCGTTCAAGCCGGTACCGGTGGCTGTCCCGCCAATTCCCAGACGAGCGAGACCTTCAGCAGCACGCGAGATGCGCTCGGCATCACGCGTCACGGCCTGTGCGTAGCCTCCGAATTCTTGGCCAAGACGAACGGGGACGGCGTCCTGCAAATGGGTCCGTCCGGATTTCACAATGTCATCGAAGGCATCAGCCTTGGCTTGGAGGGCGCCGGAGAGGGTTTTCAGCGTTTCGAGCAGCTCGTCCACGCGCCACAGGCAGCCCAAGCGGATGGCGGTAGGGATGGTGTCGTTCGTCGATTGGGCCATGTTGACGTGGTCATTGGGGTGGACGCGGTACTCGCCGAGATCCCCGCCGAGGATCTGTGTGGCCCGGTTGGCGATGACCTCGTTGACGTTCATGTTGTGGCTCGTCCCAGCGCCTGCCTGGAACGGATCCACCACAAACTCGTCGGGCCATTTGCCGTCGATCACTTCCTGAGCCGCTTGGACGATGGCCCCGGCGCGTTCATCGTCAAGCAGGCCCAAGGCCTGGTTGACTTCAGCCGCCGCTCGCTTGATGGATGCCATCGACCACACAAATGCGGGCCAAGGTCTTAATCCCGAAATAGGGAAGTTTTGCACGGCACGTTGCGTTTGTGCGCCGTACAGGGCCTGCTCAGGGACCTTGACTTCGCCGAGGGAGTCCTTCTCAATTCGGGTGGATTGTCCTTCTGCCATGATAAGTCGTCCTCCTCATTCTCTGACATTGGTCGGGACCAATGGTAGGCGGGATACAAAAACGAGGGAGCCCGGGGGCTCCCTCGCGTCAAGCAGATGTCAACCGGCCTCACTCGTCCAGAGCGCCATATCCGGGGCCGTCGGTGAAGTAGTCATAATTGGGCTGGATATCTCCCGTCAGATCGACGGTCTCACCGGCCTCAAGCGTTCGGGTGGCTTTGACCTCCACGGCTTCTCCGTATTGGTTTTCGCCGGACCACGGCTGGTCGAAGCCCGCCGTCCCGACCGGCATGCTGACCACCTCACCGCCCTTGGCGCTGTAAGCGGCAGGTACTTCCTCTTCAGTGTAGATCGCTTCGTAGGGGCACTCGGGGATGCAGGCGCCACAGTCGATGCAGGTATCGGGATCGATGTAGTACCATGGCCACTTGTCGACCGGTTTGCCTGGGATGATGCACTCCACCGGGCACACGTCAACACAGGACGAGTCGCGCAAGCAGAGGCTGGTAATGATGTGGGTCATTTGTCTGGCTCTCCAAGTTGGTCCGTCCGCCTAAACGGTAGCGGTTGTTGGCCTTGCGCGCAGATTATACTAGCCTTTCGCCTGCTTGTACAACTCGTCCACATGGGCCCAGTTCACCAAGTTCCACCAGGCGGCCACGTAATCCCCGCGCTTGTTCTGGTACTTCAGATAGTAGGCGTGTTCCCAGACATCAAGCCCAAGAATAGGAGTCATTCCGTCCGAAAGCGGAGAATCCTGATTAGGGGTCGACACCACCTTCAGCCCGCCTGAGCCGTCGACCACCAACCATGCCCAGCCACTTCCAAATCGACCCGTGGCGGCGCTGCTGAATTGATCCTTAAAGCTGCCGAAATCACCAAAGGTGCTGCCAATAGCCGAACCTACATCGCCCGATGGCTCACCGCCGCCGTCGGGACTCATCACGGTCCAGAAGAGGCTGTGGTTGGCGAAGCCGCCGCCGTTGTTGCGGACCGCCGTACGAATTCCCTCCGGCACCTGATTGAGGGAACCCAAGATCTCGGAAATCGACTTCGCCTGCCAATCCGAGTGACCTTCAAGGGCGGCGTTCAGCTTGTTGGTGTAGCCGGCATGGTGTTTGTCGTGATGAATTTCCATTGTGCGGGCATCAATATGTGGCTCTAACGCGTCGAAAGCGTACGGGAGATCGGGGAGTTGGAACGTCATTTATAAGCCTCCTGGCTTGGTCGGTAGTGCGGATCACGGGCCTTCAGCTTGACCGGCTGGGTCAAGTTGGTTAAGATCGCCAAACGGGGAATTGAAAGGGGATCGGCCCGAGCACGTCTTTCATTAAGTATTCTAGACGGCGCGGCTTTCGATTGTCAAGAAAACGGCGCCCCGACCCCCCTGTGGAGGCTGATCAGCCATGCAGATGCGCTGCTACCGTTGTGGAATGAGCTTCGCCGTCAAGAAGGAGGAGGTCGCCTTCGCGCTGGCCGCGCTGGAGGAGGAAGGGGGCAATCACTACGACGCGCACTGTCCGCGCTGCCGCACTGCCAACAGCGTGTCGATCGAGCAGCTGCGCAAGGCCGCCCCGCGCCCATCCGAGCTGGAATCCAAGCCAGCATCGGACGCCCCCAAGGACGACGCGCCAGAAGCAGACTCCGCCTAGACCGAGGTCAGCCAGCCTGGCCCAACACGGCCGTTCACCAAGGGTTTGGAGTCTCCGTGCACTCCATCCCGTCAAAGTGCCCACCACTTGGCGGGCGCGGCGACTCAGGGCCGCAGGACCTCGATCTCGTGGAAGATCACCCAGCCATCGAGAGCATTTGTGACAACCTTCACAAACTGGATGCCCTGCATTGGCTCGGGGAACGTGTAGCTTAGCACATCTCCATGGGACGCCGGAACCCTGAACGTGTGGACGATCCGGTCCGCCCCATCCGTGCCTGGGCCGCGCACGACCACCTGATGAACCTGATCGCCTTCGGCCATCACATCCCCGATGGGGATGCGAACGCCGGCTACAGTCTGCGGTTCCCCGAGGTTGATCTCGATCCATTGAGGCGGGCCGCTCCCGGCACTCCACCACGACCCCATGCTCAGGTCAACCACATTTCCAGGGTTGTGAGCGAAATCCTCGCTATGGGAGGCCGTGACATCTTTGAAGATCGCCAGGTTTGGGTGCTCAGTGACCTCCGGACCCGGCTGGCAAGGATCGGGGTTGCGTGCAGGCGAAAGGGCCTTCGCCAGCGCGCCCGCCTGCTCCTCCGCCGTCCAGTAATCATCCTGCACTTCCCCGCCGCCCCATGTCCACATCAACCAGCCGTCGAAGCCATAGGCACAGGACTTTGCTTGCCAGGCTTGAAGTGCGGCGGCCGCGTCGTTGATGATCGGGAAATTGTGTCGGTCGGCTCCGTACTCCCCCATCACCACGGGTTTAACGTCATAGTCCAGCAGGTCAAAGTTCTGAGCATGCTGTTGCATCGAGAGATCATAGCCTGGGTAGGCGTGGAGGTCGACGAAGTCGAGGGCTAAGTCGTACAACACGCGGTGGAGATAGACGAGCCTGGGGTCATCCGGATGGATCGGAAGAGGTTCGTTTTGCACGAAGAAGCCCATCGTAACCAGGGCAGTGGGATCCTCAGCCTTGATCGCTTGCGAGAGCTGGTCGATCCAGGTGACCCAACCGTCCTCCATCATGGCGCGCCGAGAAGCCTGGTCCCCCATGTCATAGCTTTGACCATTGGCCGTGGTCACGCTTCCGGAGCTGCGCGACAACGGCGGCAACTGGGCCTCGAAGAACGCCTCATTGCGCAGCTCGTAGGCCCAGATGGCATCCATCGGTGCCCCGGCCAGCGCGAGACCACGCACGATGTCGACATAATAAGCTCGGCTCGCCTCCAGACCAGCCGGACTGAGAAAGTCGAGGTTAAAACCGTTGAAAGTGGCGCAGCAGGCCTTGTCCATCTCGTAGCGGTACAGTCCGTTGCCCGGGATATCGTCGAGAGTCAGCATGACGTAGACCCCGTTGGCTTTGGCCACCGTCAGGAAATCCGCCAAATTGGCCAGGTAGGCGGGATCCAGCCCGCCACCGAGCTTGTCCATGCAGCCCGGCGCCCCACCCCAGCAGGCATTGACCCAGACCCTCACCACGTTGAAGCCCATGGCGCCCATTTCGCGCACGGATTCTTCGGCGGATCCAAGCCGATTGAGGTCGCTGGTGTTGAACATGGTGTCGATGAGGGCCAGATCTTCTGCGGGCCGCTCCCAGTATGCCCAGCGCCACAGGTTGGCACCGCGCGGCACGAAGCGCCCCTCAGTCACACGATCGAAGAACTCCGGCCCCGTTGGACCCTGGCGGACGCCGATGCGGTGCCCGGCGAAGGAGCCTGGGCCCGGGGTGGCAGTCGTCGATGTGGGCCAAAGCGTCGCGCCGATGCCGGCCGTGGCCACAGGCGGGGTAGCAAGCTCGGTGCTCCCGGCCAGATGGCAGGCCAACCCAAGTCCCACCAACACCGCCACCAAGTAACACCAGGTTTTCATCTTGGTCTGCATGTCAACCCTCTCCCGTGGACGCGCTGAGTGCAGAGGACCTGACGCCGCTGTCGTTGTCTGCTTGTCAGGGGAACAAGCTTAGGAAGAGCACGGCCAATCGGCTCGCCAGGTTCGTGGCCACAGTCGGCGCCACCCCAACAAGCAGGCTGACCCCCGCCAGCCCCAACCCAGCCACCACCATGACCGCCCCGCCGGCCTTCCAAGCGAGCAGTTGCAGGCGCCTACCGAGTGAGATGTCCCCAAGATCGCCAACCGAGGACAAGCGCATCAAGCCGACGGTGAAGGACAGGGACCCAAGAAGAAGCCCCAGCGCCACCCAGCCGAGACGGGTTTCGAACGCCCGGTTGAGCGCGGCCTGCACCCCGCCAGGCAAGAAAGCGACCGCACCACCGGTCAGAAGGACCATGCCGCCGAAGACCAGGAACAGCAGCCCCCAAAGAACAGCCAAGAGCGTGGCAAATCGTCCGAAGTTGCGCCCAGACAGTGACCAAGGCACGAAGGCCGCCTTGCGGGTGAGAATCGATTCCAGGCCCGAGATCATTCCGGCGCCGCCCATGAGAGCAATCCCGCCACCCAAGACACTCGCCATGCCGAACTGATCCCCCAGGATGATCATGCCCACCCCCAGCACAAAAACCCCCAGCGACAACCAGCTCATCCAAACATCAAGTATCTCAATCATTCGATCACCCCAAACAAACCCAAATGACTGCCCGTCATCACTTCTCTCTTGGCGCGACTATAGGCCGAGATCACAAGCCTCGCCAATCCAGATTGCCCCAGGGGTGATGAGGCGTCGCTTACTGTACGACACTCCGCCCAGGACCGGATCTGGTCGTGACTATGCGCAGCAACCGTGCGCTCGAGATCGGGGCGTCGGCCCTGAATTTGAGAACTCTCGCCCCACATCTTCTCAAG
>CAWAND010000005.1:0-6972 GCA_963783335.1 uncultured Chloroflexia bacterium
CAGAGAAGGTCGCGCGGGCCATGGGCGATGCGCTGGCAGAGGCCTGCAAGGTTGAAGTCTGCCGTGCCGCTGATGCTTCACCGGGGCTGCTCCAAGGGTATGACCTGGTGATCGTCGGCTCGCCCACCCAGGGCTTTCGCCCGACCAAGCCCGTGACCGGGCTGCTGGACAAGCTTCCCCGAGGGGCACTGCACGGGAAGAAGACCGCAGCTTTCG
Source organism: uncultured Chloroflexia bacterium (assembly GCA_963783335.1). Lineage (GTDB taxonomy): Bacteria > Chloroflexota > Anaerolineae > Anaerolineales > E44-bin32 > CAWAND01. Next base: position 217 of record CAWAND010000005.1, read on the forward strand.
ATACGCGCATCGACACCACGGCCATGGAGTCAGCCGTGCTGGGTTTCATCGTCGACAAGGGCGGCTATGCTGCCAAGCGGATCGCTCGACACTTGGAGAGCGCAGGCGGCGCGCTCATGCTGGCTCCCGAAGGTTTCTATGTGGAAGATACAGAAGGCCCGCTCAAGGACTGCGAACTCGACCGAGCTGCGGCTTGGGCGAAGGATCTGGTTGCGATTTGAGTGGATGACCAGGGGCGCTACAGCTTCTTCTACCGTCCCCATGTTCTCGACAATTGGCCCAGGAGACGTGAGGGAGTTCCGCCGTGCCAGACCACATCACCCATCAGGCGTTTGAGGAGCAGTTCCCGAGGCTGATCCTGTCGGCTCGAGACTTGCCCAGAAAGCGACTCCCGTTCAACATCCTGCTCATCAGCGCCATCTTGCGCCTGGATCCTGAACTTGTCTACAGCGAGGCGGAGATCAACGACCAGCTTCAGCGCTGGATTCTCGAATTCGGCCGGAATCTCCCTCTCGAGCATGTCGAGCTACGACGTTATCTGGTCGACGCCGGCTATCTGACCCGTGACCGGTCGGGTTCCTCCTACAAGGCCCAATCCGATGCGGGAACCTACTCTTTTGATCTCTCACTTCGCCAAGTGGACCTTGTCGAACTGATCGCCGAGGCCAGAGCCGAGCGAGACGCCCGAAAGCGGGCACACACGCAAGTGAAGAGCTCGTAGGCAGCTGCCGCGCCCTGTGACGACCAAGCATCTGTAGGGGGATTGTGGTGTCATTTCGAGATCCGATCGATCGACCGACACAGCCGGCCAAGCCCGTCCCTAGCGCGCGTTTTGAAGGACGCGCCCAGCCGCCCGAACTGCCTTGGACCGTCCACGTGCTCGTCGGCTTCATCGCGGGACCCTTGATCGGTGCCGCCATATTCGCTTGGACCAGTTCTATGGATCTGGGTCTGGCAGCCCTCCTGATAGTCATCATGATCCCGGTCGCCTTCGCAGTTTCCGCTCTGGCGATGCCGCGCCTGATCTGGCTGGCGCGATTCCTTTGGAGAGGAGTCACAAAGGGATTGATCCTCGCTGCCGCCCTCACGGGGTGGCAACCGCGTGAAGCCCCACCTCCCAACGAGTACTTGCTTCATCTTCATTCGCCTTTCCAGGCGCTGAGAGAAGGGTTCTTCGGACCCCTGAATCTCTACTTTCGGCCAAGCATGATCTTCTCACGCCATACCGGCTCGTTCTTCTCCTATGCCGGTCGGGAGCTTCAGGCACTCTTCTACGTCGGGTCATTCGCCTGGATGCCCGTTACATTCCTGGTTTCGGTGATCTTGGTTGGCGTCCCTGGTCTGACCACATTGCGACTTATCGGCCTCCTCACCGGCTTGCTAACCCTGCTAGGAGTTGTACGCGGCCTGGGTTGGACTGGGGCGAAACCTCGCCGGTACGAGCTGAATCCAGACCTCGCCTGGGTCTTTGCCATCTACTTCAACTCGGCCTTGATCGTTGATTTTGTGGTCTTCGACCATATATCCGGAACGGAGGAGGTTTCATTCGCTCAGATTACAGACAGCCCTCAATTCGCCTTGACCATCGTGTCCCCCATCGCCTTCGGAATGCTTCTCGGTCTATGCGCCTTATTCGGATCAGCACTTGGGCCCAAGCGTCTGGTTCAGTACGGGGCCTTGATATCGTCCATCCTGCTCCTCCTGTTGTGGCGGTCCCATTCCCCACACAAACTCGAATTGACTTTCTCGCTCTTGGCAATGGCACTTATCTCCACGCATTTGCCCTTCCAACCCGTGTACTTTGTGTGGAGCGCGCTGGCCGCCTGGCTTGCCAGCACCCGACCGGACTGGATCGAAGCCCTTTGGCGCTGGTCCCCAGTCCGTCTGACCGAATACGTGTACGTCCCCCAGCCGGGGACGGCCGAGGTCGTCCGAAGGCTGAAGGACATCGATCCCGATGAGGCAGCTCGAGCTATTCGATTTTTGTGCCACCATCCCTTCCAAAGCCGGTTGGGGTTCGAATTGCGGCGAGAGTGGCTGGTCGAGCAGGAATTGCGTCCGATGACGCCCTGAACCAACGGCATCGCCCCACCCAACGGAGACACCACACCATGGACGAGCTCATCATTCTCGGCGGCACCGGACTGCAGACCGCTTGATCGCCGAGCACCTGCTCGCATGCTCAAGCGCTCGAGTGACCCTCGCCACCCGGCACATCGACCGCGCCCAGGCCGCAGCTGACGAACTCAACGCGCGATTCCCAGGCGGGAGGGTCAAAGCCGCCTCAGTTGATGCCCACGACCGTGACTCGCTTGTGCGCGCCTTTGACTAGTATGATCCGGTGGTCGTTGCAGCCCCAACAACAGCCCAGGCTGAGACGGTTATCCGGGCCGCCTTGATGTCGACCCTGACAACTTCGGCATCCAGCTGGGCACACGAGCAATCCAGCCAATGGTTGACAGGCCGCCTTCCACAGATGAAGATGATAGGGGCAACGGTCGGCGCCTTCTCAGGGTGGGCCAACCGCTCGCATCCCTACCATCAGACCACCCCCGGTCGATGCAGGCCGGCGTACATGACAGCTCATCCGATGGCCACAATCCAAACAAGGACGGAAGCTCATGCCAACCGATGCAACGCGAATTGCTTTCGTAGTTGAAGAAGACATGGACCGCATCAGCGCCCACTTCGGTCGATCTAAGACCTACCTGGTGGTGACGCTCAACTCCGGCGAAGAAGTCGCCCGGGAAACACGGCCCAAGTTCGTAGCTCACGGCAAGCACCAAGACCCCCAGGGTGAACACAGCCACGGCGAGGGCCACCACGGCCAGATGGTCGATCCGATCCGAGACTGCCAGCTGGTCGTGGCGCGGGGCATGGGACAGGGCGCCGCCAATCACTTGAAAAACGCGGGGATCGAGGTGCTGCTCACGGATATCAAGACTGTGCCCGAAGCGCTCAGCGCGTACCAAACGGGTCAACTGGTCAACCAGCCCGACCGACTGCACGCGCACGGCGGTCAGCAACACCACGAGCATGGTGGCTGACGTGACCGAGCCTTCCCTTCTTGGGCCAACCAAATCCGGCCTGGCCCGGACGCGAAGGCTGTACCAGGCATTGACCGCCTCCTTGCCCAGCGACCTGCGCACCATCGAAGTGGCGATCGGCCTGCACTGGACGGCTGTGGTCGTGGAGGACAGCGGCCGGCCGCAATGCGGCCTGGCCTCCACAGTGGCTGCCGAGCACGCCCATGGTGAAGCGCCGGACGTTGCGCTGGCCGGGCAATTGGCGGACCGGTCACCCGAACAGCTGGCCGAGCTGGCCCACGCACCCAGCCCCACCGAACGCGCCGTGGGCCTGGCCGCCATCAACGCCTCAGTCGTGCGTCAGCCGGAGACATGGCAAGAGACCAGTGCAGCCGAGGTTATCGTCCACAAGGGCAAGGACAAGCGCGTGGCGCTCATCGGTCATTTCCCTTTCATTTCGGAGATCCGCCAGCAGGTTGGGGAGCTGGTGGTACTTGAGCTGAACCCCGGGGAAGGCGAGCTGCCCGCCAGCGCGGCCAAGGATGTGCTCCCCACCTGCTCGGTGGTCGCCATCACGGGGACCACCCTGATCAACGGCACCTTCGGGGACCTGATGGACAGCGTGGCGCCTGGAGCCTACACTGTGCTGCTCGGCCCCAGTTCGCCTTTGAGCGCCGTGTTGTTTGACCACGGGATCGACCTGGTGGCCGGTACGGATGTGGTCCGCATTGAGCCGGTCATGCGGGCCATCAAGCAGGGCGCCACCTACCGCCAAATTCACAAACTCGGCACGCGGCTGGTGACACAGTCCGCGCAAAGCACGTTGGCATGACGTACTGGTATCAAATGGATAGTGAAGTAGAAGAAGGAAGTAGATTATGAAGATCGCCGCACGCATTCGTAACAGTCTGGGCAGCCACAAGGTCGAACTGGAAACCGCCGGCAATGCACACGAGATTTTTATTGACCCGAAGGAATCGGGCTTCGGTTCAAGCGTCAACGGGGGCGAGGCCCTGTTCTTCGCCCTGGCGACCTGCTACTGCAACGACATATACCGCGAAGCGAAAAAGCGGGGCATTTCAGTCGAACGCGTCGAGGTGGAGGTGCAGGGAGAATTCCCATCGGAAGGCGCACCGGCCGAGCAGGTCTCCTATCATGCCAGCGTCAAGGCCGATGCCGACCAAGACGCCATCCGCGACCTGATGCGACACACCGACACCGTGGCTGAGATTCAAAACAGCCTTCGCGCCGGTCTCCCAGTGGAACTGAGCCAGACGCGCGTCCTGATCGACTAGAGGCTCGCAAGGCACCAAAGCGCCTCAACCGTCACATCACGGCTCACGAAATCCCCAGGATCGTGTGACATTCGGCGCTGGTCTCCATACACTCTTGACTGTTGCAGGATGTCAATCTGTTTAAATTCAGAGTGACAAATGAGGTCAGGAGGGTTTGATGGTCAAGGCCATCATCAGGTTCGCTCTCATCCTCGTCGTCACGATGGTCACGACCTATATCCTGGCCGGCATCGTGGCACGCTTCGCCCTGGGTGGCAGCGAGTTCTACCCACCCTCGCCCAACGCAATCAGTCATCTTCGCGATCCGGCGGCACCCGGGATGGCCCTGCGAATCTGGCCGGCTCAGGCCCTTCGCGGCCTCCTGTTCGGACTGGTGCTCTTTCCTATGCGCCAAAGGTTCACCGAGCTGGGCATCTGGAGAGGCGGCCTGGCCCTCGGCGCCATCATCTTCGTGGTCGGCTACGTGGCCGCTTCCGGTGGGATGGTCGAGCACTTTGTGTGGTTTTCCGAATACCCTCTCAAGTTCGCCATCATCACCTTCATCGAGATCCTGATCCAGGTTGTCATAATGGGCCCCTGGGCTGTGGCATGGATGACCAGGCTTGAGCCGGCACCGGTGCCGGCATTGGCGATCCCCGCCGCTTGAGGCAACAACCCGAGGCACCCCTGCGAGAAGAAGACCGTCATGGACACAAAGTCGCCTGAACCACGTCGAGTCCTCGCCGAGACCGGACTTATCCTAGCGATTGTCCTCGCCGTCCAGCTCTTGGCCCCCTCGCTGGGCATGCTGGCCGCTCTTGTGATTGGGGCGTACTTCTTCATAGAAAGAGCCTGGCGGCGCAGACCGTGGTCCGAGGTCGGATTCGACCTGCGCACCACAGGCCAGGGCTTGATCGACAACGCCGGCTTGATCCTGATCGTGGCGGTCGTGATCCAGCTGGCCGTGGTTGCCGTGGGCAGAATCTGGATCCCTGACTACATCCAGCATGTCATAGAACGACTGCCGATCGACGCCAGCCAGTGGGGCGTAGTCGTGCCCGTGATCTTGATCGCCAGCCTGCTGGAGGAGATAACCTATCGGGCTTTCTTCCAACAACACCTCAACTGGTTCATGCCTACCACGTGGGCTGTCGCCATCGTGGCGGTCGCCTTCGGCCTGGCGCACATCGCCCCGGGGCAGCCAGCCATCGTGGCGCTGGACGTCCTGCTGGTGATGGTCGATGGCGCCTTCTACGGGGTCATTTATGCCCGCAGTCAAAACGTGGCCGTCGCCTGGATCGCTCACGCTCTGGCGGATCTGATGGCGCTCATTTTCCTGATGCTCCTTTAGCCGCTAAGGTACGGATCTCCCAGAGATTTGCAAGGTGAACTCCTTGATGGATGTCTGGCTGCGCAATTCGTCTGAAGCGTTAGCACCCTTGATCACAGCCGGGCGGATCCCCCGGCGTCGGGTCTGGGGCATGCTCCTGTTGCGCTCCGGGTTGACGTTTGGCTTGCTTGTTTCCTTGGCCACTTGGTTTGCATGGGCGGGGAGTCGTGCACCACTGCAGGCCGCATCCGCCTGGTGGCTGTGGCAGGTAACAGCAACCAACATCGTTTGCGTCACGCTTCTGGTGCGATTTAGCCGTTTGGAAGGGCTGCGCCTACGGGATGTCTATTTCGCTCGAGGCGACACGTGGCGCGGCGACCTTGCCTGGACGCTTCTGGCCCTGGTCGTGACCGCCGTCATCGCTCAGCCTCCAGGCAACTTCTTGGCTGAGCTCCTTTGGGGAGATCCCAATGCCCCCAACGCTATGCTTTTTCAGCCTCTGCCTGTTTGGCAATCTACCCTTTGTTTGTCGTGATGCCAACCATCCACGCCCTGGCCGAGTTGCCCACCTACTGGGGCTATGTTGCCCCACGCTTGCGTGCTTGGGGGCTCAACCGGTGGCTGGTGATCGCCCTGGTGGGGAGTTTCCTCTCCATCCAGCATATGTTCTTCGCTCTTCAGTGGAACTGGCAGTATGATCTTTGGCTGGCCGTCAAGTTCCTGCCCTTTGCGTTGTGGACCGGGATCGTGGTCGACCGGCGGCCCACCGCCCTGCCCTACCTCATGGCTGCGCACTTCCTGCTTGATGCCTCACTTCCGTACATCGTCCTCAGCGTTTCCACAGCTGGCCATTTTCCCGGTTAGTCGATAGAAAAGTTGCCACTCCCGTCTGGCCCCACCGAACGGCTTCCAAGCGACGATGGTCGTTTGCCAAGATGGTGAACGGGGTGGAACGCTTCGCTGACTACCCGGATCGATGGCGGGCGTGTCCCTGGCTGACGCTGGTTGACCGCAGAGACTTCGGCTCGCTGTTGAGTGAATCAACCAGGACATCTTGTAAAAGATTCCACAATCAGGAGGGGGCGATACGCTCAGGGGACCCGGAAGAACAGCCCCACCACATAGC
>CAWAND010000006.1:0-297205 GCA_963783335.1 uncultured Chloroflexia bacterium
CGACACCCAGGCGTTCACTTTGGGGATCGAAAATTACAAGCCCAGCCTTTTCCGGCAAGGGAGCGAACCAGGATTCCGCAAATGTGTTGGCATGATACAGGTAAACGCCGAACTGCGTACTGACGGCCACCCATTGTCCATCAGGTGAAACGGCCAGTGAAGTTGGGCTGCCTTTGCCAATGTGCAAAGTGGGGCTTAAAACTGGGAGGAAAACTTCCTCTGGTTGATCTGTACTCACCTGGACTAACTGGATCACCTGCCCCTGTGTTTGCCATTGTGAAGGGTCCGCTTCGATAAGATAGGTAAAAGCTTCTCCCTGCATCGGAGTTTCGCCCATCCAATCGACGACCGGCTGCTGGTATTTCTGCCCGTTCACTTCAACATCGTAGGCGGCATAGCGGTAGACACCTTGCGGTACATCCCGATATTCCGTAGTTGTCCCACCAGGAACGTCCCCAAACTCGATTCGCTCGTCAGGGAATCTCACGACCAGATCATGCAGGGTAAGGGCGCTTTGGTTGGTAATCCGCAATCGTTGGAATTGCGATTGGGCATCTGGTGTTTTAGCTGGGATCGTTGCTTCGGATTCAGAGAGAGGAAAAGTTGCAGCATCTGGGGATGTACTCTGACCAGGCGTTACACTTGGTGAAACCACCGGCCCTGCTGTACAACCGGTCAGCATCGTAAATAGGACTAGAGAGATGAACACCCTGGGCAACAGTTTGGGCATTATGGAAATTCTCCTTGTTTGTGCAATGTCTTGATTTATGGCACTATCACTTTTGCCAAGATATCCAAAATTTCCTGTGGTGGTAAAGGAACTTTTTCTACTAGCAAATAACGTTTGGTGGATTCTACTCTGTTCGTTCCATCTTCCAACCGCCAGAATGACTGGAATTGGATTTGCTGGCCTGTTATCAGATTGATCCACACCCTATTGCCAGATCCAATAAATGCTTGCGTTTCGCCTGCAAGTAGGGAGGGCTGGGAGAAGGATTCTACCGATGTGATGACAATGCAGGGTTGCCCATCATCACAGGTTATTTCCTCGCGTGTGACGGAGACGCCATTCTGCTCTGCCTGCGCCAGGTCACGCGTAAGCATGTCTGCAGAAAAACGGTAAGGCTGACTATTATTGAAACCCGCATCGCCGGTCGTGAAGTTGACCGAATAATCGCCGACCGTTGCTGCCAGCTGGATCATATTTCCATTTGCATCCTTATCCATCCACACGCTGCGGACAACGTAACCGTTGGCATCCGTCTCGATCCACTGTTCGCTGATTAAATAAGGCAGGGGATAAGTTTGACCAGAGCGAGGATTCCATGTTCTCTCCGTCACTACATGAATCCATGCCGGGCCTTCCTGGAAAGGTGCATCGAACTGCTGAGCCAGCCTCTGGACTTCGAGCAAAACTGATTGTTGAAGCCAGGGTTGGGGTGGCATATGGTGGTTGGGTTGGGGTAGATGTTACAGTAGGTTGCACTGCTGCCCCCTGGGGCGCAGATGAAGGCTGCCATTGGATCTCCCAAGAACCGTGAGCTGTATAGTATGCACACGTTACCCGCACTTCAAACGGTTGTGATGGGATTTGCTCAGAAGTCATTCCAGCCGAGATTTCCCCATTTGCCTGTGGGATACCACCTGCAGCGCCGCGCAGCAAGGGATCTGGAGTGTACAACAAGACACCCGTCAGGTTTTCGGCTGGCTCAAACTCAAAGAGCAGCTCCGTAGTTGATACGAGACTCGCCCTAACAGCCCGCAGCGTGAAACCACCAATTTGGATCACATCGTCCAGTGTCCAGATTTGTCCGACCGTCGGATCTGGCCCGGGGTCGAACAGAAAACCATTGGCGTCATCCATCGAGAAGTCGATTGAAACAGGTAAATCGTTCGCGTCAGGAAAAACGTTCAATGAAACCGTTAGCTGCTCATTTCCGGTGAAGGGCAAAGTTTGGAATACCTTGGCATTTCCGTCCATAGTATCGGGAGTGATGTCGATGGCCGGATATATTGCGCCATTTTGATCTGTCAGGACAACATTCCAATCGTTGTTGAGTGACATGCCTGGTTTATCGAAATGGAGAGAAACTTGAAATACGGTCTTGTCGCTAGCCGGGGCAATGTGATCCAGAACCAGGGTAATCTGATCCTGAGTTTCACTTCTCAGTTGCACAGATTGCTCTGGCTCAGCCGGAAGAATTTCATCTGGTTTGGCCAGGCGTAATTGCAACGGAAAACTAAAATTCTGTCCGCCCAAGTTTTCAACCAATAAGATCAGATCATCTGTGGCAGTGGGCAATGGTGGAAAGATGTAGTTCAAGTGTGCACCACCCGAATCAACATTCACGCCACTCCCGATTTGAAAGGGAATTTTTTCGCCGTCAGGCAGGAAGAGAAAAGCCTGGGAAAAATCCTGCTCTTCAGGCAGTCCCACGGCTGTTATGTTTACCCAAAACTTACTCCCATCACTCACCGCCTGGTCTACTCTCAATGTCATATCTCCGCTGATAACTTCGACCGGTTCTGACAGCAGGTAAACCGATTGGACATCTGAGGTGAAACCGAAACCGGGGATAAAGCCGGCCAACCTGCCAATTGCATAAGCCACTCCGGTTAGCAAGGACAAGACAATAAGCACCACGATCAGAATTAGAATGGGTCGAGCACGCAAAGTTTTCATGATGTCTCTCCTATCACTCCACGAAAAATGGAATTGGGGTTTGGTTTTATGTTGCAGCAATTCAATCTGGCGCTGGCGCAATTCTTGTTCCAAGCGGATTGCAAAAGAGGGCGATGGTTCGAAAGTGGCATAATACTCAGTAATTGCAGCGTCCAGCTCCGGGGGGAGTGTCAAATCTATGTCAGACATTTTCAGCCTCCCAATTCTCACGCAGCCAGTGGATCGTGCGGTATACCACCATTTTGACCGCAGCTTCGCTCTTGCCTTCCAGCGCAGCAATTTCCGCGAAACTTAATCCACCGGCAAAGCGCAGGCGCATCAGTTCTTGTTTTTCTTCATCTAATTGTGAAAGTAGTTCGTTAAGACGAGTTTTGCTATCAGAAAATTGAATTTGATCGAACGGATCAGGATCAAAAAGAGCAGCTTCTTCAAGTGAGACAGCGGGACGTTGACGATAAAAATCAATCAGTCTGCGCCTTGCAATGGTAAATAACCAGGCCGCGAAATTTCCACCTTCCCGGTAGCGCTGATTGATAAGGCCTTCCAGCGCATCAGAGAACACTTTGGAGGTGATATCCTCAGCGTCTTGTGGATTGCCCAGGCGTATGAGCAGATAGCGATAGACCGGTGTTAAATAACGCCGGTAAAGAGCGGCAAAAGCATCTGGATCGTGCCGGGCATTTTCTACAAGGGCATCATCATCGAGCAACGTTTGCATCATCGTATTAGTATATCGAGGGAAGAGCTCGAAAGTAACAAAGGCTCATTTCTTGAATTCTCGCATAGAGAACAAGATCAGAACCACATATCACAACCTTGCGTGCAACTGAGTGCTGGGGAGCATCCAAGAGATGCTCCCCAGCGGAATATGATCGTTTCAGCGAATAGGATATCTTATGGAATATACAATCCTTGCAGATCACCATGCAGAGCGGTGGGTAGCAGGTAAGCCTCGCATCCTTCCGGCTTGATCAAGATAGTCGTTGACTCGTCAGAATTTGTCATCCTCAGGCTTACTCCCAGCCACCCGGAGCGGTTCCATTCGATCCCAACGGCTCCAACATTATCCAGCACCAGATGCATATCACTGCCGTCCGTGCGGACCAGGTAAAGGCTGCTGTTGTCCCGGCCGCGGTAGGCAATCCAGTTTCCGTCCGGTGAGAGCTTGGGATTGAGGAATTTGGGGGTGCCGTTTTCTATTGTAAACTGCTCTTGAGCTGTACCGCTGGCTACTTCATACGAATTCACTTTCCAGGCAGCGCCTCCCGTAAATGGCACAGCAAAGTAGAGCTGCGCTCCATCCGGCGACCAGCCAACGATCGTTTCATAGCTCAAATTGGACACCTGGTGCACCATCGTGCCATCGACTTTAGCGATAAATGCGCTATTGACGGCGCCATTCCCCATGCCGATATAGGCGATTTGCGTTCCATCTGGAGACCATAGGATATCGAACCCGGACGCATTTTGGATCACCTGCTCAGTCATGGAATCCACATCTACCAGGTGGATTCCATTATCCGAAGCAGAATAGGCCACTTTGCTGCCGTCCGGCGAGAGTGCGCCCCAATTTCCGTTCGCGACCACGACTTGCTTATGGCTGCCATCCAGGGTATAGAGCACCAGGCCCCACTTACCTGTATCCAGCTTTTCATAAATCAGGGCTCTCCCATCGGATAAAGCTGAAAGCGGCGGCTTTAGCTGTGAAAGGACGTCAGTCGTCAGGCAGAGACCTGACTGAGGAGTTGGATTGGCAGGCAGATCGGTACGGGGTGTAGAAGGGGACCACTGTCCTTGCCAGGTCAGAGTTTCGCCGGTGACGGTCAGGTTGGAGAGGGTGACCGTCAGCACGCCGGTTGGGAACTGCGCAAAGCTGATACTAACATCAAAACCGCCGGCATCCAAACCACGCCCCCAACCATGACCAGCGGGCGTATATCCGTCGATTTGAACGTCAGCGCTGATCACTTTAGGATCTCCTTGAAGACTGAAGCGGTAACCGTTGCGCGATTCCGCCGTGATCGAGAGCAGCCTGAGGGTATGCCCGGCGAGTTGGATGTCCTGATTGGGGGTCCATTCCTGGCCGGGCTGGGGGTTGGGACCGGCATCGAAGGTGAACACCGCCGTGGCGTTCGGATCCGCCTGCTGGATGGCGAAGCCGGAGAAGCGAATAGTTAGGGGATAGACCAACCCGGCTGCCTTGAACTGCATGAACCAGTAAGGTCCATTTGGGTCAAGACCGAGATCGTTCGGGCTAACGTCCTGTGGCGAGGCGAAAGCTACTTTCTTCCCGCTCGCATCTCTGATTTCCGCCTCACCGTTTTCCACTTGTTCTCCAGGCGGACCCTGAAATGGGAACTGTCCAACTAGAATGTATCCATCGCTGGTCTCGATCTCTTTAATAATCGTTATCCGGCTATCCATCATTGCAGTGGGAGTAGCGCTCATCGTTTCAGACAGGGCAGCAGCCTCCGGGGTCAGACTGGGCTCGGGAGTAGGTGAAAGATCGATCACCGGCATCACCGTCAGGTTGGGCGGGGCAGGCACAAAACGCAATGGCAGCTCCCAGTTTTCCGGCGTTTTGCCAGGCAAGGTGTCTAAGATACAAGGCATGACGAAGGTGGCTGCATTGATTCCGGCTGGAACAGGGCCGAAGTCATTGTCGATGCGATTGAGCCGGGTCCGATCCGGCAAGCGCAGGTACTCTGACGTTGTGCATCCCATCACATCTTCCCAGTTTGGGTAGGCTGAACCAGGCACGCCGAAGATACGGTAATCGATATGGGTCTTATCTCCGGTCAGGGTTGCTGAAGTCACCGTGATGGATATCTCGTCCCGGGTGACAGTCACCGGCTCGGCCAGCACTCGGATTGGGGCGCTTTGATCCACAATACCAACCCCAGGCAGATAACCCATCAGACTGCGCATTGCCGCCATAACGCGCTGCGGACCAATCAATAAGATGCCAAGTACGAGCACAGCCATTACAGAAACAACAATCCAGGCAGGTCGTAGGAAGATAGGTCGGTTGAACTTACGTTGGGATGCTGCCTGCTGAATCAGGCGTGCATGTAAGCTCTTCACAAACTCCTCGTGTGCCAGCGGGACTGCAACTGCCGCACGAATTTCTTCCTCGAACTGGGGGGTGGGAGTTATATCAGACATGGGAATCCTCCGTCGGATATTCTTTATCCGCCTGGACTTTAAGCCGGGCTAGCAGCCGGTAGAGAGATTTCTTGACCGTATCTTCTTTCTGACCGAGCAAATGCCCGATTTCGGCGAAGCTCAACTCGGCCACGTAGCGCAGGCGGATCAACTCTTGCTCATCTTCGGACAAAGCGCGGATGATTTTCGACAAAGCGGCTATCCGTTCAGTTTTTATTACCTGTTGCAACAGATTGGCGTCAGCAGGAATGCGCTCCGCTTCGTCAAGCGAAGCTTCCTTACGCTGCGAGCGGTAATAATCCATAGCTTTATTGCGAGCAATAGCGAACAGCCAGCTTGCAATATGCCCATCATGACGATATTTCGGAAATCGCTCTAAAGCTGCCAAAAAGGTTTGCGTCGTTGCATCCTCAGCTTCGGGCAAACTACCAATACGACTATATATGTATCGAAATACGGGCTGTGCGTACAGTAGGTACAATTCTCCAAACGCCTGTAAATCTACTTTGGCCGCTTCGACGAGCTGAGTGATGTGCCTTGCTTCTGGTTGAGGCTTTAGTTTTATTGACATTATTCTTTCAACCATGGGATTCCTTTTCCCGGATGTAGTAGTTTTGAGCTCTATATGTTAATCGGAAAATAATCCAAAAAAGGGACAGGATTGCTAAATGATATTACGGTGATAATTTAAGCACAATCCAACTTTTTTTAGTTCGACATGATCCGGTTTCGGCAGCCAATCTGCCAGAACCGGAGTTTTCTTTTACCCCATAAAGCGCATATAAGACATTCAATACGATTTAGTGTACGAGGTGCAACCATGACAGATGAGAACGGTAGTCAAAACTTTTCGAAAAACTGCAATTCGGAAGAGATACCTGATCCGTCCAGTGATATAAACCCTTCCCAGGAGCAGCGAACCCAAGATCTGGCTGCGCGCCTTCCGGGTCGAACGCCCCAAAGCCTGATCGAATGGCTGGCGCGCATCAACCGCCGCTACCTGGCGATCAGCCAGGAAAAGACTAACGATACCAATTAATTATCTCGCTGCTCCTGGATTGGAGGTATGTATTGAGTTTTCTTGCATAGATCTATCTTTCGTTACCCCTGATTTTCACTTCACTGGAAAGGATAAAACAAGATGAATCGTAACAAGCCAAGAGAAGACTCTTCCCACTCTACCTGGAGCAGCCTACATTCGCTTTTCTTCTGAGATGCAGAGCGATTCGTTTAGCCTGGATGCCCAGCTACGCCAGATCAAGGAGCAGGCCGAGCGCGACGGCGTCGAGATCGTCAAGGTCTATTCAGACCCGGCCCAATCTGCCTACCGCAAGAAGTACCGCCCGGGTATCAATGCCATGCGCGAGGCCGCCCGCCACGGCGAATTCAAGGTGCTGTACGTCCACAAAGTAGATCGTCTGGCCCGCCGGCTGGAATGGTCGCTGGAGATCGTCCACGAGCTGCAGGAGCTGGACATCATCTTCAAAGCCGTCCAGCAGCCATTCGACCTGAGCACTCCAGAAGGCAAGCTGCTTTTCCACCTGGTCAGTTCCCTCGGGGAATTTTATTCAGATAATCTGAGTAAAGAAACGAATAAGGGCAAGCTGGAAAGGTCGCTGCAGGGCTATCACAACGGCACCGTCCCCTGGGGGTACATTAGTGTGCTGCATGGCAACCGCAAGGTAGGCGTGCCTGACCCAGAAAAAGCTCCGGTCGTGGTGGCGATGTTCGAGCGCTACGCCTCCGGGCTGTATTCGGACATGCAGATCGCCACCTGGTTAAACGAGCAAGGATATCTCACCGCCAAAGGCCGGGCTTTCAACAAGGACTCGGTCCGGGATATGCTCCGTAATCCCTACTTTGTCGGCAAGATCCGCTACCGAGGCATGAGCGTCCGTCCCAAGGGCGTCAGCTACCGCTCCACGCCGCCCCAGTTCTCGGAGGGCAAGCACGAGCCGATCATCACCCAGGAGTTGTGGGACCGCAGCCAGGCGGTGCGCGCCAGCCGGCGTGTGGCCGTAAAGACAGACCAGAAAGCAGCCCGGGTCCACCTGCTCCAGAGCCTGGCGGTCTGCGCCCACTGCGGCCGGAGGTTGCGCATCCAGACCCCCAAGAATTTCCCCACTTACTACCGGGAGGATTCGCACCTGCGTGGCTACCACGACTGCCCTTATTCGGGCCAGAGCATTCACGCTGACGATCTAGATGAGCAGGTGGCGGACTTGATCAAATCGCTGAAGCTGACGCACACCTGGGAAGGGGATGTGCGCAAACTGCTGCATGAAGAAAAGGACGGCCCCGATCCGGAGACTGAGCGCAAGGAGATCCGCACTGTCATGCGCCTGATGCGTGACAACTACGAGCGCGGCCTCTACGAAGGGGAAGAATATCAGTACTGGCAGAAAGTCAACGCCTTGAAAGAGAAGCTCGAGCTGCTCAATCGCATCCCGGAAGCGGCCATTGACCGGGCAGCCCGCACCTTGCTGAACCTGCATGACAGCTGGGAGTGGGCCACCAAAGAAGAGCGCAGAATGCTGGTACGTACCATGGTTCAGGAAGTTGGCTGCGACGTGGGCACCAAGCGCATCATGTGGGTCAAGGTCAAGCCCGACTACGAGATCCTCTTCCGGCTGATAGACGGGCTCGATCCTGGCGCTGAACGGCGCTACTGGATCCGGGAAAAAGGGACAGAAGGGAACATTGGTGACATAAGGGAACATTTAGGACAGATAGAGACTGGAGTCAAAATTTCCCTGCCGGTGTCCCACAACGCCTTGACAATTGCAGAGGAGTACGTACAATGAAGGAGTATCCTTTAAAAGGTGAGATCGCCCAGCGGACACTGAGCGATCTCGGGCGTGGACTCCACGCCAAGGCGTAAGTTCCCGTTCATTCACATCCGTTTTTCAACAGATCGAGAGCCGGGGGTCACTTTACGCTCTGCGGAGAGGGTGGGGATCTACACCGCCATGCGCATGCTCGGGTTCGCCATCGGCCCCCTGGTCAGCGGCTACCTGCAGGT
The DNA here is from genome assembly GCA_963783335.1 of uncultured Chloroflexia bacterium. Lineage (GTDB taxonomy): Bacteria > Chloroflexota > Anaerolineae > Anaerolineales > E44-bin32 > CAWAND01. The sequence continues at coordinate 8,871 of CAWAND010000006.1, forward strand.
CAACTACGGGTTCAGCCTGGTCTTCATCGTGGGCGCGGCCTTTCTTTTTCTCGCCGTGCTGCTGGTCCAGCTCTTGGTGCAAGAAAAACCTTCGGATGTGAGCGAGGCAAGGGCCCAGCCCTTCCGGATTTTCGATTCGGCCGTCTTCTCCAAGCCGCTCATCGCATTGGGCTCAGCCATGTTCATGATGGCCAGCGCGTTCACCATGATGACGACCCTGGAGCCCCAGTTCAACACCAAGCTCGATCAGACCGCGCTGGGGTTCGGCGTGGCGTTTAGCGCGCTCACCTTCTCGCGGCTGGTGTTTCAGATCCCGCTCGGGCGCTTGTCCGACCGAATCGGACGAAAACCTCCCATTATCAGCGGGCTGCTTCTTATGGCACCCACCACCGCCCTTCTGGGGCTGGCAGCCACAACCCTGCAGCTCACGGGGCTGACCGCAATCCAGGGACTGGCATCGGCGGCCATCGCCGCCCCCGGCTTCGCCCTGGCGGCGGACTTGTCCCAGCGCGGCGGTGAGGGTCGGCAGATGAGTTTGATGGCCATGGGCTTTGGGCTCGGGATCGCCTTGGGCCCCCTCATCGCCGGATTCCTGGCCGTGTATGCGTTCGAGCTGCCCTTCATCGTCGGCGGCATTTTGTGCCTGCTGGGCGCCTTGATCGTGACGCGCTTCGTGCCTGAGACGATATTCAAGGGCGACCGCACCGAATTGGCTTCCGCCGCCGACTAGCGACTTCTCAATCATCTCAAATCGTTTGGGAGCTGCCCCTGGAGGCATGGGGCGGAATATCAGCCTCCGTTTGTGATGAATTTCACAAAGGGGTCTCGTCGGAGGGGAGCGCGTCGGCGCTGTGCCGTTCAACGAGGACAAGGGCGGTTTCTACCATCTCTTCAATCGACAGGTCCGTGGTGTCGAGCACCACGGCATCGGCGGCGGGTTTCAAGGGGGCGACCTCGCGGCTGGAGTCAGTACGCGTCGCGCACCTTCATCGATTCAAGCACGCTGGAGTAGGTGATTTCCTCACCGCGCTCGACGCACTCATCAAACCGGCGATGCGCACGCGCTTCCACGGTGGCGTCAAGGTACAGTTTGACGTCGGCATCCGGCAGGACCACAGTTCCAATATCCCGCCCCACCATGACCACCTCGCCGCGTTTGCCGATCGCCCGCTGAAGCCCCGTCATCGCGTACCTCACTCCCCGGTAGGCAGATACGCGGGAGACGTTGCTGTCGATCTCAGGTGTCCGCAGTTGGTCGGTGACAGGCCGGCCGTTGAGGAAGACCTCGAAAGGGGTCCCGGTTGGATCATCCTTGGGGCGGACGTCGATCTCGACCTCTTCGGCCAGCTTCGTCACGGTAAGCTCATCCATCAGGTCAAGACCGTTGCGAATAGCGGCCAAGGTCACCGCCCGGTACATGACCCCTGTGTCGAAGTAAAGATAGCCGAGCCTGCGTGCCAGATGCCGCGCAAGCGTGCTCTTCCCGGATGCGGCAGGGCCATCAATGGCGATGATCGATGCCGGGCTCACAGACTCATCCTGACCGTGCTAGGACGATGGTGGGGCTTCAACGCCGTCGTTGCCTCCTTGTGATTGCGACGGGCCTTCATTGGGCACATAAAGCACCCATTGGATCGATCGCGTGCCCCCCTTGCGTAGGATCCACCATCCCAGGCCGTCTGGAGGTAGGGGCCCTTCCCATCCCCAAGCCGTGTCGACCCCAAATCTCTGGCCGACATAAGTCCCCGGCAGACTGGGTTGGCTGTCGCTGGACGGGAGCAGGACGGCCTGCGGCGGGCTTGCGTCGGTCGCGGCCGGGGCAGCTGTCTCATGCCTCAAAATCCACGCCAGAGAGGCCGGCACCGGTGCTTGGACACGGATAGGCAGCCCGCTCTCCTCACCGCGCTTGGCAGCTGATATCTGCTCCAGCGTCCGCTCCAGGAGTTGAATATCAGGACTGGCGGATGTCGGCCGCCACAATTCGGGCCCGCCTGTCGCTTGCGGGCTGAAGCCCAATCGCCATCCTGCCGATAACGTCAAGACTCCCAACAGAACGACCCCAACGGCACCGGCAGCATGGAAGGCCTCAACCCACGACCAGGTCATCCCGTACAGGAGGAAGAGAGAGACCGCAAACCCTAGCGCCGTCAGGACCAAGCCGAGGGTGACGATCTCTGGTGCGCCCCCGATGGAGAGCTCATTGACGTAGCCCACCAGCTGCAGATAGGTGAAGCCGGCGAGCGCGGCCAGCACACCGGCCATAAGGTAGACGGAAATGTCTTCCAACCCGTCGGTGAGAATCTCAATCAGGGTGCCCAGGGGGACGGTGGCCAGCACCGCCATGGGCAGCACGACCCATACGAGATCCTCCGGCCGTCGACCGACTCGGAGAAGAAACAGGAGTGCAGCTGCTAGCGCCCAGATGCGAGCGCCTCGCCAGATCAGAGCTTCCGATCCACGCCGGGCGGCACCCAGTAAGCCGAAGATCAAGATCAGCGGCTCGTACACGGGAAGCAAGGCAAGAGCCGTGAGCAGCGCTAGGCTCCCAGGCCGCGTCCATCCGGCCAACCATTGGGCTGGCGCTTGCAGTGCCACGCCCAACCCATCCAATCCGGCGCCGAACTGAGTCGTGAGGCCCAGAAAGGTCACCAACCACGCCAGCCCAAGCGTTCTCCATGCCCCCTGTGGCATGCTCTTTTCAACGGCCTCCATCCCATCACCTCGCCATCGCAGCCATGCGAAGGCGATTGCCAGACTAAGAAGGCCGTTCCAGGCCATGGGTCCGCTGGCCAAGGCCAACCCCAATCCAACCCCCATACCAGCGAAGGGCCGTAACCCCCTCTCCCCTTTGGTTCTGCCGAGGGCGAATACGAGGAACATGGCCACACCCAGGAGCGCCAGGGACGTGCCTCCGGCAGTCCGGGAGGTGACGAGCATGGTTGGGGAAATGGCCAGGAGAAGCCCCAGCAGCACCGCTTGGGTGCGGCCCAGGCGACGTCGGAGAAACCAAGCTGCAAAGAGCAAACCCAGGCCGGCCAGCGCCGGGATCCAACGCGCAGCCGCGTTGCTGGTACCGAACACCTGATAGAGCCAACCCGTCAGCGTTTGATAGGAGGCGCTTCCCCAACCCGCACTTTCACCCTTCCAGAAGGGTGAGGCAAGCGCGCCAGTGGCTGCCGAAAGCGCCGAACTGGCCTCAGCGTCCCCCAGCGGCGGCCAGCCCAATGAGACCAGCCGGAGCAATGCGCCGAGGCCCAGCAGAGCGCCCCAGACAAAGGCTTGATTGGAGACTTCTAGCTTGCCCTCTTTCATTTCCACTGAACCCTTCCAGGCACGCCAAACAAAGTGACCCCCTGATCCTGGTACAGGATCGTCATCATCGGAACGTACTTTTCCACTGATCCCACGCCATAGGTGCTTTGCTCAAGGGTTCCCACGTAGACATAAGCGATGCCGTATTTGTCCAACACATCCTGGATGTCACCCGCAGTCCGGCTCGAGTATAGCCTGCCGATGTCATCTTGTCTGGATCCCAGAAGGGCCGAATCACCGCGCCACTGAACTTCATGCCCCGGCCAGCCCAAGACGGTTGGCAGTCCCGTCTGCGCTGACACCCTGCCGAAAGCCGAGTAGCTTCCGCCGATCGCTTCGGTAATCACCCCGCCCCTGAGATTCTGGTTGATCCAGGCAATGGCGGCCGCGTCCCCCGGATGATCCCGCAGCATGTATGCGTTCCCATCCAGCGTGCGCCCGCCACCCGGGTCGAAGCCATTGGTCTTGGTCCAGATGGCAGCCACCGGGTAGACCAGCCCTAACATCAAAGGGACAACCACCAGGGTGCTGACCACACGCCAGCCGGGTCTCCTTCGGGGCCAGACCTCACTCACAGCGTATGCCCCTGCCAGACCCCAAAGGATCCAGGTGGCGAAGTAGAACTTGAAGACTGTGTTCATTCGGTCGCCGAAGAGATCCTTCAAGTACAAGAATTCCGGCCCGATGACCAACAAGGCGCCGATCGCCACCATCAGCAGGGCAAAGAGTTGGGGCTGACTCCGGTCTTCGGCAGGTCTGGCGGGCGGCGGCTCATCTTCAAGCGCTTTCGGCCACAGCAGAGCCGCACACATCGCCAAGACAAGGCCCATCAGCAGCGGGGTGAACGGATGTGAAGCACGCGCCGCCAAGAGTCCATCGATGGCCGCCGAGACGTTGACAGCACCCATCGAACTGAGCACGCTGTCCAACCCCGCCGCCGAAGCGTTGAGTGCGTATGCCATGACCGCGGCCAGCCCCCATGAAATCAGCAACAGACTCACCGGAACGCCGAGCGTGATGGCCCAGAAACGTCCCCAAGCTATTTGTCGGCGCCGTTGAATGACCTTCCAAATCAACCATGCAAGAATAGGCACCAGGGCCGGGGCGAACATCACCCCAAACTGTTGGATCTTCGTGGCATACAACAGATTAGGGAGCAACCCTCCCGCTTGAGAGGAGAAGCTGGGATACCAAGGGAAGTAAAGGACCACGCCTCCCAACACCACGGCCAAGCCGGTCCACACCGCTGCTGACAAGTCTGCGCGGCGAGGATTTTTCCCACCGCGCCAAAGCAAGACCAGCATGAGAAGGCTGAGGTAGATCGGAAAGTCCCAGGTGTTCAGAAAGGCCAGCCCACCGAACAACCAGATCACGAAAACATATTCACGCCCGGAAAGGAGCGACGGCAGCCGGCCCATCAACCAGTATGTGAAGAATGTCACAATCCCGATGATGACCGCCGTCGTCAGCAGTGCCGTGATGACCCCCAGCACCACCCCGGCCGGCCCGCTGCCGGTCCGGGCCAGGTCCACCGAGCGGACAAAAGCAACCACAGCTACGACGACCATGGCTGCCGAAACGAGCGCTCTGGAGGGATCCCAACGCGCCGTCAGGCGGCTCATGGTGAAGATCTTCTTACCCCCAGCGAGCAAGGATTGAAATGCAAAACCTATGGCGGATAGGACAAACGGCATCGCCAGCAGGTGTGGGTGGTTGTCTGCAAGCAAGAACGAAAAGAAGGGGAACTCATCGATGACCTCGACGTCGGCGCCCGCCAGATTGACATCGTGAACCACGCGCGAGGCGCGCCACCACCACAGGTAGCGATTGGGAATCCAGGAAGCCGTGCCGCTGGGGGGTTGGACAAGATCCTTTATGCCCAACCAGGACCAGAATGACGATGTCAGACTTCCATCGGCGGCCTGGTGCCAAAACAATGCCTGGGAATGCAGGACTTCCAAGAAACCTTCCAGATTGCCGGCCACCACGACCATCAAGGGAGCCAAGAGCGGCGCCAGAAGCCTGGTCTTGGAGCCCTCCCTGCGCCAGTTGAGCATGTTGTAGAGCAGCGAATACGCGCCCAGGGCAGTCATGGCGAACCACAGGGCGTTTGTCAGATTGAATGCCACCCCACTTATTGCACCTGTCAAGCGGGTGAGGACAGCCATCATGATGTAGCCGAAGTAGTAATAGGAAATGGCGTAGCCGGAAAGCCAGGAGTCGTGCGGGGGGAATGTCGGAGAGCGAAGGATCGAGTTCAGGAACATCAACTCCATCGGCTTCTCGGTGTTGGTGATGTCGGGGTTGTTGGCACGCACGAAGGCCCAGACGACAAACGCCGCCAGGAACAAGAGTTCCTCGACCAGGATGGTGTCTCGCCTGTCGCGCAGCCAGCCCCAAATCTCGCTTCGGCCGCGCCAGGCCCATGCAAGACATCCAGATCCCAGCACCAGGGCGATCCCGAAAACCCCGGCCCGGGTATTCCGCACCCATCCGGCTGTGCCCAAGATCCAGACAGCGTAGCTCAAACCGAGCAGGCCTACCGCTCGGCTGAATCCGTAGCCCTGGTCAGGCAATCTTCCGAACACGCGGCGGACCACAGGGAATGCCAACCAGCCGATCAGAAGGCTTGCCAGCCACCATGCCCCGGCCTGCATAATTTGACCCATCATGGCATCACCTGATACACGGTCGTTTGCCCTGTGTGGAACACGGGCTTTATCAAGCCCAGGTTTTGCATAATCGTGAATTTGTCGGCCGCATGGGTCGGGCAATCGAGAGTGGCCGGGACCGCCTGGGCGTCGATCACCTGACAGTCGCTGGCCGGCACATCGGGTTGCGTCATCCCCAAAGAACGTCCCCCCAGATCGCAGGTCACGCGTAAGTCACCCGTCGCCAAACAGGGTTCAACATCTCCGTAGTAGATTTGCTCCAGCCGCCCCCAAACAATGTACTTCACCTGGTATCTGCGCAAGAACGCCAGAGCATCGTCCACGGAGCGTGTCATGTAGAAATTCGTGACAGCGATGACTCGGTCGGTAACTTGCTCCTCGCTCACGTAAACGCGCTGCTGGCGCTGATGCCAATTCCAACCCACCACTCCGGGCAGGCCAGTGTAGATGGTGAAACGCGTCCCCCATCGATACTCCGGGATGTTGGCCTCGACGATGACTGGGGATCCGCTCACGTTCGCCTGCATCCATTGTATGGCCCGGTAGTCCTCGTCGGTGGAGAAACTCGTACCGAGCTCTCCCCTGGTCGCGTAGGCCATGTACGCCATGCCGTCCAGCGTGTGCGGCGCGTCTTGTGCCATGCGGTCTGCGATTTTGGCCGGTGCAGCCGTCATCGGGTAGAGGGCCGCGCCGAATACGAGAGCTGCCAGGCCCAACTGCCATAAGTTGCGCCAGATCGATTTCCACCACCCGAGGTCGGTCAGGACCCAGAAGAAAGCTGCCGCCGACGCAACACTGAACAACGTCCACACCTGAAGGTAAAACTTGAACACCGTGTTCATCCGGCCGATGTCGCCCTTGAGCACGACGACTTCAACCACAAATGTCAGCGCTGCCCCGCTGGCGATCAGGGCCAGCACGATTCTCTTCTCCATACTCTGTCCTGGCCTTAGAAACAGCAAACCTGCCCACAAGACAAGAGGAAATGAGATCAAGGCTACCGGGTAGCCGAAAGCCGCCGCCAGGCCGACCGCCGAAGCGAACAGAACCAACGCCGCCAGGAACAACTCGCCATAGGGCCGCAGACGGCTGAGCGCAGAAATCGGCGTGTCGGCCATCCACTCGCGGGTCTCCCAGATCATCCAAGCCACCATCAGAAACAGGAAGAGTCCATAAACAACCAGGTAGGCGCTGATTGGCGTCTTCGATCCCTGCCACAACTGCGGCTGGGTGTACCCCTGCCCATACCAGCGGCTGAACGGCTCGTACAAAAGAAGCGTGAGCCCGACCAGAACAGCCGTCGTCCAGGCGGCCCGGAACCAGGTTGTAGGACGCAGCGAGCGCAGCCTGAGCCACGCCCCACCCAGCGTTGCCAGCACGCCCAACGTCAGGTACACGGGAAAATCCCAGGTGTTGGTCGGTTTTAAGGCCCCAATCAACAAGCCGCCGACAAACAGCGACACAGCGGCATCCAGCCAGCGACGCGGCTTTCCATCCCGATTGGCCAACAGCCAGGATACGCTCCACGCCAGGGCCGCCACCGTCAGCGGAAGGCTGATCATGTGGGCATGCAAATCCGCATACAGAAAAGTGAAAAAGGGGAACTCAGTGATCGGCCCGGGTTCGCCTGGGCCGGGCGGGATGGACCAACTCGGATTCCAATACCAGTGGTCGAGAGGCACGGGCAGATGTGCATGGGCGAAGACGACCTGAGCCATGCCCCTCAGAGCATCCAGCACACCTAAGCCAAGCCCACCTCCGAGTTCGCGCAGTAAATCGTAGATCAATTGGACTGTGCCGAGGTTGCCCAGAATGACCATCATCAGAGCAGCTGCCACGCCAGCCACGCGCGGGTCCAACCCACCGGCCTCCTGATCCCGGTCCGCCAGGAGATTCGTGCCCACACTGTAGGCGCCCAGGGCCAGCAAGCTGAAAAGCGTGGGGAGAACCAGATTGTAGGCCACCTCGGGCACGATCCCCAGGAGCTTTATCGGCATCCCAACCAGGACGAAACCGAAGTAGTAGTAGTTGATGTAGCCGCCGGCAAACCACGGATCATAGGGTGGAAAGCCGGTGCTCTTGATCACAGCCGTCAGGTAGGAGAGATCCATCGGTTTCTCTCCGCCCTTGGCTGGGTGCCAGAGGTCCGGATTCCCGATCCGAATCGCCAGGTCGATAGCGAAGAAGGTGAGGGCAAACACCTCCACCCACAGGATTTGACGCCAGTGGGTGCGCACGAAGGCCGTCAAGGAAACCCGATCACGCCACGCCAGCGCCAGTGATACGGCCGTCATCCCAACCACAACGAGGGCGATGGTCCCCCGGTGCACCGGCACACCCAAGCTGCCCAACATCCATGCCCCCCAAGCCATCAGGAGCAGGCCAATTACTCGCGCCAACGGATACCCGGCGTCTTTGAGCCCGGGGAACGCGAGACGGACGATCGGAAAAGCCAACCAACCGAGCAATGTGACCAACAGCCACCAGGCAACGACAGCCAAAACCTGAGATTGATTCAGCGGATCGTCTGGTGGGAACAAGACCTTCCATGTGCCAGCAAGCTGTTGTGCAGCCCACCGCCCCGCGGGCAGCATCAGGGTCAGGCCGGTCCCAGCCTTTAGATCCTTGGGCACCAGATTCTGAACCTGTGAAACGTTCACCGCGCTCAACTTGTCGCGAAGCAGCTGGGCAGAAAAAGCGTCCGTGTGCTGAAATATCAACACTTTCGGGTGATCGTAGACCGTGAAAGCCTCTTCCGCCGTCTGGTCGTTGAAGTCCACACCCATCCATTGAGGGTCCGATTGGAAAACCTTGACCAGTCTGTAGCCGATGACGTTTTGAACCCCACCTGGCTGGGCGACGGCCGCGCAGGCCTCCACGGATCGGGGAGCGGGGCAGTTGAACAGCAATCGGTAGTATTCGGCTGACAATGGATAGCGCGAGGGGACCCTGGCGATGCTGCCGTACTGACGATTGGAGCTGATCACCAGATAGTCGCCATGCGAGAGCGTATCGACCAGGCGATTCAGCTTATCGGGGACGCCATCGCCATTGTCGTCTTGGTTGTCGGGCCAATAGAGTTCCTGATTGACGCCAGTGTAGCGACCACTGTAGCTGTAGCCATCCAGATTGACCGGGAGCCCGTCATCCCAACTTGTTTCGCTGATCAAAACTGTGGGGCGGAGGGCCACGGCACCGTGACCTTCCAGGCTCAAAGTGAGTTGGTAGTTGACATCGGGCTCGATGGCCACCGAGCGTTCAAACGGCACCGACACGTCCAACTCGGCGCTGTCCGTCGGGAGGACATGGGTTTCCCCCTTGGCGACCGATGTCCCCGGGTCCGTCTCCTTGACAAGTGAAACCTGCAGGGTTGGACCCGGCGCCCCTGCAATCCGCCTTAGGTGGGGCAGACGAACGCCGGTGAGTGCGCCCTTCTGATGAACCTGAACGATGAGCGATTGCGGCTGCCCAGCGATGAGTACGTCGGTTTGCGAAGGAATAGGCACAGTGGTGCCTTCCGGTCCCTCGCCCGATGCCTGCAACAGGCTCACCTGGCCCTGGAAACTCAGGCCGCCGGTTCCCTCAGCCGTCAGACGCATGCCATAGGTGTGGAGCTCGATCAATGGAACCGGCGTGGGAAGCAGGATCTCGACCTGACCCGATGACATATCGGTGAGGTCCTCAGACACCCCTTCGGCCACAGGGGTCCCCATGGCAGGGGTATCGAAGATGGTCACCCGAACCCGTTTGGCTCCCGAACTCGGATCAAGGTCGGTCACTTGAGGCAGGACCATTGCCGTCAGAGAAGCGCCCGACTGGGCCACGAAACTCGTCGTCAGGCTCTCACCGGCCTGAAGCGCCGCAGCAAGTGACGTCGGAAGGGCCTCCAACTGATCTTCACCGCTGGGAGTCCTCACGTTGAAATTGACTGCCGCCGGCAGGTGATGGTAGATCCAGCGCGACGCGGCCACGCGGGTCATCGGCTGCCGATAGATGTTGACAAAGGCCACGGCGTAGAAAGCGGTTGCCAAGATGACACCCGCACCCACCACGCCGACGGCCGGGCGGGCGTACCTGGCGACTCTCTTCCAGCGGATATCCGGAGCTCTACGCCAAGCCTCGAGAATCGCCCAAGCTGCTAAGACCGCCAACGTGGGATAGACGGGCAGCTGGTAGCGCATGGCCTTGGTGAAGCTCAACGACTGCCAGGCGAAGTATCCGCCGGTCCACAAGACCGGAATGAGATGACGATCCCATCGCCGCCGCTTGAAGGATTCAAATGCCGCCCAGCCCCAGCCCAACCAGGCCGTGACCCCCAACGGTATCCCCAACCCCCATAAGACGAGGTTCCGAAGCGAGAACAAGATCGGGGCTCGATCCGCCCATTGAAGAGCGGGTGGAAAGTCAACTTCGCCGCCGCTCTGATGCAAAATCTCGGTCATTGAGGACATCCAGCCAGGATTGATTCGGATGTCGAAGAAGGACGTACCGACGAAGGCGTACGGTTGAAAGATCCTGAAGGTGATGAACGATATCACCGCCGCCAGGGCGAGGCCCTTCACGCCGCCGATGACTTCATCTGGCTTCGTTTCGGGATGAGCCTTGGCGTAGCGAATGAACGCTGCCAGCGCAACCACCAACGCCAGCGGGAAGGTGTTGATTTTGGACGCCATCGCCATGCCGAGGGCCAGGCCAAACAAGCAGTAGTCCGCCAGGCGCGCCTCGTCCAGAACCCTCACCGCCAGATAGAGTCCAGCCAGGACAAAGGTATTCGCCATGGGGTCAACGACAAAGAAATGAGCATGCTGGATGAGCAGGACGGAGGCGGAACCAAAAGCAGCCGCCAATACCCCCGTCCACACCCCATACAGTCGGCGGCCCAAGAGGAAGAGAAAGATCAGGCTGACAAGGTCAAATCCGGCGGATGTCGCCCGACCCACCAGATAGATCTGATCGTAGCTGGTTCGACCCAGCCACTCGCCCAGGACACGCACCAGGAAGATCGGCAGCGTTCCGTAGACAAAGAACGTGTTGCCAGAATTGGCCGGGTTCAGAGGCGAGGCGGCTGTGTTGAAGAATTCACCAAGGCTCTTGGGCAGGCGCAAACCCGATTCAACGATCGTCAGAAAACGCTCATCCGGATGCAGATGGGTTCCTGCGTCCCAGTTCAAACCGGTGAATCGGAGCAAGGCGCCAAATGCGATGACCAGCGCCAAGGCCAACCATGGCAAGAGAGCCCGGTAGTCAAATCCAGGCTCAGACTCTGGAACTTGGTTCTGTGGTGCAACGGTTTCAGGGGGCCGGTTCATGGCAAATCGCTGCTAGAGTCGATTGCGGGGAGGTCGGAGATTCTCGCTGGCACCAAGAAGACGGCGATATCCTTGCCGGGTTCGCTTGAATGGGCGATCGACCAGCGGCCATTTGGGAAGAGCTGGTTCAGCATGTCCTGATCTGGCTTGTCTTGCACATCGACCAAGAAGAGTTGGGCTCGCAGTTCGTCCTGTAGGTCCGCCAATTGATCCGGCGGGGTGCTGAAGTCTTTGGTGGGCTGACCGGCATTGATGCCGACCAAGCGGCCATCCATCCAATACGGATAGGGCACCATGTGGGCCGTCTCGTACGAACCGACTGACTCAGCGAATCCCCGCACAATCTCGCCCGCCTGGGCCGTGTTCCATGTGCTCTGGAGGTTGAGCTTGGCGAAGTCGACCAGCACCAGTCGGTAGTTGATGACGGCCGAAATGACGAACAACAGACCGAGCCCAGCATACACGCCAGCCATGGCGGATCTGCGCTGGGCGAAGGCCTTCTTGGCCCAATCGAAGGTCGCCACAACCGCCATACCCACCAGGACAAATGCCGGGATGTATGCCCCCGAGGCCCTGTGAAGTGCCGGGTTCTCATCCGGAAAGGCAAGCGCCAGAGTGGAAGGCAGCATCAGCAGCGGGATGCTGACCAGGGTGAACGCGTCCCGCCAGTCGCGCTCACGGATGTAGCGCACAACCATGAGCACAGCCCCCAAGTGAAAAAACGCGCCGGTGAGCCAATCCAAAGCCGGGCGATGGGGAATGGAGGCGATCCAGATTTGGCCGTCATCCCAGGCGAAAATCCCCAGACCACGGACCAGGTTCCCGAGGAAGATCATCACCGGCGAAGCCGGATAGGCCCGTTCAACGGTTCCCATGCGACTCAACATGCGGTAGAAGACCTGATCGGGGTGTTCCACGATGACCCGGAACAAGGGCAGAATGAAAACAAAGCCCAACGCCCCCATCACAAGCAACAGCGCCAGGGTCTGGCCGCGTTGACCTTGCGAAGCTCGGTGCATCAGAAAGATGAGCACGCCGACCGCGACGACGACTGGGATAATGCGGGCCGGAGAGTATCCGTTCAACCCCATACCTACCACCGCCGCACATATCAAGAGATCGTTGCGGCGTCCCGAACGGAGCCCTCGCACCAGAAAGTAGAGCGCCGGGGCTGCAAACAGAGCGTAGAACGGAAACCGAAGGCCCAACCGGCTGATGACATTCGGCCAGTAGCCGATGCCCGCGGCGGCAGTCGCCACAAGTCCCACCCGGCTGCCCCCAATCTCTTTGCCGAACAGATAGATGAATGGCAGCGTGAGCAAACCAGCGGCAGCCGTGACCAGCTTGAGCGTGAGGAATGAAATACCCGTGCCAAAAACCTTGGCCGTGAACGCCGCCAGATAGAATTCGATCATTTCTCGGCCGGTGTTCCTGAAGAAGAATATGGAGTACTTCCCGTTGAGGACATCAGAAACGTCCAGCAGCTTTTCCGCGTGGTCGCTCCACATTTCAAACGGCACCTGGTCCAGGTGGATCAGGCGGAAGACAAGTGACAGAAGTGCCACCCCGAGTATGGCCCAATGCCAGGGTCGGATTGAAACTCGCAGAAAGGGCCGCCGTACCCACGCTCGACCCCGGGCCAGCCAATCCCGCCACGCAACCTGCCCCTCCCAGAACGCCCCCACCATGGCCAAGACCGCCGCCGTCCAGAAGATCATAGTTGAGGTGCGAAGCGTATTCTCGCCGGATGTCAGAACTGTGAGGAGGGAGAAGGCCACCCCGGTTCCTAGCCAGACGGGCCGGAAATCGACCGTTAGCCGCTCCCCACTTGGGGCCAGGGGTGATTGCAGACTGAGGTCGCCTGCCAGCGCAGCCCAGCCGAAAAGTGCGGCTGCAGCCACGTACAGGCCCACCTCGAAGTGTGCGCTGCCCACGCGTTGAGCCAGCCCAAATTGAGCCACGAATGCCAGCCCCAACGCCGCCGGCAATCGAACATGTCTGGGTGAAATCTCTCCCAGCAGGCCGCGCCAATCAAGCTCACGTTGAGGGGCCGCAGACAGGGCTCTTTCGGAACGCTTTTGCTCCGTGGTTGGCTGAACATGATCCTCAAGAATCTCGGGGATTGGGAGGGGATGTCCTCCTAAGAGTGACTTGAACCAATCGAGGACACTGGGCTCGCCGCCATCAAAATCAGGTTCAGGAGGAAGAGGGCGATCTTCCATCAGGCTCGTCTTCTCGCAAGATAGAACGTATAGGTTCCGTCTTCGGTGGCCGGCTCCTCAAAATACTTCCTGACCCACCAATCCGTCAATGCCAAATTCCAACCCGTGGGCGCCAGAATCCAGCGGCCGGTCAGCCAACGGGACACAAGACTCGGACCGCCAAAGTAGTGACCCCATTCGAGCATGCTCAGCGCCGATGGGGAAAAGTAGCTCTGGCACTGCTCGATTTCGAATCCGGCCGCGTCGAACTTCCTCCGCCAACCCTCGACATCGAACAGATTCCAGGTGCGGGACATGCGCATAAACCATGCTCGGTAGGCCTCAGCCGGGCCGCGCAGGCCGATCGAACGCAGGAATTTGGGAAGGCTCAACTGTGTGCGGTACCCAGGATTCGGCACGGTGATTGCGAAAGGCGCCCCCGGTTTCAGGACTCTGCCGACCTCAGACAAGACCGCATCCAGATGTGGAATGTGCTCCAAAACAGAGTTGCTAATCCCACTGGAAAATGTTTGGTTCGCGTACGGCAGCCGCGCGCCATCCGCCTGAATCAGGCTGCGGTAGCTCCCGCGCGTACTGGCCTCGCGTAGAGAAGGAAAATCGGGGTCGATACCGACGTCCAGCGGCCTATCGTAAGTCACCTCGGCAAAATGCCCATCTCCGGCCCCAATGTCCAGGACCGGCGATGGCAGGTTCACCGCCCCCATCATGCGGGCTTCAACCGCCCGCAAGGTGCCCCGGAAATATGGTAGGGCGCGCAGGTGCTGTTCGAGCAGATCGCCTTTCATCGGGTCCTCTTATGGCCGAGCCGGGTGAACAGGCCATTAATCAATGTTTCGTATGCCTCCGCCACCTTGCCTGGCAAGTAGGTCGCCTCCAGCTCATCCCGATCACATGCATAGCGCTCCGGATGGTCAGCCACGTCAATGATCGCTTCTGCAATCGCCCCATGATCACCGATGGGGGTGATTTTTCCCATCCCGGTGGTCATCACGGGTTGCCGCACACCTGGCAGATCACTGGCCACAACCGGCGTCCCTCTTAACATCGACTCGATCTGCACCAGCCCGAACGTCTCCGTGTTGTTGATGCTGGGGAGCACGGTCACATCGCAGCGATCGTAGAAGGCAGTCATCTGGGCCGGCGTGAGAGTCCCCAAAAACGACCAGCAATCTTCCACCGCAGCCAGCTGTGGGCCTAGGCGCCGCGCGTATTCGGTCTCACCCAAAACGTTTTCGTAGGGGCCGGCAAAGAGAACGTGGGCGTTCGGGAATCGCTGACGGATGGCGGGCAGGGCCCCCAGAAGATGCTCCACCCCCTTCTCGGTCGCCAACCGGGCTGCCATGCCAATGACCGGGAAACGGCCTTTGACCAGGTGCGCCAATTGGTCGGCGAACTCCTTTTCGGGCTCGGCCACTTCCACCGGGGGCGGGATAACCGTCAGTTTGTGCAAATGCCGAGACAGAAAGGGTGAATGGGTGGCGAAATCCCGCGTGTACGCCACGACCTGGTGAGCCAGGACCCCGGAGAGCCGGTTGGCGGCGGAGACCACCGCATCAGCGGCTCGGTTGACCACCCCTGGCGGAAGCTGCAGGTCGGAATGGTAGGTCAGCAGCGTTGGCCGGCGCAACAAACGGCCCCGCAGGGCAATCCCGGCGGCGTCGAGCTGCGGGAGATGAAGGCTTACTACGTCGTGCACCGCCACCTCGCGCGTGGCTTCCAGTCCAATGGTGGGCATGATCACACCCTTGCTGACACGCATCGCCACCGGCACCCTTCGGATGCGCACTCCCCCTTGATTGTCGTCTTTGGGCAAGTTAGGGTCGTACTGCGAGGTCAAGACGGTGACGTCGTGACCCCGGTCGACCAAAGCCTGAGCCAGTCTTTCGACGTAGATCGTCAGGCCCGAAACGTGCGGGCGATAGTAGGTCAGCGCCACCAGAATCTTCATGCCACAAGAGTCTCTTGGGCCCGCCGAAAGAACTTCTGGGCCTGCTCTGCCAACCCCAGGATCGTCCGTCCTTCCCTGGCCAAACCAATGGCGCCCAGCCCCCCCGTGGTGACGAGAGACAGCGCGTGGGCCAAGACCGCCAGACTTACTGCCACGGCCTGTGGAACACCGAATACGAGCAGGGCAGCCACCGTCGAAAGCTCGTAGACGCCAACCGCCCCAGGGGACGAAGGCAAGGCCGCGCCGAATGCCGTGACCCCCGTCACAAAGATCAGGATCACCGGCGATGAAGGCAGGCCGAACATGCGCATCACGAGCGCCAGGCTGATCCAAGCTGTCACCCAGGCGAGCAGGCTCCATCCGCCTGATCTGATCAACCGTGAGGGCCGAGCAGCTTCTCCAAGACCGCGGGCGAAATCATCCATCGTCTTGAGCACGCGCATCCACCCGGCGCCTGGAAGATGATCCACCAAGCGCATGACGTTCTTTTGATTCAGCGCTAGGACCGTCGTGCCCAGCAGAAGGACTGCCAACACCACTCCTGCCGCCTGCAGAACCTGACCGGCCCAGACCGGGGCCGCCATGGCGCTGATCGCCAAGGCCAGCCCGGCCAAGCTGACGGCCACGTCAATCAAGCGCTCAACGACGACCGTGGCCAAAGCCGCGCCGCCTGTCACCTGTCCCGACTGGCTCACCGAATAGGCCCGCCCCAGTTCGCCCAGGCGAAGGGGAAGGACATTGTTCAACAAGTAACCTTCATTGAGCGCCCAAAATACCTTGCCGTAGGGCGCCCTTTCCCCCAGGAGGACGTGCCAGCTCCGCGCGCGAGCAAACAGACCCACCACAATCATCCCCGCGGCCGGGATGAGATAGATGGGGTCAGCCGCTTTCACAACCTGGACAACGCGCTCCGGTTGCACGCCCCAGAACGCGATCGCCAGAGCCACCAAGCTGACCAGCAGCCCCACGATCCAACTCCGAGCATTCTCCAAAGACAGCCCCTCACGCATAGAAATACCCCGCCCGAGCTCTGGGCTGGGAATCGGGGCATTATAGCACTTTGAAACTTGCACCCTTAACGGGGGTGATCAGGCCTGGAACAGCTCAGGGTTGGCGTCTACCCATTCAAACAACCGGCGTACACCATCTTGCGCGTCAACCCGCGGGGACCAACCAAAGGTCTCTTGGGCTTTGCGGACATCTGAGATGTAGATCTTTTGATCCCCAGGCCGCCAATCTCGGAAGTCGACGTCGATCGACGCGCCGAGCAGTTTCTCAAGCATTGGTCCAAACTCGCGCCAAACCGACAGGCTGTTGCTGACGCCGCCACCCATGTTGTAGACCTGTCCCGCGGTGGCGTCGATGTTCTCAATCGCCGCCCGCATGGCACGGATCAGATCATCGACGAAGAGCACATCGCGAACTTGCTTTCCATCGCCGTAGATTGTTATCGGGTGGCCCAGCCGAGCGGCGATCACGAACCAGGCCAACCAGCCCTGATCTTCGATTCCGAACTGACGCGGCCCGTAGATGCACGAATTGCGGAAGACGATCGTGCGCAGTCCAAAGATCCGGTGATAGTCATGCACGTATTGGTCAGCTGTGCCTTTCGAGCATCCATAGGGCGAATGGAAGTCCAGCGGGGCCAACTCCGAGATGCCATGCTCGAGATCGGCATACCGGTAGCGCGTCGCTTCTTCGACAACAGCCTGGTCGAGCATCTCTCCATAGACCTTGTTGGTCGAAGTGAAGAGGATGGCCGGGTCGAGTCCCAAACTTCGCACGGACTCGAGCAGGTTCAGCGTGCCCAGGGCATTGATATCGAAGTCCAAGCGCGGATCGTCGACGGAGGTGGTAACGGCCACCTGGGCCGCCAAATGGATCAGGGCATCGAATGGCGCATGCGCCGACAAGGCAGCCGTGAGGTCGCCGGCGTTTCTCACGTCGGCCTTGACGAATTCAACCTCCGGGAAATTCGACTGGAGCCAGGCCAGGTTCTTCTCGCTGCCGGGGCGAGACAGGTTGTCCAGGATGACAACCGACTCCCCATCCTCGAGCATGCGGTTCGCCGTGTTGGAGCCGATAAAGCCGGCCCCCCCGGTAATCAGAGTTTTCATACCATCCTCCAGATCCTCTGCGTCACCGGTTGTCTAGCGCCAACTTCAGCTGCCGATGCGGGGTCCACCGGGGTTGCAGGGGTGATCATTCCATTACTCGTCGTTGAGGCGCAAAACAGCCAGAAAGGCATCCTGGGGGATCTCCACGGAGCCAACGCGCTTGAGCCGCTTCTTGCCCTTCTTCTGGCGCTCAAGGAGCTTACGCTTCCTTGAGACGTCCCCGCCATAGCACTTCGCCAGCACATCCTTGCGTAGGGCTTTGACATTGGCGCGGGAGATGATCCTTCCAGCCGCTTGGGCTTGAACTGGTACGGTGAAGAGCTGGCGAGGGATCAGCTCCTTAAGCTTGGAGACCAGCGCTTGGCCCTTCCGGTAGGCATCATCGCGATGGACAATCAACGCCAACGCATCGACCGCCTCGCCGTTGATCAAGATCTCCAGCTTGACAAGGTCATCGGGCCGATATTCTAAGAACTGGTAATCAAGGGAAGCGTATCCCCGAGTGTGAGACTTGAGCTGATCGTAGAAATCGACGATCAGCTCGGAAAGCGGGATGTCATAGTGCAGCACCACTCGCCCCGGCGCCGGATACTCCTGGCGGACGAAGTCTCCCCGCCGGTTGGTGACCAGTTCCATCACCGGGCCGTAGTAATCCTCCGGCGTGAAGATCTGGATCCGCATCCACGGTTCGCGCACCTCTTCGATCTCATCTGGTTCCGGGAGCTTGGCTGGCGAATCAATCTCTTGCGTCGTCCCGTCTCGCATCAGGACTTCGTATTCAACCGAGGGGGCCGTGGCGATCAGGTCGATGTCGAACTCGCGCTCCAACCGTTCCTGGATGATATCCATATGGAACATACCCAGAAACCCGCAGCGGAAACCGAAGTTGAGCGCCTGGGAGGTTTCGGGGTCAAAGATGAGTGAGGCGTCGTTGAGCTGAAGCTTTTCAAGCGCATCCTTGAGGTCTTGATAATCTTCACCATCGACGGGATAGAAGCCCGCGAAGACCATCGGTTTCGGATGGCGGTAGCCGGGCAGCGGGGCCGCGGCCTGATTTGATTCCAGGGTGATCGTATCGCCCACCCGGCATTCTTGAACCGACTTCAGCCCGGTGGCAATATAGCCGACCTCTCCGGTCGAAAGTCGGTCAACGACACGCATCCCAGGCGAGAAGACCCCCAACTCGATCGGGCGAGCATGGGCGCCAGAAGCCATCAGGTGGATTTCCTCTTCACCGGCAATCTGACCTTCAAAGAGGCGGACATAGGCCACCACACCTTTGTAGGTGTCGTAGTGCGAGTCGAAGATCATGGCCTTCAAGGGCCCGTTCTCTTCGCCCTTGGGAGGCGGAACGCGGTCGACAACCGCCTCGAGCACATCCGGCACACCTTCCCCGGTCTTGGCGGAAATGGTAAGAATCTGGTCGATGGGCGTCCCCAGCAGGTTGTGGATCTCCTCGGCGACCTCATCGACGCGCGGCAGCCTGCAAATCGATCTTGTTGATCACCGGGATGATCTCCAGATCAGCTTCCAGCGCCAGGTAGAGGTTGGCCAAAGTCTGTGCCTCAATCCCCTGGCTGGCATCCACCACCAACAACGCGCCTTCGCAGGCCTCCAGAGCCCGGCTGACCTCGTAGCCAAAATCCACGTGGCCCGGGGTATCGATCAGATTGAGTTCGAACGCCTCGCCGTCCGACGCCTGATAGCGCATACGGACGGCGGAGGCCTTGATCGTGACGCCCTTCTCCCGCTCCAAATCCATGGTGTCCAGAACCTGGTCCATCATCTCACGTTCGGTGACGGTGCCGGTAAGCTGCAGCAATCGGTCGGCCAAAGTCGACTTGCCGTGGTCGATATGAGCGACGATGCTAAAGTTGCGAATAGAAGAGAGATTCATGTCCACGCGGTCAATCAACAACGGGTCGCGCAGGTTTGCGCCCCTGCGGGCAGAAGTATACCTGACGCGTGCCAGAGAGGATGGGTCAGGTGGGACTTGTGAAGACGCTGGACAGAAGGTGATCGGCTCTTTCTGGCTCTCCAGAGGTCACCAACCACAGCAAGAACTCGTGATTTCCCTTGGGCCCTTGAATGGGGGATTCCAGCAGGCCGGCGGGACGCAGGCCAAGGCGCTCGGCCTCGATCATCACTTCCTCCACCACCCGCCGATGTACTTCCGGGTCCTTCACCACCCCGCCCTTCCCGACCTGAGCCGGACCGGCTTCAAACTGTGGCTTAATCAAGCAAACGACTTCTCCGCCCTCGCCCAACCAGCTGCGGATTCGAGGCAAGAGCAGCTTCAACGAAATGAAAGCCGCATCCACGGTCACCAGGCCGATCGGCTCCGGTAGGGATTCCAGGTGGCGGGCGTTTGTGCGTTCTTTCACAATCACGCTTGGGTCTTGCCTCAGGCCCCAATCCAGCTGGCCGTGCCCCACATCAATCGCATAGACGCGGGCGGCCCCGTGCTGCAATAGGCAGTCGGTGAAGCCCCCTGTGGAGGCGCCCACGTCGGCGCAGACCATGCCCTCCACTTTGACCGGATAAGTGTGCAGCGCAGCCTCCAGTTTGAGGCCGCCGCGCGAGACGTAGCGCGGGCCGTGATCGACGCTGATTTCGTCTTCAGCGGTGAACTGGCGCGAGGCCTTGATCTCGACCTGGCCGTTGACCCGCACCTGCCCAGCCATCACCAGGCGCTGGGCACGGGAGCGCGTGTCGGCCAGGCCGCGTTCGACGAGCAGACGATCCAGGCGCGTTTTGGAGCTCATGGGCTGATTGTACCGTTCGGCCGGCGTCTTGCTCGCCTTTCCTCAACCTGCTATGATCTTCGCCATGATCCTTGCCCTGCTGCGCACGATGCGCCCGCGCCAATGGCCCAAGAACGGCTTCATCTTCGCCGCGCTGGTGTTCGATCGTCAGTTGATCGACCCCGGACCATTCTTGGCCACGGTGGCCGGTTTTGGCCTGCTCTGCCTGACATCCAGCGCCGTGTATGTCGTCAATGACTTGGCTGATCTGGAGAGCGACCGCAAGCATCCCACCAAGAAGTACCGCCCCCTGGCTTCGGGCGCCCTGTCACCGACCGCCGCTAGGACGGCCGCCGTCATCCTCATCGTGGCTTCACTGGCCGGAAGTCTGGCGCTCAGTCGGAACTTCGCCCTGGTCATCGTCGGCTACCTGGCCCTCAATCTTCTCTACTCCTTCTGGCTGAAGCATGTTCCGATCATTGATGTGTTCTCCATTGCCGGCGGGTTCGTGCTCCGCGTGGCGGCAGGGGTGACCCTGATTACGGTCGAACGCTTTTCCCCCTGGCTTTACGTGTGCACCACGCTTCTGGCCCTGTTCATTGGCTTCGGCAAGCGGCGGGCCGAGCTCACGCTGCTCCAATCGGATGCCAACTCTCATCGTCGTGTGCTCGATGGCTACACGATAAGCTACCTTGATCAGCTGATTATGATCGTTTCCAGCACCACAGTCATCGCCTACTCGCTGTATTCCTTTTCAGCCGTCAACCTGCCCGAAAACCACCTGATGATGCTGACGATCCCCTTTGTCATCTACGGAATCTTCCACTACCTGCACCTTATTCACGTTGACAATGAAGGCGGCGCGCCGGAGGATCTGCTGCTGCGCGACCGTCCACTGATGGTGACACTTCTGCTGTGGGGACTGAGCTCAGTCGTCATTCTCTACCTGGGATCATGACCAGCGCCAGCGCGCCGGGCAAGGTGATTCTGCTCGGTGAGCACGCCGTGGTCTACGGCCAGCCCGCGCTGGCGGTTCCCGTGCTCCAGGTTCAAGCGCGAGCCACGGTTGTGACCCGGCCCTGGGCAGCGGAACTGGGCCTGCGTATCGTGGCGCCCGACGTCGACCTGGACTCGGCCCTCGATGACCTGGATGACAATCACCCCTTGGCGGTTGCCGTATGGATGACTCTGCGTGCATGCGGGGTGACCCGCCCACCCGCCCTTGACCTGCGCATCGAGTCCGACATCCCTGTCGCAGCCGGCTTGGGCTCAGGAGCTGCCGTGAGCGTGGCCGTGGTGCGGGCATTGAGCGAACACCTCGGCTGCCCCCTTTCGCAGGCGGATCAGTCGTCGATCGCCTATGAGGTCGAGAAGCTCCACCACGGAACGCCTTCCGGGATTGACAACACGGTGGTGACTTTCGCCAAACCGGTGTTCTTCGTCAGGGGACAGCCGCCCACACCATTCGAAATTGGCCGAAGCTTCGACCTGATCGTGGCCGACAGCGGTCGCCCGTCGTCAACGGCCGAGGCGGTCACCCGAGTCCGCAACGCCTATGATGCCGATCGACAGAACGTAGGGATAACATTCGAAACGATCGGCAATCTTGTCTCAGACGCACGACAGGCGATTGCCGCCGGCGACATCGATCGTTTGGGAAGCTTGATGGACGAGAACCAGACGCAGCTGGAAAAACTGGGCGTCTCCACACCTGAGCTTGAAACGTTGACCTCGGCAGCCCGCCGGGCGGGCGCCTCGGGCGCCAAGCTCTCCGGCGGCGGGCTGGGCGGCAACGTGATTGCTTTGCTCTCCGGACACGACGACGAACGCGTCCTGAATGCGCTGCGGACGGCCGGCGCCGCTCGTCTCATCAGCACCAGGGTGGAGAGCCGATGATCCTACTCAAGCTGGGTGGATCCCTGATCACGGAGAAGGACCAGCCCGAGACCCCCCGTCTGGGGACCATTCGCCGGCTGGCGATAGAGGTGTTCGAAGCCCGTCGGTCGCAGCCTGGTTTGCGTCTGGTCATCGGCCACGGTTCGGGCTCTTTTGGACACCATTTGGCCTCCAAGCATCAAACTCATAAGGGGGCCGAGAGCCGGCAGGATTGGCAGGGCTTTGCCGACGTGTGGGCGTCAGCCAATCACCTCAACCGACTGGTGGTGGACGCCCTGAGGCAGGCCGGCGTGCCGGTGATCGCCTTCCCTCCCTCCGCCTCGGCGCTGACCGAAGGCGGCCGGCTCGTCGAATTGGCGCATGAGCCGATCCGCTTGGCTCTGGACCACGGCTTGGTTCCGGTGGTGCAAGGCGACGTTGCCTTTGACCGAAAACAGGGTTCGGCCATCGTGTCGACCGAACAGGTTCTGGGCGCGCTGGTTGAACCGCTCCATGCGGACTGTTTGCTCTTGGCCGGCCTGGATGCCGGCGTCTTTGCCGACTATCCGGATAACCGGACCCTATTATCCGAACTGAAGCCAGAAGACGTGTCCGGAATTCGCCTCAGGGGCGCGTCAAGCGAAGACGTCACCGGAGGCATGGCCGCCAAGGTTGAAAAAGCATTTGAACTCCTCAGGGACCACCCCTCCCTCGAGATCCGCATCTTCTCGGCCGAGACCCCGAATTCGCTCCTCCGGGCACTGGTGGACAAGCCCGGTGGCACCCGCCTCGTCCGATGACAGGCGCTTCACTACGGACGGCGGGGTAAAATAGGGCCAAGGCGGATAGGCCCGCCGCTGGCCGACCTACGGCCTCGATCTAACCCAGATACGGCCCTTCGTCGGGCTGTCCTTTCCACCTCAGGAGGCGCAAATGAAGGCATTGCTTGAGAAGCTTCACATCCAGGATGTCAATCCGGGCGCCTGCAGTGGCCCGGACTCGTGGTTCGAAGACGCTCAGGGCAAAGAGCTTGTTTCGTACAACCCGACGACTGGCGAGCCAATTGCCACCATCCACCAGGCGACAGGCGCCACCTACGAGAAAGTTGTCCACGAGGCCCAGATGGCCTTCGAGCAGTGGCGTCAAGTCCCGGCACCCAGGCGCGGACAGCTGATCCGCGATTTTGGTGACGCCCTGCGCCAATACAAGGAGCCTCTGGGAGAGCTGGTTTCGCTGGAAATGGGCAAAATAAAGGCCGAGGGCCAGGGCGAGGTCCAGGAGATGATCGACATCTTCGACTTTTCCGTCGGCCTGTCGCGCCAGCTCTACGGCCTCACCATGCACTCAGAACGGCCTCAGCACCGGATGTACGAACAATGGCATCCACTCGGCATCACCGGCGTGATCACCGCTTTCAACTTCCCCGTGGCAGTCTGGTCGTGGAACTCGGCCATCGCCAGCGTGTGCGGCGACACCGTGCTGTGGAAACCCTCCAGCCAGGTGCCGTTGTGCGCCATTGCCGTCCAGCACATCGCCAACCAGGTGATGGCCGACTACGGGTCGAGCGGCATCTACAATCTGATCATCGGATCGGGGTCTGAAGTCGGCGAGCCGATGCTTCAGGACAAACGTCTGCCGCTGATTTCATTCACCGGCTCGACAAAGGTCGGCCAGCATGTCTCGGAGGCGGTCGCCGCACGCTTCGGGCGAACGATCCTGGAACTGGGCGGCAACAATGCCATTGTGGTCGCCGAAGACGCCAACCTTGATCTGGCCACACGCGCCATCCTGTTCGGTGCGGTGGGTACCGCCGGGCAGCGATGCACATCCACCCGTCGCATCATCGCTCAAAAATCGATTGCGCCCGAGCTTGAGACACGTTTGGTCAAGGCGTACAAACAGGTCCCAATCGGGGACCCTCTCGATGACAGCACCTTGATGGGACCGCTGGTCACATCGACAGCTGTTGAAGAGATGTTCGACGCCCTGGAACGTGCCCAGGCGGATGGCGGCGAAATCGTCTACGGCGGAAAGATGCGGCCGGATCTGGGGCCTAACTTCGTGGAACCGACCATCGTCAGGATGCCGGGACAGACGGACCTGGTAAAGGAAGAGACCTTCGCCCCAATCCTTTACTTGCTCGAGTACAACGATCTGGACCAGGCGATCGAGTTGCACAACGGCGTCCCCCAGGGCCTATCGAGCGCCATTTTTACGGACAGCATGCGCAACGTCGAGGCCTTCTTATCCGTCGAGGGGTCTGATTGCGGCATCGCCAACGTCAACATCGGAACCTCTGGGGCTGAAATCGGAGGCGCGTTCGGCGGCGAGAAGGAAACTGGCGGAGGGCGCGAATCCGGGTCGGATGCCTGGAAAGGCTATATGCGCCGTCAAACCAATACCATCAATTGGTCAACAGACCTCCCGCTCGCCCAAGGAATTGAATTCGGCGGGGACAGCGACTGACGTCTCTCCTTGGAACAACAAAGGGCCGGTGGGAAGATTCCCACCGGCCCTTTTTCTCTTCCCGAGTCAGCTGCAATAGAGACTAGGGCGTAGCTGAGGGTGTGGGCGTGTCGGTTGCGGGGGCGCCTGTCGCTGTGGCCGTCTTCTCCTTGGTCGCTGTCGCCCCGGGTGTCGGCGTGGGAGGCGACTCACGCGCCGGCACGGCAGCTTGATTACCGGAGAAGGTCACCGCGCCGCTCCAAATCCAGCCCGCCAGGCCCTCTCCACTGGGTTGGATATACCACCAGGTGCCATTGGACGCATTCTCGTAGCGCCCCAGCACCTCGGCTGTCTTGCCCTCCAGCAGGAAATCAATGTAGTCGAAAGCTTCATCCGGGCCAGATCTGATGTAGGCATTGTAGTTGGCCCTGATGGTGGGCGATGACGGCGTCGAGGTGGCCGCCGGCGTATCGGTGACTTGAGGCTCGGTTGCCGTCGGTGTCACCGGCGTCGGGCTCAACGTGGCCGTGGCGGCGTCTCGGGTCGCCTGTGCAATGGCCTCCGCCGTCTTCATGACATTGGCGCTGGAAAGCGTCGGGGTGGCCGTTGGCCCTCCTGCGGCACCGAAACTGCAACCAGCGAGGCCAAGGGCAGCCAGGACGAGGCCATTTGTGACATTTTTCACAATATGCTTGCGCATGGTCCCTCCATTAGGTTCAAAATATAGGTCACGTGCCCGAGGGCACGCCTGGTGAGTATACCGCGGGCATAGGCCACAAGGGGGGCAAAGCGCCCAGGAGTGGTACAACCGTCCTCTAAACGCCTACCAACGTCTCCGGTACCATGGTAAGGATGATGGCAGACAAATCAGCCAGCGCGACGCAGACCGATACGGCGGCCGAAGTGTCGCCAAACGGCGCCGAGCACGAATCGGCGGATCATCCGGAACTCAAAGAGGCGCGCCTGCGCCTTGGCCGTGCGCGGGAGCGACTCTTGTCGGCCGCCATCGCGTTCTGCGACGGCTTGATCAGTCCCGGTCAGCTGCGAGCGGTGCGTGAGCTGCTCAAAGAGCAAGAGATGCGTATCACCAAGCTGACTGGTGAAGCCCCGCCACCATTCATTGACAACCCAGCGCCGGCTCCACCCTCCCCTGCTGTCCCCGCCGAACCCATCCCGCAACCTGAGGAAGCTCACGCCTCAGACGCCCAACTGGCAGCCGATGAGGACGAGCTTGATCCGGCCGCTGAGCTTGCCTCCCTGCGAGCTCGGACACGCGTACCCCAGGGCCCTGCGGACCCCGAGCTTGAAGCGCTTCTGAACCACCTGGATGACAAGATTTCCCGCTTGGAACAGGACTACCAACAGGGCCGAATCAACGCTTCTCAATACCGTGCCATCCGTCGCCACTACTTGGAGCAACACGAGGTCGCCCTGCGTTTGCACCAAGCCAACCCCAAGAGCGATCGCTGGAAAGTTGTGCTGGAGGAGGGTAAGACCAACTTCCTGATGCAGCTCAACGAAGCCGAGTGTCGCTGCATTGCCTTCTTCGATATCTCGGACCGTTCGCAGGTCTATGTCCAGGGGGACCTACCACAGGCGGCCGAGGAGGCCATGCGGTTCCTCGGCACTTTCGGCCACCCTCCGGGTGAGCAGCCCTCCGGCCGCATGTTCGCCACCCAGACAGAAGAAGGCGACAATCTGCTGCTCATCCCCGGTCGCTTCACCGCCGCCCTGGTGGTCTTCAGCGATGAGCCCCCCGGTTGGCAGGTGCGTGCCTTGCGCGAAGTGCAACGCAATTTCGAGGCCGCCAATCACGGCGCGCTCGAGCGCGGCGAACGCAAGTCATTGGTGTTCCCCAACCTCGATCGCTTCTTCCGTAAATAGAATCGATCTCGATACTCGAACCCGAGACGCCATCGTTCGTCTTTTCAGCGAAATGATAATATGGTGCCGGCTGTGCACCCCGGTGTGCAGATTGCCGAAGGTTGGCGGGGCTACCCTCACCGATAAGGTCCGCCCGCGACAGATGACGCTTGGAGGAAGCCTCTGATCCAGGGAGCAGAACGCACCCTTAGATGGGTTCTTGCGGTCACGGCGCTCACCGTCATGGGCTCCTCGCTGGCCGCCAGAAGCATGGCTGGCGGCCGCTTCTACCCCGAAACCGGCCACAGCCTTGAGGCTCAATTCGTGGATTTCTTCGACGCCTCAGGCGGCGTAGACATCTTGGGGTTCCCCATCACAGACGGATTTGTGGATCCTCAATCCAACCGGCTCATTCAATATACCGAGAACGCTCGCATGGAGTGGGTCAATGATGAGTCGGGCGGGGGCCATGCCATCCTGCGACCCCTGGGGGAGATGATGGGAGGTTGGCAGCCGCCCGTCGACCGGAGAAGTGTGGACTCCCGCGGCTGCCGCTATTACGAGCAGACCGGACACAGCGTTTGCTACGCCTTTCTCGACTTTTTTGACGCCCACGGCGGCCTTGATATCTTTGGCTATCCAATATCTGAGTTCACCCTGCAGGACGATCGGATCGTTCAGAATTTCCAGCGCTTTCGCCTTGACTGGCACCCCGAAGCAGCCGCCCCAAATCAGGTGCATGTCGCGCCTCTGGGCCGCGAGCAGTTTGACGAAAGCGGGTACAGCCAGGACCTGCTTCGTCCCGCCGCGCGCGGTCCCGATGGAGACTACCGCGTCACCCAACTCCAAACCTCCGCTTCGGTCATGTATCCCGTTCTGCCCCAAGCCGGCCAGCAGCGGATCTACATCGTGGTACGGGACCAGAATCTGTTCCCGGTGCCCGGCGCGGCCGTGATGCTCGTCGCCCACCTCCCGCAGGGTGATCGCTACAACCTGATGCCGTCCACAGATTCCCAAGGCATAAGCCGGCTGACGTTGAACGTGGGGAAGATGGCCCGCGGCACCAAGGTCAACATAGAACTCTGGGTGTTCTATGAGCATCTGCAGGCGGTTGCCCGAGATTCTTTTGTGGTTTGGTAAGCTGAGCCAGCTGGCCAAAGAAGAGAAATGAAAGTGATCAGCAAGGTGGGGAACCAGATTGAATCATATAGAATGGTGTTGATCCGCATGGAATGGAAGTGGGGCTTGCCTTGAACGACGCCTACACGGTGGCTGTGGCCAATTTGAGGGCGGGGGTCGGAAAGACTTCGCTCACGCTTTCGCTCGGGACGACGCTGGCCGAGCGCGGGCATCGCGTCTTACTCGTCGACCTGGACCCTCAAGCCAGCCTGACGGTCGCCTGCGGTGTGGAAGACGCGGCCGATGTCAATTTGTCCCAGGTCATGGGCGGCAGCATGCCTGGAAGGACGGCTTTCTGGGATATTCTCAAGGAAATTGTCCCCGGCCAATACATCTTCCTTGCCCCAGCTGACATCGCCCTCGCCCACACCGAGTATGGACTCAACAGTCGCCTGGATCGCGAACACATACTGGATAGGGCGCTAAAAGGCGTCAAGGACAATTTCGATTTCATCCTGTTAGACTGCCCCTCCAGCCTCGGCCTGCTGACCCTCAACGGCCTGGCAGCCGCCGACACAACCATCATACCTTCCCAACCCCATATGGCCCATCTGCGCGGCATTTGGCTCTTCTTGGGCACGATCGAGCGCATCAAGCGTGAGCTAAATCCGGAGCTGTCCATCATGGGCATCGTGCTAACCTACTTCAACCCAGATCTGGCCCATCATCAGAATGTCCTCTCGTCGATGAAAGCTGGGGGTTTGCCCATCCTCCCGATAGCTGTCAAAGATGAGCCAGACGCCGAAGAAGATCAGAAGGATCAGCCGGCCAATCCAACCTATGTGCCGGGAAGCTACCAGGCCCTGTCCAATCTCGCCCGACTTGTGGAAGAAACGCGCCGGGCCGAATCTCGGAACGGCCGCATGCCGCCGCTCAGGCTCAACCCGCCCCAGAAGCTCAGCAGCCTCAGATCTGACAACTGAATTCACCCATCCGGGCAATCATCGGTGAATACTTGCCTGTATAATGGCGCCACACCCGCTGGAGGTTGCGCCGCCCGATGCCCACTGATTCCTTGTTAGCAGTATTCGGCTTTTCAATTGCGGTCTCAATTGGGGCCGTGATCTCCCCCGGCCCTGTCTCGGCGGCGATTATCACCGAGTCGCCCCGGCATGGATGGCGCGTCGGCCCGCTGGTGGCGAGCGCCCACACGCTGCTGGAACTTTTCATCGTTGTCCTCATCGGCCTCGGCCTGAGCGCCGGCCTGGCGTCGCCTGCCGTCAGTCGAGTGATCGCGCTGGGCGGGGGCATCGTGCTGATTGGGATTGGGCTCGGCTACATTGTGGGTGTGTTTCGGGGCAAGATGCATTTGCCTGTCGCCGACCAAAGCCAACCCCCTCGGACCACATCCAACCTGCTCTGGCTCGGATTCTTCACCACGCTTTCCAATCCTTTCTGGTACGCGTGGTGGGTCACGGTGGCTGCCGGGTATCTGGCTCAGGCCCAGGCCTATGGTCCGGCGGGGCCGGCGGTCTTCTACGTGGCGCATGCCTCCACGGACTACGCGTGGGACACTCTCTTGTCGGCCGCCGCGGGAGCCGGAAGACGCTGGCTTACCGACCGCCTCTACCAGGCCGTCATCTTTGCAACCGGAGGAGGGATGGCCTACTTTGGAGTGCTCTTCTTGCGCAGCGGGTGGCCGGGCTGACGAGCGAACCTGCGCCTACCCCTCCCTCCCCAGGATAGACACCCATGCAGGTCGTTCTGATCACAGACAACGCTGATGAACGTGACTATTACAGCTACATCCTTCAACAAGTCGGGCTGGGGGTTCTCTACCGCCCGGATTTCGAAGCCGATACGGCCGAGCGGCCATCTTCTCAGAGCGATCTCTTTCTGGTCATCTCCCGGGCGCCCGATACGATCATCGAGGATGTTTCGAGATTCCGGGCTCAAATGGAAGCAACGCTCTTCGTCCTCGTCGACCGCCCGATGGACAGCCAGGTCGCCGCATTGCTCGAGGCCGGCGCGGACCTGGTGCTGCCGCTCCCCGTCAGCCCGCGTGTCCTGGCAGCCTACTGTCGAAACCAGATGCAGCGCAGCGGTGAGCTGGCAGCCATAGCACCATCCCCACTCAAGCTGGGCGCGGTTGAACTGGAACCTTCTGTTCGAAGCGTACGCGTCGGGCAGCGCAAGCCACAACATTTGACTCAACTCGAGTTTCGAATGCTCCATCTGCTGATGACTCACCGAGGTCAGGTCATCACGCCCGATGTGATCGTTGATCGGGTTTGGGGGTACGCCGAGTCTGGCAGTCGCGAGTTGGTCCGCGGATTGATCAGCCGCGTACGCGCCAAGATTGAGCCCGACCCTAACAATCCGAGGTATATTCGCACCATAGCGGGTGTTGGCTATGTCTTTGACGTTGAATAGCGCGCTTTTTGCACGCATTTGACACATCGCCCTGCATAGGCTTTCCCCGTTTTGTACGCTACGTAGACACCTTTTCGACATTCAAGACGTAATATTCGGGGCAAATTGCACCGACAGCTGGAGGCCGATCATGGCTCAGGGCTATTGTCCCGACTGCGATTCAGATATCAAACTCGGAAGCGACCCACGCAAGGGACAAAAGGTCACCTGTCCCAATTGCGGCGCCTACCTGGAGATTGTGGGATTGTCTCCGATAGAACTCGATTGGGCCTTTGATGACGATGACGATGAGGAATACGAGTTGGACTACGAGGGGGATGAGGAAGAACAAGGGTACTAGGCCCTGTCGGCTTGGCCTTGAGTGCTGAGTTCTGCCCATCGCGCGCCAAAGACAGGAGATCGCATCCGGTCTGCCGACAGGTTTGTGCGGCAAATGGTATAAAAGATATCAGGTTGGGGCGTACCCAATGGTGCGCCCCAATGTTTGTTCCGGGGGAGACTGACGGCGCACGTTCACGCACCGCGCGAGTCACAGGGCTGAGAGAAGCAGCCTGAGAGGCAGAAGATGAGCAGCGAAGAAGGCAGAGAGAAGTCAGGTCAGAAAGCGAATCCCAAACCGCCACCCAAGACCTTGGGGCCGGTTCTCAATCTGGAAGAACACGTCCGCGCCGATTGGTGGCGCAGGATCTTTAACGCGCTCTATCTCAAGACTGATTCCGATGTGGTCAATGACCAGTTGATTACAGCCAACGAGATCGATCTCTTCACCCAAACACTGAATCTTTCACCCGACGCCGACATCCTCGACCTGTGCTGCGGCCAGGGTCGCCATACGCTTGAGCTGGCTCGTCGAGGCTTCGGCAACGTGCAGGGATTGGATCGGTCTCACTACCTGATCCAACGTGCCCGCACAACCGCCAAGAAGGAATCGCTCAATATCAAGTTTCGGGAGGGGGACGCACGCAAGCTGCCACACGCCACGGATCGCTTCGACGTTGTGATGATCCTCGGCAACTCGTTTGGTTACTTCGAAACCATCGAGGACGATCTGCGAGTCCTGCGGGAGGTTTTCCGCATCCTCAAACCTTCCGGTCAGCTCCTGATCGACGTCTCCGATGGCGAGTACCTCAAGGACCATTTTGAGGCTCGCACGTGGGAATGGTTGGACAAGAAACACTACGTCTGCCGGGAGCGCTCCCTATCGGCCGATGGCCAGCGCATGATCTCCCGAGAGATCATCACCCATGCCGAAAAGGGTGTGTTGGCCGACCAGTTCTACGCTGAGCGGCTCTACACGCGCGAAGGGCTTGTGTCTCTCATCCAAGACGCCGGCTTCAGTCAGATCACGGTCCACGGTGAAATCAATACCCAATCCCAGCGCAACCAGGATTTGGGGATGATGGCGCAGCGGCTGGTCGTCACGGCCTTGGTGCGCAAGGAGTGGACGCCGAAGAAGGTCAAACCGGATGCGGACACGAAGCACGTGGTGGTTGTCATGGGTGATCCGCACCGCCCGGACACCGTCAAACCGGACTCGGTCTTCGACGATGACGACTTCTACACCATAGACCAGCTCAAATCTGCGCTGCAGTCCTCGGAGAAGTACCAGTACAGCTACCTGGACAATCACGACAGTTTGATCCAGGATCTCAAGAACCTCAGCGGCAAGGCTGATCTAATCCTCAACTTGTGCGATGAAGGCTTTGCCAACGACCCGCGCCAGGAGCTGCATGTCCCGGCGATTATGGAGATGTTCCACCTTCCCTATACAGGCTCCGGTCCACAGTGCCTGGCCTACTGCTACGACAAGTCGATGATACGCGGCGCGGCACAAGAGATGGGCCTGCCTGTGCCGGAGGCATACTTCATCCGCCCAGAGGACACCAGCATCGAGTTGCCGATAGGCTTTCCCGTCATCATCAAGCCCAACTTCGGCAACTCAAGTTTCGGAATTACCCAGCGGTCCGTAGCTCACTCGGCTGAAGAGCTGCTCAACGCCATCGCCAGCATCCGAGAACGGTTTGGCTACGACAAGCCGATGCTGGTCGAGGAGTTCCTCACAGGAGCAGATCTGACCGTGGGGGTCATCGGAAATCCTCCAGACGACTACCTCGTCCTGCCGATTGTTGAGGAAGATTACTCCAGCCTCCCGCCGGAACTGCCCCGCCTTTGCGGCTACGAAGCCAAATGGAATCCCAATTCCCCATACTGGAACCTGGGCTCTATCCCTGCCGACCTGCCTCCAGAGACCCAGCACACAATCATCGAGGCATGTCTGCGCTTGTTCGAACGGCTCGAATGCCGGGACTACGCGCGGTTCGATTGGCGGCTCGACGCTCGCGGAAACCCCAAACTGCTGGAAGCCAATCCCAATCCGGGTTGGTGCTGGGATGGGCATCTGGCCAAGATGGCCGGTCTGGCAGGACTGAGCTACGCCGATATGCTCACAGCCATCCTGGCAGCCGCCGAGCGGCGCCTGGGGCTCACCTCACGCACTGGATCAAGGCTTGAGAATCGGATTGATGTGAAACTGGCGGCGGGGTAACGTCCGGGGCAGCGATCCAACCTGGACCGCCAAGCACAAGGGGCTGCCTGAACGGCAGCCCCTTGTGATGTTCCCAAGAATTCCGGTGCGGATGGGTCGCCGAGGGCTACGCCCCCAACGCGGCATGTGCAGCTGCGAGCCGCGCCACCGGCACGCGGAAGGGCGAGCAGCTTACGTAATTCAGTCCATACTCGTGGCACAGGGCGATGGACGCTGGATCCCCGCCGTGCTCGCCGCAGATGCCAACCTCCAGCTCAGGACGGGATTCGCGGCCTTCCCGGGTTGCCATTTCCATCAGCCGCCCCACACCGTCAGGATCGATCGATTGGAAGGGGTTGACCGGCAAGATGCCTTCCTCCACGTAGGTCAGCAGGAAGTTCCGCTCCGCGTCGTCCCTGCTGTAGCCGAAGGTCATCTGAGTGAGGTCGTTGGTCCCGAAAGAGAAGAACTCCGCCAGACCGGCGATTTCACCGGCTGTCAGGGCCGCTCGCGGGATCTCGATCATGGTTCCGAACTTGTAGGGGAACTCGACCCCCTTCTCACCCATCACCTCGGTGGCAATCTTCTTCAATCTGGGCTGCACGCTCTTGAGCTCATTGACATGCCCGGTCAGGGGGATCATGACCTCAGGCCTGGCATCGCCCCCGCGCTTGGTGACGTTGGCAGCCGCTTCGAAGATCGCCCGAACCTGCATCTCGATGATTTCAGGCATCAGGATGCCGAGACGGATGCCGCGCAGCCCCATCATGGGATTGGACTCATGCAGGCTGCGGACACTGTTCAAGAGGGCTTCCTTTTCCTCGAGTTCCTTCAGTTTCTCCCTTGGCGCGCATTGTGGCCACTTCTTCGATGAGCTCCTCCAACCCCGGCAGGAACTCGTGCAGTGGGGGGTCGATCAGGCGCACAATCACGGGGTGACCGTCCATGGCCTCGAACAAGCCTTCGAAGTCCTGGCGCTGATACGGCAGAAGCTCATCTAGGGCCTCCACTCGTTCGGCGCGTGCATCGGCCAGGATCATTCGCTGCACGATCGGCAGGCGCTCCTGCTCGAAGAACATGTGCTCAGTTCGGCACAGACCGATGCCCTTCGCCCCGTACTTCCGGGCGCGGCGCGCGTCCGCCGGGTAGTCGGCGTTGGCCCAAACTTGAAGGCCACGCGTCGGGAAACCCTCGGGACCCTTTCGGATTCCTTTGGCACCGGCGACATCATCCGCCCATCCAAGCAGTTCCAACAGCTCGGTCTGTTCTTCGAATTCCGGCATGACTGTGTCGATCTGACCCGGATAGACCTCCCCGGTTGTCCCATCGACTGAAATCCACTCGCCTTCGTTGATCGTCACACCATTGGAAGAAAGGGTCCGATTGGTCATATCCAGCTTGAGATCCGAGGCGCCCACGATACACGGGATGCCGAACTGTCGGGCCACCACGGCGGCGTGGCTGGTAGCGCCGCCTTCGGTCGTGAGTATGCCCTTGGCAGCCAGCATGCCGTGGACATCATCCGGCTTGGTGAAAGGCCGAACCATGATCACATCCTGGTGGTCGTGCTTGGCCTTTGCCTCGGCGGTGTCGGCGTCGAAGTACACTCGTCCGACGGCCGCACCCGGTGAGGCGTTGACTCCGCTGCCCAGAATACCCTTGCTCCGGGCCTCTTCGAGAGCCGCCGGCTTGAACTGCGGATGAAGCAGCACATCAACGTCTTTGGGTGAAACACGGCGAACAGCCTCCGGCTTGTCGATGACACCTTCGCGAACCATATCGACCGCGATCGTCACCGCCGCCTTGGCCGTACGCTTTCCATTGCGCGTCTGGAGCATCCACAGCTTGCCGTGTTCAATGGTGAACTCGACATCCTGCATCTCTCTGTAGTGATCCTCGAGCTTGTCGACGATCTCCTCAAACTGCTTGTAAACGTCCGGCATCTCGGTCTTGAGCTCAGAAATCTTCTTGGTGTTGCGGATCCCAGCGACGACATCTTCGCCCTGGGCGTTGGTCAGGTAGTCACCATAGAGCACCTGCTCGCCGGTCGCCGGATCGCGCGTGAACGCCACACCGGTCGCCGAATCATCACCCATGTTGCCAAAGACCATGGTCACGATGCTGACAGCCGTTCCCAAGTCGTCGGCAATGCCGGCCGCCTTGCGGTAATCCACGGCGCGCTTGCCGTTCCACGATCCGAACACGGCCTCGGTCGCACGCCGCATCTGCTCTACCGGGTCCTGAGGAAAATCGAATCCCAGGCGGTCCTTGATCACACGCTTGAAGGTCTCTGTCAGGGCTTTCCAGTCCTCGGCCTTAAGTTCGGTGTCAACTTTGTATCCATGATCGGACTTGTACTCATCCATCGGCTCTTCAAACGCTTCATCCGGCAAGCCAAGGACGACCGATCCAAACATCTGGACGAGTCGCCGGTAGGCATCGTAGACGAAACGGGGGTCGTCGGTGAGCTTGATCATGCCCTCGGCGGTTTCGTCGTTCAATCCGATGTTGAGTACGGTGTCCATCATGCCGGGCATAGAGAACTTGGCGCCCGATCGGCAGGAAACGAGCAGGGGGTTGCTGGGGTCACCAAAACCTTTGCCGGCCTTCTCTTCGACGACTTTCAACGCTTCCATCGTCTGTTCCCACATGCCCTCGGGGAACTTCTCCCCCTGGTCTAGATAGGCGTTGCAGGCCCGAGTTGTTATGGTGAAGCCCGGCGGAACCGGGACGCCAATGCGAGTCATCTCGGCCAAGTTGGCGCCCTTACCACCCAGCAAACCTCGCACGCCTTCCCAAGAGCCGGCGAACTCTTCGGCTTTGTCGACGTCTTGAAACAGATAGACCCATTTTTCCGCCATGCAATTGCCTCCGTCTGATGTGATGAGGGCGAGAAGGTCCTCAATAGGTTGACGTTGTCGTCAGGAATGAACTGAACGATCTCTACAAATATAACAGGCCGACTTGTCCCCGCGGCGCAGACTGCCCTGCGAAAGGCGCGGTCATTGCTCGCCATCGTCGCGCCGGAAGCGAGGGCCGTGCCTCTCCGCCTCAATCTTGAGGCGGCAGCCCGATCTGAACTTCGTCACCTAAGACTCGAACAGGATACGCGGGGATGTCGACAACTGCCGGAAGTGTCAGGGCCTTGCCATCGCGGATGTCGAAATGGGCACCGTGCCGAGGACAGGCGATTTCGAATCCAGACACCTCTCCTTCAGCCACGGGACCGTCATCGTGGGAACAGACGTCCATAATGGCAAAGTACTCGCCGGCGATGTTGAAGACAGCGATGGGCTCACCATCGATGTCGATCATGATGCGCTCGCCGTTGGGTAGCTCGTCGACACTGGCGACGGTCACGAACTCGAGCTGATCAGATTCAACTGTTTTGTAGTTGTACATATCGACTACCTGAATCCGCCGGACGCCTCCGGCTGCGTTGGGTGAGAGGTCGATGGTTTGGAATCAGGCGAGATCCTCCTCAAGCTCATCGACGCCGTAGACTCCGGCCTTGATGACCTTGAGTGAAAGGAGCGCGCACTTAAGGCGGACCGGGCCCAGTTCGATGCCCAGCAGCTCGAGAACGTCCTCCTTGCCTAGGGCCTTGATTTCATCCAGTGACTTGCCCACAACGGCTTCGGTGAGCAGGTCGGCCGAAGCCTGCGATATGGCACAGCCTTCACCGCTAAAGGCGGCCTCGGACACTCGGCCATCCTCGCCCAGACGAAGATCTACCCGGATTCGGTCACCGCACAGCGGGTTGTCGTCCTGATAGCTGTAGTCGTGAGGGTCCAATTTTCCCCGCATGCGCGGGTTCTTGTAGCGATCGATAATCTGTTCGCGATAGAGATCGTCCATACCTCGGCTCCCTAGCCGAAAACTTCCTTCACCTTGTAGAGCCCTTCAATCAGGGCGTCAACTTCGGACGGCTTGCTGTAAAGATAGAATGAGGCCCGGGTTGTCGCCGGGACATGGTAGCGTTCATGCAGAGGCATGGCACAGTGATGGCCGGCACGGACGGCGATACCTCGAGAATCCAAGATCTGGGACACGTCATGGGGATGAATTGACTCAAAAGTAAAGGCTGCGACGCCTCCCCGCTGGGATGCCTCCGGCCCGAGCACCTGCACGCCGGGCACCTCTTCCAGCCGTTCCAATGCATATGAGATCATCGCCTGATCGTGGGCATAGACCCGATCCAGCCCAATCTCCGTCAGAAAATCAACCGCCTCACCCAAGGCGACCGCTTCGGCGATGGCCGGCGTGCCCGCCTCGAATTTGTGAGGCACATCATTGGAGACAAAGGTACCAAGCCCGACGCGCTTGATCATTTCGCCTCCGCCCATATAGGGCGGCATGTCTTCCAAGAGATCGCGTCGGGCATAGAGCGCACCGATACCCGTTGGACCACACATCTTGTGCCCAGAGAAAGCCAGGAAATCAACGTCCAGGTCATGGACATCGACCGGCATGTGGGGCACCGACTGGGCGGCATCAACGAGAACCAGCGCCCCGGCCTCATGCGCCTGTCGGGTCATCTCTTTCACCGGGTTGATCGTCCCCAGAACGTTTGACATCTGGCCGAATGCGGCCATCTTGGGGCCCTTTTTCAGCAGCCTGCGGTAGGCCTCTTGCTCCAGTCGACCATCGTCGGTTATGGGGACAAAATCCAGGGCGAAGCCGATTTCATCGGCCAGCATGTACCAGGGCACAAGGTTGGCGTGATGTTCCATTTCGGTCAGCAGGACCCGGTCATCGGGGCCGAGGTTGGCCCGGCCCCAACTGGCGACGACCAAATTGATGGCTTCGGTGGCATTGCGCGTGAAGACGATCTCCGAAGCTGAGGCGGCACCGACCAATCGAGCCACCTTGTCTCGGGCTTCTTCATAGGCCTGTGTCGCCTCTTCGGCCAACACGTGGATGCCACGGTGAATATTGGCGTTGTGGGACGTCAGAAAGTTGCCCAAGCTGTCGATGACGCGCTGCGGCTTCTGCGAGGTGGCTGCCGAATCGAGGTAGACCAGAGGGACGCCGGGACGCACCTCTCTCTGCAGAATAGGGAACTGCGCCCGAATGGCATCGACATCAAGCTCTTCGGCCGACCGCACCGCCGACATCATGCTAGCCTCATCCGTCAGCTCTTGCGCGACCGACGCTTTTTCGGCTGCCGAATGTTGTTGCTGTTCTGTTGCAGCCAGAGCACACGGTCGGGCACCATCCAGCCGTCGGTCAGGTAGACATCCTGAGTGAATTGGACGGCGACCATCTTGCGATCCGCCTGCACGACCGTGCCGGGCAGCCAGTCGTTGACGCGATCGTCGTCTTCATCGTTGTGATCGCATTTGACTTCGACCTGGTCGCCAACTTCATACAGCTGGGCATTGGTGTCGGAGTCCTGAATTGTGGTCACTTTGGACATGGAATCTGCTAGAGCCTCCTCCGTCAGGGAGCTGGCGCGCTGCCGCGCGAACCCCAAGATCCCATCTTATCATCGATCATTTCGGTAAGCCTGGCGCGCACATCCTCGAAGGGGATCCGCTCCATAATCGGCGAAAAGAAGCCGTCGACCACCAGCCGTTCCGCTTCGGGGCGCGGAACGCCGCGCGACATCAGGTAGAACACCGGCTCTTCTTCGAGCTGGCTGACCGTGGCTCCGTGGGTGCATCGGACATCATCAGCCAGGATTTCGAGCCCCGGGATGGAGTTCGCGCGCGCCCGCTTGCTCAGAATGAGATTGCGGTTGGCCTGGTAGCCATCCGTCTTCTGGGCGCCGGGGGCCACGTAGATCATCCCTTGCCACACGGAGCGGCTGCGATCGACCAGGGCTCCCTTGAACAGCAGGTCACTGGTGGTATGCGGCGCCAGGTGATTCTGCTGCGTGTCATGGTCCAAGTGCTGGATACCGTCGGCGAAGTAGAAGCCAGACATGCGGCCGGTAGACCCTTCGCCTGCCAAATCCAATTCGGTGAAGTTCTTGGTCAGATGGCTTCCAACCGCACCGAAGATCCAATCGAGATGCGCATCGCGCCCTGCCCGACCGCGCTCGTGGGTGAAGTTCCACACATGTTCGCCCCAGTTCTGGAGCTCAACGAAGGTCAGACGTGCCGCATCACCGACACTCAGCTCGACGATGCCGCTGTGAATTGTCTGGCCCTCGGCCTCGGTGGGCGAGGCGGTCTCATGCACAAAAGTCAGGCTGGCGCCCTCTTCGAGCACCACCAGCATCCGGCTGAAATACAGGTGCTCGCTGCCCGGCGCCCACATCACCGCGTGAAGCGGATCCGGCACCTGGACGCCTTTGGGCACATAGACGAACAATCCGTCCGTGGCCATGGCGGCCGCCAGTGCGGAGAACTTGCCTTCGTCGTCTGGGACGATGCTCCCCAAATGCTCCCGCAGCAGCGCCTCGTGCTCCCTGACCGCCGTCTTCCAGTCGCAGAAGATCACCCCCAGCTCAGCCAAAGAGGCCCCGCCCTCAAGCTTGGCAGGATGGCCGGGGCGCAAAACGGCCTGGGCGGCGTTCTCATCCCCGGCGAGGGGACGCAGCAAGGCTGGATCGATCGGAAGGTCGTCACTCGGATGGATCGAGACGCTCTGCGAAGGCAGCATCCGAATGTCCGTCCGGCGCCAGGGCTCGTCTTGGAGCGTCGGCATGGCCAGTTCCTGATAACGAGACCACGCCTTGAGGCGACGCTCGGTCAACCATTCGGGCGCATCCAGACTTTCTGATGCGCGGCGGACGTCTTCTTCACCGAGCTTGAATTCGCGAGCTTCGGCCGGCCTTTGACTGCCGGTCCGCTTTCTTACGACGGTTCTGGGACTCATGAGAGTTGCATGCCTCTTTGATGTCGACCGAAACTTGGGCCAGCAGTCGGCCAACCCGTTGACTCAACCGGCTAGCCGATCGAACCCTCCATTTGGAGCTGGATAAGCCGATTCATTTCCACGGCGTACTCCATCGGGAGCTCACGCACCAGCGGTTCAATGAAGCCAGAAACCACCATGCTGGCGGCCTCGTCTTCACTCATGCCGCGGCTCATCAGGTAGAAGAGCTGCTCCTCGCCGATCTTGCTGACGGATGCTTCGTGCCCTACGCTGACATCGTTCTCGTCGATCTCGATGTAAGGGTATGTGTCAGAACGGGAGGACTCGTCCAACAGGAGCGCATCGCAGACAACGTTCGACTTGGAACCGACGGCGCCTTCATGGACCTTGAGGAGCCCGCGATAGGAGGCTCTTCCTCCCGCCTTGCTGATCGACTTGGAAGTAATCTTGCTGGTCGTGTGTGGCGCGGCGTGAATCGCCTTGCCGCCTGTGTCTTGATGCTGGTGGCCGGCGGCAAAGGCCAGGGAAAGGATCTCCCCGTGAGCACCCTTGCCGACCAGATAACAGGATGGATATTTCATGGTGACCTTGCTGCCGATATTGGCGTCCACCCACTCGTGGCTGGCGTCTTCGTGCACCATGGCGCGTTGGGTCACCAAATTGTAGACATTGTTGGACCAGTTCTGGATGGTTGTATAGCGGGAGCGAGCGCCCTTCTTGACGATGATCTCGATCACACCACTGTGGAAAGAATCCGTGGAGTAGATCGGTGCCGTGCAACCTTCCACGTAATGGACTTGGGCGCCTTCATCAACGATGATCAAAGTTCGTTCATATTGGCCCACATTGGCCGAATTCAGGCGGAAGTAGGCCTGAAGCGGCAGATCGATCTTGGTGTTGGGTGGGACATAGATGAAAGACCCGCCCGACCAGACGGCGCTGTTGAGGGCGGCGAACTTGTTATCGGTGTACGGAATCACCGTCCCGAAGTACTCGCGGAACAGATCCGGATGCTTGCGCAGCCCGTCCTCGATGCTGACAAAGATCACGCCCTGGGATTCGAGCTGCTCCTGGATCTTGTGGTAGACCATCTCCGATTCGTACTGCGCACCAACCCCGGCCAAGAACTTTTGCTCGGCCTGAGGAATGCCCAAACGGTCGAAGGTCTTCTTGATCGTGTCGGGTACATCATCCCAAGTCCGGCCCTCTGACTCGGCCGGGCGAACGTAGTTGTAGATGTTCTCCAGGTTGAATTCGCTGAGGTCAGCCCCCCAATCGGGCATCGGGCGCGCCAGATAGTGTTCCAGCGCCTTGAGGCGGTAGTCAAGCATCCACTCCGGTTCGCCCTTCATGGCCGAAATCTGTTCTACGACTTCCTGGTCTAGGCCCTTCTTGGTTCGAAACACGGCTTCGTCGGGATCAGCGAAACCGTACTTGTAGTCATCAAGGCCTTCGAGCTTCTTGATGTCTTGGTTGGTCGCCATTACGAACTCCCTACCGCGTCGGCTTGTTTCTCTCTGATCCAGTCGTACCCCTGTTCTTCGAGATGCTCAGCCAGCTCGGGACCGCCGGATTCGACGATCTTTCCAGCCAGCATGATATGCACGAATTGCGGCGAAATGTAGTTCAGGATGCGCTGGTAGTGGGTGATGACCAACACACCCAGTTCCGGCCCGGCCAGGGCGTTGACACCGCTGGCAACAATCCGCAGAGCGTCGATGTCCAATCCCGAATCGGTCTCATCGAGAATGGCAATCTCCGGCTCGAGCGTCGCCATCTGCAGGATCTCGGCGCGCTTCTTCTCACCGCCCGAGAACCCGTCATTCAGGTAGCGGCCGGCGAACTCGTGCCCCATCTCAAGCAAGTCCATCTTCTTCTTCAACAAGGTGCGGAACTCGCCGACGGCGATGCCTTTGTCCTCCGGATCGTCCATCTTTCGCCTGGCGTTGATCGCCGAGCGAAGGAAATTGGCCAATGAGACACCGGGAATGGCAACCGGGTACTGAAACGCAAGGAAGATTCCCAGCTTGGCCCGCTCGTCCGGAGCCAGTTCGAGAAGGTTT
The DNA here is from genome assembly GCA_963783335.1 of uncultured Chloroflexia bacterium. Taxonomy (GTDB): domain Bacteria; phylum Chloroflexota; class Anaerolineae; order Anaerolineales; family E44-bin32; genus CAWAND01. Next base: position 50,342 of record CAWAND010000006.1, read on the forward strand.
TGTCCCTTGAACAGAACTTCTCCGCTTGTGACCTGATAGCCGGGATGTCCCATGAGGGCATTGGCCAAGGTGGATTTTCCTGAGCCGTTGGGGCCCATCATGGCATGGACCTCACCTGCCTTGATGGTCAGATCAACCCCCTTGAGGATTTCTTTGTCCTCGACATTGACGTGCAAATCGCGGATCTCAAGCGCAGAACCCATTAAAACTCCTCACATCTTCTTGAACACGCCGGCTCACCTGCGCCGGCGACTATCGGCAAGCCCCAAACAGGCGGGATTATAGCATGCGGAGCTTCAAACTGTCAATATTTCTCATGTTCTTTTGAAATATTTGCCAGGTTCAAATGAATAAGTACGAGAACTTTCTGAAATATTGACAGGGTTCGATGGCACATGCTATACTCCGCAACGCATGGCAAAATCCACTCGACAGACCATCCTGCGCACCTTAAGGTCGCAGGGAAAGTGCACCGTCAAAGATCTGGCCAAGGCAGCCAAGGTATCGCCGGTCTCCGTCCGGCATCACCTCTCCAACCTCGAGGCCGAGAATCTGGTGGCCGTGGAGGAGGTTCGTCACGGAGTTGGTCGGCCGCGTCATATCTTCAGCCTTACCGAAGATGCCTTGGAGTTGTTCCCCGCCCGCTACTACAGGCTGGCCAATCGCCTACTGGGTGAGATGAAAGACAGCCTACCCGAGGGCAGCGTGAACGCCATGTTCAGCCACATCGCTGACGAACTGGTCGAACAGTTCCGGCAGCAGCTGGAAGGGCTTCCGCTTGAAGCACGGATGACACGCCTGGCTGAACTTTTGAAGGACGAAGGCTTCGAGATCGAAGTCGAGTTCGGCGATGGCCAGGTACTGATCAAGGAAATGACCTGTCCCTACCTGCACGTGGGTCGCGAACACCCCGAAGTGTGCTTGGTCGACCGGCAGCTTATCGCGGCTGCGCTTGAGCTGCCAGTGGAACGGATCTCATGGCTGCTCGAAGGGGATCGCCACTGCACCTACGCCGTGCAGCTCAAGGACAGCCACCTGGAGGTTCAAACACATGACTGACGAAGCGGCGGTTCCCAATCCGATTTGGGAAGCCGATTCGACCCACCCCAAACTGGCCGCCCAAATCCGTGAGTCACTGCGCGAAGTGATGGATCCCGAACTGGGATTGAGCGTGATCGAACTTGGTTTGGTGCGCCAAGCCCATATCGAGGACTCCGAGCTCGAGATCACAATGATCATGACCACCCCCTTCTGCCCCTACGCCCCGGCGCTGCTGGAGGCGACACGCAAGAAGGCCGAAGCCGGTTCCGGGTTGTCGGTTACGATTGAGATGAGTATGGACGCCTGGGACCCCAGCATGATGGAAGAGGGTGCCGGAGCCGCTTGGGGATTTTTCTAGACCAGTCGGCGGAACCGAATCAACAACGGCTGACCAAGTGGTCAGCCGTTTCCTGTTCTGGACGTTGCCATCCCAGCTTCAGGCCTTGGATACGGCCCCGGAATGCTGTCCGGCCTCCTGTTTCCCCCGCGAAACGGAACCGATGATGCCCAGCAGTGCCAGAATGACCCGCAGGGTCAGTCCAAGCGTGGCCACCGTAACCACCGTCGCCACACCAACGCCAAAAGCCAACCCCCAGATGGGCCCCATGCCCGGCCCACGATAGGTCACCAATCGCGCTTTGAGTGTCCGCACGAAACGCAGGTCCGGTTCGACCGGCACCAAGACTTGCGCCAGCAGATCTTCAAGCTGCTTGCGGCTGACGGATTGGGATTGCCTGCGCTTCATTGACCGCGGTTCCTTCGGTTTGTGAAATACTTCACAAGCCCTCGCCTCCTGGTTCAGGAGGCGTCCGACTGGCTGGCATCGCCAGCCAGTGCCGCCCCCACCTCATCCCGCAGGGCGTTCAGTGTCCTGTGGTACAGACTCTTGATGGCTCCTTCCGTTCGTCCCATGACCTCACCGATTTCAGCGTTCGACATGCGCTCGACGAACTTTAAGATCAGCAGCTGCTGTCTGTCCTCGGGCAGTCGTCTGACACAGGTCATCAGCACTTCGATCTCTTCCCGGTCGATCGCCCGGTTTTCCGGCTGGCCTCCCGGTCGGGCGACGAACAGGCGCTCGTCGAGCGGTACCAGCGGCTTTCGGCTCCGATCCCGATGCCAGTTTGCCACCAGGTTGTGCGCGATCCGATACAACCAGGCCGAGAAAGGTACGCCCTTATCTTCATATCTGTCCACATGCCGCATGGCTCGCTGGAAGACGCGTTCCGTCAGATCCTCGGCGTCATGATGGTTGCCCGTGCGGTAGTAGATGTAGTTGTAAATCCGCTTCACGTGCCGTTCGTACAGCTCGCCGAATGCGGCGGCATCCGATCCGGCCCGGCGAACGAGCTCTTGTTCATCCCGAGTGTGCTCACTCACCGCAGCACCTCGAGACGGCGCAACTGTGCTCTCTTAGAAACAACCCCATTCGGGGCTTGTAGTTGCCCTGAAAAGTATCGCTTCACATGGACTTCTTGCCGGGACCCGATCATGGTGTGACCTGCTTAAGTTTTGCCCAAGCTTCCCGCACCCTCTCGACGATGTGCGGGTCTTCCGGGCGGAGTCCATAGCGCACAAGCTCATACGCTCCGGTGATCTCGCGCGCACTCTCCGCGGCCGCTGGGTAGATGTCACCCAGCACCCGCTGGAATTCGGCCGGAGTCTCATCAGCCCGCCGTGGACGACCGTCCCTGGCGGCCTTGGCAAGCATCGAAGAGTAGATCCGTCGGATGACATATGGCGCCAACCAGGGCTGGCCGGCCACCGAACGGATCCAAGCTCCCAGTCTACTCTGAGCTTCTCGCAGCAGTCCAGGCCCATCACTGCGCGCGTGGGGCCGGATCAAGTCTTCGTCAAGGACCAAGTCGGGACGGGCCTCCTGCCGCTTTCGTAGGCGGCTTCTGGTCACCAGGTAGATGACCGCCCCGGCAGCGAGCAGGATCAGCGCCCATTGAATAATCGGCCAGGCCGCCGAAAGGGCCTGCACCCAGCCGGGCGGTGCGGCGTTTTCAGCCCCTGGCTCCGGAGTCACCTGCACCGGATTGACTTGGACCCTTCCCATCACGTCGCTCAGCCCAGAGAACAGCTGACGCAGCCAATCGAGCAGGAGCTGGAGCATCGGGTTGAAAAGCATCAGGATGGGCAGCAGCAGTTTGAAGATCAGGCTCAGGATGGCGCCCACAATGAGACCGACAAGGATCACGCCTTGATGTGCAATCTGGCCGTTGAGCGCGTGGCCGACCCCAACACCCAAGATTGTGGTCAATGCCAGCATCCCCGCCAACCCAGCCATCCAACGAAGAGTGATCGGTGCCCGGCTGCCGCCGGGTTGATGTGCCAGACTGTTGGCTCTGGCCACAGCCATGGCCAACAGCGACGACAAAAAGAACGTCGGCAGCAGCTCCGGAATGGGCGCCCCGTCGAGGTCCCTGCGGGCCCCGATGTACAGCGCGTACAAGAGCACACCCAGCCGAAAGTGCAGTCCTTCCCTGCCCCAGCTGAGCTCCGGTGTTCCCGCCAACGTCCCGCCGCGCTGCCACAAAATGACCACCGCCAAGAAGATCACCACCTCGTCCGGCACGGGCAACAGCACGGACAGCGACTGTAACAAGTGCACGACCGCGCCCCCGAGATCCGGACCATGCAGGCTGCTTTCCACCAGATCCAGGCTGAGCAGGAAAGCGAGCACAAACCCCACACCCCCCACAATGTGTTGGACGGCGGCCTTGAGGTACAGCCGTTGAGAAAGGCGGCCGACAGCGTAGGATGTGCTTCCCAGGACCATGAGCCAAACCACCAGGACGCTCGGCGGCGGGGGTCCTTGGCCGCCAACGATGAGCCGCAGCCAGGCGGCTACCCAGCAAACATCCATCAACAGGGCCGCCGCCACACCCAGGCCGCGCCAGATAATTCCTCTGCTGTTGATCCGGGCGAGCTGACGATCGGCGGCCATGCTCATCGACTGGCAGCGACTTCCGGCAGCGGTTGGTGCACGATCTCAATTCCTGGCACGCTGGCAGGAGGCTCGGCCCCCACGTACATCAGCAATGTTCGCCGCGCTCGTGCCTTGAGGCGCATGAGACCCTCCATCAGAGGCGGCGGCGCGACGGCCGTGACAACCATCAGGGCAGATCCATAGTCGAGGCGGCTGGCCTGTTGGAGCAAGTATCGTTCGAAGGGTGAAGTGACCAGCGGCGTCAATGCTGCCAGCGCCTCCAGTACATGCGGCAGGTGCTGTTTGGAGCGACCCGGGGAAATGCTCAGCGCCTGGCCGGCGTGGGCCAAGCTGCCATTGGAAATGACACCGACGCGGTAGCCCTGGTCAAAGGCATCGACCAAAAGCGAGGCGGCGATCTCGATCAACGCCTCGAGCACCTCGGGGTTGGTGCCTTCCCAATAATGCTCATAGGTCGAAGCGTTCAGGCAAACCACCAAGTCTAGGCCGCGCACCGGCTCGAAAACGCGGGTCTGAAGCCGGCCCATTCTCGCCGTTGCCGGCCAATGGATGCGGCGAAATCCATCTTCCGGCCGATAGTCGCGGACACCCACCGAACGGTTCGGATCCTGGAACAGCGGCCGGGGGCTCCGGCGTTCGCCATAGGGATCGTCCGCCCGCCAGGTCGGCATGGTCACCTCCCTCAGCCTGGGAAAAACAACGACCTGCTCCGGCTCAGCCAGGGCAGCCTCCTCGGAACCGAAGAGCCCGAAGGGGTCGCCGGCAGAAGCAGAGGCAGGGCCAATCTGGTACACGCCCCGTTGGCGAAATCTAATCTCGAAACTGCGCCTGGACCGGGAGTTCCCGCGCAGGGACAGAAGCAGTTGGTAGATGCCAAGGTCTTCCCGGTGGGACCCGATCAACTGGTCCTCATCGACTGGCCCGACGCCTTTGGGCCAGGGGTCTCGAATCCGAAGCCAAACAAGGGGAAGACGCTTGTGGTTTTCAATGGCGACATCGACCGGGATGATTTCGTCGGCGAAGCCTTTCCGAAAGAAGAGGCGGCGCTGATAGCGAAGGCCGCGCAGGGAGAACTCGGTTCCAGTACCAGGCGACCGCGAACACCGTACCCATCAGGCCAGCCAATCCGACCAAGCCGGGAAGGTGAAACAAGTAGCCAATTAAAAGAAGGAGAAGGGAGAGCCACGCCCAGGCTTCATGTAGCTCAGCGCCGTTCTTCATTGGGCGCTCAATCCTCAACCGGGACGGGCACCTCGGAGATGATGTCCGCCAACAATTCTTCGGGAGTTCTTCCCCTCAACTGGGCCTGGGGGGCGATCATCAATCTGTGGGTTAGGACGTACGGCGCCATCCATTTAGCATCGTCTGGAAGGACAAAATCACGCCCTTGAAGCGCCGCCCAAGCCTGGGCCCCCTGATAGAGCGCCAGCGTGGCGCGTGGACTGGCGCCGAGATCGATTTCTGCGTGCTCGCGCGTCGCCCGGGCGATGCCAATAATGTAGTCGCGCACGGTGGGTTCAACTTGGATTGCCTGACGCTCCTGACGCATCGCCTCCACCTGCTCGGCCGAGACGACCGCCGACAACGAAAGCTCGGGGCGGCCGGTGTTGAAACGGAGAAGAATCTCGGCTTCTTCGTCCTGGTCGGGGTAGCCCAAACCCAAGCGGAGCATGAAACGGTCCAGCTGGGCCTCAGGCAGAGGGAAAGTACCCTCAAGCTCGACCGGATTCTGGGTGGCCATCACCAAGAACGGCCGCGGCACCGGCCGACTGACTCCGTCGACCGTAACCTGCCGCTCCTGCATCGCCTCCAGCAGCGCCGACTGCGTCCGAGGGGTGGCTCGATTGATTTCGTCGGCCAGGACCACCTGGTGCATCACCGGCCCCGGCCGGTACTCAAAGGCCTGCTCCTTTTGGTTGAACCAATTGACGCCGACCACATCCGAAGGTAGCAGATCGGGTGTGCATTGGATCCGGCTGAACGACGCCCCCAGGCTGGCAGCCAGCGATCTTGCCAGGGTGGTCTTTCCGATTCCAGGGACATCCTCAACCAGCAAATGGCCTTCGCACAGGATCGCCGTCAGAGCCAGATCGATCACCTGGCTCTTGCCGACAATCACTTTGTGAATATTTTCACGAATAGCTTGGGCGTTGTCTGAGATCACTTGAGGTTCGCATCCGGTTGGTGGGGTACGTGTGGCAAGCGAGTATAGCACGGTTGCCGTGTGGCCCGATGTTATAATCGCCGAATCAACTCATGACTTCCCTCGTTTCGCTCGATCTGGAAACCACTGGCCTCGATCCCGCTCGGGACGCCATCATGGAGATAGGCGCCGTCCGATTTCACGGCGATCGGGTCGAAGATGAGTTCCAAACCCTGGTCAACCCGGGCCGTCCCGTGCCGCCTTTTGTGGTTCAGTTGACCGGGATCAATGACGCCATGCTGGCGGGAGCTCCCCGCCTTAGCCAGGTCCTTGGGGACCTTCAGGCGTTCGTCGGTGACCTTCCGGTGCTTGGCCACAACGTGGGTTTTGACCTCGGCTTCTTGCAGCAGAAGGGTCTCTTCGGGCTCAACCAGCCGCTGGACACCTACGATCTGGCGTCCGTCTTGTTGCCCTCGGCCGCCCGCTATGGGCTGGGTTCCCTCGCCGGGCAGTTGGGCGTCCCCGTCGGCACGACACATCGCGCCCTCGACGATGCGCGCACGACGCGTCTCGTGATGCTCCGGCTGCTGGATCAGCTGGCGGAGCTTCCCTCGTGGCTGGTGGAGGAGATTGCCCGCCTGGGGGCAGACATTGATTGGGGCGCCGGATGGTTCTTCGACCACGCGCTGGATGGGCGTCGAGGCGCCGAATCGCAGCCACCCAAGGGCGCCAGCTCCCAATTCCCCGGCTTGACCCGTCCTGACACCGAAGACGGCAGCTTGAGTCCGACCGAGGAACCCAAGACGCTGGACGTGGAAGCCCTGGCCGGCGTGCTCGAGCCGGGTGGTCCCTTCGCCGGGCGTTTTCCCTCCTACGAACATCGCTCGCAACAAGTCAGCATGCTGCGAGCAGTGGCCGAGGCACTCTCGGACGGCCGCCACCTGCTGGTGGAAGCCGGTACGGGCACAGGCAAGTCAATGGCCTACCTCGTCCCCGCTCTCACCTGGGCCGCCGAAAACGGCCGGCGTGTGGTGATCTCAACCAACACCATCAACCTTCAGGATCAACTGCTCCTGAAGGACGTGCCCGACTTGTCCCAGGTGCTCGATCAGCCATTCCGAGCTGTGGCCCTGAAGGGCCGCGGCAACTATCTTTGCCCTCGCCAGCTGGCGACGCTGCGTCGTCTCGGTCCAAGATCGCCCGACGAAATGCGCGTCTTGGCCAAGATCCTGGTTTGGCTGGTGTCCGGGGGATCCGGAGACCGCGGCGAGATCAACCTGCTCCGCAGCGGTGAGAAGATGGCCTGGAGCCGTCTTTCGGCCGAGAGCGACGGCTGCGGAATGGACACCTGCCTCACGGAGATGGGCGGCATCTGTCCCTTCTACAAGGCCCGCCACGCGGCCGAGACGGCACACTTGATCATCGTCAACCATGCGCTTCTGCTGGCGGACATCGCCACCGGGAACCGGGTCATTCCTGAGTACGATCGTTTGATCGTGGATGAAGCCCACCATTTGGAATCAGCCACCACCAACGGCCTCAGCTTCCGCGTCACGGAAAACGAAGTTTTGCGCCTGCTTCGCGACCTTGGCGGGCAGACAAGCGGCCTGCTGGGCCAATTGGCCGATATGGCCAAAAAGCAGCTGCCATCCAACCCCAGTTCGGAGGTCGTTTCGGCCGTGGACCGGGTCGGCAGTCGAGCCGAAGACTGCGCCGCGGGATTCCAAGCCTTCTTTGCGGCGCTCAATGATTTTCTGGCTGTTCGGCGGGATCAGCATCCGATCGGACCCTACGGGCAGCAGGAACGGATTCTCGGTTCGACCCGCACCCTCGCCGAATGGGCCGATCTCGAAATCGCCTGGGACAACCTTCGGCATCCTTTCGCCGACCTGGTGGATGTTCTCGGACGGCTCGAAGGCGACCTGGTCGATCTGACGGATCAAGGCCTCGCCCAGGCCGAGGATATGGCCCTCGCCACGCGGGCCGTCGGACGCGGCCTAAATGAGGTCTACGAAAACCTGGATCACATGGTATTTGATCCTGATCCGATGATGATCTACTGGGCGGAAGTGCGCGGATCACATGCCCGCCCGTCTCTGCATGCCGCCCCACTCGAGGTGGGCCACCTGGTCGAACGCTACCTGTGGCACGAGAAAGAAGCCGTTGTGATGACCAGCGCCACCCTGACGGCAGCCGGCGAATTCGACTACATTCGCAACAGGCTGAGCGCCAGCGATGCGGACGAATTGGCCTTGGGCTCACCTTTCGATTACGAGACCTCCACGCTGTTGTATCTTGTCAACGACATCCCAGAACCCAATGCCGGACCTGCCTACCAGCGGGCCGTCGAACAGGGTTTGATCAAGATATGCACCGCCACCCGCGGCCGAACCCTGGCCCTGTTCACATCCTATTCGCAGCTAAGGAGGACGTCCGAGGCCATCTCCGGGCCTCTTGCGGCAGCCGGGGTGTCTGTGTACGAGCAGGGGGAAGGCGCATCACGCCATGCGCTCCTTGAGACCTTCCGCACCAGCGACCAGGCGGTGCTTCTTGGTACCCGGTCTTTCTGGGAAGGTGTGGACGTGCCCGGTGAGGCACTCTCCGTGTTGGTCATCGTCCGCCTTCCGTTCGATGTGCCCAGCGATCCTATCATCGCCGCCCGGTCCGAAACCTACGAATCCCCCTTCTACCAATACTCGGTGCCGGAAGCCATCCTTCGTTTCCGACAAGGCTTTGGGCGTTTGATCCGCACCCGATCCGATCGCGGCGTTGTGGTGAGCTTCGATCGTCGACTGCTCTCAAAGAGCTACGGCCGAGCCTTCGTTGATTCGCTGCCCCGCTGCACGGTGCGCACAGGCACCTTGAGCGAGGTGCCCAAGGCCGCTGTGCGTTGGCTGGGTGATTGATGGTCGGATCATCCATCACCTTGACCACTCAACCTGACAGGTGTCATACCCAGAAGGATGTCATTCGTCCCTACACGTTCAGGTAGCCATGTTCTAAAGTTGGAAAGACCCTTGGCCGGGCTGAGATCAACACCCCAATAATCTGTACATCTGCCCGAGGCCGCGAGGCTCCCGTCCGACAAAAGTCCGCGTGAGAAAGACACACGCGAACCAAGCCGACCCGCCCCCCCCTCCCGCAGCGCCCTTTTGCCGATACTCAACCGGCCGTTCCGGACATACTCACTTGAGGCAGGAAGCCTCACACCTTGGGAGGTGAAGCGTGCACAAGAGATCTGTTTTCCTCGCCCTCACGAGCCTGTTAATCGGCGTACTTCTGGGAGCATGCGGCGGCTCTTCCGGGCCCAAGACAGTCAACATCACCGCCACCGATTTCAAATACGATGTCTCTCAGACAACCTTCAAAGTTGGCGTGCCCTACCACTTCGTGATCAAGAATGAAGGCAGCGTCCCCCACGAACTCATGATCATGAAACCCATGCAGGAATCGGGCATGGACATGGAAGAAATGGACAAGTTGGCCCTGGCCAATGTTAAATCGGATGAACTCGAACCCGGCCAAACCGCCACGCTTGACTATACGTTCATGGAACCTGCCGCCATGGGCGAACTTGAGTTCGCGTGTCACATCAAAGGCCACTACGACCAAGGCATGCATGTCCCGATCGAAGTGCAGTAGCTGAGGCAGTCTTTGCCCGAGAGCGAGGAGACAGGACGAGATTGCTCCTATCTGTGGATCAACGCGGCCGCCTTCGGCCCTGATCAATCATGCTGGACCGCCTTTTAGTTGTAGGTATGGAGGTAAGTTGTGAACAAACGTACGGCCTTACTGTTGGTAGGCGTCATAGCCGCCGGCTTGTTTTTGAGCGCATGCGGCGGCAGCCCAGCCGGGCCCGTGACGGTCAACGTCACGGCCAGCGAATACAAGTTCGAAGTCATCGATGAACACCTTCAAAGTGGGCGTGCCGTACCACTTTGTCGTCACCAACCAGGGCACGATGGAACACGAATTCATGATCATCAAGCCGGAAACTTCCTCCGTCGGTTCGGAGCAGCTCGACTCGGATGCGCTGGCCCATATCGAAGAGGCCGACCTTCAACCCGGCCAGACGCAGTCCGTGGACTATACCTTTCTTCAGGCGTACCCGGAGGGCAGCCTGGAAATTGCCTGCCATTTGCCTGATCACTACGAAAAAGGAATGCACACCTCAATCGTGGTTAAGTGATCTGCACTCAGCTCTGATCTGTCAACGGGTCCCCGGACGGCAACTGTCCGGGGACCCGTTCTGCCGTTAAGATCGTTGACGCTGCCGAGAGCAGGCCTTTATAATGCTCCTGTTGCGCCGAACTCACGCTAAGGACAAGCCCACTTGATTGACGTGAACGATTTACGGAGCGGTGTCACCTTTGAGCTGGATGGCGACCTGTTCAAGGTTATCGAATACTCCCACAACAAACCTGGTCGAGGTAAGGCCACCATCAGGACCAAGGTGCGCAATCTGCGCACTGGCACGGTGCTTGAGAAGACGTTCATTTCAGGTGACCGCGTTCAGGATGTCCGCCTAGATTACCGTGTAGCCCAATACCTCTACCACGACGGCGATCTGTACTATTTCATGGACACCGACACCTACGAGCAGCCGGTTCTGAACGGCTCGACCCTGGGTGAGGCGGTCGGGTACCTAAAAGAGAACCTGGAAGTTAAGTTGACCTTTTACGGTGCGGAACCCCTCGACGTCGAGCTCCCCACGGCGGTAGACCTGGAAGTCGTGGAAGCCGAGCACGCTGTCAAAGGCGATACTGCCACCGGGGCAACCAAGATGGTCAAGACCGAATCCGGACTCAGGGTCCAGGTCCCCTTGTTCGTAGAGACCGGCGACCGTATCCGGGTGGACACCCGCACCGGCGCCTACCTCACCCGGGCTTGACCGGTCCGCAATGCGAACTCCTGCCGGCAGCGAATGCCCCTTCTATTACGAGGACTTCTTTCGGGGGCGAGATCAACAAGAATGCCGCCTGATTGACCGCACCCCCAACGGCGGGACATGGGAGCCCAAGCTGTGCGCATCCTGTCCTGTCCCCAGAATTGTCATGGCCAACGCTTGTCCGCATCTCGTACTTGAAGCCAGGGTTGCCTCTGGATTCCTCGGATTCGGCAAGCACGTCAACGTCACGGCGATGTGCACCGAGACACTCTCCGACGTCAAAGAGCCTCAGATCGGCTGCGGCCAGTGTCACCTGCATCTTCCTCCACTTGAGACGTCCACGGAGGAGTCTTGATCAAGAGCCTGCTCATCGATCTCGATGACACCCTGCTCGACACCAACATGGGCGAATTCCTGCCGGCGTATTTTGACCGACTCGCCAGCCATCTGTCGGACCTGGCCCCTAGGGAACGCCTGATCGCTTGCCTGCTCCAAGCGGTGCAAGCCATGAACGGCAACCTGGACCCAACAAGGACGCTCAAGTCCGCCTTCGATGAGCTTTTCTACCCCGCGCTTGGTGTAACTGAGGCGGACGTGCACCAGCGTGTCGTGGCCTTCTACGAGAAAGAATTCCCGACACTTCGCCAGTTGACCCGTTCCAAGGATGAGGCGCCGGATTTCATTCGTGCGGCGCGTGAGGCCGAGTACGAATTGGTGTTGGCGACCAATCCTCTCTTCCCACGCTCGGCTATCACTCAGCGCTTGGATTGGGCAGGTGTTCCCGCCAAAGCCTCCGACTTTGATTTGGTCACATCCTACGAGAACGCCCATTTCACCAAGCCCAACCCTGAATATTACGCCGAGATTCTGGGCAAGCTTGGCCGCCCCTGCGCTGAAGCAGTGATGATCGGCGACAATCAGGAGGCCGACCTGGCCCCCGCTGTTCTTCTGGGTATGCAGGCCTTCCATGTGACCCAGACCCCCAACGGGGGCTTCCCGGGCGGATCCCTGTCGGCCGCCACCACCTGGCTCCGACAAGATGATGCCGCGGATGCCTATCAAGAATCTGGCCCAGCCACACCGCGGCAAGTGCTGGCGCGGCTGCGTGGATATCTGGCGGCGCTCCTGGGGCTGACCGATGGGATCCCACAGGATGAGTGGAACAAGAGGGCGTCAACCTCGGAGTGGTCGCCGGTCGAGATCGTTTGCCACCTGCGCGATGTCGAGCTGGAGGTGAATCACGTGCGGATCGAGCAGATTCTCGAACAACCCAGCCCTTTCCTGTCAGCAGCAGATCCGGATCAGTGGGCCGGGCCCCGACGTTATCTTGACCAGAACCCTCAGCAAGCCCTGGGCCGATTTGTCGAGGCCCGGGTTGAGACCATCTCCCGTCTGGCTGCTCTGGACGAGGAAGCCTGGCGCCTGCCAGCCCGTCATGCACTCTTCGGACCTACCACGTTGACCGAGCTTGTCAGCCTGGCAGCCGACCACGATCTGGTTCATCTGGATCAGCTCCACGACGCGTTGGCCGAGTCCTAGGCCGTCGCCTTTACAGCCCCAAGAGCGCCAGATATAATCTCGGAACGTAGGGGAAGTGCTGGAACTGGCAGACAGGCGTGACTTAGGATCACGTGCCGCAAGGCGTGAGGGTTCAATTCCCTCCTTCCCCACCTGACCTCGAGGGTCAATCTGTCCCACCCCATGATTAGAAAGTATGACAACCGACTCGGCGCCGACCGATGCGCAACAAGACGTGAGGTTCAAGCATCTTGAAAGTTGAAACCAAAGATCTCGAAGACAGACAGGTGGAAATCACGGTCGAGGTATCGTCCGACCGAGTTCAAAAGGCCATGCAAGCCGCTGCCCGCAAGTTGAGCCGACGGATCAAGATCCCCGGCTTCAGGCCCGGCAAGGCGCCCTATCAGGTCGTTTTGAACAAGGTCGGCGAGGCTGAGGTCTTCGAAGAAGCACTCGACTCCCTGGGGCAGGAAATCTACCAGTCGGCCCTCGACGATGCCGAGATCGATCCCTATGCTCCGGGCGCGCTGGAAGAGATCGTCAGCCGCGAACCCCTGGTCCTTCGCTACAGCGTTCCCTTGGCCCCTGAAATCGATCTGGGGGCCTACCGGGACTTGCGTGTGGACTTCGAAGTGGCTGAGGTCAGTGACGAATCGGTCGAAGACGTCATGGAAGATCTCAAGCAGGGCCAGGCGCTCATCGAACCGGTTGACCGGGCGGCCGAGATGAACGATGTCGTCGTGCTGGATGTTGAAGGTGAATTGCAGGACGACAGCGCCAGCGACGAAGAGCGGCTGATGAGCGAAAAGAACGTGTCGGTACTGGTCGAAGATGAAACCGACTGGCCCGTGCCGGGCATTGCCGAGCACCTCAAGGGAATGTCGACCGGAGACGAGAAGACATTCGACTACACCTTCCCAGAGGACTATCCGACCGAGGATCTGCGCGGCAAGACAGCCACTTTCCATATCACCTGCCTGGATATCAAGTCGAGGTTGGTGCCGGAATGGTCGGATGACCTGGCCAAGACCCTGGGCGACTTTGAGAACCTGATGGACCTGCGCCTCAAGGTGCGCGAGCAGCTGAAGACCCAGCTCGATCAGCAGACGAATTCGGACTACGCTCAGAGCGTGATTGAACAGGCGGTAGAGGGGGCCACGGTTACTTATCCCCCCATCCTGCTGGATCGCGAGATCGATGACTTACTCCACGATTTGGGCCACCAGTTGGAGCGTCAAAAGCTCACATTGGACGACTACTTGAAGATCGAGAACAAGACCCTTCCAGATCTGCGGGAGGAGCTCAAGCCTCGGGCCGAAACCCGGCTCAAGCGCGGCCTGGTCTTGGGCAAAGTTGTCGATGTGGAAGAGCTTGAGGTAGGCGAAAACGAGATCGACGCTGCCCTCGACCAGATTGTGGCCCCGCTTGAAGGCCGCTCCCAGGAGCTGCGCAAACGCCTCAACACCCCGGCCGGCCGTCGAAGCGTCGCCCTTGATTTGCTCACCGACAAAGCGGTCGACCGGCTGGTAGCCATTGCTAAGGGCGAGGCGCCCGAGCCAGGCGTCAGCCGCGATGAGGTTGAAACCTCACAGGTTGAACCACCCGAATCAGAAGAAGCGGTCGAAGACGCTGTGTCGACCCCAGACAACGAACTTACCGAGAAAACACCAAGCGCAGAGGAGGCAGAGGCGCTGCCAGAGGCTGCGTCAGAACCTGCCCCCGACGCCACAGAAGAACCCGCACCTACTAGCGAGGAGTAAAGCAGCATCATGACGAACCTTGACCCCATGTCGGTCATCCCGATGGTGATTGAGAACACCGGACGCGGCGAGCGCGCCTACGATATCTATTCGCTTCTCCTGCGCAATCGGATCGTGTTTCTGGGCACACCGATCAACGATCAGGTGTCCAATCTTATCGTCGCCCAGCTGCTCTATCTGGATCAGGAAAGCCCCGATGAGCAAATCAACATGTACATTAACTGCCCCGGCGGCCAGATCTATGCTGGCCTGGCGATCTATGACACCATGCAGCAGGTCAGCGCACCCGTCTCAACGGTCGCCGTTGGCATGACGGCTTCCTTTGGGACCATCCTGCTCACGGCAGGAACCAAGGGCATGCGCTATGCCCTACCCAACGCCACAATTCACATCCATCAGCCTTTAGGGGGCGCACAAGGGCAGGCAACAGACATCGAAATCCAGGCCAAAGAGATCCTGCGGCTTCGAGAAAAAATCAATGCTATACTGGGTCAACATACGGGCCAGACCCATGATGTCATCGAGCGTGATACAGAACGCGACTTCTACATGGATGGGGAAGGCGCCAAGGAATATGGGCTGGTGGACCATGTCTTGCAACCCGGTAGCGGAGAAACCGAGAAGGGCAAGAAGGAGAAAGCGAGCGCCTAGCCAGTGACCACTGACGAGCTAACGCCCGAGGAAATCAGGCGTTGCTCCTTCTGCAATCGACAGGAAGCAGAAGTCCAACGGCTCATCTCTGGGCCCGAAGACGTCCACATCTGCAACGAATGTGTCGAGCTTTGCCGAGATATTCTGATCGGCGAAGACGAAAGAGCATCGCGCGCCGGGTTGACAGCAACCGGCCGCCCGTCGCTTGCCCCCAGACAAATCTACGCCAAGCTTGAAGAGTATGTGGTCGGCCAGGAGCATGCCAAGCGCGTGCTCTCCGTGGCCGTCTACAACCACTACAAGCGCATCGCCAGCCGCGGTGATCGGCGGGTTGAACTCGAAAAGAGCAACATCCTCCTGATCGGCCCCACCGGATGCGGCAAAACTCTGCTGGCTCAGACGCTGGCTCGTACCCTGGACGTCCCTTTCTGCATCGCCGATGCCACGGCCTTGACCGAGGCTGGCTATGTGGGCGAGGATGTGGAGAACATCTTGCTGCGCCTGCTCCAGGCCGCCGACTTTAATCTGCAGCGCGCCGAGAAGGGCATTGTCTACATCGACGAACTGGACAAGACGGCCCGCAAGACCGGCGACAACCCCAGCATCACTCGCGATGTGTCTGGCGAAGGCGTTCAGCAGGCCCTGCTCAAAATCATCGAAGGGGCGACGGTAAATGTGCCCCCTCAGGGCGGACGCAAGCATCCCCAACAGGAATTTATCCAGCTTGACACGCGCGACGTGCTCTTCATCTGCGGCGGAACCTACGACGGACTTTCAGAAATCATCGGCCAGCGAGTTGGCCGTCGGGGCCGGCTTGGCTTCCCAGGCGCCCGCCCAGCTCTGGACACGAATGAAAACGAGGAGACCGCTCTGCTCCGGCTGATGATCCCCGACGACCTGATGCGATTCGGCATGATCCCCGAATTGGTGGGGCGGATGCCGGTGGCGGCGGTTGTCGATCCGCTGGGGGTCGATGACCTTCGCGCCATCCTGACCGAGCCACGCAACGCGCTGGTGCGGCAGTATCAGCGCCTCTTCGAAATCGATGATGTCGAGCTGGACTTCTCGCCCGAAGCGTTAGAGGCAGCCGCCAATCTCGCCATCAAGCGCGAAACTGGCGCGCGCGGCCTGAGGGCGATTATCGAAGACGCCTTGCTCGACATCATGTACGAGATCCCCTCTCATCCGGAGATTGCCCGGGTGACGCTCGATGCCGAGTTCGATTACGGGCAAGGCTTCGCCTCGCATTGAGAACCGAGAGGGTCAGGATCTGGCATTCGATCAAGATCAGCCTCTGCCAGACGCAGCCTGACCTTAGCTCAACGCAGGAGACAACCCATTGATCAAGCCATCGACCTTCTCGATTGTCGCCTACGATCCAGCATCCCGAGCCTGGGGCATCGCCGTTGCCTCGAAGTTTCCAGCCGTGGGCGCAGTCGTTCCCTGGGCGGAGGCCGGTGCCGGAGCCGTGGCCACGCAATCCCACGCCAACACAACCTTCGGACCGGAGGGTTTGTCAATGATGCGCAGCGGGCAGTCCGCCGAGGCGACGCTCGAAGCACTGCTTGACCGAGATGAAGGCAGGGAACTACGGCAGGTGGGCATGGTCGATGCGCACGGACGGCCAGCCACATTCACAGGCGACGACTGCTTTGCATGGGCCGGCGGAACCACCGGAGATCACTTCGCCGTTCAAGGGAACATCCTGGTCGGCCCCCAGGTCGTGGAGGCGATGGCCGAGACTTTCCAGATCTCAACCGGTGACCTCCCCGACCGGCTGCTGGCGGCGCTTCAAGCCGGGGACCAGGCAGGAGGCGACCGACGAGGACGACAGAGCGCTGCCATTCTGGCGGTCAAGGCCGGCGCCGGCTATGCCGGATTCAACGATCGATGGGTCGACTACCGGGTTGATGATTCCACCGATCCCGTGCCCCAACTTGTCGACCTCGTTGCCGTTCACAAACTGTATTTTGGCGAAAGCGAACCTGAAGACAAGCTCCGAATTGAAGCCGAGGTACTGGTGGCCCTCAAGCGGATGATGGCGGCCGAAGGCTTGTACGCCGGTACGCCCGATGATGCGTGGGATGATCCGACACGTCGCGCCCTGCGCCAGTTCGTGGGCAACGAGAATTTCGAGGACCGCACCGACTTCGACACCCGGCAGATCGACCGACCGGTCTTCGAGTTCTTGCAGAAGAGGTTTGGCAAGTGAACGCGCTGACGAGCTTGACGCCAGGCGCGACACGTTGTCTCAACTCGAGAACGCAATGAGGTTGCGCTGATGACGTCGCTGACCAAGATGGACTCCCTCATCGTTGATCTGGACGGCGTCCTGTGGCGCGGCCCGGAGATGCTTCCCGGAGTCAATGAGTTCTTCGACCACGTTAACCGCTCCGGGATGAAGCTGCTGTTGGCCAGCAACAATTCGACAGCCCGGCCTGACGCTGTTCGGGATCGTTTGAAAGACGCGGGCGTCGAGCTTCCGGTCGAGGCCATTCTTACCTCGGCCTTGGCCACAGCGGCCTACCTGACTCGCAGCCTGCCCCCAGGCGCCACTCTCCTCATGATCGGGGAGGATGGATTGGAGCACGCCCTCACCCAATCAGGTTTCAACCTGGTAGACGGCGCCGAGAGCGCACAAGCGGTGGTGGTCGGTATGGACCGCAGCGTGACCTACGACAAACTGGCTGAAGCAACGCTGGCCATCCGAAATGGGGCCGCATTCGTCGGCACCAATCCGGACCGAACCTTCCCCACACCGCGCGGCCTCGTGCCCGGCAACGGTTCGCTGTTGGCCGCCCTCCAGGCGGCTACGGACCAAGCACCGATCATCGTTGGAAAGCCCGAGCGTCGATACTTCGAGCTCGCACTCGAGAAACTGGGCTCGCGGGCAGAAACCACACTCATGCTCGGCGACCGCCTCGACACGGATATCCAAGGAGCCCAGAACGCGGGCCTGAACACCTGCCTGGTGCTGACTGGAGTGACTGATCGGGCCACGCTCGCGCAAAGCTCGCTCAAACCCACGTGGGTCTTCTCCGGCTTGATGGAGCTGACAGCTGCCCTGGATGAGGCACACCATGCCTGAGCGTCGGCTGGTCTTCGATCTCAACCGGGACGACTGGCTTGAGGTCGTTGGACAATGGGGCGAACCCGAGTATCGCGCTGAGCAGATCTGGACAGCGCTCTACCGCAATTTGGTGTCGGAAGCCACCCAGATAACGACTCTCCCCATCGCCCTTCGGGAAAGGCTGGCAGCTGAGTTCTCCTTCAGTTCTCTCCACCCGACAACCAGCCAGCAATCATCGGATGGCGAAACTGAGAAGCTGCTGCTTCAATCGCTCGATGGGCAGGCAGTCGAAGCCGTCCTAATGCGCTACCACACCCGACGGACGGCCTGCATTTCAACGCAAGCCGGATGCGCCATGGGGTGTGTGTTTTGCGCTACTGGCCAAATGGGCTTCCAAAGGAATTTGTCGTCAGGCGAGATCATCGAACAGGTTTTGGCGTTCGCACGACGGCTCTCAGAGGAAGATGATCGCCTCACAAATGTGGTTGTGATGGGGATGGGCGAGCCGCTTCATAATTATGAGGCCACGCTCGCCGCCCTCAACCGGCTCAATGATTCTGCCGGGTTCAATTTCGGGGCCCGACGTTTTACCGTCTCCACCGTGGGCCTGGTGCCCAAGATTCGCCAGTTTACTGAAGAATCGCAACCGTACAATCTGGCTGTTTCGCTGCACGCCGCCACCGACGCTCTTCGATCCGAACTGCTGCCCATCGCGCGCCGCTATCCCCTGGACATCTTGATGGACGCATGCAGAGAGTACACGCGGGCATCAGGTAGGCGATTGACCTTTGAATGGGCCCTCATCGAGGGCGTCAATGACACGCCTGAGCAAGCCCAAGCCCTGGCCGACCTTTTGACCGGCATGCTCTGTCACGTCAACCTGATCCCCCTCAATCCGACACGCGGCTACGCAGGAGGGCCAACGCCCCTCGAGCGCGCCAATGCCTTCCAGAGCGCTCTCGTAAGCCGGAACGTTCCCACCACCATTCGCGTGCGTCGAGGTATCGATATTCAGGCGGGCTGCGGCCAGCTGGCCACCGAAAAGCAGAACGCCCCTTAAGGGGCGCCCAATCGGTCTGCAATCGATCGAAAGAGGAATCGGCTCGGAACGGTCAGGCCGCAAAGCCCGCCCGATGAAGCCGTTCTGCCGCCTCAACGCTAAGCGGCACGATCACCCGCACCGTGGAGCCTCGGCCAGGGGTTGATCCAATCTTGAGGATCCCATTCACCAGTTCGGCCCGCTCGCGAAGGTTGATCATCCCCATGCTGCCCCGCTTTTCATAGTCCGCTTCCACAGCCGCCACATCGAAACCTCGGCCATCGTCGGCGACTTCGACGATCATCATGTCCCCATCCCGTTTCAGCCGCAGCCAGATATGGTCGGCGCGAGCATGTTTCCGGGCGTTGTTGGCGGCCTCTTCGATGATGAAGAACACCACGCCTTGCTTCCCGACCTCCAGGTCCGCTGCCGCCGAATCATCGGCCTCCACAACGACTTTCTGCCCATGATTCTCCATCATCTTGTCCGCAAGATGATGCAGAGCTGGAATGAGGCCCTCGGACTCAAGGACCAGCGGACGCAGAGTGAACAGCATCTGGCGAATTTCCTTCGTGGTTCGCCGAGCCAGTTCCTCGATCTTGTACAGTTCGTCTGAGGCCGCTTTGGGGTCTCGCTCCAGAAGCCGCCTTGCGAAGTTGACCCGCATCCCGATCGCCCCGATGGACTGCGTTGGACCGTCATGCAAATCGCGGGCAAGTTTCTTTTGAGCTTCTTCTTGAATCTCCGAGATACGCTCTTTTTCCTGCTCAAGGTCGTGGTAGAGGCGCGCGTTTTGAAGGGCGATCATCGCCTGCTGCGCCGCCAACTCCATGAGTTCAATTCTGTCCGGACGATCGAAGAAGGCTGGTTTCGGATGAGCGAACAAAAGGACCCCATAGATATCAAGCCCCACCCCCAAGGGGATCACCAGAGCTTGACGCGTTGGTTGGAGAGCGGCGATGAATTGAAGTTCAGCATCGCGTGATGGCTCTTCGCAGAGCCGCGCCTCACACGCATTTAACACTTCCCCGAGAACCCCGCTCCGGCCCGGCAGGGTGACCCGACTGTCCGCCTGAGAGATACCGCGAGCCGCGGCGACGTAAAGCTTGTCCTCATTGAACAAGAATAAGGCTCCTACGATGCGTTGGCCGCCGTTTCCAGGATCCGAAAGGACTGCCGTCCCCAAATCGATCACCATGTCCAGCACCCGCTCGTAGTTGAGCGTCGCCGTCATGGCCGCCGTCTTGCGAAGAACCAGACGCAGGCGGGCTACCTCCTCTTGGAGATGGGCAGCTCGCTCAGCATTTGTTGCACCGGGACCACCAGCGGTATGTGAGTTGTCCTGGGACGCATCGAGCAGGGAACGGAACCATCCGGCCATTGCCACACCCCCAACACCAAGACCACCCCATTGAAGGAGGCTGACAATGACTTGCTGGCTTGCGTTAATTGAGGTCAAACCGGAGATCGGAATCATCTTTGGTGTGATCTTCTTCGGGACTGGGTCATTCTAACGGGAATCCTGTCTATTTGGAAATCCACTCCCCAAGATCGGTTGAGCCGCGAAGTTAGACATCCAAAACGGGGCGATCTTCGCCCATCAATATGAGTATTATCTCCCCCCGCCTACAGTATCGCAGATCTGGCCTGGCTGGTACCTTACAGGCCGTTTACAGTCAGCCTGGTGTGGTCCCAATGGGAAAGCACACCAGCCTCTTGGAACAGGTCGTCAGTCTTGTCATACGCCTATGGCAACGGTATGATTGGCCCAATGACCCCACCTTCCCTAATCTCGGCTTCTATCCTGTCGGCGGATTTTACCAAGTTGGGCGAGGCGATCCATCAGGTGGAAACCGCCGGTGCCGACTGGATCCATCTCGACGTTATGGATGGGCACTTCGTCCCCAACTTGACGATGGGACCGGTCATCGTGCGGGCCTGCCGCAGCGCCACGGCCCTGCCCCTGGACGTCCACCTGATGGTGGAGAAGCCCGAACGACTGCTGACCGAGTTCATTGAGGCCGGAGCCGATTCGCTCACGGTTCACGTTGAAGCGGGCCCCAACCTTCATCGAACCGTGATGCAGATCCAGGAGTCAGGCTGCCGAGCAGGCGTAGCCATCAACCCGGGTACACCGGCAGAGGCCCTTCGAGCCATCATTTCTCAAGCTGACTTGGTGCTCGTGATGACGGTGAATCCTGGCTATGCCGGCCAGTCGTTCATCGAGTCCAGCATTGACAAGATTGAGAGTGTCCGCCGGCTCCGAGATGAGCTCGGGAGTGACGCCCTGATCCAGGTGGATGGAGGCATCAACAAGGCCACGGCCGGCCCGACAAGGCACGCCGGGGCACAGGTCTTTGTGGCCGCCAGTGCCATCTTCAAACATCCAGACGGCATCAGGGCAGGTGTCGAGTCGCTGCGCCGTGCTCTGGAAACCGAAGTGGCACGAGACCGCTCATGAAAACCGGCCGCCGAGTGCTCGGCGGCCGGTGGCAACTCATCACGAGAGGACGAATCCCGTTGGTGTCAGACTTTGGCCGTACGCTTCAGGCACTTGCTGCAGAGGATCTTCTGGACCTGCTTCCCGTTTTCCATCACCTTCACCTTGTGCAAGTTGGGCCGGAAGGTGCGCCGGGTCGCCTTCATGGAGAAGCTGCGATTACGTCCAAAACTGGTTGTCTTGCCACAGTGTTCACACTTTGCCATCGACCGAGAATCCTTTCCTCGATTGAATACTCACGCTCAAGCGGCGCTAATGTTACCACACATCATCCGTCCCGGTCCTCCAGATCAGATGTGGGAGCGCGCTCAAAATGACTGCTGGCCAAGCCACCAACCTCGGCACGATCAGCATTTCGCCTCGGGCAATTGCCACCATTGCCTGCCAAGCAGCCACTCAATCCTACGGTGTGGTCGGCATGGCTGCCAAGAACCTCATAAATGGGCTGGCAAACGCTCTGGCGGCCGATCCAACACATGGCGTGGTTGTACGATCCGAACGTGACCGCATCGAGATCGACATATATATTGTGGTTGAGTATGGAACCCGCATCGCGACTGTGGCGCACAGCGTGGCTAATGCCGTTAAGTATCAGGTCGAGCGAGCCATCGGCATGTCCGTCGCGTCAGTCGACGTGCACGTGCAGGATCTGCGCATCAGTGACACTGACTAAATTGACTGGATGACATCATTGACTGAAGTAGCCCCACGATTGCAGCAGCGCTTGTCAGCTCGCTATGCGAGCCTTGACGGCAATGCATTGCGTCAAGGCGTTGAAGCTGCGTATACGTGGCTCAAGACAAACCACAAGGTTGTCAACAACCTGAATGTGTTCCCCGTACCGGACGGCGACACCGGAACCAACATGATGCTTACCATGCAGGCCGCATGGGAGGAGATCCAGGCGCACGAAGAGGGCTCTCTGGGGACGATCGCCAAAGCTGTGGCCCATGGCGCGCTTATGGGGGCCAGAGGCAATTCGGGTGTCATTCTCTCCCAGCTGTGGCGGGGCTTTGCTCGGGCGATTGATGACAAGGATGAGATCGGGGTCGACGGTGTGGTTGAAGCCTTGGCAGAGGCCCGGGATACGGCCTACAAAGGCGTTGTCCGCCCGGTCGAAGGGACGATTCTGACCGTGTCCAAGGATGTGTCCCAGGCGGCTAGCGACGCCTTGACCGCCGGTGTTACTTCAACCCTCGAGCTCCTCGAACGGGTCGTCGATGCGGCGGAGGCTTCCGTCGCCAACACCCCGGAACTGCTGCCCATCTTGAAGCAAGCGGGCGTTGTCGACTTAGGCGGCATGGGACTGTTCTTTATACTCGAAGGCATGCTCCGATCCGCTTACGGCTTGCCTTTGGATCAAACCGAGCAAGCCACGCACCCTCTGCCGAGTTTGGACTTCGAGAGCGCACAGGATTCTGTCGAACCAGGTCAGGACTGGGAGGTCATTGTCGATTTCCGCCCGAACAGTGAAATGGACGTGAGCGATTTCTATCAACACTTAGAGGCCATGGGGACATCGATCCAGGTGGGTGAATGGGACGGGCTGTACCGTATGCATATCCACGTTCCCGACGACACCCAGTATGTGCCCATTGACTACATCCGCGGCCTGGGCACCATTAGCAAGGTCGCTATCGAGAATTTGATGGAACAGGTCGAGCATGAAGTTGGGTCGTCTGACGGAATTGAGATCCACACGGAAAACGCCGTGCCCGGAAGCGTGGCAGTTGTGGCAGTGGCTCCCGGCCCCGGCCTGGCGCGTGTCTTCACCAGCCTGGGGGCTGCGGCTGTGATTGAAGGCGGTCAGACGATGAATCCGAGTACGAAGCAGATCCTATCTGCCATCGATCGGCTGGCCAGCGAAGACATCCTGATTCTGCCGAACAACAAAAACATCTTCATGGCAGCCAATCAGGCCGCTGAATTGACGGTCAAGCATGTCGAGGTGGTGCCGGCTCGATCCGTCCCTCAGGGCGTCTCTGCCATGCTCCGCTTGGATCGCGAAAATGATCTTGAAACCAATCTGGGTCAGATGAGTGATGCACTGGGGGACAGTAGGACCGGCGAGATTACCGTCGCCACGCGCAGTGTTGAGCTCGACGGCGTGAATGCGGAGGAAGGCCAAGTCATCGGGCTGCTGGAAGGCGAGCTGGTGGTTTGCGGCAACGAGCTTGGCCCGATGCTCCTGGCCCTACTTGAAACGGCCGATGTTGAACAGGCAGAGCTGGTCACCCTCTACCACGGCAAAGATCTCTCCCCGCAAGAGGCAAACGCTCTGGCGGATCTGGTGCGGGAACGCTGGCCCGAGCTCGAAGTTGAACTTGTGGACGGCGGCCAGCCGCACTATTGGTTTATCCTATCGATTGAATGAGAAACTCACGGGTTCGCATCGTCACCGACTCTTCCGCCCGATTCCCCGACCCCAAGCTGTGGGAACACCCGCTGCTCACCCCGGTCGAGTACACCATCCGGCAATCTCAGCAACAGCGGGTCGAGATTCCCGGCGCCAGCATGGAAGATTATCGTGATCTCTTCCTCGAAGGCGGCGAGCCTACGGTGGCCGATGAACCCGCCCTTGCCCGGTTCGTGCGCACGTACCAGGAGCTGCATCAGCAGACAGACCAGATCATCTCACTTCACACAGCCTCTGCCGCCAGCCACGCTTTTTCGAATGCGCTCAAAGCGAGCGAGCAGCTCTTGGGTCGATGCGAGATTCAGGTGATCGAACTCGCAGACCATGTCCTTTGGGCTGGGCCTTTTGACACAGGCGGCCATTCAGGCAGCCGAGGCCGGACAATCTTTTGATGACATTGTGCGTATCGTGCGCGGCATGATCCCACGTCTGTACATGATCTTCTTCTTGGAGGACCTTTCTCATCTGCAAAGGCATCATCTTGTAACCCGGTCTCAGGCCATTCTGGGCAATATGCTGGGCGTGATCGCCTTTCTGACGATGGAAGATGGTCGGCTGATACCGATGGAGAAAGTCCGCTCACGGCCTCGTGCGCTGGAGAAGCTGATCGAGTTTGTGGCCGAGTTCTCCGATCTGGAGCACATCGCGCTTATGCACGGCCTCCACCGTGACCAGGACGATCTCAGCTGGTTGGATGAAAGACTTGGATCTCTCCACCCTGGCGTGCCGATCAGTCATGCTGACTACGGGCCGACCATGGGAACCTTGGTGGGAACGGATAGTCTGGGTGTGATCGTGCTGGAGAAGAATGGTGGTCACTAGCCGGGAACTCAGATCGACAGGAGCGTCTATCGCACGTGTGCGGCGAGCGAGGTCTGGCGGCTCAGGCGCACCCGTGAACGCGATGGTATCATTGGCACCCGTCAGCTTGGTTTGGCGTCCGTCTATAGGAATCGATTGAAGCAGCTGCCCCCTATAAATCCTTCCATTGAGAAGCTCGTCAAATACATCGAACTCGAGTGCCAGCGCGGGTTCGACAACAAGGCAGTCATGGGTGGGCTGGATCGGATGTTGGATCCTTGGCGCTCTGAGGCTGAGGCGTCAAGATTGGATCCAACCTTGATCGAAGCCGTGATGACGCGCTTAAGGGACTATCCCGGCCTTAGCCCGACATCGAGAGAAGAAACCCTGCAGGGCATTTGGGCTCGGTTGGCGAGGGAAGCAGCCGATCTGGGACCGTTTCCCGCATCACCCGAAGGGGAGGCTCCGGTTGAATCAGCTCCTGAGCCGTTGGAGGACGTGAAAGACGACAAGCGCCCCGAAGTGGGTGATCCACCGGCTCAGGAAACCCAACCGCCCCCGAAGAAGAAGGCCCGGCCCCCTGCTCCCATGCCCGAAGATGATGAGCAAGATGGCACGCCAGCCGCTATGGGGGCGCCTCTCACCACGATTGCTGGCATCGGTCCCAAGTCTGCAAAGACACTCCGCAAGCTCGGTCTGGAAACTCTGGGCGATCTGCTGTGGCACCTGCCTCGTCGGTACGATGATTACTCTCAACTCAAAACCATCAATCGATTGTGGTATGGCGAAGATGTCACGATCATCGCCAATGTAGACAAGATTCGGGTTCGACCCGTACGGGGCGGCAAGATGAAGCTGGTTGAAGCTGTCGTGACGGATGGAACCGGATCGCTCCGGGTAACCTGGTTCAACCAACCTTGGATTGCCAACAAACTCAAGCCCGGCCAAGCTGTCGTCCTCTCCTCCCGAGTGGATCAGTATCTCGGCCATCTCACCATGAGCAGTCCCGAATGGGAACTGCTCGAGCGCGAGCAACTTCACACGAACCGCATTGTGCCCGTCTATCCATTGACTGCCGGCATCACGTCCAAGTGGATGCGGAAGGTGATGCACTCAGTGGTCCTCCGCTTGGCGCCTCGGCTTCCAGATCCGATGCCCGGCTCGGTACTCAACAGCACCGGATTGATGGGCTTGAGCGATGCCATCATCCAGGTTCACTTCCCGGAAGATCAGGCGACGCTTGGCCGGGCCCAGAAGCGCCTCGCATTCGACGAGATGTTCATGCTTCAGTACGGAGTGCTGCGTCAGAAACAATCCTGGGAGCGGCTCGAATCAAGGGCGATGCCAGTTCTCGACGATTGGTTGTCCCAATTCACAGAACGCTTGCCATTTGAACTCACCAAGGCTCAGGTCCGCGCCCTGGACGACATCCGATCCGACATGACCGAAACCCACCCCATGAACCGCTTGCTGGAAGGAGACGTGGGATCGGGCAAGACCGCCATCGCCGCAGCCGCCATCGGTATGGCTGTCGCCAACGGATCACAGTCAGCCATGATGGCCCCCACAAGTATCCTTGCTGAACAACATTTCCAAACGCTGAGCGAGATGCTTCCTAAAGCTGCAGATGTACCCTCCGAAGCAATCCGGCTGATCACTGGCGCTACTCCCGACTCTGAAAAGGAAGCCATACGTCAAGGGTTAAAGAATGGATCGATCAAGGTGATCGTCGGAACACACGCCTTGCTGGAGGACCCCATCGAATTTGCCGATCTTGGATTGGCGATCATTGACGAACAGCATCGTTTTGGCGTCGAACAGCGCGGAACCTTGCGCGGCAAGGGTGACGCCCCAAATCTGCTCGTCATGACCGCCACGCCCATCCCCCGATCGTTGGCTCTGACGATCTACGGTGACCTTGAGCTCTCGGTGATCGACGAGATGCCCCCCGGGCGCATTCCGGTCGAAACAAGGGTGCTCGCGCCACTTGAGAGATCACGAGCCTACAACTTCATCATTGGGCAGTTGGAATCCGGCCGCCAGGCTTTCGTTATCTACCCACTTGTGGAAGAGTCAGAGAAGATCGAGGCCAAAGCAGCCACGGAGGAATATGAGATCCTCCAGGAGAAGGTCTTTTTCAACTTCAAGGTCGGGTTGCTGCATGGCAAGCTTCCCCAAGAGCAGAAGGACAGCGTTATGGAGTCCTTCCGTCAGGGGGAATTCGATGTCCTGGTCTCGACCTCGGTGGTGGAGGTTGGCGTCGACGTGCCAAATGCATCCGTCGTCCTCATCGAAGGTGCCAACCGGTTCGGCCTTTCTCAGCTGCACCAGTTCAGAGGCCGTGTCGGGCGAAGCCGACACGCGTCATACTGTCTGTTGATCCCAGACAGCGAGTCCGAACAGGATAATGAGCGACTTAAAGCCATGGAAGCGACCAATGATGGCTTTGAACTGGCCGAACTCGACCTGGCCCAGAGGGGGCCTGGAGATTTCTTTGGCACTCGCCAGTCCGGCATGCAGCAGCTCCGAACCGCAGAGCTGACCGATGTCAAGTTGATCGAGCTTGCCCGAAAAGAGGCCAAAACCATTTTTCAGGACGATCCCGAACTCGCGCACCCCGAGCACCAAAACCTGGCAGAGGCTGTGGAGCGCTTCTGGTCAGGTGGAGAGGGAGACATCAGTTGAGGATCAGAGCGCTGTTCCCTGGAACATTTGATCCGATCCATTATGGACACATCGATATCGCCAGGCGTGGCGCAAACCTCTTTGACGAACTTGTGGTTGGCGTATACGACCGACCACTGAAGAGCCTTCTGTTTTCACCCGAGGAACGGATATCTATGGTGAAGAGCGAGTTGGCTGATATTGGAAACATTCGCGTGGTGGGATATCAGGGCCTGACGGTCGATTTCTGCCATGAAATATCCGCCAAAGTGATCGTTCGCGGTTTGCGCGTCTTTTCAGATTTTGAACACGAGTTCCGTATGGCGCTGGCCAACCACCGACTGGCCCCCGACATCGAAGTTGTTCCACTGATCACCAGTGAAGATCACACGTTTCTCACTGGAACGACGGTTCGGGAGATCGCCTCTTTGGGGGGCGATGTTACCGACTTTGTCACGCCCAGTGTGGCCAAGGCGCTCAAGCGTCGCTTTGAGGAACTTAGTGAAGAGGACTCCGGCAAGTTCTCGATTTCCTCACTGCGGGACTGACCTGTTGACCGTCTGACCCATTCGGTGTACGCTTCGGCCTGAACCTTGCACCTTAGGGCGTAGGTCCGATCGACCGAAGAGGTGGACCGGAGGCTAGCATGGACATCCTGCATTTGGTGGACCGATTGGAGGAGCTCTTCAACGAGAGCCGCCCGATTCCGTTCACACACAACGTGGTGGTTGACGAGGATCGCATCCTCGAGATCATCGATCAGATGCGCATTTCGATCCCTGAAGAGGTCAAGAAGGCCCAGCAGGTGATCGCGCAGCGAGACCGCGTCCTTGCGCAATCGCAGGAAGAGGCCAACCGAACCATCAATTTGGCCAAACAGAAAGCCGACGAGGTGATCTCCCGAGACGCCGTCTCGCAAGCTGCCCAAGCCCGGGCGGAGCAGATCATCGAACAGGCACGCGCCGACGCCGAAGGCGTGCGTCGAGATGCCGACGAGTACGTTATCGAGAGCCTGGGCGCGCTGGAGGCCGAGCTCACCCGGCTCCTGACTCAGGCCCGCAACGGGATTGCCACGCTCTCAGCCGAACGCCAACGCCGCCTGCCACAAGACAACATTCCCGAGGCCGTTGACCAGGAACAGGCTTAGCAGGCGCTCCACTTTTCCTACTGAATCAAACGGGACGGTGTCCGACAGACACCGTCCCGCTTTGTTTCTCAAACCTTCGACCGTGGCTCAGGCGGCAGATTCAAATTCAGGGGACCGCAGCTCAGGCACCTTTCCGGTCTTGGCCTTACGTTCAACGACAGCTTGCAGGAACCCTTGAAAGAGGGGGTGTGGCCGATCCGGGCGGGAGAGGAACTCTGGGTGAAACTGGCTCCCCACCATGAACGGATGCTCCCTGAGCTCTGCGATTTCAACCAGGCGCCCATCGGGTGACAGACCAGAGAAATCCATGCCTCGATCGCCGAACAGTTCGCGATAGGTGTTGTTGAACTCAAATCGGTGGCGGTGGCGTTCCTCCACCTTTGATTTCCCATACGCCGAAGCCGCACGCGTACCGGGCACGAGGCTGCATGGGTAGAGGCCAAGCCGCATCGTCCCACCCATATCGCCGACTTCTTTCTGGTCTGGCATCAGATCGATCACAGGATGAGGCGTCGTTCGATCGAATTCCGTTGAATTGGCATCTTCCGTACCGAGAACATGCCGACCGAATTCGATCACCATCACCTGCATTCCTAGACACAGACCCAGATAGGGAACTTGGTGCTGGCGAGCGAAACGTGCAGCCGCTATTTTGCCTTCAATGCCGCGCGAGCCGAAACCGCCGGGCACGATGATCCCATCCGCACTCTCCAATTCATCCCAGCCTTTGCCCTTCTCAAGCTCGGCGGAATGCAGCCACAGGATCTCGGCTTTGACGCCTGCGCCCAAGGAGGCATGCCGAACCGCCTCACGAACGCTCATGTAGGCATCCTGCAATTCGACGTATTTGCCGACCAGAGCTATTCGAACAACCGGGCGCGTTTCCCTTTCACGGTCAACAAGAGCCTCCCACGAGGTCCAATCCGGTCGACGCGCCGCTTCCAGGCCCAGTCGGTTGACCAGATATTCACCTAGTCCCTCCCTCTCCAAGATCAAGGGAACCTCGTAGAGCATGGGTGTGGTCGTCAATGGGATGACGGCTTTTGTTTCGACATCACAGAAGAGCGCGATCTTCGAACGAAGTTCCTCCCCGACAACGTGGTCTGAACGGGCGATAATGACATCCGGAGATATGCCAATGCCGCGCAGTTCCCTCACCGAGTGCTGGGTTGGCTTGGTCTTGAGCTCATCCGTCGCTCCGATGTGGGGCAGCCAAGTCACGTGGACGTAGAGGCTGTTCTCCCGGCCGACGTCGGCCCGCATCTGCCTAAGGGCCTCCAGGAAGGGAAGCGATTCGATATCGCCCACCGTTCCGCCCACCTCAACCAACACGACTTCGGCGTTGGTGCTGCGCGGGACCATCCCAATCCGTCGTTTGATTTCGTTGGTGATGTGGGGAATGACCTGAATCGTGCCGCCAAGGAAATCGCCCCGTCGTTCCTGGGCGATGACATCCGAGTAGATCTGGCCGGTCGTGACATTGCAGACCTTGCTCAAACTGGCGTCTATGAACCTTTCATAGTGGCCCAAGTCAAGGTCCGTCTCTGAGCCATCGTCGAGCACGAACACTTCTCCGTGCTGGTACGGGCTCATGGTGCCGGGGTCGACATTGATGTATGGATCCAGCTTCTGCACGGCAACCTTGAAGCCGCGTTCCTTCAGCAGCTTACCAAGGGCGGCCGTGGCCACCCCCTTGCCTACCGAGCTGACAACTCCCCCTGTCAAGAAAATGTACTTTGTCATTCGCCCTCCCACCTTGGCAGGCTCGCCTCCGCTTGGGCGCGCCCGAAATAAAGATGAAGCGCCGGCCCTTTTGGGGTGCCGGCGCAGTTGCCAATCTTACTGGGGTTCCTGTTTCCAGGGTGCATGAAGAAGTCTAGCACATAGCTTCGAATGACGTCAAGTCGGATGTGCTCCGGCTCACTTACAAGTCTACTCCTGAACCTCCCGCAGGCCCGGGATGAGCGTGACAGTCAGTACACCCAGTTCCAAGTCAACCGAGCGGACGACCGAATCAATGGCCGGGATGAGAAGATCTTTCTCGGCCCGTCCGCCCACCACATAGACATCGTTGGCGCCGGTCACTATGATTCTGGTTACGCTGCCCAACGTCTCACCTTCGTCGCTCACCACCTTCAATCCCAAAATCTGCCAATGGTAGTACGAACCGGACTCAAGCTCCTCAGCGTCGGCCGTCGGGATATGGATCTCTGCCGCACGGAGTTCCTTCCGCATCATCCCTGCTCGCAAGACCATCCAGCCGGACGATATAGCGATTCTGATGAGGTCGCACGTCAGCGACGTCCATCGGCATTCGTTGATCGCCGACATAGACGGTGATCCCTGGCTTGATGCTGGCCATCAACTCAGGGGCCCCCTCGACCAGGACATCTCCGCGCACGCCATGCGGACGTATGACACGCCCGGCAACCAAGTATTGGCCAGGTTGCCGGGCGCGTTCATTGAGTTCTTTGAAGGATTTTTTCGCCACGTCGGCTTCAGGGAATATCGAGCGTGGCCCGCGTCCCCTGCTGCGTGGCTGACACGCGAAGCAGCGCTCGCATAGCGTTGGCCACACGGCCGCCTCGGCCGATCACTCGGCCCTTGTCTTCGTCAGCAACGATGAGCTCAAATCGAATGCGACCCCGTTCGAGATGCTGCTTTACCTCGACTTGAGTCGGATCGTCAACGAGCGACTTGGCCACATACTCGATGAGTTCTTGCATAAGTCGCTGTGCCTCCAGGAGACTGATCCGTTCACTTGATGAGATCAGTCCTTGTCGTCAGCCTCGGCCTCGCCCTTGTCAGCGTCTTCGTCTGCCTTGGCGTCCGAATCTCCCGCTTTATCCTTTTCTTCATCGTCAGGAGCTTCTGTCTGCTGCTCAGCCTCGGCTTCCGGCTCAGCCGCGGAGTCTTTCCCTGCCAACTCATCTGACTTGTCCGTGGGCTCGGCTTCGGAGTCCGCTTCGCCGTCCGATGCCGGCTCGTCTTCCCCTTTGGCCTCTGGTGCCGATTCCGGTTCAGCAGAGGCTTCAACCTCGGACTCTGGCGCCGTTTCCGGTTCGGCAGATGCCTCGGCATCGCCGTCTGGCTCCGTCTCCGCCGCCGGCTCGCTTTCCCCTTCCGGTTCAGCGGGGGCCTCGGTGGCGGGCACGGCCTCAGCCGGGGTCTCGGCTGACGCTGCGGCTTCAGCCCCTTCGTCTTCCGCTTCTTTCGCCTTGGCCTTCTTGGATGGACGCGAGCGGGTGAAATCCTCCCGACGCGTGCGCGGGTCGACCTCGGGCACAGACGCTTCGGCTTCCTGTACGAGGGTTTCGATATCTTCGCCGGCCTTGAAGCGCTCCCAGCGCTCCCAAGTGCCCAGTGCGTTGAGGGCTGAGCGCACGGCGTCTGTCGGCTGAGCTCCGTTGCTCAGCCAGTGAAACAGCCGGGCTTCGTCGACGCTGACCGTTGCCGGCTCTGTTCTTGGATTATAGTGGCCGAGGATCTCTAAGAAGCGACCATCGCGCGGGCTTCGTTTGTCAGTCGCCACGATACGAAAACTGGGCTGGTTACGCGCGCCAACCCGGCGCAGTCTGATACGAACCATGTGCTATCTCTCTCCTGTAGGTTGTCTCAATCGAAGAACACTTTCCCTTGGTCGTCTTGGAGAGAGGGACGAGCCGGAAGGAGGGCTCGACATGTTCCCGACGACGCGCGGGCCTGAGTTCTCATCGGATGAGGCTGGACAACTTGGGAATACCACCTTTGCCCAGCATCTGGAAAACCTTGCGCATCTGCTGATATTGGCGCAGGGTCTGATTGACTTCTTGTACGGTTGTCCCCGAGCCTGATGCCACCCGCCGTTTCCGGCTGGCGTTCAGGATCTTCGGGTTCCGCCTTTCGTCCGGGGTCATCGAACTGATGATGGCCTCAGTGTGAGCCAGACGGAGCTCGGCCTCCTGTTGGTCAAATCCGGCTGCCTTGTCGGTCAAGCCAACCGGCAGCATCTCCAGCAGTTTTCCCATGGGACCCATTTTCCGCACCTGGGCAAGCTGTTGACCGAAGTCCTGGAGATCGAACTCGCCCTGCGTCAGCCGCTTCACCTGATCCTCGGCCTGTGTGACATCGAACTGGGCTTCGGCCTTTTCAAGCAAACCGACCACATCGCCCATGCCGAGAATGCGTGACGCCATGCGAGAGGGATCGAAGACCTCTAAGTCTTCCAGTCTCTCCCCGGTCCCCACGAATTTTATCGGAACTCCGCTGACTGCGCGCATCGAGATTGCTGCTCCGCCGCGGGCATCTCCATCAAGCTTGGTCAGGATCAGGCCGGTCAGCCCGAGGAACTCGACGAACCCTTGGGCGATATGGACCGCCTCCTGCCCCGTCATCGCATCGGCGACCAGGATGATTTCGTTGGGTTTGATGGAGTCTGCCAGGCTCTTGAGCTCACCCATCAGCGCATCATCCATTTGGGATCGGCCCGCACTGTCGATAACGACTACCGACGCGCCGGCTTTTGCTGCTGCCTCGACGCCCTTTGAAGCCACCTGATCGGGATCAAGACCGGTTTCATGGAAGACGGGTATCGATGCCGATTCGCCGAGGATCATCAGCTGCTCGACGGCGGCTGGCCGCTGGATATCGGCTGCCACCATCCAAACTCGCTCACCCTCATGGCGGAGACGGGATGCCAGTTTTGCAGCCGTAGTCGTCTTCCCAGATCCCTGCAATCCGACAAGGAGGATTGGGCGCGGGGGCTGGCCGCTGAGCTGAAGTGGGACCGGTGATCCCAGCGTTTCGACCAGACCCTCGTATAGAGCCCTCAGGACCTGCTGGGAGGGATTGAGCGCACGCGCAACATCTTCGCTCAACGCTCTTGTACGGACGCGATCAAGCAGCGGCTTGACCAATGTGAAATGGACATCGGCTTCCAGGAGCGCGCGCCGAAGTTCGCCGATCGCCTGGTCGACGTCCTTTTCGCTCAGCTTGCCATGTCGTGCAAGCTCGCGGAAAACGACTTGAATCCGCTGGGTAAGCGTTTGAAACAAAGTCTTGTGTCCCTTAGATGCAATCCGCCGATCGGACTCTGCCTGTGGGGCAGCAGCCGGCCGGCGGTGACATGGTCTGGTACTGAAATGGCCCGTTTGGCATGCTCATTCTAGCCGCGAGCCCCGAGGCGGTCAAGGGAGGCGCGCTGCAGGCGTCGAACGCATGCCCAGAAGGTCCCCCTTTTCAAGGTTGCGGTGAGCTGGCAGAGGCAAGCAATCCCTGCCCAATACTGCGGGCTTGCATGGGGTCGCCCTGCTCGAGCGCGATCACCACAAGGATCGGACTCTCCTTCGACGCAGTGGCGCCTTCATACCATGCCAAGTGTGAGTTTCCCGAACCGGAAATGGCATAGCCTGTCATCTCAAACCACGGGCCATTTGGGCTGGTCATGGCGGCCCGAGCACTTGCGGCAGCGGCCGAAGACAGGGAGATCCTCCCCTGCGATTCGACAGGCAAGGTCTGCCAGGCTGAGCCGGGAGATCGCACAGCCTCGACGAGCTGTAGTGCCGGTAGGCCGCCGTCAGTGACGAGTGCGGAGAACGCACGCGCCATTTGAAGGGGACTCACCGTCAGATTTCCCTGGCCTACCGATTCCAGGCCTGCCTGGGCTGGCGGGGCGGGAAACGCCACGCGACCTGCAGCGGTCTCAATGCGCAGCGAGGGCTGCCTTCCGAATCCGAATGCCTGTGCCATGGCCGACAACGCATCCGAACCAAGGGACTGACCAAGTGCGTAGAAGGGCATTGGGCAGCCAGCTCTGAGCGCAGCCGCATAGGTTCCTTCGGCGGTTGCGGGAAGCGGCTGCACACAACCCAGCTCCTGGCCGTCCACCGGCACAGGCAGGCTCAGATCTCTCACGGCCTGGTCGGGGACCACTCCGGTGTGTTCAAGAGCCCATGCAAAGACAAAAGGAGCAAGCGCCGTCCCCGGCTGGTATTCTCCCTGACTTGCCCGGTTGAGGAGCGGGGAAAGGTCACTGCTGGTCAAGGTGGGCCAAGTTTCTTCCAAGCGGTTGGGGTTAAAGGTCGGGGATGAGGCCAGCGCGAGCAAACGGCCGCTGGACGGATCAAGCAAGACAGCCGCCCCCACTTGGCCGGACAAGGATTGCATCGCCAATGATTGAAAGCCTGCATCCAACGTTAGTCTTACATCGTATCCAGCGGGCGGCGTGCCCTGGATGAGCTTGTGCCAGAAGATCTTTTGGACATCGTATCCGGCTTCGCCCCGCAGGTAACTGTCCATCGATAGCTCGACCCCGGACTGCCCGTAGACCGTTGAGTCATACCCAATCACGGGGGCCACGGCCGGGTCTGGGTAGACACGCTGATAGTCACCACGCTCTCCCTCTGTCTCGGCCAACTGCTTCCCCTTGCGATCAAGGATTTGGCCTCGAGGGGATTCCCTCTCGGCCAGCGCCCGGCGCGGGTTGTCGGTTCGGTTGACCAAGGCAGGCGCCCGATAGAGAGTCCACCAGCCCAATACGATGGCCAGAGCTACCCACGCCAGGGAAAAACCGAGCTGGATATTCAGAAACGAAGGAAGGAATTGTGACTGCTTCTGATGGCCACCAGAAATATGGACCAGAAATGAGAGCCCGACCAGACTGGTGAGGAGCGATGATCCACCGTAGGACACAAAGGGAAGCGTCACGCCGGTCAGCGGCAGAAGGCGGACAACCCCACCGATAATGATGACGCTTTGCAGGCCAAATCCGATAGAGACCCCGGCAGCCAGGATGACGGCAAATGGATCCCGAGCTCGGCTTGCTGCTCGGAGGCCGCGGCTGACCAGGACCGCGACCAATCCTATCAGCGCCAGACCGCCGATCATCCCCCACTCCTCTGTGATTGCTGCGAAGATGAAATCAGTGTGGGCAGCCGGCACAAAACCGGGTGAACCAAACCCCGGCCCACTCCCCAAGAGCCCGCCCGAGGCAATGGCAATCAAAGACTGCACGATCTGATAGGCGTTGCCTGAGGGGTCCGACCATGGATTGAGCCATGCCTGGATCCGCAAGCGAACGATCCCGATGAAGAGCCAGCCCAACAGCCCCCCTGCACCAGCCGCAACAATCGCCCCTAGGAGCGCTTTCCAACTGCCGAAGGCCGCGTAGGCCAGGACCGCCAGAAGGCCAACAAAGAAGGTTCCGGTCCCCAGGTCACGCTGCGCGATCACAAGAAGGACGGATAGGCCGCCAATTGCCCACAGCGGGGCAAATTCGGCCCGACCGAACTTTTGCGCGTGGCCCCATACCAAGCGATCCCCGAAATACGACGCCAAAAACACAATCAGGAGCAGCCGAAGGACTTCGGAGGGCTGGAAATACAAGCCGCAGCAGCCGAGCCAAAGGTGCGGTTCCCCGCCCGACGGGTTGGTACCCAGAAGCAGGGTCAAACCCATCAGCAGGATAGCGCCCGTCATCCACAGGTAGCGATATCGCCGCAGCCAGCCCAAATCAGATGGCCGACGAAAGACTTGAATCAGGACCACGGTTCCGACCAGAAACCAGGCCGTCTGACGAGCGCCGAAGCTGGGAAGCAGCCGCCAGATGGTCAGCGTCCCCCATCCCGACAGCAGATAGGCGATGGGTAGAAGCATTGGATCGCGATTGGGCTTGGAGCGTGCGAGAACCCTGCGCACGGCCCACGCAGAGCCCATCCATACCGGGAGCACACTGAAGGGAGCCAGGCGAGCGGCTGTGAACTGCCAGCGGTCAAGTCTGGCCGAAGGCGCCAGGGCCAAGGCCAAAGCGGTCAGACCCAGAAAGAGAAACGCGAGGGCGAAGAAATGTCCCTCGCGTTGGGCATTCTTGGCCGCCGCCTCAGGAAAGGTATCGATCGACGAGGAGAGATAGGCGTTCACGAACGTCTTCCGGGATGTGGTTGGGGGAGGTCGTCAGGGCGTTTCTCAGCGCGGAACCGCACGCACAATGTCTTTCTTCCGGCATTTGGGCTACGGCCCGGCGAATGGCGCGCTGAGCGAGTTCTGTGTTGGCCTCAACAGTATCCATGACCATGTCAACGTTCACGGGTTCCTCTGATGTCCGCCAGACGTCATAGTCGGTGACATGGGCGATAACCGCGTAGCACAGCTCGGCTTCGCGAGCGAGGAACGCTTCCGTGCTGGTCGTCATTCCCACGATAGACATCCCCCAGGCTCGGTAGGTGTTGGACTCCGCCCGAGTGGAAAAGCGCGGTCCCTCGATGGTCACGAACGCCCCGCCGCGATGCACCGTCCCATCTTCGGCAGCAATGCTCTCGGCGATCAGGGACGATAGCTGCGGGCAGAAAGGATCCGCCACACTCACATGCGCTACCATGCCACGGCCGAAGAAACTCGTCTGGCGCTTGCGAGTGTTGTCGTAGATCTGATCCGGCACGACGATGTCTCCAGGTGCAAAGTCCTCACGCAGCGAGCCACAGGCGCTGACAGAGATCACACGCCGGACTCCCAGCTGCTTGAGGGCATAGATATTAGCGCGGTAGTTGATCTCCGAAGGAGGGATGATGTGGCCAAGGCCATGGCGGGCCAGAAAGACCACCGACCGGCCGTCCAGCTCGCCCAATGCCAAGCGTGAACTTGGCTGCCCGAAGGGTGTTTCGACCTCTATTTGCTCGCGGATCTGCAGGCCCCGCATTTCATAAAGCCCGGAGCCCCCAATCACGCCGATCTCTGCATCTTGCATACTTACCTCCGCACTGTGGCCGCGCGTAGAGATCGTATCACGCGCATTTCCCTCAAGCGTTCCAGCCTGCGCTCAATCAGCCGCCCCGGCCCAGGCGGCTAACTGCGGCATCCCGCCACCACGGCGAGAGTACCTACTCAGCCCTCTCGAGGCGCAGCCGAATTCGCCCGAAGCGGATTTCATCACCATAGGCCACAACCAGCGGTTCCTCAACGGCAAGATCATTGACATCCGTCCCGTTGCGCGACGCCAAGTCTTCAAGCCACCATTGCCCGCCGTGGTAGAAGATGCGAGCGTGATGGGACGAAACCGTCTCGTCTTCCAACCGAATGTTGTTGTCTGCCGCCCGGCCGACTTCGTTGAGCGCCTCCAGGGAAAACGCCACGCCAGTGGGGA
The DNA here is from genome assembly GCA_963783335.1 of uncultured Chloroflexia bacterium. Lineage (GTDB taxonomy): Bacteria > Chloroflexota > Anaerolineae > Anaerolineales > E44-bin32 > CAWAND01. The sequence goes on from CAWAND010000006.1 coordinate 88,051, forward strand.
CTCCTTCGACGGCGACCACACGGGCAGCTGGCGCCGGATCAGCGACATCACGCGTGGCTTTCAGGTCTTTCCACTGGACGTAGAGCAGCCATCCCAGAAACACATACAGGACAACCGCCAGAGCGATACGGATGGCGAGGAGGATCTGAGCTGGGGTCATTCTCTGAGCAGGTCGCCGAGATCACGATCAGGATCAATTTCACTGCGTGTCTTTTGATCCCCAGCAGGACGAGGTGGGAACGGAGGCGTGTAGGCCTCGGTCGAATCCGGCGGACCCGCCGGATCTTCGCCGTAGACCAATCGTATCTCGGCGATTGAGATCACGTCTCCCTGTCGAAGAACATGCTGCCTGACGGCACGTCCGTTGACCTTGGTCCCGATTGTCGAGCCCAAGTCAAAAAGGACAAACCTTCCGTCCCGAACGCGCAGCTGGGCATGTGTACGAGAGACGTGCGGATTGTCGAGGATCAATTGATTGTCGAGCCGCCGCCCGATGTTGACCACGGGACGATCTAGTGCGTAATGGCCGCGTCCATCCACAATGAGGAAGGCTCCATCCGGCAGCGCTCCAGAGCGCAGGACGGCATCGCGTTGCATCGGATGGGTGAATTCAAGCGGGTTTCCGCTGTGCCATGCGACAACGCGTACTTCCCAACGCTTGAGGGTCGGATCAGCGGCGATGGTGATGTTCGGCTGACGCTGAATGATGTAGCCAACCGATCGAACGGCCTCAAGCAGGCCCTTGGCCAGCACCGAGTGAATGTTGGGCGCTGAATCGAGCAGGAGGTTGGCGTCATCCGGATTGAGTGTCAGAGCATATTGATCCGGAGCAAAGCTGTTTCCTTGCTCGTCTTGTTTGCTGACTTCCTCCATGGCGCGGGCAAGCTGCCCAGCCACCACCGACGGCGAGATCTCCGCTCCGAGCAGCCTGGCCAAGGAACCTTCCACAAGCACTTCGAGTTGTTTCTCAAGTCGTGCGAGCTGATCCTTCATCGCAGGGGATTATAAGACGGAGTCAGTCGATGACCAACCCTTGGACATTCGCCTCAAAACGCATTCTGGCTTGACAGAGGCAGACAGAGTTCAGGTTTCATGCCCGCCGAGTCCTAGTCTCTTTCGGACGGAGAGCTGCTCGAGTCTGGCGGCTTGTCCGTAGCTGGCGGATCAAAACGCATCGTGGACAGGGTTGTGTCTTGGGGATGTCCTTCTTCCCCAGCCGGCGGCCCTTCATAGGGTGCCGCCTGGGTCGGGGGTTCTCCTGGGCTTTCGCCATACACAAGCTCAGTTTCTGCCAGGCGGATGACATCACCCGGATGCAGTGCCACGGAGCGAACACGCCGTCCATTCACCAGGGTGCCGGCCATCGATCGGAGGTCCTGAATAATGAACTGCCCTCCGGAGGCTTGGATCAAAGCATGTCGGCGTGAGACCCGCCGGTCTTCAATGACCAGATCATTGTCCAGCCTTCGACCGATGGATACTTTGTCCGACTTCAGCCGAAAAATGCGCCTCCCGGCCAGCACCAAGAAAGCATCTGGTCGAGGTCCACCCGGCGTGGGATCCGGCCGAACCTCAGGCAGATCTTCCATCTTGAGCGGATCACCACTGTGCCAGGCAATGACCTGGACGCCGCCGCGCCCTAATGTAGGATCCGTGCTGAAGGAAATGTGCAGTCGCCGGGTAACCTGGAACCCCGCCGCTTGGAGGGCCGTCCGCAATCCTTCGATAACGGCGGACTGGAAAGAGGCCCATGCGCTGACTATTCGGGATGCGTCGTCGACGTTGAGGCTGATGTTGAACTGATCGGGCGCATGGCGGGTCCCACTGTCGTCCACCCGGCCCACGGCGTCGACCTCCCTCGCCAGGTCCGACGCGAGCTGACGCGTGGATACCCCAAGGTCCCCCAACACCTTGAGTTCTTTTGCGGCCCAAGCCTCAAGGTTGGGGTCGAGATCCGAGCTATCACGCGGCATAGGTCAAATGATTATATTCCCAGCCGCATCGAAGACAAGCCGAGCATTCTATACTAGGGACATGGTGATGGGTGAGGGATTCGAGGAACTTGAGCACACAGCCGACTGGTCGCTTCGGATCTGGGGAAAGTCCATGGCCGACCTCTTGGCCGCCGCAGCCCGAGGCATGCTGGCGCTGATGGTGGTTGAGGCACAGCCGTCCAAAGGCACATCCCGTTCGATTGACATGCACGCCGAAGATCGGGAAAGCCTGTTGGTCGCCTGGCTCGAGGATCTCCTGTTCGAGCTTGAGACTCGGCACGTTGCGCCAGTCCAGCTGGCACTCGAAGCCGGGGACGACTGGCTGCACGCTTCGCTGATGGAAGTGCCGTGTCCTGCGCCACAGAAGCCCATCAAGGCCGTGACTTTCCACAATCTTGAGGTCAACCAGACCGCGGATGGACTGGAAGCGCAGATTGTGTTCGACGTCTAGGATCGGGAGGCGAGCCAGATGCCTGACAAACAGGACTTCAAACGCCTTTCACCCTTTCAATGGGAACTCGGGCGCAGCTACCGATCAGACATGCGCGTTCCGGTTCGAGTCTTCGCCGACGAACGTCTGCTGGAAGCCGCCCTGGGCGACAAGTCCTTGGAACAGGCAGTCAATGCAGCCACGCTGCCAGGCCTGGTGGGGTACGTGGTGGTCATGCCGGATGTTCACCAAGGATATGGGTTCCCGATCGGTGGTGTGGCGGCGTCTGCCCTGCCAGACGGCGTGATCTCGCCAGGGGCGATTGGCTACGATATCAACTGCGGAGTGCGTCTGCTGGGCAGCCGCATCGCCTTCAATGCGGCTGCGCCCCACCTGCGCGATCTTGTCTCAGCGCTTTACGCCAACTGCCCCAACGGCGTGGGGCAAAAGGGCTCGGTGCCCCTCAGCCAGAGCGACCTCGAGGCGGTCAGCCGCCAAGGCTCTGGGTGGGCCTTGAGCCATGGTTACGCCGAGCCGCAGGACATCGAGCGCACCGAGGAACGTGGCTGCATCGCTGGGGCAAACCCCGCCCGGCTTAGCCGGCGAGCCGTCGCGCGCGGTCGACCCCAGTTGGGCACACTGGGCTCGGGAAATCACTTCATCGAGGTTGATGTCGTCGATGAGATTTTCGACCGGGAGGCTGCCGCCGCGATGGGACTCATCCCCGACCACCTGGCGGTGCTCATACACTCCGGATCCCGAGGCTTTGGGCACCAGATTTGTTCGGAGTATGTGAAAGACTTTCAGTCAGCCGTCCGTCGTTACAAGATCGATCTTCCCGATCGGGAGCTGGTCTGTGCACCTCTGAACTCGCCTGAAGGGGAGGCCTACCTGGCCGCCATGGCTTGCGCGGCCAACTTTGCTTTCTGCAATCGCCAGGTGCTCGCCCACCACGTTCGCCGCTCGTTTGATCAGGTGCTCGCCCATCACCTGGGCGATGTGCACCTTCATCAGATCTACGACATCGCCCACAACATGGGCAAGATCGAGACTCACCAGGTAGGGGGCCGGGCCATGGAGGTATGTGTGCACCGCAAGGGGGCCACACGTGCCTTTGGCCCAGGATTCAGCGGGCTCCCACCGGCCTACCGCTCGCTGGGACAACCGGTGTTGGTTCCGGGAAGTATGGGCACCGCCTCCTGGGTTCTGCTCGGCACCGAAGGCAGCATGGCGCAATCGTTCGGATCCACCTGTCACGGCGCCGGTCGGGTGATGAGCCGAACCCAGGCAAAGAAGAGCATCCGAGGCCAGGACTTGAAGTTGGATCTGGAGAAACGCGGCATTGCCATCCGGGCCGGATCGATGGCGGGACTGGCCGAAGAAGCCCCCTTGGCGTACAAGGATGTCGATGCTGTGGTGGAAGTGGTCACGCGAGCCGGTATCGCGGCCAAAGTGGCCCGATTGCGCCCGGTGGGCGTTATCAAGGGCTAGCCCGTTTGCGGTTCTCCCGGGTTCAGCTCTAGGTAGGATTTCAAGGCCACGGCGTTGTTGTACTGCTCGTCTCGGGCGGCGTAGATCAGGGTGACATGACCCTTGGTCATCTCGCGTCGCAAGTCAGCGACCGCCGTGGGGTGCGCGTCCAGCTCCTCGAAGTACGCCGCCTTGAAGGCCTCCCACTGTTCCGGATCGTGGTGAAATCGCTTGCGCAGCGTCGTGGCTCGGTGCCACGTCTTTCATCCAGCGGTCGACCTGGGCCGCCTGCTTTGACATCCCACGCGGCCACAGGCGATCCACCAAGATTCGAACCCCATCCGCCTCCGAAGCCGGTTCGTAGACGCGCTTGATCCCCAGAGATGCGCCAGTCTGTCTTAGACTCCATGCTCCACCATTTGTGAAATTCTTCACAAGCCGCGCGCTCGAGAACTATCGGGCAACGCTCGCTAGAGCTGGGCGATCAGTTCGTCCCGCCGGAACAGACGGACACCCAGCCAGAGCAGGGCCACATCAATCGCCCACAGTACAAGCCCGACCAGGGCGACGAGGCCGACGTCGAAGTACATCACCCCGGTCGCCTGGCCGACCACCAGCAGCACGATCGGCAGGACGACGATCCCGCCCAACTGGTAAGCCTCCTGGAAGGTGCTGACCCGGCTGGAAACCAGCACCATCGTCCCCAAGCCCAGTCCGGCCGCCGCCGGCGCCACCCAGATGACCATCACGGTCCATGTCAGATTGGGAAGAATCAACTTGCCAACCATATTCCAGGCCGTCAGATCGGCGACCAAACTGTAGATGACAAATCCCAACCCGGTGACCAACCAGGCCGGCACCCAGGCCGAAAGGGTCTTGGCCACAAACAAATCAACGTCTGAGGTCGGCGTGTAGAGCAGCGCCTCCAGCGTTTTTCGCTCCTTCTCACCGGCGAAGCTGTCGGCAGCGATGACACTGGCCACCATGACCGGCAGGATTAGGAACATGGGCGCCATGAGGTAGACCAGCATCCAGACGGCGTATTTCTGCGTGTCGTTGTAGCCGGAGAGAGCCGCCGCCAGCCCCGGCGGGGCCCCGCGCAGCAAGACGTCCAGTTGAGGCATATTGCTGCCCGGAAGTTTCGCCAAGGACGGGATGAAGGCCGCCAAGGCGGGAAGCACGACAAACAAGATCGCCGGGACCAGAATAAGCGGCAGGACGACGGCTTTGCTTTGGGCCACGACTTTTAGGTCTTTGCGGATGATGCTCAGGATCGCGCGTCGGTTCATACGGCGACCTCCATCTCACCCTGCAAGGCGAAGTAGACATCCTCTAAGGTTGGCTCCTGGGGAATGACGGCGAAGATGGGAATCCCTTGATCGGCAAGCGACCGCACCAGATCGGGGGTGTCATCTCGGCCCACGCCCTGGATCGTCAGGCGGCCGGGCACGGTGTGGTCAGCCACCTCCACCCCGCGGGCGCTGAGCCATTTGATCGCCTCAGCGCTTCGTTCCGGTTCGACCTCGAGGGTGGTCTTCAGGGTCGTGACCCATTGTCGTCCCAGCTCCTGCGGGCTCCCCAGGGCCAACAGTCTACCTCGCCCCAACACAGCCACCCGGTGACACAGGCGCTGGGCTTCGACCAGGTTGTGAGTGCAAAGGAAGACCGTGTGTCCTTCCCGCTGGCTGTGTTGGATAATCAAGTCGTGAACGGCGCGGGCCAGTACCGGATCCAGGCCCGCGGTCGGTTCGTCCAGGAAAAGCACCTGCGGATGGTGGACCAGGGCCCTGGCCAGTGCCAGGCGCTGCTTCATGCCTTTGGAGAAACCCCCAGCCTTTTCGTCCGCCCTATCCGCCAGGTCAAAAGTCGTCAGCAGTTCCTCCACTCTTCCGGCAACCTGACCGGTGGGAACGTCATACAGAGCAGCGTACAGGCTGAGGTTGTCACGCGCCGTCAGGCGTTCCTCGATCGACGGCGTCTCGGTCAGCACGCCTGTCTGCCGCCGGAGCGAAACGCCGTCGGCAATCGGATCCAGGCCAAGGACCCTGGCGCTCCCTTCGGATGCCGCCAACACGCCGTTTAGCATGCGGACGGTGGTCGTCTTCCCGGCCCCGTTGTGACCGAGCACCCCGAAGATCTCGCCTGATTCCACTTCGAACGACAGGTGGTCCACGGCGACGAGCTCCCCAAAACGCCGGGTCAGATCGCGAGTTTGAATGGCAAACATCCCGCCCAAGCTACCTCCGTCTTCGACATTCACTCCTCAAGTCCTGCCTTGATTCTACTCGAGCCGAAACCTCGGCCGCAGGTGACGAGAGACGCCGTTCGTCACTCCAAATCTTATGACTCTGTACCCTATCCCCGCCATGACTTCTACATGAGAATTGAGACGCGGGAAGCACGGACGCTTCCCTGCCGGAGCAACCTATTCTCGCTACGGCCGGCGGATGCCGAGCCAGAATCACATAAGACCCCCCATTGCTGGGCCGCAAAACAAGGCGGACGGTGGGTGGCCTACAGCCGCGTGCGTGGCATGGGCTGAAGGCCGCGAGACAACTTTGCACGGAGGCAATCATGCAGGAAAGACATCGATCACGTATTGGCATAGGTGTGGTGCTGGTACTGCTGGGCGTTTGGTTTCTGTTGGTGCAATTGATTCCCGGGCTGGACCAATGGGCCCGGGGCCATCTGGCCTGGCCGTTGATCATCGTGGCTGTCGGGCTGACTTTGCTGCTCATCGGTTTGCTCGGCGGCACACCCGGAATGGCCGTTCCGGCATCGATTGTGACCGGGGTCGGCTGCTTGCTTTACTGGCAAAACGCCACCGGGGATTGGTCCAGCTGGGCATACGCGTGGACTCTCTTCCCAGGCTTTGCAGGCATAGGGACCATGCTGGCGGGCCTATTGGGTGACCGGAGCGCCTCCGTCTCCGGCGGCGCCTGGCTGGTGTTGATCAGCGCCGTCATGTTCGCCGCCTTTGGCTCCTTCCTGGGCGGGCCGGATGTCTTCGGCGCGTACTGGCCCATGCTTCTGATCGGGCTTGGGGTGCTGCTTCTGATCCGACCTCTCACCCGCCGTGGAAGCTAACTCGGACAAACCCAACAAAGCGAGGATCAAAGCCATGCGACGAGGCAGCACCTTCTGGGGAGCCGTCCTGCTGGTGGCCGGCGCCCTGCTCCTGATGCAGAACATGGGAATCCTGACGATCAACGTCTGGCAGATCCTTTGGCCGATTGTGATCATCTTGTTCGGCCTGTGGTTCCTTCTGCGGTCGACCACAGGACCCAAATCGATCCCTGTAGAGTCGTTCCAGGTTCCCCTTGAAGGGGCGTCCAGACTGCGTCTGACCCTCCATTTTGGGGCTGGCAGACTCCACCTGGGCCGAGGCAGCTCGCCGGCTGATGCGGTGGGAGGCACCTTCCAAGGCGGGCTTCTGCATGACGTCAGCCGACAGGGCGCCGACCTGAAAGTGGATCTGCGTGTTCCGACGGATGACGTGCTCGATCTCATTCCCTGGGGCGCCAATACCGGTCTGAACTGGGATCTTGGTTTGAGTGACTCAGTGGAGGTGGAGCTGTCGATTGAAGCCGGAGCGAGTGAGAACCATGTCGACCTGACGGGCCTAAATGTCCCCAAGCTGACCTTCAAGACCGGTGCCAGCGACACGCGGATACTGTTCTCCGACCAAGCTGAGAACGCTCAGGCGGAAATAGGTCTGGGAGCGGCCTCAGCCAAATTAACGGTCCCCCAGGCCGTATCAGCCAGCATTCGCATTAAGAGCGGTCTCACGGGAATAAAGATCGATGAGCACCGGTTCCCAAGACAAGGCGATACCTACCAATCACCCGACTTCGGAACGGCGGCCCACCGCCTGACCATGCGCGTCGAAGCAGGGGTAGGCTCTGTCGAAATCCTCTGATTAGCCCATACAGCCTGTTTCGGCAGGCCATATTGCATGAAAGTGAGGACCCGAACATGCCACGCAAGCTGTACCGAAGCCAGACCAACCGCATGGTCGCCGGCGTTTGTGGTGGTCTGGGTGAATACCTTTCGATCGACCCGGTCTTCATCCGGCTCTTCTTCGTGCTCATAACCCTTGGCCAGGGCGCCGGTGTGCTCGTGTATCTGATCCTGTGGTTCGTGCTCCCCTCACAAGACATGGTGGATGCAGGCGGCACGACCAGCGAACATGTCCAACAAGGCGCGGCGGAATTCGCCGATCGCGCCCGTAAAATGGGCCAGGAGTTCCGCCAATCGGCCATGTCGCCGAACCCTCAGTCCAGGCTCTTCGTCGGTCTCATCCTGGTCCTCGTCGGGGGAGTCTACCTGCTGCGGAACCTGAATATCGTTTGGCTCCAGTGGCTGAATTTCAGCGTGCTGTGGCCCTTCCTGCTCATCCTTGGCGGACTGCTGATGCTCATCCGCGGCGTCCAGAGGGAGGGTTGAAATGAACAGTCATCGTCACAGAGGCGTCGCCGGCCCGTTGATCTTAATCGCAATCGGGACGGCTTTCCTGCTCACCAACATGGGGATTATGTCATGGACCGCCTGGGGGTTGTTCCGTCTTTGGCCCCTGATCCTGGTGGCTATCGGCATCGACCTGCTTGTCGGGCGCCGATCCACTGGGGGAGCCATCCTGGCCGCGATCCTGATCGCTGCCGTCTTGGCCGGCGGCCTTTGGCTGGCTTCAACCGGGTATCAGGCGCCCATCGGATCGGCCACTGAAAGCGTGCAGCAGCCGCTGGAGGGTGCCACCCAAGGCCAGTTCGTACTCAAGCCGGCGGTCGGCTCACTGCATGTCTCCGCGCTGGCAGGCTCGTCGCCCGATCTCGTCACCGGGAGCGTGCGCGGCCAGCAGCCGAATGACGTCCGGAGCCAGTTCAGTCTGAACGGCAGCACAGGGACGTTCCAGATGGAAACAGCCGGAACGGCAGTCTTCATGCCCACCTTCGGGGGTGGCCCAACATGGGACCTGCTGCTCAACCCGTCTGTTCCGCTCAATTTGACGGTCGAGCAAGGCGCCGGTGAAATGTCTCTCGATCTGAGTTCGATGAAGGTGTCGGAGTTGGTTGTCAACCTGGGGATCGGTCAGATCACGGTCCGGCTTCCGGCCCATGGGAAGTACACCGCCAGAGTGGATGGGGCCATCGGCGACACAACGGTGATCATTCCGTCGGGGACGGCGGCCAGGATCACGATGAACGCCGCCCTGGCCGGAAGGTCGGTTCCAGAGGGATTGACCCATACCGGCAACCAATATGAAAGCGCTGACTACGCAACCTCCAGCGACAGCGTTGATCTGGTCATCGGCCAGGCCATCGGCAATGTCTCGGTCCGGCGAGCTGCTCCCTGAAACCTGACTCACCTCAAGCAACCGCAAGGGCCCGATGGTCACGCGTCGGGCCCTTCTTCATATCCTGGGTCGCTGACGAAAAAGTTCTACGGAACAAGCCTTAAGAAGCGGCGCTTTCCAATCCGAAGAATGGTTGCCGCCTCGAGCGCGATCGGTTGGTCGCCATCCTCGACACCGACATCGTCCAGCTTGACGCCGTTCTGCTTGACCAACCGGCGGGCCTGGCTCTTGGACGACACCAGGCCGGAGTCAACCATCACGTCGACCAAAGTCTGTCCTGGCTGGATGGCATAGTCGGGCATGTCGTCGGGGGTGCCCTGATCTTGGAACACCTTGCGGAAAGCGGCTTCAGCTTCGACGGCTGCCTGTTCACCATGGTAGACACTGACGATCTCATGGGCCAGCTGGAGCTTGGCGTCCCGCGGGTGCAGATCACCTGTCCGCAAGGCCACTTCCCGCTCCGCGATGTCAGAAGGCGTCCAGCGCGTCACCATACGGAAGTAGGCCGGCATGGCGCGATCGGGCAGGCTCATTACTTTGCCGAACATGTCTTCAGGCGAGGCCAACAAGGCGATGTGGTTGCCCAGGGACTTGCTCATCCGGATGTCGCCATCCGTGCCGGGCAAGATCCCCATCAGAATCCCGATGTTCGGTTTGGCGCCCATAGCCTCCATCAGCTTGCGGCCGGCGGTGATGATGTTGAACAGTTGCTCGCTGCCGCCAATCTGGACGTCCGTGCCAAGATGGAAGGCATCATAAGCCTGCATCAAGGCATAAAAGAATTCGTGGACATAGATCGGATCGCCTTCGTCAAACCGCCTGCGGAAGGTCTCACGTGTGAGGAACTGCTGGATGGTGAAATTGGATGCCATCTTGATGACATCGGCGAAGCTCAACTCCGAGAGCCAGGTGTCGTTGTATTCAACCCGCGTGCGATCGGGGTCGAGGATCTTGAACGCTTGTCGGGCGTAGGTCTCGGCGTTGTAGGTTGTCTCCTCCAACGTCAGCTGCGGACGCAGCTCGTCTTTATCCGATGGATCTCCAATCAGTGACGTATAGCGGCCGATGACGAAGATCACCTCGTGTCCCAATTCCTGGAACTGGCGCATCTTGCGCATGGGGACGGTGTGGCCCAGGTGGAGGTCCGAGGTGCGAGGGTCAAAGCCGCAGTAGACTTTGAGGGGCCGGCCGCTCTTGTCGGCTTCGATCAAACGCGCCCGAAGCTCGTCAGCCATCGCCTTTTGCAAGCTGTCATCACCGTATTCCGTACCCTGCATCAGCAGGGCCACCTGATCGTCGAAGTTCATCTTCGCCATAGGATATCTTCCACTCATTTTCCTGACACTCGTCCTGCGGCGCCAAGGCCGGCTCGGCGATTATACCTTGACTGAATAGCCCCCCAAATTGCACAACCTGCCGGCGCGCGTTGATGGTGGGCATCTCCTGACGTATAATCCGCATTCGAGCCGGGAGGACGTATGTCACCAAGCCAAAAGAACACAACCAAGGCACTCTCCAGCGCCGAAATCCGGCAATCCTTCCTGGATTTCTTCGCCGACCGCGGTCATACGGTCGTCCCTTCCGCTTCCCTGGTCCCGGGCGGCGATGAAACGCTGCTCTTCACCAACTCCGGCATGGTCCAATTCAAGGATATCTTTCTCGGCAGCGGCAAGCGGCCGTACACGCGCGCCGTGGATTCTCAGAAGTGCATGCGAGTGGCCGGCAAGCACAACGATTTGGATGACGTCGGCCGGGACGATATCCACCACACCTTCTTCGAGATGCTCGGCAACTGGTCATTCGGCGACTACTACAAGCAGGAAGCCATCTCCTGGGCATGGACCCTGCTCACCGAGGTGTGGGGACTGCCCAAGGAACACCTCTACGCCACCTGTTTCGAGGATGAATACGGACAAATCCAGCGCGACGACGAGGCCGCCGACGTTTGGCGGACGCAGCCGGGATTCGATCCTGACCACGTCCTCTTTTTCGGTCGCAAGGACAACTTTTGGGAGATGGCCGAGACCGGTCCTTGTGGGCCGGACAGCGAAATCCATCTCGACCGCGGCCCTGAATACTGCGATAAGCAGGAGATCGAGGGGCACGTTTGCCAGGTCAACGGCGACTGCCAACGCTTCCTCGAGCTCTGGAACCTGGTTTTCATCCAATACAACCGATTGGGCCCCGACGACCTCGAACCCCTCCCCGCCAAGCACGTCGACACCGGCATGGGCTTCGAACGCATCGTATCCGTGCTCCAGGATGTCACCTCCAACTACCAGACGGATCTGTTCCAACCCCTGCTCGACCGCGTGCAGACCATGGCCGGGCACTCGGACGAGGAACGCGCCGCCCTGCTCACGCCGTACCGCGTGATCGCAGATCACGCCCGCGCGGCCACCTTTCTGATCGCCGACGGCGTCGTGCCCGGCAACACCGGGCGCAACTACGTCTGCCGCATGATCATCCGCCGGGCCAGCCGTTTCGGCAGCTATGCCGGCTTCAGCGAGCCCTTCCTGGCGCGCGTGGCCGAGGCCGTGATCGAACAATACGGCGATGCCTACCCGGAAATCCGAAAGAACCGCGACACGATTGTGAAAACCATCACAAATGAGGAACGGCGCTTCCACCGCACCGTCGAAGCCGGCGTGGCACACCTGATGGATAATCTGCAGGCGGTCAAAGCCTCCGGCAAGCATGACCTTCCGGGGCGGACCGCGTTCGACCTGTATGCCACCTATGGTCTCCCCTTTGAGATCACGCGCGACATCGCCCGGGAAGAGGGAATTGATGTCGATGGCGAGGCCTTCCAGCAGGCCATGGAAATGCATCGCGAGGTGTCCAGCGCCGAAAACGGTGACCACGAAACCGGCGCCTCCGATGTGGAGGTCTACCACGGCGTGCTCGAGCGCCTGCAGGCCGAAGGGCGGCTGGGCGACGACGGCGTGGCCTACGATCCCTACTACGGACTGGAAATCGAGGGGCCGGTGCTGGCGATGCTTGTCGACGGGCAAGTCGTCGAGAAGGCCCAGGTCGGGCAGGATGTCGCCGTGATCCTGCCAGCCTCGCATTTCTACGTTGAAGGCGGCGGCCAGGTCTCAGACACCGGATCGATCGTATCGGTGGATGAGCCGCGTTGGCACATCCGGGTGGACGAAGTTCGCCGACCCGTGACCGGGCTGGTGATCCACCTGGGACGGGTCGAACGCGGCCAGCCTGCCGTGGGCGACACGGCCCTGGCGGCGGTGGATGAAAGCCGGCGGATGGACATCATGCGCAACCACACCGCCACCCACCTGCTCCACGCGGCCCTGCAGGCCGTTCTCGGCCGTCACGCCCGCCAGGCGGGCTCATTGGTGGCCCCAGACCGGCTGCGGTTCGATTTCAACCACCCGGAAGCCATGACCCGCGCCGAGGTCGACCGGGTCGAGGCCCTGGTCATCGACGCCATCCTGGATGACTATCCGCTGCATATTGAGTACAAGCCACGCGAGAAGGCCATCGACGAAGGCGCCATGGCCCTGTTTGGCGAGAACTACGGCGCGACCGTTCGGACGATCCAGATTGGAGAGCCGGAGCTGCTCTCATATGAACTGTGCGGCGGGACGCACGTGGCCTCAACCGGCGTGATCGGCCCCTTCGTGATCGTCAGCGAGAGCAGCGCAGCAGCCGGGATCCGCCGCATCGAGGCGCTGACCGGACGGGGTGCCCTGGAGTGGATGAAGCGCCGTCGTGACCAGTTGGACCGACTGGCAGAGAGGCTGCATACGTCACCCGACTCCGTCCAAGATCGGGTGGCCGGGTTGATCGCCGAACGCGACGCCCTCGTCAGCGAACTCGAGTCTGCGCAATCCGAGCAAGCGTCCCAGGCGTTCTCCGACCTCGAGCCCACCAGCGTGGACGGCGTTCCTGTCCTGGCGGCCCAGATCCCCAACGCCGACGCCGACGTGCTGCGTCAGCTCGCCGACCGCTTTCGCGAGCAGCACCCCAGCGGCGTGGTGGTCCTGGCATCGGCGCATGAAGGGCGACCGGTCATCGTGGCCGCCGTCACCAAAGACTTGGTGGCACGCGGCTTGCATGCCGGTCAGTTGGCCAAGGCGGCCGCCGAGCGCGTGGGTGGTGGGGGCGGCGGCAAGCCCACGCTGGCCCAGGCCGGCGGGGTTGACGTTGATCACATCCCCGACGCTCTGGCCCTGGTGCCCGATTGGGTTGCCGAGCACCTCGACTGAGGTGAGCTGGCAGCCGAAAGCTGACAGCTGGTGAAGGTTCAACTTCTCTATCTCGACTCACATGATGATCAGGTGTCCGTCCGGGACAAGATGGGATGGATCAAAGCCCCGCGCCTTTTGGTGGTCTGGCCCCGCCGCGGTCGCGTGCTTTCAAACCGTCTTGACCTGACCCTGGTACAGCGACAGGCGGCTCGCCGCGGGGCACAAATCGGGCTGGTGACGTTCGATCCCGATGTTCGCGATCACGCCCAGGATCTCGGGATCCCAGTGTTTGATTCCGTCGACTCAACCCCTGAGTCCGTGTGGCGAGCGGCCGCCGCCAAGGCCACCCAGTTTGAGAAGAGGCAATCGGACAGAGAGCGGCTGGCCGATCCGCCAGATCGGCGGTCCATCAGGACGACACTGCCCACTCTTTGGGCCAGAATACAAAGATGGTCAGCTTTCGTCATTGGCGTGGCGGCACTGGCCGGGTTGGCCGTAGCCTTGGGGCCAAGCGCCACGGTGGTGGTTACCCCCCAGACCACGATTCAACACTCCCAGTTCCAGATCGTTCTCGACCCGGAAGCAGACACCTTGACGCCAGACAACCACATCCCGGCTGAACGCCGCAGCCTGGTCGTTTCAGGAAGTCTGCGCGCTCCGACGAGTGGCAAGATCTCCGTGCCAGATTCTCCAGCCAGGGGCGCGGTGGTGTTCACCAACTTGGGTCAAGATTCGATCAGTCTGTCCAAGGGGACCGGGGTCCGGGCAGACACCACCGGAGAGCCGCGTTTTATGACGCAGGTGTCCGTCACCCTCGACGCTGGGGCCGGATCACAAGCCACTGTCGCCATCCAGGCAGCGCAAGCTGGTATGCAAGGCAATGTTCCTGCCGGCGCCATTGGCTCAATCGAGGGCCCCCTGGGCCTTCAGGTGGCTGTCACCAACCCCGAGCCCACCGAGGGTGGAACCGAGTCCTCCAAACCAGCGGTCACGCCGGCCGACCTGCGCCAGCTGGAAGAACGTCTGCAGACGCAGCTGCTCGACCAGGCCGCAGCCGATTTTTCCAACCTGGTGGGCGACGGCGAAGCCTGGCTCCCTCCCAGCTTGAAGATCAACCGCACGCTCGAGAAATCCTTCGACGCCCAGGTCGACGATGTGGCCCAGAGCGTCTCGCTGACCATGAAACTCGAGGTGACGGGCCTGGTCTATCATCCACAGACAATTCAGGCAGCCGGCCTGCGGATGCTTGCGGCCCAGCGCCCCCACGGCATGGCGACCGTCCCGGGCACGGCTATCGCCAGTGCTGTTCCAGTCGATGGACTGCCAAACCGGCTGGCGGTGACCGCCAAGGAATCCATCTACGGCAGGGTGCCTCGACAGGAACTTGTCCAAAGCATCGCCGGGCAGACTCCGGAGGCGGTGGACGGCCTCATCGCAACTCACTACCCGGATGCGCAGGTCGCCTTAATCCTGCGTCCATCTTGGCTGCCTCGCCTCCCCTGGCTCCCAACCAGAATCGATGTCGTGACGCCTTGGGAAGGACGTTGAGCGTTGGGGCGTATCCTGGCGGTAGACCCGGGTGATGTCCGTATCGGCCTGGCGGTAAGCGACCCGACGCGGATCATCGCACGTCCCCTCAAGATCATCGAGCACCAATCGCGAGCCCAAGACGCGGCGGCCATCATCCAGGAGGCCGTGTCCCAGCAGGCCGACCTGATCCTTGTCGGTCTGGCCCTCGACCAGGACGGGCAGACCGGGCCCCAGGCACGCAAGGCGCTGCGCCTGGTCGAAGCGCTGCGCGGGGCCACCGAGACCGCGGTGGAGGTCTGGGACGAAACCGGTTCGACGGAGCGCGCGCTTGATCTCGGTGGCGGGACGGAGGGGCCGGTAGACGCCCGGGCGGCCGCCGTCCTGCTTCAGGAGTACTTGGATGCCAAGACGTAGGCGCCGGATCCCGTGCCTGGCCCTGGGATGCCTCGGCGCCATTTTTGTGGGACTGCTGCTGGCGGGGGGCGCCGCGTTGGCTATGTCCAGCACTGAAGATATCGGTCCCGCAGATGCCTCGCTCGACCTGCCCCAACGCGCCGCCTTGGCCGCCTATCTGACTCTCCGAGCTCCGGACCTGAACGCACCCGGCGGCCTACCCGGTGACTCCGTGACCCTGGACGTGCAGCCCGGCATGACCGCTTCCCAGGTCGTCGACGCCCTCCAGGCCCAAGGACTGGTCCGGGATGGGCAGCTTCTCCGCCTCTACCTGCGCTATCGCGGCCTCGATCGGGGCGTGCAAGCCGGGAGATACCAGATCCAGGGTTCGATGAGCCTGCGCCAGATCGCTGAGACACTGCAATCCGCCTCGGCTCAGGCCATCCAGGTGACCATTCCGGAGGGTTGGCGGCGAGAGCAGATCGCCTCCGCGCTGGACCAGAGCGAGCTGGCGATCAATCCCAACTCATTCCTGCGCGCCACCCAACTCACGCCCAACGGCTTCTCGTTCAGCAGTCAGATCCCGGCCGGCGGCAATGTGGAGGGTTTCCTGTTTCCGGACACCTACCTGTTCGAGCCCGGCACCAACTCCGTGGAAGCCGCCCAGGCCATGCTTCAGGACTTCGATCAACGCGTCACGCCGGAGATGCGCGCCGGCTTCAAGGCCCACGGCTTGACCCTCTTCCAGGCGGTGACCCTGGCTTCGATCGTCGAGCGAGAAGCCGTCGTGCCCGATGAGCGGCCCAAGATCGCTTCGGTCTTCTTGAACCGGCTTTCTCAGGGGCTCAAGCTCGACGCCGACCCGACCGTCCAGTATGCCGTGGGCCAACAGCCGGACGGAAGCTGGTGGAAGACATCTCTCACCTCCAGCGACCTGAGCCTGGACAACCCCTACAACACTTATGTCTACGCGGGGCTTCCCCCCGGGCCAATCTGCAACCCCGGCCTGGCCTCGCTCACGGCTGTGGCGCAGCCCGCTGACACACCCTTTCTTTACTTCAGGGCGGCCTGCGACGGGTCTGGCCGACATCAGTTCGCCGTGACGTACGAGCAACATTTGCAAAACGCCTGCCCCTAGAACACCCATCGGAAGAAAGACAAAAAAAACCGCCCTGCCGATCGGCAGGGCGGTCATCAGAGTCGCGGTAGGGAAATGCGGCAGTCAGCTCAGGTAATCCGCCAGCTTGTGGCGCAGGCTCGGGTGCCGCAGACGGCGCAGCGCCTGGGCTTCAATCTGCCGTACGCGCTCACGGGTGACCCCCATCTTGCGGCCGACTTCTTCGAGAGTGTAGCTCTCGCCATCCCCCAAGCCATAGCGCAGCTGAAGGATGCGCGCCTCGCGAGGCGGCAGGCTTTCAAGGATTTCGCCCATATGCTGCTTGAGCAGGTGCTCGGTGGCCACTTCCGGCGGCGCCGGGGCTTCCTCGTCTTCGACAAAATCACCCAGGAAGGAGTCTTCCTCGTCGTCGATCGGCCGCTCAAGCGACAGCGGTCGGCGTGAGACTTCCATCATCTGTTCGACCTTCTCGGAAGGCACGTCCAGCATCTCAGCCAGCTCATCCACCGTCGGCGAGCGGCCCAATTCCTGGGTCAGCCGGTGCGAGAGGCGCAGCATCTTGTTGATCTGGTCGCCCATGTGGACCGGCAGCCGGATCGTGCGTCCCTGGTCGGCGATAGCCCGGGTGACAGCCTGACGGATCCACCACGTGGCGTAGGTTGAGAACTTGTGGCCGCGCTTGTAGTCAAACTTCTTGGTGGCGCGTATCAGGCCGATATTGCCCTCCTGGATCAGGTCCAGGAATGGCACACCGCGACCGATGTACTTCTTCGCCACGCTGATCACAAGCCGCGAGTTTGCCAGCACCAGATGCTCGCGAGCCGCCCAACCGTCTTCAATGAGGGCGCGCAGCTCACGCCGTCGGTCATCGGCACGGACGCCTTCGGCCAATTCTGCTCGGGCGTCACGGCCGCGCTCGATGCGCTTGGCCAACATGACCTCTTCTTCGCCCGTCAGGAGTGGAACATCACCGACCGAATTGAAGTACAGGTCGACGTTGTCATCGATGTTGACGCGCGACAGATCGACGCCGGCCTCGACTTCTGGGCCGTCATCTTCTTCTTCGCCAGCTTCCTCTTCGCCCGCCTTGGCCGCAGCTTCGACGTCATCCAAGTACTGAACGCCGGCGCCAAGCAGGGCCTCGTAGACCTCGTCCAGCTGCTCAACGTCCTGCTCGGCCTCGGGGAACAGCTGCAGTATGTCATCGATGGTGACATAGCCACGCTCTTTGCCGAGCTCAATTAGCTGGGTGATGGCCGTGCTTTCTTCCTCAACCGCCATCGGCGCTTCGATCAGATTCTCTTGGACTTCGGCCTGAGACTTGCCGTTTCGTGACTTCTTCGACTTTGCCATACGATTTCTCATTTCCCTACCCGGTACGGATTTCAACTCCCCACGCGGCATCATTCGGCCGTAACACCCGGCTTCTTTGACTGCGATGAAGCTAGATAAGTTCTCTGGGGGGAGAAATTTGTTTAACTATATTTTAGAAAATCGACAACCCGATTGTCAAGCACTTCGTGAAATCTGTCACGAATTCGGGTTGAGAAAAACGTCGCCATAGTATACAGGAGAATTTTCATTTGTCTACCTTAGAATAGTATTAGATTCGTCTTCATCACATCACACGCAAGGAGCTGCTCAATGACATCCAGCGCACCTTTTGGGTCATGGACCTCTCCCATCGACGCCCGCATGGTCGCACAAGGCGGGATGAGCGCCCGCGGGACACTCTCCGACCTGGCCGTTGAGGGAAGCAGCGTGTATTGGATCACGCTGCGTCCGGCGGAGGACGGCCGGTATGTCATCACCCGACTGACGCCGCAAACCGCGCCAGAGGACATCACGCCCCAGGGATTCAACGTGCGCACCCTCGTCCATGAATACGGCGGCGGATCCTTTTGCGTTCAAAATGGCGTGGTCTTCTTTTCCAATCTCTCCGACCAGCGCGTGTATCGGCAGGAAATCGGAAGGCCTCCCCAGCCAATTTCGCCCGAGCCCGAGCTGCCGCGCGGCCATCGCCACGCGGACGGAAGTGTGACACCGGACGGCCGGTTCGTGTTCATCGTCCGCGAGCGGCATGAACCGGGCGGTGAGGTCATCAATGAAATCGTGCGGCTCGACGCGCACGGCCAGGGCCAGCCCGAAATCGTCGCCTCCGGCCACGATTTCTTTGCCTCGCCGCGGGTGGATCGGGAGGGCCAGCAGCTCGCCTGGCTGGCTTGGGATCATCCGCAAATGCCATGGGACGGCACCGAGCTCTGGACAGCAGCCATCGACGCCGACGGGCAGTTGGTGTCCTCCAAACGCCTGGCTGGCAGCCCGGAGGAATCAATCCTGCAGCCAGAATGGTCCCCCGACGGCCGTCTCCATTTCGTCTCCGACCGCACCGGCTGGTGGAATCTGTACCGCTGGGTTTCCGGACAACCTGAGCCCTTGGCTCCGATGCAGGCCGAGTTCGGTTCACCGGCCTGGGCTTTAGGCCGTTCACACTATGACTTCCTGAGTGACGGCCGCATCTTTGTGGCCTACGGACAGAAGGGCCTCGACCACCTTGGGTTGATCGAGCCCGGGAGCAGCCAGGTGACCCAAATTCCGTCGGAGTTCACGGCCATCAATCCCGCCCATATCCGCACCGACGGAGCGCAGCGGGTTTGGTTCATCGCCAGCAGCCCGTCCAAGGCGCAATCCGTCATCCGCTATGACGTTCACGCGGGAACTTTCGATACGCTGGCGGAGAGCGTCAAGCGCACTTTTCCCGAGGGATACATACCGACGCCTGAGCCGATCGAGTATCCCACCAGCGGCGGCGATACCGCATATGCCCTCTACTACCCTCCGGCGAATCCGGAGTTCGAGGGTCCCGAAGGCAGCCTGCCGCCTTTGATCGTCCACTCGCATGGCGGCCCGACTTCGGCCGCCCCGGCCCAGTTCCATCTCGAGACGCTGTATTGGACCAGCCGGGGTTTCGGCTTGGTGGATGTCAACTACCGCGGCAGCACCGGCTATGGGCGGACCTATCGTGACCGACTCAAAGGCTTCTGGGGGATCGTCGATATCGACGACTGCCTCAACGCTGCGCGCTACCTTGCCGACCAGGGCCGCATCGACCCGGACCGGAAGGCCATTTCCGGTGGCAGCGCTGGTGGCTACGTCACGCTGTGCGCGCTGACCTTTCACGACGTGTTTGAGGCCGGCGCGTCCTACTACGGGGTGGCGGACGCCGAAGCCCTCGTGATCGATACCCACAAGTTCGAGTTCGCGCTACTTTGACTCACTCATCGGACCCTACCCCGAAGCGCGGGACGTGTACCGCCAACGATCGCCGATTCATTTCGCCGAGAAGCTCTCGGCTCCGCTGATTGTCTTCCAGGGCCTGGACGACAAGATCGTCCCGCCCAACCAGTCCGAGGCTATCGTGGCGGCTCTTGACCGCCAACACATCCCCTACGCCTATCTGCCCTTCGAAGGTGAGCAGCACGGCTTCCGCAAGCAATCCACCATCATCCGCAGCCTGGAGGCAGAGCTGAGCTTCTACGGCAGGGTGTTCGGCTTCACTCCGGCCGGCGACCTGCCGCCCATCGAGATCCGCCACCTGGAGTAGCTCGCCCTGCATCCACGCCATTTGTGAAATCCTTCACAAGACCGCCGCTGGCGGTCTTTTTCTCCGGCATCGGATCTGCCGGAGGCGGCAGGCGTTACGATTAGAGCAAGGAGATTCGCAATACTTGAGGAGGTAGCCCATGAAAGCAGTGGCAGTCAAGCCGGGGAAGACCTACTCGGCGCACCTGGTCGACATCGACGAGCCCAAGGTCGCCGCGCATGAAGTGTTGGTCGAAGTGGAAGCCATCGGCATCGATGGCACCGATCGGGAAATCAATCAGGGTGGCTACGGCAAGCCCCCCAAAGGCGATGACGTCTTGGTGATGGGCCACGAGAGCTACGCTCGGGTGCTGGAAGTCGGCGCCGGCGTGCGCCGCTTCAAGCCGGGCGACCATGTCACCGCCACCGTGCGCCGTCCGGGAGGCTGCGTCAACTGCCGCCATGGGGCCTATGATATGTGCCTCGACGGCGACTACACCGAACGCGGCATCAACGGCCGACACGGCTATCTGACGGAACGCTACGTCGATAGCGAGGAGTTCTTCGTCCACGTCCCCAACTCACTCAAGGATGTGGGCATGCTTGTCGAGCCGGTAAGCGTGGCGGTCAAAGGCGTTGAGCAAGCCTGGGCCATTCAGAATCGGATGTGGTGGCAGCCCCACCGCGCCGGCATTTTGGGCGCCGGCCAGATCGGCATCTTCTGCGCGTTTCTTCTGAGAGCGCGCGGGCTGGAAGTGCATGTCATGTCCCAGGAAGATCCGGACAGCCTGGAAGCCCAGCTTGTCAAGCAGGTGGGCGGCCAGTATGTGGACACGCGTCAGCGTTCCATCACCGACGTCGGAGAGTCCGTGGGAGGCTTCGATGTCGTCTTCGAGGCCACGGGGTACAGCCCGCTGATCTTTGAGGCACTCAAGCAGCTCCACACCAACGGCGTGATGTGCCTGTTCTCGGTCACCGACGGCGAACGCAAACTGGAGATCAACTCGGATATCTTCAACAATCAGTTGGTGTTCGGCAACCGACTCGTTTTCGGCTCCGTCAACTCCAACCACGGCCACTTCGAACGCGCCGTGACCTCCATGGAACAGTTCAGTCTGCGCTGGCCAGGTCTGCTGGATTCGATCATCACCCAGAAGGTGCACGGCCTTGACAACTTCGACCAGGCGGTGGCCACATCCAAGGACGCGGCCGAAGCGCGCCGCAAGGCCAAGAACCAGATCAAATCGGTAGTGTATATGAGCTAGGGGACGCCCGCTTGACTCAGGGGGCGGGTTGATCGACCTCGATCACCGGGATCGCCACCAGGCGCAGACGGACCGGTTTGTTGAGCGCCTGGCGCAGGGAGGCGGCAAGTGCCGAGCCGTCCGGTGCGGGCTGATTCTTGGGGACATAGATTGTGGCCGTCACGGTCAGGTCCGACCCCGTCCCTTGAACGTCCATCCGCACCAAGCTGAGACCCGGTTGGTCTGAGACCGCCTTTTGAAGCGTGCTCTGTATCGTGTGCTGCGTTTGGGATCGCCGGACAGCCTGCACCAAGACGGTGGCCAAGGGGAGACTGATGACCACCAACAGGATCAGACTGGCCACCAAACCGGTGCGCAGGCGAGCCTGGCGTTCGCCGCGAGGCGCGGGTCGGAAGCCCAGCAAGAGCAAGGTGAACGAGCCCGCCAGGCTGATGGCAATCAGGTTGGTCACCACCAGCAGCGTTCCTCCGCCTGCGATGCTGAACTCGGCCTGGGCGATGCCAATCCCAATCACACCCAGCGGGGGGACCAGGGCGGCCGCGATGGCCACGCCTGGCAGGGCCGCCGCCACATCCTTGCGGGCCACGGCATACGCACCCGCCGCACCTGAGGCCAGCGCCACGATCAGGTCGAACAGATTAGGCTGGGTGCGGGCGACAATCTCCGGCACCGATCCCGGATCGCTCTGCATGGGTGAGATGTATGCCAGCAGCACAGCCAGGCCCACGGCCAGGAAGACCCCCTTGAGGGTGGCTTCGATCGCCAGGCGGATCAGGCGGATATCACCCAACGCAATGGCCAGGCTGAAGGCAAGAATCGGTGTGAAAAGAGGCGCCACCAACATGGCCCCGATGATCACCGCTCCGCTGTTCTGGAGCAAACCGAAGGTGGCGATGGTGCCCGCCAGAGCCATCATGACAAAGAAGTCGACATCCGGCCGCGCCCCCCGGCGGATGCGCTTGTAGACCTCAATTTGGTCTTCAGGGTTGAGTGTGGGGAACGTCTTGGATAGCGTTTCCCAGGCGCGCCGCAGCCAGAAACGCGACAGGCCCTGGTAGCGGCGGACCATGATCACCGGCGCCGAGCTGGCCGCTGCCACCTGGCGCGGCAGGTTGCCGAACAGAACCTGGTCGATCACGCCCTGCTCGGAAGACCCAATGAAGACCAGATCGGCGTCCTCGGACGCCTGCGTGATTCCCGAGACCACGTCCTCCGCCTGAACCACGACCGGCTTAACACGACTTTGATCGAGCGCTGGGACCTCCGGCCCCAAACTCAAGAACTGGGCCGCCTTCTCTTGGACCGTGGCCAGCGTCTGGCGGATTCGTCCCTCGCCCGCCTGCAGATCGGCAGGCGAAGCACCAGGCTCGGCGACGTACACCAAATCCACTTCCGACCCATATTCACGGGCCAGCAGTAAGGCCAGGCCAACAGCCAGCGGCGCGTGCGGTCCACCGGAGGTTGGCACCAGGATCCGCTTCAGTTCCAGCGGCCTGCGCTCACCGACACCATTGGCCCCGGCTGCCGCCTCACCCTCTCCCGAAGCTTGGAGCTGCTCCGGCCGATAGGCCACAACGGCCACGTCACATGGGGCCTGCGACACGACCGGATCAATCACCCGCCCAAGTTCATCGGTGCGCAGGTCACCCGTCACTCGCCACGGCATCAGGATCAGATCGCACGACTCCTCGATCGCCGTGTCTACGATCCCATCCGCCACCGACCGCGATAGCCGCGTCACCGGGGAGACCGAGATGCCGGTCTCGGAGGCCAGACGAGTTGACCATTGAAAGAGCGTATTGCGTTCCTGGGCGATGCGACGCCCCTGCTCCATCGCCAGAGGATCCGGCATCGGGATGACCTGGAGTGGGATCACATCCCCGCGAAGCTGGCGCGCCAACCCGGCCGCCAGGCTGAGCGCGAAATGGCGCGTCTCACCCTGGGCCAGCGGCACCAAGATCCGATAGGTGCCTTCCGGCTTCTCGATGCCACCCTGGCGCCCGAATGTAGTGACCCCTTCCAGGGCGGTCACCTGATGCGCCCTTGCGTAGACCAGGTAGATGATCAGGCCCAATCCCAGCCACAGCAACCCACCGATCTGACGCTGAAGGGGCAAGCCGAGGAGCAGCGCCACATTCACCGCTATGGCCGTCAGCGGCACCAAGGGGAAAAGCGGCAGCTGGAAATCGTGGCGGCGATCCGGTTCGGTGCGACGGCTGTGGAACGCGGCTGTCACAGCCACCAGCATGCCGACCAGGAACATAAAGGCGGCCAGATCGACCACCTCCCCCGTGGGCAGCCACAGGATCATCGGTATCAGACCCGCCACCAAGACCAAGAACAGCCTGGGTGGCAGAGCAAATGGTGAACGGAGCTGACGCAAGCCATCGGGCAGTCCGCCCCATCGGCTGAGGCTGCTCAACTGACGCGCGGCTGTCATCAAGGTGCTGTTGGCGGCCGCCAGACATACGCCCAAACCGAGCACCGCACCGCCGATCAGCCTCCAAGTGCTCCCGCCGGCAAGCGCGCCCACCAGGCCGCCGCTGCCAGCGGGCCCAAGGCCGGCTTGCAGAAATCCGAAGAGCCCCAACACGAGGCCGGCCAGGGCCAGGCTCAAGCTGAGATTGGCCATCAATCGCACGCCCGTGCTCCGAATCTGCCGGCGGGCATAGAGCAGCGCTTCAACCACGGCATACAGCAGGGCGAAATGGGCCAGGTTGTGGGAAAGGCCGTCGCCGGCCTGCCCCGCCCCTTGAAAACTCCCCGCGAAATCAACCCGCAGCAGGACACTGATGGCTGCCACGCCCATCCCCAGAAGGAACAGGGCTGCCAGCGTGGCCTGGCCGGGGCGCCTTGGGAGGGCCTGAAAGAGATCGATCACGATGAAGACCACCGCCAAGGCCAGGGCGATCACTCCGTTGGGAATGGGAATCCCGGGCGCAAGGCTCCTCACTTGAGCCGCTGCCACCTGAAGAAAGCCAACGGTGAGAAGCACTTGGCCGGCCAGCAGTGCCCAACCGCCGATGAAACCGCCGACGCCTCCCAGGGTCTCTTGAGCCAGCCCGTAGCTGCCGCTGCGCTCCGCGCTCCCGGCCAAGAGTTCAAACACGTTGATCAGGGACAGGATCACGACAAAGATCCCCAGCAGCGGGGCGACGATCACCATGTGATCGAGCACGTCCACGCCACGGGCGCCCAGCAGATACACCAATCCGAGAGCGACCGTCAGGCCGATGGCCAGAATCTGAAACCGGCCGGAGAGCTGCCGGCCAATTCGAAGTTCACCGAGGAAGTCTTGCTGGGTTTCGTCCAATGGACCTCATCGCGTTGGAGTGTGGGTCCGAAGTTTTCGGCGTCAGCCCTCTGGCCACACCGAACCGTAAAACAGCGGCAGCGGATCGGCCGGCTTCTGGCTGATCTTGGTGGCCGCCAGCAGGCGTTGAACCGCCTGGGCAGCCTTGTCTTGGTCATTGGCGTGCAGGGTGAACAAGGTATCGCCCCGCTCGACTTTGTCGCCCACCCGGTGGTGCAACACGACACCCACGGCATGGTCAATGGGATCGCCCTTGCGTTCTCGGCCACCGCCCAGTTGCATGACCGTCAGGCCGACTTCGCGGGCGTGGATCTGATGGATCGAGCCCGTGATTGGGCTGGGGATTTCCTGGATGTATTCTGCCTGCGAAAACTGCTCGGGGTGCTCGATGACGGTCGTGTCGCCTCCCTGCGCCCCCACAAGGGCCGTGAATCTCTCGATCGCCTTGCCGTCCTCGACGGCCCTGGCAGCCAACCGTCGGCCTTCTTCTGCGTCCTTGGCTTTGCCGGCCAGGATCAGCATGTGGGCCGCCACTTCGTAGCAGTGATCGCGAAAATCCTCCGGCCCCTCCCCCCTGAGCGTAGCGATGGCTTCCTTGACCTCCAACGCGTTCCCCACGGCCCGGCCCAAGAGGCTGATTCATATCCGAGAGCAGGGCGACCACTTTCCGGTCGGCGTGCACGCCGATCTCGACCATGCGCTTCGCCAGGTCATGCGCCTGTTCAACATCCGGCATGAAAGCCCCCAAGCCTACTTTGACGTCGAGCACGATGGCCTGAGCCCCGCTGGCCAGCTTCTTGCTCATCACCGAGGAGGCAATCAGCGGGATCGACGGCACGGTGCCGGTGACGTCACGCAGAGCATACAGCTTGCCGTCGGCCGGTGCCAGGTCGCCGGTCTGCCCCGCCAACACCAATCCGACGGTCTTCAACTGGTGCTTGAACTCCTCAATCGTCAGGCTGGCGTTGTAGCCCGGAATCGACTCCATCTTGTCCAATGTGCCGCCGGTGAAGCTGAGGCCGCGACCGGACATCTTGCCCACCGGCACACCGCAGGCGTTGACGATCGGCTCGACCACCAGGGTGGTCTTGTCCCCCACCCCGCCGGTGGAATGCTTGTCCAATGCCAACTCGACCACGTCCGACAGATCGATCACATCGCCTGAATGAGCCATTGCCATCGTCAGATCCGCCGTTTCTTTGGGCGTCATGCCTTGAAACAATACCGCCATGGCCCAGGCAGAAGTCTGATAATCGGGGATCTCCCCACTTGTGAAACCTTTCACAAAGAACTGGATTTCCTCGTGGGTCAGGGTTTCGCCGTCGCGTTTTTTCTCGATGATGTCTACTGTGCGCATGGACACCTCCGGGGCGATTATACAACTTCGGGCGGGGAGGACCTGGGATGGCGAGGCTTCCTCCTACCTCGGCTCTAGGCGAAGTAATGCGCGCTGACGTCAAGCCTGATCGTCGGTTTGATCTGGGCGGCTTGGCATCTCACGATGTTTTTGACACCCGGCAGCACGGACCCGCTGGGCCCGTTTGTCGTGCGGGTCACGGCCGAAGCCGTGCTCTGCACCTGGGTCTACAACAGCACACGGGGCAGTCTTCTGCTGGTGACCCTGCTGCACGCCGCCGGCAACACGGCCGGTGTTTTCCTACCGGTTGACCCGACCAAAGCGGGCCTGCATATCAGCACTTTGGTCATCCGGGTCGTCCTGGAACTCGTCCTGGTCGCGGCCGTGACTGCGATCTATGGCGCTGCGAAGCTGTCGCGGGCGCAGGCCAGGCAAGCGCCGGGGTGACGCTCAGGGGTAGACCCGCCTGAACTTCTCGCACACCACGGGCATGTCGTCACTCGGTTCTCGGCCGAGCTCATGGCATTCTGCGGAGAAGAAATCCCAGTGGAGCCGCCGCCAGAAGGCAAGCGAGCGATCGCCTTCGCCTTCCGCAAAGGCATGCGCCTCGCCGACTTCGTTGAAAGGCAGCACGGTCACGCCGGTGGTCTGGATGACGCACAGCGGCTGGCCCCGGCCATCCAGGACAATGCTATGGCCTCCGACCCGGGGGTAGGCTTCGCCTTCGCTCTCATACCACCAGGCCAGCGACGCCGTGGCGGTCTTGATCCCGCGCCTGACCAGCTCGCCCAGGCTCTCGGCCATCTCAGGCGTGTTTCCGAAACTCCAGGCTTCATAGCCCTGGGGCGCGTTCCCAGCCTCGCCGGCGCTCCAGTCCACAAACGCCTGCCAGTAGCCTTCGAGCGTGGCTTGGTTGTCTGCCTTGGTCAATCGAATCTACCTCGGCGGTAGGGCATCACGCCGCAAGCCAGCCAGGCGATGCTCGAACACGAAATCAAGCGAACCCATCTGGATTTGGCCGAACTCTTGCCTGCATTACGCCCTTCCTCCCAGTCTGAGCTACCTATACTGTCTGAGCATACAACGGTCTTGTCACCTACGCGCGTCGGTCGATTTGGGCTATCTCTGCCGCCAGCCTCCCTTCGTGAAGGAGAATGCGGGCTTCAGGAGCGCTCGAAGTCCCCGGGGATGAGCGAGTGCATGGCGGCATCCAGATTGCGATCGCCGATCTTGATCCGATTTCGCAGGATCCCCTCAAACGTGGCGCCGGTCTTCTCGGCCACCCGTCTGCTGGCGGTGTTTCCAACCGCGGCGACGATTTCAATTCTGCACAGACCAAGTTTCTCCAGGCCGAAGCGGGCAACTGGGACCGCCGCCGCTGTAGCCACCCCTTCCCCTGTACGGTTCGAGCGCACCCAGTAGCCCAGATTAGCAATCCGGTACTCCCAGATGATGTTGTTGAGACCGCAGCCTCCGAGGAAGGTCCCATCCGAAGCATCAAGGATGGCAAAGCCAAAGATCTCCTTCCGCTCCCAAGCCCCGGGGAGCTTGGGGAGCCACGCGCGGGTATCTGCGATCGAATAGTCCGGCGTGCACCAATCCATCCACGGCGCCAGTTCGGCCCGCGAAGCGTAGACAGCATCGTAGATCGACTCCGCGTCCTCGGTTTCATACGGCCGGAGCACGAAGCGCCCATCATCCGAGCGCAGGTGGACGTCCCTTGAAATGTCCATGGAAACCGCCTCTTTGTGCCTCCACCAGACCATCGTGCGAGACGACCCAGAGCGGGAATGGAGACGCACAGTCGTCAAAGGCGAGCAAATCCCGCGCTGAAGTCATGTTGAGACACGGTCCCTTTGCCCAACGCCCGGGCCTTGACGTGCAGTCGCTCCAACACCGCCTGGCTCACGGCCCCATAGACCTCGATGCCCTCCAGGTCCATCAAGTCGGCGAATTTCCGGAATTCATCCGCCCCCACATCCAGGTGAGACTCGAGTGACGAGGAATCGGGATGCACCGCAACCACGGTCATTTGTGACTGATCGCGATCCAGGAAGAAAGCGCATGAAAGAAGCTGGGGTACATTCGTCTCCACGCACTCAGCCAGCGACTGCATGGCGTGCTTGAGGTCTTCGAGCTTTCCCTCACGGATGGTGGACGTATCAACGCACACGATGGGATGGGTCATTTGTGCTTCTCCCGGTTCAGTCTTGCCCAACGATCGCGCCCCCTCCCTCTGCATCCTCTCCAATCTCCCGCCATCGACGACGCGGCCTGCCGACCAGCTCCGACCGTCAACCGCCAGGTGGACTGGCCGGGGCGAGGCGCCATGGCCCGACGACTGGACGGATCCAAGGGAATCTCTCTTCAGCACCGTCTACCTTACTCGCGTTGCGTCGACCGTACAAACGGAGGTCGAAAGGCCGCCCTTGATGGGCCTTCACTCGGCCCCACCGCCCCGGCGGACCCTCATTCGTGCCATCCAAGCCTGCTATAATCCGTCAAATCCCGCCTCGAGAGGTTGTGTATGCCCCACGCCGATTTCCTTTTAACTCACGCAAACGTCATCACCATGAACTCGGAGTTCGAGATCATCCCCGATGGCGCCGTCGCCGTCCACGGGCAGATGATCGTGGCCATTGGCACCACCGCCGAGCTGAAGGCCGAGTACGATGCCGCCGAGGTCCTAGACTGCGGCGGCAAAGCCCTCATCCCGGGATTGGTCAACGCGCATACGCACGCCTCGATGACCCTGCTGCGCGGGCTGGAAGATGACAGCCGGCTGGACGTTTGGCTGCTGGGCTACATGATGCCGGTCGAGCGTGAGTTCGTCTCGCCGGAGTTCTGCAAAGTCGGAGCCAAGCTGGCCTGCGCCGAGATGATCCGGTCTGGGATCACCAGCTTCGCAGACATGTATTACTACGAAGAAGCCGTGGCCGAAGCCGTAGCCGAAGTTGGCATGCGGGCCGTATGCGGCCAGACGGTGCTCAAGTTCCCCTCGCCGGACGCCGAATCCTTCGAGGACTCGCTGGAAGCGGCGCGCGGCTTCATCGAACGCTGGAAAGATCACGACCTGATCATTCCCGCCGTCTCACCCCATGCACCGTATACCTGCACGGCCGAAATCATGCACGCATGTGCCGAGCTGGCCAAAGAATACGACGTCCCCCTCCACACGCACATCTCCGAGACCGCTCAGGAGGTTGAGCAGTGGCGAGAGACCTATGACATGCCGGTGGTACCGTGGGTCAAGAAGCAGGGCACGCTGGAGGCCAAGGTCATCGCCGCCCACTGCGTCCACATCGACACGGGCGAGATGCATACGCTGGAGCATGCCAACGCCGGCGTGGCCCACAATCCGTCCAGCAACCTCAAACTGGCGTCGGGGTTCGCCCCGGTGACCCAAATGCTCGAGGCTGGACTGAACGTCGGTGTCGGCACCGACGGGCCGTCATCCAACAACGACCTGGATATGTTCGAAGAAATCCGGTTGGCGTCCTTCGTAGCCAAGGCCATCACGCGCGACCCCACCGCCCTACCCGCCCGCAAGGTGTTTGAGATGGCCACCAGCATGGGCGCCCGTGCCTTGCACATCGATCATCTCACCGGCTCGCTCGTACCCGGCAAACGGGCCGACATGGTCCTGGTCGATCTGAACACGGTGCACAACTTGCCCCAGTTCGATCGCGATCCGGATGCCGTGTACTCCCGACTGATCTACGCCGCCAAATCGACCGACGTCACCGACGTGATGGTCGATGGACGCTGGTTGATGCGCGCCGGCGAGCTGAAGACGGTCGACGTGCCGCCGTTGCTGGAGGCCGCCGCCGACTACGCCAAGAGGATCGATTCGTTCCTCGTCGAGCGGGAAGGCTCGGTCCTCTCCAAGCTCATCGCCATCGGCGGGGCCGAGCAGCAGGAGAGCTACGAGGTCCAGATCAAGGTGCGCTTGGACGATCCTGACGACGTGATCGAGAATCTCACCTCCAAGGGGGTTCGTATCATCCGCCATGCACACTACCTCGAGTACGACACCTACTTCGAGTTCGACGACCGGGATCAGGGCCGGCTTCGTCATCGTGAGGATGACTTTGTGGACGACAAGGGCGAAGTCTTCAACGTGCGCTATCGGCTCACCCTGATCGGCCCGGCCGCCGAACGCGAGTTCCCCAACTCGGTGCTGCTGTCACGTTCGCGCTTCATCGCGCCGGCCACCCATGGCCTGCGCTTCTATCGCGAATACTTCACACCCAAGAATGAGTTCCCCATTCATAAGGACCGCCAGCGGTGGTTGATCCAATTCGATGGGGTTGAGTTCTTCATCAACATCGACCGCGTGCTCGAGCCGAGGCTGCCGAACTCATTTCTTGAGATAAAGACCCGCACCTGGTCCCGGCGTGACGCCGAAGAGAAGGCCAACCGCATTACGGAGCTGTTGGGAGTCCTCGGGCTCGGGTCGGCGGAAGTCGTGCGTGACGAATACATCCAACTGATCACTGAATAATCCCCCCGCCAGCTCGCCGGCCACACCGCCTCATCCACCTCTGTCCGCGCGCCACAAGAGAACGTGCCTTGGGAGGCTTGTCTATGTCCACACCGCATTCGACCGAAGCATGGGAGTCGCTCGACCCGCAAGATTGGGAGTCGCTGCAGGCCCTGGGCCACAGGATGCTGGACGACATGTTCAGCCACATGCAAACCCTACGCGACCGTCCAGTCTGGCAACCGATGCCCGATCAGGTCCGCCAAACGTTTAAGACCCCCCTGCCGCGTGAAGGTCAGCCGGCCGAAGCCGTCTACCAGAGTTTCCTGGACAACGTTCTCCCATACAACATGGGCAACGACCATCCACGTTTTTGGGGCTGGGTGATGGGCAACGGCACGCCGCTGGGGATGCTGGCCGATATGCTGGCCTCCGGCCTCAATCCCAACATGGGTGGGGCGGACCACGCCGGCGTAGAGGTCGAACGCCAGGTGATCGATTGGTGCAAAGCCATGTTGGGATGGCCGGAAACAGCCTCCGGAGTGTTGGTGTCAGGCGGCTCGGTCGCCAATCTTATTGGGCTGACAGTGGCGCGCAGCGCGCGGGCCGGGTTCGATGTGCGCCGCGACGGCCTGATGTCCGGCCACCCCCAGCTCACGTTTTATGTGTCGTCCGAGCAGCACTCATCGCTCGAGAGGGCAATCGAGATCTTGGGGCTGGGCGCCGCCGCCCTGCGCAAGGTCCCGGTAAACAGCGCCTACCGCATCGATCTGGGCGCGCTCGAAGCCCAGATCGAGGCCGACCGGGAGGTGGGTATGCATCCGGTGGGCCTGATCGGCTGCGCCGGCACGACCAACACCGGCGCCGTCGATCCGCTGGACGCGCTGGCCGACCTGGCCGAGCGGCACGGGCTCTGGTACCACATTGACGGGGCCTTCGGCGCCCTGGCACGCCTGGCGCCAGATGTCGGCCAGAAGTTGAAGGGGATGGAGAGGGCCAACTCCCTGGCCTTCGATCTGCACAAGTGGTTTTATCTGCCGTTCGAGATCGGCTGCGTCTTGGTGAGAGACGCCGAGACCCACCGGCGCACCTTCTCTGCCCATCCCGACTACCTGGAGAAAGCCGACCGCGGGCTGGCAGCCGGCGAGATCTGGTTCGGTGACTACGGCATCCAGCTGACGCGCAGCTTTCGGGCGCTCAAGGCCTGGATGGCCTTTCAGACTTACGGCGTCGATCAGGTGGGCAGGATCATCGGGCAGAATATGCGGCAGGCCGCCGATCTGGGTACAGAAGTCGACTCCAGACCGAACCTGGAACTCCTGGCGCCGGTAGACCTGAATGTGGTGTGCTTTCGCTTCGTCGATCCAGCCATCGACCCCGGCCAGTTGAACCCGTTTAATGAGGAACTGCTGATCCGGCTGCAGGAATTGGGGGCCGCTGTGCCCTCCAGCACGGTCCTCGAGCAGCGCTTCGCTCTCCGCTGCGCCATCACCAACCACCGCTCGCGCGACGAGGATTTCGACCTGCTCTTGAATGCGGTGGAGGCGATCGGCAGGGAGATGCTGGATGAGGGCTGGCAGCCGAGCGACGAGTGAGGCGAACGCTTAGCGGGAGTCCGACCGATCATCGTCCGCCAGGCGGCGCTGCCATTCGAACAGCTTGTTGAGCGCCTCGAGGGGGGTCAACGAGTCAACATCCAGGCCGCGCAGTTCGCGCATTAAGGGATGGTTCTCGGTCAGGAACGAAAGCTGCCCCGCCGGCTCGGCCGAGCCCGCCTGCGGCTCCCTCCCCTCCCGCTCAAGCTCGGCCAGGATTTCCTGCGCCCGATGAATCACCGGCCGCGGCAGGCCGGCCAATTCCCCCACATGAATTCCGTACGATCGATCGGCACCGCCGGGAACAATCTTGTGTAGGAAGACCAGCTGGCCGCCTTCGTCGGCCACGGCCACATTGTAGTTGCGCACACCCGGCAGCAGTGAGGCCAGGCGTGTGAGTTCATGGTAGTGGGTGGCAAACAGCGTGCGTGCCCTGAGTTTGGGATGGTTGTGGATGTGCTCAACCACCGCCCAGGCGATCGACAGGCCATCGTAGGTGCTCGTGCCGCGACCGATTTCGTCCAGGATCAGCAGGCTGCGGTTGGTGGCATGGTGGAGGATGTTGGCCGTCTCGATCATTTCCACCATAAAGGTCGATTGACCGGCGTGAATCTCATCCTGGGCACCAATACGGGTGAAGATTCTGTCCGTAAGCCCTATTCTGGCTGACGCCGCCGGCACGTAGCTGCCCATCTGGGCCATCAAAGCCAGCAGCGCCACCTGACGCAGGTAGGTGGACTTGCCGGACATGTTGGGACCGGTGATCACCCTGACACGTTCGCCTTCATCGAAGACGGCATCATTGGGTATGAAACGTCCGTCTCGAATGAACTGCTCTACCACCGGGTGGCGCCCTTCGCGTATTTCCAGGACCGGCGCCTCGACCACCTCCGGCCGCACATAGCCCTTGATGGCCGCCACATCGGCCAGCGCGGCCACGGCGTCCAACCGAGCCAGCGCGCGCGCCGTGTCCAACAGCCGCCGGGCGTGCCCCCCGACGGTCCGACAGAGCTCCGCGAAAACGGCGGCTTCGATCTCGCGCATCTCTTCTTCCGCCGATAGGACTTTGGCTTCGTAGTCTTTCATCTCCGGCGTGATGTAGCGCTCAGCGTTGACCAGAGTCTGTTTGCGTTGGTAGATTTCCGGCACCCGATCCGAGTGCGCTTTGGTGACCTCGATGTAATAGCCGAAGACCTTGTTGTAGCCGACCTTGAGACTCTTAATCCCGGTTCGCTGGCGTTCCTCAGCCTCTAAGTTGGCGATCCAGTCCCGTGCCTGCTTCGATCCCCCCAGCGCCTGATCCAGCTCCTGGCTGAAGCCCGGCCGGATCACGCCCAAGTGAGCCAGCGTCGCCGGCGGTTCATCGGTTATCGCTTCCCACAACAAACGCGACACGTCGGTGCACGGATCGATGGCTTCTCGCATGCCTTCGATGGGCTCGGCTTCGGTGGTCTCCAACAGGCGACGCAAATCCGGGAGCGCGTCCAACGTGTCCCGCAAGCCGGTCAAATCTCGCGGCCCGGCCACACCCGACAGGATCCGGTTGGTCAGCCGTTCCATATCGCCCAACGGATCTAGCGCCTGACGGACCTCGGACCGCCACAAGCCATCGTCGAAGAATGCCGTCACCTGGTCCAGGCGGATGTTGATTTGGGCCAGGTCGAGCAGAGGTCGATGGATCCATTGGCGCATCAGCCGCCGGCCCATGGGGGTGACGGTCGCATCAATAACCGAGAGAAGGGACCCGCGCGTGTCGCCGCTGCGAAGCGTTTCGGTGAGTTCCAAATTGCGCCGGGTGGCGGCGTCCAACACCATGTACTCGTCCAACGAATAGGTCGAAAGCGATGTGAGCAGGCTGAGGGCCGCCGGCTGGGTTTCGGACAAGTAGTCGATAATCGCGCCGGCCGCCTGGACAGCCAGCGGCTTGCCGTCCATCCCGAAACCTTCCAGGCTGGCGACACCAAAATGCGTACGCAGCGTTTCCTCGGCGCGATCGGGAGCCACCCGCCATTCGGGGATCAGGCTGACATGCGTGTCGATGGCATCACTCGGCGCTTCGGTGTCCACAAGGAGCAGCTCTGCCGGCCGCAGGCGGGCCAGCTCTTGGTACAGGCCGTCCTCAAAAAGTTCCACCGGGAATTGGGTGGCGGCGAACTCCCCGGTCGTGACGTCGACGAACGCCGCCCCGAATTCGCCCTGACCGCGCATCGCCGCCAGAAGGTAGTTGTTGCCGTCACCGGGAAGCATCCCGGGCTCGATCACCGTCCCCGGCGTCACGACGCGCACCACTTCTCGCGGAAAGAGGCCTTTGACCGGGCCGTCACCGACCTGCTCACAGATCGCCACGTGGTGGCCATTTTCAATCAGTCGGGCGATGTAGGTTTCGGCAGCGTGGTGCGGGATGCCGGCCATCGGCACGCGCTTGCCTTTGGCCACGTTGCGCGAGGTGAGAACGATGTCGAGGGTCTCCGCCGTCAAGCGCGCATCGTCGTCGAAAGTCTCGTAGAAATCGCCCAATCGGAAGAAAAGGATCGCATCAGGATATTGGCGTTTGATCTCGAGATACTGCTGCCGGATGGGGGTCACATTGTCCGTTTTTGCCATCGTGGATGCATTCTAAGAGAGGCCCCATGAAACAGCAAGAAGCTATGCTATACTCCCGCCATGTCCCAGCCACTTATCGCCGTAGACCTTGGCGGGACGTCGTTGCGGGCGGCCCTCTTCGCCGGCAACTCGCCCCAGCCCGAACGCCACAAGAAGACCTCTACCCAGGCTGACAAAGGGCCAGATCACGTCTTTCGACGGATCATCAAGACCATTGAGGCCGTCCTTCCCGAGTTCCACCCAGGGCCTGCGGATTGGCGTCGGTGCACCGGGGCCCATCGATCCATATGAGGGCGTGGTCATTGAAGCCCCCAACCTGCCTGGCTGGAAAGATGTGCCGCTGCAAGCAAAGCTGCAAAGCCATTTCGACTGCCCGGTCCGACTGGGCAATGACGCCAACGTGGCTGGCCTGGGCGAGTGGCGTCACGGAGCAGGCAAGCAGGCCAACCCGATGCTCTACATGACCATCAGCACCGGCATCGGCGGTGGTGTGATTCAGGGGGGGAGATCATGCTCGGCCAGCGCGGCCTGGCGGCCGAGTTTGGGCACATCACTGTCGAGCCCGGCGGCCCTGTGTGTGGCTGCGGACAACACGGCCACCTTGAGGCCGTCGCAGCTGGGCCGGCCATCGCCCGCATGGCCAACGCACGCTTGGACAAAGGCGCCAAGTCGAGCCTGGCGCAGCTGCGGGACAAGGGGCGAAGCATCACCGCCATCGAAGTTGGCCGGGCAGCCAACGAGGACGATCCGCTGGCCTTGGAAATCATCCAACAGGCTGGCGAGACCATCGGCCTGGCGCTGGCCAGCCTGCTGCACGTCTTCAACCCGCAGACCGTAGTGCTCGGCGGCGGCGTCTCCCTGATCGGGCAGCCACTGTTCGACTCCATCGAGCACAGCCTGCACCAACACGTGATGCATCCAGCCTATCTGCAGAACTTCAACCTGGTCCCAGCGGCCCTCGGCGATGATGCCGGCCTGGTGGGCGCCATGGTGCTGGCAGCCTCGGCCTGAGATCCCCCTAGAGACTCGCCATGTCCTCTTCCAACGCCCTCCCCATGCTCATCGCGCTGCTGACGATGGCGCTGGTGTTTGGTTTCCTTAACGGCCTGCACGACAGCGCCAACATCGTGGCCGCCGTGATCACCTCGCGGGCGATGAACCCGCGCGGGGCACTCCTTCTCACGGCCCTGGCCGAGTTCGCCGGGCCCTTCCTGTTCGGGGTGGCCGTGGCGCAAACGGTGGGTGCCGACCTGCTCAAACCCACATCCTTGCAAATCGATGTCGTTGTGGCTGCGCTGGTGGCGGCCGTGCTGTGGGATTTGTTGACTTGGTACCTCGGGCTGCCGACGTCGTCATCGCACGCGCTGATCGGCGGCCTGCTGGGCGCCGGCATCCTGGCCGACGGCCTGGGTGTGGTGCAGCTGCCCGGGCTGGCCAAAATCCTGCTGGCGCTCTTCCTGTCGCCCCCGATCGGCCTGATCTTCGGCTACTTATTCATGCGCCTGACACTCTGGGCCGTGCGCGACGCCGATCCATCCATCAACCGGCGTTTCCGCAGCTTGCAGGTCGTGACCCTGATCGGGCTGGGACTCAGCCACGGCACCAACGACGGCCAAAAAACGATGGCCGTGATGGCCCTGGGCCTGGTGGCCGGGGGGGTGACTTCAAGCTTCACCATCCCCGTATGGGTGATTGCCAGCAGCGGCCTGGCCATCGCACTGGGCACCGCCATCGGCGGCTGGCCGCTCATCCGCACGCTGGGCGGCAAGATGTTCCGCATTCGGCCCGTGCACGGCTTCAGCTCCCAGGTGGCCGGGATTGCCGTCATTCTGGGCGCCGCCCTGTTGGGGGGTCCCGTAAGCACCACCCAGGTGCTGAGCTCAGCCATCATGGGCACCGGCGCCGCCCAGCGCGTCAGCCAAGTGCGCTGGTTGGTCCTGCGCGACATGGGCATCGCCTGGATCCTGACCATCCCCATTACGGGCGGCGTGGCAGCGCTCGTCTACCTGTTGCTGGGCCGTTTCATAGGTTGATTGTGAAATCCATCACAAACAGAAGGCTCTAGGCGGGGCCGGCCAGCCAGCGGCGCAGCCTGTCTTCTATCGTCTCGACCACCCCGGGCGCCATGTCAAACCACACGATGTTGGGATCGTCGGCCTTGAACCAGTTGGCTTGTCGCCGGACGAACTTCCGGCTGGCGCTGCGTATCAGTTGTTTGGCTTCCTCAAGACTCATGTCGCCGCGGACAACGTCCGCCAACTGACGGTAGCCGATGGCCGACATGGCTGGCGCCTCCGGATCGATGCCCCTCTCCAGCAGGCCCGCCACTTCATCCAGCCAACCGTTGGCAAGCATGGCGTCTAAGCGGCGATCGATGCGCTCGTACAGGTCCCGCCGAGGGCGGTGCAGCCCGGCCCGGAAGATGTCAAACGGAGGCGGAGCCTTGTGGCGGGCTTCGCTCGGCCGGGTTCCCGTGCTGTGATAGATCTCCAGAGCCCGCACAACTCGGCGGATATTGCGAGAATCGATGGCACGCGCCCGCTCCGGATCAACCTCGGCCAGTCGGGCGTGCAGGGCCTGGTGTCCCTCCGCCTCAGCAAAGGCCTCCAATTGGCGGCGCAGGCCTCGATCTGCCGGCGCCGGAGGCGGCTGCCATCCCTGCAAGACGGCCGTCAGGTACTGCCCGGTGCCTCCAACCAACAAGGGCAGCCTGCCACGGGCGTGGATATCCTGGATGGCGGCCAGGGCGGCTTTTCTGTATGCGCCCAGGCTGAAAGGCTGGTCGGGCTGGACGAGGTCAATCAGGTGGTGGGGCACACGCGCCAGGTCGGCCGGGCTCGGTTTGGCGGTGCCGATGTCCATGCTGCGGTACACGAGCCGCGAGTCGGCCGAGACGACCTCGCCATTCAATCGCTGGGCGAGCTCGATCGATACTTCCGTCTTGCCAACCGCCGTCGGGCCCAGCAGAGCCACCAGCGGAGCCTGCCGACGCGACATCAGGCCTGCCCTTGGGATTCAGCGCCGATGGCGTTGACGTAGTGTTCCAGACGAGCCACCTCACCTGACGGACCCTGGTCGATCGCCACCACGTCAAAACGGAAATCCACGTCGATCATGTCACTCTTCTGCAGGTAGGCCCAAGCCGTCTTGCGCAGCTTGCGCTGCTTGGCGGGAGTGATCGCCTCTTCCGGCGAACCGAAGTCATGCCGGCGCCGGGCTTTGACCTCTACAAAGACGAGGGTCTCACCCTCCTGCGCCACCCGGTCGAACTCGCCGTGAGACGCATGCCAATTGCGATCCAGGATGCGAAAGCCCTTGTCAACCAGGAAGCGGGCGGCCGTCTCTTCCCCCCAAGCACCCAGGCCGTGCCGTCCCATCAAGCCGCGCCGCGCAGTCGATTCCACAGGCGGCGCAGTATTCGTCCATCGCGGGACTTGGGACGCTCGACGAGCGCCAAGTAGCGCTCTTCGACCATGAGACTGGTGCGCTGGATGTCATACTCGAGTGCCGAACTACGGGCGCGCTCCGACATGTCATTTCGCATCTGGGTGTCTGCGATCAATCGCGTGAGCTTGGCGGTAAAGGCCGCCAGATCGTTCCGGCAAAGGAAACCATTCTCTCCGTCGGTGATGGTGTCGCCCACGCCGGGCGAATCGATCCCCACCACCGGCAGGCCACACGCCAGGGCTTCGATAACCGACAGCGGGTGCACCTCCGTGACCGAAGCCGTCACAAAGGCGTCGGCAGCCGTAAGGTAGCGGGGGACATCGTCATGGTCCACCATCCCGGAGAACACAACCTTGTGCTGAAGCCCGCTGCGTGCCGCCAGGTCTTCGAGGTTGTCCCTCTCAGGGCCATCTCCGACGAGCATCAGCCGCGTGTCGGGGTAGGCCGTCTGCGCCCCAGCGAAGGCGCGCACAAGGAAGGTCAGGTTCTTCTCCGGCCCGAGCCGGCCGCTGTAAACAAGGAGGACTTCGTCTTTTTCAACCCCTAATTCCTCTCGCGGGATAGGTTGAATATCCTCCTCGAAGCGGCCGATGTCGACGCCATTCGGGATGACATCGATCGGGGTACTGACATCCAGGTCGCGCAGGACCTTTTTAAGACCATTGGAGGGCGCGATAACCAGATCAACTTCCTTGCAAAATGACGGCAAGTAGGCTTGAAGAAATGACGTGCCGACCACATCCGGCAGCATCGGGAGGTACGCCTGGGCGTACAGGTCGTAGCGCGTGTGATTGGTGAAGACAATCGGGATGTTCTTGGGTCGACAGTAGCGCAGGGCCAGGCGTCCGCTGAGGAACGGATGTTGAACGTGGGCGATATCCATCGTTTCCAGCAGGCGCCTGGCCGCGCTGGCATAGCGGAAACCGAGGTGGATCCCAGTGTCCGCCACCGGAACGCCCGGAGACCGGATGATATTCGTCTCATCATCCGGGAAGTCCAAATCGCCAAAGGTAAAGACGAAGACCTCATGTCCTCGGCTCTCGAGGACCTGCTTGTTGAGGCTGATGTAGTGGGTGATGCCGCTCACGTGCGGCTTGTACGTGTCGGCGAGCAGGCCGATTCGCATTCCTCGTCCTCCCGGCTTTTCTATCCTAGCTTGGCCACCACATGCGGTCAAGCTGTCTGCGGGCTCGGCTTGGTTGACCCCTTGAACTGTGCTATGCTTTGGCCGTTCTCCCAACCTTGCGAGGGGACATGAATCTCGTCAGCATTCTGCGGCAGGCCGACATCTTCGCCGACATCAGCCCAGCCCAGCTTGAGCTGGTGGCCTCCTTGTGCCAGATTCGAGACGCCTCCAAGGGCGACCTGATCTTCGAAGAGAACGCCACCAGTGATGAATTGTATGTCATCGCCGAGGGGGAAGTCGACATTCTCGTCGATCCAGCCCTCGTCAGCCGTCCGGGCCGCAAGAGCCGCGGCCCATCGGCGATTGCCCGGCTGCGGCGCGGCCAGTCCTTTGGCGAAATCGCCCTGGTCGACCAGGGCTCCAGGTCGGCCTCCGCCCGAGCTGCCAGCGACGCCTTGTCGCTGGTCGTTATCCCGCGGGACCGACTGATACTCCTATGCGAGAGTGATCCCGTTCTGGGCTTCCACCTAATGCGCAACCTGGCCGCTGACCTGGCCATCAAGCTGAGAAACACCGATCTGCAGCTTCGCGCTGGCCTGCTCGACTCCTGATCACCGCCACCGGAGAATCTCGTACCATGTTTGTTTGACATTTGTACGCTCCCCTCCGATAGAATTCTTTGTGTTAGAGATGCCCAAGTCGAGTGCTATAGGGCCTCGAAAAACGCGGGAAATCACATCTGACGTCAGTCGAGCTGGAAAAGGAGCTGGCCTGGGAAGAGGTATCTTGTGCGTTGGAGCGACTTCAATTTCTGAGCTATTGCAGCATCTGACCCGAAGTAGGAGGAGGAAGTTGGTATGAAACGCGGTTTTGGTCATTCCTTAGTCTGCTCATCATCGCGGCCATGGCATTGGCCGCATGCGGTCCTGGCCCGCGGCGGCGCCCATTACCTCGGCGCCGAGCGGTGGAGCCCAA
The DNA here is from genome assembly GCA_963783335.1 of uncultured Chloroflexia bacterium. Taxonomy (GTDB): domain Bacteria; phylum Chloroflexota; class Anaerolineae; order Anaerolineales; family E44-bin32; genus CAWAND01. The sequence goes on from CAWAND010000006.1 coordinate 128,296, forward strand.
GCCACCAATGCACCCGCTGGACGCTCCAGCGCCTCATCCGGGCAGCGGTGGTGCCTACAACTGCACCGACGCCATCGGTTGTGTGACCGTCGCCCCGGATGCTCCTTGAAGATCGCTGCGCTGCAGACAATCAGCGGTGACACGGCCGGCTTTCTGGGCACCGACCAGGTCCGAGCCGTCAAGATCCCCATTGACGACAAGGGCGGCAAGTTCATGGGCCACGATATCAACTGCGAAGTCGAAGACGACGGCTGCAACCCGAAGGCGGCACCACGGGTGCTAGACAGAAAATCGTCTCCGACCCCCAGGTGGTTGGCATGATCGGCACCGAGCTGCTCGGGCGGCCGGTGTGCCCAGCTTCGCAGATGATCTCCGCTCGCCTGGTACTTCATGATTTTCGGGCTCCAACACCGCTCCACGCTGACCTCGGTCACCGGCCTGACAAGGGCCAGTCCTGGCAGCCCGGTTACTTGCGAACCGCCCACAACGACAAGTCTCCAGGGCGCGTGCAGCATGCCAACTTCGTGCTATGACAAGCTTGGCCTCGACCAGAGAGCCGCCAGCCATCAACGATGGTGACCCCTACACGGAAGGCCTGACGACTGTGTTCGACCAGGTAGTTCAAGAGCCTGGGCGGCCAGAACGTGGCCTCCACGGCCGTCGACGTTGACGCAGACGGACATGCGCCCGGTGCTGAACGTCCGTGGCCACGGCCGGCGCGCCAGGTTCGTCTACTTCCCGATCTTTGAACCGGCAGATTGCGCCTACATTGTCAAGCAGTCGAAGGACGTGGAAGGCTTCAGCGTACATCAAAGCTGATGGGCGCCGACGGCCTGCTGTCGGACACGTTCGATCCAAGAACGTGGGGCAGGATGGCATCGGCGATGTACTTACTCCGACCTGGCGACCCGGTCGGATGACGCCTACTCTGCGTTAGTCAAGAAGTATCAGGCCAAGTTCGGCGAGAAGCCGATCGAGGCGTTCCACGCCCGCACGTTATGACGCGGCCAACATGCTGTTTGCGGCCTTGAAGAAGGTGACCGTGAAAAACTCAGACGGCACCCTGCATATCCCGCGACAGGGCCTGCGACGACGCTGTACGCCACCAAGGACTTCAAGGGTTTGACGGGCACGCTCACCTGCGATCAGTACGGTGACTGCGGCGCCCCGAAGATCAACATCGTACGTCTCGACGATCCGTCGGCCGGTATCGAGGGCCTGCGGAGCAATGTCATCAAGACCTACGACTACAGTGGCGGGCAGTAATCACCGTCTGGCTTGAACGTCAACAAGAGCGAGCGATAGAGTTCAGCCTATCGAGCTGGCTCATCGCTCGTCCTCAAGGCTGGTACTTATGCAGAAATCCCTTCCCCAAGCGGAGAAGCGGGGCTTCATCCGGGCTAACTTCGTCGGGATCATGATCTGGCTGCTGCGGATCGTGACCGTGGTCATCGTGGTCTGGGGTGCTTACAACTCCATCTCGTCAGGTACTTACTCCCTGTCACAGTGGAAGGACCTCGTTATCTTCGGCCTGGCGCAAGGCGGTATGTACGGACTTATCGCGCTCGGCTACACGCTGATCTATGGCATTCTTGGTTTCATCAACTTCGCCCATGGTGACATTTTCATGAGCGGCATGATGGTCGGCTATTTCGTCGCCGACGATCTGAACACCCTCGGGTTCTGGAACGCGCATCCGGTCTTATCATTGCTGATCATCCTGGCCGTGTCGATGGCCACCTCCTCCTTGGTGGCGGTGATCATCGAACGCATTGCCTACAAGCCGCTGCGCAACGCCCCCCGCTTGATCCCGCTCATCACATCCATTGGCGCGTCCTTCTCACTGGAATACCTGTTCAAAGGTCTGTTCGGCGCCGCCGCCAAGTCCTACCCGGACATGACCTCCATCGATGGCTTCCTGAATATTGGGGGCTTCCACATCTTGAAGACCCAGGCGCTCGTGCTCGGGGGCGTCCTGGTCATGATGGTTTCCCTGTTCTGGTTCGTGGAGCACACACGAGCCGGCAAGTCGATCCGGGCGGTGGCCGAGGACAAGGAAATCGCGGCATTGATGGGGGTCAATGTCGAAAGGACGATCATCATTACGTTCGCGCTTGGTGGTGCGATGGCTGGTGCTGCCGGCTTGTTCTATGCGCTGGGCTTCAACCAAGTCTACTTCCATGGCCGGATTTGTACCAGGCATCAAGGCGTTTACCGCCGCCGTGCTGGGAGGTATTGGCAACATCCCAGGAGCGATGGTGGGCGGTGTGACATTGGGGCTGCTGGAATCGCTGGGCCCTGTGCTCATCCTGGCCGGATTGGGCATCCCGTCACCGCATCAACTGAGCGATGTGGTGGCTTTTGCCGTGCTGACCCTGGTGCTTATCTTCCGCCCCACTGGCCTTCTTGGTGAACGACTTTCCCAGGAGAAGGCCTAATCATGACAGAGGCAACGAATCCTACCCCTTCGACCCCGCCGGCGGCCCCACCTGTGCCGGACGAGGCCGTCCAAGTGGCTCCCCGGGATCAGCTACCGCAAGGCACTTTCGCTATGGCATGATCGGCGGTTTGGTCCTGATCACCTTCGCCACGATCGGCGCCCTGCAGACCTTCCAGACCAAGTCCATCATCAACGGGGTACTCAACCTGGGCTATCTTGGGTTGGGTCTGCTTCCGCTGATCATGGGCCTGCTTGCCGCCCGGCTGCCGGAGGCCAAAGAAGGCTATGTTCAGGCCAAACCCGGGGCCGCGCAACCTCATCGCCGGGCTGATGGTCGGCTTTGTCTCCGGCGAGCTCTTGCTGGACTTCGCCCTTTTCGTCCAGGTCGTGAACATCCGTCCAGTTTTTATCAATGTGTCACCGCAAATGGTTTCCCTGATCGCTTTCGGCCAGGCCAATCAGGCCACCGGCCTCGCCCTGCTCCTGCTGACGACAACCATCCTGGGCGGAATCGGCGGTCTGCTGGAGGTCCTGCCCAAGGCCTGGCGCAGCGCGCTCGGTGGGCGGTCTGACCTGGGTCGTGATGGTCGGGCTGTTCGACGTCGTCTTCTCGGCCTTCTTCCGCGGCGCCAAACTACAGCAGGTTGACAGCTTCCTGTATTCGGCGGCCGGCGGCCTGCATTTGAACGGCGCCATGCTGGTTTTCATCGTCGCCGCCAGCCTGTACTTTGTGCGGGAGAGCCAGGGCAAGGCCATCGGGCGCCGCTACCGCCAGCTCCCCGACCCCGCCCGAAGAAGCGTCAAATATAGCGGGCTGGCAGCCCTGGTCTTGGTCCTGCTCATCCTGCCGGAGCTGCTGGGGCCGTTCATCAGTGAAGTGCTGGACCTGGTGGGCATCTACATGCTGATGGGTTTGGGGCTCAACATCGTGGTCGGGCTCGCCGGGCTGCTGGACCTCGGCTACGTGGCGTTCTTCGCGGTCGGCGCCTATACGACCGCCGTCCTGACCTCGCCGGCATCGCCGGCGGTGGCCCCCGAGCTGACGTTCTGGCTGGCGATTCCCTTCGTCCTGCTGGCGGCGGCGCTGGCCGGTTTGATCGTTGGCACCCCGGTCCTGCGTATGCGAGGCGACTACCTGGCCATCGTCACCCTGGGGTTTGGTGAAATCGCCCGCCTGCTGGTGACGTCCGCCTGGTTCAAACCCCTGCTAGGGGGCGCCCAAGGGATCTTGAAGATCCCGGCCATCGTGATTTACGATTTCGTCGGAGCACCGATTGTCTTCAACACGCCCCCGAAGGTCCTGTACTTGGTGGCCCTGTTCTGCTTGATCGCCGCTTACGTATCGTGGCGGCTCAAGGATTCCCGGGTCGGTCGTGCATGGATGGCGATGCGCGAAGACGAGGACGTGGCCGAGGCCATGGGCGTCAATATCGTTGAGGCCAAGCTCAAGGCCTTCATCACCGGCGCCGTGCTGGCCAGCATCGGCGGGGCACTGTTCGCCACCAAGATCGGATCGATCTTCCCGAACAGCTTCAATATCATCGTCTCCATCACCGTCCTGGTGATCATCATCGTCGGCGGCATGGGCAGCATCCCCGGTGTCGTCGTCGGCGCCTTCGTGCTCGAGGGCGTGCCCCAACTGCTCCGGGAGTTCCAGGACTTCCAGTTCCTGGCTTACGGGATCCTGCTCATCATCATGATGCTCTATCGGCCCGAGGGGCTGATCCCGAGCCGTGAATGGGCCAGGGAGCTCCACGAGGAAGAGATGTCCCAGGACGCCTGGCTGAAGGACGTGAAGCAGCAAGATGACGAAGCCGCCGAAAGCGGGGCACCGGCGGCGGACCAGTGAGGTAGCTGATGGCGTTACTCGAAATTCAGAAGCTCTCCAAAGACTTCGGCGGCCTGCGGGCCATCGACAGCCTGGATTTCCACATCGACAAAGGTGAGATCGTCAGCGTGATCGGCCCAAACGGCGCCGGCAAGACCACCTTCTTCAACCTCATCACCGGACTGTACCCGCCCGATGAGGGCGACATCCTTTTCAATGGAGGCAGCCTTGTCGGTCTCCGGCCGGATGAAATTACCAAGCGCGGCATCGCCCGAACCTTCCAGAATGTGAGACTTTTCACAAACCTCACCATTTTGCAGAACGTGATGATCGCTCAGCACTGCCGGACAAAGGCTGGGATCTTTGGCACCATCCTGCACCTTCCCGGGACGGTCCGGGAGGAAGCCCGAATTCGCCAACATGCGGAGGAGACGCTGGCCTTCTTCGGCAGCCGCCTTGTCGGCTTCAGGTTGAACCAACCCGCATCGGTGCTCTCGTATGCCAACCGGCGGCGCCTCGAAATCGCTCGGGCGATGGCCACCGAAGCCGAGCTGCTCCTTCTTGATGAGCCGACCGCCGGCATGAACCCGCGTGAGACGAATGAGCTGACCAACCTGATCGGCCGCTTGCGGGATGAAAAGGGGTACACGATCATCGTCATCGAACACGACATGCGCCTGGTCAAAGGGGTGTCCGATCGGGTATGCGTCCTAGACTACGGCCGCTTGATCGCTGAGGGCGAATATGCCGAGGTGGCCCAAAACGAACGCGTCTTGGAGGCGTACCTGGGCCGCAAGGGGGTGAAAGCGGCATGAGCACCCGCCCAGAACCCGTTCTGGCCCTGCGCAACGTCGACACGCATTACGGGCCCATTCAGATCTTGCGCAATGTGAACATCGAGATTCTGCCGGGCGAGATCACTTGCCTGCTCGGGGGCAACGCCAGCGGCAAAACCACCACGCTTAAGACCATCCTGGGTATGGTGACGCCCACCTCCGGCCAAGTGGTCCTCAATGGCGAGATCGTCAGCGGGCTGTCCACCACGGATGTCGTCGCCCGCGGGGTCAGTATGGTGCCGGAAAACCGCCGTCTATTCAAGCGGATGACGGTGCGTGAGAACCTGGAGATGGGCGCTTTCATGCGCCGGGATGCCAGTGAAGTCGAACGGGACATGGAGCACGTCTTCGAGCTCTTCCCGCGGGTGAAGGAGAGGCTGGGGCAGATGGCCGGTACCCTAAGCGGGGGCGAACAGCAGATGGTGGCTATCGGACGAGCCCTGATGAGCCGCCCCAATGTCCTGTTGATGGACGAACCCTCGATGGGTCTCGCCCCGGTACTGGTCGAGCAATCGTTCAACATCATCCAGCAGATCAACCAAACCGGCACCACGATCTTCGTGGTGGAACAGAACGCCAACATGGCGCTTTCCATTGCCCATAGGGGCTACGTGCTCCAGACCGGCCGCGTGGTGCTGGCCGATACAGCCGAGTCACTCCTCAACAACCCAATGATGCAGCAGGCTTATCTGGGCGAAATGTAGCCCTGAGCCCCTTCACATCCCGGAGAGCCTCCCGGCGGCGGCCTCGCCGGCCGTTTCCCTTTTCCGGCAAGATGGGGTATTAAGTATGGAACCTGTCATTAAAGTGTGCCAGCCGGATGACAGGCAGCCGGAATCTGGATGTGGCATGTTTGTTCAGCGTTTGTGCTCTGGTTGACACGCCAGTTGCCCGATATAGAATTTGACATCTACTTGAGGGCATCGGAATGGGCACCCTGCGCGCAAGCTGCCGCGAGGATCCCTTGCCTCTTCCGGCGGCTTGCCAGCAACAAGTCATGAAAGAAAGGTGTCCAAAGAGTTATACTTTTCCGACGTTAGCACTGGTCCCCGAAAGGCCCGGCGATTCGCCGGGCGACAAATTGTAGGAGGAGGATGACGCAATGAGACGAACCCCTTGGGTGCTATCCCTGATGATCATCGCGGGCTTTTTGTTGACAGCCTGCGGTGGCGCAGCGGCCTTTGAGTGTACGGACGCCATCGGCTGTGTGACCTATGGCCCTAATGATCCCATCAAACTTGCCTCGGCTCTGGTCATTTCCGGCCCCAACGCCGACCTGGGCACGGACTCACAGCATGGCGTAGAGATTGCCATCGAATTCAAGGGCAAGGTTGACGGGCACGACGTCACCCTGCAGGCCGAAGATGACGGCTGTAACGCCGAAGGCGGGCAGGCTGCTGGGCAGAAGATCGTATCCGATCCATCGATCCTGGGTGTGGTTGGAACGAGCTGCTCGGGCGCCGCTGTACCCATGTCGAAAGTGATCTCTGACGCCGGATACTTCATGGTGTCTCCGTCCAACACCTCTCCAGTTCTGACCGATCCGAATCAGGCCTGGAATCCTGGCTATCTGCGAACCGCCCACAACGACAAGGTCCAGGGCGCCGCGATGGCCGACTTCGTTTACAACACCCTCGGCCTGAAGACGGCTGCCGCCATCCATGACGGCGACCCATACACTGAAGGTCTGGCCAATGCTTTCCGCGAGTTCCTTCACCTCCCTGGGTGGCAACGTCGTGGCCTTCACGGCCATCAGCGTTGGCGACACCGACATGCACCCGGTGCTGAGCGCCGTGGCTGCTGCCGGTCCTCCAGACTTCATCTACTTCCCGGTCTTCACCGCCGAGTGCGCGTTCTTGGCCAAGCAGTCCAAGGAAGTTGCCGGGCTTGAGAACACAGTCGTGGCTGCGGCCGATGGCTGCATCTCGACCGCGGCTGCCGAAGCCATCGGGCCCGCCGGCGAAGGCATGTACTTCTCCGGCCCCGACACCTCGTTCTCCGGTGCGCTGAACGACAAGTTCAACGCCGCCTATGAGGCGGACTACGGCACGGCTCCGATCTCGGTCTTCCATGCCCACGCCTTCGATGCAACCAACATGATCTTCGCCTGCATCGAGAAGGTTGGCGTGCAGGATCCTGACGGCACACTCCACATTGGACGCCAGGCCATGCGTGACTGCCTGTATGCCACCAAGGACTTCCAGGGCATTACCGGCAATCTGACCTGCGACCAGTACGGCGACTGTGCGGATCCCAAGATCACAGTTTCCCAGCTGCAGAACGGGGAATACGTCAAGATTTGGCCGTAAGCTGAAACCTGCTCCCCAGGCGGATGATCGTGCCGCCCGAGCGGAGTGACGGCTGAAAGGGGTGGGCCCAGGGATCAACTCTTTGGGCCCATCCCTCCTCATCGGAGAGTACCCAATGCGTCAGCGTCTGGCCAAACTCGACTTTTTGGGACTGTTCTTGTGGCTCATTGCCGCCAGCATTATCCTGTTCGCCATCTGGGGGACGATCGCCACCCTCCAAGACAATCCCTACTCAACTTCGACATGGATCGGTTTTATCGTCTTCGGTATTTCGCAGGGATCGATGTATGCCCTGATCGCTATCGGCTACACGTTGGTCTACGGTGTGCTGTTCATGATCAACTTCGCCCATGGCGAGTTCTTCATGTCGGGAATCTTCACGGCGACGGTCTTCGTCGCCGGTCCATTGGCCGAATCCGGCTATATGGAAAGCCACCCGATTGAATCCCTGCTTGCCATCGCCGTCGTTTCAATGGTGGTATCGGTCGGCGTGGCTGTTCTGACCGAGCGGGTCGCCTACCGCCCGCTTCGCAACGCCCCTCGCCTCGTGCCGCTGATCACGGCCATCGGCGCCTCCATCTTTTGGCAGAACTTTTTCCGCGGGCTGTTTGGATCCGAGAACAAGCCTTTTCCTCAGATTGAACAGCTCAAAGGCACAATCTCCCTGTTTGGGATCGAAATCCTCAAGACACACGTGGTCGTCATCATCGTCACAATCATCATGTTGATCGGTCTGAACTTCTTCATCATGCGAACCAGAACCGGCAAGGCAATCCGGGCCGTGGCAGAGAATCGTGAAGTGGCAGCCCTGATGGGGATCGATGTCGACCGCACCATCACCATGACCTTCGTGGTGGGCGCGGCCATGGCGGCGGTCGCCGGTGTGCTGTATGCCATCGTCTTCCGGCAGGTCTATTTCTACATGGGATTCTTCCCTGGACTGAAAGCCTTCATCGCCGCCGTGCTGGGCGGGATCGGAAGCATCCCAGGCGCTGCCCTTGGTGGGCTGATCCTGGGGCTGATCGAATCTGTCGGGCCGCACCTGTTCTTCACCGGGCTGCACATCCCGGCATACAACCAGCTCAAAGACGTGATCTCGTTCACCATTCTCGTCCTGATTCTTGATCTTCCGGCCCCAGGGGATCCTTGGCGAGCGTCTCAGTGAGACAAAGGCGTAGGGTGACTTCCATGAATGACAACACGCGTATCGATTTTCGAAATGCCATACGCCTCGGCCTGATCGCCGGCATTGTCTCGGTCAGTCTTTCGGCGATCGGGATTGTGGAACTGTTCGCCAGCCGGGAGCTCATCTCGGGGATCATCACCATGGGCCAGGTGCTGATCTTCTCCGCCACCGCCATGATGGCCTATCTCTCCGTGCGAGACTTGCATATCTCCCGCGTCATGATGTTGTTGAGCGGCCTTATCACGGGCGTGGCATCGTCCCTTCCCACGCTGGTATTGGTCCTCCTGGAATCTCAACTGGATTTGCGCCAGTTCATGCCAGCCGTGTCTCCCACGCTGGTCGATGTCCTCACCTTCGGGAGCGGCCCGTACATCGGCAGCTTGCTCCTGATGGCCGCCATGGCCATCATTGGCATGCTGGCGGCTGGGATCGAAAGTATGCCCTCCTCCATCCGGAAGCCGCTTCTGACCGGCGGCCTGTGGACCTTGATCCTGGGTTTGTTCTCAGAGATCCTTTCCAACCGTATGCGGGATTTCTTCGGCGCGTCCTTTTCGACGCTCTTTTTCAGTGGCAAGGCCCTCAACCCGCTGTTTGGCGCCGGTCTGTTCATCGTCATCGCGGGGGGCAACCGATTCTGGACGACGCGTTCGGAAGGTTTCCAGTCTCGCATTGGAGATCTCTCTCCGAGCGGACAGCGGCGCATGCGCCTGTGGATCTTTCTCGCCAGCGGCGTGGGCCTGATCATCCTGCCGCTTATCCTTGGCAGCTATCTGTCTGAAGTCGCCAACAGCGTCGGCTTGTTCATCTTGATGGGATTGGGCTTGAACATTGTGGTCGGCTTCGCTGGCCTGCTCGACCTTGGCTACGTGGCCTTCTTCGCCATCGGCGCCTATTCCATGGCGGTGTTGACCTCGCAAGGCGACTTGGGAATCGGCCACATGAACTTCTGGGAGGCGCTTCCATTCTGCGTACTCTTTGCGGCGGCTGCCGGGATTATCCTCGGCGTCCCCGTGTTGCGAATGCGAGGTGACTACCTGGCTATCGTGACCTTGGGGTTCGGCGAGATCATCCGCCTCTTGGCGATCTCGGATGCCCTCAAGCCCTTCATCGGTGGAGCCCAGGGGGTGCTCAAGATCCCCAAGCCCGACTTCTTCGGCTTGACCTTGGTCCGGCCGGAGCAGTTCTACTACGTGGTCTTGGGCGGATGCCTGCTGGCCGCTTTTGTGGCCTATCGTTTGGGAGAATCGCGTCTTGGCCGTCAGTGGATGGCCATGCGCGAAGATGAAGACGTGGCCGAAGCCATGGGCATCAAGCTGGTCAGCGCCAAGCTGCTGGCCTTCGCCACCGGAGCGGCCTTCTCTGGCCTGGCCGGCGCCTTGTTCGCCAGCAAGCTGACGTCGATCTTCCCGCACAGCTTCAGCCTGATCATCTCGATCAACGTGCTCAGCCTGATCATCATCGGCGGTATCGGAAGCCTTCCGGGGGTCGTCGTTGGAGCAATGATCCTGGTCGGGCTGCCCGAACTGCTTCGCGAATTCGCCGAGTACCGGCTCCTAATGTACGGTGCGCTGCTGATACTGATGATGCTCGCCAAACCAGAGGGATTCTGGCCCTCGGCCGTTCGCCAGCGGGAGCTCCAAGCGGACGCTGATGTCCTAAGGGCCCAACAAGCCGCCCTCGACGCGGAAGGTTAGCATGATGGATTCCAATCCTCCCCTGTTGCAGGCCCGTTCCGTGACCAAGCGCTTTGGCGGCCTGGTGGCTGTGAGCGACCTGGATTTTGACCTTCCAAAGGATTCGATCGTCAGCATCATCGGTCCCAACGGCGCCGGGAAATCAACCTTCTTCAACTGTGTCACCGGCTTCTACGACGTCGACGAAGGCTCGATCTCATTCAAGGACAGGCCCATCGACGGGGACACGCCCGATCAGATCGCCAGGATGCACATCGCCCGCACCTACCAGAACATCCGCTTGTTCTCGAACATGACCGCCATTGAGAACATTCTGGTCGGGATGGAACCCAGGCTCCACTCGCATTGGTACAGCTTCATCTTGGGCTCGCGCAAGACCCGCAAAGAAGAGGCCTGGGCGTTGGACGAGGCCCGCCGACTGCTTCAGTTTGCAGGCCTGGCTGGGAAAGGCGATCTGCTGGCCAAGAACCTTCCCTACGGCGATCAGCGCCGCCTGGAAATCGCACGCGCGCTGGCTAACGAGCCGGAGATCCTTCTCCTGGACGAACCGACGGCCGGGATGAACCCCAACGAATCGACCACCACCATGCGTTTTATCAACCGGCTCCGGGACGAACTCGGCGTGACCATCTTGCTGATCGAACACGACATGCGAGTCGTCATGGGCATCTCTGAACGCGTCACCGTCCTGGACTACGGGACGAAGATCGCCGAGGGCCCACCGGCCGAAATTCAGCGCAACCCTCGTGTCATTGAAGCCTATCTCGGTCGAGGCGCCGCCTCCGGCCTGGAGTTGGGAACCGAATAACCCAAGCGGAGCGGATTATCGATGCCAATGCTCGAGATCAACGACATCCATACTTACTACGGCAATATCCACGCCCTTCGTGGCATCTCGCTCACGGTCGACGAAGGCGAAATCGTCACTCTGATTGGGGCCAACGGCGCTGGAAAGAGCACCACCTTGAAAAGCGTCAGCGGGTTGACCAAGCCCCAGGCTGGGACCGTTTTGCTGGAGGGCGAGGACCTGGCACCGTACAAGGCCCACGAAATCGCGCACAAGGGCGTCTCTCTGGTCCCCGAAGGGCGCGGGGTGTTCTCCAAACTGACGGTGACGGAGAACCTCGATATGGGTGCCTTCCAGCGTCGTGATCGCGCCGGAATCGAGAGTGACCGGGAGAGGATCTATCAACTCTTCCCACGCCTTAAAGAACGCCGAAACCAGGTCTCGGGGACCTTGAGCGGCGGTGAACAGCAAATGCTCGCCACGGCGCGCGCCCTGATGGCCCGTCCGCGCTTGCTCTTGCTCGACGAGCCGTCCATGGGTTTGGCACCGGTCCTGGTCGACAGCGTCTTTGACACGATCGTGGACATCAACCGCGAGGGCACCACGATTCTTCTGGTTGAGCAGAATGCGCAGATGGCGCTCAAGATCGCCAGCCGGGGATACGTGCTTCAAACGGGCGAGATCGTGCTCACCGACTCGGCCGAGGGCCTGCGCAAGAACCCCACCGTCCAAAAATCTTACCTGGGTATGGAATAGAATAGGCATTGGCCACTCGGGCGGCCATCGCCCAACCGATAGACCCTTCAGGGCGGATCCTTTGATCCGCCCTTTCACTGTGGAGGCGAAACATGCCGATCCGGTTTCTGAACGCCCATCAGGTGCGCCAAGCCTTGCCCATGGCCGACGCCATCCATGCCATGAAGAGCGCCTACGCCCAGCTTTCGAGCGGTGAGGCGGAAGTTCCGCTGCGCACGCGAATCCCTTTCGATGACGTCGAAGGCGTTTCTTTGTTCATGCCCGCCTACCTGCCCCAAGACGACGGCCTGGCAATCAAGATCGTTTCCGTCTTCCCCCACAACCCAGACCAGAACCTGCCCACAATCCACGCTCTCGTGCTGGCGCTCGATCCAGCCACCGGCCGACCGCTGGCGCTGCTGGAGGGCGGCACGCTGACCGCCATTCGCACGGGGGCAGGCTCGGGCGCGGCCACCGACCTGCTCGCCCGCCAGGATGCCAGCGCCGTGGCCCTCATCGGCAGCGGCGTCCAGGCCCGCACCCAATTGGAAGCCGTGTGCTGCGTGCGGGAGGTCGAGCGGGCCTGGGTCTACAGCCCCAACCGTGAGCACGCTCTGGCTTTCGCTTCCGAGATGGCCGGCCAGCCCGGGATCCCCGACACGATTCAAATTGCCGGATCGGCGAACGAGGCCGTAGCTGAAGCGGATTTGGTGTGCACCGCCACCACCTCCCACCAACCGGTGTTTGACGGGGACCAGCTCAGGCCCGGCTGCCACATCAACGCCGTGGGCTCGTTCACCCCCGACATGGTCGAAATCGACCTGGAGACTTTGAGGCGGGCGCGAGTGGTCGTAGACTCAAGAGACGCCGTCATGGAAGAAGCGGGGGAATTGATTCAGCCCATTCGGGCCGGCGAGTACAGCCAGGGGGATATCCACGCCGAACTGGGCGAGATCATCCTGGGAAAGGCGGAAGGGCGGACGCAGGCGGAGCAGATCACCTTCTTCAAGTCCGTCGGGGTCGCTGCCCAGGACGCTGCCGCAGCCGCTGTCGCTCTGAGGAACGCCGAAGCCGAAGACCTCGGAGAGCTGATCGACCTCTAGTGTGATGGTGCATGCGGCGATCAGCAAGTGGGGCCGCGGCGGCCGTCACGCGAAGAAGAAGTTAGCCCATGGCAACCGTAGTTCCAAGAACGGGTGATAATGTCATCAACGGCCCGATGGCCGGAGGGTTGATGGGAAAACTTCGGACGCATGACTCCGCCAAAAGTTCTGGCGCGGCGCGACGAGCTTTGGCGCGCCTCACCCAGGTAAGCGACATCGAGGAACGAGACGCCCTATGACCTCACCTGACGCCGAAATCCTGACCATCGGGACCGAACTGCTGTTGGGTGAGATCACCGACACCAACACAGCCGTCATCGCTCGCTCACTGCGTGATATGGGCATCAATCTGTATCGTACGGCCACGGTGGGCGACAACGCCCATCGGATTGCCGAGCTGCTCAGGGAACGCTTTGGGCACGTGCAGATCATCATCACCACCGGCGGTCTGGGCCCTACCGTGGACGATCCCACCCGCGAGGCGGTGGCGCTGGCATTGGGGGTGCCGACGGTGTTCGTGCCCGAACTGTGGGAGCAGATCCAGGACCGTTTCAAAGCTTTCGGACGCACGCCGGGAGAGAACAACCGGCGCCAGGCCTACATTCCCGAGGGCGCCCATTGGATTGAGAATCCGGTGGGCACGGCGCCCGCCTTCTGGGCCGATGCCGACGGGACCCTGGTGGTTTCCCTTCCGGGTGTGCCGGCCGAGATGAGCCACCTGCTCGAACATGCGGTGCTGCCCTTGATCCAGACCCGCTATGACCTGGGCGAGGTCATCCGTGCCCGGATCGTGCGCACGGCCGGCCTGGGCGAATCTCGGCTTGACGAGCAGATTGATGATCTGGAAAGGCTGACCAATCCCACCGTCGGGGTCTCCGCGCACCCCGGACGGGTCGACATCCGCATCACCGCCCGAGCCGCGTCCAAAGAAGCGGCCGAAGGGTTGATCGCCCCGGTGGTCAAGCCAGCTCCAGTCTCTCTTGGGGCACCACATCTACGGCTTCGACAAGGAAACCCTTGAAGATGCGATGCTCGCCGAAGCCGGTGCCAAGGGCTGGCGGGTCTCCAGCCTGGAGGCGGGATCCGGCGGCGCGCTCGAAAGCCGCCCTGAGCCAATCCGCCAATCCGGTTTACGCCGGGGGGATCAGCCTGCCGGGATCGGCCTCGGTCGACGATCTGCGCAGCCGCCATGGCGAACGAGCGTCAGGAAGGCGTCGTGCTCATCGGCATGCACCTGGCCAGACTGAAAGAGATGACCCGCTTGACGGTGATCATCTGGGGTGAGGGTGACCCGGATGAGAAGGTTTACGAACAGAAGGGCCCGGCGGTCAACATCGGCGAACGGTCGGTGAGCCTGACGCTGGACTGGGCCCGCCGGCGTATGCCTGAGTTGTAAACAGGCCAGCCCCCAGACGATCCCTTATTGTGAAAGATTTCACAAGCCCCAGGGCTGACCCTCTTCTCAGCCCTCGGCCAAGCTTGTATAATGGTGGCTAAGGGACCGATGCAAACCAAGCGGGTGTCGCCAAGTGGTAAGGCACTAGCTTCCCAAGCTAGCATTCGTGGGTTCGAATCCCATCACCCGCTCCTAGGACCACTCGCCAGAGTGGTCTTTTTCTTGCCTGCCACGGACACATTGGTTTGAATTCGCCCACGCTCAGCTAGAACCTCCCTCAGGTCGAGCGCCTTCCGGAACCACCCCTGCCCCATATCAGGGTCCATTTTCCCGTACGATGACCGGGCCACAAGTCACCTTGCCTGACCCGGTGGACAGGTGTAATGTGGGTTTTGCTTAGGGGGAACCTCTGCAAGAATGCCCCTGCTATTCAGCCTCTAGGCCCTTTTGACCGCGATTTCCAGCGGTTCGAGGGCTATTGGGAGGGACATCCAACGTTGCCTCTCCGCTATCTCTTCACCCGGGGGCAAGAACGACGAGAACATGTTAGACAGCAAATGACTAGCTACTCAGTGGAGAACGCCTGGTGATCACTCAACCGACAGTTCTTGTCCTCGGTGCGGGAGCAAGCGCCGACTATGGGTATCCCACGGGACAGGAGCTAAAGAACCAAGTTATTGAGCTCCTCGACTCTCTACCTTCGGACCACATTCGAACGCTCATTCAACTGGGACATCGAACGTCTGAGCAATAAGCATTCCGAGATGCGCTTGCCTACTCGGGCCGGCCCTCTGTCGACGCCTTTCTCGAACACAGGCAAGAGTTCACCGAACTCGGAAAGCTATGTACGGCAATGATCCTTATCCAACGCGAGAGCATCCCAACGCTATTCTCCTCCGGGTCAGACTGGTACCAATACCTGTTTCAGCGAATGAACTCTTCTTTCGCGGACTTCGAACACAACAAGATTGCGTTTGTCATGTTCAACTATGACCGCAGCCTAGAACAATACCTCTCTTTGACCCTCCAGAATTCTTACGGAAAGACAGAGGACGAGGTGTCAACCGTGTTGGCAAACATCAAGATCCAGCATGTCCATGGTTCAATCGGAAAGGTGCCCGGTCAAGAGTCCACTGCACGTGAGTACCGCCCGACATTCTCTCCTGAGGAGATACGCGATGCCGCCGAGGGAATCCGCATCATTTCGGAGCCTATGCAGGAGAAGGAGTCATTTGCCCCTGTTGCCGATTTGATGCCAACTGGCAGTCGCACAATCTTCCTCGGGTCCGGCTTCCTTCAGGCGAACTTCCAAAGGCTCAACCTAGACTTGGCCTCTGGGCAGAACTCCTTCATCGCATCGGCCCACGATTTCACCGAATTGGAACGAAAAGAGATAGAGCAATGGTTTAAGCCTAGTCAAATCGTGCTCGCCCGACGGGGATGGAAGACACTCCAGTGCCTAAGAGAGATGATTTCACTATGACCCACAGTGAACGAGCCGGGGAGGCCGGTTAGATGCCCGTCACTCCAGCCTTTTGGGCTCACCTCCTTGAATCTCACTTCCTTATCCGCACTGTTGGATCCGGCACTGCACTAGGGGAAAAAGGGCGACTTACTTCTTAATGAGGGGCAAGAGAGATGCCCATCGAGCCATTGGAAACCGTGATTTACCGTGAGCTCCAGATCGCCAGGGCGGGCAAGTTCCTGGATGTCGTAACCCCTCTGTTTCAGGAGCTTGTCAACTACGGATCAAACGCGCTAATAAGGTGTGCATCTTCCTCCAACCGTGGCGAGAATGAGGATCTCGCAGTTCTCAACCTCTACCGCCAAATACTCGGGCTAACGGACGCTTTTGAGGTGCTAGTAGCGGCGAGTTGTGCGGAACCAACAATACCAATACTGCGAAGCATGTTTGAGACCCTGCTGGGCATCGAATACATTCTCGAATCAAAGACGACTTATGTACAGCGGTCCCTATCCTGACTGGCGGCCTATGTCCATCGCCGGATAGCGACCTACAACTCAATGCTCCGAGATTCTCCAAGAGGAAAGCAATTTCAGGCGTCGGTAGAAAAGGACAAGTGGATTGGCGATCTACCTCTTCCGCCACAGGACAGAGTCCACGAAGCAATCGAAAGGATGAAGAAGCTCCTAGCAAGAGACCAGTTTGCGGAGGTCGAGATCGAGTATTCTAGGTTTTCAAGCTCCCCTCACTGGTATCAATTTTTCGACGGCCCGCCCACTATTCAGCAGCTGGCATATCGAGTACACCGCCATTCCCTCTATGACTTGCTGTATCGATATTGGTCCTCGGTTTCTCACGCGCAGGACTTCTCCAAATTCCTCGCAGTCAACTCAACGGGGGAAGCAGGCATACGTGGACTTCGAGACGCGGGACCGCTACAGGATGTCTCACGCTTTGCAGCGACATTCATGGTCGAGTCTACACGGAGAATGCTCCTAGAATTTCGCCCTGGGGAAGACTTTTCCAAGTACTACAACTCGGAAGTGGGCGAAAAATTCCGGCAAGTCATGTCCGGAGAGGACTTCTTCGTCTAGCTCATTGAGGCCCAAAGTCTCACTGTATTGAACCGAGAATGCTGATCCAACAAGTACCACACCATCTCTCTAAGCTGATATCCCTCAACCAGGCCCTTTTCAATGCGCCTCCTCGCCTCCGCGCCCGATGCCTCCGCTTCCTCTCATGCCAGCCACCCCAATCCAGGTGGCTCGTTTTCATATGAGCGTCCCCTCTGAGGGCTGACCGCCCCTTCGTTGGCCGGTGATGTCGTGGTAGAGTTCTTGAAATCTGAGAGGCGTTCCGGGCGAAGATGCTGGCTGTTCTGCAGACATGTTGATTCCATTCTTATCCGCAGCCGCGTGGGCGCTCGATTCAGCTCCCCAAGCCAGCTTTCACAGGTTCGACTCCCATAACCCGCTCATGGAGATCGCCAACCGGCGCATGGACAAGGCATATTCATGAAAGCTCCAGATACGAAATGTCCAGCCGGACCCGCATCGCGGGCCTCAGCCTCCCGCAGCCTCCGCCCCTTTCAGATACAAATGGGCAGGACCCCCTTCCAGCGCCATCGGGGGCAGCGCCCCACCCCAGCCCATCAGCCATGACGGCGCCCATAGTCGATTCGGCCACCGATCGAAGGTCGCGCGAGGGGTTATCTCGTTGGCTGGCCCGCGCGGCGGCCCTGCTTGGCGGGGCTGCCTACGCCCTGTTGGGCTACGGGCAAATGCACGGCCAGGTTTCCGTGCTGGACGAGGGTCTTTATCTCTATAAGGGCCTGTTGTATGCGCAGGGCACGTACTGGCCGTTCCAGGACTTCGGCCCCTTGACCAACCACATGCCGCTCTCGTTCCTCATCCCCGGCTGGGTCCAGCTCCTCTTCCGCCCCGGGCTGGCCACCGGGCGAACCTATGCCTGGGTTGTGGCCCTGCTGATGCTCCTCGGGCTGTGGCTGGCCACTCGCCGGTTGGCGGGACCCTGGTGGGCCGCCGGAGTTGTGTGGCTGGTGGTGTTGAACACCGGCTGGATCAAGATTTACAGCCAGGCCATCTCGCAGGGCCTGATCGCCTGCATGCTCGTTTGGACCATCGCCATCGGGGTTGGCGAAGGGCGCCGGCCCTGGCAAGCGGCTGTGGCGGCCGCCCTGGCCGGCATCATGGGCCTGACCCGCATCAATCTGATGCCGGTTGTCCTGCTGTATGTCGTCTACGCCTACTGGGCCCACGGCCGCAGCATGGGGCACACCGCACTTGTGAGCGGCGGCGTCGTTCTTCTTTCCGGCCATCTCATCTTTTGGCCCGGCATCCTCAAACTTTGGGCCGCCTGGCTGCCGGCGGCGGTGACCCCCTTCTTGAACCCCTTTCGAGACCACGCCGGGGGCGCCTCGGCGTGGCAGGTTCTGCTTGCGGCCGGTTCCAAGTGGGGCATTCTCAAGGACAGCCTCCGCCTGCACTTCGCCTCGGTCGCCGGCGTGGTTTGGGCATGGCTCCTCGTGCCTTCCAACCTCCGGGAGGAAAAACGGGGTCGCCTCCTGACGATGGCCTTCTTGACCGGCCTGTTCCTCCTCCTATTCGTCCTCCATGCGGCCGCCACGCTTGGCGGGACCTACTGCCCCTATTGTCTCAAGAACTACCTGGCCTTCTTCTCTCCGATTGGGCTGATCGCGCTGGCCATCGCAGGCGCTCACTGGCTGCCGCGGGCTGGCATATCACGACAGGCGGGCAGCTTGTTCGCGCTCCTCCTCCTGCCTTGGGTCCTTGGATTCTCACTCGGCACGCCATTCTCGCAGCATGTATTGGCTAGTGATCTTCCACGCCTCTCACGAGGCGCCATCCTGCCGGGGACGGCCGCCTTGGGATCGATGGTCACCCAGAAGTTCGGTCTGATTGAAACCACCTTGCTAAATCGGCTGAATCTGCTGCAGACGGTCGGCCTGGCCCTATTCGTGATCCTGAGCATCGCCCTGGTCGCCAGGGAGGCGCGGGCGGGCCGACGCGGGAGTCTGGCCGCTTCGGCCATGAAGCTGCTTTGGATCGCCACCGCAGGCGCAGTGGCCGCCGCCACCTTCTCCTTGGGCGCCAACTACCACACCTACGATTGCGGTCTGGATGTCATCGCAAGCCAGACTGAGGCCGGAGCCGATCTGGCCGCCAAGATTCCCGCCGGCTCGAGCGTGTACTGGGGCAGCGGCGGCCGGTCGCCGATTGCCTTCCTCTTCCTTGACCATGTCTCGATCTATCCAGCCCAGCTCAACGGCGTCTACTCCTACCGCTACGGGGGCGACCCAGCTGAACTGCCCCGACTTGGCTATTGGAACCCCAGCCTGGCCTCCTCCTGGCTAGCGGAGGCGGACTATGTGCTGGTGGAAGCCCAGGATTTCGAGGGTTGGCTGGCGACCAGCCTGAATTCAAACGACTTCGATCAGATCACACGGACTCCGCCGACCAACCCGTGTCAACCCAATTCAAGCCTGATGATCTTTCGCAGAATTCGGGCCGCCCCACAAGGACCGTAGGCCGCATTCTGGTCGCCGGGCGCAGCCCCGTTGCAACCCGCGCTTCAAACTGCAAAGTAACTGTAAGCCAGCACGCAAGACAAATTCGCATATAATAGGAACTCCAGTTTGGGGAATTCTTTAACGTTTAAGCCGGGAGAGGGGATGGAGCAGGTATCCGCGACGGTTCTCTACATCGAGGACAACCTGGAGAACAGGGTCCTTGTCCGCCGGATTCTCATGGCCGAGGGGTATGAGATCCTTGAGGCGGAGAGCGCCTCGGCCGGCCTTGAGTTAGCCCAGATCCACAAACCCCAACTCGTTCTCGTCGACATCAATATGCCGCATTTGGACGGCTTGAGCCTGACTTCAATCATGAAAGCGGATCCTGCGCTGCAGTCCATACCGGTTGTGGCGCTTACGGCCAACGTCATGAAGGGGGACAGAGAACGTACGTTGGCGGCCGGTTGTGATGGGTATATTCAGAAGCCGATTGACGTCGACTTCTTTCCCAGGCAAATTGCACGTTTCATGCAACAGACAGAGCCGTAACGCAAGTTCGCACAAGGAGTCCTGGCTGTGCCTGCGGAAATCAAGGACGCCACCGTCCTCATCGTCGAAGACAATGTCTCCAACTTCGTTCTGATGGCACGCATGCTGGGATACATCGGCGTGCACTGTGAATGGAAGACTTCTGGATATGAAGTCGTCGAGTATGCCGATACCCTTCCCAAGGTCGACTTGATCTTGATGGACATCCGGCTCCCCTACGAAGATGGATACCAGGCGTTGCGCAAGATACGCGGGTCGGACAAGTTGATGCGCGTTCCGGTCGTGGCGGTGACAGCCTACGCCAGTGAAGAGCAGATGGAGCGGGCCAGAGCCGCTGGTTTCGACGGCTTTCTGGGCAAACCCCTCGATCCGGATCGGTTCCCGGAACAGGTACGTAGCCTTCTCAGCGGTGACCAGGTTTGGGAGTTGTAGACCATGTTTCAGTCGACAGCCCGTGACTCAAGTCCTCCCCTAAGAACACGCAGAAGCCTGGGCCGAAGATTGGCCCTTGTGCTTCTACCGCTGATGCTCATCCCCCTGGCAGCCATGGGGACCACGGTCTATTTCAGAACGCGCGCAATCTTGCGCGATCAGGCAGCCAGCCAACTATCCTCCGCCACCCAGAGCCAAATCAGCAGCCTTGAAGACTGGTCGCGAGTCCGCCAGCAAAGGCTGCAGCTCGGAGCCCAGCGAAGCTCGCTCCGGGATGAAGCTGCCAGCCTGATGTACGATCCACCGTCTGGACAGTCACTGGAAGACCTGAAGACCGCCACACGAGCTGACCTTAACGATCTGAAAACGAATGAAGGTCAGACGCTTTTCAGCGATCTGCTGATCGCCCGGCCGGACGGGACGATCCTGACCTCAACCAATACCAGCTGGGAGGGCCAGAAACTGAGCGCCCTGGCGGAAGGCATGCTCACCGCCGATCAACCTGGGACTCATCCCCTATACGACGATCCGGCTCTGGCCCCAGGAAAGCTGATCCTGGTTTCTCTTTCTCCTCTCCGAAGCGGGCAGATGACCGAGGTCGATGCGGCCCTGGTGGGAGTCAATTCGGATACACGCGTCGGTACGCTGATGCAGCAGCTGCAGGTCTTCTGGCAGCAACGTGGTGTTTACCGGCAAGAGATCGGCAGCACCTACCTGGCTATTCCGCCGGACACGGTTTTCCATCTGACCCTGTACGCCCTGGCGCCGGAAGCCATCCCCGACGTCCAGATGCCGATCTTCGACACGTCTCAAACCGAGGTTCCAGCCACGGTTGAATACGCCAACTTCCAAGGCACCCCCTCCTTAGCCGCCTACCAGTGGGTCCCAGGCTGGAATATGGCCGTGGTGACCGAGGTGCCCCAAGACACGGTCTTCGCCGACCTCAACAGCCTGCTCCCATTTACCGTAACCACCGTGGTCTTGGCCGCTGTCCTTTCGCTGATCGTGATCGTGGTCGCCACCAGCCGCATGCTGCGGCCCTTGGGGCGCCTGGCTGAATTCGCCCAGCGGATTTCGAAGGGTGACTGGAGCTACCGGGTACCGGAGGACCGCAGCGACGAAATCGGCTTGGTGTCCGCTTCCCTCAACCGAATGGCCGAAGAACTCAGCCAGGTGTACACGACGCTTGAAATGCGCGTCAATTCGCGCACCCAGCAGATTCAAACCGCCGCCCAGGTGGCGCGGGCCGTGACGTCCATCCCCACCCTGGACGATTTGCTGCGTCAGGCGGTCAACCTGATCCGCGAGCGTTTCGATTACTACTATGTGTCGATATTCCTGCTCGATCAGGACGGGAAGAACGCCGCTTTGCGCGAGGCCACCGGCGAAGTCGGACAGGCGCTTATCGCCCGCCACCACAGCCTCCCGGTAGGTTCACAATCCATCATTGGTTGGGTCACCGCCAACAACCAACCACGGATCGCCTCCGAGGTTGGCGATGACCCCGTTCACTTCCGCAATGAACTTCTGCCAGAAACACGCTCCGAGCTGGCGGTCCCGCTGCAGGTTGGAGGCACGGTTCTGGGAGCACTTGATGTCCAGAGCACCTCCCCAGACACGTTCAAAACTGAGGACCTGGAAATCCTGCAGACGCTCGCCGACCAGCTCAGCGCAGCTATTCAGAACGCTCGCCTGGCACAGGTCTCGATGGAAGCCGCCGAAAGGTCCCGCCTGATCAGCGAAGTCACCGGTCAGCTCAGTGGTTTGTTGGACGTGGACCAGGTGCTTTCAACCGCCGCGCAATCCCTCCATCGTGCTCTTGGAGAGCCCGAAATCATGATTCAATTGACCGGTTCCGAAGGGCCCGATGGCCAGGAACCCTATTTTGGCCCTCCCGGAAACGGACGCTAGCACAATGAGCATGCCAACACGCCCGATGGACCCCTCGGAAGGGGCGGCCAGATGACAGAAAATCAGGACACCATTGTGGCTCCTCGAACCGAGCGCCCTCCCGAACCGCAACCTGATCGCTCTTTGAGTGACTGGCGTGAGCGTCTGCTCAACCGCATGCTTGTTGCTGCCGCCATCCTGGGTCTGCCGGCACTTGTCAGCGGCTCGATCACCGCCCTGCGGGACGCCCAGCCGACACGGATCCTGATCTTTGCCGCCGCCTACGGCTTAATCCTCGTGATCACGTTGGCCAGGCGTCTGATCCCCTACAATGCCCGCGCAGCGATCTTGCTTATCATTGCCATGGCGTTGGGCCTCGACGCGCTGCGGTCAACCGGGCTGCCTGGCAGCGGACGCATCTTCTTGATCGCCCTGGCTGCTATCGCCACGCTTCTGTTTGGCACGCGTGGTGGCTGGATAGCGCTCGGCATCGGCCTGGTGAGCACTGTGGCGGTGGCCACCGGGATGTCATACGGCCTGCTGCCGTTTTCGCCCGATATCATGGCCTCCACCGATGTCACATCCTGGATCACCGGCGGCGTGGTCTTCACCCTGCTGGCATTGATGTTGATTTTGTCGTTGGGAACGCTGCAGCAAGGTTTCGAGACGGCGCTCAACCGTGAGACCGAGATGGTTCGGGAGCTCAAGGATCAGCAGGCCGCCCTTGAAGCGCGGGTTTCAGATCGGACAGGCGAGCTGCTCCGCCAGAGCCTTCAGCTTCAGGCGGCGGCCGAAATCGCCAAACTTAGCGCTGAATTGAGTGATCTCGACGAACTTCTCACGGAAGCTACGCAGCTGATCAAGGAACGCTTCAACTTCTACCATGCATCAGTTTTCCTCATTGACGAAACCGGGGCTTGGGCGGAAATCGCGGCCAGCACGGGTGCCGCTGGTCAAGCTTTGCTCGCCCGGCGTCATAAGCTGGCCATCGGAAGCGCCAGCATCGTGGGCTGGGTCACCGCCAACCGGATGCCGCGGGTGACCCCAAATGTGGAAGAGGACCCGTTCTACTTCCGCAATCCCGCGCTGCCTGAGACCCAATCTGAGATGGCGGTTCCCCTCATGATTGGCCAACGGCTTATCGGCGCCCTTGACGTTCAAAGCACTGAGCAAGACGCATTCGGCGAAGGCGATATCCGAGTTGTGGAAGCCATCGCCGGAGATCTTGCCTTCGCCATTGACCACGCCCGCCTTTCGCATGAGCAGCAGGCGCAACTCTTCGAACTTGAGGGCGACATCCAGGACCGTACGCGCCAGTCGTGGAGCAAATTCGTTCGCGGCGGCACAGCCTCGACAATCCACCTCGGCCCATCTGGCGAGACCGGCGCTTCCGCCGCCGCGTTCACCGGCCTGGGCCAGGCAGCACGGCAGGGTCAAACCGTCATTTCGGATGATCGACGTGAGGTCGTGGTGCCTGTAAGGGTGCGCGGTGAGACCATCGCCACCATCGGCGCCAGAAAACCCGGGGAAAGCGCAACCTGGTCCGAAGAAGATATCGCCCTGATCCAGGCCGTCGCTGGTCAGGCTGCCCTGGCCATGGAAACAGCCCGGCAATACGCGGAAGAGCAGCGGCGCGTTTCCGAACTCGAGGTCGTCAACCGGGTCAGCCAGGCCGCGTCCCAGCTGCTGCGGGTTGACAGCTTGCTCAGGATGGTCGGAAGGCAAATCATCCAGGTGGTCGGGCAGACCGATGTCCAGGTCGCCCTCTTCGACGAGGACAAGGGGAAGATCTCATTCCCCTACGCCACCGAAAAGGGTGAGCCGACCGAGCTGGCCGATCTGCCCATCGGCCAGGGCTTGGTATCACATGTGATCCGCACGCAGCAGCCGCTGCTCTTGGAAGACTCGATACAAAGTCAAGCGGCAGAACTTGGCATTCAGCTTGATGATCCTGACTTGAAGTCCTGGCTCGGGGTGCCGCTCCTAGCAGGCAATCAGACGATCGGCGTCTTGGCCACTCTCGACAAGACCCGCGAGCACCGTTTCACCGAAGATGACGTGGCCCTGCTATCCACGGTTGCCGGTCAGGTCGCCACCGCCCTTCAGAATGCCCGCTTGCTTGAGCAGGTCCAGCAGTCAGCCCGACGGGAGCGGCTGATCCACGAAATCACAACCAAGGTTCGCCGCTCACCAGATATTCAAACCGTGCTGGAGACGACAGCGCGTGAGGTCGGCAGGGCCTTGAATGTCACTCGCACCACGATCAGGTTGGGAGAGGCTCCCCCGGAGCATCTGCCTCCAGATGCCCAACCCCCGGATGAGGCGGCGGAGTCATGATCGCACAGCACAAGCCATCTAGGCATGGAGATATGGGATGAGCTTTCCCGATACGCCCACCCATAGCGACATCCGCCCATCTGAGGAGATCGTCCCCGAGCGGACGGAACGTGATCGCCTGGCTTACATCTGCCTGGCCGTCGGCCTGCTCGGCGCCCCGGCACCTATTTACTGGGCGGCTACCCTGCATGGCTGGCAGTTTGCGGCGCTGGGTGGCGGATTCGGCGCGCTGGCCATTGCGGGAATCGCCGCACTTTTCCTATCCCGGACCGGCCGGCGGCCGTCAGCCACATGGTCGTTGATGGTCGGCGTGGCGGCCCTGGGGCTGACCCTGGCCGCGGCCATCAATCAACTGGGGGCACTAACCGCCATCGGCGTCTTGATCCTGTTCCCAGCCCTTGCCCGGGACAGGTTCTCAGGGCGGATGGTTCAGGCGGCCCTGTTTTTCGCCGTCGGCGTCGCCTCCGCCACACTTCTGATCGACCTGTTTGACGTCTTCCCTGCCCTGCCCCAGCCTGTCAGTACGCCTGTGCTGCTCATCGTCGATGCGCTCGCCTTGGGCGCGTTGGGCTTGATCGTCGCTCGCCAGTTTCAGGCCTACAGCCTGCGCACCAAGCTTATTCTGACCTTCCTGGCCATCTCCCTAGTTCCCGTGAGTTTGGTCACCTTCCTTAGCGCGCAGTCCACGCAGACTGCGCTGAGAAACGAGGCCAACCAGAAGTTGGGCGGCGCTGCCTCCCAGACCGCCGCCGTTTTGGACGAATTCGTTCAAAACAACCTGACCAATATCAATACCCAGGCGCAGATCTCGACCATCGTCGATTACATGTCGGCCAGTGAAGCTGAGCGCGCCGACCCAACCCGACAAGAAGAAGCTCGACGCTTACTGCTTCTCCTGGCCAAGGAAGACCCCATCAACGTCCGAGTGTTGGGCCTGCTGGATGCGCAAGGTCACAACATCCTCGACGCGACGGCGCGCATGACTGGCCAAGACGAATCGGATCGCGACTATTTCACCCAAGCTTTCGCCAGCCGTGTACCATTCGCTTCACCGATTGAGTTCTCTCCCTCGGACGGTCAACCGGCGATCTTCTTCAGCAGCCCAATCTTCGACGCCCGATCGAGAGTTGTCGGAGTCATCCGCGTTGGATTCAGCGCTGACGTCATCCAGAGAATCATCGACCAAAGCGCAGGGCTGGCAGGCCCCAGCTCTTATGCGGCCGTCTTTGACGAGTATTTTCTGAACGTGGCCCACAGCAACCAGCCCGACATGATGCTGAACCCCGTCGGTCCCATCTCAACCAACACCACCGACGAATTGGTGGCAGCCCATCGGCTGCCCACGGCTTTGGCCAATGGTCCTGGCCTCCAGGGACTGCAGCCATCCCTCGTCGATCACCTGCGTTCAGCCGACCGCCAGCCCTATTTCGAGGCAGCCGATCCGGCATCACCGGGATCGAGTGACCAGGTTGCGGTCACTCGCATGACCCAGCTTCCCTGGCAGGTGGCATTCTTCCAGCCGCAGGACATCTTGTTCGCCCCGGCCCGGGCCCAGACAAACAACGCCATCCTGCTGGCTGTCCTGGTGGCCATTGGCGTCACCCTGGGCGCCGTCATGGTCTCACGTTTCTTGGCCGATCCGATTATCGACCTGACAAGGATCGCCGAGCGAGTAGGCGAAGGCGACCTCGCAGCTCAGGCAGAGGTGACGGCTCAGGATGAGATTGGCGTGCTGGGGAAAACCTTCAACGCCATGTCGCAGCGCATGCAAGATCTTGTCAGTGGCCTGGAAGAGCGCGTCGCCGAGCGCACCAGCGATTTGGAGCGGCGTGCTTTGCAGCTGCAGGCGGCTTCTGAAGTTGCCCGGGACGCCGCCGGCATCTTGGATGTAGACGAGCTCCTTTCTGAAGCTGTGCGGCTGATTTCAGAACGTTTCGGCTTCTACCATGCCGGCGTGTTCATGGTCGATGAGAGCGGCGAAAATGCTGTCCTCCGGGCCGCCTCGTCTGAAGGCGGCCGGCGAATGCTGGCCCGCGGCCATAGTCTGGCGGTCGGGAAGGTCGGCATAGTGGGATATGTCACCGGGGCCGGCAAACCCCGCATCGCGCTCGACGTTGGCGATGACGCGGTCCACTTCGCCAACCCAGATCTGCCCAAGACGCGTTCTGAAATGGCGCTTCCGCTGATGACCGGCGATCGCATAATTGGGGCACTGGACGTGCAGAGCGTCGAACCCAACGCGTTCGACGAGGATGACCTGCTTGCGCTTCAAACCATGGCAGACCAGCTGGCCATTGCCATCCAGAATGCCAGCCTGCTCTCGAGAGAGACTGAGCTGGCGGCGCAGCGCAGGCGGGCCCTGGATATCTATCGACAACTCACCCAGCAGTTTGGCTACGATCAGATCATCGCCGACGTCACCCGCCTGGTGCGGGGCGCCTACGGCTACGAGCGCGTCACGCTTGGCATGGTTGAAGGTCGTGAGATCGTCGTACGCAGCGCATCTGCACGCACTCAAGACCGACTGCCACGCTTGGGCCAGGGGGTGCCCTTTGGCCAGGGTCTGATGGGCATGGCGGCCGAACGACGCCAGCCTGTGCGAATGAGCCGCAGCCGTTTGTCGGAAAACGTGACCGAAGATCCGGTCCTGGGCGCCTTGGGATCCACATTGGCTGTGCCACTCATCACGCGCGGCGAGGTCATCGGCGTGCTCACAGCCGAATCGGAGACCGACGTCACCCCCTCCGATGATGAAGTCGAACTGCTCGAACTGCTGGCCAGCCAGGTCGCAGTCTCGATTGAGAATGCGAGGCTGTTTGAAGAAACTCAACAAAGCCTGCGTCAGGTCAACGTGCTCTACCGCCGCCAGACAGCCGATGCCTGGGAAACACTTCTCAGCAACCGAAGAACACAGGGCCAGGAGACGACTGCCGCCTTCGGGGATGAGGACTCTCCAACCGACAAGCCCTCAATTGAGATGCCGATTGCCCTGCGCGGTGAGATCATCGGCAGGATGGATATCTTGCCGCCTGACGTGGCCAAATGGTCCGAAGAAGACCGCGAGATCCTGACGGCAGTGGCGGATGAGGTGGCGGATCAGCTTGAACAGCTGCGGCTGATGGAAGAGATCCAGCGCCGGGCTACTCAGATGGAAACCGCGGCCGATATCGCCAGGGTCGCCACCGGTTTGCTCGATTTGGATGGTCTGCTGGAGCGCGCTGTCCACTTGATCCAGGAGCGGTTTGGATACTACAACGTCTCCCTCTACCTGATGGATCAAGCCGGACACTCAGCCAACCTGAGGCAGTCCGCTGGCCATGCTGAACAAACGCTGCTCAGCGAGAAACCGAGCGTCGAACTGGGTGAACGCAGCATTCTGGGGTTTGTGACAGAGTCCGGTGAATACTACGTGGCGCATGATGTCAGCACGGATCCCTACTTCAAGCCCAGCCCGTTGCTGCCCGAGACGCGATCCCAGCTGGCCGTTCCACTCCGAGCCGGCGAGAAGGTCATCGGTGCGCTCGACGTGCAGGACACGGGTCTGTACGCCTTCTCTGAAGACGATATTGCCGTTCTTGAGACGCTGGCCGACCAGTTGGCGGTCGCCGTGCAGAACGCTCGCTCATACGAGGAAGCCGTTCGGCGTGCTGAGCGCGAGCAGAAGGTGCTCGAAATATCCAGCCGTATCCGGTCCAGCGCCGATATCGACAGCATGCTTCAGACGGCCGTCCGCGAAATCCGGCAAGCCATCGGCGCCAAGCGGGCTGCCATTCGGCTTTCTTCCGCCTCCAGCGCCTCGGGGATCGATGAACCCGATCCGACCAATGCGGCCGGTGACGATCCCACAGACTCGAAATCTGACAGAAACGGGGCTTCAGCATGACCTACGTCATCGCCGTTGCCAACGAAAAGGGAGGCGTGGCCAAGACGACCACGGCGCTCTCACTCGGCGCGGCGATGGTTGAGCAGCACCAGAAGGCCCTCGTCATCGACCTCGACCCTCAGGCCAATCTGACGCTCGCATTGGGAATCAAACCCAACAAGCTCAATGGGACCATATCCGATGTTCTGCTGGGCAGCGGTGACCTGGAAGCTGTCACCCACGAAACCCTGCTTCCCGGCCTGGACCTGGTCCCGGCCAATAACGCTTTGCTGATGGCCGAGCGCTTTCTTGAAGTACGAGATGATCACGAGTTCTTGCTCAGGCGCGCGCTCGGGCGGGTTGATGAGTACGACACCGTCCTATTGGACTGTCCGCCAGCCCTTGGAACCATTGCGCGCCTGGCCCTGACGGCTGCCGACCTATTGATCATCCCAACCCAATGCGAGTATTTTTCGGCGCACGCCCTTCAGGATGTGCTTGAGATGATTCGGGATGTGCGGGCATCCAGCAATCCCCGCCTGCGGTACAGGCTGCTCCTGACAATGGTTGATCGGCGCAACCGCATTCACCGCACTCTGTACGAGCAGGTGCGGACAGCGTTCGGAAGAGCCGTCTTTGATTCGATCATCGAGGTCGACACCAGGCTGCGGGAGAGCCCGATCTTCGCCCAACCGATCACCGTCTACGCACCCAGAAGCCGTGGCGCCGAACAGTATCGCCAACTCGCCAAGGAACTGAAGTCCTATGCGAAAGAAGCTGTTAGAACACCTGCATGATCGGCTGGAGACGCTTTTCAGCGACGTTTCAGCCGAACCCGACGGAGGCGATCACAGCCGCCGGGCCGGACGCCGGCTGTCCCAAAGGCGAGAGCTCCCAACCGGTTGGGTGTGGGAGACCGATATCAGCGGCCACTACACGTGGTGCAGCCCTGAAATCGAGCGGATCTTGGGTGTTTCTCCAAGGGAGCTGATCGGCAAACCAATTTACGATGCCCCGATGGTGGGAGACGGTGCCGATCGACTTCAAAACACGGTCGCTTCCGCCAAGCCGATCACCAATTTCAAGCTCCAGGCCCGCACCAAGTCAGGAAAGCAGTACTCGCTTTTGCTTCACGCGCTTGTGAGAAACGACGCGTCGGGCCGGCAGGTGGGCTACCGCGGGGTGGCCCAGGTTCTCGATCTCGACGTTTCACCTAGCAGCCGGCTGGCAGTCAGCCTCCCCCACCAACCGGATGCCGTGGATGCCACGGCGCCCCCACCCCTGCTGGCCGGATGGGGCAGCGTGCCGGGCTACGAACTCGACGGCGACACGCTGCGACCCGTTGCAGCCGCCGCCGATAGCCTCAGCCTGTCGGCCTCAACCAGCCAGGGGGGACGATTGACCGTCCCCATCAGCGGCCCGGACAGCCCGGTTGGAGTGCTCGAATTCGAGATGCCACAGGATGGCGAAGAATGGTCCGAAGAAGACAAGCAGCTGGTTGAGGCGGTCGCCCAACAGCTGGGATCGGCTCTTCAGGACATGCGCTCGTATCAGTTGACCCAACAGGCGCTGGAGGAAATGCGGGAGGCAGACCACCTCAAGAGCCAGTTCTTGGCCAACATGAGCCACGAACTGCGGACGCCCTTGAATTCCATCATTGGATTTTCGAGAGTGATCCTCAAAGGTATCGATGGACCGGTCACCGACACGCAGCGCGAAGACTTGAACGCCATTTACAACGCAGGTCAGCATCTGCTTGGTCTTATCAGCGACATGCTCGACATCTCACGCATCGAAGCCGGAAAACTCGATCTGACCTTCGGCGACGTCAACCTGGAAGAAATCATCAATGGGGTCATGACCACGGCCATCGGGCTGGTCAAAGACAAGCCCATCGAACTGGTGACGGATATCCCAGAAGATCTGCCCGCCATTCGGGCAGACAGCATTCGTATCCGCCAGGTCCTTCTCAATCTGATATCAAACGCCGCCAAGTTCACCGAAGAGGGCCAGATCGCGGTCTCTGCCCGGCACATCAGCAAGGGCGATCTGGATGACATCTTGGTGGCGGTTGCCGACACCGGCATCGGCATCGCGCCCGATGACCTCGAGAAACTTTTCGAACCCTTTTCCCAGGTCGACCCTTCGCCAACACGCAAGTCGGGGGGCACTGGATTGGGTTTGTCAATCGCCCGCCACCTGGTCGAGCTTCATGGAGGACGCATTTGGGTTGAGAGCACGGTGGATGAGGGAAGCACCTTTGCGTTCACTCTTCCGCTCGAGCCTCCTGCCATCGAAGATGAAGACGATCTCGACAGCCAGGCAACCGAAGATGGCATCCCCCCTGGCCAGTCGGCCTAACCACGCGCACGACTGCCGATGATGAGCCACTTCGAAATCGAA
Organism: uncultured Chloroflexia bacterium; assembly: GCA_963783335.1. Classification (GTDB taxonomy): domain Bacteria; phylum Chloroflexota; class Anaerolineae; order Anaerolineales; family E44-bin32; genus CAWAND01. The sequence continues at coordinate 159,098 of CAWAND010000006.1, forward strand.
TGTCTTGACTGCGGCCGCCGGTCCGCCGGATCGCCACTTACTCTCACTTGCCCGCACTGCGACAGCGAGTGGATCGAGGCGCGTTACGACCTCGAAACCTCTGCATCGACCCTTGCCACCAACGCCCGACGCCGTTCATTCAATCTGTGGCGTTACCGTGAGGTGCTTCCCCTGAACACCTTCAACCCCTTGCTCGTCATGGGCGACGGCGGTACCCCGCTTGTCCCAGCCAGCAACCTGGGCATGATGCTCGGGCTCAACCACCTGTTTATCAAAGACGAACGGCAGGGGCCCACGGCTTCGTTCAAGGATCGGCAGGCGGCGGTTACGATCGCCGCCCTCAAAGAAGCGGGGGTCACCGAAGCTGTTGTGGCCTCGACTGGCAATGTGGCGATCGCCTACTCGGCCTATGGTGCGCGGGCTGGGATCAAGATCTGGGCATTTCTGACCAGCCTGGTGCCGGCCGCGAAGATGCATGAGGTCGCCCTGTACGGGACACAGGTGGTCAAGGTCACGAGCACCTATGATCAGGCAAAGCATCTGGCGGCCGAGTTCGCCCGTAAACGTGGCCTGTACCTGGACAGAAGCGCCCGAAGCATGTTGAACGTGGAGGCCATGAAGACGATGGCGTACGAGATCGCCGAGCAACTGGGGGCGATCTTTTCAGGCTCCGAAGACGAAGCTGCCCCTTCCACCTGGCGCTCGCCAGATTGGTACCTGCAGTCGGTGAGCGGAGGCATTGGCCCGTTGGGTGTAAGCAAGGGATTCATCGAACTTGAAGCCATGGGACTCACCCAGGGGGTTCCAGCCCTGGGGATCATCCAGACCGCCGGCTGTGCGCCGATGGCGCACGCCTGGCGGGCCGGGGCTGCCGTGGCGGAACCCGTGACCACACCGACGACACACATTTCCACACTCAGCACCGGGGACCCCGGACGTGCGTACAGCTTGCTTCGTGAGCGGGTCTCAAATTATGGCGGAACCATGGAGAGCGTCACCGACGAGGAGGCCTTTCAGGCCATGCACCTCTTGGCCAAGATGGAGGGGCTCTCGGTGGAGCCGGCAGCCGCGGTGGCTATCGCTGGATTGATCAAATTGGTGCATCTGGGCGTCATCGGCGCGGACGAGATCGTGGTTGTGAACTGCTCAGGGCATACCATGCCGATTGAGGAGGAGCTCCTGCAAGAGGGTTGGGCCCAGGCTATTGACTGGCCGGATGGAGAAATTCCAACCTCCCCGCAGGAGGGCCTGCTGGCGGCGCTCGCCAGGCTCGATCAACGCAGGACACGCAGCGTGTTGATCGTGGACGATCATCCGGACGCTCGCCGGCTCATCCGGCGCATCCTGCAAGCGCAGGGCAGCTACACGGTGCGCGAGGTGGGCTCGGGGCCTGAAGCGCTGGTGGAAGCCCGGTCCCATCCCCCCGATCTCGTGATCCTGGATTTGATGATGCCGGAGATGGACGGATTCGAAGTCCTCGATCGCCTAAAGGATGAGCAGGCAACGCACCAGGTGCCGGTCATCGTTGTGACGGCCAAGGACCTGACTTTAGACGAGAAGAAGCGCCTGGAAGGCCAGATTTCCCGGCTGATGACCAAAGGGGATTTCCTCAACGAGGATCTCTTGGAGGAAATCAGCAAGGCGCTGAGATAGCTCCGATTCGGGTGCTTCTATGAGCGACCGGCCCTCATCACTTCACGGAATCCCATTGGCGTCTGCCTCGGCGCTGTTCCTCGGACTCTCCCCCATCTTCGGGAAGCAGGCCATCCTGGCCGGCATGTCGCCCCTGGCTGTTGTCGCCGTACGCACAGCCGGCGCGGCTGGGCTGCTGGTGCTGATCATGGCCTTGTTTCAGCGCCGCTTTCTGTACATCTATCCGTTGGGGTTCGTGGGCTGCATGATCGCCGGAGGCCTCAACGGGATCGGCTCCTTGCTCTACTATTCCGCGCTCGGCAGAATTGACGCCAGCCTCGGCCAGCTGTTGTACTCCCTCTACCCCGTGTTTGTGGCTGTCGTGCTCTACTTGGACGGCCATCGCTACTCACCGCGCACGATGCTCCGCCTCGCCTTGAGCGTTCCCGCGGTGCTCCTGCTGTCGTGGGCGCCGGCGGGCCACGTGGATTTTCTCGGAGTGGGCCTGATGCTCGGCGCCAGCCTGCTTTACGCCATTCACATCCCGATCAACCAACGGGTCCTGTACGAAGCCCCTGCCCCGACGGTGACTCTATACACGCTGTTGGCCATGACCTTGAGCGTCGTTCTGGCGCTGGTCGTGTTCGACCCCGGAGCTGCCCCGGCGTCAACCGAGGCCCTGGGGCCAATCCTGGGCCTGACTGCGGTGACTTTTCTCAGCCGAATGACTTTGTTCGCCGGCGTCAAGCGCATCGGGGGTCTGGAAACGTCGTTGATCGGCCTCGGCGAGCTTTTGGTAACGCTGCTGCTGGCCTGGTGGTGGCTGAACGAGAGTCTCATGCTCCAGCAGTGGATCGGCGCCCTGCTCCTGGCCGGGATCTTGCTGATGGCAGTTCGCGGTCCGAGCGACGGTTCGACGGGGATCCCGGGACGAGGTTGGCTGCACTGGCTTCTGCCCCCTTCCTCGGCCGAAGCCGCCCGGCAGGCCCTTCTGAGCGAGGCCGCCCTGCAGCCAACTCACAGCTCGGACGAGAATGAGGTGGCCTAGATCGACCTCCCGGGCACCCCTATGCTATACTCCCCGCGAATCACCTATTCACCCATGGAGACAGCCTGAATGCGCCACTTCCTATCCTTGGCCGACTACGCCCCCGACGAGTTGACCGAAATCCTCAACCTTGCCATCCGGCTGAAAGACGAATGGCGCCACGATGGTAATCCGCCCCTCCTCAAGGGCCAGGTTCTGGCAATGGTCTTCCAGAAGCCGAGCTTGCGGACTCGGGTGTCGTTCGATATGGCCATGCGACATTTGGGTGGAGATGCGCTGTATTTGTCGCCGAGCGAGATCGGCCTCGGGCAGCGTGAGGCCATCGCCGACGTCAGCCGCGTGCTCTCCGGCTATGTCCAGGTTGTCATGGCCCGCGTATTCGACCATGAACACATCCTCGAGTTGGCCCGCTTCTCCAGCGTCCCCGTCATTAACGGCTTGAGCGATTTCAACCACCCTTGCCAGGCCATGGCCGATATGCTCACCATCTTGGAACGCTTTGGCCAGCTCAAGGGGCTGAAGATGACCTTCATCGGGGACGGCAACAACGTGGCTGTCTCCCTGGCCTTCGCCTGCATGCGGCTGGGAATCGACTTCACCGTTGCCGCCCCAGAGGGCTACGCCCTGCCCTCGCGCGCCCTGGCTATGGCGGAGGAGATGGCGCAAGAGAGCGGCGCCTCGCTTCGCCAGGTCCACGATCCTCAGGCTGCGGTCGAGGGCGCGCACGTGATCTACACCGACACCTGGGTCAGCATGGGCCAGGAAGAGGAGGCCGAACACCGCAAGCAGGTCTTCCCCCCCTTCCAGGTCAACGAGGCGTTGGTGGACCTGGCCGACTCATCGGCGATCGTGATGCATTGCCTGCCCGCCCACCGCGGCGAAGAAATCACCGATCAGGTCGCCGACGGCTCCCATTCGGTGATCTTCCAGCAGGCGGAAAATCGCCTCCACGCACAAAAGGCCATCCTGGCCACGCTGCTGAGCTAGCCTTTCCGCTACAATGACCTCCGCGGCACGGGCGAGGCCCTGATGTGCGCGAATTTGATTATGAAATCTTTCACAAGGAGAACGGACGATGCTGCGTCGTGCCAAGATACTTGCCACCCTGGGGCCGGCCTGTGCATCGGAAGACCAGATCCGTCGCCTGGCCGAAGCCGGGATGGACGGGGCGCGCCTGAATTTCTCACACGGAACCCACCAGGACCATGCCCAGGTTATTGAGCGGGTTCGCAAGGTCGCCAAGGCCCTCAATCAGCCGATCGCTGTGGTGCAGGACCTGCAGGGTCCCAAACTGCGAACTGGCGAGCTGCCAGATCACACGCCGGTACAGCTGGAAGAGGGCGCCACACTTACACTGACCACCGAGCCAGTCATCGGCTCCAGCCGGATGCTGTACGTCAACTACGAGCATCTCCCCAAGGATGTCCGCCCCGGGGACCAGATCCTGTTGGACGACGGTCGAATTGAGCTCAAGGTCGTTGCAGTTGAGGGGCATTCCGTGACCACGGAGGTGGTCGTTGGAGGGCCGATCGGAGAACACAAGGGGATCAACCTGCCAGGGGTCGCTCTATCGGCGCCGTCTCTCACCGAGAAAGACAGGGCTGACTTGGTGTTCGGGCTCGGGCAGGGGGTGGACATGGTGGCCATGTCCTTCATCCGTAAGCCGGAGGATATTCAGGGCCTCCGAGAGACCATTGAATCCCAGCGCGAAGCCGCTCTTCGCGTGCCGTTGATCAGCAAGCTGGAACGGCGCGAGGCGATCGACAACCTGAACGCCATTCTCTCGGCGTCGGACGGCGTCATGGTTGCCCGGGGCGATTTGGGCGTGGAGATGGCCGCCGAGCAGGTCCCATCTCTCCAGAAGAGGATCATCTCCCGGGCCAACGCCCGACAGCGCCTGGTGATCACCGCCACCCAAATGCTGGAATCCATGATCCGCGATCCACGCCCGACCCGAGCCGAGGCCTCGGATGTGGCCAACGCTGTCTTCGACGGTTCCGATGTGTTGATGCTTTCGGGCGAAACCGCTTCAGGAGCCTACCCCATCCGCTCTGTGGAAACCATGGCCCGCATCATTATGGATGCCGAAGCCCACGCCATTGAATGGGGCTTCCGCCCTGGGGACGATGAACTGCCAACCGAAGACGACGCCGTGGCCACCACGCAGGCCGCTGGGGCGCTGGCCGAAGAACGCGATGCACGCGCCATCGCCGTGTTCACGCGCTCAGGTCGAACCGCCCTGCTGATGTCCAAGGCGCGGCCGAGAACTCCCATCCTGGGCTTGACTCCCGAACCCAGCACGTTCAACCGAATGGCGCTCTATTGGGGAGTTCAGCCCGTCCTGATCCCGATGGCTAACTCCGTGGAAGACATGGTGGCGCGTATGGAAGATGCCCTGCATCAGACCACCGAGGTCAACGATGGCGATCGGGTGGTGTTGGTAGCCAGCCTGCCCGTCGGCGCCCTCGGCCCGGCCAATCTGACCTACCTGCACACGGTCGGAGGGCCATTCGTCGCCGAAAACGCCCTGAAAAAGACCTGATACCCTGCCCCGCCGCGACTAACCAAACATGCCCGAGGGGGGCTCTGCATCGTTGCCCAAGGAGGGCTCGACTTGTTCGTCACCTCGGGCTGGCGTCGGAGCTGCGGGCCGGACACCGCCGTCACCCGGCCCCCTGAGAACACCGATCAGGGTGATGATCCCGGCACCCCCCGCTACCACAAGCGCCTGCCTGAACAGGGCCCTCACGGCGGCTTGATAGCCTTGGGTGGCGATGCCTGAGATGGCGCCCTGGAGGGCGGCGGGAACGCTGCCCGCCATCGATGCCAGCTGGAAATCGAGCCAGCGGGACCCGAGCGTGGCACCCAGTGCCGCCAGGGCTATCCCCACCAGCCCACCTGCCAGCAGAGGAATGCCCCACCATCGGAACAACGCCCGCCACGAGCGGACCACGAGAGCCACAATCAACCCCAGAAGCGAAGCAGGAACCAGCCAGAGCCAGGTCGCAAGAAGCCTGACGGAGACCAGCAAACTCTTGGTTTGCTGGAGATCGGAGAGCGATCCGGGCGATGAAAGGTCGACCAGGGGCAGTGACTCCGGCATAGTACGGACCTCTGCCTCCAGGCCGGAAATCATGAGTTGGTGGACCAGCTCGCCGGTGGGCTCCGGCGGACGACAAGCGATGAACGGAGGGCTCTGGGTTGAAAGCAACGCGCCGGCGATCTGCGCCACTTGATCGGGCATGCAATCCGGCCAAGTACTCCAGATCAAATCGACCAAATCGGCTGCTCCCCCATGCAGCAAGTTCTCACGGATGGGGGACAGATCGACCGAAACGTTCGGCAGCGTCTCATCGCTGGTGAGCCAGGCATTGAACCCCATAATCAGCCCCTGCAGCTGTGCCTGGGCCCAACGCGGGGGCACCACGATGTCTGCCGCCGCCTGCCGCTCTTGTGCGCTGGCATAGGTCATCAGGCGCCCGACCTCGGACGCCGTCTGCTGGCCGTCCGTCTCCCGCGAGAACAGGCCCTGGATCACCACCTGGCGCAGAAGGCCCGAGTTGATCAGGTTGTCAGACAGGATCCGAGACACCGATCCGGGATCAAAGACCACGCTGCCCGCGGCTCGTGCTGCCAGCGCCAGCGGCAGGCTGATCACGATGGCGGCTGCCAGGACAAGCGCCATCCCGCGCGCGGCCCGAGGGCGACACCCCGGCGAGTTCAGGGTTGGTTCCATCTTAGACTCCTCATCCCCCGCCAGGCAGCTGAATGGCCTCGGCAGGTTTCAAAGGCGCCCAACTCACAAGCAAGACACCGAAAACGATCATGGCGCCCCCGATCCAAAAGGTCGCCGGAAGCTGCTCGCCCAGCAACGCCGTTCCCAGACCGGCACCGACCAGGGGTTGGGCGAAGAACAGCAGTGACACAACGCTCGCATCAAGCGTGGCCAGCGCGTGATTCCAGAGAAACACGGCCACGGCGGTCGATACCACCCCGAGGTAGATGATCCCCAGCAGGATCGGAAGCGTAATCGGGCCAATGGCTGCCCCACGCAGTTCCAAACCGGCTGCGGGAAGGGCCAGTGTTAAACCTCCCAAGAACCCATACATGCTGACGGCCAGCACCGGAAGGTGACGGCTTGTCCATTTGGCCAGCACCGAAAACAGCCCCCACGTCAACGCCGCGCCGAGCAGCGCCAGGTTTCCCCAGAAGGCAGACGGATCCAACCGCGCCGAGGTCGGGTCGACGACCACCAACACCCCGATTGTGGCGACGGCCAGAGCCACCAGGCGGCGTGAGGTCGCCCGCTCGCGCAGCAACCAGATGGCGAACCCAAGCATGAAGGCGGGCGAGGCGGAAGTCACCAGGGATGCATTCGAAGCATTCGACAGCCTGGTTCCCACAAACTGAAGCCCGAGCGAGAGGCCAAATCCGATGGCGCCTACTCCCATGGCTGCTCCAATCACGCGTAGAGCAATTCGTTGTTTGGCCGATGGACGAATCAGCAAGACCGCGCCCATCACGGCCACGCCCAAGAGCAATCTCATACTGAGCAAGGCGAAGGGAGGTACCACATCCAATACGACCTTGCTGACGACGTACATGCCCCCCCAAATTGCCGCCGCCGCCAGGCCGGCCAGAACACCCAAGAGGTTTTTCATCGCTCAACACCTGCGGATTATACTCAGCCCCGCGTTCCACAAAAGCAAAGCGGCACAGGCAAGCCTGTGCCGCTTTCGGTTGCCTTGCGTGTCCGACAGCTAGGCAAATTCGGCCATGATCTTGGTCAAGCTGCTCTCTGAAGGACGAAGCTTGTCCTCAGGCAGGCTGGCCAGGGGTTCTTCGGGCAGGTTCTCAGCCTCCGGCAGAGGGGCTTGATCTCGGTTGAGATAGAGCAGCCCGGTGATCAACTTCTGATTGGTCCGGGCTTCTTCCAGCAGATGGGTTGCTTGCATCCGGTCGGTCGGATCATAGTCCCGGTCGAGCTTCTGGAGCACCAGGGTCGAGCCGTCGTGCATCTTGACGCTGGTCGTTTCGCCAGGCTCATAGTCAACCCGGATCTCCTCCCGCGCAGGGACGTAGGTGACATCGTGGAGCGGCGTCTCATGCTCTTTGCCCCAAGAGTAGCTCTTGGTCGATTCGTCGCGATTGTTGAACGTCACACAAGGGCTGATGATGTCCAAAACGGCTGTGCCCTCGTAAGAAATGGCAGCCTTGATCAGCTCCTTGACCTGCTTCGGATCGCCGGCGAAGGATCGGGCCACAAAACCGCAGTTGGCGGCCAACGCCTGAAGGCACAGGTCCACCGGCATGAACGGGTTGGTGCCTTGCTTCTTCAGCGATTGTCCCTTGTCCGCCGTGGCGGAAAACTGGCCCTTTGTCAGGCCGTAGACCCCATTGTTCTCGATAATGTAGACCAGGGGTGAATTGCGCCGCATCATGTGTATGAACTGCCCTACACCGATGCTGGCCGTATCGCCGTCGCCGCTCACACCGACCGCTTTCAGAGTGCGGTTGGCCATGATGGCACCCGTGCCCAAACTCGGCATTCGGCCATGCAGGCTGTTGAAGCCGTGGGAGCGCCCCAAGAAGTAGGCTGGGCTCTTGCTCGAGCATCCAATGCCGGACAGCTTGATGATCTCTTCAGGCCGGATTGACATTTCATAGCAGGCAGCCATGATCTGGCTCGAGATCGAGTTATGCCCGCAGCCCTGGCAAAGGGTTGTCGGGCGTCCCTTGTAGTCTGATTTTTCCAACCCAACCAGGTTTACCGTCGCCGTCGCCATGGTTACTTTCCTTCCTTGCTTAGGAGGGCATCCACAATCCACTTGGCTGTGAGCGGAAGCCCGTCATTGAGGTTGAGCGCCTGGAATTTGGTTGCCTGATCCGGCATGTCAAGCTGCAGGAGTTGGCACATCTGCGCATCGGTGTTCATTTCCACAACGTAAACCCGATCGTGGCTGCGGACAAACTCAGCCACACTCTGATTGAAAGGAACCGCCCGCAGCCTGAGAAAATTGGTGGGGATTCCCTGCTGGGCCAGACGAGACCGAGCCTCCTCGATTGCAGACAGAGTTGAACCGAAGCCGATCAGGCCAATCTCGGCGCCATCCATTCGATCGATGATCGGTGCCGGGACCAGGTCACGAGCTGTGTCGTGTTTGCGCCAGAGCCTGGCCATATTCTCGGTCCAGTCCTCCGGCCTTTCACTGTAGATCGCCTGGTCGTTGTGGCCTGTGCCGCGTGCGAACCAGGCCGCAAGCGGGTGATCGTTGCCTGGGAGGGTTCGATAGGGAATCCCATCGCCATCCACGTCACGGTAGCGGGCGAACTCACCCAGCTCCTCCAAATCCTTCTCAGAAAGAACTTTGCCGCGATCCATCGCAATGTCGGGATAATCAAAGCTCTCTGACATCCACAGGTTCATCCCCAGATCCAGATCGCTGAGCACGAAGATGGGCGTCTGCAGGCGCTCGGCCAGGTCAAAGGCTCGCCATCCAAACTCAAAGCATTCGGCCACCGAACCCGGTAGCAGGAACACATGGCGAGTGTCGCCATGGCCCAAGAAGCGCACGAAGAGCAAGTCGCCTTGCGATGTGCGGGTCGGCAGGCCGGTGCTGGGCCCCATACGCTGAACATCCCAGATGACGATCGGGATTTCAGCGAAGAATGCCAGCCCGGTAAACTCCGACATCAGCGAAATGCCTGGGCCGGAAGTGGATGTCATTGCGCGGGCACCCGCCCATCCGGCACCCACCGCCATGCCGATGGCTGACAGCTCGTCCTCGGCCTGAATCACAGCGTAGGTCGCTTTTCCGGTCTCAGGGTCCTTGCGGAGCTGGGGCAAGAACTCCAACAGGCCATCGGCCAAGCTTGAAGCAGGGGTGATCGGATACCAGGCCGCGAAGTTCACCCCGCCGTAGACGGCGCCCAAAGCTGATGAGGTGTTCCCGTCGATCAGGATCAAGCCCTCTGTCTGGTCCGAGCGCTCCACCTTGTAGGGGTCCTGTTTGGTGAGATTTTCGTTGGCCCACTTGGCGGCGGCTTCGACCATCGACATGTTCATTTCAATCGGCTTGGCCCGGCCCTGAAAGTGGGTCTCCAGCGCGGCCCGGATTTCTGCCATCTCGATCCCCAGGATTTCTGACACGACCCCCACGTAGACCATGTTGGCGATGTAATCTCGCAGGTCTCGCGGCGGAGACTGCTCCTTGATCAAATCCTGGACCGGCATGGGGTAGTAGACGACATCCGTGCGCTTGCGAGGCTGGGTCCAGTTGTCGGGATAGAAACACACTCCGCCCTCGACCAGGCCGGCCAGGTCCTCTTGGAAGGTGGTTTCATTCATCGCCACCAGGATCTCGATCGTCTCTCGCCGGGCGGTGAACCCCTCCCCGCTGGCCCGAATGGTGAACCAGGTCGGCAGACCTTGAATATTGGATGGGAAAAGATTCTTTCCGCTAACCGGAATACCCATCCGAAACAGAGCCCGGATCAGGGCCATATTGGACGTCTGGCTGCCGGTACCGTTGACCGTGGCTACGACCATGGACAGATCATTGATGATGGGCGATTTGTCCACCGACGATTGAATACTTCCTTCTTGTGTTACGGCGTCAGTCATGCGATCTCACTCCCTACGCTTGTCTGCCCTTCCTTGAGCAGGCTTCCTTCTGAATACGAGCTCATCTCCGGTCGTCGGCTGAGGAGACCGGTGTGTTCAATCAGGGCCTGGTAGCCGGCAGCGAGATCACCCACCTGTATGGCCTTGACCATCTTCTCGTGATAGCGCCAGACCTGTTCCAAGTAACGATAGTCATTGTACACATTCAACTCTACAGCTTCATAGGCCTCCCAATAGGCTTCAAGAAGCCCACGCACAAACTCATTGTCCAATCGGCTGAAGACCGTCAGGTGGAGTTGGCGATGCTCGTCATGTGGAATTTGAATTGGCCGGCCCCTGAGCTTCTCCCAGGCACGGTCCACCAATCGGACGAGTTCAGCCCGGTCTTCATCGGTGAGGCGTGAGACGGCATCATGCCAGAAGGCGGCCTCGACGTGATTGCGCAGATCACCGAATCGGGAAAAGGCTTCCGGCTCTCGAGCCAAACGGTACATCAGGCCGGTCCGTAGGCTCTCCAGGAAGCGGTACTCCAACATCCTTGTGCCCGTCTTGGGTCGAACGTCGACCAAGCCCAAGCTGCGGGCGACTTCGAGCTGCTCGCGAAGCTTGCCGTTGCTGATCCCGAGCTCGGCCGCCAGATCCCGAATTGCCGGCAGCCGGTCTCCCGGCTCCAAGCCCTCAAAGGCCAAGTAGTTCAGCAGTTCGGAAGCCAAATCGATCGTCACCCGCGTCTCCGCCTCAATCATCGTATTCATCCAATCAATCGGATGTATTTGGAGTGTACCACTTCATTTTGCGGCGGTCAATTCGCCCGGCGGATGGTCTTTTTGACTTGTTCTCCAGCCAATGAGGCAGCCCAGCCCCTCCGCAAGTTATGGCTTGCGGTCGCCCTTCTTCCCGCACCGATGGAGCGGCGGCTGGGTCTGGTAGAATGCAACGATGTCCCAGCTCCGACACCCCGGATTACGCCGGAAATCATTCATGGTTGCTCTGTTCCTCCTGCTCCCCATCCTGGCTTTGGTTCTGCCCCGTTGGTGGGCAGGCTGGCGATTCGCGTCCGACATTCTCTCGGTTGACGAAGCGCCCCAAGCCGCGGCGGCCATCGTCTTCGGTGCAGGACTGCGGCAGGATGGCCAGCCGACAACCGTGCTTGCCGACCGTGTGCGTACGGCCGCCGACCTCTATCGGGCAGGCAAGGTCCCCCTGCTGGTGATGAGCGGGACCGTCAGGGAGAGCCACGATGAGCCGGGATCGATGCGCCGTCTGGCACTTTCCCTAGGCGTTCCGGAAGAGGCGATCGCGCTCGACCCGTCCGGCGATCGGACCTTCGAGACGTGCCTGAGCGCCCGCAAGCGTTTCGCTTCCGCCCAGCTGCTCCTGGTGAGTCAGGCGTACCATCTCCCCCGCGCTCTGACAACCTGTGCCGGCCTTGGCTTGAAAGCCAGCGGTGTGGCGGCCGACCTGCGGGTCTATCGGACCTCTGCCACCAACTTCTGGATGTTGAGGGAAATCCCCGCCACCTGGGTCGCCTTGCTGGATACCTACATCCTGCCCCACCCGGATGACTCGGAACCAGCCCAGAAGGTTGAAAGGCAACCCCCATATGGATCGTGAGCAGGCCTATCAGATCGTGAGGGAACACGTCACTCAAGAGAACCTGATCCACCACATGCTGGCTGTGGAAGCTGCCATGCGCGACTATGCCGCCCGCCTAGGCGAAGATCCCGAGCTGTGGGGCATGGCCGGCTTGCTACACGACTACGATTGGGAGATCCATCCCACGCTCGACAGCCACCCGCAGGATGGCGTGCCGCTGCTGCGGCAGCGCGGGGTACCCGAAGTGGTGATCACATGCATCCTGAGCCATGCCGATCACACAGGGGTGCCGAGGCAGACGCCCATGGAAAAGGGACTGTTCGCTTGTGATGAACTGACCGGCCTAATCACCGCTGTCGCCTTGGTCCGCCCTTCCAAATCCCTTTACGACGTCAAATTGAAATCTGTGCGCAAGAAGTGGAAGGACGCCCGCTTCGCCGCCGGGGTCGACCGGGCGGAGGTCGAAGAATCTGTCCGAGACTTCGGCATCCCACTGGATGAACACATCCAGCACGTTCTCGAGTCGATGAAACGCATCGCCCCTGATCTCGGGTTGGTCGGCGATGGTGGAGAGTCAAGGTCTTGAAGCGCGTCCGCCCATCAGCCAGCCCTTTGCCGGCCCTTTGGGGTCGGTGCGACGGCTCGCATGTCGCTCTCTCCTGGCTCAAAACCGCCCCCCTTGATACGGCTCTCCCGACTGGTATAATGCCTCCGCTCAGGCCACGCTGCCTGCAATCTTATGACTGAAAATACCCAGACTTCCCACCAAATCTGTCCCCGCTGTGGGACCAAGGTCGCCCAAGGCGCCAGCCGCTGTGTTGTATGCGGTGCTGAGCTGAAGGCGGGCGGTCGAGCGCGCGGCAGAAGCTCAAGCGGAATCACGCTTTCTCTGCCCCTGGCGATTGCCATCTTGGTTGTGTTTGCCCTACTGGCCTCGGGCACGACCTACTTGGGGGTCCGCCTTACCGGCGCAGCCGGCGCGGCCACCGAGGCCACGGCGACGCCGACCATCACAAACACACCCACACCGACGAACACACTCCAGCCGACCCAGACCTTCACCCCACAACCATCGCCGACACCCATCACCCACGTCGTGGGGCCAAGCGATACGTGCCTGGCCATCGCCGCACTGTACGGTGTGTCGATTCAATCCATCGTCCAGCTCAACCAACTGCCGGCGACCTGTCCGCTCTCCGTGGACCAGAAGATCCTCGTTCCCCAGCCGACCGCCACGGCGACGCCCCAGCCGACTCCCACCCTAGTGCCGGCCGATGCCACGCGCCAGGCCTGCACCACGGCGGATTATGAGGTCAAGGCAAACGATACCCTGTTTGGTATCGCCACCAATTACGGAGTGGATATGCAGGAGATCAGGGACTGGAATGGCCTGACGGGCGATACGGTCTTTGAGGGCCAGAAGCTCAGCATCCCGCTCTGCAACCGGGCTTCTTCCGGCCCCACCGCCACGCCTACGGTGCCGCCGCCCTACCCTGCGCCGAATCTGCTTCTTCCGCAGGATGGCCAGTCCTTCAGCCTGGCCGATGACAGCGTGACCCTGCAGTGGGCGTCCGTCGGAGAGCTGCGGGAGAACGAGTTCTACCAGGTTCACGTGCTCGACATCACCGACGGCACGGGGACGAGGCAGATCGTCGATGTTGTCCAGGACACCAAGTACCTGGTCCCGTCATCGCTCCGCCCCGGCGAAGCCGTCCCACACATCATGCGTTGGTGGGTCGAAACGGTGCGCCAGACGGGGTCCAACAACAGCGGCCAGCCGGTCTACGAGTTGGCCGGCGCCGCCAGCGAAAAGCGCGTCTTTTCCTGGTCGGGGGCAGCCACCAGCCCCTCCACGCCCACGCCCTAGAACCACCCAAGCAAAAAACTACAGGGCGCACCCAAGGGTGCGCCCTGCCCATTTGTGAAGAACTTCACAAGTGAAGTGCTGGCAGCTAGGTGCCAAGCGCTTCGGTGATTTCGTGGACCCGCCCGGCGGAAGCTTCCAGGGCACTGCGCTCATCATCGTTCAAGTCATACTCGATGACCTTCTCCAGACCTTTGCGCCCGAGCTGGGCAGGCACTCCGAAGAAGATTCCCTTCTGCCCATATTCCCCATTGAGGAAGACCGATGCCGGGACGACCAGGTGGCGGTCCCGCAGGATGGCTTCAACCATCTGCGCCAGCGCTGCCGAAGGGGCGTAGAAGGCGCTGCCGGTCTTCAGCAGGCCGACGATCTCTCCGCCTCCCTTGCGGGTACGGTTGACGATGCCCTCCAGTGTGTCCTTGTCGAAATAGTCCACCAGGGGGACTCCGGCGATGTTCGAATGCCGCGTCAGCGGCACCATGTCGTCCCCGTGTCCGCCCAACACGTAGCAGTGGACGTTCTGGACACTAACCTCGGCCGCCATGGCCACGAACGCCCGCATGCGGGCCGAATCGAGGATACCGGCCTGGCCAATCACACGTTCCCGAGGCAGGTCCCCGACCTTCATCGCCAGATAGGCCATGGCATCCAACGGGTTGGTGAGCACGATCAAGATGGCATCCGGAGAGTGTTTGAGTGAGCTCTTGACGGCCGCGGTGACGATCTCGCTGTTCTTGCTCAGCAAGTCATCGCGACTCATCCCCGGCTTCCGAGGCAGACCGGCGGTGATCACAACCACGTCCGATCCGGCGGTCTCAGCGTAGTCATTGCTGCCGATGATCTTGACATCTGAACCGATCACAGGCATGGCTTCGGTCATATCGAGCGCCTTGCCCTGCGGCATACCTTCCACGATGTCCACCAGTACCAGATCGGCAAGCTCGCGTTCAGCCAGCCAATGTGCGGTGGTCGCACCGGTTTGACCTGCTCCAAGTATGGTTACTTTTGACATATGACCTTCGCCTCCTGGCTCTTGGGTATCAATGGGAAGTCTGGCTTGCAGAGATGTTGTTGCGAGCCACGTGCCTCCAACTTCATTCTAATCGGTCAGAGATACATACGATCCGCCCCACCTCTCGTCGACGACCGGCGGCGGGGCGTTGTGAAACGCGTTGGCCGAGACGTGAATGCCCTCGCCTACATCGATTTTTCCGATGACCCACGCGGCAACACCTGCGGCCGCCGCACGCGCCATAAACGCGCTCAAGCGCTCGTCGTCCATCGCCAGAAGCAGGCCCCCCGACGTTTGTGCGTCGAACAGAATTGTCCGGCCTACCTCATCGATTTCGGCAGCGAACTCAACCTGCGTCCCGAAGTACAGACGATTGTCATGGGATCCGCCGGGCACGAAGTGCTGTCCGGCGTAGCGCCGAGCACCTGCCAGCGCTGGCACAGAGCCGGCATAGATATGCAGCTTCACCCCCGAAGCCTGCGCCATCTCTGTCCCGTGTCCCAACAAGCTGTAACCGGTCACATCCGTTCCACCCCGGACACCAACATCGACGGCCAGCTCGGAGGCTGCTTTGTTGAGGTGTTTCATCCAGGCGGTCATCCAGGCCACATCTCCCTCGTCCGCCTGTTGGGCTTTCAGGGCCGTGGCGCTGACCCCCGTACCGATCGGCTTGGTCAGCACCAGTAGGTCTCCCGGCCTGGCCCCAGCTTTGCTGATCAGGGCCTGTGGATCGGCCATGCCCACGGCCACCAGCCCCACCTTGGGCTCATCGTCCTGCAGGCTGTGACCGCCGGCAATGACGGCGCCGGCCTGGCGCACCGTGTCGGCTGCTCCCCGCGAGATCTCAGCCATCTGTTCGGACGGCAGGTTGGGCGGCAAACAAGCCACGTTCAGAGCCAAGAACGGGCGGGCACCCATGGCGTACAGATCCGACAGCGCGTTGGCGGCTGCGATGGCGCCATAGTTATAGGCATCGTCGACCACCGGCGTAAAGAAATCGGTGGTGATCACCAAAGCGCGCTGCTCGTCGAGCCGCCAGACTGCGGCGTCATCCGGCGCGCCAAGGCCGACCATCAAGTCCGGATAGTCTTGAGGGTCAAAGGCGGCCTGGAGGGGGCGCAGAACCTGCGCCAGCGCTTCCGCGCTGAGCTTAGACGCTCAACCCGCGCAGGACGACAGAGTCGTCAATCTGACCTGGCGGCCCGACGTGGCGCGAGGTTCACCCTGGCCACCGGCACCACCGGTCGTCTGTGAATTACTCATTACCGAGATTCTAGGCGTTGGCTGGTGGGCTGTCAACGCAAAGGACGCACGTGCGAACCCCATCTAACTGCAGCGCACCATTGATCGCCCGGCCAGTGGCTGGGTACAATGGATCGCCATGACACGTTCCCTGGTCTCTTTTCTCTTCGGGGCGCCCATCGGCGCTATCGGTGGATTGATCGGCGTTGGCGGCGCGGAATACCGGCTGCCTGTTCTGGCCGGTCCGCTCCGATTCAGCGCCCGGCAGGCCGTCCCCCTCAATCTCACCATCAGCGTCGTGACCGTCGGGGTGTCGCTCATCGTACGCGGCCGCACCCTTCCCTTCGAGCCCGTGCTGGCGGCTGTCCCGTTGCTGGTGGCGTTGGCATTGGGTGCATCGGCGGCTGCCTACGCTGGGGCCGCCTATGTCCGGCGGCTGCCGGAGGGACGGCTGCGACAGATCATCTTGGTCATGCTCTTGGCCATGTCCCTGCTCATGATCATGCAGGCGTTTCGCTCCGAAGCGCCGATTGGACTTCTTCCTGCGAACCAGCCGTTGGGCTGGGTCGTAGGGGCCGCGATCGGCCTGCTGATCGGCCTGGTGAGCGTCACCCTCGGGGTGGCTGGCGGGGAACTGATCATCCCAACCTTGATCGTGATTTACGGGATGGATGTCAAAGCGGCCGGAACGGCCAGCCTGCTTGTCAGCCTGCCCACGATGCTCGTCGGGATCGCTCGCTACGCCGGTCAAGGGGCCTTTCGTGACCGACTGGCCCTACGTGAGGTGGTCCTTCCAATGGCGATAGGCTCGGTGCTCGGTGCAGCCGGCGGCGCCTACCTGGTTGGATCGGTGCCAGTGCGCTGGCTGAAGGGTGCCTTGGGGCTGATCCTGGCTGTCTCGGCCTACCTGATCTTCTCCCACGGCCGTCACCCCTCGGGCCCACCGGCACCGGGGACCGCGGTGGCGGAGCGATGAGGCGCCGCCTGGATCTCCGCATGTCAAGCGTCACAGCGTTCGTTTTGGCCCTCTCAACTTGCCTCGGCCTGGCGGCTTGCACCTCGGGCCCCACCACCGATGGACCGGCCGAACACGAGGTTACCGTTTTCGCCGCCTCGTCCCTGACCAACGCGTTCACGCAGATGGCCCAGTCCTACGAGACCCACACGCCAAATGTGAAAGTTGTCACAAACTTCGCCGCCTCGTCCCAGCTGGCAACACAATTGATCGAAGGGGCGGCGGCCGATGTGTATGCATCGGCCGACCAGGAGCAGATGGCTCAGGCAGACAGCGCCGGCCGGATCGCCAGCCAGCCCGTCATCTTCGCCACCAACCACCTGGTTGTCATTGTGCCGGCCAGCAATCCGGGCGGCGTGGAGCAGATCAGCCACCTGGCCAAGCCCGGGCTCAAGCTCGTGCTGGCAGCCCCCGGCGTACCCGTGCGCGTCTATACAGATCGAGCTCTGGCCGCCCTGGACAGTCGAGGGTCCTACGGCGCGCATTTTGCCCGCCGTGTCTACGCCAACCTGGCGTCGGAGGAACAAAATGTGCGCCAGGTCTCGGCCAAGGTTGCGCTGGGTGAAGCGGACGCCGGCATCGTCTACACATCTGACGTCACCCCCGACATCGCCGGCCAGGTGCGGCAGATCGAGATCCCGGATTGGGCCAATCCGCTCGCCAAGTACCCTATAGCCCTCGTCGCCGACGCGCCGCACTCGTCGGTCGGTCAGGACTTCATCCAATTTGTGCTCAGCAGCCAGGGCCAGGCCATCCTTGCCCAGTGGGGGTTCGGCCATGCGCCCTGAGATCCGGACCCGCAAACCCCGCCGCCAGGTACGTGATTCATCAGGGATGCGCGCCCTGGTCTTTCTGGCCGGCGGCGTACTGATGACGGGCCTGTTCCTCCCGGTGGTCGCCCTGTTGTGGCGAACCCTGTCAACCACGGGAGGCAGCACCCCCGGTCTGATGTCCGACTCGGTCGTCAGCGCGGTGAGTCTGAGCTTGTCGACCACCATGATCAGCACCTTGATCGTGATTCTGCTCGGCACACCGCTCGCCTATGCCTTCGCCCGCTATCGCTTTCCTCTCAAAGGCCCTCTGAACGTAGCCATTGAGCTGCCGATTGTGATGCCGCCGGTCGTAGCCGGCCTGGCCCTACTGATGACATTCGGTCGGCGCGGGCTTCTCGGCGCGCCCTTGTCCGCCATGGGATTGTCCCTGCCTTTCAGCCCGGCCGCGGTGGTCATCGCCCAAGTCTTCGTGTCGGCGCCCTTCTACATCCGAGCAGCCCAGGCCCAGTTTGAAGCCACACCCCGGGAGCTTGAGCAGGCAGCCAGCATCGACGGCGCCGGTCCCTGGCGCGTCTTTTGGTCGGTCACGTTGCCTTTGGGGCAGCGTGGTTTGTTGGCGGGGCTGCTGTTGAGCTGGGCACGCGCCGTAGGAGAATTCGGCGCCACGATCTTGTTCGCCGGAAATCTTCAAGGGCGCACTCAGACCATGCCGCTTTTGGTCTACGGCGCCCTGGAAAGCGATCTGTCATCCGCCCTATGGACCGGCCTGCTCCTTATCGCCATAGCTGCGCTGGCTCTGGCTCTGGTGTATCTGCTGGCTCACGCTTTCGACCCAGAAGCGGAAGACGCCGGCAGCCAGGCGTCCCCCTCATAGGATCCACCCAAACCACAAGGGCCGCCTTCCCAAGCCCTTGCCGACAGGGTCCTGTCTTGCTTGACGGTTGAATCTGAAACGAGGCTGAGCTAGGCGGCAGCCGGCCGGCCGCTTCCAGCATCGGGTTGAGGGGTATCCTGAAACAGGGCCGGGAGATCTGAGAGCGCCTGGGCCATACGCGTGCCATGCCAGGTCACAAGCCGGCCGTCCACCAGATGAATGCGCCCACGCTCGACGGCCGGCGTGCCCGCGAAGGCTTCGCGCACCTGTTCCATGTGTGATGCATCGAATTCGTAAGGTTCGTCAGGGAGCAGAATCAATTCAGGTTGGGCATCGATGACTTCTTGCGTTGTCAGCCTCGGATAGCGCGTATCGTGCTCCCCGGCTGGATCTGGTTCAGCGTGCCCCAAATCGGCAGCCAGAGGGTAGCGTCGAGGCCGGTCAGCGAAAACATTTCGCCCCCCGCAGATACGCAGAAGATCCCCGGAATAGGTCAAATCATTGAACGTCATCCACCAGGTTCCGAAGGACTTGGCGTCGCCTCGCCAGATGGGGCAGAAATAGGAGACCGGTGGCGTCCCTTCAGACGCTCGCTGAGCCCAATCAAGCGTGAGCTCGAGCGTGGCTACTTTGGCGGCGGCCTCTTGCGCGCGGAAGACACGCAGCATCGCCCACAACACCCGGATGGCATCTGCGGCGGAGCGAGGGAATGTCGTCCACACCTTCAAGCCGGCCCGCTCAAGCTTTTCAACGCTCGGCCGGCTGGTCTCTTCTTGGTTTGCCAGCACCAGATCCGGCTTCAGGCTCACGATCGCTTCGACATCGGGGGCCCGCGTTCCACCGACTCTGGCCAGGCCCGCCTCGGAACCTTCCGGGGGCAAACAGTAATCGGTCACGCCCACCAAGTGATCGCCAAGCCCAAGCTCGAACATGCTGTCAGTCATCGATGGCACAAGGCTGACCACCCGTTCAGGGGATCGTTCAAAATTCAGGAGGGCAACGTGCCCATTGCCGGAGGTCACTCGTCGCTCCACCCGCTGCCCAGGATCAGCCTTGGCTGCGCCTCCCCCCAGACTTCAATCTCGCCGGCTGGGCCGAAGGCGACCAGGCTGGCTTCGCTCAGCCCCAGCGCGTAGGCCTTGGGTTGAGCTTCTAAGAGCTGGCGGACCTTGTCCAGATCTGATGGGGACCCCTCGCCAGGCATGATCAGTGCTCCCGGCAGCCATTTCAACGCCGGCGCGATGTCGTCATCCACGGTCGGAAACGTCCAAGTGCCCATGGCGGCAGCCGCTGGCCCAATGGCAAAAATAACGCCGCCTTGGTTCAGGCTCTGCAGGACCAGTTCGCCGATCAGAGTATTGTCAAGGCCGGCCGTCCAATCCTCGACGATCCCGCCGACCAGAACCAGCAGACCCGCGCCTGCCAATTCCACCGGCGGTTCTTCTTCAAGTCGCCAGAGACCGACCGGGGTTCCCAAGAGAGTCTCAATATCCTCCAAGAACGCGTCCAAATCTGGGGTGAGCATATCACCCGCGGCCACGCAGACGCTGAGTCGGGAGATATCCATCTTGGACAAGAGCCGCTCTGGGAGGTCTGAGTACGGCCCGCCCAAGCGCGGTATGTCGCTGGAGACGATCACCCAGCCGGCTTCGGTTTCTCGTTGGAAGATGTCTTCAGTATCGGGCAAAGCAGTTCTCCTGCTGTGGTCCGACGCGAGTCCTCATCCGATGCTGGATGCGACGCCAGGGGAGGAGACGCGCGCCGAAAAGATCGATTGAGCCTGGGGTGAAGGCGGAGGTTCAACGAAGCTTGATGTACTTGAACCGTTCAACATAGCGAGGCGCGTCGGATGGGCTGGTCGGATCAAGCATGCGATCTCTCAACCGCTCTGCCAGCTCATCCGGATCCTTGATCTGGCTCTTGTGCTCCGTCAGTGCTCTGATCTTGTTCTCAAAGAAGCCGGTGACGTCAATGGTGACATCTGGGTTCAGCGACCCGGCAATGTAGACCTCCGGCACCTTGTGCGGCTCCAAGCCTTCTTCCTGATAGAGTTCTGGATAGTATAGGGCGGAGCGGGTGCCTGGCCAGACCGCATCCAAGGTTACTTCGCCTGCCACGCGGTGGTCCGAGTGATTGATGAAGCTGGCGTAGAAGGTGCTGGGATCACTCGTGACCACGATCTGTGGCTGGACCTGCCGCATGACGCGCACGACGTCACGCTTGACTTCATAGGTTGCTTCCAGTTCGCCATCCAGGTAATCCAGGAATCGGACGTCCTGGACGCCCAAGACAGCGGCTGCAGCCCGTTGCTCTGCCTCACGGGCGCGTTTCAACGCCTGCGGGTCGACTCCCGGCTGGTCGGCGCCTTTGTCACCTCGAGTTAGAAGGCAGTAGAAGACCGCATGCCCTTGGGAAGCCCAGCGGGCAACGCTCCCGCCGCAGAAGAAGTCGGGGTCGTCCGGATGAGCCATGACCACCAAGATCCGACCCAGATCCGAGGCAGGCGTGGTCTGAGGTTCAGGGCCGTCCCCGCTCACTCCTTGTCCTTCCCGCAGTCACATTCCCCGTTTTCATGCTTGTCGCATGGCGCATTGGCTTTCTTTTCGAGCGCTTTCAACTCATCGTAGGGTTCGATTTCATGTTTGAGAAACTCAGCTCGCTTGCCGTCTTCGAATCGGACGACAACGGCTTGTTTCAAGGGGTTGACGTCGATGACTTTGCCCTCACCCATGGGTGTGACGACCTTCTTCTTCACCTTGGGAAGAGTTTTCCGAGCCTGGACGTACTGTTCATACTCGTAGACCAGGCAGCAACGCAGCCGGCCGCACATCCCGGTGATCTCGTTGGGATTAAGCGATATCCCCTGGGCTTTGGCCATCTTGATCGATATCGGCGAGAAGCTGGTCAGGAATTTGGAGCAGCACCTTTCTGCCAGGCCGCACGCTCCCATGCCGCCGATAATCTTGGCCACATCTCTGGGGCCGATAGACCTGAACTCAATCTTGGCGCCGCGGAACTGGCGCTGCATGGCTCGACGCAGCCCATTGACGTTGACCTTCTCGTCGCTGTCAGACGAGTAAAGGAAGGTCAGACGTTTGCCATCGTAGGAATACTCGGCCTTGGCAATCTTCACGCCCTGCAAGCCCAGCTCGGCTGCCTTGGCGCGGCAGTCGATCATCACCTCCAGCTCTTTGCGCTTCCACTGGTTGCGCATCACAAGCTCTTGTGGCGTCGCCAGGCGCTCGATGGGTTTGACACCCTCTCGCTCAGCCGCCTCGGGTGGAACCTGCACTGCGATCACCTCGGCCATCTCGCGGCCGCGGCTGGTGGAAACGATCACCTGGTCTCCAATCTTCAGATCGGGGACCTTGGTTCCGTCAAAATGATACAGTTTGCCAAGTTTCTGGAATCTCACGCCAACAATTGGCGATGCAACGGTCTGCTCGGTCATCAGTACCTCAGTCGTTATGGAAGAACCCACCCTTCAGACGGCCATCATACACCCCTACGTCCCTCAACCGCAAAGCTCTCCGCCCGGTGAGGCGGGCACCACCGAAGGACTCGAATCATTCACAAGGTGTCCTTGAGTTTAACCCAAGCTGGCGAAGCTGTGAAAGGGTGGTCTAGTCGACCATTTCGAGCGGAATCACGTTGCCGCCCTGCAGCGCCAGACGCGCAGTCTCAACCGAGGCGTCTTCCGCAACCGCCGTCAGCGCTTTGGCCACAGCCGAATCCGGGTGGGAGATCACCACAGGCACCCCGTTGTCACCCGCCTGGCGCACGCTTGGGTCCATGGGGATGGCGCCGATGTAGCGTGTCCCAGTCTGTTCGGCGAGGAGCCGCCCCCCGCCCTGCCCGAAGACATCGAAGTGCGACCCGTCCGGGAGCTCCAAGTAGCTCATGTTCTCGACCACGCCCAACAACGGGACGTCCATGGTTCTGAACATTTCAAGCCCACGGCGAGCATCTTCAAGCGACACTTTTTGAGGCAGGGTGACAATCACAGCGCCAGAGAGCGGCAAGGATTGAGTCAGGCTGAGCGGCGCATCGCCTGTCCCCGGCGGCAGATCGACGATCAAATAGTCAAGGTCGCCCCAGGCCACATCGCTGATGAACTGGCGAATGGCAGAGTGGAGCATTGGGCCCCGCCAGATCAGCGGCTGGCCGGGCTCGACCAGAAAGGCGATTGAGATCAGCTTGACGCCGTAGGCTTCAGCCGGCGTCATCTTGTTGCCCGAAGGATCGGGCATGTGTTCCACACCGAGCATGGTGGGGACATTGGGGCCATAGACATCGGCGTCCAACAGCCCAACGCTCGCCCCGGCCTTGGCCAAAGCGGCGGCGACATTTACAGAAACCGTCGTCTTGCCCACGCCTCCCTTTCCGGAGGCGATGGCAATTGCGTTCTTTATAGGGCGCTCGGCCAAACCCCGGGTGCGCCCGTCGCCTGGAACCTCCGCTCCCAGAGCGATTTCCACTTTTTCGACGCCCGCGATCCCGGCAACAGCCTTTCTGGCCTCGGCTTCGATCTCCGCCCGCTTGGGATGGGCCGGCGTGCTCAAGACCAGGTCAAAGGAGACCGCCCCGCCCTTGATATCGATCCCGCGAATGGCGCCAAGCTGGACCAAGTCCCTTTCCAAGGCGGGATCCATAACCTTGCTCAGCACTTCCAGAATGGACTCGGAGGTGAGTTCCGTCATTTGTCGGCATAGATATTGACCTTCAACCTTCCATCTGAGATTGCGTGAACGCGTCCCGGCCTGCCTCCAAGTAGGCTGAAACTTCCCACTTGGCGTCTTCGTACAGGGCGCGGAGTTCCTCATCAGAACCACGATAGCGGCGCACGGCCATGGAGGCGCAGACGCTGCAGCCGCGCATGGCCCGATAGCAGTCTGTGTGGCAGGTCAGGCAGCCGTTGACCCTGATCAACACCAGGCTGAATGCCAGCTGGGCTACGGAATCCTGCGGCGCCCGGCAGGCATCATCAACCATCTCTGCCCACGTTTCGCCGCGCAGATCGCCAAGGCTGGATGCAACGCGCATTGGGAACAGGATTTCAGTATCGCTGTGGTATCCCCAGCCCCCGGTTGGTTTGAGCATCACATGACCGCCCTTCCGAACACAGGTCCCCGGAACACCGGCCCTCGGACGCACGGACCGGGACAGCTGCCGTCAGGCGGGCAAAAATCTACCGGCCGCGGCGGCTCTTCTTGAATTGTTTCTCAGCCCGATTGATCTCTTCGCGGGTGTAGTTGGTCGGCCTGATTGAGGCGTAGTAGTCGACCGGCCTCGAAAGTTTTGCCTTGTTGTAGACATGTCCTTCAAACCGATCGTCGCTCGACAGTTCGAAGTCGTGGTCCATCTTGATCGCATCAAATGGGCAGAACTCTGCGCACAGCCCGCAGTTCATACAGATGTCGATATCGATGTAAAACTCCGCCGGCTCGGGGATTGGCCGACCCGTGTCGGGATCATCCGAGCGTACGATCCAGATGCACTGTGGCGGGCAGACCTTGGCACATATTCCGCATGAGGTACAGCGGTCATGGGCCGTCCCATCCTCATCTTGTTCATAGACGAGAAACGGCAGGAAGCGGAACTCCTCTGGAATGGGGAGCTTCTCTTCTGGATATTGAACCGTGAAGACGCCCCGTCCTTCGGGCCCCTGCCGGACAGCGAGGGCGTCGTCATTGTAGTAGCGCCGGCCAAGCCAACGAAGATCGTCGATGTAGGTTTCAACTAAATGCCACAGGGTAACCCCAAGGCCTTTGATTATACCAATTCCGTACATGGGCCTAGTGGACCTCCAATGGGATGACGAGTGTGAAAGGCACGGTCCCGCTCAGCGGTCAACCTCCCCCAAGACAATATCGATCGAGCCCAAGACGGCAACGGCGTCGGCGATCTTCTGGCCTTTGCACATTTCGCCAAGGGAAGTCAGATTGATAAACGAGGGAGGCCGGACGTGATAGCGCCAGGGATTCGGGGAGCCATTGGATACCACATAGAAACCGAGCTCGCCTTTGGGACCCTCGACCCTTCCATATGCCTCACCGGCAGGCACCCTTACTTGATAGACCGGCTTGCCAGCCTGAATCTCGCCTTCGGCCGGCATCTGATCCAGGACCTGCCGCAAGATGCGCATGCTCTCGCGTATCTCGTCCAGTCGGATCAGATAGCGATCGTACACGTCGCCGTTGTGCCGCACGGCCACGTTGAAGTCGAAACGCTTGTAGAGCGAATAGGGATCAGCTCGGCGAACATCGTAGGGGATTCCAGACGCCCGCAGAATAGGACCGGCGGCCGAAAGGTCCACGGCCCGCTCGGGAGTCAGCACGCCCACCCCGATGCACCTCGAGCGGACTATCTCGTTGTCAGTCAGATACCGGTCGAGTTCGTCCACCCGGCGCGGCAGCCGCTCGAAAACGAGGTCCCGGAGAGTATCCAAGACACCATCGGGAAGATCTCGGGCGACACCGCCGAATCGGAAGTAGTTGCACATCATGCGCGAACCGGCGGTGGCTTCGAAGATATCCAGGATAATCTCGCGCTCTTTGATCGCATACAGCGCCGGAGTGAAGAAGGCGCCCAAGTCGTTCAGCAGAAATCCGATGGACCACATGTGGCTGACAACCCGCGTCAACTCGGCCATCAGGACCCGGATGTAGTCAGCGCGTTCCGGTGGCGTGATGCCCATCAGCTTTTCAACGGCCAACGCGTAGCCAAAGTTGTTGCTCATCGAGGTCACGTAGTCGAGCCGGTCGGTGAACGGCATGTTCATGATGTAGGTATTGCGTTCGCCGATCTTCTCATGGTTGCGATGCAGGTACCCCATGACCGGCTCGAGGTCGACGATCGTCTCGCCCTCGAGGGTGGCGACCATCCTGAAGACGCCGTGTGTGGATGGGTGCTGCGGCCCCAGGTTAACGATCATGCGTTCCGTGTGCAGACCGCCGTCTTGACGATCGTCGTCGGCCACGGCATCTCTTCCCAAGCTGGCGTAGAGCTTCTCATCTCCCTCGGCCGTCAGCGAGTCAAGCGCCTCCTCCGGGTACTTCACGTTCTTGAAGTACTCCGTGCGGTCTTCCGACCGGTAGACCTTGCCCTCCGGCCAGCGGTTCCCAAATGGCTTGGACTCCTCGACGAAGTAGGCTTCCTGGTAATCCTTACGCATGGGGTGGCCCACAAAGCCATCCCACATCAGGATCCGTCGCAGGTTTGGGTGACCCCTGAACTGAATCCCGAACAGATCCCAGGCTTCTCGTTCCTGAAAGTCCGCCCCCGGGTAAACTTCCACCAATGAATCGACGACTGGGTTCTGACGCGGTACCTGAACCTTGAACACGAGGGCCGGCCCACCGCTGGTCCGATAGGCATGGTAGACGACTTCCAT
Organism: uncultured Chloroflexia bacterium; assembly: GCA_963783335.1. Classification (GTDB taxonomy): domain Bacteria; phylum Chloroflexota; class Anaerolineae; order Anaerolineales; family E44-bin32; genus CAWAND01. Next base: position 185,171 of record CAWAND010000006.1, read on the forward strand.
CTTCCCTTCGGGCAGATAGTCGACACCCGTGACGCACGACAGATAGTCGTAACCCAGATCATCGCGCAAGGTCCTGGCGAAGCTCAGCAAACTGTCCGGCGAGACAATATAGCCCTCGTAGCCCTCGCGCTCGTCCCGGTTCACAACCTCGGGAAAGCGCTCTTCCACGGAGTCCAGCGTTCGGTCAGACTGTTCAGTCATAGACAGGGAGTTCCTTGGTGAGAGGCCTCAAGCTCAATCTCCAGCCCCAGCGGCTGCTGGCTTGGGCATCGACTCGGCGTCAGAAGCTTGGCTGGCTGAATGCAGCTCGGGGAAGTCGCGCGGATCGATCAAATCCGGCCCCAGAATAGGCACCGGGATCGGATCAGACTGGCGATCCTGGTACCAGCGCAAGTCTCGAATGGGCTGCCGATCGATCTTCTCTTGGAGCGTGATCAGGCCGTTGAGCAGCGCCTGTGGTGTCGGGGGACATCCCGGGACATATATGTCCACGGGCAGGAACTTGTCGATGCCGGACACGACGTTGTAGCCCTCTTTGAACGGGCCGCCCCCAGAGGCGCAGGCGCCCATGGCCATCACATACTTAGGTTCGGGCATCTGGTTGTAAAGCTTCACGATCTGGGGGACCATCTTCTTGGTCACGGTGCCTGAGACGATCATCAAATCGGACTGACGCGGGCTTGGCCGCATGACTTCCATGCCAAAGCGCGCCGTGTCGTAGCGACTGGCCGCGGTGCAGATCATTTCGATGGCACAGCACGCCAGTCCGAACATCATCGGCCAGACCGATGAACGGCGACCCCAATTGTAGATTCTGTCGAGGGTGGTGATTGAGACTTGACCCCGGAGCTCGTCTGGGATGGGGATGTCCGGATTGAAAAGATCTTCGGTCATCCGGTTAGGACCTCCTCCCCGGGCACGTTGAGGTGCACGGTGGTCGTGACCACATCAGACAGTTACGGCCAATCATCGGTTGGGCCCTGAACAACCATCCCGGGTGGGTCTTGGGCGTGATTTCATCGGGAGCGTAGTGATCCCGAGTCACGCCATGGACGACCCGGGCAGCCCACCCTCAGACCAGCGGCTGGATTATACCATCGGGGGCAAGCGGACTGTCAAGAAACCAAACCCTCCTGCCTATGCAGCAATTCCTCGAGCCTGCAGCTCACAGCACAAGTCTCGCACAAATTGACACACCATGCGATTGCTGATAAACTCAACCCAACTTTAACGGAGCCCCCACTGTAGCGGGGCACGGTGTAGAGGTGAAGTGTCATGACCATGACGTCTGTGACGATTGAAGACGAGAACACCCAGGTAGAAAGCGGTGTCAATCTGACGGAGGCTGCTGCCGGCCGAGTTCGTTCGCTGATTGACGAAAAGAACTTGGAAGGTCACGCGCTGCGAGTGTTCGTTTCCGGAGGCGGCTGTTCTGGCCTCCAGTATGGCATGGCCCTTGAAGGCCAGCCGCGCGAGACCGATTTGCGCTACACGTTTGATGGCGTCGACGTAGTGATCGACCCGCAGTCGATCAACTACCTGCACGGAGCAACCATTGATTACATTGACGATCTGATGGGGGGCGGGTTCAAGATCGAGAATCCGAACGCAGTATCGTCATGTGGCTGTGGTCACTCATTCCGCACGACCAACGCTGGCGGCGCCACGGCCGAAGGTGCTGGCGCAGGGAGCTGCAACTGCTGAGCTCGAGCGGCGGCCGGCACCGCATCTGAAAAGCCGACAGATCTGATGAGCAGGCCGCCCGACGGCCTGCTTCTTTTTTCCGGATGTCACCCCGGTGGAGGACTCTACAATGGAGAGGTTTCCTCGTGTGTTCACCCCAGAAGAGGCGAATGCGATCCTTCCCGAAATTCGTCCTCTGTTGTCCGAGGCCCTGGCAGCCCGCCAGGATATCCTGCGGCTTAAACCCGAGTTGGAGCCAACCTTTGAGAAGGCACTGGGCAATGGACACAATATCGAATCTTCGGAGCTCCTTGACGCCTTCGATCGGGTCAAAGCGGCCCTGAAAGAGATTCAGGCTCGCGGCGTGTTGGTCAAAGATGTGAACTCGGGACTGCTGGATTTCCCTTCCCTGCGAGAAGGGAGAATTGTCTTCCTTTGCTGGCGCTATGACGAGCCCAAAGTGGCATACTGGCACGATCTGGATGCCGGCTTTGCGGGAAGACAGCCGATCTAGGCCTCCCTACCCTCCGCGCAAGAACGAAATCACCATTCCGAACAGCCCAATCACAAGCAGTCCCATAATGGCAATCACCGGCGGAAATCCGGCACGGGCTCCGTTCTCGGGCGGGGCAATCGTCGGCTGGACGACGGGCGCCGCTGGGGTGAAAGTAGGCAACCGCGTCGGCGTGACGTTCAGCAGGTTGAACTGGGCCGCCAATGTGGGGTTGATGGTGGCCGTGATTCGAGGCGTGGGAGTCGGCGGGGGCTCGACGATCGGAAGGAATCCCTGCCCCTGAAGGATCACAAGATTGGCATACACCCAACCCACGTTTCCGGGAACGCCTGCGTACTGAATTTGTATCCAGTCACCGCCGGCCGACCGGCCTAGAGCAGGCGCAACTTGGCCCTGCAGCAGGACGCCGATTTGCTCGTAGGGCGATGTCCCCGGCCCGGAACGCACATTTACAAAGTCTCCCGGCACCAGGATCATCGGGCCGGCAGGTGTTCCGGTCACCGTGGGCTGAGCCTGCAAGTCAGGGCCATTGGCCTCACCTGAACCGAAGGCCATCAGCAGACCACCCGAAAGCATAAGTGCCAGCCAGACCAGCTTCTTCAAGACGTTAACCATCTCCCAAATATTGTCGTCCCAAGCGGGGCGCATTATACTATGCAGGCTTGTCGTCCCCCACAGCCTTGAGGCCGGATTTGAACGCCATGGAACAACGCGTTTTTCACGGGGAACTAGCGCCCGAAGATTTGGCCCAAGCCCTGGTGGGTGAATTTGACCGTGCCGGCTACCAGGTCCAAACCCTGGGCGACCCCGATCATCTCGTCATCCAGATCGCCAGCCCCGCCCTCCGAACTTCCGGCGGGCAGACGTCCATTACCGTCCACTTGCTCGAGATCGAAGATGGTGTGATGGTGCAGCTGGGGCAGCAGGCCTGGATGGGCGTGGCGGCCAGCCTGGGTGTGACGGCGCTGGCGGCCTTGAGAAACCCGTTTTCACTGATCGGGCGTCTGGACGATCTGGCCCAAGACATCACGTCACTCCAACTCACAGAGCGGATCTGGGACTGCATGGAACGAACTGCCCAGGGCCTCGGCGCATCCCACGAGATTTCTGAGGCCCTCCGGCGTGTCACCTGCCCCTATTGCGGCAGCGCCAACCCCGTCGGCAGCCCTGGCTGCGTGGCCTGCGGCGCCCCTTTGGGGGAGATGCAGCCTTCCGCCTGCGCCAACTGCGGTCATGTCCTCAAGTCGGGCGAGACCACCTGCCCCGAGTGCGGCGAGCCGGTCCCGGCGTAGTCGAATCGGCTTCCGTCCCCCCCACTCTAACCCCCCTGTCCTGGCACCTTCCACATCCCTTCTATAACCTGACTGAGGCGATCAGGCACATCACGACCGCGCCTTGAGCCGAGCTCCCTGGCGTTCCCGCCGAGTTCGCCTGATCTCACCCGCCAAGAAGAAAGCCCCGACTGCCCTCGACCATATGCCATTTTGTGAAGTTATCCACAAGCCGGATCGGTTTGGATGCAAGCGAGAATCAGCGTTGGGCGGTGACGCCTGGAGCCGTGGAGGAGTTGAAGAAATTGTAGGTGGCCCGGGACAGGTCAGCCACAAGTTCGGAGGCGGGGTTCCAGATCATTTCCTGCTGGTCCCACAGATAGACCGCAATCACGTAGTCACCGGCCGAGGTGTACACAATGCCTGCGTCACCCAGCCATTGGAGGGGTGAGTCGGTCCATCCGTGCTTGTGGGCGACTTCCGTGCCGTCCGGGACACCCGCTTCGATGAGCACCCCGATCTTGTCCTGCACCATCAGGTCTAGGATCGCCTGGCATTCAGCGGGGGTAATCTCACCAGGGAAAGCCGCCATCAGCGCCCCACCGCCCTTGCTGCAGCGGTAGAGATCGACCATGAGCGTGCCCATCTGCGTCGCCGTGGTCTGGTTGTATGGGTCGGGATGGGTGTTGATATCGCTGCGCGAATTGCCCGGCGTCTGGTAGCGCTTCAGCAGCTGGGAGCCGAGACGAAAGTAGCCAGCAATGAATGTGCTGTCCAGGCCCAGGGCCTGCATGGTGTCGGTGACCTTCAATGGCCCCTGAAAACGGTCCATCTGCTCCATCAAAGCGTCGGCGCTGTCGTTGCCAGACAGGGTCAGCATGTCCTTCAACCACCCCTCCGCCTCTGAACTCAGGGGCGGATCGAAGTAGCGATAGAAACTGACCGCAATCGGCACCTTGATTGTCGAGCCGGCCGTGATGGCCACATCCGGCTGGCCGGGCAGGTCCTGCCCGTTGAGGCTGAGCACGTGCAGGTCCTCGCCGCTCCTAAGATCCATGACATAGATGTCCGCCAGGCCGTTGAACTGCTGGACTTGCAGGATTTGTTTGAGCAGCGTCCCCAGCGTGGCCAGACCTGGCCGTCCCGGCTGGCTGTCAACGACGGGCAGCGTGACCTGCCTGTTGCTGGGTTGGTTGAGCGCCCCGCCGATGAGCTCGGAGGCGCGGGCAACATCCAGCACCTTGCCCGAGCTGCCGGGTTCGAATTGGGTTGTGCCTGGGACCGGTCGCGGAGGCAGGGGCGGTTGATCATAGCGCGCCCCGACATCTTTCAGGAAGGTTTCCAATTCGGATTCCGAGTATTCAGATCGGATGGGGACGTTGGTGGGCCTGCCTGGCCGATTCCACAGGTAATCCCAGAAGCCGGACCAAAAGCCGGGCCCCGTCCGGTCCAATTCGGCGGCGGCCATCATGGCTTCCGTGTCCAATCTGAACCCGATTTGTGACGGATTGAGCAGGATCAACTGGTCGCCGTAGAACAACTCGACGGGGGTGCTGTAGGTTTGCGCAAGGCGTTCCAGTGCCGCGGGCTGATCCAGCGTACCCACCGGCACTCCGGCTACCGATAGTCCTTCAGGCATGGTCGCCCGCTGTCGGCTGTAAAGTACCAACTCGACGAAGAACAAAACGACGGCCGCCAGAAGCATGCCGATGGAGACCCAGCGAAGGAGATTGGGACCTGATCTACGCATAAGACATCACAGCCAGGCAGTATAACATGACCAGTAAGGTGCCCTCGAAAAGGCACAGCTGGCATGTCAAATCAGCTGTCGAGGACAATTCTTCTCCACAACGGCCTCAGCCGAGGGCATCGATCTGACTCTGCAATTTGCCGTAGGTCAGCCGGTAGTCCTCCAGGCGCCCCCGCTCCTTCTCGACCACGTCTTGCGGGGCGCGCTCGGCGAAAGCCCCGGACAACAAGCCCTCCAGCCGCTCAATCTGACCCTGAATCTCGGCCATCTCCGCCTGAAGCCGTCGGCGTTCAACATCCACATCGAACAATTCGGCCGACGGCAAGAAGATCTCGGCGGTGCCGACGACGAGCGGGATGGCATGCTCGGGTACTCGGTCCAGACGTTCACGGATATCCAATCGGTCAGCGTCAATATGCGCCAGGGCGCACAAGGTTTGGCGCTGGGATTCAAAGAGCTCCGTCTGATCTCCGGCCTGGATCATCGCCGCAATCTGTCGTGACGGTTCGACCCCTCGCTCCGAACGCAGATTGCGCACGGCTCGGATCACGGCCATCACATCTTCAAAGGCCTGGATATCTTCCTCTTCGCCGTCTGTTTCGGCGGGTGCCTCGGGCCAGCCAGCCACGATCAGCGCGTCTTCCCAACCCGCTTGAGGGCCGAATCCCTTTGCCTGGGCCTGGCAGGCGGCCTTGAGGTGACCCCACAAGGACTCGGTCACGAAGGGCGTGAATGGATGCAGCAGACGCAGGCAGGTATCCAGGACTTCGACCATAATCTTCGCCGTGAGCCAGGCACGTTCCCCACCGAGGTCAAGTTGAAGCTTTCCCACCTCGAGATACCAATCTGCGAACTCGCTCCAAAAGAACTCATAGACCTGCCGCCCGGCCTCCCCGAATTGATAGCTCCCGAGAAGTCTGTCCACTTCCCTCTCGAGCCGGGCCTGCCTGGCGGTTATCCATCGGTCGGCCGGCGTCAGTTCCGGCGCCTGGCCAGGCGCCTCTGGCGCGCGATCGACGGCCATCAACACCAAGCGAGCCGCGTTCCACAGCTTGTTGGCGAAATTGCGGTTGGCTTCCACCCGCTGCAAGCTCAGGTTCATATCGTTGCCCGGTGTTGAACCCGTCAACAAGGTGAAACGCAGAGCGTCGGTGCCGAACTCGTCCATCACCTGCAGCGGGTCGATCACATTGCCGAGCGACTTGCTCATCTTTCGACCGTCGCCGTCACGCACCAACCCATGCAGGTACACGGTGTGGAATGGCGCCTTCCCGGTGAATTCGAGCCCCATCATGATCATGCGCGCCACCCAAAAGAACAGGATGTCGTATCCGGTCTCCATCAGCGATGTTGGGTAGTACTTGGCCAAATCGTCGGTCTCTTCCGGCCAGCCAAGCGTGGAGAAGGGCCATAATCCGGAAGAGAACCAGGTGTCGAGCACATCAGGATCTTGCCGGATCTCGCTGGAACCGCAGTGGGCACACTTGTCCGGATCCTGGCGCGCCACCGTGATTTCACCGCAGTCGGCGCAGTGCCAGGCAGGAATGCGGTGTCCCCACCACAGCTGTCGTGAAATGCACCAGTCCCGGATGTTTTCCAACCAGTTGTAATAGATCTTGGTGAAGCGCTCGGGCACGATCTTGATCTCGCCTTTGCGCACCACCTCCAGCGCCGGCTTGGCCAGCGGTTCCATTTTCACAAACCATTGGGTCGAAATCATCGGTTCGATGATTTCTCCGCCTCGCTGACTGCGCGGGACCTGCATCGTGTAGGGTTCGGTCTTGATCGTCAGACCGGCTTGGGCCATGTCCCCCCACAGCTTCTCTCGGCAGGCGAAGCGATCCAGCCCAGCATACGGCCCGGCGTTTTCGTTCATCGTGGCGTCAGTATTGAGCACGTTGATGAACTCGAGGTCGTGCCGCTTGCCGATGTCGTAATCGTCGGGATCGTGCCCAGGGGTAACTTTCAGCGCCCCGGTGCCGAACTCAAGCTCCACGTGTTCGTCGACGATGACCGGTATCGGCCGGTCCAACATCGGCACCAGGCAAGTCCGGCCCACGAAGCGGGCGTAGCGCTCATCACCGGGGTGTACGGCCACGGCCGTGTCACCCAGAATCGTCTCCGGCCGAGTGGTGGCCACCGGGATGAACTCGTCGGAGTCAGCCAGTGGGTATTTGAAGGTGTACAAGGTGCCTTGCTCTTCGCTGTACTCCACCTCCAGGTCGCTGACGGCCGTCCGCAATCCTGGCGACCAGTTGATCAGATAGGTACCGCGGTAGATGAGCCCCTTTTCATATAGGCTGACGAAGGCCTCTCGCACCGCCTTGGACAGGCCCTCGTCGAGGGTGAACCGCTCACGGCTCCAGTCGCAGGAGGCGCCCAGCCGCCGGATCTGCTGCCCGATGATCCCGCCGTATTTATTCTTCCACTCCCACACGCGGGCCTCGAAGGCCTCTCGACCAATCTCCTCACGCGTCAGCTCCTCGGTGGCCAGCAGGTGGCGTTCTACCTGAAGCTGGGTGGCTATGCCGGCATGGTCCGACCCCGGCACCCAAAGCGCCGGGGAGCCCAGCATGCGCTGGTGGCGTATCAGAAGATCCTCCATCGCCACAAACATGGCGTGCCCCAAGTGCAGCTCCCCGGTGACGTTGGGGGGAGGCATCGAGATAACAAAGGGGTCTCGATCCGCGTTGGGGATGGGCTTAAAATAGCCCTTGGACTCCCACATGGCATAGATTTCTGGCTCCACGCTGTGGAAATCGTAGGTTGTTGGCAGGGCGGTGTCTGTCATGCTGGCTCCCTTACTTGGTGATCCGAGGCGGCAGAATCAACAAGCCCCTCGTCCTCGAGGACGAAGGGCTCTGGCCTCCGCGGTACCACCTCGCTTCGCCGCACACTCAGGCGCGGTCGCGCTCGCTTACCCGACCGACATCGGGCGTTCGCTGTAACGGGCTCACCCGCGCCGTTCTACTAACCCCGAGCTGATCGAGGGGCTTTCTTCGGCGAGCGGGCCGGGCGACCTTGGGCAATGATCGCTGAGGGGAGCTCTCAGCCATGGGCTCCCCCTCTCTTGCAGCGGGGTCAGCGCCTACTCCTCCCGGCCATGCATCTTGCTGCGTTCAAATGTTCGAGGATTATAGCAAATCACATCCTCACGATCAACAGCTTCAATCCTTCTTCGCTTTCCGTTTCAGCGGGCCCTTCCAAGGGCCGGGAAACAGGTCAAGCGCTTTCCGGGCGGCGGTGGCGATTTCCTTGTTCCGGTCGGTCTGGCGGCCGTGCACCGCCGCTTTGGCCTCCGGCGTGTGAAGTTCAACCAGACGCAGCAGAGCCACCATACGCGCGCGGCTGTTTTCCCCTTCATCACTCTGTCCGGAATCGAACTCTTGTGAAGCCCGAACGAGGTGTGTTGACCACCTGCACCAAGGCAGGAATCACGGCCGGGTCTTCGATCCTCGCCAGCCGCTTGACCGATTCAAATGCCTGATCCAAATCCGCCAAACCCAACGCTCGCGCTCGATGCAGATGGATGCTGGTCAGAATGGCCAGCTCCCGGACCAGTGGATCGGGATCGTCCAGAGCATCTTCCAGCTCATCGATGGCAACCTCATTCTGGATCATCCCCGGCCGGTTGGCGAATTCGACCGCCGCCCTGGATCGGGCAGTCCGATCGCCGAGCCGTAAGTCGTATTCAGTCCGGCCTCGCTCGAGCAGGCGGCCGACCGGGGTTTGCGTCTTAGGTTGATTGGCCTGCTCGGACAGCATGTCCATCGCTTCTTCGGGCGAGTCCATCATCCAAAGCGCCTGGTCAACCGCCCGCGTGATGTCCTCTTCCCCCAGTTCCTTCAGGTCCTCGATGTAAGTTCGGAGGGATTGACCGCCGCGCGTTTGGATCACGTGTCGGGCACGCTCACGCCAGGTGTTGATCTCCTCTGCCACCTGGACTTGTCTGGTTTTGGCAGCCTTGATCTTCGCCTGATGCTCGATCTTGGCTTCTCCGTCAAGCTCGAGCAGCTCAGCATTCAACTCGGCCAACGTGTCGCTTAAAGACACGAACTCTCGCTGAACTTCGTCCGCTTTGCGGTCCAACGCTTCACGGAGTTGGCGTAATCCGAGCCCGATCACCCCGCTTTGCCTCCTGATTCGAGCGCCATTTTGGCCTCAGCGTCAATCTCGCTTGCGCTTGCCGCCGAATGTCCAGACTGGCGAGGCTTTCCTCGCCAGTATAGTTTTGCATTTCCCCCCGGTCAAACCTTGTTCCGAGCAGGATTGGACGACTGCGAGCGAGGCGCCAACCTCTTGCTCGGGCCTTCCCCGCTCTCGATCAGAACCTGATCTGGCGTATCGATCTCGGCGCCCTTCCCGGCCCAGTCAGAACAAGATCAGGGAATAATGTGGTGCTCACCTGTGGGCGCTTGCTCGCGCTGGACCCGCGGCGGTTCGGCCGATTCGTCAGAACGATCGGGCGTTCCTGAACACCACGGCTTCAATGTCCCCGGCACATGGTCAGCAGCAAATTCCTGGCTTTGGCGCTGGCTGCCCCAGGCAACTTAGACCTGCAGGGCCGAACGCAATCGACCAGCTGCTCATGCATGACACCCGGCGGCCTCACCGGCGAATGCCCCCTGTGCACGTCCTGATATGACCCTTCCACCGCTTGCGGCCAGGTGAGGTGCTCTACGCCCAGATGGAATCTGGGCAGCGGTTCCAGCCCTCGTTCAAGAGTTGGACAAGCCCCTCAATCGAGGCTTGACCTGCCAAAGACCCGGGCAGCGGCGCGAGGGTCAACGCTGTCCAAATAGTGATGGACATCACGCTGCGGGAACGGTATGACGACGCCCGCCTCATTTAGCGCCTTGTAGACTGCCGAATTCACCCGATCCACAATTCTGCGTGTGTCCACGTAGGATTCGATCCAAACCCGCAATCGGAACATCAGCGCCGAGTCACCCATTTCCAGGAATAACGCTTCAACGGGCTCCTTGCTGCGAATGCCCTCCAGGTCCTTGACCGCATCGATCAGCACCTGGCGAACATGCTCGATATCGGATCCGTAGGCCACGCCCAGATTGATCTCAATTCGATAGTGGGAGTTGGGAAACGAATGGTTGATGATCAAGCTCTTGCCAATGGCTGAGTTCGGGATGATGACCATGCGGTTGTCTCGGGTGCGAATCCGGGTGCTGCGCAGTCCGATGTCGGTTACGTCTCCCCAGGTGGCCAGGTCTTGAAGCTCAATTCGATCGCCGATCCGGAACGGGCGATCCACCATGATCACGAATCCGCTGAAGATGTCGGAAAGGGAGGCCTGGGCCGCCAGGGCGATTGCCAGCGAGCCGATCCCCAGGGTGGCGACCAAGCCACTGATCTCGACGTTGAAGTGCTGTAGGACCATCGTCAGCACCACGAGTCCCAGGATGATCAGGCTGACCCTGCGCAGGATAGGCAGCATCTGTTCATCCAGAGTGGTCTCCGTCTTTGCGGCAAGCTCCCGCCCGTACCACCTGAACAGCCGGCTGATCAACCGCCACAAGAAGGCGAAGCCGATCAACACGTAGACCACAAAGAAGGCATTATCAATGGTTTGTAGGTATCTGATAGGAATGAAGTCCAATCGACCCAATGCGGCCTGAGTCACGGCTGTGAGCAGATACCAGAAGAGAGGCGGCCGAGCCAATTCAACCAGTTCGTCATCCAGTGTCGTTCGAGTTCGGCTGAGAAGGCCCATAAGCCAGCGTTGGAGGACCAGGTTGATCGCCCAGCGCCCCAGCGTGAGGGTTGCCAGGACACTTATCACCGCGATGGCAAGGTTGATCCACTCGTCGACGCGCAGGCCAAATGTGCTCATTGGGTCCTCCTGGATGCGGTGGCAGGTTTCGGCCGCAGGTGCTGTTCGCCGTTTCCGGCCAGGGGTTGGCGTACTGACAACTCGGTCTGCGAGTAAGGCAGGGGCCTGTCCCTGCACTCCCCTGATATAGTAGACGGGAGGCTCCGAGGGAGCAAACCCAACCTGCGGTTGCTTCAGCCACACCAACCCCCACATCAAAGGTGCACAAAATGAGCATGGCATTTGACAACCAGGTGGCCCTGATCACAGGTGCCAGCGGCAACTTGGGGCAGGCCGTCGTACGGGCCTTTGCGTCCGCCGGGGCGCGTCTGGCCCTCGTGGAGCGACAATCCGCCAAGCTCGAGCGGGCTTTCGCCGACCTGCCTGAAGCTGGACGCTTGTTCATCGACGGGGTCGATATGACCTCCGACTCTTCGGTGGCGCAAATGGTTCAGGCGGTCATCGATCGCTTTGGCCGGATCGACATCCTTGTAAACACCGTAGGAGGCTACCGTGCCGGCGCCGACGTGGATCAGGAGGAATTATCAACCTGGGAGACGATGCTGAATCTCAACGCCAAGTCGGTGTTTCTCGCTTGCCGACACGTCGTCCCCCACATGAGAGCTCAGGGATCAGGCAAGATCGTGAACATCGGTGCGCGCACGGCATTTAAGGGCATGCCTGGCGCTGCGGCGTATTCGGTATCCAAGGCGGCTGTGGTCCGACTAACCGAAAGTCTGTCTGGTGAAGTGAAGTCGATTGGCATCAACGTCAATTGCGTCATCCCGGGGACGATCGATACGCCTCCCAACCGGGAGGCGATGCCTGATGCCGACACGTCTCTCTGGGTACAGCCGGCCGCTTTGGCCGACGTGATCTTGTTCTTGGCTTCGGACATGGCACGGGCCATCCACGGCGTAGCGCTGCCTGTATTCAACTTGACGTGACCCAAGGGCGTTGGGCACTTCCTGGTGTGTGATAGCCTAAAAGCAGCCGCAATCATCTGGAGATCCGACATGAGCAAACTGGACGAGCTGGCGGAATTGGGCCAATCGATCTGGCTGGATTTCATCCATAGAGATCTGTTGACCAGCGGCCAGCTGGATGACCTCGTCGCCCAAGGGCTTCGCGGGATGACATCCAATCCGTCGATTTTCAACCAAGCCATTTCGCAGGGTGACGCTTACGATGACGATATCAAGGGGTTGGTCGCCAGCGGCAAGTCGGTCCAGCAGATTTACGAGAGCTTGGCCTTCGCCGACATTCAAGCTGCTTGCGATGCGCTGCGCCAGGTCTACGAGAAGACGGAAGGGCTGGACGGCTACGTAAGCCTGGAGGTCAGCCCAACGCTCGCCCACGATACCCGGGGCACGATCGACCAGGTGCGATCCTATTTCCAGGCCGTCCAGCGGCCTAACCTGATGATCAAGATCCCGGCCACCCGTGAAGGCATTCCCGCCATCGAGGCCATGCTCGGAGAGGGCATCAACGTCAACGTGACGTTGATGTTTTCGGTAAGCCAGCTCGACGACGTGTCCGCGGCCTTCATCAGCGGGCTCGAGCACTTCAAAGGCCGGGGCGGCGATGTGTCACGCGTCGCATCGGTGGCTTCTTTCTTTGTCAGCCGGGTGGATTCGATGATCGACCCGATGCTCGACGAGCGAGGCGTGAATGAACTCCGGGGCCAGCTGGGATTGGCCAACGCTCGTCTGGCCTATCGGCGTTTCACGCAGATCTATCAGGACGAACGCTGGCAGCCACTTAGCCAGGCGGGGGCGCGCGTCCAGCGTGTGTTGTGGGGCAGCACAAGCACCAAGGATCCCGCCTACCCGGACACAATGTACGTCGATGAGTTGATTGGCCCCCACACGGTCAACACGGTGCCGCCTGAGACACTGGAGGCCTTCTTGGACCACGGCACTGTTGCCCGAACCGTTGACCGGGATGTCGACGGCGCGCAAGCAGCCGTCGATAAGCTTGCCGAAGTTGGGATCGACCTGGGCGATATAACCGACGAGCTGCTGGCAGAAGGCGTCCAGAAGTTCGCCAGCGCCTTTGACAACTTGCTTCAAAGCCTTGAAGCTCGGCGGGCGGCGCTCCAGCCGTCTTAGCCGGCAGCACCAAACCGCGTGACCCAATGGATTGGGTCGGGTTCACCCGGTGACGGTGCGGCACTACTTGTGACGTGTTTCACAATCCGATTCTGAGGACTCGGATTGTCCACTAGAAGGAGTTTTCAGTATGCAAATCGCCATGATTGGACTAGGGCGGATGGGCGCCAACATGACCACCCGCCTGCTCGAGGGCGGCCACAACGTGCTGGCCTTCGATTTGAGTGATGAGGCCGTGGCCAAGGCCAAATCGGGCGGCGCGGATGGCGCCCATTCGCTTGAGGAAGTCGCCCAGAAACTCGAGCCCCCCCGTGTGGCTTGGGTAATGGTGCCCGCCGGAGACCCGGTTGAGACCTCGGTCGCCAAGCTGGGTGATCTGTTCGAGGCCGGCGACATCATCATTGACGGGGGCAACAGCAACTACAACGATACGCTGCGGCGTGGTGACAAGCTTGCCGAGCGGGGCATTGCCTACGTCGATGTCGGAGTCAGCGGAGGCGTCTGGGGTCTTAAAGAGGGCTATGGGATGATGGTCGGCGGCGACGACGAGGCTGTTGGCAAGATCCGTCCCATCCTCGAAACCCTTGCGCCCGCCCCGAACAAGGGCTGGGGGCACATGGGGCCGCGCGGGGCTGGCCATTTCGTCAAGATGGTTCACAATGGTATCGAGTATGGGATGATGCAGGCCTATGCCGAAGGTTTCGCCATCTTGAAGGCCAAAGAGCCCTTTGACCTCGACCTGCACCAGGTGGCCGAGGCCTGGCGATTTGGGACCGTGATCCGCTCGTGGCTGCTCGATCTGACCGCCCGGGCCCTGGACGACGATGCCGGGCTGGCCGACATCGCACCCTGGGTGGATGATTCAGGCGAGGGACGGTGGACGGTCAAGGAAGCTATTGACCTGGCCGTGCCGGCGCCGGTGATCAGCGAAGCGCTGTACGCTCGCTTCCGCTCGCGCCGCGACGACAACTTCGCCGACAAGCTGCTGGCGGCCATGCGCCACCAATTCGGCGGTCACGCCGTCAAAGAAGAATAGGCAGGGCTTTTCCTACTCGTACCTGAGGGCCTCGATAGGATTCAAGCTGGCGGCGCGTGTGGCCGGGTAGATACCGAAAAACAGGCCCACTGCAGCCGAGAAACCCGTGGCCAAGACAACCGCCTGAAACGACAACCCGGGCTGGATATCGGGTGCCAGCAGGCCTACCAGTTTCGAGCCCCCGGCTCCGAGCATGATCCCCACGCCGCCGCCGATGACCGCCAGCACGACGCTCTCCACCAGGAATTGGAGTAGGATATCTCGCCGTCGTGCGCCGACAGCCTTGCGCAAGCCTATTTCACGCGTGCGTTCGGTGACCGAGACCAGCATGATGTTCATAATCCCGATCCCACCCACCAGCAGCGAGATGGCGGCAATCGCCCCCAGGAAGACCGTCAGAGCCCCCAAAACGCTGCCGGCCGAATTCAGAATGTCCTGCTGACTGATCACCGTGAAATCGCTCTTGTCCTGAGGCTGGATCTTGTGCCGCTGGCGTAGGATCTGTCGGATCTCGGCTTGGGCGGCGGCCATGCGATCCTGGGAGATGGCAGACGCGTAGACCACCGTGAGCCGGTAGTCGCCACCGGAATCACGCGCCGAGAAGAGACGCGTTTGGGCCGTGGAAAGGGGGACGTAGACGACTTTGTCCTCGCTGCCGAAACTGCTGCCGCCCCGGCTCTTCATGACGCCGATCACTCGAAAGCCAGTGTCGTTGATCCGCACCGTTTCCCCGATCGGCAGAGCGTTGTTGGGAAACAGGTCTGTGACCACATCCGGGCCAAGTACCGCCACGCGCGACCCGGCCGATTCATCACTCTGGTCAATGAAACGCCCAATGGCCACTTCCGAACTTCGAACCGTGGTGTAGTTGGGCGTGACACCCGAAACCGAGTAGGTCCCATTCTCGCGTCCAAAAGTGACCATCGCCCCGCCGGTGAGTTCTGGCGCCACCGCGGCTATGTCCGGGGCCTGCAAGGGATCGGCCAGTGCTGCCGCGTCCCCATTGGTGAGAGGTTTGCCTCCAGTCGAAGCTGCCGAAGCCCCACCCCGCTGGCTGCTGAAGTTGCCAGGCACGACAAACAAGAGATTCGATCCGATGCTTTGGAATTGATCTGTCACGTACTTTTGAACGGCTGTCCCGGCCGACATCAGCGTGATGACAGCCCCGACTCCGATGATGATCCCCAGCATGGTCAGGATCGCCCGCAGCTTGTTGGCCAACAGGGCGCGGATGGCGATGCGGACGCTTTCGACGATCTTCATCTCGCCTCCTCGATGGCCCCTTCGGGTTCATGTAGCTTCATCTCAGATGGCCGGGCCGACTCTCCCGCCTTGAGCGGCTTATCAACCACATCATCCCCAACCATCAGGCCATCCTGTATACGGATGATCCGGCCAGTGTGCCGGGCGATGAACGGGTCGTGGGTCACGATCAAGATGGTGATGGATTGCTGCGTGTTCAGATCCTGAAGCAGCTTCATGACCTCCACCCCCGACTTGGTGTCCAGATTGCCTGTCGGTTCATCGGCGAAGATGATTGATGGGTGGTTAACCAGGGCACGGGCGATCGCCACCCGCTGCTGCTGTCCACCGGATAGCTCGTTCGGGTGGTGGTGAAGTCTTTCACCAAGACCGACGGCTTCGAGCGCTTCCGTTGCGAGATCGCGCCGCTCGTTGAGGGGCGCGCCTGCATAGATCAGGGGAAGTTCGACATTTTCCAGCGCGCTGGTGCGCGCCAGGAGATTGAACGTCTGGAACACAAACCCTATCCTGCTGTTCCGGATATCCGCCAGGCGGTCATCGTCCAACTCGCCCACCGGCTCGCCATCTAGAATGTATTCCCCACGCGTGGGGCGATCGAGGCAGCCCAGGATATTCATCAGGGTCGATTTGCCTGAGCCGGAAGGCCCCATAACGGTCAGCAACTCGCCCGAGTGGATATCGAATGTAACACCACGCAGCGCCCTGACTTTGACCTCGCCCAGGTCATAAGTTCTGGCCAGGTCTTTGACTTTGATTACCGACTTCACAGACTAACCTCCGCCAAACGGGCCGCCGAAGCTCGGCGAGGAAGGTGCCTCGGGAGGCACGCCAACAACATCACCGGCCTGCAATCCATCCAGAACTTCGCTGTCCGTATCGTTTCTCAGACCAAGCTTGATATCCTGCCTTTCATAGTTGGTCCCCTTCTTGACCATCACATAGACCTGCCCGGTGGTGGTATCCACCCGCAGCGCCCAGTTTGGCACCAACAACGCCTGATCCTTGTGGGAAACATTGATATCCACCGAGGCGGTCATACCGATCCTGGCCTCAGGACCAGGATTGGAGACGCTGACCACCACTGGATACTCTGTGGTTGACTGGCTTGGATCGGGTGCCAAGTCGATTTCGTCCACTTTGCCGTCCAGAACTTTCCCGGGCAAGGCATCCAAGGTGATTGAGACATTCTGGCCAAGTTGAACGGAGGCAATATCGAGCTCATCCACCGTCGTCTGGATATGGAACTGGCTGTCGTCGGCAATGCCGATTCCGGCTTTGCCCGGGGTGACCTTGTCACCCATCTTGTAGTAAACCGCCGTGATCGTTCCGTCGAACGGGGCGGTGATCTTGGACTGATTGACGCGCACTTGAGCGGCCTGAACATTGGCCCTGGCTGCCGCCACTTGGTCCGGATCGGGTCCGTTGGTCAGGATGTCGACCTTCTTCTGCGCCTGATCCACCTTCGCCTGCGCCACGGCGACCGCCGAGTCAAGCTGAGCCTGCTCGATGTCGGTCGGATGGCCTGTGTACCAATTCAGGGTACGGACGGCCGAATCGTAGGCCTGCTGCGCGTTGCTCAGATTGATGGCAGCCTGGGCGCAGTCGTGGTCGTCGGGCGTACCGTCGCAGGCTCGCTGCTTGGCCTGGTCCAACGTCTTCTTGGCCAAAAGCACTTTACCCTCTTGGCCCAGAATCGTCTTTTGGCTGGCTCGGTTGCCTTGGGCTCGGACGCTTTGATTGTATTCGGCCGTGTGCAGCTCATCGCGAGCCGCTGCCAGGTTTGATTGGGCTTGGGCCAAGCTCAGCTTCCAGTTGTCTTGATCCAGCAGATCATTGAGTTTCTGCTCAGCCTGCAGCAAATCCGCCTCAGCGCCAATCAAGGTGACATCGATGGAGGACGGATCGAGATCCATCAGGATGTCGCCGGCCTTGACCCTGTCGCCAACCTTCACGTAGATATTCCCAATGTTTCCATTGACATTGAACGACAGATCGGCCTGGGCCCGCGGGTCGATATTGCCCGTGCCGGAGACCACGACATCAATGGGGCCTCTCGTGATTGTCGTCGTCCGATCCAGCGCCTGAGAACTGGCGGCTGCAGCTGCCGATCTCCTGCCTATGACTGCGATCACAGCTGCGACCACCACCACGCCCAGGATCAGAATGATCCATGTTCGTCTTGACATTTATGCCTTTCTCCTTCTGAGCTTCATTAATTTCTTCAGGGGGAAGGGACTCGGCTGGAGTCTGAGATGCATCCCCCGAATGACGGTTCGTCTTCTTGGCCTTGCATTGCTTATGAGTCCTCGATCTCGCAGTTCAAATCTTGTTCGAAAACTTTGCGCAGCACTGGCAGTCCTATCGCCAGGTCCCGGGTCTCACTGGGAGACAGCGGCTTGAGCATCTCCAGCACTCGGCCTTCGGCGCTCGCCTGGAGCGATTTGAGCACGGCTTCACCCTGCTGGGTAATCTCCGCCAAGACCACGCGACGATCTTGAGATGATACCCTCCGTTGCGCCCAGCCTCGATCCTCCAAGGTTGAAATCGATCTGGATACCGTGGGGGAGCTTATCTGCTCATGCTCGGCCAACTCGCCCAGGCTCCAGGACCGTTCGTGGAGCATGGTCAGGATTCTGAAGTGAGAAGGGGAGAGCGTGTGCCCTGATTTGCGCACCTCCGCCGCCAAGCTCCTCATCACCAGAGGCACTATCTCGACGATTTGCTTTGCCGCTTTTTCGAGATCCTCGCGCATCACACGCTCCACTGCTTTTATTTAGCAGAGCTAAATGTAAAGGGTGGATTGGGGACTGTCAAGGGTACTCGAGGAGCTGCAACCCTTAGCCCCTTAACAAAAAAAGCCCTCCCCAACACGGGGAGGGCGATTCATAGCCGATTGGGGTTAGAGAGCGACGACGTTGGCGGCCTGCAAACCTTTGGGGCCCTGCTCAATGCTGAATTCCACTTGCTGGCCTTCTTGAAGCTCGCGGAATCCATCGGCCTGAATGGCCGTATAGTGCACGAACACATCTGGCCCGCCTTCACGTTCGATAAAACCGTAGCCCTTCCCGGCATTGAACCACTTGACCGTACCGGTCACACGTTCGGACATCTTTTGAACCTCCTGCTTGGGTTGGTTTTCGAGGTGCCTGGCGTGTTCTCCAGCGGTCGGGTTCGCCGGCCCAGAGCCGGGCCTACCAGACAGGCCTGAGCGCATGTTCGGCTCAGGCCTCGGTCTTGCGACGTGCAGTCAGAACTCGCATGCAACCTACGCGAACATGTTAGCGTAGACAGGTGAACCTGTCAAGCAACCAGGTGGCGGTGTCTGTGCGGGAGACGTTCCTGTATAATCCCACCTGATGGCAGAGCAAGCGGAAGATCGACTGGTATCCCCCAAGCGCGGGTCTGACGATTGGCCCGAGCCCACGCTGCGACCGCAACATTTGGATGAGATGATCGGCCAGAACCGCGTCCGAGAAAACCTGGCCATTCTCATCGAGGCGGCTCGTAACCGCGGCGAGGCCTTGGACCACGTCTTGTTCTACGGGCCGCCGGGATTGGGCAAGACCACCCTGGCCCACATCTTGGCCAACGAAATGGGGGTTCACCTCAAGTTCACTTCCGGTCCTGCTATTGAGCGCGCTGGAGACCTTGCCGCCATCCTCACCAATCTCCAGGCCGGGGATGTGCTGTTCATTGATGAGATCCACCGCCTGGGCCGAGCCGTAGAAGAGATCTTATATCCGGCCATGGAAGAGTACGCGCTCGATATCATGATTGGCAAAGGGCCCAGCGCGCGTTCCCTGCGACTGCAGCTTCCCCGTTTCACAATCATCGGCGCCACCACCAGGTTGGCACTTCTTACGGCACCGCTGCGCGCCCGGTTCGGGGCGGTTCACCGTTTGGATTTCTATGACAACCAGGCGATGGGCGAAATTGTGCGCCGCGCCGGGCGGATACTGGACGTCGAGATCGACGAGGACGGCACAGCCGAAATCGCCTGCCGCGCCCGGGGCACACCGCGAGTAGCCCTGCGGCTGCTGAGGCGCGTGCGAGATTTCGCCGAAGTTCGCGCCGACGGCAACATCACGCGCCAGGTGGCTTCTGAGGCCCTGTCCCTGCTCGAGATCGATGACCTCGGCCTGGACGACGCTGACCGGCGAGTGCTCCACACTATCGTGGTCAAGTTCGCCGGCGGCCCAGTTGGCCTGCAGACCATCGCCGCCTCGATCAGCGAGGAACCGGACACCATCATGGATGTCGTCGAACCCTACTTACTGCAGTTGGGATTCATCGACCGCACCCCGCAAGGCAGGGTGGCCACGGCTTTGGCCTACCAACACCTGGGGCTCGACCCCGGAGAAGGCACACAGCCTTCTCTGCCTGACTTCTAGCTCGTCACGATGCCCGACTGGACAGCTTTCGCTCGATGGACGATCTTGGCCGGCCTGGCTCTGGTACTGGTGGGAGGCCTGATGTGGCTGATTGCGCGCAGCGGCCTTCCGCTTGGACGCTTGCCAGGGGACCTGCGCATTCAAACAGATCAGTTCAGCTGCTTTGCACCTCTGGCCAGCATGCTCATCATCAGCCTGGTGCTCACCGTGCTTCTGAACATCATCCTTCGCTGGTTGGGCAAGTAGGGCGTGCGCACCACCGACTTCGACTACGACCTTCCGCCTGAGTTCATCGCCCAGCATCCCGCTGAACCGCGCAATTCATCGCGCTTGATGGTCGTCGATCGCAACCGTGGCAGTTTCCGTCATCTTCATTTCCGTGACCTCCCCACCCTGATGAAACCAGGCGACGCCCTGGTCGTCAACCGCACGCGGGTCATCCCGGCCAGACTGCGGGCGCGCAAGGCGCCCGGCGGTGGCCGAGCCGAGATCCTGCTGCTCCGCCGCCTCGATGATCGGCGTTGGGAGGCGATGGTCGGCGGCAAAGGTCTGAAGCCAGGCCGGGTGCTCGTCGTGGAGGACGGCCCCAGCGCTGAGATCCTGGAAGATCTAGGAGGCCCCAAGCGATTGGTCAGGTTCGAAACGCCGATTGATCCCAAACTGGACCAAATCGGCGAGATGCCGCTGCCCCCATACATCACGGCACCCCTCAACCGGCGAGATGACTATCAGACCGTGTATGCCGAGAACCCCGGCTCTGCTGCGGCGCCCACGGCCGGCCTGCACTTCACAACTGACCTCCTGAACCGGCTCGAGGCCGCCGGAATTGCGAGGATCGACGTCACGCTTCATGTCGGCCTGGATACTTTCGCCCCGGTGAACGAAGCCGATCCGGCAACACATCACATCCACTCCGAATGGTGTCAGCTCAGCCCGTCGGCAGCTGAACGTCTCAATCAAGTCCGCTCACGTGGCGGCCGTATCGTGGCGGTTGGGACCACAAGCACTCGGACGCTGGAAACCGCCGCCCGTCGGGCAATGCCCGGGCAAGTTGCGGCCCCATTTGAAGGCCGTACCGATCTTTTCATCCTGCCCGGTTTTGAATTCAAAGCCGTCGACGCCCTGATCACGAACTTTCACCTGCCCCGATCCACCTTGCTGATGCTGGTCTCTGCCTTCGCCGGCAGAGACCGGATCCTGGAAGCGTACGAGACCGCCAAGGCCCTTGGCTACCGCTTTTACTCCTTCGGCGACGCCATGCTGCTTCTGTGATTGACAATCGTCATTGGCTGTGCGATACTCTGCCTCGTGCTCTTGAAGAGCACCTCACTTTGCTATCCTAAGCAAAGAGGAGGTGATGCCCATGAGTAAGTCTGAGCAACGACGCGCTGCGGCATCCCTCCTCGTTATTGGATAGGATGCCGCAGCGCACCAAAGGGCCGTCCTGATCGGACGGCTCTTTGCTTGATGGGTGACTATGATGACCTACCCGCTCGGAAAGCTACCGCCGGAAGTTGTGGCCGAGTTCGCACGTCGGTTCGCGCCCGCCGACTCCCGAGTTCTCCTTGGGCCCGGCGTGGGTCTTGACTGTGCCGTGATCGATTTCGGTGATCGGGTCCTGGTCGCCAAGACCGATCCCATCACGTTCACCTCGGGGCGCATCGGCTGGTATGCCGTCCATGTAAACGCCAACGACGTCGCCACCACCGGGGCTCGGCCTGGGTGGTTTCTTGTCACGGCCCTGCTCCCCGAAACCACCACCGATCACGACCTGCTCGATGAGATCTTCGGCCAAATCGAGGCTGCCTGCCAGACCGTGGGCGCCACATTCGTCGGCGGGCACACCGAAGTCACCGGGGGCCTCGAGCGTCCGATTCTTGTGGGCACCATGTTGGGTGAAGTCAGTCATCAGCGGCTGGTCACGCCACGCGGGGCCAAGCCGGGCGATGTGGTGTTGTTGACAAAGTGGATCCCAATCGAGGCCACCAGTATCTTAGCCACCGATTTCGCCAGCCAACTGCGCAGCCTGAGTGAAGCAGATCTGGCTTGGGCGCGAGGTGTGCTCGATGATCCCGGCATCAGCGTCGTGCGCGAAGCGCGGCTGGCCGTGGACGCAGGGGGAGTCTCGGCCATGCATGACCCAACCGAGAGTGGTTTGGCCGGTGGACTCTGGGAAATGGCGGAAGCCGCCGACGTCGGCTTTGCGATCGATGGCGATAGCATCCCGCTTCCCGATGCCGCCCGCCGGATGTGTGAGGCGCTCGATGTCGATCCCCTGTCCGCCATCGCCTCCGGTTCCCTGCTGATCACCGCGCATCCCGAAGCCGTTTCCGCAATCGAAGCGGCGCTCACCCAAGAGCAGATCCAGGTGGCTCGCATCGGGCGGGTGGTGGATGGGCGCGGCGTACAAATCCACTTGGATGGCGAGAGCCGCCCTCTGCTTCAACCGCCCAGGGATTCGATCGCTCGGCTGTTTGAATCCATGGGCTGAAATCAGCTAGTCTCCGAACGAGATCCCCATCTCGCGCGCGGTCTGTACGGCATCGCCTTCGACGTCCACTCGCTTGGGTACAGCCAGCGCCTCGGTCAAAGGTATTGATCCCACCGTACCGCCCTTCAATGCCGACATGCGGCCCCAGCCACCGGCAGCTGCCAATCGGACGGCTTCCCCGCCAAGCCGGGTGCACAACCATCGGTCAAAGGCTGAGGGTGACCCGCCCCGCTGCAGGTGTCCCAGCACCGTCACCCGGGTCTCCATGCGGCACGACCTCTCAACATAGCTTGCCACGACATTCCCGATGCCGCCCAGGCGATCGACATGCAGCACATCCCCGTGCTCGGCGAACACTCGCTCGCCACCAGCCGGATGGGCGCCTTCTGCAGCCGCTATGATGCTGAAATGCCTCCCCGCCTCTGCCCGATGCAATATCTTCTGGCAGATGGCATCGTACTTGAAGGGGATCTCCGGGATGAGGATCACGTCCGCCCCGCCTGCCAGCCCAGCGTGCAGGGCGATGAAGCCGGCATCACGGCCCATGAGTTCCAACACCATCACCCGGTGGTGCGATTCGGCCGTTGTATGGAGACGATCCAGCGCCTCCATGGCGGTGTTTATGGCCGTATCGAAACCGAAGCTCACGTCGGTGCCGCCGATGTCATTGTCAATCGTCTTCGGGACGCCTACCGTAAGGCAGCCTTTTTCGTTGAGCTCCTGGCTGATGTGCAGTGTCCCATCGCCGCCGACAACGACAATCCCCACCAGCCCGAGCTCCTTCGCCCGCGCCACCACGTCGTCCGACACGTCCACGATCTGCATTTGGCCGTCGATCTCGACCTCGCGGGCAAAGGGGTTGCCGCGGTTGGCCGTGCCCAGTATGGTCCCACCTTGTGGCAGAATGCCCCGGACGAACTCTGACTCCAAGGGAACAGTCCCCCCCGGATCAAGGAGGCCGTCAAAGCCATCGCGAATCCCGAGAATCTCAAATTCGTAGTTGGGAGCCGTCTTGACAACCGCCCGGATGACGGCGTTCAATCCAGGCGCATCTCCCCCGCCAGTCAACAATCCGAGCTTCTTCATTGGGGCAACCTCCTGTCTTCAGAGCCTGCTCTCGCAGCTGCGGAATCCTTCGGAAGCGATGCGCCGGTACGGTTTCGCGCTCCCCCTTACATTCGGCTTACAGCGCCCCCAGGCCCCAAAAACAGGGCCCTTCTTGACGTATAGTTAGTGCAGTGGAAATGGACCAAAACGATGTAAAACCGTGTCCGACTGGGATCGAAGCACCGGCAAGCTATGTGATCCCCTCCATTATAGGCAACTCAGGTCAGGCTCAAAAAGCGAATCAAGGCCCATCGGCTAAGGAAGGTCAACCATGGCAGAAAACAAAGAGAGGTTGCTGACCGCAAAGGAAGCCGTCGCCTATCTCGGAATCAGCTTGAGCACGCTTCATAAAGTTGAGAAACAGGGGCTGCTGGTCCCCTTCCGAACGCCTGGCGGCCACCGGCGCTACGACCGAAGCATGCTTGATGAGTATCTGCAGGAGTCACGCCGGAATCATAAGAATGGGGCCAAAAAGTGATGACCGCCAAGTGGCTGACGAAAAACGTGGCCGAAGCGAGGTCGCTCAACCTCGCGTGGCCCGGTCATTGCACCGTTTTCAAGGAGAGAAGCCCAGGGCGTTGAACGTTGCCCGATAGGGATCAGAAGCGATGCCGACCAATATTCCCGCCGAAGAGAGCCCATCCCAATCCGTCTCGGACAGTTCGCCGTCCGAACGGCGCCTGGAACAGGACCATGAAGACTTTGTGACCTCTGACTCCGCCCACGAGCAGACCACCGATCTACAGGGGCATCTCTTGGC
Source organism: uncultured Chloroflexia bacterium (assembly GCA_963783335.1). GTDB lineage: Bacteria > Chloroflexota > Anaerolineae > Anaerolineales > E44-bin32 > CAWAND01. The sequence goes on from CAWAND010000006.1 coordinate 209,375, forward strand.
TGCTGTCCTCCGGTCGATGGCAACTGAGGTGGATTTCCTGGCTGATGGGGGCCACCACGCCCAAGATGAGGAACGGCTCGCCACCCTCCACCAGGACACGGTTTGGGTCGCGGACGTCTTGAATGCGTGGCAGGCGGCCGCTGGCCTTGCAGCAACCGGAGCGGCACCGGACTTGGTGTCCATGGATCTCCAGCGATTGGCACGAGAACAGACGGAAGCAGCTATGGGACCGGCGGCACGCAAGGGAATACGCCTGCAGTTTGCCCCTCAGTCGGCAAGTGAAGTGACGGGCGAACCCGGGTTGACCGAGCGGCTCGTCAAAGCCATGATCAGCGCCGCTCTGCTCGTTTGCCGTCCCAACGCCAAACTCTCAGTGACCGTGGCCGAGTCCGAGGGTTTCGTAACCTGTCAGGTTGGAGCCACCGGCGAGGCAATGGCTTCGCAGTCCGAAAGTGGCCAAACCGCAGGTCGGGTCCGCTGGGCCCAGCATGTCGAATCGCTTCGACCACTGGCATCGGCTCAGGCCGGCAGGCTGGATTTCGACAGCCCGTCAGGCGAGGCCTTCGAACTCGCCTTTGGCCTGCCTGCGGTTCAGGACTCTGCCTCGACCGTCGAAGGTACGGTACTCATTGTGGACGACGATCCCGACGGAGCATTCTTGCTGGAACAGGTACTGCTGAAGTCTGGCTTTCATGTCCGGATCGCAGGAAACGGCCTGGAGGGATTGTCGCTCGCCCGCCAGGGAGGAATCGCCCTCATTCTCTTGGATGTCATGCTGCCGGGTATGGACGGATTCGAGGTCTGCCACAGATTGCGGGAGGACCCGGCAACCGCCAACACGCCGATTGTGATGATTTCCGCCAAGTCCCGAGCCGAAGATCGCGAGATGGGCCTCCAAGTCGGCGCCAATGCCTACATGACCAAGCCCCTGGGCATGAACGACATTGTCCAGACAGTAAGCCGTTTTGTGACAACCACTGAAGAAGGTTCTCATGACAGATAATCCTGCCACCCAAATGACCAATCAGCGCCCGACCATTGGTCAGGTTCTCAGTCAGGCCGAGTTGATTTCGCCATCCCAACTCGAGACCGCCCTTCAACTCCAGGGTGAAGGCGATCCCCGACGGTTGGGGGACATTTTGATCCAGAGCGGATGGCTTCAACCTGAAAACCTCGCCATGGCCTTGAGCGTCCACCTGAATCTGCCCTTCATTGATCTCAAACGCCATCGCATTCAGCCCGAAGCGCTTCAGTTGGTGCCGGAAGAAACCGCCCGCCGGTATCACCTGATCCCCCTGGATTTGGTCGATGGATCCCTGGCCGTTGTGATGGAGGATCCGACCGACATCCAGGTGATCGAGGAACTTGAGGCTCTGGCCGGCCGAACTATTCGGCCGTCGGTGGGCGTGGCGCCGGATATCGAAGCCGCCATTGATTTGAACTACAAGGCCAACCGGCAAATCGAACGCGAGGTGGCAGAGTTCACCGTCGCTCCGGATGGCGCCGGTGGAACCGGGGGGATGGCGGACGTCGAACCCATGGTGACCGACCCTGTCGTTCGTGCCGTCGATCTGATCCTCGATCAGGCAGTGCGAGACCGTGCCTCGGACATCCATCTCGTGCCCGATTTTGACTCGGTGCGCATCCGCTACCGGGTGGATGGTGTGCTCCAAGAAAGCGTGTCACTGCCCAGGGGCAGCCATGATCCGCTGCTCTCTCGGGTGAAGATCTTGGCCGGGATGAACATCGCCGAACGCCGTCGGCCGCAAGATGGCCAGTTCTCAAAGGTTGTCGAGGGCGACGAGATCCATTTTCGAGTGGCCACCAGCGACACCACGTGGGGAGAGATGGCCACACTGCGTGTGCTCGGTCGATCCGAATCCATTCTTGACTTGCCGGGTCTGGGCCTTCTCGAGGATGACATCGAGAATCTTCAAGGCTTGATCCACCTCCCCTTCGGCATGGTGCTTGTGAGCGGCCCGACCGGATCGGGCAAGACGACCACGCTGTATGCGTCGCTCAATCAGCTCGACAGGCAGCATCTGAATATCATGACCATCGAAGATCCCGTTGAATACAACTTCGCCCGCATCAACCAGATTCAGGTCAACCGCACAGCTGAAATCACCTTTGCCTCCGGCCTGCGCGGGGTCATGCGGTTGGACCCAGATGTGATTATGGTCGGGGAAGTGCGCGACGGGGAGACGGCGGACTCAGCCACCCAGGCTGCCCTGACCGGGCATCTGGTCCTCTCGTCGATTCATGCCAATGACTCCGCCGGTGCCATGTACCGGCTGGCGCACCTTGGCGTCGAACGTTACATGATCTCATCCGCCATTCTGGGCGTGGTCGCTCAGCGGCTGGTTCGGCGTATCTGCCCGCACTGCAAGACAACCGCTAAACCCTCGGCCGCGGAGGTCGCAGCATACGAAGCTGAAATGGGAGAAACAATCGACGAAATCTTCAGGGGTGAGGGCTGCACCTACTGCAGTCACACCGGCTACCTCGGGCGGATCGGTGTGTTTGAAATCCTCCGAGTGGACGAGCAAATGCGCAAACTGTTCGTGGCAGGTGCGGCTGCCGGGGAGATTAAGTCCATCGCCCAGGCTCAGGGGATGAAGACGATGCGCCAAGATGGGATGAGCAAAGTCCGCCTGGGAATCACCACGCCGGAAGAGGTCATCCGCAACGTGGCCTGGATCGAGTGATGTCACACACCGAGCCGGGCGCCTCAACCGACGACAGGGAGGCTTGATCGCATGGGGTACCGTTATCTCGCGTATGACGACCAGGGCAACCCGAGCCGGGGAATGCTCGACGTCGAAACGGAAAGCGCTGCTGAGCGCGCCCTGTGGGAGCGCAACCTAACGATTGTCGAGCTCGCCCCCGCACGGCCGCCAATTGACTTCCAGCGCATGTTCCCGACCTTCTTGGGGCCCAAGCGCCAGGATCTGGTCATCTTCTCCCAACAACTTGCCAATCTTGTCGAATCGGGTGTTGGCCTGGTGCCGGCATTGGAACTCCTGGCAGCCGAGGTGGCCAGCGCCCCACTTCGCAAAGTGCTGGAGGAGGTCCTGGAGGAAGTCCAGCAAGGCACGCCGATGTCCCGCGCCATGGCCGAACACGAATTGGTCTTTCCAGAGATGTACTGCCGCATGGTCGAAGTCGGGGAGCGCACCGGGAACATTGGCTTCGTCCTGCGTGAATTGGCCGGCTATCTCGAGAGCGAAATGGAGGTCAGCCGAAAGGTTCGGGATGCCGTGTCCTATCCAGCCTTCTTACTGTTGTTCGCCATCGGCGTGGTGATCCTGATTCTGAACTTCACCCTGCCAGCCATGCTCGGGCTGTACAGCGAGTTCAACGCCCAACTGCCGCTCCCGACTCGCATTCTCATTTCGGCGGCATCCTTCTTCGTAAGCTATCGAATCCATCTGTTCGCCGCGCTTGCCATCCTGGTGATCGCCGGGTTCATCTATTTCACCAGGCCACGTGGCCGTCGCCAGTTGGACGCATTGCTCCTGAAGATACCCGTCATCGGGACCGTTCTTCTGCACGGCGAGGTCTCGAGAATTGGGCGTACGTTGGCCACGTTGCTCCAGGCGGGCGTCTCCCTGCCGGAGGCGCTTCAGCTCACCGGCTCGATCGTCACCAACAGAGTCATCAGCAGCGCCATGGAGACGCTGAGAAGGGAATCTTTGCAGGGCCGCGGGCTCTCAGAGCCGATCGCCCGGACGGGGCTCTTCCCGCGCATGCTCTCCCAGATGGTGCGCGTGGGAGAGGAAACCGGTACCCTGGACGCCAACTTGAAGACGCTGGCCGGATTCTACGACGAAGAGGTCGACCGTTCGATCAAGCGCGTCACCGGCTTGCTCGAACCGGGCCTGATCATCTTTGTGGGCCTGATCGTGGGCTTTGTCGCCATTTCGGTCATTATGCCGATGTACTCGCTGCTTCAGAACATCAAATGAGATGTGGGGACCAGTAGAAGGATGATGGATCGCTTTGTGAAAAACGTCACAAATCTTTGGCACAGGTGGATTGCCGACGAGCGAGCTTTTTCGTTGGTCGAGGAGCTGGTCTCACTGACCGTGGTCTCTCTCGGCCTGGTTCTCCTGCTCGCCATGATCGGCACGGGCACCAAGGGGGTCACCACCACGGTCGACAGGGTGACGGCCGAGGGATTGGCGCGGTCACAGCTGGAGCAAGTCAAGGCCGACGCCTACGGTCCGTCGTATGCCACGCTGACGGCGCCGCCCGAGTACACGGTCGGCCTGACGATCGCCTATTGGAATGCGGGAACCAGCTCATTTGTTGCCTCCGACACAGGCACCGGAATGCAGAAGATCACGGTAACGATCTCCCGCGGTGCATCCCAAGTCCTTCAGGTCGAAGATTACAAGGTGAACCGATGAATTCCGGTCAGCTCCGGCACGCCGGTCCCATCAACCTCCACAGATTGGTGGCAGGCGAGGCCGGCCTCACCCTTGTCGAGCTGATCGCTGGGCTGGGGATCTCGGTCTTTGTGCTGGCCTTTGTCGGGACGGCGGTCTTCCAGTTCTACAAAGTCACGGGCTGGGGTAATGATCGCATGCTGCTGGCGGCCAACCTTCAAACCGCCCAAATTTGGCTGGGACGAGATGCTGTCCAAGCCAACAGCTTTACCCCGGGCACCTCCCCTGTGTATGGAACGCTCAGTATTCCGACGGGTGGCGGTCCGATCCAACTCCAATACAGCTATGACTCCGCCGCGCACACCTTGGTTCGAACCGACGCTTCAGGCTCTCAGATAGTGGCTCGAGACATTGCCAATGAATCCGACGTATCATTTAGCCCCTCGGGGCAGCAGCTCGACGTCAGCCTGACCTCCACCCGCGGCAGCCTAACCGATACGTCGGATTTGAGTTTCGCGTTGAGGGTGCCCTGATGCCGAAGCGCCTCAGCCTCTCCCGTCTCATCTCGAATGAAGCCGGCGGCTCGCTGGCTCCGGTGCTGATCGCGTTGGCGGTGGGGGTGCTTCTGCTCTCCCCATTCCTGGCCCATGTGAGCACGCGCATGTTGGCCGCGCGGGGGGCCGAAGGCTCCCTGGACGCACAATACGCCGGGGACAGCGGGATTGAGTACGCGATCTGGCGCTTAAGTCACGATGCAACCTACGCGGCCAACGTCAACCTCGCCTATCCTGGTCCCTATCCTGCGCCGGCGGAACAGATCATGGTCAACCAGGTGACGACCGGCGTCCAGTCCACCGTCATTACACCTCCGGGATGGTCCCGCGCCGCCGACGCGCCGGCCGGTGTCGGTCAGGGAGGTGCATTGGCCGGCACCTCGAATGGTTTGGTCTACGGCCTGCAAGGAAGCGGGGGCACTTTCTGGCGCTATTCGACAGGCACCAACTCTTGGTTGGCTCGGGCCAACGCACCGGGCGACCCCAAGAAACGTGACGGAATGACCGTGGCGACCACCTCATCGGTCTACGTGCTGCCACAGGCCAAGGATGAATTCTGGCGCTACAACGTTTCGAGCAACTCGTGGTCATCTCCTCCCACCGTAGCTGAGCCACCCAAGAATGGCGACAAAGGTGGAGTTTTGGCCTACGACAATCACCGCTACATATTCGGACTGTTCGACGCCAACAAAGACAACTTCTTCACCTACGACACCTGGAACAACATCTGGGAGCAACGCGCGGACTTTGCAGACAAGTTGGGCGATGGCATGAGCCTTGCCTTCGCCGCCGGGTATGTTTATGCGTTCCAAGGCGGGAACGGTGACGGTTTCTACCGCTACAATCCCACATCCGATAGCTGGACAACGCGGGCGGCGGCCCCGGGGGCTGTGTCCCAGGGCGGATCGCTCGTGTACACCGGCGGCAACTATCTATATGCCTTCGCCGGAGGCGGCACCGAGTTTTGGCGCTATTCGCTGAGCGGAGGAACCTGGACGACACCTTCCCCTTCCCCCACATTCTCGGTGGGCAGCGGGGGATCGCTTGCCTACGCCGGCGGCGACTATCTGTATGCCTTCGAAGGGGGAGGCAGCCCCAACTTTTGGATGTATCTCGTCAGCAGTCCAATCTACGACATCACGAGCACTGCTGGAGGTATGACCACTAGAGTTAGGGTCCGCATCGGGGGCCCGGGAAACGCGACGGTGATTTGGTGGGTGATCCAATGAGACCGCTAGTCTTCGGCCGGATTGATGAGGAGAAGTTGGATGCCAGATGAGCAAGTAAGCAATCAAGGGGCGGATCGAACGGACCGGGCAAGCAGGCGCGCCTCGATGCTTGACCTGAACGTCCTCCCGCCCCGCTACCGACGTCCTCGTCTGCATTGGGCGAATGTGGCCCCTTGGCTGTCCTTATTGGGCCTGATCATCTTGGTTTACCCGACCTTCCAGTGGTTTCTCACCACCAATCAAGCTTTCGGCGACGTGGCCCGGGAGCTCGATCACCAGCGAGCCACCCAGATGGCCCTTGAAACGCCTTCGGGGACAGAGGCCGCCCTTCGCTCCGAGATCGCCGATGTCCAAGGGGAAACGGACCAACTCCAACTCGCCATGCAAAGCGTGGATTTGCAAAAGGTCGCCTGGGGGGACGAGATTCGATATGTTCTCGATCAGGCCCCGGCGGGGGCCCTCGTCTCTCGAGTGAGCGAACAGGGTTCAGGGCTGGTGCTCAACGGCCAAGCGGCCACCTATCCGGTGGCGTTGGTTTATGCGCAAAGGCTTCAAGACTCAGGCCGTTTTGTGTCGGTGCAGATCGATGTCATCAGCCAGGCAACGGAAACGAACCCGACGCCGACCACGGTTCCTGCCCGCACAGCTCGCTCGAGTACCCCGGCGCCGACCACGCTACCAGAAGTCGAACATCCCTTTGCATTCACGCTCACACTCGCGATGGCCGAGTCCAATCAGCCAACTCCGACGGAGGAGGCCACCAGTGCACCCTAACCCCCGCAGTTCCTATGTACCCTCGGAAGCCTGTCGAACACGAGGGAGGGATCAATGACGGTGATACGGCCCCGCCGCCGGCGGATTTCATCCAATGCGGTGGCGATCTTTCTCAACGTCGTCGTGCTGGCTGTGGTCTCTGCCCTGATGGCAGCCGGTGTCGAACGCGCCTTGACAGCACGGTCCATCAGTACACAGGTGGGCAATCTACGAGACAACCTGACGCTGCTGGTTCAAGCCCGGCAATCGACGATCGACAATCTGAATTCCGACCTGGACAGGGCCAAAGGCGAATTGGCACAGACCCAGTCGCAAGCGCCCAAGCTGGGCGTGCCCTTTGAACTCTACAATCGTGGTTTTGGCATGGGACCGGACTCGAACGTGCTCGTGGAGCGCATCCAGTATCAGGGTGCCGAAGACTTGCCCACAGTGCTTGGCGACCTGACCATCGAAAGCTACACCGTCGATCTCACAGGCAGCATGCCCGACTGTATCGCTTACATCCGCCAGCTCGAACGGGAGGGAAGGCCATACCTGGCAACAGACAACATCAATCTGGACGCTGATCAATCGGCCTGCGGCTTCGGAATCACCGTCTTGGGCACCGATGTCTCCGGCGCTCCGGCGTCTCCGTAGGCCTGCCGATGACCTTCACCTCAAAGGGATGGGAGTAGGATGGCACTGTTCTCACGTGAAACCGTCACTCTCGATTTCGAAGGAAGCACGTTGCGTTGGCTGACCGCCAGCCGGGGCCAGGTGCGTCGATGGAATCGAGTACACCTCAAGCTTCCGCCCACCGCACAGAGCCGGCCTGACCCGGGCCTGATTGGCGAACAGCTGGCCGAAGTGTTTGAATCCGAGTCCCTTCCCAAGGGCCGGGTAGTCATGGCACTCAGCGGGCAGCGGACCATCTTCCGGGTCCTGACCCTTCCCAATCTGGATGAAACACTTCTTGACGCTGCCGTCCAGAGAAAGCTGCGCCAGGAGGTTCCCCTGCAGGCCCAAGAGACAGACGTATCGTGGCAGATTGTCAGTCGGGACCCGGGCGAGATATCGATCTATGTAGTGGCCATTCCCAGAGAAGAAGTCGATCATCACATGGCCATCCTTCGAGCCGCCGAGCTCGAACCGACCGCCATGGATGTCAGACCGTTGGCGCTTGTCCGCAGCGCCAACCGACCGCTAGGGATCATGGTCAGCCTCGAGGACCAGGCCTTGACAATCGTCGTCGTCGTGGACAACGTGCCCCAAATCATCCGCACGGTTCCCCTGGGGACCTCTTCGGCATCGGTCGAAGGCAGATTGGACCTCCTGGCCCAAGAACTGCTGCGCACCACCAAGTTCTACAACGAGAGCCACAAGAGCCGGCCACTGCCAGCTGACTGCCCGCTGCTCCTGGCTGGTTCGAGTTTTCAGTCTCACGAGATGACCGAGCGCATGGCGCCTCGAAGTCCGTACCCGCTGGCAGACCTGACACCGCCCATCGCCTATCCGGACGGCCTTTCGGTGCCCGAGTACAGCGTCAATATCGGTTTGGCGTTGAAAGACCTGTGAGCGCCTGGGCTGTCGCTGCCTACGGCCTGATCGGCGCCGTGCTGGGGAGCTTCCTCAACGTCTGCGCCGACCGGCTCCCGGCAGGCAAGTCGATTGTGACCCCGGGCTCGCACTGTCCGCATTGCAAGCGATCGCTGACGGCGCTGGAACTCATTCCCGTCATCAGTTACGTGATCCTGAGAGGGCGCTGTCGAACCTGTGGGACGCCGATAGGAGCGCGGTCCCCAATTGTCGAGCTCCTCACTGGGGGCTTTTTCGCTCTGGCGCTGGCCCGTTTTGGCCTCAGCCTGACCACCCTTTTGGCGTCCGTATATGTTTGCTTCCTGATGGTGATGGCGATCACCGACTTGGAGAAGTCAGCGCATCTTAAACTTGGTTGTCTTTCCGGCGATCGGCGTTGCATTCGTGGCGGCATTCTTCACACCCGGTCGATCCTTGATCCAACTCTTGCTCGGAGGCGTAGTCGGATTTGTGATCCTGTTCCTGCTGGCGGTGCTCGTTTCGGGTGGCATGGGCATGGGGGACGTCAAGCTGGCAGCCTTCATCGGCCTCATGGTTGGCTTTCCCCAGATCGGCCTGGTCCTCCTGCTCGCCTTCGTGATTGGGGGGCTGATTGCCGGCGTTCTGTGGGCGGCTGGTCGGCTTTCCCGCGGCGACCGGGTCGCCTTCGGCCCCTATCTCGCCCTGGGCGCCGTGATCGGCCTGCTCTACGGTGACCAGCTTCTTGCCCTTTGGCTAGGAAGGATGAGCTGAATGCTGACTGACCTGCTCGAACTTGCACGCCAGCACGGTGCATCCGATCTTCACCTCAAGACCGGCTCGCCCCCCATCCTGCGGGTGGACGGCCGGTTGGAAGTGCTCGCCGACAAGCCCGTTCTTGACACGGAGGCCATGAGAACCCTGTTCCAAGAACTGACCGCCGACGCTCAGCGCCAGAAATTCGAGGATGATCTCGAATTGGATTTCTCTTTCCAACAGGGCGAACTGGATCGCTATCGAGTCAACGCCGCCTTGCAAATGGGCGAACTGAGCATCTCCATGCGCCGCTTCACCCTGGATGTCCCAGCACTGGATGCGCTTGGGTTGCCTCCCTTATGTGGTGAGTTGGCGCTGCGACAGCAAGGTTTGATTTTGGTCACGGGGCCCACCGGCAGCGGCAAGTCCACCACCTTGGCGGCCATGATACAGCATATCAACCAGACCGCCGCCCGCAGGATTGTGACGGTTGAGGATCCGGTTGAGTACATCTACAAGGACCGCAAATCCATCATCACCCAGCGCGAAATCGGTCGTGACACGCGCTCGTTTGCCCTGGCCACGCGTCAGGCCCTGCGCCAGGACCCGGATGTGATCCTGGTCGGCGAGATGCGCGACCCAGAAACGATGGCCGCCTGCCTGACTGCGGCCGAAACGGGCCACCTGGTGCTCTCAACTCTTCACACCAACAACGGGCCTCAATCCATCGACCGCATTGTGGACAGCTTCCCGCCTCACCAACAATCGCAGATCCGGATGCAGCTGTCTCTAACCCTGGCCGCGGTGATTTCACAGCGCCTGCTCCCCCGGGCCGATGGTCCGGGACGGATTCCGGCCGTCGAATTGATGCTGGCCAACTCGGCCATCCGCAACCTGACGCGCGAAGGCAAGACGCATCAGATCGCCAACGCCATCCAGACCGGCCGTGAGGCTGGAATGCAGAACATGGAACAAGCCTTGGCCGACCTGGTGCGAGGCGGTCAGGTGCGCCTCGAGGATGCCCGCCCCTTGGCCGGCGACGCTGAGACGTTTCGGTCGCTTCTCGACAGCTGACGTCTGTCCTCAGATCCGTCCCAAACCATGTAAATCCGTGCAATCTGCTGTAAGGCCGTTGTAAGTCACAGAATGGCGATCCTGTGACATACTGGATCTGGTTGCAGCCGAAGACTTATATGAGAAGGCACGCAGACACATCCACATCCAATTGTTGACATGGGAACTCATTCCCGCCAGATCCCAAGGAGGACCTGAAATGTACAAGAAGCTCATGAAGAAACTGATGAAAGAGGAAACCGGCTTCACCCTGATCGAACTGCTGGTCACCATCGCCATTTTGGGCACATTGTTCGGGATTGTGACGTTGACACTCAGCGGCTTGGGCGCAAATGCCACGACGAACTCCTGCAATGCGGAACTTGCGGTTGTTCAGTCTGCCGTGGACATCTACATGGCTGATCAGGACATCAGCACGCTTCCCAGCGGTGAACAGGTTTCCAGTGCTGCGATTGACACTGGGGACACGACTTGGGGCGACGCGTACCTGCGCTCGATGCCGACTAAGGGAACCTACAGCGTCGGGGCAGACGGCACAGTCACGCAAGATTCCTGCTCCTAACCCGCACCCTTGCTTCATAAATTGAAGAGGGCGCCCATATGGGCGCCCTCTTCTCGTCACTGGGTCAAGCCAATCTCCCCTGGACAGATTGTGAAGCCATTCACAAACCTTCGGTGGCGCTAGCTGCGATCGAGCATGGCCGCGGCGTAGCGCAAGCCGATCGCGATCTCCTCAGCCGCTTGTCTGTCGAGGGTTAATGTCGCCGGGCTGGCGAAGAGCACCCCTCCCTGGCGACCATGTCTCCCCTGGAGCCTCGACGCCGAGTATCTGTGCACCTCGACCGCCTCAAGAGCCTTGATTACGCTCTCTCCGCTTGATGACGGAGCACGCTCAGTTGTCGGCCGATTGACTAGCTGCGACCGGTCCATGATGTCACCCAGAAGGGTTCCCTCTTGCGTGCCAAAAGGTTCGGGCCCCAGCGCCTGCAGGAAGCGAAGTGCCTGCTGTTCGCCGCGCTCAGAAGCAGCGGCCAGCGTGACAGCGCCCTCTTTCCCAGCTTCGACCAGCCACACGAGCTCCGAGCGAAACAAGACCAGCAGATCCAGCCCGACCTGCACCCATTCGGGCTGACCAACACCGCCCGGCACAGAACGGGCTGCCAGCCAATCCCTGACCTGGGACACCAGTTCCGCATGGGAGAGGGTCTTGCCGAGGAACTCATCCGCCCCGGCGGAAAGGGCCCTTGCGCGTACTTCCTCGCCGACAATCGCCGAATACATCAGTATGGTCTCAGACGCCGTGTCGGGATTAGCGCGAAGCCGCCGGCAGACCTCGAAGCCGTCCATGCCGGGCATCATGGCGTCCAGTAGCAGAAGATCCGGGTTTTGCTCAGCTGCCATTTCGAGCGCATAGGTTCCGTTCCCGGCCCGAATGACCTCAAATCCTTGTTTCTCAAAGACCAACTCCAAGAAGTCCAACACCGTCGGAGTATCGTCACAGATCAGGATTTTCTGACTCATAGCCTGTCCATCATGGTTGGTTCTCCGACCGGGACGATGGCGGAGACCCTTCACCACCCTCGGGCTCAAAGAACTTGTCGCGTGCGAAGCCCCAGCGCTCATGAACCGTCGTGGGGTCGTAGTTGTTCTCGATCAGCCATTCCGACAGCCGCCCCTGCTTGTCTTCTTCCCTGAGCGGCTCCCCAGGCTGGAAACCCTCATCGTCCATCTGCATGCCGCAGATCGGACAATGGACCACTTGGAATGGATAGGTCACACTTGTCGGCGGTCCAATCTCGGCCAGCAAGAAGCCGCAGTTAGAGCACGGCGCGTATTCCTGAGGTTCCTCCTCGGCCATGTCCGGGGCAGGCACGGGCGGCAGGTAGGTACGCCGCTCCCACAGCTCGAGGCCGCCGGCGGCCAGGACGCCCAGGAACAGAACCACGAGCCCCAACCATGGCCACACCGTTCCGTAGGGATGGTAGGTGACCGCCACCGAATGCTCTCCCGCCGGCAGGCTGAGGTGCATCAGATGCTGATACGACGCCAGCGGGGCCGGCTGGCCGTCGATGGCCGCCCGGAAGCGGGGCGAGTAAGTGTAGCTGATCAGCGCCGACGGCACCTCGGTCGGCGCCTCATAACTGAACGACAATCCCGCCCCCCCGGCCTGCCAGTCGGTGACGGCGATTCCCGGGTAGACGAGCGAAGTATCGAGATTGACCCCATGGAGCATGATTTCTCGCAAGCGATCGACCATGGCATGATTCCCGGTCTCCTGCGCATAAAAAAGGAGGTTGAGGCCGACAAACCAGATTCTGCCCTGCCCCACATCCCGATATCCGAGAACGTCGAACGATCTACCTTCATAGGAAACGTGTCCCAACACACCATCCAACCCCTGGTAGGCCGCACCCGACCAGCCATCAGGGGCCAAATCGACAAGCGGCAGGTTTTGCGGCAGTTCGGCGGCCTCACCGTCCCATGACAGATCCATGCTTCTCGACAAGTTGAGTTTGACTACCGTCACGCCGAAGAAATCCAAGGTCTTCCCAAATCGGTCTTCCATGCTCGAGAGATCGGTGATGATTGTCCCGCCGGCATATAAGTAGCGCCTCAGGCGATTGACATCTGATTGAGGCAACGGCCCGGAGGCTTCGAAACGGTACAGCCCCACCGCCGGATGGCCATCCAGACCCCCATCGGGCAAGGCCGACAATGTGGGATGATCGGCTTCCACGGCAAACGGGAAGGCCCCCAGAAATGGGTTGAGGCGGTCGCCCAGAACGAGCATTGGGTTCGCAGGGAGCTCCTGCACGTAGCCCGGAGCCTGCGGCAGGGCCCAGATCTCATACGTTCCAGTTGAGCGTTCAAGCTGGAAGCCGGAATCGCCGAGACTTCGACCTGGCCGCTTGGACGTCGCTCGAATCACCTGACACAACGGCCGCCTTGACGTTCCAAAGGGCGAGTAAATGAGCCAGATAATGGGTCCCCCATGCTGGCGCCGAGAGATAGCGGCGAAGGGGGTCTTGCTGTGGAGTGTTCTCCAGCGCCCAACCGTTGACGATGGGGACCGATTTTGCGGCGAAATAGACGTCCTGATCGCTCGGTTCCGGATAGGTCATAAGCACACCCCTCGCCGAGGTCCCGTCAGGGACACTCTGTGCCAGTGCGGTGCCCATGTCGGCCTCTGCCTGCGGAAAGGGCACGTTGTGCACACGCTGGATGGCCGGCAGCACGTCTATCAACACCAAGCCGAGGACCACGGCCGACCTCAGCACTTTGGCCTTGACGCGGAAGGGGATGATTCCGGCCGCGGCTACGGGGAGGGCAAAGCTGGTGAAGTTGAGGAATCTTTCCGGCAGCAGCTGACTGCTCAACGGAACCAGATTGAAGAGAACGCCCTTCGAACCAAATGCCAGCCACAGGGTGACAAGTCCTGAGATCAGCCAGGCAGACCTGCGGGGCTCCGGGCGGCTGATGGCCGCCAGGATCGCCAGCACCAAGACGCCCACACCCAGGCTCACCGCTCCTGACCCCCCCATCCAGCCTGGCAGCAACGCGCTGGGCGAGGCACTGAAGAGGCCCACCTTTTCAACCGGCAAGAAGGGCACGTTGGCAAACTCCCCCCGGCTGTAGGCCGGTAGGAGCCACGGCGCCGCCCCCGCCAGGCCAAGTCCGATTCCCCCAACCCAGTCCACCAACCTGCGAAGTTCGACATCCGGATCGAGAAACATCCGGGCGGCGACGAAAACCCCTAGGCCAACGGCGAACATGAAGGCCTGCTGCGGATGAGCCAGTAGAGTCCAGGTCCATGCCATACCCATGAAAAGTACCCACGGCATTCGACGACCCTGCGTGGTGAGACTCTTTTCGATCAGCCAAGCCAGCAACGGCAGACCGAGGACCGCCAGAACACGAGGAAAGTTACCCTCGAAGAACAACGTCCTGAGCTGGTATGGGGCGAGCAGAGCGAGCACCGATCCCAATCCGGCCGCCCAGGGTCCCCACAAGTCCGCCAAGAAGACGTACATCAGCGCGGCATAGACCGCCAATGTTAGGACGATGAACAATTGGTAGGCGAGGGCTTGGTCGCCCGCAAGGACCATCAAGGGGGTGAGGACAAGCGTTGTCAGTGGGGGATAGAAAGTTCGAAAAGGGTCGCCGACGTACCAATTCGGCATCCAAGCTGTCGTCACGTATGCCCATGCGCCATGCAAATGCATTTGGCTCGCCAGGTACTCGGCTTTGAACAGGTGGCCCCAAGAATCGGCTCCGCTGGGGAACCCTGGCCCGGCGATCCGTATCAGGACGACAACCAAGGCCAGCGCAAGGATCGACGCTGGCCATGCGTGCTTGCGCAGGAGAAGGATCGAAATCAGTCGGCCCAGAGATCCACCGCGCGCCCGACCCAGCTGGTCAGGCGGCGGGTTCGGGGGTTCTTCAGACCGCTCAGCCAATCGGTGCGAGTAGTCCATTCCGGCTGGTCACTCAGAGTCTTGAGCACACCGCTCAATCGGAAGAAGTACACAACCATACGATATAGCGGCAGGACGGGCAAATAGACGGCCGATTCTCGCAGCAGGCGCCTTTCACTTTCAGCGCAGATCGGCCAAGAGGCCAGCAACTGCACCAAGTCAGCCAGGACATACAGGACGTACATCAACCCCCCCGCCTGGGCAACCATGCTCGGCTCATAGCCGAGCAGAGGAAACAACGGCATCAGGAAAGCCCATACCAGGCGGAGAAGGGCTAGAGCATGATCCCGGCGCAGCCTGGCCGGCAGGCTCCGTCTCCAGAAGCGCTCGCCGCGCCCCAGCCGGTCGGCGTTCATGGCCATCACTTCCAGTTCGCCTCGCTGCCATCGCACCCGCTGTGAAAAGAGCTCTTCCCAGCTGATGGTCGGCGCCAAGTGCACCCTGACCTGCGGCAGATAACCGATCTTGCCCGAGTAGCGCCTCAGAGTCATGCTTACATCGGTGTCTTCCGAAACCGTACGGCCGCGGTAGCCGTTGACCGCCCTGAGGGCGTCCTTGCGGAAGATGGCGCAGGCGCCGGAAAGCGTGAAGAGCTCGTCGCGAATGGCCTCAGCGTGGCGACCGATCCGGAACGACTGGAGGTATTCAAGGAACTGGGACCCGGACAGAATCTTCTCGCTCAGATTCAGTCGGCGCATGATCGGCAGGTCCCGCTCGTCGAGGCTGATCCTCCCCATGCCGTCGTGTTGGACAAGCAGGTTGGGGTCAATGATTAGGTGGGCCGTGGCGGCCACCAGGTCCGTGTCGAACCGAAAGGCCGAGACAGCTTGTTCAACCGCTTCCGGCTCGAGGACGACGTCTGAGTCGATGGCCATGATCAGTTCGCCTCGACATCGCGCCAGCCCCATGTTGACCGCTGCGGGTTTGCCCTGATGCTGGCCCTGGAGCAGGGTCATCACACCACCGAACTCGCGGGCCGGGATCACGCGATTGTGCAGCCGGATGTGCCCGTTCCAATGCGCATCGCCGTTGATATGGCCCTGCACCACCTGCTCTGTTCGATCGGTCGATCCATCGTTGATCACGATGACTTCGATCAGGTGATGCGGGTAGGTCTGCGCCTTCAAGCTGGTGATGCAGCGGTCGATGTCCAGTTGTTCATTGAAGGCCGGGATCAGGACCGAGACCTTCGGAAGATTTCGCCTCGGCAGAGGCGGATAGAGTCGAGCAAAGGCGCGGCTGCGGTAGACCAGCCAGGCATCTCGGAGCGCCTGGAACACGTCGACAACCAGCGGCACCAAGATCCAAACTCCCCAGAAGAAGAGGAAACGTTCCCAATTCACGCGACGCGTCCTTCCAACATCTCAGCGGACTGCACGGCCGGACACCTCCATGTCCCGTCGAACCAAGTGCAGGGTTGGCAAAGTCATAAGCTTCCAGTAGATGACCACAATGCCAGCGAAGAAGACCAGCCGGGCGACAACTGCGTGTGCCCATGGCACGGCCGGCTTGCCCAGCAGATACGCCATACCCACGATCACCGACAGGCGAACAAGATTGACCAGCAACGTCCCCCCCAAGCCGAGGATCAGACGCATAAACCGATCGGCGGGTGGGAACCTTGGGTAGAACAGGACCAACCCGATGAACACCGCCGATTCGATCAACGTGGAGCACTCGATCCCCACGGTTAGCACCGACCATCCGCTGGGATCCGGCACCACCAAGGTCCCAGGCCCCAAGGTCGATAGTCCCAAGCCGGCCAAACCGCCCAGCCATGCCAGGGCATCGATTTGCACCGCACCTAGGGGCACATTCCAGCCGCCGTATTCACCAAACAGGATGATCAGACCCGCCAAGCCGAACGCGCCCCAGACATAGCCCATTAAGCCTTGACGCTTCTCGCGCAGGATCACCAAACCGGCGACATACACCACAACGGCCAGGCCGAGCCAACCGTTGGTCATTGGGCCCAGACCTCCTTCCGCCGCCAGATCCAGAGGCCGATCAACCCGCCGGCAACGATGGTCAGAGGCCAACCCAGCGTCGGCACAGAGCTGAATTGGGTGGTCTTGAAATCGATATCACAATTGTGGGAATTGCCCGTGCTCCAGCACAGGCTGATGGTGTAGGTACCGGTGGATGGCGGGTTGGAAAACTGCCATGCGTCTGAAGACGTCTCCCCGACGTCCAGGCGGCCCGGATCTACTTGAGTGGCAAAGATTACGGCACCCGAGGGGTCGCTGAGCTCATAGTAAAGATTAGACTTGTTGATCCGGTCCATGGCTGCGATCGTGCTTGAGACATCGATAGGGTCGCCCGGTTGTGCAGCGCCGACTGCTGTAAGGCTTTGGATGCTGCCGGTGTTGGCCCTGAACGGGGACGCGGAGGCCCCGGCGGTCGCCATAAGGCTCACCGCCAAGACCCATACGCTTGCCGCCAGGACCCGATTCCTACGCATATCTGCCTTTAGTGTCCGCATGTTCAAACCTCACCTTAAAGCTACCGCGCAGGAGCCTAACTGCTCCATACAGGGTCCTTACAATGCAATTCGGGTGCCGTAAGGCGCGTGAAAGGTGGGGGTTGGGGAATCCGACGCCTGGTCAGCCCATCGGCGAGTTCAGGGCCGATTTGTGAACTCCTTCACAATCATCTAGGGCAAAGCGGGGCGGAACAAAAAGCAGGGGCACGGCATGCCGTGCCCCTACGACTTGGTCAGCCTGGTGCGGCTTTTTCTACGGCAGCGACCACATGCTGATCTGGTCGACGTCCGCCTTGAGATCCGGTGTCTGGGCCGAGCCGATGAACAGGCCGAAGAGACCGGTGTCGAAGGTGCTGTCAGTCACTTCTTGGAGCAGCTGGCCGTTGGCATACAGGGAGAGCTTGCTCCCGTCTCCCATGAATCCCAGCACATTGCTTTGACCGGCGCCGGCCTTGATGGCGCTGCTTTGGGTCCAGGGGGTCAGATAGGTGGTCTGATTTTCTGCCCCGTCCCAGATACTCAGGCGGTAGCGGCCGTCGCAGGTGAGCGCGAACAGATACCCGCTGCAGTTGCCGCCGTCGCACACACCGCGGGCGACAATCCCGTAGTGGTCCCGCTCGGTACACGGCTCGAGGAATTGACCCTTGATTTCAATGTAGAAGTTCTCAACTGATGGCGTACTCAGGGTCCAACCGTCGTAGAAATCGGGGTTGGCGGCGGTCATGTGCATGACACCGTCGCCGATCGAGAATCCGACGTGGTCATCGCTGTAGGTCGGCCAGGTTGACGAGGCGTCGAAACTGTCGCTGACTGTCGGCGTGCCCAGATTGGCCTTGGGATCATTCGGGGAGAAGGTGGCGGTAGGTGCGGGTGTGGGTGTGTCCGTCCCTTCGGGGGTTGGTGTGTCGGTGGCGGCCTCCGCCGTGGCGGTGACCGAGGTCACAGGCACAAAAAACGCGTCCCAGCCGAAGTCCACCGAGTCAACCGACCCACCCTCAGCCAAGGTCACCGTTTGCGAGGCCACGCTGGTGCCCGTCATCCCCTCCGGATGCGTCCAAGCACCACCATTGAGAGCGCCGGCGTTCTCAGCCTGGCTGGCGTCGATAGAGACGCAGTAGGTACCCGGCGTCAGATCGGAGAAACCGTAAGCCCCATTGGCGTCCGAGGTGGCGGTGGCCAGGCCAAATGCCGGGCATGCGCCCGTCCCCAGTCTGACCACGACACCTTCAATCCCGGTCTCTGATGGCTGCATCACCCCGTCCGCAGACTGACCGGATGCCGCCTGGTCATTGGGGACGCAATCTGCTGGTCCCGCCTGCCCCTCGGCCGCCGGAGAACAATCATCTTTCCAAACCGTCCCCGAAAGCCCCCCCGTTTGGGGAGCAGGCGTTGCGCTGGGGAAGATGAACGCCGTCGGCGTGGCCCCAGGGGTGGTCGACTGCGCTGGCAGGTTGCAGGCTGCCAGAAGCAGCGCCAAGCCGAGGGTCGTGCCGAGGGCGTTTCGAACTCGCTGGCGAGACAGCATGGTCAGATCTCCCATCTTCCGTCAAATCAGAATGGGCCGTTACGCCCGCATGATCTTTAGAGCTGCGCGCCATTCTAACCCCGGGCGAGCAAAAATGCATCCAGCTGCACAGCCACCGGGAGCCAACCCAGCAAAGAACCACCATCTGACCCCGATGGGCCATTTCATGAGCTTTCGATTTGGGCTATACTCGAACACCTCACAGTCAGGACGAGGGAATCGCAAGTCTTGGTGGGGAGACGGTGGGAACCACGAGGGAATTCTTGATCCATGAGTGAAAACAGCCTGAACATGCTTCCGCACTACCAAATGCTCAGGGGCGTCAGCCGGACCTTCGCGCTTTCGATCGAGCAGCTCCCGGCCGGCTTGCGCAATTCCATCACGGTTGCCTACCTGCTGTTTCGGGTGTCTGACGCCATCGAAGACCATCCCGATTTGCCGCCCCAAATGAAGTCGAGCCTGCTCAGAACCTGGGTGGCCGTACTGGAGGGCAAGGAAAACGTAGCCCATCTCACCTCAGCCTTGTCCGACCTGGACCCAAGCGACCCCGAGGTGCTGGTAGCGCAGCGGGCCGGCGACGTGATGGATGCCCTCCACGGCCTGCCCCCGGTGGTGCAAGAAGCCATCTTGCTTCGACTGACGCGCAGCTCCCTCGGTATGGCTCGCTGGCAGGACCATGGACCGTTTGTGGAAAACGAGGAAGCTCTGGACGACTACATGCACCAGGTCGCTGGACGCGTCGGGTACCTGCTGACGGACGTCTTCGCCTGGTATTCACCGATCGTCCGCGAGCGCAAGTCGATGCTGATGCCGCTCTCGCGTGAATGCGGCTTGGCTCTGCAGACGGTGAATATCATCCGCGGCATGCGCAAGGATTATGAGCGGGGCTGGGTCTTCGTGCCGCAGAGCTACTACGAAAAAGTTGGGTTGACACGCGATTCAATGTTCGAACGGGACAACTTCGAGAAATCGCTGCAGGTGGTGGAAATGCTGGCTCAGAAGGCGGAGCGCCACTTGTGGGGCGGGATGGAGTACGTCATCCACCTGCCCAGGCGTCTCCACAGTGTGCGTCTGGCGTGCATGTGGCCCGTGTACTTCGCCGTGGGGACGTTGGCCGTCAGCCGCAACAACGCCAGTGTGCTCTCCAGCGAAGCCAAACTCGGCCGGGACCAGGTGATGCAGATCATGACCAGCACACGCCTGCTCGGCTGGTCCAACCACTGGCTTCGCTTCTACTATTGGCTGCTCAACCGTCCCGGGCAAACCCCGGAGAGGCCGCAGTTCGAGCTGATTCCGACCACACACTAACCTCGCACTGTTGCGCCAGCACTAGACTGCTCGAAACAGATCCCCGTCCAAGTATTTCAGCCCCGAGTCCACCGCCACGGTATCGACGACCTGTTCTGGGGCCATTTCGGCCGCCAGGCGGCATGCGGCGGCCACGTTGAGACCGGTGGAGAAGCCAGCGAAGATGCCTTCTTTTCGAGCCAGCGTACGTGCCATGGCGGCGGCCTCGGCCTCGCTCACGGTCATCACTTGATCCACAAGATCGGGATCAAAGTGCGGTGGCACAAAGCCCACACCGATGCCTTCAATTCGATGCGAACCGGGTGCCCCTCCGGAAAGCACGGCTGAACTGGCCGGTTCAACGGCCACCACGCGCACGCTCGACGAACCCCGCCGCAGCTTCCGGCCGACCCCCGTCAAGAACCCGGACGTCCCAACACCGGCACAGAAGACATCCGGGTGACCTCCAAGCTCGTCAATGATCTCATCCGCGGCAGGCTCGTAACCCAGCACAGCATCGGGATTGTTGAATTGGTCGGTGTAGTAGGCGTCATCGCTTCGGACGATTCGATCGACCTCACGACGCATGTCTTCCATCAACTCGGCGCTAACGCCGCCATCATGACTGGGGACCACGGTGAGTTCGGCGCCCAAAGCCTCCATCGTGGATAGTTTGGCCGCCGAGAACGGATCCGAGGAGACAACTTTGATCGGATAGCCCTTGACGGCACATACGAGCGCCAAGGAAGATCCGGTGCTGCCTCCTGTCCTTTCGACCACCACCCTCCCCGGGATGAGCTCGCCTCGATCTTCGGCAGCCTCGATCAAGCTGAGTGCCATACGATCCTTATAGGACGCGGTCGGGTTGAACATCTCGAGCTTGACCCACACCTGAGCCCCGCCCTCATGCGGCAGTCGGGTGAGCTGGACCAGGGGCGTCCCCCCGATCGCCGTCAGGGCCGTCTTACCTCGGCGTACTTCCCCTACCATGGCCACCTCCTTTCCAAGGACTGATTAGCCGTTTGTGATAATCTTCACAATCCATTGGAGCGGAGAGAGCCCGCCATGCCTCCCGGCCCTCAAATACCCGACCTATGACTGCCCCAAGAAATCTCGCGCCACGACCTGAGAGAGGTTGGTCGGCGCACGGTCGAGCAGCCAGGCAAGCGCATTCGGGTTTCCCACCAACCCGTAGGCGGCGTAATACCGAAACATGGCTGTCAGCGTTTGACGTTGATAGGCGTCTATGGTCTGTATCTCCGGGCGCGCCAGCCATTCTGCAAGCGGCAGTTCTTGCGCCTCGACTTCCCTCCCAAGCGCCTGCCCCAAAGTGGCGGCTACCTGATCTTGGGTGAGAGCATCGGGGCCGCAGAGCTCATAGGTCGCTCCGACATGCCCATCCTGGCTGAGCACCAAGGCCGCAGCCTGGGCGACATCCTCCAGATCCACCAGACTAAGGCGTGTACCGACCGGGTACGGCACGCGGTAAACCCCTTGCCCAACCACCTCATCCCAGTAGCCCTTTAGATTCTGCATGTAAGAAGTCGGCTGCAGAATGGTGGCCTCCAGGCCGGACTCAAAGAGCCTCTCTTCGACGCGCAGCTTCTGCCAATGGTGGGGCATGGCCTCAACTTGCGGATGCAGAACGGAGTGGTAGACAAACCGTTTCACGCCTGCTCGGACGGCGGCATCGATCAACCCCGTGAGCATGCCAAATTCATCTGGCGCCATGTTGGGACAGATAGCATAGACGGCATTCACCGAACTTAGTGCCCGCTCAAGGTCGGCTTGATTTTCAAGCTTGCCTACCAGGACTTGGTTAGCGCCAGCCGACTGCGCCCGGTCGCTCGACGCAGATCGGTGCACCATGGCGCGCACCGAGACGCCGACGCCGTGAAGCGCCCGAGTTACTGCCAGACCGGTCTTGCCTGCGCCACCTGTCACCAAGATCACGCCAACCTCCCTGCATTTCCGCCCCTTGGTATTCTACTGGCGCCGCGGCCGCGTTTCAACTCCGGCAAGAATGACAGCCCCTTCCCCAGGGTTTGGGCCCCAGGTACTCGCCGTTCTCCCGTGGGACGCATACCAGTAGATAGACACACGCCATCCGGTGGCGCTATTTTTGGGGCGCGTCTAGCCGACCCAGATCCATCCGATCATGATTCGAGCCCTTGCTCGGATTGGATGCTGCTTCAATCGTTGGGGGACGGGGCCTCTTCGAGCCAGGCTGATTCCCAGCCAGCGACCCAGCTGGGGTCGAGCCGGATGAGGCGATTCTTTTTGAGATTCTGTTTCATCACCCATCGCACGTGGGGCATCGGATCAGGAAGCCAAGCTTCCATGGCGGCTTTCCCCGCCTGAGGCTGGACGCAGACAGCTACGCTCCAGGCATAGGCCAACCCCTTTCGAAGCACCTTGCCTGATTCATCCAGCCTGCCCGTTTGTCCCCTCAGCCAGCGGGTGGCATCATCCAAGTGCTGGAACACAGGTTCGAGGCTACCCATCGCCCTTAGTACGCGGGGCTCGCACAATCCAGCGAGAGCTGCCCGACGCTCCAAGGGATCACGTGCCCAATCCTCGACAGCAGCCAGCAGGGCATCGACGTCGGCATCCCCCAGGCGCTGAAGAGCCATGGCCACCGCCTCGCGTATTCGCCAGCGGGGATCATGCGCTCGCTGCCGAAGAATTGCGAGCTGGTTGGATTCGCCCTCGGAGATCAACCGCCCCAAGCCGTAGACGCCACAAAAGGCGAGGAAGCCCATCGGCGAGTTCTCCGGGGCTTCCTCTGCTTCAAGCGCGGCGTACTTGAGAATCAAGCTGCGGGGTGCGATGTCAACGAAGGCGGCAGCCAATTCAAGGTTGCCGCGCGGCCCGGGCAATCCCGACTCGGCCATGAGGCAGGCGTCCCAATCCTCGATCGAGGCCAGATGTTCTGCGTATGCCTGTCGTTTGCCCATATTTCAACCGGGATGGCCCCTTTGGAAGACCGGCGGCGGGCCCTGCCCGCAGAGTGTCAGGAGACTGGCGCCTTCAACAGCTCGCCATAATGGGCCCTGAACTTGGCCACCTTGGGCGCGATGATCGCCCGACAGTATCCCTGATTGGGATTCTTGGCAAAGTAATCCTGATGGTAGGCTTCCGCCGGAAAGAATGCTTCCAGCGGTTCGACCTGCGTCACCACGTGGCGGTCCCACAGCCCTTGGCCCTCAATCTCGTCGATCACCTTACGGGCAGAGTCTGCCTGCCCTTCATCGTGGGTGAGGACAATCGATCGGTACTGCGGACCGACGTCGTTTCCCTGACGATTTGGTGTTGTGGGATCGTGGAGCGTGAAGAAGATGCGCAGGATGTCCTCATAGCTGATGATGCTCGGATCGAAGGCTACCTGGACCACTTCAGCGTGGCCGGTGCGACCCGTGCACACCTGCTTGTATGAGGGGCGGTCCACATGGCCTCCGGCGTATCCAACCGTCACCTCCTCCACGCCGTTCAGTTCTTGGAAAGCCGGCTGGAGGCACCAGAAACAGCCTCCACCCAATGTCGCCAGCTCACGCGAGGTTTGCATTGTGTTGTCACTCATACCAAAACTCCTGTTTGAAGCGTTCGATGAATAGAGATCAAAGCAGACTCGGAGACAGGCTCATGGCTCGCGTGGCATGAGGCGGAACACAGGAATGCTACGGGCACCGGCGCGTTCGGCATAAATCCCATAGCCCTGGTAGAGCTCCGTCGCCCTGGACCAGGCGCGCCGTCGGTCCGCGCCTTCAAGCTCCTCCACGCTGAAGTCTCCCGGGGTGCCTCGCCAAAGGACGTGAGTCACCCGTACCGACCTCAGAAGCGCACACCAATGCGGGTGCTGCTTGCTCCCGAAATTGGATGCGACCAGGATCAAGTCGCCCCCATCCGGGACCACCACCAGCGGGACACTGTGCAAATTCCCGCGGGCAGAGTCTTCAACACTCACCAAGGCGACTGGGAGCCCCGTCACCAAATACGTCAGGCTCCATCGGCCGGAGGTCAACCTCAAGATGCCGCGATCGATGGGTGGAAGCCGCCTGCGAAGCACACCGCTCGCCCAACCCCGGCCCACCAGCCGGCGGACTCCGCCTGCCACCGCTTGATGATGGCCATCGGCCCATGAGATTGCCCGGTCAACTCAGCATCCGACCGGACACTCGCCATCGCCGATCATCTGCAGGACAACTCACAGGTCTTGATACCAGTCGCCCGAGGCCTCGATCTCTTTGCGGGCTTTTTCTTCTTCCCAGAACCTGTCGGCCCTGGCACGCATGGTTCTGTGCATGGCAGCCAGGTGCTCGGACTCCCTGCGCCATCCCCGAAAATAGAACCAGCCTGGAACACCGAAGATCAGGCCCACTTCTCCAAGATAGATCAACCAGATTAACCATTCCTTACCTGTCGTGGTATCCGGGACAAAGTATAGGCTGGCCGCCGGAGGCGTGGGGAAGCTCAATTGGTACAGTCCAGGCTTATCGATCGTGAAACGGAGCACCGGACGCCCTTCTGCGAAAGGCGTATCGTAGGGCATCAACCCTCGGCTGACGTTGGCCACCGGGTACCGTTCACCCGTGTTGGGGTCGGCCACATGGAACCACGAGGTGTTGGACGTTGATTCTTCCATCTGCATGCTGATTGTGAGCAATTCATAATTCGACGTGAACACCTCGAACGTCCCAGCATTCTTGAAATAGGCATTCACCGGCGTGCTCTCCAGATCGAGCCGCTGGATGGTTTCTGGTCGTGGGACATCCACCAGACCCAGACGAGAAGGGACATACAGAAGCCCATATCCGACAAGCTTCACCGTGGTTGACAATGAACAAGCCAATCCGATAAGGACGACGAACAAGATCACACCACCGATGATCGCCAAGAATCCCGGCGGCTTGTAGCCTTGATTTGCCATCCAACAACCTCCCCTTGATCTCGCGAGGGAACCGTCGAGCGGCGCGCCCCCAGGGGCCCACCGCCAGCGACATCACTCAATTATGCACTGGAATTCGCCTTCGGAGGCCGCCGGTGCTGAAACGAACAACGTCACCCGCATCGCTCCCCCCTCAGATAGTACTCGCTGCGGTGCCTGGCCGGTTCATGTGGAAAACCTCCAGCCTGACGATCCGCTCATGCCAGACATCACAACGACAAGGTTCGACTTGTGAAATCGATCACAAATAGTCGGGGGGTGCCCTTGCCAGACGGCAAAACGCAATCGCGTCGAGGGCAGCCGAGCTCGGCAGACAAGCAGTTTCTGGTCAGTTCAACTGCTTGGTCATATTGAGGTCGGTGATCGTATACTCCAGCTTTTCATACAGCGACAAGGCGGCCTGGTTGTGCCCAAAGACATGCAGCCCAAGGCTGGTGAGCCCGAGGGATCTCGCCCATCGTTCAGCTTCCAGCATGGCCGTTCTTCCTAAACCCCTGCGGCGCAGATCGGGGCGGATCCATATGTCATAGATGAACCCCTTCCTCGCCCCGCCATCTTCGATGATCCCCAGCCAAAGAACCCCCACCGCCTCTTCCTCGTCCGGCACAGAAAGGTCGAAGAGGGCGTGCCCGGGTGTGGACACCCCATCGACCAGCAGCCTCGTGATTTCGTGGCGCGATCTCGTCAAGGCGCCGTCTTCTGGCCAATTGCCGGAACCCACCTTGTCTTCGGCGTATTCCACAATCAGCCGTTCCAGATAGACCTCGTAGCTTGCCTGGGACATGGGCCTTAGATCCATCATGACTCCGGTGAAAGCGCTCCGATTGGCGACGTATCAGGGGAAATCGCAGATGTGCCGAACGCCGGCCGGCTAGTGGCCTTTGCCGTTCAACCAGGCCACCGCCCGAGCGTGGTATGGGTTCCACGCCCGCCAGACGCTCTTCGCCCAGGCCTCCACCCGATCGGCGTATTCCTCAGGGCGGTGGCCCCACACATGCATCAGGGTGAGCTGGCCGTCGATGGACGGGGGTTCGAGCCAGGGCAGGCCATCATCCGAGGACAGCCGCGCCAGCACGGCCGAGGGCAACAGGTCCCACCCCGGCTGGCCGCCGCGCTCAACCAGCCAGCACAGACTGGTCAGGTGGATGGCAACAGATCGATTTGAACGGCCCTTCGGATGCTGGAGGACGTAAGCGTTGTGCACCAGATGATGCATCCGGCGATCAGGCTCGCCGAAGAAGTCGAGGCTTAACAACTCTTTGAACAGGAGCGCGCATCCGGCGGTGCCGCCGACCACCTGTGCACCGCATTGGCTGCATGGCTGGAGGCGCTGAGTCTTGGTTTCCAGACTGGGCATGGCGTTGTTCCGGCGCCCGTCCCCGCGCCACACGGCGCACAGGACGGAAGTCCTAGGTGAGCCCTGTTCGGATTGTCGGTCGAAAGTCCGGGGAATGCAAGGCGGCGCCAAATCACAGTTCGCTGCCTCGACGGTCAGGGACCAGCGGCACAAAGACAAATGTCAGCCGCCGCCCGGCCATTGCTTCCCCGCGGACACGCCAAGGGGTTCGCCTGGCAGGATGCTCATGACGCCTCGGGGGCATAGGTGAACGTGGTGGTTGTGGTGAGCTCTTCGAACCCGTGGCGGACCAAAATGCGGTGACTGGCCGGCTCAGCCTCGACCGTGACATACCTCCGCCCACGCGCTTGGGCGGCCCGAACCCTCTGCGCCAATATGGCCGTATACAGCCCCCTTCCCCGAAACGCCGGAACTGTGGATCCCCCCCATAAGCTGGCAAACTCACTCCGTTCTTGGAAATGAGTCCAACCCACGCTGACGGCCGTCCCGTCGACATAAGCCAGGCAGATTTCGAGGAATCCCGGCTGCCGAAGTTCCCGGCTGAACCGCTCGGGGATCCAGCTGAAATCACCGCCCCAAACCCGCTCGTGGATGGCGACCACCTGGCTCAGCTCGGCGGGATCAACGAGGCGCCGGATGTCGGCGGACGGCGGCGTGGTGAGTGAGGCCGGCAGCTCGTCCAAATCCAGGCAAAGGACCGGCGCCGGCGTATCAGGAACGAAACCGTGGCTCTTCAGTCGATCTCCCAAACCGGTCGGCCGATCATGTTGGTATGTCTTCCACTCGAACGGTCCTTCGAAGGCTTCAAACTCTTCAATCTGAGCTTGGATGGTACCGTCGGCAGTCTCAGGTTCCAGATGACTGTAGAGGACGAAATTCACTCCCGGCCCGACTCGAGAGAAGCGAACCAGGTCCGGGAAGCTTTCTCTCGCCATTCCGGGAAAGTCAACTTGGATGCGCTCTTGAAGGTCGAACTGGCGCAGAACATCGGAGGGTTTCATAGATGGGGTCCGGGACCCTGACTAAGGTGAAAGAGCTGGGGAGCTCGACCCCACTTAATCTTGAGCCGAGCCATAGATCACCCCCATATCCGGTTTCTCGGTTGTGAAATAGTGGACCCACACATAGGCGTGGTTGAAGACCGCCAGCAGCAAGGCCGCACTCGACCCCCAGATCAATCCGGGAAGGTAGAGGACCATCAGGCCGGCGACGTACATGGCGTTGTTGACAAATCGGAAGGCCCCGCGCCTTTCCAGGGGTGCTCCCCGGTAGACGGCTTCGAAATGGTCTGCGCCCAAGGCCCGCCTCAACCCAAAGTAACGACCGACGGAATACAACACATACAGGCTGGGCACAGCCACCACCACAATGAGCACACCGACAAGGCTCGGGCTGACGCTCAGACTGCCGCGGTTGGCCAGGGCCAGCAGGATAATCATCACCAGCCGCAGGGCGAACAGGATCATGAACACCACACCGTACAACGGAAACGCTTTGTCACCCAGCAGCCGCGTTGGCCCATTGGACACAAGCTGCCAGCGCCAGACAATCATCACGTAGGCTTGGTGCACCACCGGAACGGCAGCCGTCAGCCAGTACCAGATTGCCGTGTCCCAGCCCCACAGTGAGCCGCTCGATATCACGTCCAAGCCGGCCGCCCATGCCAGGACAATGCCTGAGATGGCTGCCGCCAACAGATGGAATCCCTGCTTCTCTAGAAAGCCGATTTCAGAGGACTGCCTTGACTGCGACACGGTATCACCTTTTTCATGGGCCAGGCTGGAGCGGGGACCGCCTTCTCACACCCGATACGGGCGGCGTCAAAGGACCAATTTGAAGTCAGAGACTGGCTTGTGATCGGGCGACGTAGGCAGCGATCAGGATGTAGTGGCTGAGACATCCGAGGATGACGAAGATGTGCCAAATCTCATGAAATCCGATCACACCCGGCAGGAAATCCGGTTTCTTGAGGATATAGATCAATGCTCCGAGCGTGAAGAACGCCCCGCCGACGAAGAGCCACGCAAGCGCGCCAACCGGCATGGTGACCAACATTTCGCCAATAGCGGCCACGGACAACCAGCCCATCAGCAGGTAAATGCCTGCGGAGAGCCAGCGCGGGGTCTTGATGAACAGCATCTTCAGGGCCACGCCCACCAGTGCAATGCCCCACACGATGGCCAGCAATCCCCAGCGCCAGAATCCCTCGAAGAAGTGGAGACATACGGGCGTATATGTGCCGGCGATCAGCAGGTAGATGGCCGCGTGGTCAAGCTTGCGCAGCCACTGAACCACCCGCGGGCCGGCGACAATCAGATGGTAGGCAGACGAGGCAGCGAACATAATGACCAACGCCATGCCGTACACAGCCAGTGAGACCCGTTTCCACTCGGGCCCCCCGCCGATCACCAGCAGAAAAACCAGACCAGCTACCGCGGCGATTGCGGCACCGAGATGGGTCAGACCACTGACGGGGTTGCGCAACCTAACTCCCACGTTGATTCACACTCTCAATCGATGTCAAGACGGTCGGCTGGCTGCCGGCCATTCTACTCCGACTCATGCTTGATTCACCAGGCGCTGGCTTGTTGAGGGAAGATTAGGGCGTCGGTGTGGCACCGGGAAAGGTCGGCCAAGGGATCTTCACCCACTGGGTGTAGCCATGTTTCTCGGCAGTATACAGCCTCCCAGAGGATGGCTGTAGGCAGCCAGGTTCGTCATCCACGTAAGCCGGCGGGGCGTTGACGTGGATCGGTGTGAATATCAGCTGCTTGTCCTTGCACACCCACGTCTCAAGCAGGTACCCCCGATCATCGTCCTCCGTCATCCAGACTGGCGTCCATGTGATGCTGACTCGATTCCCATCGCGTGTGGCGCCGACATTGGTCGGCGGCTTGTAGAGCTCCGAGAATGGCAACCGGCCGTAGAAAATGGGCGCGTCCAGCAAGTCACCCCGGAAGACATCCAGCAGTGACGCCTTCACCCAACAGCGGCCCCCGTAGGTCCAGGGGTCAACGTAGGCCCAGGTCCCCTGATCGTTCCGGCCATAGATCTCCACTCTGTCCTTGGGATACAGGCCCCATTCGTAGAGATAGGCGGCACCCGGACCGTAACGACAGTTGGACTGCTCCAGGACGTGTGCCTGTGGAGGGCTGTAGGTGGGCGTTGGGGTGATGGTGGGCGTACGGCTTGGAGTTGGCGTTCGGCTTGGCGTGGGCGTGATGCTGGGGGTGAGCGACGGTGTGGGCGTGTCGGTCACAGTCGGAGTTTGGCTGGGTGTCGGCGTCCACGACGGCGTTGGGGTTGCGGTGGGTGTGCTCGAGGGTTCCATCGTGGGCGTGGCCGTGGGGACCGCCGTCGGCGTGACGGCAGGGACGGCAAGACGAGTCCAGACCAGTCCGCCCCCGAATCCCAGCCCAAGCAAGACAACAGCCAGGGGAATTTGCAAGAGAAGCCAACGCCGCATGCACCTAATCTAACCGTGCGGGCAGGTTCCCGCAAGGCGTACCTCGGAGGGATATAGGTGCCCCGCTAGCGGCTTCCGATGATGAGAGGTTGGAAATAGGCCGAATTGAGCTGCTTGACTTGTTCGAAGCCGGCTTTGGCCAGGAGGGCCTGGAGCCGGTCGAGGCTGATGCAGAAGTAGCGCCCACCGCGGATGGCGCGCGTGGTCGGCTCACCTTCCCGCGGATCGTCGACCAAATACAGCGTCAGATCATAATGGTCACCGCTGAAATCCCATACATCAAACAAGATCAGGCTTCGGTCCCCATCCACATCCACCCGGCGGGGATTGATCAACTGTCCCTCCCGCGGCATCCCGGCATAGTCCCTGCTCGAAATGAGGACCATCCCACCCGGCTTCAGACAACGATGGAAAGCTTCGAATGCCTCGAGGATGTCGGTCTCGGTTGGAAGGTGGGGCACGGCGTTGTCGCAAGCGATCACGGCATCGAAACCGCCCCCTGCCTGCTCGTCTATCCGGCGCATATCACCTCGGAGATACTTGATCGCCAGGCCGCGCCGGCGGGATTCGTCTTCGGCTTTGTCGATCGAAGCCTGAGAGATATCCGACGCCGTCACCAGGTAGCCCAGCTCTGCCAGGCCGATGGCTTGGGTTCCAATGCCACAGGCGGCATCAAGCACGGTCCGGACCGGTCCGGCAGCCTGGCCGCTGAACACGGCATCCAACTGCGCCGCCTGCCGTCTCAGGCTGGCCTCCCAATCCTGATAGATCAAACGGTAGTCGGCAGCCAGCTGATCATAGAAGCCTTCGAGATCAGTCATCATCTGAGCCTTTCGCGGGCAATGCCCATCAGGCAAGACTTCCTCACGTCAATCGGCCGACACGGGGGAGGATGGCAACTTGGATGTGTCCAACTGGGAAACGGCCTCGATCAAGTCCGCCAGCGCCTCCCACGGAACGGTCGAATATGTGAAAAGTTTCACAAATCGCTTGGCTTTGCGCTGACCTTCGAGCAAACCCCGGGGGTCAGGCAAATAGGCGCCGTGGATGAACGACAGGCGGACGTGACCGCGATGGAATTCGATCTGGCACAAGCTTCCCTTGACCGGCCCGCCGCGGTTGGGATCGTTGTAGGATAGGCCTCGCCAAAGGATGCGCTCTTCGGCCTGGGGCGCGATGGAGACCACCAGATCTCGCAAACCCATGGCAATGTCGGCCTGGTCGACGGGCTTGTGCTGGAGCCACGCGTGAACTTCGGCCACCGGCAACAGTCGGCTTTCATGTGGCGCAGAACTCGTCTCACCAACCATCGCTCGCCCTCCCAGCCAGTGCCAGCGCGCTTTGAACGGGGGCCGGCCGAGGGCTGCCTCCGCCGGGCGGCGCGGCTGTCAGTCCCCGGCGGCAAGTGTGCGTACCGCTCGCCAATAGGGTGTTGATGAATAGTCGATGTACTTCACACGCTCGATCCACAGACCATCGGGCGCATCCAGGCCCCGAGGAAGCCATCCGTTGTTGAGACGTATCGTCAGATAATAGGGCGGAGAGATCTCGGCCACCAGCTTGCGGTGCACGGCTGAATTGTTCCACTTTGAGATCCCCTCCGGGTTGGCGAAGACCACCAGGTTGGCGAAGTTGCCATTCGCCACACGCACCGTACTCAGGCTGAGCAGATCGGGGTGGTTGTGAAACTCAGCTTCGAAGAGCTTGTCCGCCTTCAACAGCGGACTGATCTTGGCATTGGGACGTTTTTCGCCGAAGAACCCCACCACAGCCAGGTTCTGGAGCCTGAACAGTCGATCCGCCTGGATGTAGTAGATCCGAAAGTGTCTCCCCTGCGGATCCGACTGGCACACGGGTCCATTGCGCAGGGTGAAATCGCACACCTTCGGATCCTCATAGGTATCCACCAGTTGACTCGCCATTTTGCGCATGGTGGCGAGATCCTGGCTGGTGTGCTCAACATTCGAGAACGCGTGACCTTCGGACCGCTCCTCTGGTCCCAGTTCAACCCCAAAGGGCATCGACTAACTCCAACTCCCAAGGAGAGACCATGGCCAACGCCATGACATTCCAAAGCAAGGTCTCAACGACCTGACGCACCCTTCCCACGCGGATTCTTACATACGCTTGCCCATCAGGCAAATGTTGGCCCTCAGCCGCCTCCCATCTCTTCATGGGGGAGTCTCTTTTGTGCCGCTCGCTCCCAGTTGGCGACCGGCCCGGGGACAATTCCGAATAGCGAGTGAGGCTCGGGAGAGCGGACCTGTTTGTTGGCCAGGAAGACTTCAGGGGCCCGCTGGGCAAGCTTGGCCATGAGATGATCCCATTCAAACGCCAACTGGCCTGCAGTGGTCGGGATCGCTAGCTGAGCTTTCTCTATCCCAATCTTGGACTCATCAAAACGGTAGCCGCGGAGCAAAGATTCATCATGCACGCCGCGAAGATAAGCCGCCACCGCGGACGCTGGATCCATCTGCGCCTTGAACCGCGCCAACTGAGGATGATTTCGGTAGCCGCGAGTTCGGCCGAGGAGCACGGCTTGTGCAAGCAGAGCCTCACGCCAAACAGCCACCAGGCCGGCCGAGTCGAGATACTTCGGATGCAGTGTCCAAAGTCGCACCGAGGACTTCGTCCCTTCCCGTCAGACCTTGGGGCGCTCCTCCATCAGAGCCATCAGATGCCTGTCCGGGTCATAGAAGAAGGCCATCCAAAGTTCGTGGCTGTCCGTCTTGTGAACGACATGTGGCGCCCCCGCGAATTCAACCCCCGCCTGATCCAGTGCAGATACTTTGGACTCCAGATTCGGCGCCTTGAAATACAGCACCGAGGCATGCTTCGGATCATCGGGTGACTCTGGCTCCGCCAACATGAGGCGAACGCCATCCAGATCGAAGAAAGCCAAGCCCTCCGCCTGAAAAAGAAACGGCAATCCCAGCACATCCCGATAGAAACGGATCGACCGTTCGACGTCCTCCACACTGACGGCGATCTGGCCGAGTCCAGTCAAACCGATGGCATCTGATCGAGGTTCATCCATGTTTTCCAACCTGTCTTTTGTATGTTGAACACAAGTATACAAACGGTGCGACCTGGCATGCCAAGGGCGATCGGGATCTCCGGCTACGTCGAGGAGTCCCCCGCCGACGGACCAATCATCTGGCGCACTCGCTCGCTCTTGATCCAATCCTGCGGCAGTTCAGCCCCTGGATCGGTGAGGGCGGCCAGGGCCTTGCGCGCCCGGGTTCGCAAGGCCCCGCTCGCGCTCCCCTGAAGCCGGCCGATCGCCTGGACGGTGCCATTGGTCGTGCCTGGGTCCAAGAAGGCCACCAAGCAAAGACTCGTGATGGCCCAACTGGCGACGAAGACGCTCTCATCGTCCAGGAGGCCGAACAGTGCAGCCCGAATCTTGGGTCGAAGATGGGCTTCGATGGCCAGATGCCCAAGAAGCATGGCCACATGCCAGCGGACCATCGGCACGCTGTCCTCCAGGCAGGTATCGATCAGCCTGTCAACGTGCGGGACGATCGCATCGGGTTCCTGGCGGCCCACCTTCTCCAGCGCGTCGGCAGCCCGGCCACGCACCACAGGATCGCTGGATTCCAGTGACGCAAGAAGCTCGGGGAGAAGATCAAGCTGACCGCACACGAGGTCGGCGACTTCGTTCGATGCACCATCGGAGCGCAGATCGCCGCCGGCCAACCAACCCTCCATCTGAGTCATCGCGCCTCACCCCTTCTCGATGCCTTCCGGGAGGCCCGGCCTTCAGGCCTGGTCATCGCAGGCCCCTCGCCTTTTCGTAGCGGGCGATCATGTCTTTTGGGGGCATACTGGCCACAATTTCACCGATCACGTCCAGCGGCAAGTCGTCCAGCTTGCGAAAGCGAAGGCATGACTTGCCCATATCAAGCTTCTTGCCCGCTCTTTGGAAACCCTGCCGCAAATGACGTTCCTGCTTAGGATCGCTGTAGACTCCCATCAAGTACAGTGCAAAGTGGTTCTTCTGCGCTGCCAGGGCAAGATACGCCAGCGGCTTCTTGTTGTATGTGTCCGGGTACTGCGCCAACGGGATCTCATAGCTGATCATGCCCCAGGTCATCGATTCCTCGTATCCCTCGGGTAAACTGGCCAGGATCACGTCCCGGACCTTGGAGACCACCTCCCTTTTCTCGGGAGGCAGCTCCTTAAGGTAGGCTTCAGGGGTTTTGGCTTGGCTGCTGACCATTTACATCTCCTCTGGCAGTCAAGGTTCCCGAGCCTCTTGCCCTGCCTAGTTGTCTGCAGGGCCGGGCTTCTAGCCCCCCTTTGTCCCTGACAAGTTGGCGGCACCGTCGCGGTAGGCCTCGCCGAACAAGGCTGCGGCCACCAAGAGCGAGTAGAACGAAACCGGAAGGATAAGGAGGGGCATCAGGCAGGCCAACACCAATGTGTAGTAAGCGACCATCAGCCCCCAGTACATGAACGCCCACATCCCGGCCAGCAGAAGCCAGGCCACGATGTAACCCCCTGGATTAGCCTTGATGACGGCATACAGCCTGCCGAGGGCAAACGCCGAGCCGAATGATTTGCTCTCAGACAGGCGGGCCTCAGCGGCAGGGATCGGCAGCGCGCCCAGAAGGCTGAGGATGGCCCCGATTGAAAATGACAGGAAGAGGGCCACCATGGATACCACCAACAAGGCCGCAAACACGCCATCCGCGCCTGATGTCGCACTGGTGTTTTCGGAGAGACCAAAGAGGAGGAGGCTGGAGCCGCAGTACGCTCCCAACCCGATCATGAACGCGAGCATCCCCGGCAGCAAGTAGACCAATCCGACCAGAACCGCCTTGAGCCCATCGACAAAAAGCGCTCCCCAGTCTTTCCACTCAGGCAGCCTGGCGGGTTGGCCGTCGATGACCTGGCGCATGATCTGAATCAGATAGCCATAGACCACCAGGGCCGGAAGGACGGGGATAATAATGGACAAGAAGAGGAGTCCCACTCCGGCCAACAGACGATTGGTGGCGTGATCAGAGCGGAAAGGGAAGGCCAACGTATCGGCGATGGACGTTGTGGATACTCCGCGCTTGCTCACGGTTTCCCTCCCCATCCTCTAGCCTGCTGCACCGGACCCGCATGAGCTACCGGGCCGCAAATGATGATTGTGACCGGCTTCACAAAGTGACTCCTGGCCATGCCGACAACCCAAATCAGGTGCCTAGAAACTGAGCACGCGGTCA
Organism: uncultured Chloroflexia bacterium; assembly: GCA_963783335.1. Classification (GTDB taxonomy): domain Bacteria; phylum Chloroflexota; class Anaerolineae; order Anaerolineales; family E44-bin32; genus CAWAND01. The sequence goes on from CAWAND010000006.1 coordinate 244,439, forward strand.
GCCTCGAGCATCAAGTCCGTCATCTCGTCCGGCCCCACAAAGCGGGCATGCTTGCCTTGAAGATCGGCTTCGGTGACCCCACGGGCCACGCTGCAAGGGTGTCAAACGTAGATTGGCACTCCGTGGGCAACAATCTTGTCGAACGGCCCTCTGAGGGATGGAAACCCCACGCCCTGGATGGCGTCCACCACCGAATCCTTAAGCAGGTACACGGCTTCCCCCATAAGGACAATGCCGGCCTCGTGGCCGCGATCCAAGCCCCCGGATGCCACAATGAATGGCATGCTGGCCCGGGTCGGATCATCTGACCCAAAGGTCCCCACAAAAAGCAGCTTCCCCATGCCCACCTCCCAGTGATCCCAACGGCATGCCCATTCTCGCCTGTGCGAGCAGGAATGTCAAAACAGACACCGGTTGATGCCAGCAGCCCGAGGGCGCAACTATGGGGGATGTTTGATGGAATGTGTGTGGTAAACGGGGGTCAGCTGCGCGGCTGGAGCCGGCGATCAGGATCCGTGGAGTTCTCTTCCCTTGGCCGACCCAAACTTGGTCACTTCGACTACGCGGGCCTCGGCCCGGACAATGGAGGGCACCGTCAGCCGCGCGCCATTCTCATCATCCGCCTCAACAAATCCCCATCCGCAATGCACGCCCGATTCACACCCCCACTCGAAATAGTGCAAGTAGCCCATGGCATGGACTTCTCGAATGACCATCTGGCAATCCCCAGCCGAATGTGGTGTTTCAACCAGGTATCTCTTCATAGCTCGCCTCCTGCTTGAGGGTGCTTGCGCAGTTTTTGCGCGAGAACGTCCAGGCACTGCCAACTGCCGCGGATTCTATCATGTGCGGTTTGGCCGGGCCCCAGCTCTTGTGAACTCTTTGTATGGTCTTTGTGGATCAACCCTTTGTTGGGGTCCCGGCTTAGGAGAAGAAGATGAAGTCCAAATCGCCAGGGGATCGGTCAACAGCCGTCAGCAGCTGAGCCAACTCGGCGTGGTGCTGCATGCCGTGAAGCACCAGATGCTGCAGGACCCGCCAGTGCGCCACGCGGATGGTCCGGCCGCCGCTCCGGAGCACGGCTTCGGATTCAAGCGCCGCATCGTCCAAGCCCACCAAGAAAGCATGCCATTCCGCCTCTTCATCGGCCAGCCCCGAACGCAGGGCAGTCAGATCGGGATAGTCTTGACTTGCCAACGGTGCCGGGCGCTGGCCCGTCTCAAGCGCCCCTCGCCAGCCTGCATCTGTGGCAAGGATGTGGAAGAACAGATCGCGGATCGACCGTCCGCCGTAGACTGATGGGCGCTCTAGCCCAGCCCGGTCAACGCTGGCTGCCAGATTCAGCAGGTGGTCCGTCGTGCGCCAGTGATATTCGAACTGAATCGTGTAGTTTTCACGCACAGACATGGCACATCTCCTGGGCTTAGGATCAGGCGCCTCGGCCAAGACGTTGGGTTGGCAGGACGTCGCACCGCGCGTAGCCAGGAGCACAAAACCATCGGGCTCAACTGGCCGACATTCCGCCCAGCCTCACGCGGCTGTACGACCTGCACCGAGCAGACCTCTGCTGCATGCGAACAGCAGCGTCCTCCATTTCGCACCAATGGCGAGCTTATCTCGCTCCCCTGTCTCCCCCCACGGAACCTCGGATCTGCTGGGATCGTCATCCGACGAGAGCGCAACCGGTTCCCCATGTGACAGCATCCGGGCTTGCCCTGCCCTGTCACTCATCCAACGAAGCTGGCGATCTCTTGCAGCGACTTGCGGCCAATGTTGGGCACCACGGCATCTTCGGCCGGATAGCCGACGACCAGGAGCAAGAAGGGTTTCTCATTGGCCGGACGGTTCAGGACCTCGTTCAGGAACCCCATGGGGCTGGGGGTGTGGGTCAGACAAACCAAACCGGCGTGATGCAGGGCGGCGATCAGGAAACCGGTGGCTATGCCGACCGATTCTTTGGCATAGTAGTGCTTGACCTGGCGACCGTCCGCCCGGACGCCGTAGCTCTGACTGAAGATGGCGATCAAGAAGGGGGCCGTCTCAAGATAGGGTTTGTGTTCATCGGTTCCCAACGGGGCCAGCGCCTCCAGCCATGCTTTCGGTGCTCGATGGTGATAGAACTCGTGCTCCTCCTTTTCGGCAGCCACCCGAATTTGGTGTTTGACCTCCGGATCGGTGATCACCACGAAGTGCCACGGCTGCAGGTTGGCACCGCTTGGCGCCGAGCCGGCCATCATCACACACGAGGTAATCACTTCCAACGGCACGGGCCGGTCCGAGAATTGGCGCACGCTGCGCCGCCGCTGCATCTCTGAGAGAAGCTCGGATGCGCGTAGGGCCATCTCCTCAGAAGGGTACTCCCTGTACTCCGGCAAAGGCACGAAATCGGCTGAGCCCATTGCGTTCTCCTCTTCCTTGGCCAACCATCAAGAAAAGCAGGTGCGGATAGGTATGACTCTCTCATGAGCAGCGAGCCCGGACAATTTGTGAATTTCCTCACAATTCGCGCGGCAACAGGTGCCCGGTTGGCGTGAACGGAACCTGGCTTGGCTCATGGTGTGGCCAGGACCAGGATCATCCCCACCTCGACCAGGGCGGCCAGAAGCGAAATCCCCAGCCACCCGATCAACCTGCCCGGGGTCCGCACGACCAGGACCAGGCAAGCTGCGCCGAAGACGAGCGCCACCGGCGCATACAAAGCGCCGACGGAAAGTCTGGCCATCCACGAAAACCCCGCCAGCACGCCCAACATGATCCAGACGGACACTTCCGCCAGACGATGATTGGCGATCCACAGAGCAGCGCAGACAAGGGCCAGGGACACCAATTCGACAAAATAGACCCCCGGCAGCGGCCATAAGGACTGATCGTGGGCGACGCCGCTCCAGATCCCCAAAGTGATGGCCAAACACAAACCAGATCCTCCAATGGCGAGACTACGCACTGGGCCATCAGAGTGGCTCGTGTCCCCGGCCCTCTCGGCCTCGGCCCCTGACAAGCTCTCCTGTGCCATATCGGATGAGATCAGCGCGTCAAGCGCCGTGGAAAGGCCATCATCTCTCTGGAAGACCATCGTGAAGCCACCGGACAACACAGCTGATGTTCCCGGATCCAGCGGCTGTGCCACCCACTTCCGATCGGTCAGGCCGTATTCGACTTCCAGTCCCGGGGCGTAGATCACCCGCAGGCTTTGGACCCGCCCCCAATCTTCCTCGTGGACGGAGATCACGGCTCCCATGTCGTCAAGCCAGCCTTGTTCGGCCAGCAATCGCCCCGGCGCTTCAGCCAGGATGACCAAATCCACGTCCGAGCCGGATCCCGCTTCACCCCGCGCCCATGAGCCGACCAGAAGAACGGCAGCGATGTCCGGGCGTGCGGCGGCCCAGCGCCGTACACTTTCTAGGAACGACGCCAGGGGGCGAAGATGCTCATGCCCCGAGAAAGTCGAGTTCATCCGTCAGTGCGCTCGCCCCCAGTCTGCAGCGGATCAGGCGCACGCCCGACCCAATCTGGCGCGTCACCGTAGGTCTGTCCCAAGATATGGTTGAGTTGCGCCGCGTGATCCTGGACGTGGCGCATGTTGTAGATCAGGAGTTCAGCGTAGGAGAGGCTCCCCCACGAGAAGGTGCAGATCTGCCCAGCCTTTTCGTCGTCGAGTGAGGCCAGCATGGAGCGAGCCTTCGCCCGGCAGTGCTCGAGGTAGGCAACCAGGCTGGCTTTATCGATGGGCGACTCGGGCATCACGCCGGCCGGATCCAGCTCCTCGAGACCGAACGGCTCCGGTGGCCGGAAGCCCTCCATCGAGCCCGTCAGATACAGATCCAGCCAGAACAGCGTGTGATATGCGACATACCACAGCTCAGGCGATTGAGTCCGATCAACCAGCCGATCATCCGGAAACGCCTTCAGGGCCCGGTCCAACATGTCAATGGCTGCGCCGAATTGGGACCAGATGATGCTGTTCCACTCTGAACGCACGCGCTTGCTCCTTCCACGCCAATCCGCTTTCCCATCTCCACGGCATGCTGAGGGCTCTCGTCATTGTCGCCCACGTACCACGCCAGTGCAAGACAAAGCCCGCCGGGGTCTCCTCCCGGCGGGCGACTGCCGTTGATATCAGTTGTGGGATCGGGCAAGCCGGCTTTCAGCCGATGTAGACCATCGGAAGCAGCCAGCCAAAGCCGACAACCTGCACAATGTGCAGGGCGGTGAAGTCGGCCAGCCCGCGCATCTTGAAGACCACGGCGGCCATGATCTCTAAGGCCACGCCGATTCCCAGCGCCAAGAGCAGGAAGGATCGGGGGGCGTTGGGTGAGGTGGCGCCCCCCATCCAACCGAAGACAAACGTCCCCAAGACACCGACCACCACGGCCACCCCCACATAGAACACGGCCGTGTCCCAGCGGGCTCGTTCCAGCCCTTTGGCTGCCAGCTGTTCCGGCATGGTGAGCGTTGCAGCCCTCAGGAAAGCGTACACACCGGATATTACTGCCACGATCAGGATAAGCAGGACCAGACGTACAAGTGAAGGAGACATCGGTCTCTCCTGAGATCCCCGCGGAGTTTGCCTTCATGCGGGACGGATCTCTTCCAGCCCGCGTCCAGAATAAGGCCGATCGCCAACCCCGCCCAGTGATGAACGGCTGGCTCTTGCGAGATGATCATCGCTGACTGCTTTGGGGCCGTTTCGCATTGGTAAGGCTGGGCCCTGCCCCTGCCTTCCTCACCCTGGAAGGCTCACTCGTCCTGGGGCCCCACGGCCATGTGCGGGTTCCAGGCAACTTCCCAAAGGTGACCATCCGGGTCGGCGAAGTAGCCGGAATATCCGCCCCAATCCGTGTCACGCGCAGGTTGCACAAGGCGGGCTCCGGCATGCAGCGCTTGTGCCAATACCCGATCGACTTCGGCCTTGGACCCGACGTTGTGCGCCAACGCCATTCCGCGAAAGCCATTCCCTTCTGACGGGATCCCTGCATCGGCCGCCAGGTCATCCCACCCATAGATCCCAAGCCAACTGCCTTGCAGCGGAAAGAAGGCCACATTTCCATCCATGGGCAGGCGAGGTAGGCCCAGCCCCTGCTCGTAGAAGGCCGCGGCGCGTTCAAGATCGGCAGTTCCCAAGGTGATCATGCTGATGCGGGGTTTCATGGTTTGGTGGCCTTTCGCGAAATCGGGACCGCCGATGCCGTCCTGAACGGCCTCGGCTCCATTCGTCAGCCTTCGATGACGGCTTTCATCCCCTCGAGAACACGGCGCCAGTTTTGACTCGAGCTCTCGGCCTCTTCAGGGGAAGCGTTGTTGTCCTGGGTCACACTCACCCGCGTCCCTTCGCCCTCCGGTGCAAGCTCATAGGTCACGGTCTTGTAGTAGGCCGGCTCGTCGGGCACACCCGAAAGGGGACTCCAATACGTGCTCACCAGCCGCTTCTCAGGTTGGACCTCCAGGACAACTCCCTTGTCTTCATAAGCTTGGCCCTGCCACTCCCCACGGTAAACGATCGGGCTGCCGGGCTGCCAATCCGTCTCAACGTGTGCCCCGAAGAGGTACTTCTCGATCAGATCAGGCTCGGTCAGCGCCTGCCATACCCTAGCCGGGCTGGCATGAATCACGACCTCCGCCTTGGCGACCACTGGATCGGTCACGATGTCTCCTCCCTCCCGGTGTGATTTGTGGCTTTGTCCATTCTATACGAACACCCGTTCTAGTACAAGAAGGGAGAGAGGTCTTGATGCACAGGATGAGGGGTTAGAAGCGGGCCGATGCAAAGATCGGCCCGGGAAAGCGTCTCGTTTTCTGACTTTGGGATCCCTCTTTGGCCGGCTTTCTTTGCGCAAATCTGCCGCCCGCTCCTGGGCAACGCCGGCTGCCGCTGTGTCGCCCAGCGCCGTCAGATTCTCGGCCAACTCGTCAAAGACAAACGGATCGGGTGCGTGGCCGGCTTCCCCCTCGGCCTCAAGTTCGCGCAGGATGGCCAAGGCTTCAGCATGCCGGCCGAGGGACCGCAGGCAGTGAGCCACCGACCAGCGTGCGACGTGAATTTGGCCCGGTCTACCCCTTTCCCGCCAGGCTCCGTGCGCTTGCTCGAACACCGACGAGGCATCCTCAAAACGCCCCATGTCGTGCAGATCCCAGCCATGGTTGTTCAGCAGAGCCGGCACGAGAGAGATGGCCTTGGGATCTTTGGATCCCTGAGCCAGATCCAATCCCCTTCAAGTCCAGACTTCGGCTTCAGGCGTACCAGCCAGGGTGATGGCGACCATGTGGGCCGCATCCACTGCCAGGCCCTCCTCTCCAGCGGGTTGGGCCTCATCCCAAGCCCGCTCAAAGAGCTGGCGCGCTTTCTCGCCCTCTCCGCTCGAGTTGAAGGCTCGCCCGCGTTCGAGCAGGTAGCGAAGGTGTGGCCGAGGTCCGGCCGTGGCGAGTTCAAATTCGACCTGGTCGAGCAGACGATGCGCGCCCTCGAAATCGTCCTGCAGTCCCCGCGCCCGCGCCACTTGAGTCAAGAGTTCGAGAGCCTCATCACCGGCGGCAGACGCCAAGGCCGTTCGAAAGGCGGGTTCGCTCTTCCCAGGGTCTTCATATTCCCAAAACGCGTCCATCGCCATGGCCCACCTCTTGGCGGGGCGAACCGCTTTATTCCTTGGGCTGTAATCCGAGTTTGTTTGGCCGACAGCTGGAGCGAAACTCGCCCCATGATCGGGCCCCAGGTATCTCGCCGAGGGCGGTCCGGCTACGCCGATCTCACATCGGTCCCCCGCCCCAGATCGTCTCGTACAGAAGGAAGATGTTCAAGGCTACGATCAGGGCCGCCACAATCCAGGCGATGATCGTGGTGATCCTTCGGTTGACCAATACCCCCATCAGCTTTCGATCCGAAGAGAACACGACCAGCGGGATGATGGCGAACGGCAGCCCGAAGCTCAGGACCACCTGACTGAGCACAAGCGTGTTGGTTGGATCCAGGTGCAGCCCGATGACGATAAACGATGGCAGCATGGTCATCAGACGTCGGATCCACATCGGTATCTTGCGATGGATGAACCCCTGCATGATGATCTGGCCGGCCATCGTACCCACCGTGGACGACGAGTGGCCCGAAGCTAACAGCGAGATGGCGAAGATCAGGCTGGCCGCCCCGCCCAGCAGCGGCTCGAGGGTGCGATAGGCCTCCTCGATACTGGCAATGTTGCTCAGCCCGTGAGTGTAGAAAGTCGAAGCGGCCATGATCAGCATGGCGGCGTTGACCAAACCAGCGATCGTCATGGCGATCAGGATATCGGCCACCTCAAACTTGAACAGGCGGCGCAGCTGCTGAGGCTCGCGGGTGACAATCCGCCCCTGCGTCAAACCAGAGTGCAGAAAGATGGCGTGCGGCATGACCGTGGCACCCAAAATGCCGGTCGCCAGCAGGATGCTCTCCGGCCCGGCAAAGGTGGGGACGACGGTACTGTAGGCAATTGCCCCCCAATCCGGCTTATCGATGATCGTCTCAATCAAGTAGCAGACAGCGATAATCCCCACCAGGCCGGTGATCAGCGCCTCCAGCGGCCGGAATCCACCATGCTCGAGAAGCAGAACTACCAATGTCAGCACACCCATCAGCATGGCGGGGATGAGCAGCTCCGGTAGGCCAATGGCGGCGCCAATGTTGGCGAAAAGGCCGGGGAACAGCAGATACACGCCAAGCGCAGCACCCAGAAACTCGGCCAGGTCAGTCGCCATGGCCACCAACTCCATCATGATCCACATCACGAAGGTGGCCCAAGGCGGGTAGCGATCCCGCATCATCTCCGCCAGGTTTTTGCCGGTGGCGATGCCGAGCTTGGCGGACATGGATTGGATCAGCATGGCCATGAAGTTGCTGGCGAATACTACCCATACCAGGGTGTAGCCAAATTTGGCGCCGGACTGGATGTTGGTGGCGTAGTTGCCCGGATCGATGTAGGCCACGGCGGCGATGAAGGCCGGCCCCATGAAAGGCAGCAGGCGCTTGATGATGTTCTTTTCTTCTTTACCCTCCAGGATTTCTTGTGCGGCCGAGACCGTGCCCTTATCCGCCGGGCCATGGCGGGTTTTCGGATGATCCGAGGGCTGGTCTACGGCGGAAGTCGGTGGAAGATCGGGCATGCCCAAACCTCAGCTTCTACGAGTGGGCTGGATGCGGATCCAGCTGCTTGACAAACACGTGGCTGGCAGTTGTCTGGCCGACAATCACCGGGTTGCCGCCCACCTTGATGGTGAGCAGGCCGTCGAGCGGCTCGACGGCCTCCACCTCGATCATCGTGCCCGGGTACAGACCCAGGTCTTCCAATCGAGCCAGCAGCTCCGGATCCCTGTCATAGACCTCAACCACTTCGGCCTGGGTCCCGGCGGCCAGATTCGCCAGCCGGGTCCGCCCGGCATCGCTGATCGAGCCATCCAGGGCCGGGATAGGCGATCCATGCGGATCCGAGGTTGGATATCCGAGGCGCTCGTCGATTCGCGCTTCCAGATAGTCCGAAAGGACGTGCTCCAGCTTCTCTGCTTCTTCGTGCAGTCGATCCCAGGGGATATCCAGCGCTCGGGCGAGGTAGGTTTCGAGCAGCCTGTGGTGGCGGATCACTTCGAGGGCGATCTTGCGGCCGTCATCGGTCAGCGTCACACCTTGATACGGCTCATAGGCTACCCAGCCGTTGTGCGAGAGCTTCTTGAGCATGCCGGTGACCGTGGCCGGCGAAAACCCGAACCGGTCCGCCAGCATCGAGGTGGTAACCTGCCCGTGGTCGAGTTCAAGGCCGTAAATCTCTTTGAGGTAGTTCTGGTCGGCTTCTGTGATCATTGTTCCCTAAACCTTGATTTAGGCTCACCTAAAGCACGGCCATTGTCGTCCATCGGAGTGGATCTGTCAAGGGATTGACTGGGAAACGCGACTGCGAGAGGAATCTGCCCTCCCGAGGTCCAATCGCCTGACGCATGAGTGCCCCTGCGGAAGGCCACGCTCAGGAGGGCGGCTGTTCGGGGGAAATTCCTAAGGCCAGTCTGCTTTCCGCCAGGCTTCCCCACTCCGCCCACGTGGGATGCCCCTAACCACCCTGGCTCGGCTCTTGGGGGACCCCCAGCAGATAGGGGACGACGCTCGTTCCCGACTTGAGCTCTCCCGTTTCCCAGGCAAAACGCCGCCCGGGATCGGCAGCCAGCGCCAGCTGGCGCATTTCGTCGCCCGTGTAGGTCCTTAGAACCGAGACGACGCCATCCCAGCCAACCAACAGCGGCACGATAGGGATGACGTAGGTCAGAAAGAGTCGGCTGAGACGGAGCGGTCGGATGGCGGGCGTCAACAGGAGCACCGCCAGGGGCGACAGGGCGAACTGGATCAGGTGACGCACATCACGCCGCTGGCCCTCGAAGATCGCGATGGCCTGACCCTCAGCGACTGAATTCTCAAGGATCCTCTGGGCAGCGGCGGGAGGAAAATGGTGGAAGGCAAGAAACATCGTTCGCAGGCCGACCAGGTCCCGCGGTACTTCGGCCGCGTCAACGGGCCTCGACTCGAAAGTCAGGGCCCCGGGCATTTCCCTGATGGCCGCACTGATGGACTCAACGTTCGGGTAAGCGTCTGTCAATCTCACATGAACACCAGGCACGGAGGCCTGAATCGCTGGCACCAAGCCGGACCAAACCTGGCCGGCTCCGGCACCGAGGTCGATGATCCGGTTTTCGCCGGTGCGCGTCAGCCCTGCCACCAGCACATCCGCCGCCGGCGCGAAGAGGCCCAGTCGACCGACCGCCATCCCGAGGTAGTCGGTCATGAAATTCCGTAAAGGCTCGGGGAACCAGCCGGCGTCCAAAAACTCGAACGCCTGGAAGCGCTTCATCTTGATCCGCTCATTTTCTGTTCAACTCCCACTCGATCACTCCTCCACCCGAGACCCTCGGGTGAGAGAAATGTTAGTCGGCGGAGACGCCGAGATAGATGACCTCAGGGAAGCCATTGTTCAAGTCTTCCCAAAACCCGTCGGCCAAATGCTCTGGGAAAACGGTATGGTTGTGCAAATCTTCCCTCGCCAGCCAAGCCACATCGCGGATGTAGTCTTCATCAGGGCCGTTTCCGGCCACATTGTCGAGCGTGATGGCACCGGAGAACGAGTCACACAGAAAGTAGAGTTCGAGGTGGTGCACGCCGGCCTTCTCTTCGACAAATTCACGCAGGTACACCAATTTCCCGACATCCACCCGCAGACCGGTTTCCTCAAAGACCTCCCGCTCAGCGCAAGCCAGTATCGATCCATCATCAGGCTCCATGCCACCACCGGGCGGAACCCACCAAGTGTTGCCGGTGAGAGGGTCGACGTGCTTTACGAGCAGCAGTCTGTCATCCTCAACGAAAATGACGGCGGCTCTCACGCGCTGGTGCACCAGTGCCTCCGATGACCTGCGCTTCGCCCGAAAAGGTTCACCCCTGAAAGGGCTGCCAACTTCTGACTTGTTCAGCTTCAGCGAAGGGCGAAGAGCGCAATGGCCACGTGAGAAATGGGAAGAGTCCCAATATGATACTCAGGCTTGAGATGTTTGGAAACGGACTAGCCGAGCCCCCCGGCGATTCTTGAAGCCGCCGGCGACGCTTTGAGGCGCAGCATGGCCAGGATCCCCATGGCCGGTCCGGGCGCCAAAAAGGCGAAGGCCCAGCGCCAACCGACGAGCGTTTCAACATAGGGCACAAGCCAGATCGTGGCGACCGTGATGGTGAAACCAGCCGCCAGCTGCAGGGTCAGGGCGGTGCCCACATACGCCTGATCGGCCAATTCGGTGACCATAGTTGAAAACTGTGCCGAATCGGCCACCACCACAAACCCCCATATCAAGCCCACCGCTAGAACGAGCCAAGGAGATGCGCCGAACGTCCATCCGATCAACAAAGCGCAGCCGCCCGAGACGGCCATCATCAGGATGGTGGTTCTTGTCCTACCCCAGCGATCGGCTATCGCCCCACCCGCCCAGCACCCTAGCCCGCCCGCAAGAAAGATACCGAAGGTGGCAAAAGCAGCCGTGGCGCCGACGGGCGCTCCGCTTGCCCGCAGCGCCTCGCCAAAGAAGACGGCGAACCAAGCATACATGGCGAACAGTTCCCACATGTGGCCAACATAGCCGAGCGTCGCCAGGCGGACGCCGCGGTTGGCGAAAGCCCGACCGGCTTGCCTGAAGGTCAAAGACCGCATCGGGAAACGGGTATTTTCCCTGGGTCAGTCCAAACTCGGTGATCAGCCCGCCCAGCAAGCGTCAGGGCCGAAGTGGCATAGATCACCAGTCGCCAATCCAGACCCCCCAGCCCGTTGACCAGGTGCGGCATCCCATTGCCGACCACGATGGCCCCCGCCAGCACGCCCAGGGCCAGCCCCGCCCATCCCGGAACCAGGTAGAAATCAGCTTGAAGGCCGGAGGATAGACGCCTAGCCAGAAAGAACCCCGTGGCAAATCGCAGGGGAATGCCGACCCCCGCACCACCGACCAACCCAAGCAGCGCATTGGCGAGAGCCGCACCCACCGCCCCGCCCAGGATGACATGCCGCGGGGCCACAATGTCCGCCAGATTGAACAGGCTGGAAGCCACCGCCCCAGTCACAAAGCCGATTTGAACGGCGATGGTCAGCCAGGCCGAAGCGCTGGCGGAAAGCTGCCACAGCTCCTTCAGCTGTGGAATGACTGCTGAGGCCGAAAACCAGGTCGACATCGACAAAACCAGCGTGATCGCCAGCAGAGTCAACGCACGCCATCGGCCGCCCCGCACCGCCTGTTCCTCGCCCTCGGTCACGATCTGCCCCTCCCTCCCGCGTTATCCCACTTTGCAGCCCAGGGTCAAGCGAAGCTGAACCGGCCCTCGGTCCGCCTTGGGCAGGCACCGCGAGTCGGACCCGGTGTCCCGATCAGTTGAGATGATCCGAGGCATGATTGGGTTTCTGAGCCCCGCCGGCTCGTCCTTGACAAGCTGCTGCGCGTTCCGGCGGCGCGCCATACTCTATGTCAGGCACCGGTCCGATGCAAATGACACCCAGCGGGTGCCGCTGCCGGCAGGTTTTGTGAAATCTGTCACAAGCCTCCGCAGCCTGGCGGGACTAGCGACTGGGGCCCATAGTCCACGTCTCAATCGGCTTTTGGAATGGAGAAGGATGCTCCGTCCTTCAAGAAGGCATTGTAGAACTTCAGCACCAAGTCGTTCATGGCCTCAATCGTCCGGATGCTGTCCGTGGCGGCCCCGCCCCCCTTGGGCACTGAGGCGTTGATCACCGAAACAAGAACGGGGGACACCAGCGGGAGATCGGTCAGGCTCATGTGGTTGGTGCCTTGAAGGTGGACTTCGAAAGCTTGTGGAGCCGTAGCATCGACGTGCTTGAAGGCGATGACCAGATCGGGATCCTGGTTGGCTTCTATCAGCCGCACCATATCGTCAGCCAGGATGTTCAGGATCGGCGTTGGATAGACCGTATCGTTCAAGACGTACTTGCCATCCGCATAGGCCAAATACTCGCCCCCCATGTCGGCGTCCAAGTTGACCACGGCGTCGATATCGTCCCGCTCCCGCGCAACCTGGGCGCTGGATTCTCCACCCAGGCTGTGTCCTATCAGTCCGATCTTCCCGGCTTCGACGAGCCTGTAGACGGCATCCGAGTTCGCATCCTTTGCGCGGTTGAGGATCGTATCCAGCACAAAGTTGATGTCCCCCGTGCGCAGCGCTATCCACGACTTTTCGATTGCGAACGAGGTGGCCTCGTCATATTTCCCAGCATTGACGTCCTGGACTTCCCTCAGGAAGCCAGGATCCACCATAATCCGGCGACCGTCGACGCCGATAGTCATCAAAGAATGGTAAGGATGGTCGATCGAACACACGACATAACCGTTGCTCGCCAGCTCGAGGAAGGTCGATGTGTTGCTGGTCTTAACGCCAAAGGCCCCGTGAGAAAACACGACCAGCGGGTAGGGACCGCCATCGTCATCCGGATACCAGAAAGCCACGTTGACCTGCCTGTGTTCACCCGTGTTGGTGAAGGTTTCGATCCGGCTCGGGTCGGTGTAGCTGGTGGCGAAGGTGGCCACCTGGTGTGTTCCGGTGATCCTGGGAGATGCGTGCTGAGGGAAGATCAGAGCAGGGGTGAGTGCAAGGCAAACCAGAAGCAGGACCGTGACGGCATGCACGACCATGTGTCCGGTCGGAACTCCGCCGTCTTCTGTCCTCCTGCTCACCAGAGCTCTTACGCCAAGCCCCGCCCAGATCAGGAGCAGCGCCGCCAGTCCGTACCAGCGGAAGCTCCATTCAATGACCGACACGAGCGTAAGCAGCACAAACGCACCCAAAGCGCCAATTCGGATGAAGCTCTTGAGCTTTTCCTGGCGCGACCGGGTCACGATGCAGTAGCTGGCGAAGGACAATTCAGCGACCAAGGCAGCAATCAGAACCCATGTTGTCATCTCAGCTCTCCTGATCCGCTATTGTGCTAGCGCGGCGGACGGCGGACACGGTCAAGTTTGATCCGATGAGGGTCGTGCGAATGGGGTCGTCCTTAAGGTCGTTGGCGCGGCCGGCTGGGCTACCAGATGAGGGGAATGAGACGATAGCGGGTTGTCTGGCAGTACCCCTCGTAACCGGCCAGTTCGTGGCGCAAGAGTTGTTCCTCGTTCTGGATGCGTCCAATCAGAGTCAGCGGAAAGACGATGGAGGGCACCAGGCCCCACCACGAGCCCAGAGCCAGCGGTGTGAGAACGAACATGACCGTCATCGCCAGGTACATGGGGTGACGAACTATGGCATACGGCCCGCTTCCAATCACAACCTGCTCCGAATCAACTTCAACGATTCTGGAGGCGAACCGGTTCTCGCGCAGCGTCAACGCAAACAAGGCATACCCGGTGAGGATTGCCGCATCCGCCAGAACGACGATTACCAGCGGGACAAGCGACCACCCAAAGCGCTGGTCCAATCCGGGAACGACCAAGAGCAGGATCATGGCTATCGACGAAAACAAGACAATCTTTCTCTGCTGCGGTTGGGTCTCACGACTTCGCATCCGTCGCTCAAGCAGATCTGGGACCCTCAACAGGATGATCAAGCCCACCGCCCCCACCGGCAGGAAGAGCAGGGCGAGGTAGACCCAGGCCTGCCAGTAAGAGAGTGTTCCGGTCGGCAGAAAGAGCAGCAGCCCCACGAACAGAACACCGGCTGCCATTCGCCAGGCAACCATGCTCAATAAGGCGGTTCTTGATCGACGGGAGGACCCCACGGCTGAAATCCTCGGGCGCGGCCGTGCGGAGGTAGGGCCCGCCGGTCGCGTGGTGGCGGCACACCGACTCGGGTGAATTCCGCGTACCACCGCCTCAAGTATGCCCCTGTCTTTGAGACGGAAGCCAGTACTTAGTGGCCCATTTTGGGGAGGACGTTTGTCCGGGCGGGTTGACGGGTGAGGCACAAACGGCCGGCGGCAGCCAGGAAGGGGATCTGTTCAATTGCCTTCCCGCACCCGCGCTGGAGACCCCGGACAGCGCCAAAGCTTTCGGCCGAGAAAGGGCGCCAAGCTCCCGATCATTCCAAAAGAAAGCGCCCCTAGGGGCGCGCTCTCGGTTGTGTTGGGTACGATTTTGGCCTATCCCCTGCCCCGGTCGTGGCCCCTCAAGGTCTGAAGACACGAGTCGCAAATGGCTTGAAGTCACCTTCGTCACTTCAAATCCCGTGGCAGCCGTGCCATCCGTTGCGTGGCCCGAATGACAACTGGTGCAGGTCTCGGCTTGGGCCGTCGTTGCTTGCCATTCGGCAAGACGCTCGTGCCAGTGATTGGGACCCGCTTCTTCGCCCCCACGACGACCTTGCAGACCTTGCACCGTGATTTTGGGAACATAGCCTCGTTGGACCACGTCCTGATGGCACTTCAAGCAGTTCGCATCCTGGATTGGCACCGTCTGCTTGGCTGGCTGGACGGCTGTGTGGGTGTACCAGGCGAGTGCATTGTGGGCGCCGAGCAGCTCGGCGCTCATTCTCCCCTTGATCCCGGGACCGGAATGGCAGTCGATACAGCGGGTGGGCATCGATTGATCCGCGTGAAAGGATGCCAGATTGACGGCCTGCCCGGCGGTACTCCGTTCCAAGAAGATTGACTCCGGCTGCGTATGACACGACGCGCAGAACGGGTCGTGGGTTTCCTGGCTGGCGGCAAATGCGAAGCCGCTGGCAGCGACGATGGCGGCCAAGAACACGCCGGCGCCGAGGACCCCGAAGAGGTTTAAACGACGCCTTGTGGGCGAGGCAGGGATTTTGGACATCGATGGACTCCGTGAACGTTGAACCGACCCAAAGGAAAATGGACACTATCCCCCTGGTAACTCCTGCCGGAGAGCTTGGGCTCGGGCATCTAGTCAGCATTTGGGGCAGCTGCCATGAAAGGAGTTAGCCAGAAAGGGCCGATTATGCGCCCGCCACAGTCCCGACGCAGGCCACTCCCCCCCCTGCTGAGTTAAGGCCCCGCCCGATGGAACAGCTAGCGCTGGGTCCGTTCTTGAATATAGAGATAGGCCGGTAGGGCACACGAAAGGCCCACAAGAAGGTTGAGTAGGATGAACCAGATCGGCTGAGGCCCGGTTCCTTTGCGGTGGGCACGAAACATCAACAGCCAGAAGCCCAGGGACCCCAACACAAGGTCGGAGTCGAGGCCCTTCACAGCCGGGTTGACGACAATCGCCGAGAGAAATGCGGACAGACTGGCCCCTTGCGCCATGAAATGCTGGCCGTAGAACCAGTAAGGGACCACGGTGCCGATCACCGCCAGCCCAAGGTAAACATACTGCATGGTTCCCTCCCCTTGATGAAGGACAACATGGGGGCATGTCCCCGATTATGCCGCTCCGTTGTCCAACGGTGTCCCCTGGTGGAATCTCAAACGCCAACCTTGCGGCGTCCGGGACCAAATGGAACACCGCCGGGCACGCCGAGGCTGACCGCCCAACTCGTCTTGGTTGACGTAGGTCACCTGGACGACATCCCGGCTAAGTGCTCGAATCTTGAAGTCCGTCAGTGGCAACTCAGCAGCGATGGGGGAGGCTGGAGCGTCCAGCGTTTCCTGCCGGGAATGGAGCCTTCCCGAGCGGCCGATTTCGAAGTAATCCGCCGCAAGGATCTCTTCCATATAGGCGCGGTCAAAGCGGGTTTCGCCTTGCCAGAGTGACTCTTCAAGGCGTTCGAGTTCCACTCGGTCTTCAGAAAGACTATCCATCCGGCACGCTCCATCGATCCACCAAACCCCATACGCCGGGGACAGCATGCTCCCGGCGTCCCCTTCCGACATGGGCGATACTGGCAGACGGGGTATCTCAGTCTGGGCTCAGCGACGGCTCTCCCCGAGCTCAACCGCCCTCAGCGCCAGCCCAATCTTACCCCCCAGGTCCACCAAGCCCTTGAGATCGTCGCCCGAGTAGCCGCGGCCGTCGTCGCGCGTGCCGATTGCCAGGAGACCGAGCAGTTCGGTCGTTCGGCCTCGGTCGACATGGATTGGGACGTAGCCGGCGGCGGCCCCGCCGTTCGTGTTGGCGATTACTCGCTTTTGGTGGAGCTCGTCCATCTGCTGCGGCGAAAGTTCCAGCCGACTTGTCTCAGCTTGGGGCGCCTCCTCGTGAGCGACGCTTGCGAAGATCCCGTCGGAAACCGGAAGAAAGAATACCGAATACGACACGCCCAGCGCCCGCCGCGCATGCTCTTGAGCGACCGATACAAGCGTTTGTCTATCCAGCAGCGACCAGAATCCCGGCTGGATTTCAACCAGGCCCGACGCCAGATCCGCTTTTTGAGGGTAGAAGCGCTTGTCCACAAACGCTTGGACCCGGGATCGCAGGGGCTGAAAGATGACCGCCACGACCACCGCCGAGATCGCCGCGCCGAGGGCCTGCGACTGGGTCCCGAAGATCTGCTTGGCGAGTTCGGAGCTGACAGCGATGAGCACGGCGAAGATGCCGGCCAAGACGGTGGTCAGAGGACCGTACACCAGCGCCCGATTGACGATCACATCCAAATCCCACAAGCGATAGCGAAAGATCGCCACGGCGATGGCGATCGGAACACTCAAGATCGATAGCACGAGAACCAGGGTTTGAATGCCATTCAGATCGAAGTTTTCGGGTGCCGTGATGAAGATGAAACTGTAGGTAAAAACGAGGAAGGCCCCGGCCAGAAGCAGCCACCGGATTTGCTGACGTTCGGCTCCCGTCGACCGACGAAAGCGGACGAAGAGCGAGGCCACGCTGGCGGAGATCGTGCCTATGAGGAAGGCACCAAAGCCAAAGACAATGGGGCCGTTCAGCAGCTCTTCAGGAATGTAACCTATCGGGTTGTTGAAGCTCCAGCTCCCGTCTTGCGGGCCCATGTTTGCGCTCAGCGCCAGAATGACCATGAGGCTCACCAGCAAACCCGCAGCGGCACGCGTGACCCACTTCCACCGGCCAGGCATCACCCGACCGTCCGGAAAGTACAGCGGGATCAGGAAGATGGGAAGGATGATGAGGGTCCACGACCAACCGTCCGTCCACACCAGGAGCCACAGCCCCAAGGTCAGCGACTGCGGACGAGGCATGGCATCCAGCACCAGGCCGAGTGGGGTGTTCGCCGCCAAGCCGACGATCATCATCAGCCAACCGACACGGTTGTCGGGTTGTCGGGAGACGATCAACGCCGCCAGAACCGAGAAGACCGTCGGAATGGCCAATCCCCAACCGAATGTCTCCACAAGGTCGACAAGACTCGGCCCAGCCTTCAAGTCTGCTGCCCATAAGATCACTCTGGTGATCGATATCAGTAGAACGACTCCGGCCAATCCCCAGGCAATGATCCTGGCACGTTTTTGTCTCACCCTCATCTCTCCAATGCTTTGAATGCTAGTTGTCAGGCGAGGGCGCGGGAAGCGCTGTGCGCCAGCCCTGGCGCAAGCACTCAGATGCGTTCATCATCCTTGGTGCCTCCCGCAGAATGGTCCAACCAGGGTGGGTTCCATCCATCTTGAGACCAGAACACGCAGACATGGCTCGCCCTATCGACGGAGCGGATCTCTTCATGACGTCGGCCATGGATGCGGATGGGACTCGTCACGCGGAGCAGGCAGAGAAATCCCCAACCTGGCTCTTTTCAAGGGCCGGTAAGACGAGTCGTGTCAATGATGTTGAGATCGAACGGAAACCGTCACGCGGGATGGTCCTCCCACCGCCCGCGGAGCAATTGTACGCCCTTGGACACCAGAGGAGAAGTGCCAAGCATCGGCCGAGGCGATCCAAAGTTGTGGGATGACGATGGCGAACGCCGTGCGATTTGGGGCGGAACTTGGGGCTAACCCATCAACCCGCGAGCCACATTGATGGCCGACACCAGGCTGAGCCCGACAATGACAGCGAAGATGCCAAGCCATGCCCATTGCCCGCGTTGTGCGAAGTAGCCCGGGCTGACGACCGCCGTATAGATCAGCATCCCGATGGCCACCAGATAGACCACGGGGGCCATGGGCCATCCCCACAGGAGCCCGACGCCGGCCGCGATCAGCAAAAGGGCCGTGAGCATCTCTCCGGCAATGTGAAAGCCAATTCGGTAGGGCTCGGTGGCCAGCTCGGGGATTTGGTGCGTCAAGTAGGACGCCAGCCATTGGCCGATCATCCCCAAACCCGCCAGGATGGCAAATGCCGCGGACAGGTCCATGGGGTGCTCTCCTAAGCAGGCAGGCAGAACCGACGGCAAACCGGCAAAGAGCCGTGGTGCCTGATCATCTGCCTCTGCCGAGACATCCGACGCCAGTCCCGCGCTGCGTCTGTGATGGATTTCACAATGTGGTCTCCGGCTCTCAGGCGCCCGGAGGCGGGAACCGGATTCCCGGATCTTCCCGCGTCCCGCGCGCCCAAAGCCGGGCGGCAAACCGTCTATGCAAGGCGAACGCCAGGCTGAGCACAAGCAGGCCGATACCGATCGTCGGAACAAGCGGCAAAGCAAGGAGACCCGCGCTGAGAATGGCCGCGAATGCCCCGCAAAGCACGCTGTTGATCAGGATCACTGGGCCAGGTGTCGAGGCCAGTCCTTGGAAGGGAAAGTGAAACGGCATCATCGACACCTGCACCGAGTCCGGATCATCGTACGCGGGAAAGCTGACGTAGGCCTCCACTTCCGGCGCCACTTCAATGTAGTAGTGGCGGATACGGTTGATGGCTCGGGCAAGGTGAGAATCGTGAACGCTGATTTGGATAATCCGGGTCAGCGTGACGACGCCCATCACGATCATCATCGGAAAGATGACTGAGGAGAAGGCCAGGAAAATAGGCTGGAGCTTGGCAGTGTTGGCAACAAAGGCCAGGGCAACCAACCCGCTCCCCAGTGTGCTCAGGTAGTGCCCGACACGACCGTTGGCCTCAGAAATCGTCCCATTTCGGGCGCCCTGCAACGTGAAATGCTCGGTGGTCAAGAATTGCGACATGTGTTGGATCGATCGATCGGAAGGCTCTGCCACTTTGGTCCTCCTAACCTCACATCCCTCACAGTCAATCTACCAGATCAGACAGCGGCCCACGGCAGGGCACTCCCTGGCAGCAGAAGGCAACCGAAAAATGATACTTTGGGATGAGACCTTGATGCGGACATTATCCGGAACCGGCGGAGCCCGGCCATGGCAACGGGACCAGGATGGTCCGGAAATCTGGAACGTCAGACAAGCAGCCGGTCTCCCGACAGCCAGGCACGTGATGTCAGTTGGCACACGGCCGCCGCCCCCACCCGATCGAAGAGATCATTTCGACCGGCTCAGCCGCTTTCGATAGGCACAAAGATCGACATGGGCGAGTCGGGGTCTGAAGCGAAGAAATCCTCACCGTAGTATTCAAATTCCGGTCCCCTGGCCCGTCGATAGCCAGAATTGGGGAGCCATGCATGGTAGGCTCGATCGAGCGCCTCCATGAGCGTCGGCAGTGTGCACTCGAATACGGCGTAGGTCTGAGCGGGGACGTGGACCACCGTCATCCCTGAGGGCGGTTGCTGAGATGCCTCCACTTGATAGCCAGCCGTGTAATCCATCTCACCGGCCTCTTCGTCAAAATTGTCGATCACGCCAAATGCGTCGTCACTATTCCGGCCGCTGATTTCTTCTAGCCTCGGCATCAGCTTCTCCCACAGGCCTGGAATCTCGGGCGAGCCCCCCTTGGCGCTCACGGTCAAACCCATCACTGAGAACGCCGGCTTGGTGAGAATTCTCGGTTCCATCGGACCTCCTGACAGCTTTCTACACCACTTCCAAAGCATACGGGGGGATGATGGAAGATCAGCCCCGGTCAGCCCGCACTTTGGCAGTTGTCTCCATGGTCATAGGCTCAAAGGCCTCACATAGGTCCCGCGCCTTCGCTGAAAAGGTTTGAAATTCTGGACGACTGCGCCAGGCTTCAATCCGGTCCGGACTATCCCAGCCGCTGAAGGACAGAAATCGATGTGGATTGGCCTGATCCTGCAAGAGATAGGCGTCGCCGTGGCCCAGGCCTTGCTCCATCGACCACTCAGCGAACGCCTTCCACAAGGCGATGAATTCGCTTGCCTTGCCCTGGCGAACAGTCCATAAACCAGCTGTAAAGAGCCGCTCCAGGTCCATGCAATTGCCCCTCCAGAAAGACGGTCGATGGTTCCCATCATCCATCATCTTGGATTTGATTGTCAAACCACTGCTTGCTCGGCTTTAGGGTCCCTTGATTGTGAAAAGGATCACAATCCACCGCCATCAAGGAGGCGGCCCACCTTGATGTATGCAGGCTGACTTGTTCCAGGTTGGTGAAGGGGTTCGGGGCAGGCAGAATCTCGGACGCCAGCCTTGCGGCTGGCATCCGGAGAACCGTGGTCGAGCTGGCGGCCGATCGGCCGGCCAACCAAACCTGCTCTTGCAGAAGGCGGGGCGGCGAGAACTCTTGCTAGACGGCTCGCATCCGGTGTTGACGGCCGTTGCGTTCCAATTCCGCCAAACCAAGCTTTTCAAGCACCGGCTGGACATAGTGGGCAAAGCGACCGCGAAAGCCTTCCGTCAACCCATACCAATGGCCCACGGGATTGTCGAGGGAACGAGCCCAGGCCTCGACTGTGCCATCTTTGACACCCTGCTGCTGGTGACTGGCGACCAGCGGCATCCAATCGCCGTGGGACTTGAGCATGGCATGCAGATCGTCAAGGCAGCGGAGGTGATAGCCTATGGTCCTGCGGCCCACCTGGCAGACAAGCGCCGGCGTATCCGCACTTTCGTCGGTGAGTGGCCGCGATCTGACGGAGAATGTGAGAAGCTACCAGACCCCTGGGATCAGCTTGTATCTCACGCTTTGGGCGTATACCTCGTAGCCAGGAAGCCCTCGCTTGAGCATCTCATCCTCACGGTGAGTCCGATAGACGAACAACCCAATATTGACCATGGCGGGAACAAGTGACCACCAAGAGGCCAGCGCAAGCGGCATCCCCAAGAAGGCACCTGCAATGGCCGAGTACATCGGATGCCGGATGATGGCATACGGTCCGTCCTGCACCACAACCTGGTCTCGGTCATCCTGTAAACGAGCCCAGCTGGAAAGGTAGGGGTTGCTGGCCGTCACCCGCCAGATGGCGAAGGCAGACCCGACGATCAAGCACCATCCCAACAACTGCACGCCCCAAGGGACTTGCGACCAGCGAAAGCGCCCAGAGTCCAAGGCAGAGACCGCCAGCTGAACTACCAGCATAAGCGTGTAGACTCGCATGATCCAACGGTCCCAGACCGGGACGTCGCCCCCGGGGCGGTTGCGCTCTCTCAGAAGCCCCGGATCTGTCGAAGCCAGGCGCCATGCAAAACCCGCCACCAGGAGCGTGAAGACAATCAGCAGAATCCACCCTTGCCACCAGCCCAGCCTTCCCGCCAAGCCAAACCAGAACGCAGCGAATGCTGCAAGCCCCAGGATGCTTTGAATGATCGCTTTCACCATCCGTTTGCTCCGCCATTCTTCTGATCGCCTGCCCACTGACTGACACCAACACGCGGTCCATCCGCCACAAACATGTACGCCTTGAGGCTCAGAGCAAAATATCAGCCAGGCGTCCGAACCATCTCCTTGGTGGCAAAGATCTTGATCTCTCCCGCTTCTTCGAAGGATTGAACAAAGCTCCAGCTGTCCGTATCCGGGTGCAAAACAAAGCGGTTCAAGAAGCCGGTTTGTCCATACTCGAACAGGAACGGCAGTTCATTCCCTTGGCGCGCACCGGTGCCCATCACACAGTTCAAGGGGATGTCTGTGGTGTCAAGCAGATGCATGACGAAGATCTGGTGATTCTCGTTGTACGCGATGTGATAGACGGCCTCATAGTCCGAGGTGGGATTGTCCCCTCCCGTCAGAGATTTGAAGTACATTCGCAAGAACGTGCCGCCGAGAGTCCAATCGGCGCGGACCTGCTGGTGCAGGGGCACGTCCCCCATCGTTCCCGTGAGATCCCACGATCCTGTTAGATTATCCAAGAAGGCATGGTTATCTAGCACAGCGAGCCCTCCCTTCATCACACCTGAAAGGTCTTTTTGCGACTCTGGCCAGCCAAAGAGGCGGGCCAGCGGCTAATTCAGTCCCACGCGCCTGAGTCACCCATCGGATCTTGGCCACCATGCCAATCCCCACTGCAGTTCAACCGGTTCGAAACCTGTGTTGGCGTACAAGCGGGATGCGCCGGATTGGTCTTCGGCCACGATCACCAGAGTCTGCAGATCATATCTGGTGATCGCTTGCCGTCCGGCCCCGAAAACCAGGGTCCCGGCGATTCCCTGCCGGCGATAGTCGGGGTGAGTCTCAACCGCCTGATAGCGCCCGATGTCTCCATTTTTGAACAACCCCAGATCGGCCACCAACTTATCATCGACGAATGCCCCGTACCAATCACCCAAATCCGCGGCAGCCATCGCGTGGTATCGGTCCATTTGCCGGGTCCGGAAGGCCCGATAGGTCTCCGCCTCGTGACCGGGGTCTCGGCAGAGGACCTGGAGGTCGATCGCCGCTTCGCGTTCCACCCTTGTCTTGAGAGGACGTATGTCGATGAAGTCCGCATAGCGCGTGGGGCGGCGAGGCGCAACACTGCGCAGGACGACGTCTTTGTTCAAGTGAAAGCCGGCCTCCAGAAACGGCTCGCAGATCCCGGCCGTGGGAGAATCCCATCCAAAGGTTTGATGTTCGTACGTCGGTGGTCCCCCAATCTCCTGCCGAAAAATCTCTCGCCACCTTGGGAAGTCCCCGATCCGAGGTGGATCAGAGAAAAGCAGAAAGTTGCCCCAGTAGTAACTGGGGTTGGAGGGCGTTCTCACCACCAAGTATTCGCCACGATCGATGATCTCGCCATCGAAGCCGGCGAAGATCAGATCTGTTCGGTAGCCGAGCGAGCGCACGTCCAAAGCTGCGTTTGCCCTCCGATGGTCAGTCGATGCTGGTTCGTCTGAAGGCGATGGATATCAATACTGCGGCTGTGATCCATGTGACCAGTTCAAGAATGGTAAGAGGCGGCCCCGCTGATCGTTCAAGTCTTCCGAAGCCGGTCACTACGACGTTTGTGGGGCCAAGCACACTCGAGACAATAGGCCCCAAGGGGTTTGCCACAGCCGCGGCACAATCCGGCCGCATCCAGTTGACCGAGCGCTTGGTCAAGGGCATCGAAAAGCTCTGCCGCTGCCGTCGGCCAATCCAATCCCGCCTCCGGCGATTTGCCAATCCCGTTGCGTACCCAGGCCAGCTTTTCCAGCACGCGTCTAGGGTTTTCAGAAGGTTCGGAGCTCATGATCATGTCCCCTCCAGGCTGGTTGACCACGATCCTGCGCAAACAAGCGGGTTGCACCTTGGAACTGTGACTCGAGTTTCGCGTTCAAACCACCCACCGTCAAGGGTGTCGTTCACGAACATCTCACGGCCTGATCGCCATCCGGTACAAATCCATGTGACTCAGCGGCAGGTGTTCGACCTCTGCCAGTCCGGCCCGATCAGCCATGTCCATCACCGACGTCGGTTCGAGTCGGTGTTCAAGCGGCGGCCCATGCTCTTCGTCCCGAAATGGCCATTCCAGGACAACGACCCGTGCTGTTCCAACTCGCCTTGCTTCCCCCAGCGCTTTCACCGGATCGTCGGTCTCATGCAGCACATGCCCAAGGAAGACCAGATCAAACAAATCGTCCGCGAAGGGTATGTCCTCCGCCTGACCGATTTTGAAAGCCACGGATGGGAGCTGGCTCTGGGCTTTCTCAAGCAGCATGGCGTTAACGTCAATGGCCGCAACTTCCAAACCCTCAGCCCGGAACGCCTCCGCGAAGATCCCCGTGCCTGTGCCGACATCCAGGACACGGTGCACACTCAATCCCTGCAGACTCGAGGCGATCACCCGGTCAACTTCAAGCAAAGCAAGTCGCTCGGGCGATCGCAGTCTGTCGGGGTCCCCATGAAATCGGCGTTCATGCGCATCTGATGGCACGGACATTCTCCTTGAACATCCTCGGGGCGGCAGTGCCGGCTTGGCTGGTTGACGTCGACCAGACCATCGGCGAACTTGCGGAAGCTGGACTCCGTTGCCGGAGGGCTTCCATGGACTCAGGTCGGCACAGTCTTGGTGCGTGGGCTCGGAAGGTCGATGGATAGCATGTCTCGCGCATCGGATGGGCTGCCTGACCACCGGAGCTCATCTCCCACGCCCAGTATTGACCCGCATGAACTGGTCTGCTCATGGGGTTTCGTTGGCAATGAGCAACTGGCATTGTTCCAACTTGGCTGAGGGCGAGAACAGCCCGACGTTGTCCTGAATGGATTCGAGCTGCGTTTGAACAACTTCCTGGGAGACGCCGGGCGGAGCATATGAGACGTACAGCACGTGACTTGTGGTGGGCGAGATGGGGGACCGATCGTCTTGGCCATAGATGATGGTGCAGCATACTCCCTCCCGGTCCCGCATGACCATGTCCCCTGGCCGGATCGCCTTGGTCCCGCCTCCAAGTTGATCGATCACATCACCCTCGTGTGACACATCCATCACAATAGGGAGCTTGAGCTTGGCCACATCATGGCCGGCGGTCAGGACGAAAGTGGTCATCTCGGCCAGGAAATTGGCGTCCACCAAAGGCGACACCGCCGGGAGCCCCCGCTTTCGGTTGACGATCGATTCGACTTGAAGTTGGACATGGTAGGTCTTCTTGAACTGCTTGTAGTAGCGCCGGTAGGCCGCCATCACCGGCAGCTCCTGAAAGTCCTTTCTCTCAAAGCCCTCGTATGCCATGCGAAGCTGTCCCTCCGCCTGGCGTTTGCGCATGTCGAGTTCCGAGGAAGACCCCCGGTTGTTCACTCCGGACAGCTCCAGCAGGCCAATCACACTGCCGGCGTGGACCGTTCGCCATGCCTCCGACCCTAACACCTCAAACATGAATCTTCCTTTGCCTATCCAGCGGGCCCAATCTAACTCGCTCCACCGACAATTCAGTCCCTTGGAGCATACAACATCTGTAGAGCGTACCAGACAGCAAACTCAACGATACATCGTGGCGCTTGGCCTCTACGCCTGAGACCGGAGGGCGATGTCGACAATGTTGCCTGGTTCAAACATCGTTCGAATGGTCTCAAGAGATTTGTGTCGTGATTCTTCACTGAGCCCTGGGGAGAAGAAGATATCCTCACCATAGGCCGCCAGGTCCTGTAAAGCCCAAGCGCATCGGTAGTATGCCAGTGCCAGATCGTCCACGTTGGGGCTGCCATATCCCTGAAGGAAGCTATGAGCTTGTCCATGGCTGACCAGGTCGCGGCCGATGCTGCCCACGACGAACATCAGATCGCGCTCTTTGGGAGCCATGGTGGTCTCGTCCCAGTCGATAATCCAAGTTTCTCCCTCCTGGCTTACCAATATGTTCCACACATGGAAGTCGGCATGGCACAGCACCAAGGGCCGCGGCTCCGATTTGAGTTCCCCTGCAAAGGCTTGGCATCTTCGCCTCAGTTCCGCAATCGCTTCCAGCTGCGAGTTCCATAAGGCGCAGAACTCGGCCATGAGAGGATCTTCGGATCCCTCCAAGCAGGCATCCGCAAGCCGGAGCAGAACGTTGTAGCGTGATGGCCGGTAGCTTTCGGTTGGCACCAATCTGGACACGTCGGGATCCATCGTTGTCCCATGGATGCGTTTCAAGGTAATCCCGAGCATTGACCACTGGCTGTGCGTGAGGCCGGTTTCGACTGCCATGCGCGCCTGAACATATGGGAAAAGGCACCAAGTCCAGCCGTGCTCGCGCACCCAAAGGGTCTGGTTTTGGGTCACCAGCGGGGGAAGGACGTTGGGCACCCCTTCCCGCCAAAGCTGTTGGGGGACAAGCAGGCTGGCAGGGTTGAACTGCTCGGACTGGCGCCCTTTGAACAGGAACTGCCTGCCCTCCGCGGTCTCTACCTTGTACACAACCGAGTAGGCGTCGGCGCCGAGCGGGAGGAAGGTTGCCCTAGTCACAGGCAATTGGTAACTAAACTCGACCACGTCAACAATGGCTGAATCGGGCAGAGGATGTGGCTCACGCATCGGAGACTGAGACCTCTAGGCGGGGCATTGGCGAAGGTCGCCCGACCATTGTTCACTCACGGCAACCGCCGAGCGGCGCAGCAGATTGGGCGTGCGGTTTCGTCGAAGGGGCCAACCCAACGCATGGACAAAAGACTGGAAATCCCAAGGATCATTGGCCAAGCTTGGCGGGTTGGCTGCCATGCAGGTCGGCTCTTACGAGAAGAGCGCCAAACTACAGATCTTGCATCAAACTGTCGAAGGTTTCAGCGCTGACCGCTGGATGAGTCGAGAACCCAATGCCCAGCATCTTTGAAAGACCGACCGACGTCTTCATCGCCTGCTCGGTGCTCGGAAGGTCGACCAACAGCACGAGATCCTTCTTGCCGAGCAGGGCATAGGCGGCCTTCAAGCTTCCTCCCTGCTTCTCGATCCATTCCCTCGTTTGGTCGGTGCGCTTGGCGCTGATCTTCTTGATCGACTCGTTGGAGTAGCTGCCAAACATGAAGAATGTTGCCATGACTCTTCCTCCTCAGCTCTAGGGTTGAACCTTCTTCCAAGGCTCTTTGGTCCTTGGGATCTCCCTCCCAAACGATAGGCTGGTCGTCTGTCCCGGCGCAAAGCCCGCCGGGAAGAAGCGGTCAGCAAAGTCAAACGTTGGCTCTTCTACTTCCTGTGGGCAACGTAAATGTCCGCTTCGATCATCGAGTCGTCTTTGTAGAAATGGTGAACGAAGTAGAGGTTCCCCTCGCCATCGATTGAGGGCTCCCCTGCGAGAGGTGAGACCACTAGCTCGGGCCGTGTCCATCCATCACCAGCCCTTCGTGATCTCCAGACGGCATTGTTTCTGGTGAACCAAAGCTCGTCACCCGCGGGGTTGAGGGCGGGCCAACCTTCATTATCGATGGTGTTGACGGATGAGATGTTGGTCGGTTGCTGCCACACACCTCCCATCGCCTCCGAGACCCAGATATCGAGGCCGCCGCTCCCGCCGGGTTGATCAGATCCGAAGAACAGCTCAGAGTTGTCAGCGGAGATATGGAACTCGCCTACCTGATAGTTGGGATCAAAATCTGCCAACTGCCAGTTCTGCCACAACCCGTTTCGATACTCTGCTTTAAACCAATGCACACCAGTGAAGCCTTCCCGTACCGAGCAAAACCACATGACATCTCCCTGCACAAACTCACAACCATCTCCGGCGAGTTTGCCCGGATCTTGGAGCACGACTTCTGGTCGGCTTGCTCCATTCCCCATCCTCCTTGTGAGTCACATAGATGCCGGTTACTCCGTCCTGGATTTGCTGCTGGACCGGGAGGTCGACATCCGGTGTGAAGAAGAAATACAGCGTGTTGCCATCCGGCGTGATGAATGGGGAATCTTCTGCCCCAGCGGTGTTGACCGGTCCGGGCACGGGAACTGGTTGTTCAAATTCCTTGGAGTGGACACTCGGAGGATGCAGATCCGTTTCCGGGGATATCTTGACCGCTTGAGCAGGAATTCGGGACACACGGTCTGCCATGGCCGGCACGGCCGTTGGCGTAGTCTTCGAAGAATCGCGGGGCGCGGGGCGTGTCGTCCCCGCGCAAGAAACTGCCGCGGACAGCATGAGGCTCGCGCTGGCCCGGAGAATGATCGCTCGCCCAGTCATCGATCCGGCATGCCGTTTGGGCTGTCCAGAACAACTGGGTTGGGGGTCGCCCACCAGTCCGCCTTCATCAAGAACACTCCCCACGTTCCTTCGGAAGGGCGGGATCAACGTAACTCCGCCAGCCTTCCCCAACCAAGAGACTACCCTGATTGGACCCATTCTGCCAGATCGGGCCTTCTCGCGCAGGCATCGGCCTTGTGTCGAGTGACCTCTAGCCTAGAGATCGCGCATGACCCCGCACGGATTGCCCGCCGCGACGACGTTGGCCGGGAGATCGCGGGTGACCACGCTTCCAGCGCCGACCACGGTGTTCTCAGCAATCGTGACACCGGGACAGATGATGGCGCCTCCCCCGAGCCAAACGCCGTCCCCGATGGAGACGGGCAGCGCGTATTCGAGGCCTGACTTTCGGGTTTGAGAATTGGTGGGATGTGTCGCCGTGTAGATGTGAACGCCAGGTCCGATCTGGACATCATCTCCGATCGTGATCAGATTGCAGTCCAGAAAGACGCATTCATAGTTGACAAATGTCCGGTCACCGAAGGAGATGTTGAAGCCGTAGTCACAACGAAACACCGGCCTGACGACGGTTGCCTCTCCAAAGTGCTGGAACAACTCCGTCAGGATTGCGCGGCGGTTGTCTTCATCATCTGCCGAGGACGCATTGAACCGCTTCAGGATGGCCTGCGCACGCAGGTGGGCCGCAGTGAGTTCAGGATCACTGGCGATGTAGAGCTCACCCGCCAGCATCTTGTCCTTCTCAGATTGCATGAGCTTGTATGTCCTCTCACCCTCAGATTGCGTGACCTGAGCTTGGCTTGGGAGCGGCCGTCCTCTCTCCACAATCTCACATTGAGCATATACGCAAACACGCAAAAGCAGCCTCCGAACCGACATCCGATATCGGTCTGCATGAGACCAACCAGCGGCGGACCGCCCAAGGCCGTTCCACCAAGATGTTAGGATCGGTCGCAGCTACGCCTCCGACCCCTTGCCCGGTTCCCTAACCTCCACGCCCAATAACGCCACGATTTGCACGGCTTGTGACGGATCTATGATGGCACCTCTCAGCTCGTCCGCCCCGACCCGAACACCATTGATGTTCGCGCCACGCAGATCGGCACCTTTGAGCTCTGCCCCCAGGAAGTCAACACCTGTGAGATCACAATCCTTGAAGGACGCTCCCTCGAGTTTGGCGGATTGGAAGGAGGCCTCTCGCAGTACGCATGCGTCGAACGCAAGATGGCTTGAATCAATGCCCACGAAGAGGCTGCCCGTCAAGTTGCACTCCACGAAACGGATATCGTTGAGCTCAGCCTCCACCAGCTGCAGCCCAATCAGCCGGCAGCCAGACAGAGCCACTCGAGTGAGTCTGGCATGATCCCAAACGGCCCCCGAAAGATCACATTTGTCAATATGGGTGTCGATCAATCTGATGCGGTCCAGGCGGGTCTCAGAGAAGTTGATCCCTCGCAGCCGTGTTTCCTCAAAGACCAGGGCGCGTGCCGCTTGCCCGGAAACATCAGACGCCCCAAGAATGTGCGAGTAGACTTCCGTATGATCTTCGAGGACATCCAGCTTGCCCGCTTCCAGGTGTCTCGGCAGCCGCGGCGGCTGAATCAGCACGTCGGACACGGAATTCATTTCCTCCAGAGTCTGCAACAAGGGTCGTCTGGCGGCCCACATAAGGCATGCAACGCCTTCCATGCTTCGCGGGACGACTTCTCGCCCCATGCTTCCGTTGGAAAAGATCACTTCCCCTTTGGGTCCGTGGTTGTTGTGAGAATACCGCGTTCTTTCCAAGTCTGCGTGAGGGTCCGTGATAAGCCTGCATCCGTGCGGTGCCGAAAGCGGACAGCGCGTGCCCGCCAATGTCCCATGAGGCACAGGAAGGGTGTGTCATCGCTCTTCCGGTGGGAAAAAGAACTTGGATTGGGTCAGTCCCTGCTTCGGGCCGGGACCTGCATTCCCCGACCGATTCATTTACGAAAGGTGGGGCCCTCCGGGCTGCACCAGCCTCCCATGCAAGAAGGCGTCCACATACTCGTTTGGCTCGACGGCAGGTGCGGCGATGTCGGGGTTGGCTCGACGGAACATCTGGCTGACCATGATCGGGCCAATGAGTGCGCTCAGGCTAGCCAACGGGGATTCATCTTTCAAAAGCCCCTGCGATCGATATCTCTCTAGGATCTTTAGGACAACCTGGACGTTGTTCCAAGGAATATCTAGCGACCTCCGCATTTCCGGATTGCGAGGCGCTTCAAGCAGGATCAGGGGGACGATGTCTCCATGCAGATCGTTGGTTTCAATGTAGGCTTCCACAACGGTCCGAAGGTCAGCCTCAAGATCCCCCGTGTAGGCCACCTTGGCCAATGTCGTGTCCGATAGCCGCTGGCGGATGGCTTGCTCAAATAGATCCGCCTTGCTCCTGTACCGGCGGTACAACGTCACTTCATTGACTCCTGCCCGCTCTGCTATCTTCTGCGTGGTGGCGCCCTCATACCCATGCAAAACGAGCAGGTCAAGCGCAGCCTCAAAGACTCTTGTTTCGTCGATGACCTTTGGCATTCCAACTCCTATCTTGCCCGATCATATCATAAGCAAGTCTTGACTTGCAATAAGAAACGGGGTAGTCTTTGGTGGGAAACGACGGTGGCAGGAGATCTCTCGGGAGCACCACAGATGACCATCCACGGAGCGACAAACTCGCGCAGGTTATCCCCGCATCCTCAGCGGCTTACGCCGAACGAAGAAGCCATTCTTGACAGCGTACGTCTGCCCCTTCTCAAGCGCCTTCTCACGGCCATTTGGCGTGTGAAGCTTCGCCTCCAATTCACCGGATGGCTGCAGTACTTGCCAGCAGCCCTATTGGCGCTGGCTTTGCTTCTCATCGCCGCCGTTTTCCACATCCTTGGTGTGGCCGTGGTGGGGAATGCGTTCCTCGGACTTGGATCGCTGCTCTTGCTGGTCGATCTCTTCGACGTGGTCACGGTCAAGTTCCGACTGCGCTTCCGTGAAGCTCTCCCCAAACGCAATGATGACCTCGAGACCTTCGATTTGTTACGGGCCAGACGCTCCTGCCGATCTTTCCAAACTCGTAAACTGACACCGGCCGACTTGGACGAGTTGATGGCGTTCGTCAACATCCAAAGCAAAGCGCCGACCATCGGCGACAGCCCCGTGCGGCTGGAGTATGTCTCCGCACCCCTCACCGTTTGGCCTACGGTCAATGCCACGGAGTTCCTCGTCGCCATTGCGCCGAAGAAGTACAACCGACTGACTGTGATCGACGTCGGCCGAAACCTGCAGAAGGTTGTGATCAAGGCGACGCGGATGGGATTGGGTACATGTTGGATTGGGCCTGGCGCAGACCAAGCCAGTGTCGCACGCCATCTGGGTGATCGATTCAACCCCGATGACGACCATATCATCTGCGTGTGCGCCATTGGGTACAAGTCGAACTACTTACCCATGTTCTTGCGCATCTTCAACATGCAGTTTCAGCGCAGATTGCCCTTCTCTTCCCTCTTCTTCGCCGATCCTTCATTTGAGGAGCCCCTGAACGTGGATGCCCCTCCCTTTCGCCAATTTGGTCGCACCTTTGAGGTGTGCCAATGGTCGCCATCCTCGTACAACGGGCAAACCACGCGCTGTGTCGCCGTGACAGATCATCTACGCCCCGACGTTTCCAACGGACTCGGGGACGAGGTCCGCTTGGTGAGATTTGACTTCTACGCCTCCACAGCATCCCGCTACTACGCAGCGGTGGCGGTGGGCATATGGTGTGCGGACTGGGAAATGGGATGCGATGCGCTGGGCATCCACGGACACTTTGCCGTACTTACGCCTGAGCAGCGAGGGCTTGCCGAGTCCAGCCCGGACACCAAGCTACCCAGATACGACCTGAGTTGGCTGCCAGAAGACAACCTGGCCACCACCTGAGGCACCTCCCGCACCTGCTTGGGTGAATGGCTGGTTTCTGGCCGAGATCAGCATCGATCGGCGCTTTGGCGCTTAACTATGCCTGAGCTTCCATCGGCCAAGGTAGCTCCAGATGCCTCCCCTTGGCCCAAATTCCCCTAGTGCGTCTTCCGTTCCGCCCTTCCGGAGATAAGGAACAGGATCGCAGGCGGCACCAACAAAGCCCAGACAATCAGGAAGTTCGGGATCCAAGGGCCTTTCAAAAGCACCCAAGCGATCTCCCGCAAAAACATGATGCCGATCGCGATGATCGCTCCCAGCGTTTCCCAACGCCAAGATATGGCCAATCCCAATACGGCGCATCCCCAGAGGCTCAGAAGGAACCAATCCAGGGGCGGCACTGGAGCCACGATGG
This sequence comes from uncultured Chloroflexia bacterium, assembly GCA_963783335.1. GTDB lineage: Bacteria > Chloroflexota > Anaerolineae > Anaerolineales > E44-bin32 > CAWAND01. Next base: position 276,947 of record CAWAND010000006.1, read on the forward strand.
TTGGATCGGGAGTGAACACCTTCAAGAGGACAAATACGAAGATCGGCAGACTCCAGATGCGTGCAATCCACCGGGCGAGGCTGGGATTGAAGAGCTTCGAGCGCGCTTTGCTCATGGGCGACTCCTCGCTTTGTGGGAGCTCAAGGCGGTTGTTTCCTCGACGAATGTTCGGTTCTCCGCAGGTCGCCAGCCTTGAGAATGGGGAGCTGCCACCGCTTCCTTATGCAGGTAGATCCTGGGCGCCCGCCGGGCTTGCGGCCCAAGCCTCCATCACTTTGGCAAGTCTAGGATGTCATTTCGACGACCACAGATGTTGGGTCCGGTTCCTCAAGGAAAGCGGAGATTTTAATCGTTGCCTGTCTGCCCCTTCGTGTATCCTATCGGCCTCCCCAGCGGGGGCTCAGGTGGCGAAGAAATGGCGCCATCTACCCAAACCTGCCATCGGACTTGGTTGTCTTGGCCCGGGTCTGGGCATGTTCGAGCCAGCCCGCCCTGGCATCCGTCGGCGTGTCGAACTCGGGAACATAAGGCTTGACATCCAGAAGTGGCGAGCCATCAAGGACATCGAGATTGCCCAGATGGAGGACGTTCTTCTCGATGCTGAGCAGCCTGACGATTGAGATGCCGATTGGGTTGGGCCTGGTTGGAGCTCTGGTTGCGAATACGCCGTGTGTCTCCGAGCCGAGAAACGGACGAACAGTCAATTGAGTGCTGCTGACCTTGTGGAGGTGGTAGATCAGGATGACATGGGTGAACCCGTCAAGGTCTCTCAATCCTTCGACAAACTCGGGCAGAAGCTCGGCAGTTCCAGGGGCACTTGACATACCTGTCGGCTGGATTGGCATCTCCCTTATGTCGGCGAATGGGCTGTGAATGACCCCGATCGGACGGTAGACGATATCCATTGGATTCCCTTGCATTGATCAGAGCTCCAGCATGGCTACCCGACGCCCTCGGGCAAGCCGCCATGGCGCAGCCGAAGAGGACCAACTACGATCCTTCAACGCCCATACCCCGGAGCAGATTCGGCTTGTGGTCATCATGCCGCGATCTCAGCGCATCTCTCTTGAAGCACTCTGTAGTGCGGTTCGACCTAGGAAGACGGCAGGTGGCCGATCGTAATCCCTCGCAGATTTCTAGAGACCTATCTTCAGCATATATCCAAATGCAACGACGACATCATCCTTGATGATGTGAACCTTCTTCTTGAAGCAGCTTTGGGTTCGTTTTGAGTCTTCCACTCTCTCGGCTGGCGAGAACCTCGAATACCACCTTGGCGACGAGATAGCTGCGCAGAAGTCGCAGGCTGCCCCGCCATCTTCGAAATCGTCGCGCCATACCGCTCGCTTGCTTTGGATCCCCTCGAGACGGGCGTCTTCCAGCAGGCTCCGAATTTACTGCTCCGTCCTAGGCCACCATTCAAACCTGTATCCCAAGACAATTCGCTTGTTGATGCACTGGAGAGCTGCGTCGAAAGGTCTTGAAGCTGATAGCCTAGCTCATCATATTGACGAACTTGATCGGAAAACTCGCCAACATAACCTCTCCTGAGACAGCCCTTCATTTCAGATGGACTGTTCCCGGTTTCAACCATGAGCGACAAAAGACTATTCACATCTATCAGGAGTTCTCATGGGGAGGGCGAGTTTCCCAGACCAGAAGAGGGGAGGCATTTTCGACCTCCTATCCGAAACGAGCCACAGCGGTTGAGCCTTGTCACGTGCCAGGATCGATGGGGTAGCGAATTGGCAGCACACCACCCAAGACCAGTCCCTTGCGCAAAGCGACCATGCCCAGAGCGTCTGACACCAACGGTCCGATCCTCCAACCTGATCGGCGGCCAACACGCTACAGATGCCTCATGTTGCGCGGACGAGATAAAGGGCAAGCGTACCTTCGCCAACAACCCTTGACCTCTCGATCTCAAAATGGCCTCTTGTGATCAGGCTCGGTAAACCGCCTATGGACATGAAATGGCGGTAGCAGCTGAAGTGCCTCCGACCGGCCGCCACCTCGGAGAGCAGGATCAAGAGCTTGGAGAGCCAGCCCCGAAGTGGGCCTGGTCTCCCAGCGTGAAAGTCGATTAGAAGTGCTCGTCCTTCAGGCTTGAGCACTCGCCTGATCTCGCCCATCACGCCAATCCGCACCTCGTCATCCATTTCGTGAAGCGCCAGCATGCAGAGAACAAGGTCGAAGTGGCCGTCCTCGAAAGGCATTTGGGTCCCATTTGCGAGCCGAAGGTCGGCATCCGGTCCCAGGCGGGTTCGCGCCCGCTCAAGCATCGAAGCAGACGTGTCTATTCCGGTGAGGTTGCACTTGAACTTCCTATACATCTCAAGGTGGACGCCTGTGCCGCATCCCACATCGAGAACCGAGCCGCCGCGGGGTGGAAGGTACATGCGAAATCCCAGCAGCCTGAGGCCCTTGTTCATCGGCTCAAACAGCCGATCGTATATCCCCGCAACCCGACGATATGGATCCTCAGTCACGCTTCCCACCTCCCTCCAGACGCCCGTTCAAGGTCCCCGCGTGTTATTCGGAACCTGGACGGGGCGCAATGTCGAGCTAAGCATTGGCGACGATCCAGCCTCCGGCAAGTATCAGCAGAGCGCCAGTGAGCAATGTGGGCACGTTGAGATCCCTGAACTCTGAGAAGAAAAGCAGTCCAAAGACAACTGTCACCAAGATGTTCATGTTGTAAAGCGGCGAAAGTTGGGATATGGCGGCGCCATACCGAATAATGGTGAACGAGATCAGACCTGCACCCACGGCAAAGACAAGTCCTCCGAGCAGAGCGAAGCCTACGGCGCTGATTGGGCTGCCGCCGCCGGATTGGACAGCGGTGCCCACGATCCCGACGACAACCGTCGCCACGCCAAAACCGATCAGATAGGTTGATACGCTGCCTCCATCACGCGCACTCCACTTCTGGAAGACACCCGCCAACCCATAAAGTATCGCCGGAACAAGGCCACCGACGATCAGGGGGGCATACTTCGAAGCCATGAGATCCTCCGTTGGGCACACAAGCCCATGTATGGGTGCTGGCTGTCGTCTCGTCCGGGTGACAGGGTCGCGTCCCCGATGAAGACTGCCGTTTTCGGGCCCCCCACAGCCCGCAGGGCAATGGCGGTGGGGAGAATGCCAGTACCCTTTATCTCTCCGACCTGGACTTCATGCGAGCATGACCTACGTTCGATTTTCTTGCACCGCATTCACGCTAAGCTGGCTGCAACGGCGATCCCATAGCCTGAGATGTCACTCCGCTTCACCGGTCCCGGCTCCGCGGCGGGCCCGCCCGAGAATCTTTGCAATGATTCCGGTCTTTGCATCGGCGTAGTCTTGGACGAACCTCCAAGTCTGGGCGGCAAGCTTCCGCTTGGCATCCTCGTACAGAAGACGATCCTCAGGATTCGCCCGAAGCCAATCTCGGAATGTCAGCATCCGATCAATCTCTGGGCACTCTGTTGAAAACACATGCAGATTGGCTTTGATGTCCGTCGACTTTAGAAGTCTGTGCTCGAACCACTCAGGTTCTCTGCGCCGCAGGGCGAACCCCCTGGCTTCGAGCGGGGGAACGTAGGTGGTCTCCTGGCTTAAATCGGCAACAATGAGCAGCATATCGATAATGGGTTTGGCGCTGAGTCCTTCCACGGACGTTGATCCCACATGTTCGAGGAGCAAGGCTCGTTCTGATAGGGCATCACGCACTCGGCCAGCCAGTTCTGAGAACATCGCCGGCCAGGCCGGGTTGTATGGCGACAGATATATGGTGTCGTTGAGCGGCTTTCGCTTGCCAACAACCCCACTTTGCACACCATCGCCGCTTGAACGCGTCTCGGATGACAAGTGGCAAACTCCATGAAACTGGATTGGCCAAGCGGAGAGTCAAACTCCTCCACTCTGGGCACCGCTAGCCAAGGAAAGCACTCCGCAGGTTCGTCCGTCTCAGCGAAATGGCGGCCGGCTTCGGGGGCTTGCCCCTATCCCAAATTGCTCGATACCCACAGGACAACTGCGGATTCCATCATCTCTTGCCACGACGAGAAGTCACTGGCGGACCTCACGAACTCGTCCCACTCCTTGCTTGGGATGGCTTCGAAAGCTTCTTGGCTCGAAAGGTCAAATTCGCTGGAAGCCAGGAAATCTTCAAGGGTCGCGAAATCAGTGTGATCCGAGATGAATTCATCTGGGAAGAGGGCATCCAGGGATACGGAATGCTCACCTTGAAACAACTCGGCCGCTTGCCCAAGGTCTTCGAGTTTGCGGACGAGCTCGTCGGAACCTCGGATCTCGAACTTCATTGGGGTGGTCTCCAGTTCATGGCTGTCTGCCTAATCCACGTGCGGGAATGTGCTATTCCCATAGCGGTTTTTGTCCTGCAACAGCCCTTCAAAATGCTGATTGGCTCCACTGCACCAGGTTCTCTTGGGGGCTGCTTTGAACGAGTCGCCGCGTTTGCTGGGTGCTGTGCCGCGAGGATGGCGAAAATGGGGCTGGGCTGGGGTCGATCGGTCATCTTCTCTCCAGACCTTGGGTTGGGATTGTGCCATGGTTGCTCTCTTCAGAAAACCCGTGGGGGCTTGGTTGAGGGACCGATTTACCCCATCTTCACGTGTGGGCAGGGAGATAAGATTTAGGCTATCGAGCAACCCACGGTCTCTAGCAGAACAACCCCTCCGGATCCCCATCCATAGCATGCCACTTACGGCCAGTTCTAACTGAGATACGAGAGTCACGGTCGAGGGATCAGAACCGGCGTGCGCTCCTTGTAGGTTTCATAGTCCTCCTGCCCACCCCATTTTTCATCAGCCCTCTTTTCCAACATGGGCACCCCGCTGATGCGGGTGATGAGCAAGGCAACAAAGACGGGGGAAATCAAGGTCGCCCATTGCCATCCCTGCAGGTTCGGAAGCGTGATGACCGCAACGCCTATCCAGAGCATAATCTCTCCGAAGTAGTTAGGGTGACGGGACCGGGCCCAAAGACCAGTGTTGATGAACTTGCCTTTGTTCTCTGGATCCGACCGAAAGCGGTTCTTTTGGGCATCAGCTATCGATTCGATGACAAATCCGAAAACCCAGATCAGTAGGCCGATCATGGCAAACGAGCCAAGTGCTTCCCGCTTGGTTGAAGTGATGGCGGCCAGCGCCGCAGACAGGGTGAAGGTCACCCACAAACCCTGTAGGGTCCAGGTGTTGAAAAAGCGAAGGAGTGAGGACTTGAGTTCGTCAAACCGGGCATCCTTCCCCTCGCGCTGGATGCGGCGGAACAGGAAGAAGCCCAAGCGAGCTGCCCAGATCACAACCAAGCTGGCCAGAAGGATGGAACGCCCATCGACCCTGGGAATGAGAAGCAGCGCGATGATCGTCACTGAGATATAGGTGAGGCTACCGGTGAGGTCGAAGAATCTCTCTGTCTGCATCAGGTAGGCCGGGATGAACGCCAGCCACTGGATGAGAAAAGCCAGCCCAGCCATGGAGGCAAACACCGGCAGCCCAAAGGCTGACGTGCCACCCTGGCTACCTGCAAATGCGACCGCTAGGCCGATGAGTACTGCAACCAGGGAGGTGATGAGCGCATTGCGATCTGCTTTTTCCATGATGTCTTGTCCTTCGCTTGAGATGATTAGACGTATGGCGTGGCCAAATCGACTGATGCGTTCTGCGGAATGGCGCCAATGCCTCGGCCCGTGAAGGCCCACTGGCCAAACGAGGATCTGCTCGGGCCAACCCACTCGGCCGCCGGAACATCCCCAGCATACAACAAGCATGTCGGGATTGTGCAGTGTTGTGCGCGCGGACCACGGCAGGCGCAATCAGGCCCTGCAAGATCTCAACCAGTCCGAATGGCCCTCTCGCTCAAGTCGAATTCCAGACCACTATCCGCCATGCAGTTGAAAGCTGAACATCACCTCATCAGACGCGGTCCCACCTGCGGAGGCATACAGCGCTTTGGCCGGCTCATTTTCCCTGCCAGCAAGCACCCAGGCCTGCCGACAGCCCAATTCACGCCCGATTGAAAGGGCAGCTGCGATCAGTGCCTTCCCCACGCCTTTGTTACGATAGGTCGGCAACACGCCGACTTCATTGATCCAGAGTTCGGCCGGCTTATCTGGATGGATGTAGTCCACGGCAGAGAGAAACCCAATGACTGTTCCATTCTCTACAGCTGCCAACATGTGGTGCCTGGGATCCCTCAAGAATTCAGAAGCAAGGTTGGTCTGTATCTCGTGATCGAAGAGTCCGGGCTCCGTCTGGAGAAGAAGGGCTTCGTCCTCTAGAGAGATGGGTCTCACTTCCATTACGGTACCTCCTGCACAGATTGTGGTGTGGCTGCAGATCACTCATGTGCTTCGGTCAACATCCGAGATGTCATCGAAGACGATCTTCAGACTCCCGTCATGCGACCAGGGGTGGATGGCAGGTCGAGACTGGGTTGAGTTCGCCGGACAGCCTGAGCAACGTCTGCGTTCTTTCAGTCGCCGACGGGCTGGTGAATGGGGGATTGGCATTCAGGCCGGGACACCTGGGCAGGCATGCTTCCGCGCAGTCCCTCTTCTGCGGACTACCCCTTGACTTTGAATGTACTCAGGATTTCCACGAGACGGCCGTTGTCGACGGCCTGCAAGAGAGTCGCGGGAGCCCTCTCGGCCGCGCCTTCACGCTGCGCCTGCGTTGTCGCACCGTCGAATATGCGAATTACTTCTTAGCCTTGAGGTTTAGGGCCACGGCTTCACGAATGAGGTCCTGCAGGGCAGGTGCATTGATCTTTTCACCTTCATGGATGTCGATGGCACGCCTGACCTTACCTCCAAGGCTCGAGTTGAAGAGTCCCGATGGGTCCTCCAAAGCCGCACCTTTGAAGAACGTCAACTTGACCACATTTTTGTAGGTCTCGCCTGTGCAGATGCCACCGTTGTGGGACCAGACAGGGACTCCCGGGTTGGCGGGCTTCTTCCACTTCCACTCTTCGACGATGTCTGGGTCCGCTCCCAGAATGAGCTGGCGCACGTCCTCAAGCGTCTTGCCGCGCCAATCGTCCAGCTCTTTGATTTTCGCATTTATGAGCGTAGAAGGTGTCTCGCTGTTTTGAGATTCGCTCTTCTTCATGGCAAATGCTCTTCCTCTACCCCAGGAACCAGATGGTTGGGAGACCCTGCAATCCAGCCGATTATACATTGGCCTGCATTTGGCCAGATTGCTCTACAACAAGCTCCTTCAGAGCGTGTGTCGCGGGGCATTTGGCATCATGGCATGTATGCGGCTTTCAGCCAGCGGCCTCAGACCAAGTGTAACTTTGATCTTCCCAGCGGCTCTACCATAGCGCGGAAAGCATCTCGTTGGACTCTGGACGCTCTTGTGGGGAGTCCGGGACACCCACCCGCTAACTCACAATCATCCGGAGCAAACAATCTCCAAGCTACAACCTCCCTGCGCACCCAGCGAAAGGGACTGCATTTGCCGTCCGGTCAAGCGGGCCGCGTCACAGACCCGGGTAGGTGTTTAGAAGACAAAAGGGATGAACATCTTGGTCTGCTTCATATACGCCTCGTAGGACGGCCCGAAATAGCGTATGCATTCGGCTTCGTCAGCTCTCGCTGTAGCGACCAGGAAACCTGTCGCGGCAAGAGCCATGGCGGCAGAGCTAACGGCAGGGAATTTGAAGAACATCCCCCACATCAGAAAGAGGAGCGAACTGTAGAGGGGGTGCCGTATGTAGTTGTAGGCCCCCACCGTGACGAGCTCCGTTGTCTTCTCGAAGGCCATCAAGGGCTCGCCTGATCGATGGTCTTTGGCGGGGTGGCCGACGAGACGCAGCAGATAGATGCCGTGAAGCACAAGCCATGCTGAGATCAACATGAGCAGCCAGGAGACCAATTGCCAAGGGGAGAACGGGTCCAGAAACCAACGATCAACCACAAGGATGAAGAGGATCAGCATGCATTCCCAGGCAAGGAACCGGTAGAAAGCGTGCGAGCGAAGGAAATGAAATGAGTCCCTAGAAACATAGATGAGCGAGCCCGTGGCGAGGAGGAAAATGGCCAGCTTGATGATTTGACCATTGCTCATTCAGACCTCCCTCGGAGGCGGATATGTGGGCCGAGATCGGTCGGGGCCATTCCCCCATCCTGGCGCCTTCTGCACCCGGAGACTTCAGACGCCTTGCTCAGCTTCGATCGCGGAACAACGCGTCAAATTCACTGAGCAGGCGGACAAGATGCGCCGCTCCGGGTTCGGCGTCGAATTCTCGTACGGCCTGTGTGCCGACTTCGCTGGATGGGGGAAACTGTTTCGAAGCAACAGCTTCTCGAACGCGAGGGATAAAGATGAACTGGAGCCACTGGGAAAACGTCATCTTGTCGACGCCGAACGCGCCGGGAGACTCGAGTTGGTCCGGTCGAAGGGGGGATGCCTGCCAGAGGCCGACAGCATGCATCTCGGCCTCAATCTCGTTCAGTTTTTCGGCCACAAGCGCGCAAAAATCCGGTGTCGTCATGTCCTCATTGCCAATGAATACGCCAGAATCGCCCCGCATCCACTGTGCTGCTAACTGCAGCCGCAGACTGATCTGGCGAGTAGTCTGGGAGGATCGCACCGCCAGATTTGGAGACTGCAGTCAAGATCGAATTGGACCGACTGCTAGTCATTCAAACCCTTTCCAGCGAGTATCTTCGGTATGCACTTCTCAACTCTGGATTGGCGTGTCTTGGATTGTTTGGCTGAAGAGAAATAGAAGATATAGGCCCTTTGCCGTCCGGGGGTCAATGCTCGAAAAGCATCCTTCAAAGCAGGCATTTCATCCAACTTGGCTTGAAACTCATCGGGAATTTCGAAATCTGAAGTCTCCTTCAACTTCACTTTTCGTCCGGACCTTTCCACTTCAATGGCCTCTTGGATATAGGTCTTCAAGATGGCCTCCATTCCAACAATCTCCCGAACATTGGTGAATCTAATCTGTCGGCCCGCCTGTGTATGCTTCCCAGGCCGGATCAGAAGACCTTCTTTGTCCTCCAGCAAGGCACCCTTGAAGAACATCATCGCACAGTATTCCTTGAATCCCTGAATGATGGCCACATTCCTTTTCTCAAGCGTGTAGCAGGGTTTGCCCCATTTCAATTCTTCGGTAAGCTGACTGTCAAGAAGGATCCTTCTCATTTCCCGCAATTCATCCTGCCACTTTTCAGTCTTGCTCAGGTAGGCATCAACTTTGGGATTCATCCGGTCCATAGACCAACTCTCCATACTCCTCTAAGGCCACAACCCAGTCTGATCCCCCTGCCCAGCCTGAGCAAACCTAAAACAAGCCAAACTCACCCATGATCTCCCGCCAAGTATGCTCCAAGTGCGGTCGATCCGACAGGATGTTAGGTTGGGAATTGATCCATTCGCGGTCGTTCCGTACGGCAGATCGAAAGGCAAACGCTTCGATCCGGCGAGACCTAAGTTTGGCCATTTATCCAGAGTTGTCTGAGCGCTTTCAACTTCAGCCGAACTACGCCTTCGGCTGCTCATCGGAAGAGACTCTTTGAACCGCTTCGCGCAAAGTTGATAGAAACTCTTCGAGCGGGACCCCGTGAACACGAGCGGCCGTTTGAACGGTAATGGCTTTCGTAAGCATTCTTCGAAAGGAGTACCTCGCAACCCGCTTGATCCCGAAAAGCTCCATTACATCGGCAATGTCGCCGTATTCGCGAAGAATGTCGGAAACCCTCGTATCTTTTGTGATCTCCATACCGGATTTTGGCTCCATGCAATAAGTCCTGGCTGGCCAGAAGGAAGGAGTTCTTGAGTGAGCAAGGACCTACGATACTGTGGAAAGAATCCTCCCGACCACAGCCTCGCCTCCAAAGCACCCGACCAGTCTACAGGATAGGTAGATGGAAGTTATCGCGCAGAAATCGCGGCCTCGCCGTCGACCGTCGCAGAACACGCTCGGCGCAGCCAAACGCGATCAACCTCCGCCTACTTCGCCGCTGCTTCCACCACCCTGAGCATACAATCATTGCGCCAACTTCGCCGATTGTCGGCCGCGAAGAACTCTGGGCACGGTGTGATCCGGCGAGTTGATGCAGGGCCTGTCCCCTTTGCAGGCGATTATTCGACAAGGAGCTCCCTCCTGGCCAGCCCTGTATGGTGCTTTCCAATTTCAAGCAGCAGCCGCTCCCGCATGCCCGGGTACCAGACGTCCTCATTCTGGAAGACCCATCTGGACTCCACGTTTTCCTCCGATTGGCCGATTTCGGCATCTTCCACCACGAAGAAGTGCCAGATGCTCAGTTCAGCGTATCCCCGGAAGAAATCAACGGCCAGATCTTCATCTGACGGCTGCTCAGGGTTGATCAGTTAGATGTTCTCCTCTTCAAGCTCCCGGACTACCGCCTCAAGGATGCTTTCCCCGTCCTCCGGGGCCCCTCCCGGAAGCGCGTACTTCCCGCCCCTCCGATGAAGAGTCCCAACGATCGACCCATCCGACCTGCGGATGATTATCGCCCGGGCGCTTATTCTCTTGAATGGAAGATCGACGACCTTGTTTTGGCCGAGGATTTCCTCCCCAGCCACGTTCCAAATCTCTGTGTACTCACTCCTCATATGAGACAAGTCAGCACCTCCTTGGCATGACGACGCAGAAGTTGCATCGGCGGTACAGTAACAGGAAGCGAGGTTGAATGTGGGAACCAGCGCATTGCCCGCTTCCTGAATGAGGGAATGCATGAGCATAAATCTACGGCAGTGGATCTTGCCCCGATTTTTCTCCGAGTGTTCCGGCAACACCTTGATCCCATCGATACATCTCTACAGACCCGGGTCAAAGTTGACACGATCAGTCCCACATACTTTCATGAATCCATCGGAATCTCCCATTCCCCAGCGGACCCATACCGAGCATTTCATTTCAATCACATCGTGGGGGGCATCTACAGGTTTTGAAGAGGTTGGAGTGGCCATATCTGACTGACTTCTGCGTCAACGCATGGATAGTATCGACGGAGGCGCTAGATCCCAGATCATCTCAATCAGTTTGTGAACAGTCTGTTTAGCTAGGATTGAGCCTTCCTGGTGGCCAGGCGCAAAGTCCCATATCCCAATGCGCCTGCGAGCACGGTGCCGACGAGAATCCCCAGCCGGTCGGACAGAAAGTACTCCGTCGCGCCGCGTTCAAAGGCAAGTGAGGCGATGAAGAGGCTCATTGTGAAGCCAATTCCACAAAGCATGCCGACGCCGATCAGCTGCGCCCAATCGGCGCCTTCGGGCAAGTCGGCAAGTCCTGAACGGATGGCAACCCAGGAAAGAATCGTGACCCCCACCGGCTTCCCAATCACCATGCCGACCATGATCCCGAGCGGCACCGACTGAAACAGTGCATTGACATTGAGATTCCCCAGGGACAAGCCGGCATTGGCAAAGGCAAAGACCGGGACGATTCCAAAGACCACCCAGGGATGGAGCGCGTGCTCGACCAAATGCAGTGGAGAAGGAGATTGATTGTCGCCGGCCTTGAGCGGAATGGCAAAGGCCGCAGCCACGCCGGCGAGCGTCGCATGCACACCTGACTTCAGCACAAACACCCACAGCAGCACCCCGGCAATCAGGTACGGGGCGGGACGCGAGACCCCGGCACAATTCATCACCACCATCGCGAGCAGCGTGACGGCCGCAAGCCCGAGAGCCATGAATGATAGGTCACCGGAATAGAACACAGCAATGATGGCGATTGCAGCCAGGTCATCGATAATCGCCAGCGCAAGCAGGAAGACTTTCAACAACTCCGGCACCCTCTTTCCAAGCAAGGCGAGCACGCCAAGCGCAAAAGCAATGTCTGTGGCAGCAGGGATTGCCCAGCCGCTTAAGGCGGATGGATCCTGACGGTTAAACCAGACGTAGATTGCAGACGGAACAACCATCCCGCCAATGGCTGCCGCAAAGGGCAGAGCGGCCTTTGAGCGATCCGAGAGTTCCCCTTCAAGGATCTCTCGCTTAACTTCCAGGCCGATCAGCAAGAAGAAGACGGCCATGAGGCCATCGTTCACCCAAAGGAGGAGGGGTTTGTCGATGGCGATCGTCCCGATGCTGATCGAAGCCTGGGTCTTTAGCAGCCCGGCGTAAAGTGCACTCAAAGGTGAATTGGCGAGTACCATCGCCAGGATTGCGGCCGCGAACAGCACCAGCCCGCTAGCGGACTCAAGTCTGAGGAACTCTTGAATGGACTTCGAGATTCGCATCTCTCACCTCTCCCCTGTCTACGGGTGACCAATCTCACCGATGAGCTGGCGTGTCACCATGCCCGGGGCCTCGCGCCCCCTCCTTTTCGCAGCCGAAGGGGGATCAGTCGGGGTCAATCCGCGACATGCCCCCAACCCTCCTGAGCAAACAAGAATCAAACAGATTTCTGCCCAACATTGCTTTCAAGGTGCCACTAGCCACATCCAACTACCGGCCCGGCGGTTGCTCCCAGAGATCGAAGATCACCCCAAAGGGATCCCGGAGATAGCAATCTTGACCCTTGCCTCGCCATCGGATGACTTCACATCCGTGTGCCAACAGTTCCGCACGCGCAGAGTCTAGATCCTTCACAAACAGCTCCATCACCAAACCACTAATCTCGTCATCCTCAATGACAAACAGATTGAGCGGCTTTGCATCATGATCACCAAGGGCTGGATCATTGGAGCGATTCGCGAACCCGAGAACGCTCGAACAGAAGTCCACTGCATCGGAGAACCGCATGGTCCTCACAGCAACATTGGGGCTCATACGGAATTTCATCGGCCACCTCGTATTCTTCCTGCGTAAGGCTGGCTAGCGCCGTGGAGGATCGGGAATCACCCTGGGCACAACCGTAGGAGATCGGCCGCGCCTGGTCACCGACCTGCCCTCAGCATGCAGCAATGGCGCCAAACGCGTCCAAGATCGCTAACGGACCTCAGTGCTAGTGCTATTCTGCCTCGCGAGATGCTGGCTTACGCCTTTTGAAGAACAAGAAGGCCATCCGCCTTTTTGACCTTCATGACGAATTGGAATTTGTCAATGTCTAGAAAGAGATCTGCGTCATCCGACGGGAATGTGGCTGGTTGCTCACCGCTGAAAAGCATCGCCGATTTTGTGGCACTGACTCTTTCGACGATCTGATCTGGATCCATAGGTTCGTTTATCAATAGGCCATGGATGTAGTCCCCACATGCAACGTCCTCTTCCCCCCATCCGTCTCCAAGACTCCCCGTCTCAACAAGGGTGATTGATTCGGGGGAGTCTTCAAGAAGCCTCATCGCTGTTGCTCGAGCGTTGCATAGGCCTGTTACGTAAATGTCCCGTGCAGCGGCTGAAGCTGCTGCGCCTTGTGTGCCTGCACTTGTACGATGGATCAGAACTCTTCCAGACAAATCCTTTCCGACCAGCGCACTCGGCGAGTTACCAAGATCGAAACCTGCAATTGGGGAGCCCTTCGACTCTCCCATCAGTAGCGCCCTCGGGTACACAGACTTCAACGCCAAGGCTTCGTCTACCTCAGATACGAGAATGATCTCTTTGGCATTGGCGTCAAACGCGAAGGCTGTTGTGGTGAATGCCCGAATGACATCAATAACCACAACAGTGTCAAGCTCTTTGCCAGCTCTGGTCAAATCGACTCGCTGAATCTGCACCTGATCCATATCGCATCCGAACGCGCTCGGGCTTCGCAAAGGATCCTCAGCGCATCCGAAAGGCAACGGACGGGGTCACCCACCGCCTAAGCTGCAGGCCACCCAGAGTCTTACGCGAAGCACGCTGCAAGCGCGGTCCGACCCAGCGGGATTATGGGCAGCCATGTTCAACATCGAGGGCCGGGCAATGGCAAGCCACGATAGCCGGCATCACACACCGGCGATCGCCTCTCCAACGACCAAGAATGTAAGAAACAGCCCGGCAAGCACTGTGACGGCCAGCGTCGCGAGACTCAACACTGAACGTTCACCTCGGAAGAGCACCGTCACCAGATTCAAAACCGCCGCCACATCCACAAGTGTTGTCGCCAGGGCGGGCATGACCCACGAGTCCACTATGGGATACGTCTCCCTGTATGCCATCGTTAGCTGTGGAAACACGAGCCATGACGCCAGTGCAATACCAGTCACGATGATGGTGATCCAGCCGAGGGAAGAATGTGGCCAGAATCCTCGACTCCTTGCTTGCGGGGACAAGCTGCCGGGACCCGGAGTGACTTGTTCGGACATGTTTGCCTCTCGATTCTCTCTTCAAGTCTGATTGAGGCTGCAAATGCGAAGAACGGCAACATAGCGCCCTTCAGCTTCGCGGAGCACCCAAAGCCCAGTCGAAGGTGGCCGGCCGGGGTCAAGCACCGGCCAGCCCCCAGCACACCCTCAGCATACAACAGACCTACCTAACTCGAACAGCATCCTCGCCAAGCACACCGCAGGGCTGGTCCGAGCCCGCGGGGCGTTGGTCCTGTCTCCTATTTGGGATCGCAGACAGGGTCCACATTTCCCCGCGCCCGGTTGCCCTCAGGATTGAAACGCTTCGGCTAGCGCGTACGAGCCGAAGCTCTCTCTAACCCGAGCCACTTTTCCAGCTTTGGCTCTGGTGAACTGGTCTCGACAATGTCAGGGGTACCCGAGCTCGCACAGACGCCGCGATCCATAACTCGACTGCGCTCCAGGGCGAGCCGTCAGGCTCGAAATAGCCGTTGGACCATCAGCCGGTATGGCGCTGGCCTACGGGGTCCTTAGGAATCTAAGAAAGAAGGCTGCGAACACCAAGACAATGCCGATGTTCACCATAAGCCGCTCCCAGAATCGATTCCTGAAGAACGCCAGATCTACACCAACGACGGCTGCGACCAAGAAGAGTGTGTAGAAGACGAACAGTATATTTCTTGTCATTTCAATCACCAGTTAAAGTGTATCAACCGCCGCCTCTCGACCGAGTTCCAGAGATTGGCTCAACATCCCTTTGCGGCTATTCCTGTTCTCTGAAACCAAGTGGAAGTCGCCAAGAAGACGGCCCCGTTCGCCAGGCCGCGCTAGGAAAGAATTCAAGGTGGCGTGTCTGGCGCAATCGAGCTTCACCAAGCAGCCTGAGTGCAGCCGAAGGGGATCGGCCGCGGCTGCTGTCACCTCCCCCCTGGAGCCAATCGGAGCATACAACAATCACGCCAAACTCGGAAAGCATCGTTGGCAAAGCACGCTGCAATGGCAATCTGACTCGGCAAGATGTTGGACAGATCTCATGAACCTTCCAAGAATTCAACTTTCCCCGTTTCCAAGGAATACTCCGCGCCCACAACCATGAGATCATCTTCCTCAATCAGACGACACAAGGTGTGTACTTCCTCTCTCAGGTGGCTGGCTGAGGCCTTGATGTTCGCCCGGATGGCTTGTCGGTACAGCTCGCCCCATCCATTCCCGGAACTTGTGAGCTTCAATCCAGCCAAAGAGGGTTGTATGTAACTCGCAACCGACTGCCAGCCTGGTGTCTGCTCGTCTTCCGAACCGTCGAGCTCATCAAGAGTCGCTCGAACGGCCCCACAACCTGTGTGACCAAGAACGACAATCAGACGAACACCAAGGTCTGACACCGCAAATTCAATACTTCCCACTTGAGAAGGTCCCGCAATATTGCCTGCCACACGCACAACAAACAGATCGCCTACGCCTTGATCGAAGATCAGCTCGACCGGGACCCGCGAGTCGGAACATCCCAAGATCACGGCGAACGGTTTCTGCGCAGTCACAAGCTTGGCACGATCCGCCTGAACTCACGGAATCGACGACCCGGGCTTCGCCCGCAACAAAGCGATCGTTCCCTTCCTGAAGCAGCCTCAGTGCTTCCTTGGCTTTGATCACCGTTTCACACCCTCATCTGTCAAACACGCCCGAGCTTCATTCCGAACCCTGACCGCAGGTGAAGGGGATCGAAATCGGGCCACTTGCCGCCCTGCCCCGACCCCTCCTGAGCACACAACAATGACGCCGATGTCGCCCCGCATCTGGCCCAAGGCACACGGCAAGCGTCGTTCAACCCATGGAGATGTTAGGCGAAATCTGGATTCACACTAGACCCGGCCAGGCCAGCGCGATCAGTACAACTCGAGCGACTGCGGCTATTGGCGGATAAGGGAGATCGAAGCCCCACCAATACACTGCACCGGGTACAAGAAGCACGATGGAAGCGATTCCACCCAGCTTGTGTCCATGCCATAGAAGCCAGGCGGCACCGGCTTCAACAAGAGCGACGAGCAAGAAGCCCACAAGCAGCGGGATCGTTGTTTGGCGACCGCGACGCTCGAACGCGCCCTCCACCATAAGCCGGAAAACCGAGAACCAGCGGGATACCAAGGCCGGCACGCAGGTTGCGAATTGCCATGATGCATGGAATCCCCAATCCAATGGCAGAAATCCACACGAGGACGGCAGCTGCATGGTAATACAGATGAGGATTCATGTCTGGGCCCTGCGTTCAATAGTCCGATGATTCTTGATCAGATCCCCAAATCATCAACTGGCGCCTAACGCCCTCGAGCTTCGGAAAGTACTCAGGGCAAAGGCCTGGGCCCATCGAACGGATATCCGCCGGGGCCATTCACCGCCCTGCTCCCAGTACGTCCTGAGCATACAACAATCACGCCAAAATCGCCCCGCACCGTTCGCCCTTAAGCTCCTAGCAGGGACCTCGGTCCGATCCAGCGAGATGTTGGGCGGCGGTTTTCAAAGCTGCTATCGAACCTCTCAGATACAAAGCAACCCGCAAGCCCACATTTTCAGCTCGCTTTCTAGGGCGATGGCGCTGCTTCGCCGCTTCTTTCGAGCACATCCTGAATTGCCTGGATTACCACCTCGGGCCTTTGAAGCTGAGGATAGTGTCCTATCTCATATGATCTGAACTCACTGTTCTCACTTAGCAGGAGCAGCTCGCGCTGCAACTCGATCGACAGGTCGTCCAGTTTCAGACCTAGATCTCCCAAGGAAGGTGAAGGTCCTGATGTAGCTAGCACAATCAGTGGCCAGTCGCCCAGATACATGTATTGCCCCGCCTCAGCCAGTGTGTTGGAGCTTTCAACTGTCTCATCAAACCACGCCATACTTGACTCAGGCAAGAATGCTTGGACTGGATCATAGATGTCAGGAGGCAGGTTGTACTCATTCCCTTTATATCGACCTGGCGATCCTAGATGAGACAAGAAGAGGATCAAGGGCCTGATGTTTCTGTCTGGAATTTCCGGCACGAGGCCATATTCAGCGAAGCGAGTGAGCATTTCAGGATGACTTGATTCCAGCAACACCATGCCGCTCACGTCGTCAGGGTACATTCCGGCAAATATTCTGACATAGGCACCACCAAATGCATGACCCACCAAGACAAATGGACCTTCTTCGCCTGCAGCATCCAGAACGGTGTGAAGTTCGCGTGCGATGGTCTCCCCATCTCTGGGAAGCGGCCCAGGTTCACTCCACAGGATGCCAGCCCTATCGTAGCTGCATGCGCGGGTCAGTTCCCCGATCTTTTCTTGAACCGGGACCCAGCTCAACGAGCCATATTGATCAAGGTCGGATTCGAAAACCACCGTCGGACTCCCACTACCCACGCAGTTCAAATGGATGTCGTGTGTGCCAATGCTCACCATTCTGCCTGGTGGGGGATACTGAGCCCGATATCTGTTTCGAGTGATAGATTCTCGAACCAACAGATAGATGATTAGCCCCAAAAGGAGGATCAGCACAACCAGCAATGTCCGTCCGATCCAACGGAGGGTGGAGATTGCCAATCCTCTTGCCGTCATAAACATCCTCCGGGACTGTCTCTCGGCGGCATCAGCCGCATTACGCCCTCGAGCTTCGCCAAGCACCCCGAGCAGAGCTCCGAGCCCGTCGAAGGCAGATCGGCCGAGCCACGCTCCGCCCTGCCCCCAGTACGTCCTGAGCATACAACAATCACGCCAAAGTTGCCCCGCAAGCTCAAAGCAGGATAAACGGTCCGATCCGTCGAAATGTTAGTCATCCTGAGATGTGGGCTGATCACATAGATATGATTCTTTCAAAATGCTCCCCTTGTGTTGGGCTCGCTCATCTCGTTACGGTCACTTCAAACCCTCTCCTGGGGTGGCGGGCTCGGCACACCTCCCTTGGCTTTCGCAGCGCCTGATCTGACAGAGGGCGCAAGGAATGCTGGGCAACAAGTCACTTGGCGAGCTAGGACCATGATTGCATTGGCCGGCTTCACGGCTGCCTCTTTGTCGGTTGGATACTCTTGCGTAGCCCCCCTAGCGGCCCTACTTCTTCTTCAGCGTTCCGACGTACCGATAGCTCAATTCGAAATAGCCTTTCAACTCATCTGTGTTCGTCAGGAGTTCCTGTGGGACTTCAACATACTCTTTCATAACTGCCCCATACTGAACCACAGGCTCTGTTCCGTACTTCTTAACGAACGCCTCTCGGTCTTCCTTCGAGAGGCGCAGGGCGAGCTTGCCTTCCTTGGTGAGAAAGCTGAACATATTGCCGTTGTGAGAGGTGAATGGCATCGACTTCCCTTTGCGCTTCACCTCCGGGATTGTGGCGACAGCCTTTTCGTATAGTTCCAGATTGGCCGCGTAGTTGTCTTGTTTTTCGGGCATGTCCAGGTTCACCTTTTCACTTCGATGTGGACACAGAAGATAGGCTCGGCATGACGAAACGCAGGATCTGCCCCAGCTGTGGACCGCAACAGTTGCTCTTGAGCTCTACTTCATGCGGGGATGCCTACCACCCTCGAACTTCGCGAAGCACCCGGAGATGAGCCCTGAGCCTGTGGAAGGAACATCGGCCGGGGCCACGCGTCAGCCCGCCCCAAACCATCCTGGGCACACAACAATCACATCAAGATCGACCTGCGTCCCTCGCGAAGTACGCGGCACGTGCGGTCCGATGCAGCAAAGTGTTGGGCGACATGGCTTGGGAACTGGAGAGGACCGCGTCCGGCCCCGACTTCATCGGCCCAGCCACTCACTCAAGCCAAACTGAAGGAGAAAGAGGACGATCGGGACCACGACCACCGAGAGAAAGCCCGCAAACAGGCCCGGGCGCCAAGGCCAGGTGGGGATCTTCGCCAGGATCTCGCGTTCAGTGGTTAGCCCTTTCAAGACATCGTTGAGTTTGGGGACCTCCTGAAGGTCGTTCTCGTCGATCTGTTGGTGCAGGCGGACAAGTGTAGCCTTCGTGCGCTGATCAAGCTCTGCGAGCTGCCCTCGCTTCTCCAGTACCAGGCGCCGATTGACGAATCGCAAAGGCAGTAAGAAGGCGCCCAACGCCAAAGCGATCTGCAAGATTAGGTAGGATAACTCCGTCATCCCTCCCAGTTCCAACGGCAGCATGAGCAGGCTCAAAGTGAGCAGGACAACCCAGGATATTCCGGTGCGAGAGGTTAGCACCGAGAACGAGTAAGCAGGATCGAGTTGGAACAGATCGAACTGGCTGACCATCTGCACGGTACGGCTAACGAGCCGTAGTTGTCGAACGGTGTGGTAGTAAATCACACTGCCGACGGAGAATGAAGCAAATCCCGCGACGAAGGTGAGCCACGTGGCGAGCGGCCCCAAGCCAAAGACAGCGACGGCAGGGGCAAAGCCTGTGAACCAGGACAAGATATACGCGACTGACCAAAGGATGGCGCTTAGGAGAACGCTCCTGGCTGGCATCGTGGTGAACTCGTATCTCATTCGGCGCTTCGTCTCGGTCGAGACATGGAGCAGCGGGTCGAATTCGGATATCGTCCGCAGCGAAAGCGAGTCCAGATATGTAACGATAGCCAGGGAGCCCCAGAGCCACAAAGGGAACATGAACAGGATGGGGCCGAGGCTGTAGGCAGGAAGCCAACCATCCACCCAGGAGAAAACGTGGAGAACCATGCTCTCAAGCAAGAAGAGCAGGCAGTACGTGAGCCAATATGGCAATGGCTGTCGCCGAACAAAACTTGTGAAGCGGTCAACAAAGCTTGGAGTGTATGACAAGGCTCCGCGGATATCTTGCTGTGCCATCTGGGGGTCTGCGGTGGATTCGATCAAGTGGCGGGTTCTCCTTCCAAAGCACTTGGAGATGCGAAAACGACAGGGGCCGCCCAACGCCTTCGAGCTTCACGAAGCATCCTGAGCGAAGCCGAAAGAGATCGGCTGGGACTACGGTCCACCCTGCCCCCAACCCGTCCTGAGCATACAACATTCACGCCAGATTCGCCCAGCATCCCTCGCTAAGCACACATCAAGTGCGGTCCGATCCAGCGAGATGTTAGGCAG
>CAWAND010000007.1:0-76150 GCA_963783335.1 uncultured Chloroflexia bacterium
CGTTTCGTCATCATGGGCACCGTCCCTTGCCCGAGGTTCATCTCGCGCCCATCACGGCGCATGGCGCACTTCCGTCCGACTCTAGGCCGCTTTACGCCGGGTGAGCCGCCACACGCCAAAGCCGATGGCGGCCAACGCCACCAGACACAGCAGGAGCAGGCCCACACCGGCCACCGCCCGCCCCAGGTTTTGGGCCGTCAGCCACGAGGCGCCCGTACGCGTCTCCACCGCCTCGCCAAAATCCATCTCGCCCACATTCTCGTCCGTGAGCAGGATGGGCTCGACCGGACCGGCGCTGGTCTGCAAGGCGGCGCTGTCAATCGGCGCGTCACTCAGGACGAGGTCCGCCGTCTCCCCAGCTGTGATGGGCTGCGGGCCGTAAGTCACGACATTCCCGTTCTCGTCCCCGACCAGAATATGTGCTTCGCCGGCCGCCGAGCCGGTAAAGGTCACCTGGTAGTCGCCCTCGGGAAGCCCCGCATACCACTGGTACTCGCCGTCTCCCTTCGGCGTTGGATAAAAGTCGGCTCCCTCGATCTCGACCACGAAGTCGCCGTTGGCGTCCATGCCCAACCGGCGCCCGTCGGCTGCCACGATCATCACCCCCACCGGCGAGTTGACCCCAATCCTTCGTGGATGGCTGCGGGCGACCGGGATGCGGGTGCCAGCGTAGTGCGGCGGGTTGCCGAACAGGTGCGGGTAGTCGGAGGCGCCTTCCCCGGGCCCGTGCCCCCAGCTGAAGCGCTCCATCCAGGCGGCGATCGGCTTGCTCTCCGGCCGTTGATTTGGCCACGGGTCCAACACGATCCCGGTCTGCTGCCAATCCGTGCCGCGGGGGAAGAGGACCACCGCCTGGTGGCCGCCGTTGTAAGCCTGGATCGGCCCATAGTCGAGCCCCGCCAGCCGCGCCCGCACGGAGTCATTGCCGGAGGTTCGGATCGAGTTCGAGCACGCTCAGCACACGCGTCTGGTAGTCGCCGCAGGCATAGGTGGTCCAGTTGGTCATGTTGTTGGCCGTTCCCGGGCCGAAGATGGCGCTCAACGTCTGCTGAATGGCGCTGGGGTCCTGCACAATCTGGCCCTGGGGGATGGCATTCTGGTAGCGCTCGAGGATGTACTCGATGTTCGCCTGGCGCGTGGCTTCATCTACTTGCTGCTCGGTCTCCGGCTGCACAACCGAAATCGCCTGCAGGGCGATGGGGCCGGTCGAGCTCTCAGGCGTCCACACGTACTCGAGCAGATCGGGATTGGTCCAGCGGCCGACCACGGTTTCGGTCACGCCCGGCGGGATGTAGTCAAGCTGGAACGGCGGCGCCTCGTGGTCGGGCCACAGCCCTTGCCAGGCGGTGACGTAGTCGGTGAAGTAAAGGGCGCCCTCGAAGCGATATTCGGTCTGGCCGGTGGCGCTGTCTTCAGTCAGGGAAAGGCCCAGGCCGCGCGTCGTGCCGTCCACCCCCGGCAGCGCGGCGAACATGGCGCTCAAACCGGGCTCATCCGACCAGCTCCAGCGGGCTTGCATCCGGTCTGACGCCCGGCCCCGGGCTGAGAGGCCCCTCCACCTGCCACCCGGCTTCCCCCAACGCGGCGGCCACCGCTTGGTTGCGCTCGTTGTCCCCGACGAGCGGGACGCGGCAGGGTGCCCGAACCGGTGCCGTCTTCGTTCACCAACACCGACAGCGAGAGCACCTGCGACGGGCAAAGGTCGCCGCCATCCGTGTTGATCCGCATCCGTGTGCTCTGCGTGATGAACCAAGTAACCGACGAAGCGTTGGACTCACTCCCATTGTTGCTTTCGATCAGGCCGGGCGCCTCCACCCGCCAGGGGACCGACGTGCCCAGCGGCTCCTCCAGGATCAGCTCAACGTCATAGATCAGCTGCGCCCCGGAGTAGTCGAGGCAGTGGATTTGGATGGCATCCCCGAATAGGCCCTCGTAGGCGGCGTGCAGGCCGGCCACGTCCGTGAAGGGAATCTCGATGATGCACCAGACCTCATCGCCGCGGTTCTCCTGGCGGACCGAAGACCCCGGCGGCATGTCGCTCGTGTCGCTGCCGCAGTCCAATTCGGTGTCGCTCTCCTTGTCCTGGATGAACCCGGCCTCGATCACCCAATGTCCGGACCCGTCCGCCTCGACGGTCGTGGTGACATTGATTCCTGCGACATCCACATCGCAGCCGGCAAGCAGGATCAGGCCGATAACGGCGAATACGGCGAGGTGGCGTGGCTTCATCGTGGGCCTCCATTCGGGCTCCGATCGGTACCAGGGTCCACGCCTGGCCGACACAATCTGCGTCCGCCGGCGTTGTGGTCCGAGTTCCGATCTCGGTTTCTGTGATCATCGCATCCCTGACAGGTTGGCCCTCGAATGGCGCCGCAGGCCTGTCAGCGGACCGGCATTTGTGCACATTTTCACAAACCGACCGGGGATCTACCTGTGTCCGGGTGGTGCGCCCGGCCAGATCCCGCCCAAGGATGAGTGGCGTGATGTGGCCAGATCCAAGAGATGGGCTTCGAAACCGACGAGACAATTCTGGGACAGATGTAGGACAACCTAGTTTACAACAGCCTGACGCTTGATTGCCACCTGCCACGGGGCTCCTGGCCAAAGATCGAGGGCCTCCAGATTACCCCTGGTGGGCCTGCCCTTTCTATTGAATCCCGCCTCATTCGCGTGTACCGTAGTAGCAGGATTCTGACGCGCCCACAGCTCCCCTCACCCCACCGGGAGGCCACCCCATGGCCGACGACGTGTACACCGCCCTGGCCCAGTTCCTCGACAACCTGCCCGGCGGCTTCCCCGCCACCGAGTCCGGCGTGGAACGGCAAATCCTCGAGCGCCTGTTCACCCCCGACGAGGCGGCCCTCGAGCTGCACCTGGCCCTGATCGAGGAGACGCCGCGGGTGATCGCGCACCGCGCCAGCCGGCCCGTCGAAGACATCGCCCAGGCTTTGGCAACGATGGAGTCAAAGGGTCTCATTTCCGGCGCTCACAGAGCCGGCAAAGAGCCGAGCTACAGCGCCGTCCCGTTCGTGGTTGGGATCTACGAATTCCAGCTCCACAAGATGGACCGCGAGTTGGCCGGTTTGTTTGACGAGTACCTGCCGCACCTGCTGGTGCCCGAGACCTGGAAGAAGGCCCCCCTGCTGCGCACGATCCCGGTCGGCGAGAGCCTCACGCCCGAGCTGGAGGTGATGCCCTACGAACGGGCCGAGGCGCTCGTCCGAAGCCACACCAAATTCAGCGTGGCCGACTGCGTCTGCCGCCAGGAGGAGGCTCTCCTGGGCCACCGCTGCGACAAGCCGCTGGAGACCTGCCTTTCATTTGGCTCGGGGGCCGACTTCTACGTACGCAACGACATGGGGCGCTACATCAGCCAGCAGGAAGCATTGGACATCCTGGCCCTGGCGGAAGAGTCGGGTCTGGTGCTCCAACCCTCCGCCTCCCAAGAAGCGGCTTTCATCTGCGCCTGCTGCGGCTGCTGCTGCGGGGTGCTGACGACCTTGAAGCGCCAGCCCAACCCGGCCGAGCTGGTCCATTCGGCCTTCGTGGCGGTGCTGGACGACGAGCTGTGCAACGGATGCGAGCTGTGCCTGGATCGCTGCCAGATGGAGGCGCTGATCTCCAGCAACGGGGGCGTCGCACTGGACGACGCGCGCTGCATCGGCTGCGGGCTGTGCGTCACGGCTTGCCCGGATGAGGCCCTGGTCCTGATGCGCAAGCCCGACGAGGAACAGCGGCCCCTTCCGAAGTCATGGGCCATGGCCAACATCAAGCTGGGCAAGGTCCGCGGCGTGCTCAGCAACCGCAGCATGGCCGAGATGTTCGTCCGTTCCAAGGTGGACCGGGCGGCGGTGGGAAAAGGCTAGCCCCCTTCACCCCATGGAGAAAGGGACCTCCAACCTGCGGCTTCGGCTCTGGATGGCGGGTCAAAGGACTCATGTCCCGTCTTCTCTATCTGCTCCCTTAGACATGGCCCGCCTCAA
The DNA here is from genome assembly GCA_963783335.1 of uncultured Chloroflexia bacterium. Taxonomy (GTDB): domain Bacteria; phylum Chloroflexota; class Anaerolineae; order Anaerolineales; family E44-bin32; genus CAWAND01. The sequence goes on from CAWAND010000007.1 coordinate 3,984, forward strand.
AGGGGGGACCGTAGGGGGACAGATGAAGAACAGCACCGAGCAACTAGCTCTGAGCACTGAGCTGAAAACGTCCTTGATTGATGGGGGTCCTCAGAGCGGGCACCTTCGGACGACTTCGATCGGTCAGGGGAACTCTCCTCCCTGCGGCGCGTTGGCTGCCGCCGCCGCGATCAGATCGATGTCGCACAGGCTGTCGGCATTCCAAACGAACTGGGCACTAACGGTCACATTCCCACCGTTGCGCGCATCCAGCATTGTGGCACTGGCGGTACCGGCGAAGTACTCGTCCGTCTGCTCGCTGAACCGCAGCGGGCTCTGCGTCCCGCCGCCGATGGCGGCGTCCGTGGGCCCACTGAAGATGGCTGAGGCGAAGCCCTCATCGTTGACCACGAATGCCGGAAAGGGCGGATGACCCGTCATCATCAACGTGTCCACCAGCGGCCCATCTGGCATGGACAGGCCGCCTTCGGGCAATCCGAGCTGGGCCAGGATCTTGGGGTCGACGTCGGCGAAATCCTTCAAGTTCAGCACCAGATCCCCCGAGAGCGGTCCGCTGCGGGTGCCGCTCATGCTCCCAGTCCAGCCGCAGCTGGCAAGCCTGGCGCGCTCGATCACATGCCGGCTCACGCCGCCCTCCGGCAGGTCGACCCAGGCGTCGATTTTGACCACATCCTGTCCGTTGACATCGAACCCCAAGGGGACCTCTTCAATCTTGGTCAGGTAAGCGTAATCAGAAATCTGGGTCTCGGGCCGGTAGCTCCCCGGGAGGTGCTTGTCATTGACATTCACGTGGACAACGAAGTCGGATGGGTCCTGCAAATCGTCGATACCCTCCAGCCTGGCCTGAAAGACGAGCTTGTCGGGCTGCCCATCGCCCGGGATGCCGGAGACCAACATGGGGCCGTCTTCTTCAAGCTCCTGTTGATAGATCGGGTGCATGATGGTGATGAGTTCCCGGCCATACGGATCGGGCGAGCCGCCGCGGATAATCTCCGGCGCGGCACCGGTGTAGCTTCCACCACCCTTAGGTTTGAAACTGGTCAATGGCTGGGTGTTGAACTCCTCCTGCTTGGTCATCTCGAAGGCCGGTTCGGGCCTCAGGTTCTTCACGATGTAATTCTTGTAGAAGGCTCTGGTGATCCTTGCCGACACACCGGCGTCAACAAACTCCGTCCACCCGAGGACGGTCGTGTTGTCGCCGGCCAGCGCTGTGGCCATGTCCATGCCCTTCATGGATTCGCAGGCGCTGATGAAGATGAACTTGTCATCGTAGCCGCCTGGATGGTCGAACAAAAAGAAGTCGGCGGTGACGGCCAGCCACATGCGCCCGGCCTCGACGCATCCCTCGCTGGCAAAGTTGCCCAAGCTGGTGCTGTTGCTGTGGCACTCCGGCTTATCGGGATGGCGCGCCCAGACCGCGCCGGGGATGGCGAATCCCGAATACCCACCGGCGTTCTTGAAGGCGGCTTCGCTCAGCGAGATCCCCGTGAAGAGAGCCGTGTAGCAGTCGCTCGGCGGGGCGGGAGAATAGGTCTCGGGCGTGAACTCGATCTCATCCCGACAGAGCTGCGCGCCATGCGACGAAATATGGATCAGGTCGTAGCTTTCCCAGTTTCTGAAGTAGTCAAGCGTGACGCCGTTCTCGACGAAGTCATCTGGCGCTCCATCTCCGTCTTCATCAATATCGTCCATGGCGGTGAATTTGTAGGTCAGACAGTCGCGACAGGAGTAGTTGCGGTTCTGCGCCAGAACTCTGCGCACGCCGCCCCCTTCGTTGGTCTTGAAGTCCCACAGGAAGGGCTCCAAGATCAAGGCCTTGTGTTCCGGCTCCTTGCCTTCATCTTGATTGCTGATCGGCCCGCCGTCCCCGGCGGCGGGGGCAGCAAGGCCGCCGAGATGGTCAGCCGTCTCGCTGCTAGAGGAGTCCATCACGGCTGGATCGATGAGCCACATCGGAGGGCCGCCCTGAATGCGGAAGCGCAGCGCCAGGCGGTCGTGCAGCTCATCCGCCAGGTCAGTCTCGCCCTGAACGAGCTCGGCCGCCTGCTCGATCGTGCCGCCGCTCTCCATGACCTGACTGGCCCGGTCCAGCAGCTCCAAGCTGCGCGCCAACGCTTCGGGGGAGGCGTCGGCGTAGCTGCACGGGTAGCCCTCTTGGACGCAGTGGGCCCGAGGGTTGACGGCGGCAAGCGTCGATTGGGCAGGACTCGCCGTCGGAGTCGAGGCCCGCGAGCCCACCAAACCAGAAAGGGTATTGCAGGCAAGGGCCGCCATCGCCAGCACGGCGATGGGAAGGGTCTTCTTGACCGCAGCTCTCCGCTTGAACGGATGGGTCATGTCACTCTCCTTGATCACTCCGTTCGGCGCGTCGGCCGATCGGCGCATGGCGTCGACCTCCGCGGCGCGCTGGGGTCGCGGCCAGCACACCCAGAAGCGTCCCTTGGGGCTCTTCATCGTCGGCTGTATGGTTTCAAGGGAGACGCCAAGCCTAGCATCGATGGTGGACGGTCGCAAGCGATGCCAAATACCGCTGGGGGTTGGAACAAGAACCGCGCCGAGCAACCAGCTCTCAACTAGGCGTCATGGCAGGTTGAGGCGAGGTGGCGCGTGCTGTATTTGCCCCTCGACGTCAGCGGCAAACAGGGACTTCCCAGGGCACGGAGACGCCAACGCTCAGGGAGCCAAGGCGCCGCGGGCCTGCCCGCTACTTCCCCACCGGCACATCAAAGTAGAAGGCGTTGCCGGCATCCCGGTGGATCAACCCGTGGACGTTTCCAGCGTTGAGCGTGGCCTCCCACGTGATGGGAACCGCTATCAGATCCCCTCTTTCTTTGTTCAACATACACTCAAAGCTCGCAGTTTGCCGGGCCGTCGATGAATAGGTGCCGGTCCCCTTGAAGCTGCACGTCGGATAGTCGAACGACCCGCTGAGGGTGAAATCGAGCATGTAGACGCACTCGTCGATCGAGTGCTTGTCCTCAATATGGATCCTCCCACTGGCCGAGCCGGCGCTGAACGAGAACGACATATCCTCAACGGGCCAGGTGTAGTCCGTATCCCCCTTGGCCCCGCTGACAGACAAGGTGTCCTTCGGGATGGCGCTGTACAGGTCGGCGCAGGCAGCGGCGGCGTCTGACGCGCAGGCGCCCTGGGCAGCTTGCTCTTCGAGGCAGGTGCGATACTGCTCGACCGGCCAAGCCTGACAGGCTTTCCTGTCGGCCACCAGCTGCGCCTCGATCTCAGGCCACTCTTCATCCAACCAGGCTTGGCCCTCACAGCTCTCGTCCCCGCCAAACTCATCTATCGGCAGCACATTGGGCCAGCTTGGCGGTTCTGTCTTCGGCGCCGTCTTCCGCCGTCACCGCCTCGCCCGCACAGGGATCCCCGCCTGCGACGGAGGCTTTGACGTTGCCCACCATTACCCGTTCGGCAAGGCGCCCGGCAGCGTTGCGCAGTTCCTGGCGAGCCATCGACCGGGCGCGGCTGACGAAGAGCGTCCGCGCGACACCTCCGCCCAGCGTCCCCCCGCTGACGACCGTCTGCACGACGTCCCTGCCGAAGGCGCGGAAAAAGCTCCGGCCCTTGGGCCCCAGGCGATGCCACACGCTGCGGGCCGAGCGCTTGACAGATGACCAGGCCCGGGTCAACGCCTTGCGCCGATCCCCGCGGAGCTTGCGAAGCAGGGCCAAGCGGGCTTCCAGCCGGGCCTGCTGCTGGGCGCACTCATTGTTCAAAACCTGCAGGTCGCAGTCTTTGCCCTCCGCCTCCAGCTTGTTGGCCGCCGAGCGGCAGGCCATCTTGGTGTCCCGGATCTGCTCCTTGGTGGCGTTGATCAAGCGGACCAGGATCTGCTCTGCCGGGTTCTGTGCGCGCTCCGGGATGGGGCTTAAGCCGGCCATCAATCCGACCCGCGTGCTGGCGACATCCACCTCTTCCTCTTCAGCCAACAAGATGCCCTGCGCGGCGTACATCAGGTCGACGGCATCCTCGATCGGCCGTCGAGGGGGCGGCGGCCCATCGGCAAAAGCCGGGCCAGCCGAATTTGCCAGCAAACTCAGTGTGACGAACACCCCTGTCAGGGTCCTGCGCCAATTGGTCATGGGTCTACCCCTCCCCCTCGACGGCCAGGGCTTCGACATAGCGCAGTTCGCCGTCTTTGAGGCCGAAGGTCAGACCTTTCCCGTAGTAGACCGCCCCGCCACTGACAACTTCCCGTTCGAGCGGGACCACGACATAGCTGGAAAGTCCCGCGGCCGCCAGCACATCGTCCAGGCTCATGTAGGCCGTGAACAGCTCGGGAGTGTAGGGGAGCGAAGCGAAGGCCGGAGCCTTGCCAAGGCCCAACGTCTCCTGCTCGTCAAGGGCCCCATTGACAAAGGTCAGCCGCAGATCGTCGTGATAGTAGTCCCAGGTCTCGAGACGCACGTCCTCCAACCCTCCTTCAGGTGACGGACGCTCGTAGAACAGGATCGAAAACGCTTCCGGCGCGCCGTGCTCGGCAAGGGCCGTCTGCTGTGCCGGAGGAAGGATGTACCCACCCGGCGCCGCACCGACGCGCTGGACATCTTCGACCAGCATCGGGGAGGCGGCGTAGTCCAGCCAACCGGCGTAGAGAAATACGCCGACGGCCACCACGCCGACGGCCAAGACGGCGGCGATGCCTGCCACCGGGATCCACCAACGGAAGGCCCTGCGCGGCGGATGCGACTGATCAGGGGCAGCCGCCACCCATCGCCCCCCATCCCAGCGGGCCCAGCGGCCAGATCCGTTTAACCACCAAGAGCTGCCGCTCGGGTCCCGCAGCTGGAGATCGATGACGGCCGATTCGTACTGCGCTGGCGGAATGGCGCCGCTGACGTATCTGTTTCGCAGGTCGGCCAGCTTAGCTTCCATCCGGCCGAACGGGCTCTTGAGGGAATGCAGGGGACGACCGCAGCCGGCGCACAGCCCCATCTCGGGAGCGTGGTCCTTCCCACAGCCGGGACAGCGCATGGCACCTCCTGGTTGGCGTTTGAACGAACCCCGCCCGGCTCGGGCATCGGGATAGTGCATCCAGACCCCGGCCGCGCGTTCGGGGGCGGAGGCAGGCGACGGTCCAACCCGCCTGGCTTGACCACCCCGCGGGGGTTGCGAGCGGACGACCGCCAGAGCACTTGTGAAAGGTTTCACAATCCTACCGTACAACGTGTGGCGAGACAACTGCGTCCCGGCGACCAGTGGAGAACGTGAGCCCGCCGGCCCCTTCTGGGCGCCGGCGAAGGGTCACTCAGGGATGGCACAGGGTTGGAACAAGGGGATACGGCTGTATCGGGGGTTTGAATCTGGGCCAGGCGAGGTGGGCTAGGTATCAGGAACCAGCCGCGTCCCTTTGACCTCGCCGATCCGCTCGATCATGGAGGTATGACCGAACGCCGTGGGCTGGGCCAAGGGGCCATGGCGAAGAAGGTGGCGGGCCCGAGGTGAGGTCCAGCCCGCGGCACGCTGACCCTATTTGCTCGATCTTACCGGGAGGCTATCCGCATGACCGTTTTGGCGATGCCGCGAGGCGCCGGGAGGAGGCCCAGCTAGCAGGGCGACCGATCCCAAGTTCCGTCAGGGGTTTCCACCCAGCAGTAGTCACCGATATCGGAGCTCGTCAGCTGGATCTCAGAGTTGCTCAGCCAGGTCATTGACCAGCGCATGCGGTCGGAGGCACCGGTCGTGTCGGAGAAGAGGACCTCCCCGGTCTGCGCGTCCCTAATCTCGAATGCCACGGTCAGGTAGGCCGTGGGGTCGGCCTTATCCGACACGATGCTGGTGACCAGCACGCGCGATCCGTCAGGGGACGCGATTCGTTCGCTGCGTGACGCGCTCGAATTCGAGCCATTTCGGCACAGCGAACAGGGCAACGACAGCCGCCAGCAAGCACAGAAAGGCGAGGCTGCAGCCGCCCGCCACGAGCCATACAGTCATGGACCGCTTCAATTCCCCTGCCGCATCAGGCATAGGCAGCGCCCATAGCATGTTCCTCGTCAGGGTGCCGGGCTAGCGTTGATGCCATCGGGGACGGACCTGCTTCAAGAAGGCCGGCGCCGGCACATCGCTTTCGGCGTAGACCGACCTCTCCCACGTGCTCGAATCCTCCGCCTGGGTATAGAAGAACGTCCCTCGGTCCCCAGAGTAGACCCAGACCCGGTCATCCGGATCCCACAGGAAGAAAGTCAGCGCCCGGTCCAGATAGCTTTCGGGGGACTCGAACACCACCTCGCCGTCTTGATCCAGGATCCGAAACGCTTGGGCAGCGGCGCCATCCATCTCGGTTGGCAGCACTTCGAGCCGGTACTTGCCGGATGGGGAATCGGCCGGCCGTTCCTGCATGGCCACCTCTGGCGGCAGATCCGCCCAGGGGTCCGCGTCATTCATTGTGGATCGACCTCACATTGCCATTGGAGTCCAAATTGACGACCGTTCTTTCCGACCAACCGACGTGCATTTCATAGGACTCAGCCTGGCCCAGCGAAATGACTTCGGCCACTTTCGATTTCCAATTGTCAGTGGCGTAGTTCGGATTGGGGTCGATGATGTCGTTCCAGGTGTAGTCCATGTCTTCCGTGACATTGTATCCCCCAGAGCCGTCTGGCTCGATGGTCGCCGTGCCCTGCCGCTGGAAACCTCCAGCGTTGGCATTGGTCCCGTGCAGGTACTGATAGCCGACCACACCCTCGCCATTTTCGATTTCCATCGGATAGGTCTGGTTGATAGACGTGTGGTCCGATCCACCGTTGGCATATTGCTGGAAGAGACTCTGTGCGTCGCTCTCCGCCCGGCTGCCCAAATCCCGCGTCAGGGTCGGATTGGCTTCCATGTATTCCGTCCAGTTGGGGTCGTTCTTAATGTTCCAGTCCCCGCCCCCTGTCAGATAGCGTTCCAAGATGGCGCCACCTGCCCAATCGTAGTCTGTATGCTCCCCACCCCGGGTGCCGCCGGGCGGACGGCGCCAACGGGCGTCGGTCCGCGCCCGCCGGTCGACGCGACGGTCGCTGCGGCGCTCCTGCCGGCTCTCCCGCGTTCCCACCGCGTCCGCTACGGCGGCTATGCCGGCCGCGGCAGCCGCGGCACCCGCCATCAGGATTTCCTTGAATAGATTGGCGCACTCTTCTTCGGCTTGCTCGGCGATCTGGATGATCTTGATGGTGATCTTCTGAGCTTCTGAAAGCGCCTCCTCCAGCCGAAGGAAGGCTGGCAGCAGGCGCTCGTCCATCTCTTTGTAGAAGCTATCCGCACCGCGCCCTTTCCACCCGCCGGACTGGAGTTCTTCCATGGTCTTTTGCAGGCGGCGCAGGGTGGTGCGTACGGCATGTTCTTGGCGACCGAACTGGGCTGCGATGGTCTTGAGTTGATCGTGGTCGGCCCGGATTGTCGACCTTGTCACGCTGTCTCTCCCCATACACCGGCGGACCTGGCCTCTGGCAACCGAGGAGCACGAGTATAGCACAAGCTCCGCACAAGGCCGCCCGCATGGCCTGGGCCCTGGGACATGTGCTTGACCGTTTGGCCAGGGCGACCTCGCCGGCCTGCGGAGGGTCCCCTTGAAGACTCACTCAGAGATTGACCGGAAAAGGTGAGCAGATGAACAACCCCGTCCCCCGGGACGTTGGCTGGTCTCTGCGGCGGCGGAGCTGGTCCCCCCACCGCCGGCAGGAAAACGGTGCTAGAGTAGGGTCCTGCCGCGCGCATGCCTTGGGAGGAGGAGCGATGCAGAAGATCACGCCATATCTGTGGTTTGACACGAACGCCGAAGAAGCGCTGTCGTTCTACACCACACACTTTCCGAAATCTCGAGTGCTTGGGATCGAACGCTACCCCGACCGGCCGCTCGACATCCCCCAGCCCGGGATGGCCGGCAAAGTCTTGAACGGCACCTTCGAGCTGGCTGGGTTCCAATTCATGGCCCTGGATGGCGGCCCGAATTTCCACTTCAACCCCTCGGTCTCCTTCTACGTCAACCTGGAGTCAAAGACAGAGATCAGCCAGCTGTGGGACCAGCTGGTGTCGGGCGGGCAGGCGCTGATGCCCCTGGATGACTACCCGTTCAGCCGCTGGTTTGGGTGGGTCCAGGACCGGTTTGGGGTCAGCTGGCAGCTGATCCTGGCCGAGCAGCCGGTGAGGCAGCCGATCGTCCCCTCGCTGATGTTCGTGGGGGCCAATGCGGGCCGGGCGGAAGAGGCGATCGGCTTCTACGCCCAGGTGTTCGATAACGCCTCGGTGGGGGATGTGACGAGATACGGCCCGGACCAGGCTCCGGAGGAGGAAGGCAGTGTAGCCTACGGCGCCTTCACCCTCGCCGGGCAGGAGTTAGTGGCCATGGACAGCGCCAGGGAGCACAATTTCACCTTCAACGAAGCCATCTCGCTTTATGTGGAGTGCGGCAGTCAAGAGGAAGTGGACCACTACTGGGGCTCGCTCTCGGCCGTGCCCGAGGCCGAGCAGTGCGGCTGGTTGAAAGACAGGTTCGGCCTATCATGGCAGATTGTCCCCCGCCGACTGGGAGAACTCATGAGTGATCCCGATCCGGAGAAATCCGCTCGGGTGATGGACGCCATGCTCAAGATGAAGAAAATCGACATCTCTGGGTTAGAGCGTGCGCACCGCGGCTAAATCCACAAGTCCTCGAGGCGGCTATTTGCGAAGCAACGCCATGGGCCTCGCCCTCGGTTGCCATTGCGAGGGGCCAAAGGCTCCGTATGCCCCAAGTTCGGTTTGGGGAAGCAATCGTTTGGGTTGATTAGATCGGACCTTTGACGGAGTCTTCGGAGACGAAACGATTGCCACGCCCCTTCGGGGCTCGCAATGACATGGGGGAGTTGATCGCTACGCCGCTTCGGCCTCAGGGGCCAGCAGCTGCTCCTTGACTTCCCCCACCAGGGCCAAGAGGGGGCGCATGAGGGGATGGGTCTTCTGATCGGTGATGAGAGGGCGGCCGCGGTTGATGGCGTCCTTGACCGCCTCGCCGTCGTAGGGGATCTCGGCGATCAGAGACCGCGGTCGACGCTGGGTGGCCCGATCTCCTCTTGATTTGTGGGCCGATTCCCCTAGAATGGGCTACCTTCGTCCCCCCCTCCTCGGGGTTCAACCCCCGCGCAGAGCTCTCAAATCGACCACACTGACCAGGAGGCGCCTCATGCGTGCCCAACTCGTGTTGCTTGTCGTCGGAGGTCTGGCAGGCTCGGCTCTGAGCTGCAGCCTGCTGCAGGCGTCATCCGGCGGGGGCCCGCAATCGACGGCTCCAGCCGCCACACAACAGGTCCAGCCCATTCCCAACCCGAGCCCCAGCCCAACGGCCGAGACGATGACCGTCTATCTCATGGGGAAGGGCGAGGTTGAGATACCCATCCCGCCGCCAGACACGCTCGAACTCGCTCCTCAATCAGCAAGTAGAAAACGGGGACTGGGAGTACGACCAGGGTCTCGTCTTTCTGCTTCGCTACGTCGTCGGCGAACTGGGTCCGGACGAGATTTCCGGCTTCGAGGCTCCCCAGGAAGGCAGCCCGACCGGCATCGTCCGGCAGGCTCAGGACTACCTGAACGACCAGGACGGCGATCCCCAAGTCCGGGATGAAATCGGGCGCCTTCTCGGCATCCTCGTCCCATCTCAAGATGATCTCGACCGGCTGAGCCGACCGGCAGAGCAATCCTGGCGCCCAGGCGTCTCCCAGATCGACTTCCTGCCCCAACAAGACGTCCCCGCGGAGTGCGGCGATATCCCCTCTCAGGGGTTCAGCGCCGGACTGAATGCGGGGGACTACTGCTACGTCTACGAGGAAACCACCGTGCAGGGCCATCGCATGCGAGTCTACTTCCCCAAGTGGTGGATGGACGACCCCGCACGCAAGAGCTGGGCGGACGCTGCTTTGCAGGCCTTGAGCGACAGCGCCGCAGTCTATGCGCAGTACGGCACCTACGGGGACATTGACGCCGTCTTCAGCCTGACCCAGCTCGTTGGTGGCGAGGACAACCTGGCTTTCACGTCATTCTTCCCGTCTGACCAGCCTTGCCCGGTCACCATCCTGCCGCTCGTCGACACCGAGAGCCAGGACTACTTTCGCCAAAACATGGCTCACGAGGCCTTCCACTGCTACCAGGATTGGAACTTCACCTCTCAGCCTTACAACGATCACCGCTGGTGGATGGAGGGCTCGGCAGAGTATTTCAGCAACGTCGTGTATCCAGATGTCAACTACGAATTGCAGCGAACCACTACCTACTACTTTCGGTCGCCCAAGATACAGTGGTTCTATCTGGATTACAACAACTTCCTGATGTTCCAGTTCCTGGCAAACAAACTGGGCAACGAGGGCGTTCTTATCTTGCTCGACAAGATCTCCTCCGCCGGCTCCATCTCGGCTCAAGCGGACGTGATCAAGAACGACGGAGACCAGGAGGCCTTGTTCAACGAGTTCGTGGTGGCGACGATGAGCGACGGCGTTCGCGACACAAGCGGCACCATGATCGTCAAGACCGACTATCCGGTGCTCCGAACCCAGGATATCGACAAGGAAGGCGACCAGGAGTTCGTCGCCGACGCCTTCGTCGCCGCCCGCTATGCCGTCCGCTACCGCCAAGAACGGCGCTTCCTGGAGGAGCCGGCCAATGACGGCCCCGTCCTTTACTCCATGGCGGCTGATGAGCTGCGCATGGACCCGGGGGCATGGAGCGCCCTGCCGCCCGAGATCCGCTCCAAATGCCAGAAGGACCAGCTCTACGCGCTGGCCGTCACGTCGCTCAAGGGGGGGATCTTTACCCCCAAGATCAACAAGGCGGAACAGGCGGACTGTGATCCGTGTCTGCTCGGCACCTGGGAGATCGATCCCGAGAGCTATGCGGCCCACTTCCTGAGTTTGTCAGGGGCCGGCGGCTTGGACCTCACCGTGGGCGGTCATAACTACGTGGAATTCAAGCTGGACGGGGACATTGCCACCCGTCTGGTGGACTTCAAGCTGGCGTTCGCCACCGGCGGCGTTCCTGGGCTGATCACGACTATCGATGCCCAAGGGTCATCCAAGTATTCCACCAACGGACAGACCTTGCGCTTGTGGGACGCTCAGGAGTCGACCAACTCCATCGTCAGCACCGTCGCCGGCACGGGCATCGCCGTCAACCAAACCCCGGCCACGACCTCGTACAGCCTGCTGGGAACATCCCTTGAACTGGACTACGGGCTGCCCCCCGACCAATCCTCGCCCCAGACCGCGGTGGGAGCCTACGTCTGCTCGGTGGACTCGCTGGAGATCACGCCCAAGGACGGTGGCAGCGTGCTACTGAACCGCGTAGAGGCGGTCCTGCCCACGCCGGTTCCGACGGCGGGTCCCTAGGCCGCTTCGGCCTCTGGGGCCAGCAGCTTCTCCTTGACCTCATCCGCCAGGGCCAGCAGCGGCTTTATCAGCGGATGAGTCTTCTCGTCGCAGATCAACGGCCTGCCGCGGTTGATGGCGTCCTTGACCGCCACCCGGTCAAAGGGAATCTCAGCGATCACCGGGTGCTTGAGGTTGTCGCTGACCTTCTCCACGGTGATCGCCTCGCGCTTGTCCATCTGGTTCATCACCAGGGCCACCTTCTCGCGTGGCAGGTCCAACTTGTAGAACAAGTCAAGCAGGAGCCGGGCGTTCTTGATCGACGGGATCTCGGGCAGCACGATCGAGACCACCAAATCGGCTTCTTCGAGGACAGTCAGGGCGATGTCGTTGAGGTACGAACCGGCGTCGACCACCACATAGGGAAAGCTGCGGCGCAGAGCGCGCAGCACGGCGGCCAGGCCGGCCGGGGTGACGTCGTCGGCCAGCTCGGGCGCCACCGGCGCCGCCGCCACACGCAGGCCGCTTTCGTGACTCAACAGCAGTTCGCGCATCAGCTCATCATCCAGCGCCTCCGCCTGGGCCGTCATATCGACCACCGACAGCCGCGGCTGCAGGTTTAGGAAGGCGCACACGTCGCCGAACTGCAGGTCGGCGTCAACCAGCGCCGCCGGAGAGTCTGCCGTGTTCAATGCCAGGGCCATGTTGACCGCCAGCGTGGTCACGCCGGCGCCGCCGCGCGGGGTGAAGACGGCGATGAGCTTGCCTTCGACCCCGGACTGGGCCGGAAGCACCTGCTCCAGCGGCGGGAGCTTGCCGGTGACCTTCTGCATCCGCTCGCCCTTGGAGGCGGCGTTGCGCACGGCGATCGCCAGCTTGTCGCCGTTGATGTAGTTGCTCACCCAGTCGGCGGCCCCGGCCCGCATGGCATTGCGCACGCCCTCGGCGTCGTTTTCCAGCGACAGCATCACCACCTGCGCCAGGGGATCTTCAGCCAGCAGACGCCGCGTGGCTTCGAACCCGTCGCTGGGCGGTAGGCCGGGATCCATCAGGACGACGTCCGGTTGGAGCTCCGGGCAGACTTCGAGCAGCTCGGACTGAGAGCGCGCGTGGCCGATGACCCGGATATCGTTCTCGAAACCGAGCAACCGCGTCACGCCATCGACCTTGGACTCATTGTCATCGGCGAACAGGACCTGGATGGGTTTAGAGTCGCTCATGACTTGCCTTGTGCTTGGCGCCGGCGTGGGGAGACGCACGGCGCGAAATCGGCTCGCAATCGGTCTTTATTCTCTTCCATTTCAACCCAGCCGGGGACTGGGTCTAGGGGACTAGAGGACCTTACAATCTCCTAACGGGGCAGGCGCGCTGGCTACCGAGCCGCGCCGGTCTCAATCAAGGGCATCAGCGCGTGTGAGCAGTCGAGACGCGTTCCAGTTGGCGAGTTCGTACGGCCTGGGCGGAGGTCTTCGGTCGTCTGCAGCGCCACCGGAATCACATGAAGCGTCGAATCTCGAAAGACAAATCCCATGTGGTCCAGAACATCAAGGAGGCCGCTTCTCCTTAGAAGCGGCCCCCTTCTTTCTTCGGGTGCCGCTGGAGGCGCTGGGTTCGGCAGCCTCGTCGGCCCAAATCCTCCCATGATCGAGAGGCTCAGATCAGCATCAACTGTCGACTCCGCGCCATGCCTTCTTCGCGAATGAAGAAGCCAACGCAACACAGGCCCATCTTGGGAAAGTTTTCACAAATCCCTTCGGCCTGGTGCCTGGTGTCACCTGTTAGCTACTGCGTCAGCGCCACACGCACCTTGCCGAACCCGATCAGGTTGGGGTCAAATTCAAAGATCAAGCCCTGGGCGGCCTGGGGCACCTGGTAGGCGACCTCGCCCCGGACGCTCTCGTTGGGGCTGAGCTCGCCGTCAGGCGCTGACGATCCCGCTGCCGCTTGGGCGCCAAGATGGAGATTGTAGGACCTGCCAGCGGCATCCTTCAGTTTCATTTGGAGCAGCGACGAGACCGACAGAGGCGAACTGCTGATGTTGGTCAGAGTCAGGTCCACCGCCACGAATCGATCGCCAGGATCGGGATGGAAGATCGTCGTACCGGCTACCTGGCGAAAGCCGTGAACGGTAAGCCGAAGATTGCCAGCGTCGATGATGTCGCCGACCGCGTACGCCGCCTGGGTTTGCTCCCCGGGCATCGGGCCGGAGGGCGCGTCCAACGCTTGGGGCACATCACCCAATGCGACGACCGCCTTCCCGCTCCCAAAGACAGCCGCGTCGAACACGAAGGTCAGGCCGGTCGCATCCTGCGGAATCTGGTAGCCCACCTGACCCCGCACACGCTCACCGGGATTGACCTCCCCATTCGGCAGACCGGCTCCCGATGCCGCCTGGGCCGCCAGATTGAGATCGTACTTGCGATTGGTGCTGTCCTTGAGCGACATCTGCAGCGCCGGAGACAGGCTGCGGGGGGCCTGCGAGACGTTGATGAAGACCACATCCACCGCCACGAACCGCTGTCCTGGCCTAGGCGTGTTGCCCGCCGTGCCGGGCAGTTCCGCCCAACCGAGCACGGCCAGATTCCAGTCGCCGATGTGGATGTCATCCCCAATGGCATACACGGGAGGAGATGTCGGGCTGGGGGGCACCTGCGCCGGGGCGCCCAACGTGCCAATGAGACCTTCCGCCTGCGGAGCTCGAACCGCCTGCCTCCTGCCCCACCTGGGATGCCCCCGACGCCCGGCCGCAGGCCAAGCTCGCCAGGACCAAGCTGAGAAGGGCCACACCTTTCGCCAATCGTGCCCGCCATACTTCCGAATGTCCCATTTTCTCGCCTACCTTCTGGTGCCTATGCGCAACGTCTTGCGTGGCCAGCCCCCTGCGGGCACCGCCCGTGGATCCAGTCTAGCGACTTGGCCCGCGGCGCGCCAACGCCCCTTTGCTCCTATACCCCAGTTGCGGGACTCAGGTCGCGCTCGCCTTATCTCGAGGTTCCTACGATAGGATGTGTCACAAGACATCGTCGATTCTGCCCGGTGCCGTTCGAAATCTACCCGCAGGTGCAAGCCTGCTGACTGTTGCACCGGATCCCACCCAGCTGACTGTTCAATGCGGTCAGCTGCGGGTTGTCCTTCATAACACTTTGCACTTCACATCCGTTGTGATTAAGTAGAGAACGTGACTCATCCAAGCGGCCGGCCGCCCGAACTCTCAGAGAAGGATCTCGTCCATCGCGCCGTGGCAGGCGAGGCGGAATCCTTCGCCGCACTTTATGACCGCTACGCCGAGCGTATCTTCCGCTTCTTGCGCCGGCGGACACCGGATCAGGCGCTGGCCGAGGATCTGACATCGGAGGTCTTCTTGCGAGCCTGGGATCACCTGGACAGCTACCGCCCAAGCCGCGCCCCGTTTGGCGCCTGGCTGTTCAGGATCGCGCGCAACCTGGCCATCGATCACAGCCGCAAGCGCGGCCCGGACGCCTCGATCGAAACCCTGGCCCCAGAACCTGCCGAACGCACACCTGGGCCGGAGCTGGAGGCCGCCGCCAGTCTGGAATCTCGTCGCCTGCAGGAGGCATTGGCCGAGCTCACCCAATCCCAGCAGGAGGTGCTCAGCCTGCGCTTCATCGAGGGGCTGTCGACGGCCGAAGTGGCGGCTGCGTTGGGGAAGAAGGCCGGCGCGGTGCGGGCCCTGCAAATGCGCGGCCTGCAGGCCTTGGGCGAAATTTTGAGGACGGATGACGGAGTCGATGATGATCAGCCTTGAAGAGGCGTTTGAAGAATCCCAGCGTTTGATCGCCTCCGGCGACGCCACGTTGGAAACCTGCCTGGATCGCTATCCACAGCACGCCGAGCGGCTGGCGGCGATGCTCACCGCTTCCACACAGCTCGAGCGGCTTCCAGCGGCGCGCCTTACGGACTCCGCCAAAATCAGGGGCCGCAATCAGCTGCGCGCCCACATGGCGGCTCACCCGCGCCGCCAAACCCCCGCCAAGCGAGGCTTGTCCCTGTTCAACCCGCGCCGCTGGGCACCCGCCCTGGCCGTGCTGGCGCTCGCCCTGACCGCCGGAACGGCGGCCGCGCAATCCGCCGGTCCCGGCGATTGGCTCTACCCTTGGCGTCAGGCCAGTGAAACGATCTGGCTTCGTATCAGCCCCAATCAGCATGCAACGGCGCTTTCGGTGGCGGATCGGCGGTTGGCCGATCTGCTCCAAGCCAAGGCGAATTCTCCGGCCTATGCCGAGGCCCTGGACGCGTACCAAGACTGGATACGCGTGATGGAAGCGGACCACCTGGTGGATTCCCAGACCCAGCCGGTGCTGGAACAGCAGCGACTGCAGCTGCAGTCTTCCGGAATCGACGCGCCCGAAATCAACGACGCACTTGGCGGAAAGCCGCCGGCTCGCCAGCAAGCGACACCTACCCCCGCACCCTCGGCGACCCCATCCGGGGCGCGTCTGGCCACACCCCCTGTTCTGGCCACACCGCTCGGCCCTGGCACGGGCAAGCAGGGCCAGCCGACACGCGGGCTGCCGACTCTGCAGTTGGGACCAGGCGGCCCACGCATCAACCAGCCCTAGGCGCCTCACGTAACACTCCGGGCCCCAATTTCGTAGTTAGGAGTAGAGATCCGCTGCGAAAAGGAGGACCTTTGATGTTCGTGCTGCGAAGTATGCTGACCCTGATGGTGACGGCCGGAATCGGCCTTGGCGCACTCGTCGGATCGGACGCTTCCGTCCGATCGAAGGTGCGGGCCCGGACCCAAGAGGTGGTCCAGACCGCCACCAGCCTGGCGACCCAGATTCAGGCTGAGCTCCGGGCGGGCGACCCTCAATCCGGAGCGACCGATCAAGATCGCCCCCAACTTCAGACGCAGACCAGAATGCAGAACGAGCTGCAAATCCAGTCTCAGCTGCAGCTGGGAGCGGATGACGCCGCCGGGCCCGATCTCGGGGCGCAGACCCGCACCGAGACCCGTATTCAGACACGGTCCGAATTGAGAGATGGTCTAGATCTTCCTTGGGGTCTGCGATTGAACCTGGGTGGTTCGGAACAGGGGCGAGCCGGTCACTGACCACTGTGCCGCCAGGTGCAATGAGCAGCGGGCACGGCGAATTGCCGTGCCCGTTTGCTTGCCTTCAGACTATCTTTGCGCTTCGATCTGTCTGCCGCCGGCTAGCCGCCTGCTACCGGACCTTCAGGCACCCAGGCCAATACCAGCGTATCCACCGAGATGTTGGTCTTCTTCGGTTTGAGCTCGATGGTCTCCAGGTCTTCCGCTGTCGGATCGAACTTGGCTTCCAGCTCATCCGTTTCGGTTTGGAACTCCGCTTCCAGATCCGCCAATCGACCTTGGAGCGCCTCGAGCGACTCCTCGGCGCGCCCGATGTCCTCTCGCTCCCGCGCCGTGCGCCCTACCCCCCTCGCCGCCGTCGTGGCCCGGCCCAGGGTGGTGGCGCTGATGGCCTTCCTCCCAACAAAGGCGCCGATCAGCGTCGCTCCAATGGAAATGGCGGTCTGCGTCCCCTGCGAAACCGCCTGGGCTTTCTCACGTTCGACGGCCTGTTCAGCCCGGCGAACGCGATCTTCGAGCGTTGTCAGCTTGGGTGCGTACTTCTTGCGCAGCTTTTCGACCGCCTCGTCGCGTGCCTCACGCGCCGCTTGTCCCAACCTCAGCCGGAAGGCGCCTTCGGCCTCCCCGGGATCCGAGGTGAGCTTGAGCGTCGGGCTTCGAAACAGGCTGAGGCGCTGTGTGCTGTAGACCCAGTCCTTGAAGTCCTTCTCCCAACCGGAATAATTGTCGGCGTCGGCCCCGGCTGCCGCCAAGGGGCGATATGAGGCCTCCCCAGCCGGCGTCTTCTCCAGGTCCTTGGGGTCGAGTTCGACGAGGTTTCCCCCTTCCCAATCGACGGGCACCGCAGCTTCAGTGACAGGGAACGTCGCCACCAGCGTTTCCGTGCTGTCGACGTCGGATTTCTTTGAACTCATAGTGAACCCGCGCCACCCCCAAAAGCTGCGGCTGATAGGTCAGCGGGGTGTTGGACGGGAGCGATCGGGCGGGGACGAAGAACTGGGGAACGTCCGGCGAGAGCGCCGGACGGGCGCCGGTCTGATCCCCGGCGGCAGGGGCTGCCACCGGGCCAGCAGCCGCCGGCTGCTCGATCTTGGCGTCGGACATGACAAGCTTAATTTGGTCTCGCGTCAACGGCCCTCGGAGATACGACATCGCCCAGCGCGTTTGAAACACAACCGGCCCCGCGTCATGCACGTTGTTCATCAAGAAAGTACGGCTCTCAAGACCCGCAAGAAGCTTCTCGAGCTCTTTCCGATCAAAGGCGGCTCCCGACTGTGCACTCAGAAGCCCATCCATCAACCGATCTCGATCACGCTCAGTTTGCAGGCGCCCGACAAACCAGGTGCCGATATTGGCCAGGCCCTTGTAATCGAGATCGACCGGGTTCTGGGTCGCCAGCACGACGCCCAGGCCAAAGGCGCGGGCCTGCTTCAGGAGAGCCAACAACGGGGCCTTCGAAGGAGGGTTGGCCACCGGTGGAAAGAAGCCAAAGATCTCGTCCATGTAGAGCATGGCCCGCAGGCTTGTGGTTCCAGACTGAGTCCGGATCCAACCCAAGACATGGTTGAGGAGCAGCGTGACGAAGAACATGCGCTCGGCGTCGTTCAGATGGGCGATGGAGAAAATCGCCACTCTTGGTTTGCCTTCCGGCGAATGGAGCATGCCGCCGACGTCCAACGGCTGGCCCTCCAGCCAGGCTGAGAAGCCAGGCGCGGCCAACAAGTTGTTGAGCGCCATCACCAACCCAAAGCGGTCTTTGGACGGGTAGAAATCCTCCAACTTGAGAACCCCAACCTGCTCAAACGGCGGGTTCTGTACGCCCTCGATCAACCCGGCGATATCTAATCCTTCCCCCTGATCCCACGCATGGCTGATCAGCGTCGAAAGCAGAATATGCTCTCGGCTCTGGATGGGGTCGGCGTCGATCCCCATCAGCCCCAGCAAACCGCTGACCGTGCTGCTGATGCGATCCTGCAGCAGCTCCAAGTCGTCGAGGATGGCCGCTTCGGGTACGTCGAAGGACTTGAGGACGGATACCGAGAGTCCGATGCTGCTTCCCGGTGTGTAGATGGCAAACTCAGCCGCCTGCTTTAACTTGGCAATGCGCTCGCCGCTCTCCCCCCACAATTCGAGGCCCTTCTTCCAGAGGTCCGCTTGCTGGGCGGCGAAAGCTTCCAGGGTGAGGTCCTTCTTGCGTGCATCGTCAGGGTTGACCCAGGGTTGGAAGTCTTCCGGCTTGAGGTCCGGGAAGGTGAGCATCAAGTTGGTGAGATCCCCCTTGGGATCAATCACGATAGCCGGGATTCCATCGATGGCGGCTTCTTCCAGGAGATCTATGCCCAGGCCGGTCTTGCCGCTGCCGGTCATCCCGACGCAAAGCGCATGAGTGACCAGGTCGCGCGAGTCATACAGAACAAGTTCGTCCAGCAGTTCTGAGCGCGCAACGTCGAAGCGCTTGCCGAGGTAGAAGACGCCCAGTTTCTCGTAATCCTGCATGGCCAATTCCTTGGAGGTGAGGTGGACCCGAAAGGCTTGTGTCGGTTGGGGCCCGTGGCGATCGTTCCCAGTGCTGGTCTACTTATAGCCGAAAATGCGTGGTTTGGCACGCAGAGCAGGGCGGATTGGGCTGCCAGCCTGCGGCCGGCGCTGGCTTTTTTGCTTTGGATCCGAGTGCTTTCTTGAGCACGGCGGTCTTCTTTGTCTACCCCCCTTCAGGCCCCCCTTGTCAAAGGGGGTCTTGATTTCACCGGAGCCCGACCGCCCGACCGGAGAGGGCCTTCTCCTGCCTGTCATTTCGAGCCCTTCGGCCTGGTTGAGCGGAGGGAGCGGATCGCGCTTCGGATGCAGTCGGTGTTGGGCGAGTTCGACTAAGCAGTGCCAATTCTATCTTGGACTGGTGGACTCACTGACTCTTCAAGCCGCCGTCCTCAACTCCTACGGGTTGTGAACTGGCATCTTTCACCTGTCGCATGATGACGATCCCCACGGTTGTGAAGAACACGATGTAGGCAGCGGATACGATAATCATCAAAGACGTGACGCTTTCGCCACCCGCCGTGCCAGTGCTCAGGAACGCTGCAAAGTTGCCGAGTCCATGACAGATGACCAAAGGCCAGATCAGACCCCCCTTCAAAGCCATAGCGGCAAAACAAAAGCCAATCGCCAGGGCATAGGCGATCTGCACCCCGGCATAGAGTGGACTCGATATTCCACCCAATGCGTTGAGGGCATGGGAGAATCCAAAGAAGGCCGTGGAAGCCAGCACGGCGGTCCAGGCTCCGCGCGGCAGAAAAGCGCGCAACATCAGCCCTCTAAAAATCGTCTCTTCGGCAAACCCAGAGAGCAGGCCCAGAAGCAGGATGTTAAGCACGGCGGAAACGGTGTCTACCGCGACACCCAATCTGATGTTGACAATCAGATTACCGATCACCAACACCAACGCTGGGGCATAGATCAGCAGATCACGGGAAGATGAGGCCGGACGATAACCAATCCCTTTCCACCAGTGGATCGCTGATATGAGGACCGTCAAAACCACCACCAGAATGACTTCTCCGTAGATCAGGAAGTTGGCCGGTGGCAGGTTGGCAATCCTTGATGCAACCACAGCCAATGCTCCAGAAGAGAACAAGAGCAAGATCAGCAGGAAACTGAACAGAACGGGTCGGTTTTCAGCAAAGCGAGCGCGGGCCATGTGTTTTTCCTTTTACAGATCCCATTGATATCGCGGGTTGGCGAGTCATCCTTCGTGGCCAACGTAGACCAATGTTGACCGATCGAAGCCCAGCCGCTTGAGCTGAGCGACCGGGAGAATCCACGCCATCAGTTCACCAACCTGGCCAATCCTAAGCGATCAGTCGTTTGCCTGCCAGGTCTCCCAATCGTTCCAGCGAATTGAAAATTGGATACTGGGACGACAGCCCAGCTCTCAGGAGTCCTGGACGCCAGCGGACTGCCTCACCCAGCAAACCGTGGCCGTATGGTCCACCCAACTGAGCGATGGCTCTTGCCCTTGCATGCCATGGCGAGGCGGCTGACGGCTTGGCGCTCCGCGGTGGTACAAGCCGGCTATGGTCCCCTGCAGGACTCCGGGGGGACAATGACTCTGATGCCGCGTAGGCAACGAAGGACCTCAGCCTGGCGCCGGACGCTGGTTGCCGGCTTCATTCTGATGCCAATTGTGATTTTTTTCACATTTGGCCTGCTGGTCGTGTCCAGCCATGCCATGTTCGGCGCCGATGAGCCCGGGCTGTTCAACGCGCTGGATTCTGTGATGATCAACGCTGGCCTGCTCGACCCACCTGTTCCAACCGTCCCGACCGCACTCCCCAGCCCCACGTCGTCCCCCACCGTCTACGTTCCGCCCGTCTTTGAATCGCTGGACCTGGGCGCCGGCCAGCCGGATACGCTCACCCCCAGCCCTTCACCAAGCCCGACGGTGAGCAGCTCGCCGACGCCAAGCGAGACCCCCACGCCGACCGACACGCCCACCGAAACTTTCACCCCCACCTGGACGCCATCTCTCACCCCCAGCCAGACGGCGACCCCCACACCAACCAATACACCCTGGCCAACATGGACTCCCTCCCACACGCCGGTCCCGCCGACCAGAACGCCGGTGCCGCCCTCCAGCACCCCTCTCCCCACCGACACGCCCTCCGGGCCAAGCCTCACCCCGAGCGCCACCCTGCCGCCGACCGCCGGCCCGTCACCGACCAGCCTGCCCTCGGCCACGCCCAGCGCATGTGCCATCGTCCTCAACACCGGCTTCGAAGGCCAGGTGGCCTCCCTCATCAACGGCGCTCGGGACGATCATGGCCTCGGCGCACTGAGCGTGCAGTCCCAACTGCGCGCCGCGGCCCGGGTGCAGGCGACCGACATGGCCTGCAACCATTTCACCGGTCATACTGGCTCCGATGGTTCAAGTGTGCGTGATCGTGTTGAAGCCCAGGGCTACAGTTGGTCCTGGATCGGAGAGAACTTCTACGTCACCCACGACACGGTCACCGGCCCGCAAACGGCCTTCAACTGGTGGATGAACAGCACGCCGCATCGGGAGAACATCCTGGGCGCCTCCTATACCGAGTTTGGCGTGGGCTATGTATATGGGCCGGACAGCGACTACGGCGGCTACTTCGTGGTCGTCTTCGCCAGGCCCAAGTAGTTTAAATCATCATCTGATCCTCATGCAGTCGCCACCGCCATCGACACCTCTTGCCGTGATGTGATAGGCGGACCGCGGGGGAGATCGCCGACCCGTCCTGAACCCCCCGGGCATCCATCTGGTCCGGTTGATGTCAGGTACAATCTGCGGCAGCAGCCCATCGAGAGGCCATCCGCATGACCCTGACCATCGGCATCGTCGGCCTGCCCAACGCCGGGAAGAGCACCACCTTCAACGCGCTGTCTCAAACACAAAATGCCGAAGTCGCCGAGTATCCCTTCTGTACGATTGAGCCCAACCGCGCCGTCGTCCCTGTCCCCGATCCCCGCCTGGAGCAGCTCCAATCGCTGACAGGGGTCCCGCACAGCTTTCACGCCACGATCACATTCGTCGATATCGCCGGGCTGGTCCCCGGGGCAAGCCGAGGCGAGGGCCTCGGAAACCAGTTTCTTGCCCACATCCGCGAGACGGATGCCATTCTGCACGTGGTGCGCTGTTTCGAGGCGCCCAACGTCGCTCGCCTGCAGGCGGATTCAGATCCCCTGGAGGACATCCAGATCGTGACAACGGAGCTGTGCCTGGCGGACCAGGCCCAGCTTGATCGTAAGATCGAACGCCTCGAGAGCGAGGTCAAGGGCGATCGCGATCTGCTGCCGAGGCTGGAAACCGCTCGGCAGCTGAGTCAACATCTGGGCGCGGGCCAACCCGTGCGCACCTTCGAAGCAGCTGATGCCCACGCCCTGGCAGCCTTGATCGACGAACTCAGCCCGCTGACGGCCAAGCCGGTGATCTACGCCGCCAATGTCGCCGAGCTCGAGTCGGAGATCGACCAGGGGTGCGTCGACAAAGTCCGCCAGGCAGCCCACCGAGACGAAGCCCAAGTTTTCGAAGTACGTGCCCGATTGGAGGCTGATCTGGCCGGCAGCAGCGACGAAGAGCGGGGGGAACTGCTGGAGATCGCCGGGCTCGAGCACAGCGGCCTGCAGCAGATCGTCCGCCAAGCCTACCAGCAGCTGGGACTGATCAGCTTCTTCACCATGAATGAAAACGAAGTGCGCGCCTGGACGGTCGAAGACGGCGCCACGGCCTACGAGGCCGCCGGCAAGATCCACACCGACTTTCAACGCGGTTTCATCCGGGCCGAGGTGTGTCCCTTCGAGACCCTCGTCGCCCTGGGAAGCTGGGCCGAGGCCCGAGCCGCCGGCAAGCTCCAGGTGGAAGGCAGGGACTACGCCGTGCGGGACGGGGATATTCTCCTTTTCCGCTTCAACGCCTGATCCGGCCGCGCCCTTCGCCCCCCATGCTGCCACTCCTAACGAACGACCCATGCCACGCCACTATTTGTGAATTTTCACAAGCGGCCTTTGCCGGCATCGATGGTATGATCCAGCCTTCATTTATCGGCCACCATGGCCCGACATTTGAACCACGATGGTTGCGGTGAAGTAACCGAGGCACAGCATGTTAGCCCGACTGAAATCCACCTACTACGACTATCCAGACCGCTTCTGGGTCCTGGCCGGCGCCGGCTTTATCGACAACATCGGCCGGACAATGGTGTTCCCCTTCTTCGCCCTGTATGTCACCCAGAAGTTCTCGGTGGGGATGACCGAAGCCGGTGTGCTGCTGGCCGTGTTTTCCGTGTCAGGTTTCATCGGAAACCTGGTGGGCGGCGGCCTGACCGATCGCTTTGGTCGCCGGAGGATGATCCTCATCGGCCTGGTGATCAGCGCCGCCAGCAGCATCAGCATGGGCCTGGTCAATGATCTGAGGGTGTTCTTCTTCCTGGCTGCCTTTGTCGGCTTCCTGTCCGATATCGCCGGTCCGGCTCGCGCCGCCATGGTGGCCGATCTGCTGCCCGAAAAACAGCGCAGCGAAGGCTTTGGCATCATGCGTGTGGCCAGCAACATGTCATGGATCATCGGCCCGACCATGGCCGGCCTGCTCGCCCTGCAGAGCTACCTGCTGATCTTCATCGCCGACGCTGTGCTGAGCTTGATCACAGCCGTTATCGTCTACCGCGCCATCCCGGAGACCATGCCCGCCCACCCGGAGTCCAGCCAGCCGGAAGACATGCGATCGACGTTCATCGGTTATACCCGGGTGCTGGCGGACAGAAGCTATCTATGGTTTCTGAGCATTGTCGGGCTCATGAACCTGGTCTACATCCAGCTCTACAGCACCTTCTCGGTCTATCTGCGGGACGCTCACGGCATCGGGCCGCAGGGATACGGCCTTTTGATGACCCTCAACGCCAGTCTGGTGGTCGTGGCGCAATTCTGGGTCACGCGGCGCATACGGGAGCGCCCGCCCCTGCTGATGATGGCCGTCGGAAGCGCGCTTTACACCGTGGGCTTCACACTGTTCGGGGCTGTCTCAACCTACGGGCTGTTCGTCGTGGCGATGATGGTGGTCACGCTGGGAGAGATGGTGGTCATTCCCGTTTCCCAGGCCCTGGCCGCCTGGTTCGCTCCCGAGACGATGCGCGGGCGGTACATGGCGGTCTTCGGGCTCGCCTGGGATCTCCCCGGTGCCATCGGCCCATGGGCAGCCGGAATGGTCTTGGATAGCTACGATCCGCGCTGGGTCTGGTGGATCGGCGGCAGCTTGTCTTTCGCCGCCATTCTTGGCTTCATCCTGCTGCACGCTGCCTCGCACCGCCGGCTGGAAGCCGCAGAAAAGGAGCCGGCTGTCGGCTGAGGCCTGGAGGCGGACAGGCCCTGGTCAGCTCCAATCCGCCGGCGCCTCTCCCGGCACCAGCGGCTCCGATCGTTGGCCCGGGAACCGCATCAAGAGCCCCAGCCAAATCAGCTTGAGCGCCAAACCTATCCACTGAGATCTCGCCGCCGACAGCGCCGATCGGCCAGGCTGCTCCGGGCCGTAGATTGTCTCCACGTAGAGGCTGACCAAGTCATCCAGCTGCGACTGGGCCCGGCGACGGATGCTTCGGGCGGGCTCACCTTGTGCCCCGCGCAGAATGGCGGTTCGGGCGCGCGCCTGGAATTCTTGGGGCGTGTCGCCGACATGAAGCGGCACCTTAAGCCACTGGCCTGCCAGCCAGCGCGTCCGCGCCATCAGCCGGTGGACCTGCGCTGCTGGCGGCATGCGTCGAAGGCGAACCTGGTCGCCAAGCACAGCCATCGATCCCAGCCCGCCCGCCACAGCCAGCGTCAAGAAGAGGAACAGAACGGCCCTCCCCACCGAACCGGAGGGCGCGGCCGCGCCTCCCGCCGCCTCGCCACCCCCCGGCGAGCCGGTGGATGAACTGCTCACGGACGCCTGACCGCGCTCCAGGGGCGGTCTGCCAGCAGTGGGTTCGAAGGGAACCCATCCATAGGCGGGGAAGTAGACCTCGACCCAGGTGTGCGCGTCGGCGGCCGTCACGACATAGCGCAGCGATCCATCCTGAAGCTCCGTCGATTGCCCGGAAGCGTAGCCGACGGCGATCCGGGCGGGGATGCCAGCCGCCCTGGCCAGCACCACCATGGCCGAGGCGTAGTAGTCGCAGTAGCCCGTCTTCAGATCGAAGAGAAAGTAGTCCACAATATCGCCATCGATCGGAGGCTGCGGCACGTCGAGCGTGTAGGGGAAGGTTCGAAGGTAGGTTTCGATGGCCAGGGCGCGGTCGTAGACCGTCGGCTGGGTGGCGGTCAGATCCCGCGCCAGCCCGATCACCTCGGCCGGGATCCCATCCGGCAGCCGCACGTAGCGCGCCTGCATCCAGGGCGGCAAGCTGGCCGCCGCCTGGCGCAGCTCCTGGGGCGTGGTGACGGGCCAGGCCGAGGAGGCGTCGTAGTCGCCTCCGGTCGCTGTCACACCAAAGGCATCCAGTCCCGGCGTTCGCCAGGCGACGACGAAGTCATGATCCATGCCTATCAAGCCGCCGGCAGTGAAGACCTTCCCCCCCTGGGGCACGAGAAAGTGAACCGCCTGCCGCACCTCGACATGATGGATGGGCAGCGTTGGCTGGACCTGTTCCCCCGCAAGAAACGCCTGGCGGGTGACGGTACTCGTCTGCCAACCGTGGCCGGTGTACTGATCGTAGGTTGCTGTGCGCCAATAGTACGGCGGAGGCGATGGAAGCCCGGCAATCGGCTTGACCGTCACCTCCATCACCTTTTCGTGCGAGAGTTCGGGGCCCGACCCGATCAGATGTCGGTTGGGCAGGCCGGGGTTTTCCAATCCTCTTCCGGCCGGCCCGGACACGCGCCCCGATTCCACCCCCAAGGATCGGGCCAGACCCTGGTCGGGCTGGGATGCTGCTTGACGCCAGCTTCGATACTGTTCGATCCAGGTTTCCAGCGAAACGTCGGGGGCGGCTGCTCCCAGCAGGGCCAGGGTCACCGCCAGTGGCAGCACCAGGCGCGCCAGTTGCAGGGCCAGACCCTCGGGCAAGTCGACGTAGCTCGAAAGCGCCCTGCGCTCGACGGGTGCCTGGGCGCCGAATGCCAGGCTGGTCAACATGCCGACCAGGGCCAGCATAATGGGCAGAACCGGGCCAGCCGCATAGGCTTCGGCCGCCAGCAGGGTGATCAAGCCCGGAAGCACGGCCAGCAGCGGCCTTTCTTCCCGCCGTCCGCACCAGCCTGCCCAGGCAGCCAACACCCAAATCAAGCTGCCCCATACCGTTGCCGCTGCGACCGGATCGTAGAAGGGGTCTCCGCGCAGACCCGATGCCGCCCACGCCCCGACCCTGGATCCCAGCACGCTCAGCGAAACCCCCAGCGCCTGCAAATCAGCCACCAAGGGTGAGAGATCCGACAAGCGGGCGGGGTCCGGCCAGCGCAGCGCAGACGACAGACCCAGATCCCAGGCAGCCCGAATCAGGTGCACCTCCAGGCCGCCCACGCGAATGATCACGCTCCCCACAGCCGCTGCCAGCAGGATGGCGCCGGCCGGCAAGCGGCGAAGGCGTGTCCCGGCAAATGCCCAGCCGAACGCCAGGCCCACGGCACCCATCAGAACATCGAAGGCGGGATCCAAGCCCTTGACCACGTCCGCCAGCCCAAATCCCAGCGCAGCGACCGAGAGCGCCAGGCCCGCCAAGAGGCCGATGGCTCCGAAGGGAATGCGGCGCGCACTCTGCAGGCTCATGCCAGCTGCTTCCAAATTGGCGACTTCTCACCGGCTGCGGCATGCGGCACCCGCAGCTTCAGAGCGTCGCTCAACTCGGATTGACGGATGACCCATGTCAGCAGTCCACGCCGCCTGAGTCGCTCCGAGACCCGGCCGATCTCACCAGCGGCGGCATTTTCAGATTCAAGGAGGACCACCCCAGCCCGAGCCGGTCGCCTCGATCCTTCTCCGGCCAGCAAGGGCTCGAACTGGGCCAGACGCGTGGATGGCGTGATGGCCATCAGGCTGGTTTCTCCGCCCAATCGGCGGCTGGCCAGACGAACAAGGTCGGCCATATCCGTCTCGCCGGGCTGCACTTCGGCCAGGGCCGCCAGGATCTCCCATCGATGCGCTTCGCCTTGCCTCGGCGAGAGCCAGACCAGCCCCTCGGGCCCGACCGATGCCAGGCCCACCGATCGGCCTTCGGTCAGCCCGTACTCGGCCACAGACGCCGCCAACACCACACAGGCTTCCAAGGTTGAATCGGGACCCTGACCTGTGTGATGAGAAGCCGTCATGTCGAGCACGATGAGCCAATCGCCCCGCGTCGCCCGGTCGAACTGGCGAATATGCAGCTCGCCGTACTTAGCGGACGTCGGCCAGTGGATCCGACGCAGACTGTCCCCCGGCACGTAGGGCCTGACCTGGGCGGCTGCAACGCCCGACTCCGCTTGGGCCCGAGTTGTGCGCCCTTCTTCATCACGGCCCTGCGACAGGACCGGCAGTGACGACCAGGCGATGATGGGAGGCAGCACCAAGAGCGAGGCCGTCTGGGCCAGATTGACTTCGACGTCAAACAGGCCAAACGGATCCCCTGTTTTCAGCGTGGTCGGCCCCAACACGAACCTGCCACGCTGATGGCAGATGATGCGTTCGTGCCACCGGAGAGACGTGCTGCGCCCGATGGCGAACGCTCGGCTCCGCCGGACCATCGGGACGCTGCTGCGGTCGATCAGCTCCACCCAGGGCGCGGGGAACGGGCTCCGGTTGACCAGGGTCAACCGCTCGAGCATTTGGTCGCCGACCTGGGACCAACGGAAGCGCGTCTCGCGCTCCAAACTCAGGCCTCCCGCCAAAGAGCGGGCCCAGATCCGGGCCAGCAGCCAGGCGCCGCCCAGCCCGACCAGCATGATGACCCAGCCGCGGTAGGGGAAAGTCAGCTGAACGCCGAGCATGACGAGCCACAGGATGGGGACGAAACGTGAAGCGCCCTTCATCTTGAGCCGCGCCACGTGCGCCTCGGATTCGCTCATGGCATCTCTTCCCGGTCTGACCACGGGATGGGAACGCCATCGAGCATCTCTTCCAGGACGGTCTCTGCCTGAACGCCATGCAGCATCGCACTGGGTGCCAATACGACACGGTGGGCAAAGACCGGCACCAGCAGCTCCTTGATGTCATCCGGCAGCACGAACGTCCGGCCCGTCAACAGCGCCATCGCCTGGCCTGCCCGCGCCAGCATCTGGCTGGCGCGCGGGCTGGGTCCCAATGCAATCAGGGGATGGTTCCGCAGCTCATCGGCCAGCTGGCTGACATATGCCCTGGCTGCCCAGGAGATATGCACCCGTCTCACGACGGTCATGAGACGCGCCCATTCGACGACATCCATGATCTCCGGCGGGCTCGGCAGGCCCTCCCCGGCCAGGTACCGGTCGAGAATCGCCAGCTCACTTTGCCCCGACGGATACCCGAGACGAATTCGGATGGCGAAGCGGTCCCGTTGGGCAGCCGGCAGCGGAAATGTGCCTTCCTGTTCAGCCGGATTCTGAGTTGCGATGATCATGAATGGGGAGGCCAACGCGTAGGTGGTGCCCTCCACGCTGACTTGCCCTTCGGCCATCGCCTCCAACAGGGCCGCCTGCGTGCTCGGGCGAGCTCGGTTGATGTCATCCACCAACACCAGGTGAGCGTCCGCCAATGGGCCAGCATGGAAGGTGGCTTGAGCCGTGTCCCTGTCGACGACGGAAGCGCCCAACAGATCGCTGGGCAGGACATCGGAGTTGAACTGCACGCGCTGAAGACGGACGCCCAAGCTCCGGGCCAGAGCCGTCCCCAGCAGCGTCTTCCCCGTTCCCGGCACATCTTCAACCAACACGTGGCCGCCGGAAAGCACGCCGACAACCAGCATCCGAAGCGGGTCCCGACGCCCCAAGATGACGCTCGACAAGTTGTCCAGGAGCTCCCTGGCAGAGCGCCCTGCCGATCGCGCTTCGGACTCAGACAGTACGGGGGGGTTCACGCCAGGCCCACCTCACTGGTCGGTTCGGGCAGCCCGACCGGGCCGGCCAGCAGCTTGACATCGGCGCCAGTCGCCGAGCCACGCGACTGCACGCAGATCGGTTGCAGGGGGAAGACGCTGGAAAAGCCGACGGCCGTCGTCAGCTGGCCCAAGAAGACCACCAGCAGAGATCGGTGCCAGGAAACGGCTAGGCGTTTGCGCCACTTGCGGAAAGGGCACATCAAGGTCAGTCGAGCGACTCCTTGTCGTTAGCCGAGGATGATACCTCGGGCGTGATCCAGAGGGTAGACGACAAGACCGAGGCCGGTCGCATTGTTCTGATGGACCCTGGCCAGGCTGGACTGGCACCCAATGGACGATGCCGATTGACATCCCAGCGGGCACTCAATAGACTTATCGCACTATGGAGACACGCGACAAGACCGCCCATCTCATCCTGCGCGGCGAGCGCTTCGAAGTCCCTTCCGGAATGACCATCCGGGCGGCTTTGCAGCAGCATGCGATATCTCCTGAATTGGTGATCGCCACACGCCAGGGGCAGATGCTCACCGACGACGAACGCCTGGCCCCAGGAGATGAGATCAAGTTGGTGGCGGTCATCTCCGGCGGCGCTGCCTCGGGGAGCACCCCCTCATGAAATGCCGCAAGTGCGAGCGCAAAGCGGTCGTCAACATGCGGCAGCACAAGCTGGCACTCTGCGCCGACCACTACACCGACTGGATCCCCGATCAAACGCAGCGCTTCATAGAAAAATACGCCATGTTCGGCCGCCAGGATCGAATCCTGGTGGCCGTTTCTGGCGGCAAGGACTCGCTTGCGCTGTGGGATGTGCTCACCAGGCTGGGCTATGAAGCCGATGGCCTGTACATCGGATTGGGGATCGACGGCGGTATCGGCTATTCCGACCAGTCGAAAACATACTGCGAAGACTTCGCCGAGGCGCGCGGCCTGAACCTGCAGGTCTACGATGTGGCCGAACGATTGGGTGCCCCCATCCCGCTGGCCGCCGAGAGCGTTCATCGAGGTCGTGGCCGCCCCTGCTCGGTGTGCGGCATGTCTCGACGCCACATCATGAACGCTGCCGCGGTTGACGGGGGCTACGACGTCCTGGCCACAGGCCACAATCTGGACGATGAGGCAGCCACGCTCTTCGGCAACACGCTGCACTGGTCTCTCGAGCACCTCGCCCGGCAAGGACCCGTCCTGGAAGCGCGACAAGGGCTGGTCCGGAAGGTGAAGCCTTTCTGCCGCTTCTACGAGCGCGAAACGGCAGCCTACGCCCTGCTCCGGTCGATCGATTATGTCTATGACGAGTGTCCCCACGCCGAAGGGGCCAAGTCGATCTACCACAAGCAGACTCTGAACAAAATGGAGGACGAACGCCCGGGGACCAAGCTCCAGTTCTACCTCTCATACCTGGCAGCCAAGGGCCAGGGAGCGTTCGGTGTGGCGGCCGATCCTGGCACTGAGCGACTCCACCCCTGCCCAACCTGCGGTCAGCCGACCACGGCGCCCGAACAATGCGCGTTCTGCCGAACCTGGGACCAGGTGCGGGAGCGATCTGCCGACCCCGTGTAGCGAGAGCCTTTGTTTCGCGCCTTGGCCTCAAGGTATCGGCTTTCAGCCTTCCCTGCTATGATCGACAACAACAGGGGCAAAGGGCATGTCACAACTCGTTTCAGGCGATCGTGTGTGCATCATCGGCGGTGGGCCCGCAGGCAGCTTCGCGGCCCTGGAGCTGCTCGAGGCCGCCCGACAGCACGATGTCCGCCTGAATGTGACCATCTTTGAACCTCGCCGGTTCTCCATCCCGGGTCCGGGCGGATGCAACCACTGCGCAGGCATGCTCTCCCACCGGGTTCTGGACGGGCTGAACCGCCTCAACCTGGAAATCCCAAGCGATGTGCTGCAGGCCGAAATCAGCTCCTACGCTGTCCACCTTCACGGCGAAACGCGAAGGGTGCGCGATTCCAACCCACAGCGGACCATACCGGCCGTCTATCGCGGCGCCGGACCTCGTGAACACATTTCAAAGAGAAGCGTGGCGAGTTTCGACGAGTTTCTGCTCCAGGCCGCATTGGAGCGAGGTGCCCGCAGGATCCCCCACCGGGCGGTGAAAGTTGCCTGGGATGGAGGACCGGTTGTCTATGCAGCTGGGCAAAAACATCCCGCCGATCTTCTGGTGCTCGCCAGCGGCGTCAACAGCCGTTCGCCGCTCGATGCGGACTTCGGCTACCGCCCTCCGCGGACAGCCGTCATGGCCCAAGATGAAATCCCCCGCCCGCCAAGCTGGCCAGCGGACCAGATCGACGCGTTCTTTCATCAACCGCCAGGGCTCATTTTCGGCGCGTTGATTCCCAAGGGGGAGTATCTGAACATCTCCCTGCTGGGCAAGGGCCTCCCGACCGACGCCGTCTCGGAATTCGTGGAAGCCAGGGGCCAGGAAGCCGGCCTCACCAGCCCGCCGCGCAGCCTGTGCGGCTGCACACCGCGCGTCGCCGTCAGGCCGGCGCAGCGCTATTATGGAGACAGATGGGTCGCTGTCGGTGATGCGGCGGCGACGCGTCTGTACAAAGATGGAATCGGATCGGCCATCACCACGTCCCGCGCCGCCATGGCTGCTGCCGTCGGAAAGGGCATTTCATCTGGCGCCTTTCGGCGGCACTACGCGCCGGCGTTTCGAGCCGTCGCCCGGGACAACCTGTTTGGACGGATGATGTTTCGCATGTGGTCGATGACCCTGGAAAGTGAGCGATTGAGCAAAGCCTGGCTGCAAACCCTGGACATCGAAGCCGAATTGCCGGAAGAGAGGCGACGAATGCACCGCATCCTGTGGGGAATGCTCACCGGGGACGAACAGTATGAGAGCCTGTTCTGGCAGGCAGTTCACCCGGCCATGCTGCTGACCACCGCCCGATCAATGTGGGCCGCACGCTGATGGCGGGACGACCGGGGACCTCTCTTGGCCCCCTTTCTGACGGCGGGCGGGTGGTCGTGCTGGGCGGCGGCCCGGCCGGCACCTCATGCGCCATTGCCCTCAAGCGGCTGGCCGGCGAGATGGGCCGCAAAGTGGGCGTCACCTTGCTCGAGACCAAGGAGTTCGTCGGGGAGCGCCATTTCAACGCTTGTGTGGGCGTAGTCTCACCGCCCCTGGAATCGATCATGGTTGACGATCTCGGCGTACCCTTTCCCACCCACCTCAGCCGGGCGATCATTCGGGGCTATGTCCTGCACACCGAGCGCCAGCAGATCTGTTTGGATGACCCAGGTGAACCTTCGGTTGCCCTGCGGCGGGTGCAGCTGGATGCCTACATGCTGGACGCGGCCAAGCAACGAGACATCCAGGTCCGGCATGCGCGCGCCACCGATATGGAGTTTCACGATGATGGGGTCGTGGTCTACACCGACGCCGACCCGGTTGAAGGTGACGTGGTTGTGGGCGCCTTTGGATTGGACGAAGGCACGGCGGCCATTTTCCGCCGTTCCACGGGCTACCGACCGCCGGTGTCACTCAGCTCGATCGTCACCAAGATCCATCCCGGCGCCGATCTCATGGCGCGCATCGGCAGCCAGCTGCATGTCTTCTTGCCCCCCACCCGCGGCATCGAATTCGGCGCCATTACGCCCAAAGGCAACCACTTGACCCTCAACATCGCCGGGAGCGACGTGGATGCCCAGCTGATGGGCCAGTTCTTGCGCTGGCCGGTCTTGCGCCAGGTGTTGGACGGTGGCATCCTGGACCAGCCCGGCCAGGACAGCGATCTGCGATTTTACAAGGGGCGCTTTCCGCGCTCCCTGGCACAAAATGGCTTCGGTGATCGCTATGTGACCATCGGTGACGCCGCCGGATTGGTGCGGGCGTTCAAGGGCAAGGGGGTGACCTCAGCCATGCAAACCGGGGTGAGAGCCGCCCATGCTCTGCTTGAGAGCGGTTTGTCGGCCTCCGCCCTGGCGCGCCACTATGAAGCCGCCAATCAGGACATCATCCGCGATCTCCCCTACGGTCAGTTCATGCGTTGGACGACGATTTGGCTGGCACGCACCGGCTTGCTCAACGCCGTGGTCCGCGCCGCCGATGATTCACCACGCCTGCGTCGGGCGCTTTACGGAGCCGCCTCCGGGCATGCCCCCTACCGGCAGGTCCTGGGCGACAGCCTGGCACCATCGAGCATGACGGCCATCCTCTCCGCCCTGGCCGGCAGATCTGCTTCCGGACATCAGCCGAAGACTTTGTGAAGTTTTTCACATATTGAACAGAAACAGGGGCACAGCTGAGCTGTGCCCCTGCGTGGAACTTGAAATGGGTCCCGGATCAGGCCGGAGTGGGCTCCATCCCGGGATGCTCTTCCTGCCAATTCTCGATGTGGTAGTCGGGCGACTTGTCGAACGCTCCCTTGCAACCATCACAGCAGAAATAGTAGGTCTTGCCTTCATATTCCGATTTGGAATGCGAGGTCGTTTCGACCTCCATCCCGCAGACAACATCAAAAGCTTTCGACATGCGACTTGCCTCCTAAGATGTGTTTCACGGTCACTGAATGTTCGCTCGCCGCAGTCGCAGCGAGTTGGACACCACGCTCACCGAACTGAACGCCATCGCCAGCGCGGCCAAAATCGGGTGCAGCTGGCGCAAAAACTCCGGCGCCCAGGCGAAGGGATACAGGATTCCGGCCGCGATTGGGATCAAGATCACGTTGTATCCGAACGCCCAACCCAAATTCTCCTTGATCACTCGGATCGTCGATCGGCTGAGCTGCAGTGCCTGGGCCACGCTGCGAAGCTCCCCGCGCATCAACGTCACATCGGCGGCTTCCATGGCCACATCGGTCCCCGTCCCGATCGCCATCCCCACGTCCGCCTGGGCCAGGGCCGGCGCGTCGTTGATCCCGTCGCCGACCATCCCGACGATCTCGCCCGCCTCCTGGAGCTGTTTGACATAGGCCGCCTTGTCGCCTGGGGCCACTTCAGCGAAAACCGTGTCCACGCCAGCCTGGCGAGCGATCGCCTCGGCGGTCTGACGGTTGTCACCGGTGATCATGGCCACCTTCAAACCCAGCTTGTGCAGCCGGTCGATCGCCTCCCGACTCCCATCCTTGATCGTGTCGGCGATGGCGATCAGACCCTCACTCTTGCCATCTACGGCCAGCCATACGACCGTGTTGGCGGCCTCCTGCAGGCGGGTGGCCTCGCCTTCCAAGCCGTTCAACACCACCCCGCGTTCGCGCATCAACTTGAGATTGCCCAACAGGAGAGGTCGGCCATCGACATCGGCCTGAATGCCCATCCCGGAGAGATTGACAAATCCGCTCAGGTCAGCCAGCTGGATCGACTCGGACTCGGCCGCCTGGATGACGGCGCGCGCCAGCGGATGTTCCGAGCCGGCCTCGGCACTGGCCGCCAGTCGGAGCACGTTCTGCCGTTGACTTTCTCCGCCGGCAGCCACGACCTGCGTCACGCTCGGCTTGCCGCGCGTGATCGTGCCGGTTTTGTCCAGCACCACCGCCGTCAGCTCATGCGCCCGCTCCAGCGCGGCGCTGTTCTTGAACAGGATCCCGTTTTGGGCGCCTTTGCCGGTCCCCACCATGACCGCCGTGGGGGTCGCCAGGCCCATGGCGCACGGGCAGGCAATTACCAGCACGGCCACCAGCCGGATCAAGGCGTCCACGGGGGTGGCGGCCGGCACCCACAGCGCCCAGACCGCAAAGGTCAGCAGCGCCAGGCCAATCACGACCGGGACGAACACCGCCGCCACGCGGTCCGCCAGCCGCTGAATGGGCGCCTTGGACGCCTGTGCGTCCTCGACCAGGCGGATGATCTGAGCCAGCGCCGTCTGTCTGCCCACGGCCGTGGCTTCGAATCTCAGCAGCCCCTGCGTGTTCAGGCTGGCGCCCACAACCAAGTCGCCGGGGCCTTTCTCCACCGGCAGACTCTCACCGGTGATCAGGCTTTCGTCGACCGCGCTGGCACCCTCGATCACGCGGCCATCAACCGGGATCTTCTCTCCCGGGCGCACGAGGACCAGGTCGCCCACCTCAACCTCGTCCACCGGGATCTCGACCGTCTCCCCGTTCCGGATGACGCTGGCCGTCTTGGCCCTCAGGCCCATCAGGCGCTTGATCGCCTCGCTGGTCTGGCCCTTGGCGCGTGCCTCCAACAGCTTGCCCAGCACGATCAAGGTGATGATGGCGGCCGAGGTTTCAAAATAGACATGGCCCGGCGCCCAGCCCAAGGTGACCGCCACCGAGTAGACGTAGGCCACACTGCTGCCCAAGGCCACCAGTACGTCCATGTTGGCCGTACGATTGCGCAGCGCCTTGAATCCGCCTTCGTAATACTGCCAGCCGACATAGAACTGGACCGGGGTCGCCATCACCCACATCAGGGCGTTCACCCACATTGCGTGTGACCAGGCACCCAAAAGGCCGAAGTCGCGCGCCATGCTCAAAACGAACAAGGGCAGGCTGAACGCGATCCCGACCAATAGCAGGCGGGTCTGCCGATCGATCTCGGCTTTTCGGGCGGCGCGTTCGGCATCCTCCGGCTCGGCGTCGGAGTCCGTTTCGATGACCCCGTAGCCAATCCGCTCGACCTGTTTGACCATGTCCCGGCGTGAAACCTGGCCCGGGAGATAGGTCACACGCGCCTTCTCGGTGGCCAGATTGACGTTGGCCTCCAACACGCCCGGCAGCTTCATCAAGCCTTTGCTGACGGTCGCCTCGCAGTTGGCACAGGTCATGCCGGTGATCGCCAGATCCAGGCTGCCCGTGGCCACTCCGTAGCCCACGCGATTGACCTGGTTGATCAACGCGGACTGGTCCACTTTGGAAGCGTCATAGGTGACCGTGGCCCGCTCCAGGGCCAGGTTGACGACCGCATCGGTCACACCGTCCACCTTCTTGAGCCCCTTCTCAACCGTGCTGACGCAGTTGGCGCACGTCATGCCGGTGATGGGAAGTACTGCCTGCTTGCTTGTCATCCTTCAGCCCTTCTTCCTGAGCGAAAATGCAGCAGTTTAGAACCGGTTTCGCACCGCGAACACATCCCGAATTTCACCCAGCACCCGCTCCCGCTCGCCCGGGTCTTGACTTTCGATGGCGTCGGTCACGCAGTGGTGCATGTGATCGTCCAGCAGCATCACGGTCACTTTGTTCAACGCTGCCTGGATGGCCTGGATTTGATGGATGACGTCGATGCAGTACTTGCCCTCTTCTACCATCCGTTCGACGCCATTCACATGGCCCGATACCGACCGCAATCGCTTCACGAGCGCCTCTTGTGTTGCCTCGTCACGTTCCATGGGCCATGCCTCCAGCTTGTCCTGATCCCCCCCCCACGGGGGGAGGGGTACAACCACTATTCTATCCCATGCTGCCCGGGGCCGCAAGGACAAATGTCACGTTCAAGATGCGAGAAATGAGGCTCTGGTCCCCGGCCGGGCTTGCCGCCAGTCCCAGATATGCTACACTCGGCCAGTTCACCCCCGTATTTGGGGCCAAAACGGGAAGGACGCAGGAGGCGGGGAGATGCAACAGTACCTGGATTTGATGGCCCGGGTGCTCGAGGAGGGTGTTCGGCGGCCGGACCGCACCGGGACCGGCACGCTGTCGGTCTTCGGACACCAAATGCGCTTCGACCTTGAAGCTGGCTTCCCCGCCCTGACCACCAAGAAGCTGCACTTCAAATCCATCATTCACGAACTGCTGTGGATGGTGCGCGGCCAGACCAATGTGGACTACCTGCATCAGAACGGCGTCACGATTTGGGATGAGTGGGCCGACGATGACGGCGAGCTCGGGCCGGTCTATGGCGCCCAGTGGCGCTCGTGGCCCAGCTCGGACGGGGGCACCATCGATCAATTGGGCCGGGTGATTGAGACTATCCAGCGCCATCCCAACTCACGCCGCCACATTGTGAGCGCCTGGAACCCAGCCGAAATCGACGAAATGGCGCTCCCCCCGTGCCACACGCTTTTCCAGTTTTATGTGGCCGAAGGCCGCCTCTCGTGCCAGCTTTACCAACGTTCGGCGGATATCTTTCTCGGCCTGCCATACAACATCAGTTCCTATGCCCTGCTGACAATGATGGTCGCCCAAGCCACCGACTTGCAGCCGGGCCATTTCGTTCACACCCTGGGCGATGCCCACCTGTACCTCAACCATCTCGATCAGGCCCGCCTGCAGCTGACGCGCCAACCCAGGCCCCTACCCCGAATGGACATCAACCCAGAGCGAAGGTCGTTGTTTGATTTCGTGTACGAGGACTTTCGTTTAATCGGCTACGAGCCACATCCACACATCAAGGCCGAGGTGTCCGTCTGATCGTCTCACTTATTGCTGCAATGGATTCGGAGCGCGGCATTGGCTTTGAGGGAAGGATGCCCTGGCATCTCCCGGCGGACCTGGCGCGCTTCCGCCGGCTGACCATGGGCCACTGCCTGATCATGGGGCGCAGGACCTACGAGTCGCTGGCCGGCCGGACGCTGCCCGGACGCCGGATCATCGTCCTGAGCCGAGAGATCCATCCCGAAATCATCGCCTCGGGCTCGATGACGGCCCGCTCGTTGAACGAGGCCATCGACTTCGCCCGGGAACAACTCCGAGAATCCGAAGCCTTCATCGCCGGTGGGGGGCAGGTCTACCGCCAGGCCCTGGACGAGGGCCTGGTCGACCGGATGTATCTGACCTTGATCGCGGCCAGCGTGCCCACCGACGCCAAGTTTCCGGTTTACAATCGCGACAAGTGGCGCACCGTTTCCAAGGAAGAGGTCGCGGCCAACTCCGAAAACCGCTATCCGCTGACTTTCCTGACATTGGAGTTCAGCCCCCCACCGGACAATGGGGCAGGAACATCCCACCAGGGATGACATTCTGAGAGTCCGAGGATGACGGATGGTCCCGGCGGGTCGCCTGTTGGGCGCCGCCACCCATAGCCCGGGGACCCGACAGGGGCCACGCTGAGAGAGCCCATCCGACATGTCAAGCCCCACCGACGCGGTCACCTTTTGGGCACAGCAGCCGACCGAACTGCTGGATACGGTCGGTTCCACTCCGCAAGGTCTGACATCTGAGGCGGCAGCCTCTCGCCTGGAGAGCCTGGGTGCCAACGTCCTCACCGACAGGCAGCGGGTGACGGCCCTTGGGCTGATTCTGGGCCAATTCAAGAGCCCCTTTGTGGTGATCCTGCTCTTCGCAACCGCCGTTTCGGCAATCACCCGCGACTGGGCCGATGCACTCATCATCCTGGCCATCATCCTCGGCAGTGCGGCATTGAGCTTCTACCAGGAATACAGTGCCAGCCATTCCGTCGAAGCGTTGAAGAAGCAAATCAGCATCAAGGCCTCCGTTTGGCGCGATGGCCAGCTTCAGGACGTGCTCACAGAGGACATCGTCCCTGGTGACGTGGTTCAATTATCCGCTGGCAGCTTGATTCCAGGCGACGGGGTCGTGCTCGAGGCGCGTGACTTCTTCGTCAATCAGGCGGTCCTCACTGGCGAAACCTTTCCGGTAGAAAAGACCTCGGCGGCGGTCCCGCCGGAATCCGGGCTGACTGAGCGCACCAACATGGTCTTCCGGGGGACCAGCGCACGCAATGGAACCGCCCGAGCGGTCATCGTCCAGACAGGGCGATCGACGGCCATTGGACAGATCGCTGACCGCCTCACCCTTCGACCCCCAGAGACCGAGTTCGAGCGCGGCATCCGACGGCTGGGCTATCTGCTCACCCAGATCATGCTCGTGCTGGTGGTGGCTGTCTTCGCGGTCAATGTCTATTTCGACAAACCAATACTGGACTCACTCCTCTTTTCCATCGCCCTGGCGGTCGGCCTTACCCCTCAACTCCTGCCGGCCATCGTGACGGTCACCCTGTCCCGAGGCGCGCAATCCATGGCAAAGGAGGGGGTGATTGTCCAGAGATTGTCGTCGATTGAAAACTTGGGCAGCATGGACACTTTGTGCACCGACAAGACAGGTACCTTGACCCAGGGTGTGGTGCGTGTGGACGGGGCGCTGGACGTCGCCGGGGAGGAGTCCGCCGAAGTTCTGCGCCTGGCTACCCTCACGGCCCAGTTCCAAACTGGCCTGTCCAACCCGCTGGATGAAGCCATCCTTGCCGGCCAGCGGTTTGATTTCAGCGCCGTCGCAAAGATTGATGAGATCCCCTATGACTTCGTCCGCAAACGTCTGAGCGTCGTGGTCCGAGAAACCCCCGACGCTGAACCGATCTTGGTGGCCAAAGGCGCGTTGGAGACTTTGCTGGAGGTATGCACATCCGCCCAAACAGCACATGGACCCGTCGCTCTTGATAGCCCGCTGATGGGCGACATACTCCAGCGCTTCAGCCGGTGGAGCGAAGAGGGATACCGCGTCTTGGGGGCGGCCATGCGCAGCGTGGCGGTGAAGGCCGCTTACACGCGCAATGACGAAACCGAGCTGATGTTCATGGGATTCCTGCTGTTCTTTGACCCGCCCAAGTCGGGAGTCCAGCAAGTCATCCACAGGCTCGGCCAGAGCGGGGTCCAGCTCAAGATGATCACAGGGGACAACAAGCTGGTGGCCAAGCACACGGCGGAAGCCATCGGTATCGACACCTCGATGATTCTGACCGGGGCCATGCTGGATGAGTTGCATGAGGAAGCCTTGTGGCATGCGGCCGAAAGGACGCAGATATTCGCCGAGGTCGATCCAAATCAAAAAGAACGCATCATTCTTTCCTTGCAGAAGATGGGACATGTGGTGGGATACCTCGGCGACGGTATCAACGATGCACCTTCCCTGCACAGCGCCGATGTGGGGATCTCGGTCGAGAACGCCGTCGATGTCGCCAAGCAATCTGCTGACCTGGTCCTGCTCGAACAGGATCTGGCTGTGCTCGAGCGCGGCATCCTGTTCGGCCGGAGGACCTTTGCCAACACCCTCAAGTACATCTTCATGGCTACCAGTGCCAATTTTGGAAACATGTTCAGCATGGCCATCGCCTCCCTGTTCTTGCCGTTCCTGCCCATGTTGCCCAAGCAGATCTTGCTCATCAACTTCCTGACCGATTTCCCAGAGATGACAATCGCTGACGACAACGTCGACCAGTATTTCATCGCCCAACCTCGGCGCTGGGATATTGGGTTCATCCGACGTTTCATGTTTCTTTTCGGGCCCCTGAGCTCAAGCTTCGATTTGCTGACTTTCGCCGTGCTCCTGTGGGCGATGCACGCCGGGCAGGCGGTGTTTCACACGGGGTGGTTCGTTGAGTCGGTGCTCTCGGCTTCCATGGTTGTGTTCTCCCTCCGGACGCGCAGTTCGGTTGGCCGCAGCCGCCCCAGCCGGACGATGCTGCTCACGACGGTGGTTGTGGTGGCGGTGGCCTTGATGCTGCCGTACTCACCCCTGGGTTCAGCGCTCGGCTTTGTGGTACTGCCCGGCTCATTCCTGGCGGTCATCGTGGGCATCTCGGCCGCCTTCTTCGCCGCCGCCGAGATCACAAAACGCTGGTTCTATCGGAATCGAAGAATCCGTGCCGCCGGTCGCAGCTCGCTAGCCCCCAACCCGTCTGCGGGGCGCGCCAGCATCCTCCACACCAATCCGGCCAAGTCGCTGCAAGAACGGACGTTCATGTGGTGCCCCTGGGCACATTCCAGGCAGCAGTCCGCTCACGATCCCAAACAGCCTGCCATACCGTCGGTCAGGACGGGGACGCGGTCAGCAACAGGGGAGATGGGGAGGGCACTCCTGGCTTTGTATAATGACTTCCATACGTCACATTCAAGGAAAGTGCGCATGGCAGAAGACAAGGGATTGATCATGACCTTGGCCAAGGTGGTCATCGCCTCGGCCTGGGCGGACGGCAACCTTTCGCCCGAAGAAGTCAACAGCCTCAAGGACCTTTTATTCCACATCCCAAAGCTCGACGCCCAGCAGTGGGCTGAGCTCGACATCTACATTGACTCGCCCGTCGGCCCGGAGGAGCGCGAGCGTCTGGTCGAAGACCTGCGAATGGCGGTCCATTCGAGGGCCGACCGCCAAATGGCCGTTGAAACACTCGAGTCACTGATCCAGGCCGACGGCAGGATTGATGAGCGCGAGACGGCCTTCCTGGAGGAGGTAAAGGAGACTCTGGGTACGGCTGGCACCGGAATGTTGGGCAGCCTGCGAAGTTTGGTTGACTCGGCGGTCGACAGGCGAAGCCAGGCCGCG
Source organism: uncultured Chloroflexia bacterium (assembly GCA_963783335.1). GTDB lineage: Bacteria > Chloroflexota > Anaerolineae > Anaerolineales > E44-bin32 > CAWAND01. The sequence continues at coordinate 45,091 of CAWAND010000007.1, forward strand.
GGACCGAATCGCGAGGTCTACCTGGAGGATTTTGTTAAGAACCGCGTTTTCTACACGCTCAAGCGCAAGCTTGACTCAGGAGAGCTCAAGCTGTCGGGCGATCTGGACGAAGGCGATCTGCGCAAAATGGCCCTGGCCGCGGGTCTGATGGCGCACATCGCCAATTTGGATGGCGTGGTGGAAGATGGCGAGCGCCAAGCCATGGCGGCCGCGGTCCAGGAAGGTTGGGGCTTGAGCCAGGCAACGGCGCATTTGGTGGCCGAGATCGCCGTGACCAAAACCGCCGCCGACCTGGATTTCTTCCGCCTGACCAGGGAGTTCTATGGGGCAACCCAGCCGGACGAGAGGCGCGCCTTCGCCCGGGTGCTGTTCCAGGTGGCGGCCGCCGACGGCAGCGTGTCCTTCGACGAAACTGAAGCCATCCGCAGCATCACCCGCATCCTCAAGCTGTCTCATAAGGAGTTCATCGACGCCAAGTTGTCCATTCCAGCCGACCTGCGCAGCAGTTGAGTTCACAATTGGCTTTGTGAAATCGATCACAAAGTTATCCGATTCGAGCAGGGTAAGTTATCATAGGGCCGGACATCCAGCACAGCTTCCACCTAGGAGGACGTAATGACACGCAGTCTGAGCCTGGGCAAGGCCCGGGGTTTGCAGGAACTGGCCAACGCCAGCGGATTGTTCACGATCACGGCCCTCGACCATCGCGGATCGCTTCGAAGGGCGCTGCGGCCCGATGATCCGAAGTCGGTCGACTTCAACACCATGGCCGAGTACAAGGTCAAACTTCTGAACCACCTGGCGCCGCATTCCAGCGCCATTCTGATCGACCCCGTCTATGGCGCGGCTCGTGCCTTGGCAGGAGGGCATATCTCAGGCACGCAGGGATTCCTGGTCAGCCTCGAAGCGACCGGCTATGACGACGCCGACGGCGATCGTGTCAGCTCGACGGCTGACGGCTGGGGCGTCGACAAGATCAAGCGCATGGGCGCCTCCGCCGTCAAACTGCTCCTGTACTACAACCCCGGCAGCTCCACGGCCAGCCAACAGGAAGACTACATGGCCAAGGCGGCCGAGGAATGCAAGAAGCACGACATTCCCTTCCTGGTTGAACCCATGACCTATCACATCGTGGGCGGCCCGAAGAAGGGGACCGCCGAGTTTGCCAAGCTCAAACCCGAGATGGTGATCGAGACCGCTCGCAAACTGTGTCCGCTGGGGATGGATGTCCTCAAAGCCGAGTTTCCCGACGATCCCGATCACGAGACCGACAAGTCCGTGATGGCCGAGCACTGCCGCCAGCTCACCGAAGCAGCCGGAATTCCCTGGGTGCTTCTGAGCGCAGGCGTCGACTACGATACCTTTGAAACGCAGACGCGCATCGCCTGCGAAAACGGGGCCAGCGGCTTCCTCGCCGGCCGGGCGATCTGGCAGGAGGCCCCCGGTATGCCGGAAGCTGAACAGGATGCGTTCCTGTCCAACACTTCGGTCGAACGCTTGAACACCCTCACCCGGATCGCCAACGACAGCGGACGGCCCTGGGCCGATATCTATTCCTCCGAGCTGGCCGCCATCGACACGAAGGAAGGTTGGCAAGAACGCTATTGAAATCTGGGGACTTTGTGTGAGATCCAAAAGACCGCTCGAATTCGAGCGGTCTTTTCTTCGTCGAGCGCGCTTGTGTTGGCGGTCGAGTGCGTCAGGGGCTGGATTGTGGGATGGTCTCCGGCCAGACCGGGAAGAACATCAACCACTCGGCTGGGTGGTCCCGTATGTAGCCCTCGAGCACCTCTAGAACCTTCTGAGCCAGGGCCAGGGCCGCTTTGGGGCCGGGCAGCGTTGTCGGCGGTTCCAGCGGCGGCGGGCCAATCATCCGGTAGCCGCCTTGGCCGTCGTCCAGCGTCACACCGGCTTGGACGACGGCTCCGGTCTTGACCGCCAGCCGGGCGTGACCAATGGGCAGCCTCGCCGTTCGTCCGAAGAAACGCAAGAGCTCACCTTGTGAGTCCGGCCGATCGACTCCGGTCAACGCCAGCCCGCCCGCCCGCAGCCTGCGGAGCGCCTCGCGCAGGGAGGCCACGGCGATCGGCGCCGACTCCAGTCCGTAATGCCGTCGGATCGCGTTGTCGGCCCTGTAGCTGCCATGTGGATCGCGATACGAAAGCACCAGAGGCGACAGGTTGTGGCGGAGCAAGGTGTAGAAGGCCAGATCGAAATTGCCCATGTGGGCCGAAGCCAATACCACGCCCTTGCCGGCATCCATGGCCTGGTTAACCCCGGACTGCAGGGCCGGATCAAGCCGGCAGGCGCTTTGAAGTTCAATTCGCCCGTGAGACAGGGCCCGATAGAAGGCCAGATAGCCTCGGGCGGCATAGCGGGTGACGTCGATCACGGCCCGTTCAAGCAGAGGGTGCTCGTACGGCATCCCGCGAACAACAGCCTGGTTGGCCCGAATGGCGCGCACCACGGGCGAACTCATGCTGCGTGTGGCGGCATGCGCCAGACCATCGGCTATGCCCGTGGCCCAAGTTCTGGGCAGGACCCGAGCCAGCAGCATGCCCAGCGGAGGGCCCATTCGGCTGTTGACCAGGGCGATGACTGGATTCATCGATCCCCCCGTTTCAACGGCTGGTGGGAACCACCAGCCCAAGCAGGTGGCGACCCTGATTTAAGTCTACCGCGAACGTCAAGCAGCCGAGCGGCTACTGAACCCCTTGCCCGGTCCCTTCCAATGCGCCCCAAATGATCACACGGCCGTATTGCCCGGCGGCGGCCAGCCAGCGGCCGTCGGCTGAGATGGCGACGTCGTTCAGGTTCAGATCCTGGTCGCTCATGGCTCCCAGCAGGACGCCGTCCTCCGCCCGCCAGAAGTAAAGCTGACCGTCCCTGCCCGCACCAGCCAAGATCTGGCCATCGGGCGTATAGGCGACAGCGTTGACCCATTCGGCTGGGCCGACCATCTTGTGAAGCACCTGCCCGCCCGGTAGTGCCCAAATCCAGGCTTCGCCGCGCAGACATTTGTAGTTGGCATCCGAAAGGGCGCACATGCCAGAGGCCAGGTTGGCCCCCTCAGGCGAGAACGCCAGCGATTGACCCTGGCCAGGTTGAACGAGGCGAGCCGTCTGGGCGCCATCCGATACGCGCCACAAGTGAACCGATCTGTCGACGGCTCCGCTGGCCAGCCGGGTGCCGTCCGGCGAGAAAGCCAGCGAGGGCACGCTGAATGAATCCGCCTTCCACAGCCGGACCACTTCCGTTTTGGCGACATCCCACAGGTAGATTACCCCGCCCGAGTCCTCGGCCGCGCCGGCGGCCAGCAGGCTGCCATCCGGCGAGAAGGCGACGCTGTTGACCTGGCCGCTCATGGCCAGCTCCCCCAACGGCGACAGATCCGACCCGCGCCACAGACGCACGGAGGAATCGCCTTCGGCCGAGGCGATGATCGACCCATCCGGCGAGTAGGCGACATCCCAAATGATCCCCGGCTGCTGGTCACTCACCGCCAGGGGTGCTTCCGAATCGAGGGACCAGAGCGCCAGCCGGAGATCGCTGTCCGCCGGGTTGAGACCCGAGCCGGTCACGAGCTGCTTCGAATCTGGCGAGAAAGCCAGCGTGCGCACGTTCGTGCCCACTCGAGCCAGGACGTGAATCGGCCGCAGCGCCGTGACGTTGTCCACCGAAATCGGATCCGGGAACGGCGTGGCCGTCGGCGGCACAGGCGTCGCCGTCGGACTGGGCACGGCCGAGGCCGGGGCGGATGAAGCCGCCGCGGTGGCGGGCTGATCCGTGCTGGGCTGGCCCGTGACCGAAGGGCTCAGGCTGCAGGCCAGCAGTCCCACCACGATTACCGATCCGATGACAGACGCGGAGAATGGTCGCATGCGACCTCCCAAGGGTTGACACCCGAATTTCGGCCGCATTATCCCACGCGCCACCTCGGCTGTCGACCTGAGGCATTCATGAATTGCCTCTGGACAACAGCTATGGGGACTGTTATTATCAACAGCTCTTAATTGATAAGGGAGATTAACTATGTCGTCGTCCAACGAGCTCGACCAGGCCCTGCGTGACTGGGTGGCGGTGTTCATGCGCCGGTCGATGCATGAATTCATGGATTCGATGAAGGACACGGGACTGTCCATGGCCCAGCTGACCACGCTCATCCGTCTGCACTACCATGGGCCCTGCCCCATTTCCGGAATCGGTGATGATTTGGGCGTGACCACGGCGGCTGCCAGCCAGATGGTGGACCGTTTGGTTCACTTGGGGCTGCTCGAGCGCACCGAAGCGCCCGATGACCGCCGCGTTCGCAACGTTAATCTCACCGACGCAGCTGTCGAGCTCGTCCGCCGCGGGGTAGAAGCCCGTGTGGGTTGGATGCGCGATCTCTCGACCGAGTTGACGCCGAAACAGCAGGCCTCGGTGGTCGAATCCATCCGCCACCTCACCCAAGCTGCGCTGGCCCTCGAGCACCAACAACCCGTCAACGCCTGACGGCACAAAGGTCATTCATGAACTCACCTATGCGCAAATCCAAACTTTCTCCGCGCAGCCTGGCGCGCGCTTCCCGCTACCTGTGGCACTATCGCAAGGATGCCGGGCTGGCGTACGCCACCCTGATCCTGGCCACAGCCGCCCAGCTTTTGGTCCCACAGATGGTCCAAAACATGATCGACGCGGTAGCCAACGGACTGATGGCTGCCCGTGTACTGGGCCTGCCGGCGGCAGCCCAATCCCAGATTGCCCAAAAGTTGGGGCTGACACTCCAACAGTTGGCCGCCAATCAAAGCGGGGCCGAAACGGCCTTGTTCTGGGGCGCCGGGCTCATCGTCCTGTTCGCCCTCGTGCAGGGATTGTTCACTTTCTCACAAGCGTTCATGGGGCAGCGAGCCTCCCAGGGTGTGGCCTATGACCTGCGCAACGACTTGTTCGCCAAGGTCCAGCGGCTGTCGTTCAGCTACCATGACCGCAATCAGACCGGCCAGCTCATGGTGCGCGCCACCGACGACGTGGAGAAGGTGCGCACATTCATCGGGCAGGGCCTGCTAATGGCGGTGCAGTCCATTATCCTGATGGGCGGCACGCTGCTGATCCTCTTCCTGACCAATGTGCATCTGACTTTGGTCATTCTTCCCATCCTGCCGGTGGCTTTTGTCTTGTTCATGGTGTTCAGCACCGTCGTGCGGCCGATGTTCATGGAGGTCCAGCGCCGCCTGTCGAGCATGAACGCCATCTTGCAGGAGAATGTGGCCGGGATCAAGGTGGTCAAGGCATTCAGCCGAGAGCCTGAGCAGATCAAGCGCTTCGACGATTCGGCCGACCACTTCATGCAGCAGATGCTCAAAGTGATGAAGGTCATGACCTTCCTCATGCCGACCATCTTCTTGATGGCGAACTTGGGGCAAGCCCTGATCCTTTACTACGGCGGCAACCAGATCATCGCCAATCAACTCACCCTTGGCGAATGGCAGAAGTTCAGCCTGTACTTGGTCTTCGTGTTCTTCCCCATCGGCCAACTGGGCTTCATCATCACCCAGATGTCCCAGGCATCGGCCTCTGCCAGCCGCATCTTCGAAATCCTGGATGCGCAGAGCGAGCTGGTCGAGATCGAAAGCGCCCCTGATCTGCCGCCGGTGGAGGGCCGGGTCACCTTCGACCACGTCACCTTTCGCTACCTGGGCAGCGAGCGGCCGGTGCTCAGTGACGTCAGCCTGACCGCCGAGCCGGGGCAGACCATCGCCCTGCTGGGGATGACGGGCTCGGGCAAATCCACCATCATCAATCTCATCCCGCGCTTCTATGACCCTTCCGAGGGCAGCGTGCTGATCGACGGCCATGATTTGCGGCAGGTTACGTTGGATTCGATCCGCCGCCAGATCGGCATCGTGCTCCAAGAGACAAACCTCTTCACAGGCACGATCCGGGACAACATCGCCTACGGCAAGGTCGACGCCACCGATGATGAAGTGGCCAGTGCCGCTGTTGCCGCCGCCGCCCACGATTTCATCATGGCCTTCCCGGAAGGCTACGAAACGCATGTGGGCGAGCGAGGCACGACCCTCTCTGGCGGGCAGAAACAGCGCATCGCCATCGCGCGCGCCCTTCTGCTCGATCCGCGCATTCTGATCCTCGACAATTCGACATCCAACGTCGATCTTCAGACCGAGTACGAAATCCAGCAGGCGCTTGACCGCCTGATGCGCGGCCGCACCAGCTTCGTGATCGCTCAGCGCATCAGCACCGTGCTCAACGCCGACAGCATTCTGGTGCTCGAGAAAGGTTCTATCGCTGCCCAGGGGACTCATGAAGAACTGCTCGAAGACAGCGAAATCTACGCCGAGATTTACCACTCACAGCTGATGGAGGACGCCGAAGTTGAACCGATCGTCGAACCGGCCTTCTCCGCACCACCGGAGGCTTAGACATGTTTCACGGTCCCGACAGAGCACTCGACGTCGAAAGCCAAAAGGCCCAGGACGTCGGACATACGTTGCAGCGCTTCATCAGCTACTTCAAGCCGTACTGGATTCAGTATCTGTTCGTCCTGATCCTGATGATCGTCAGCACCTGGAGCCAGGTCGAAGCCCCTCAGTTGATGGGGCAAGCCGTCGACTGCTACTTCACACCTGCCGCCAGCGAGAGCGTGGCCGGCCCCTTGGGGAACCTGCTCGGCAGCGGGGCCACGGGCGGCGGGATGGCATCAGGCGCCGCCAGCAACTGTTGGTTTGACCAGCCTCAACCAAGTTGGACCCAGCCCGACTTCGTCGCCGGGCTGACGCGGCTGCTTGTGACGCTGGTCGGGATCTATCTTCTCGGCGCTGCCAGCACCGGCCTGATGTTCTATTTCATGACCTGGTCAGGCCAGCACGTCATTCGCACGCTGCGTACCGAGGTTTTCGACAAGATCATGCGCCTTTCCATTGGCTATCACGTCGAGCATGAGGCCGGCGATCTGATGTCGCGCATCACCAATGACGCCGACACCATTCAGCAAGGCATGAGTTTTGCCCTGGTCCAGGTGTTGAGCGGCGCCATGCTGATCGTATGGGTTTCCATCAGCATGTTGCGCCTAAGCCTCCCCTACGCCGGCGTCGCGCTGGTCATGCTGCCTTTCATGATCATCGCCACCAACTGGTTTTCACGCCAAGCCCGGCGCGAGTTCCGGACAACACGCTTGGAGATGGGCAATGTCAACGCCGAGCTCCAAGAGAGCATTTCCGGCGTGCGAGAGGCGCAGGCCTTCACCCGGGAAGATGAGAACATTTCCAGCTTCCGGGCCATCAATGCCGCCAACCGGGATGCCAATATCCGGGCGGTAGCTTACACCTCGGCGCTCTCGCCCACGCTGCAGGCGCTGGGTTTCGTGGCCATGATGCTGGTAACCGTCAGTGGCGGGCTGGCGCTGCTGCGCGGCACAACTTTCTTTGGGACGGTGATGTCATTCGGCCTGATGGTGACCTTCATCGGCCTGGTCCAGCGGTTCAACCAGCCGGTTCAGCAGATCTCCGTCCTTTGGACCAACATTCAGAGCGCCATCGCAGGCGGAGAGAGGATCTTCGGCCTGATGGATGTCGAGATGGATGTTCAGGACGAGCAAGACGCCGTCGAAATGCCGCTCATCGAGGGACGGGTGGAGTTCAAAGGAGTCTGGTCGGAGTACAAGAGCGGCGAACCCGTGCTGAAAGGCGTCAGCCTGACGGCAGAGCCGGGGCAGACGGTGGCCGTGGTCGGCCCGACCGGGGCCGGTAAGACCACCATCATCAATCTGATCCCCCGCTTCTACGACGTCACCCGCGGCGAGGTCTTGATCGACGGCCGCGACGTGCGCAGCGTGACGTCGGCCAGCCTTAGGCGACAAATCGCCGTGGTGCTGCAGGACAGCTTCCTGTTCAGCGCCACGATCATGGACAACATACGCTTTGGCCGGCCTGGGGCCAGCGACGACGAAGTCATCGCCGCCGCCAAGCTGGCGCGCGCCGACACCTTCATCGATAGGCTGCCGGAGGGCTACCAGACGGTGCTCGGAGAGCGCGGCGGCGGACTGAGCCAGGGTCAGCGCCAGCTTCTGGCCATCGCCCGAGCGGCTTTGGCGCAACCGAGGATTCTCATCCTGGATGAAGCCACCTCCAGTGTGGACACGCGGACGGAACGGTTGATACAATCCGCATTGGAGGAGCTGCTTGAGGGGCGCACCAGCTTCGTCGTTGCACACCGCTTGAGCACCATACGCAACGCCGACAAGGTCCTGGTGATCGATCAGGGCGAGATCGTCGAGCGCGGAACCCACAATGAGTTGATGGCCGCCCGCGGTTTCTACTACGATCTGTATATGAGCCAGTTTCGGCGCCAGGCGACCAGCGACGACGGGAAGTCGAGCCCTTCAACTGCCCTGCCCTCACTCGCTTGAACCACACCCTCGGCCGGGCGACCATTTCGACCCTGGGTTGTAGAATTATCGGGGGCGTTCCTGGCGAACGCCCCCCTTACCGTTGATTTATTGAGGAGGTCATACGGAGATGTCTGATTTTTATGTTCCCGAGAGCGCCCTGGCGGTATTCGCCCATCCGGACGACATTGAGTTTTCGTGCGCAGGCACCATGGCGCGTTGGGCCAAGGCCGGCTGCCGGATCCGCTACGTGGTTTGTACCAGCGGACAGGTGGGCATTCGCAACGCCGAGACCAGCCCCGAGCAGGCCAAACAGATACGCGAATCCGAGCAGCGTCGCGCGGCGGAGATCGCCGGCGCGCAGGATGTTGTGTTCCTGGGAGAGACCGACGGCATCCTGATAGCCGACCTCGCCCTGCGCAAAAAGATCGTGGCCGAAATCCGCCGCTTCCGGCCGGAAGTCGTCGTGTGTCCCGATCCCACGGTTGTGTTTGCCAACGAGAACTACATCAACCATCCGGATCATCGGGCGGCCGGGCTGGCGACGCTGGAGGCGGTGTTCCCCGCCGCCGGACAGCCGAACGTTTTCGAGGAGTTGGCGGAAGAGGGCCTGCAGGCCCACAAGACGCGCAAGGTCTACGTGACTTCCTTCTCCCAAGGCGACACCTTTGTCAACATCACCGATACGATCGACACGAAGGTGAAAGCGCTGATGGCGCACGAAAGCCAGATGAAGGAGATGAAGGAACTTGGCAGTTGGGACGCCGCCGAGCGCATACGTGAGTGGGCGGCCGAAAACGGCAAAGGCAAGGAAATGGACTTTGCCGAGGTTTACAAAGTCATCACGCTTGAGAACGATGAGTGGTGGAGCGAGCACAAAGGGAAGCTGAACGGCTAGGGGCGGTTAGGCGGCTGCGGGGCCTCGCCATCACACCCGAAGCAGCGTGAAGGCAAGCATGAGCCGTTAGCAAAAACGACCAACCGCTGGCTGTCGGCCGATCGCGATTGGCTTTGTGCCCCCGGAAAATTTCACAGTGAACGAGTAGGCTCGAGCATCGGTTTGTGAAATCCTTCACAATCGATGCCTGTGGTGGGTCAACCCCCCACCAAATCAGCCTGGGTGATGGGCACCATTTCGCCCTCGCGCGCCAGGGCCTGGCGCATCGTGTGCCGGCTCCGACGCCAAAGCCACAGCGTCTGCGCCACCCCACCAATATCGAACGCCAGCCAGGCCACCAGCAACCCGGTCCACTGCCCTCCAATGACCCCGACTACCAGGATCAGCGCGCTCAACCCTAAGCCGATGGCCACGGCCTCCGTCACCGGACGTGTGCGACGCGCGTTGACCAACGTTCCCTGGAACCAGCTCTGGAGCACGGTCAGGGCGGGGACCGGAATTGCGAACCAGATGGCCACTGAGGCCAGCTTGACCAATGACGGTGGAAGGGCCGATACCGTGCCAAACCAAAAACCCGAAAGTGGCGTGCCGGCGATCAGCAGGACCAGGGCGATCGAGATGCCCACCAACCAGGCCGAGAAACGCCTCAGGGTCCTGGCGGACCTTGGTTCATCAAGCAGGGCGACGACGACTTCGTTGTAGGCGTTCCCCATGCTCCGGATCATGAAGATCAGCCCGGACACAACGGGCCAGGCCGCCAGAGATTCAAGGGCACCCGGCATTCGGCTCAGCGCCGCACTGCCCATGGGCTGGATCAGCAGGGTGATCAACGACGTCATGGCCAGCGGTGTGTAGAAGCTGATGAATCCGCGCAGATCCAGGGCGATGCCGGCCTCTGGCGCCGGCTTGAGTTCGTGCTGGACCACGGGCCGCACACGCAAACCCGCGTAGACGGCTTCGCTGATCACGCCCAGCGCCACCGCGCAGCCGGCGACAACGATGCCGGGCACACTTCCGCTGATCAGGCCCGCTGCCAGCACCAGGCTGTCAGCCGTGAGGCGCACCGCCGTCCCGATCCCTACCGCATCTGAATGGCCGAATCGAATCAGAACTCCCTGGTTGAATCGCCGGTAGGCGATGGACATCGTCCACGGCGTCATCAACTGCAGGCCAATGCGCGCCGGGCCAACAATCTCTTCCGGCGCCCCGATCAACACGCGCACGACGAAGAAGTACAGGGGCGTGAAGGCCACCAGTACGTGAAGCGCCGTCAGAATCCCGCCTGCCCAGAACATGAACCGGCGCACCTTGAGATAGGTTGGATAATCCTTGCTCAAAGCGGTCGAAGCGGCCAGAAGCATGATGATTGGGGATTCCACAATCAGCGACAGGGGGAAGATCACGCCGCCCCACGCTGCAAGGCTGACTTGGGGCAAAGGCAGCCGAGCGACGACCGCGCTCACCGCGGGCAGTTCGACCGCCATCAGCAGCCAACTGGCGGCCAGCGGCCACCAGGTGTGAAAGACGTGCTTCATCGGCAAGCGACGAACATCGGTGGCCAAGATCGGGCAACCTCTCCTGTCAGCCGTGCGGGAGCCCGCATTATAGCCGCTCCCTTGGTCCTCCGCTCTGCCTTTATGTGCCATAATGACAGTCGACCGGCGGGAGGGCCCTTCCGCCGCCCATCCTCGATTTGAACGGAGACCATCACCATGTTTGAGCGATTGAGCAACAGCTGGGCTCTGGTCAAAGCCAGCGCATCGGTGCTTCGGGCCGACAAAGAACTCGTCATCTTTCCCATCATTTCGTCCATCGGCGTACTGGTCGTCAGCGCCAGCTTTGCCCTGCCCATGTTCTTCGGAGGCTTGTTCGACGCCATGCTCGGCGGCCGCTTGGGAGACGTGCGCATTGCGACCTTCATCATTGCCTTCTTGTTCTACTTTTCACAGTACGTCGTCATCGTCTTCTCCAACGCCGCCCTGATCGGGGCGGCGATGATCCGGCTCGATGGGGGTGATCCCACCGTAGGCGACGGTTTCCGCATCGCCTTCGACCATCTTGGCGCCATCATCGGCTACGCCCTCATCGCCTCGACGGTGGGCATGCTTCTGCGCGCAATCTCCAACCGGAGCGACACCCTGGGCCGAATCGCGGTTTCCTTGGTCGGCCTTGCCTGGAACCTGGCCACCTTTCTGGTGGTGCCGGTGCTGGTGGTTGAGGGCCAAGGACCGCTGGATTCGATCCGGCGCAGCGCCAGCTTGCTCAAGCGCACGTGGGGCGAGCAGATCGCAGGCAACCTCAGCATTGGCCTTATCTTCGGGCTGATATCGTTCGGGCTGGCGGTGGTGCTCATCGCCCCCGCAGCGTATGTTGCGGCCAACTTCAACCAGCCGCTGGTCCTGATACCCGTCGTGCTGGTTCTCATCCTGGCCATCGTGCTCATCAGCCTGATCAGCTCCACGCTGCAGGGAATCTATGCTGCCGCCGTTTACCGCTTCGCCACCGACGGCGATGCCGGCCCATTTTTCCGACCCGAGTTGGTGCAAGGCGCATTTCGGGGGAAGTGACCCCCCGCCCGCAATTGATTTTGGCGGGCCAGGATCATCTGCCGTCGTGGCTATGCGCAGATTCCTGCGGGATTGACGCCTATCCCAGGGTCGAGTACAATGACACAGGTTGTCTTATCGGAAGGCGATGCCCCCGCTCCGATGGATCGCTGTCGGAGCGGTATTGCGTTAACACAGGAAGTGAAAAGATGAGTTTTGAAGAATTCGGCTTCAGCCAACCCGTGCTCGAGGCCGTGGCACGACGGGGGTTTGAAGATCCTACCCCGATCCAGATTGAAGCTATTCCAGAGGCGATGGCCGGCCGGGATATCCTCGGCTGCGCGCAGACGGGCACAGGCAAGACGGTGGCCTTCTTGCTGCCTGCCATTGAGCAGCTGCGCAAAGACCAAGGCAAGCACCGCTGGCCCCGCTTGGTTGTCATGGCACCCACGCGCGAGTTGGTGCTGCAAATCGCCGACGAAGCGCGTGATTTTGCCGCCGGCACCGGTCTTTCGGTGAGCGCCATATTCGGCGGCGGATCGATCGGCAAGCAGGCCAACCAGCTCAAGCAAGGCGCTGACATGATCGTCGCCACGCCTGGCCGCTTGATGGACCACATGCGGCGGGGCAACATCCGCTTCAGCGAGATGCAAATCCTGGTCATCGACGAGGCCGACCGCATGCTCGACATGGGTTTCCTGCCCGACATGCGCAAGATCATTGATCAGATGCCGGTGCAGCGGCAGACAATGATGTTCTCGGCCACCATGCCGCCCACGGTGGCTGGTCTCGCCAACGAGTTTCTCAACCAGCCCATCCGTATCGACATCAAAGTCGCCACCCCACCCGAGTCGATCGATCAGCGCTTCTACCCGGTCCCCCGGCACCTCAAGGTTGATCTCCTGGTCGACCTTATCCGGTCGCAGACCGTCGAAAGCATGCTCGTCTTCACCGCCACCAAGGTCAACGCCGACATGGTCTTCCGCAAGCTCAAGGAGGCCAACGTCTCGGCAGCCTGCATTCACGGCGACTACCGCCAGAAGGAGCGCTTGGCCGCTCTCGAACGTTTCAAGTCGGGAAAGGTCAAGGTGCTGGTGGCAACCAACGTCGCCTCACGCGGGTTGGATATTGAAGATATCAGCCACGTGGCCAACTTCGACGTCCCCGAGCACGCCGAGGACTATGTCCATCGAATTGGCCGAACGGCGCGCGCCGATGCCGACGGCAATGCAATCACCCTTGTCACCGCGGAAGATGAACGCGCTCGTAGCCAAGATCCAGGCGTTCTTGGGAAGAAAGATCCCTCGCTTCAAGCTTGAAGGCTTTGACTACGACGTCCCCGCCCCATCATGGGCCAAGCCGTCCTTTGAGGCTCTGCTCAAGAAGGCTCAAGGGGACGACGACGAAGTCGAACACTGGCGGTCTCTCGCTCGTTTCGGTTGAGGCCGAGCCGCGAACAGCATCTAGCCTGTTTGATCCCACCTCAGCAGCTCATCAGATGTCGAAGAGGCGGGCATCCAACGCAGACGGCGCCGAAATCGGCGCCGTTGTCGATTCTCCGGATGGGACCCACCCGGGTGGATCCTCAGGGGTGGACCTGGAAACGATTCGCCGACGTGACACCATCTCTCTGCCGCCCTGAGCTCCACCGAAAGGCTCAGTTGGACAGACTCGGGAAAAGCTTTGGACAGGACGCCGGCACTTAAGCCGTCCTGAGCGGAGACCGCCCTGCCCCCAAAGCCGGGGGATCGGTCATGCGGCGCAGTCGAAGGGCCAGCGGGCGTCCAGATCGAGGGCTGAGGCCCAGTCGACACACACCGTCACAGCCCAGCGGCTGCCGCAGCATCGACAAACCAGTGGAGTTCACCGGAAGCCGGTCGAATATGTGCTGCGGGGTAAGGCGAAGCCTCATCACCCGCCTCCAGGACTCGGCTCAGCACCTCGGCCTTCTCCGCCCCCTGCACCAGAAATGCCACAGCGGCAGCCGAATTGATCACCTCCAGGCTGAGCGTCATCCGCCAGGCATCCATCTTTTCCACAAAGTTGGGCAGCACCCAGCGTCCACCAGAGTCCAAAGCCTTCGTGCCCGGGAAGAGGGATGCCGTGTGCCCGTCGGGGCCAAGCCCGAGCAGGATCAGGTCGAACTGCGGCAGCGAGAGCTCTCCAAACTGCTCCCTCAGGGTGGCCTCATAATCCATTGCACCCTGCTCGGGATCTCCTTCGCAGGCCATGCGGAAGACGTGGTCATCAGGCACAGGAAGATGATTGATAAGCGCCTGGCGCGCCATCCGGAAGTTGCTGGCTGGATCATCCGGCGGTACGCAGCGTTCATCCCCCCAGAAGAACCTCACTCGCCCCCAATCCAGGGCCGTGCCGCCGACCTGTTCGGCCACCACGCGATAGGTCGCCTCGGGCGTCGATCCGCCTGAGAGGGCCAGCGAGAACACCCCTCCCCCCGCCTGGGCGGCCTGGCCGCGGGCGATCAAGAAGCTCGCCGCGCCCTCTGCCAGCGCTTGTGGATTTTCAAAGCGATGAATCTGTGCCATAGCGTCTCTTTTCCCACTTTGTGTCTTTCTTTAGAGTATATCCAAGCTCATGCTGGCAGATGACCCATGGGCCGACCGATGGTAAAATCGGGGGCTTCAGTTTGCACCGGGGATCGCACGATCATCGACCGCTCTACATCTTCCCTCCAATAGGCGCCTTCAGGCTGACCAGAGCCGCGGCGCCGACACGTCGCCGCCCAGCCTGTGAGGCCCGATGACCCAGGTTCCATCCGGCACGTATGACGTCCAGCAGGCCGTAGCCGAAAGACGCTCCGTCGGGCTATGGCGTCTGATGACCGGCTTCCGCCGCTCCTACCTGCTCGCGGCGGCGAGCCTGGGCGTGGCCGCCATCCTGAAATCAGGTACCTACCTGCTGCTTCGCTATTTCATCGATCAGGTGCTGGGGAAGGGATTGGCCGGGTCGATGCTGGTGTTGGTCGCCCTGGGGTTTGTCGCCCTGGCCGTTTTCGAAGGAGTTTTCACCTTCCTCAGCGGCCGATTGGCGGCGGCGACCGCCGAGGGGATTGCCCTCAGGCTTCGCAACTACCTTTACGATCACATTCAGCGTCTGAGCTTCACCTATCACGATCGCATGCAGACGGGAGAGTTGATTTCACGTTCGACCTCCGACGTCGATGCCGTTCGTCGATTCTTCGCCGATCAGGCCATCGGACTTGGCCGGATCAGCCTGCTCTTTCTTGTGAACCTGGGCGCGTTGGTTTACCTCAATCCACGCCTGGCGGGACTGTCAGTCGTCGTCATCCCGCTGATCCTGGTCATCTCGCTGTTCTTCTTTCGCCGGATTTCGGACATGTACGAGGCGTACCAGGAGCAAGAAGCGACCCTGTCGACAACCCTGCAGGAGAATCTGAGCGGTGTGAGAGTCGTCAAGGCCTTCGCTCGCCAAGACTTTGAAAGCCGAAAATTCGAAGCCGAGAACTGGGAGAAGTACCAGCGCGGGCGGCGGCTTCTCAGGCTCCACGCTGTCTTCTGGCCCACGACCGACATCCTTCTGGTTGCCCAGCTCCTGGTCGGCTACACGATCGGTGCGCTCATGGCCATACAGGGCACCATCTCGGTCGGCACTTACCTGGCGTATGCCGGCCTGCTGATCTGGCTGATATTCCCCATGCGCAACATGGGCCGTCTCATCGTTCAGATGTCAACCGGTTTGGTCTCCTTCGGCAGGGTGATGGAGATTGTTCGCGAGGGGCGGGAGGACCTGCTCGGCGGCAAGTTCCTGCCTGATTCGCCATTGCGCGGCGAAATCCGCTTCGAACATGTCGATTTTGCCTACGAGTCCGAGGAACCTGTTCTGAAGGACATCACCTTCGACTGTCAACCTGGTCAGGTGGTCGCCCTGCTGGGCTCAACCGGCTCAGGCAAGACCAGCCTGGTCAACCTGATCCCGCGTTTCTACGATTACACGGCCGGAGAAGTCACCCTGGACGGCCGAAGCCTGAGGACCTACCCGCGTGCCTATCTGCGCGAGGCGGTGGGCTTGGTGGAGCAGGAGCCATTCCTATTTTCCAGGACCATCCGAGAGAACATCACCTACGGCGTCAAACGCCCAGTCAACCAGCAGGAGATAGAAGAGGCGGCGAGGGCGGCAGCCATCCACAAGGTGATCCTTAGCTTTCCTGAGGGCTACGACACGCTGGTCGGCGAAAAGGGGGTCACCCTCTCCGGCGGCCAGAAACAGCGCGTGGCCATCGCCCGCACGCTGCTCAAGGATCCCCGCATCCTGATTCTGGATGACTCGACCTCGTCCGTCGATACAGAGACCGAGGTCGAAATCCGAGGCGCGCTGGCCCGGCTGATGCAGGGCCGCACAAGTTTCGTCATCGCGCACCGAATCCAGAGCGTGATGGACGCCGATCTGATCCTGGTGCTGGACGGCGGTCAGATCGTCGAGCGCGGGGACCACGAGACTCTGATGGCCGAGCAGGGCATCTACCGCAGCGTGTATGACATGCAAGCCAAGGTGGAAGTGGAAATCGAAAAGGAGATGGCCGGTGTCGGTGGAGATTGAGTTCGAAGAGGAGGAGTTCGAGAGCCAGTTCAACGGCCAAACCCTGCTTCGGATTCTGGCCCAGACCCGGCCCCACATTCGGTGGGTGATCGGCTTTCTTGTGGCCGTCGCCCTGGTTTCGTTTCTCGATTCCTATTTCACCTACCTCAGCAAACAAATCATCGACCTGGGAATTGTCCCCGGCAATCGTGCGGAGGTGGTCAGGATCGTGCTCTTGTATGGCGGCCTCAGCCTGGTTCAGGCGGTTGGCGTATTTGCCTTCATCTTCCTGGCAGGGGTGCTGGGAGAGCGCGTCCAATACGACCTGCGCCAGGAAATGTTCGGGCACCTGCAAGATTTGTCCCTTTCGTACTACGATCGCACCCCCGTCGGTTGGATGATGTCGCGCGTCACATCCGACTCGGAACGCATCGCCAATCTGGTGACCTGGGGGCTGCTGGACACGACCTGGGGCGCGCTCAACATCATCACCTCGGCCAGCTTCATGCTCATCATCAACTGGCGCCTGGCGCTGATCGTTTTCGCGGTGATCCCGATTCTCCTGGTGGTTGCGGCCCAGTTCAAGGCGCGCATCCTGGTTGAGTTCCGCACAGCCCGCAAACTGAACTCAAAGATCACCGGCGCCTTCAACGAGAACATCCAGGGCGTGCGGGTGGTCAAAGCTTTGGGGCGTGAAGAGGCCAACCTGGGTGAGTTCGGCCATCTGACCGGGCAAATGTACAATGCCTCCTACCGAGCCGCCTGGCTCTCGGCGCTGTTCCTGCCAGCTGTGCAGATGATCAGTGCCGTGGCAATCGGAAGCGTCGTATACTACGGCGGCCTGCAGGCTGAAATCGGCGCCATGACGATCGGCGGGATCCAGGCATTCCTCGGCTACATCACATTCATGATGTGGCCAATTCAAGACCTGGCCCGCGTCTATGCCGAAATGCAGCACGCCATCGCCTCGGCCGAACGCGTCTTCTCACTCATTGACGCCAAACTCGAGATCATCGACCGCCCCGGGGCCAGTGCTCCGAAAAGTTTGCGCGGAACCATCGAGTTCGAGCACGTCGATTTCGCCTACCAGGACGGCGAGACGGTGCTCGAAGACTTCAACTTGAAGATCCAGCAAGGGGAGAGCGTGGCGCTCGTCGGGCCCACCGGCGGCGGCAAATCGACCATCGTCAACCTGCTTTGCCGCTTCTACGAGCCAACCGGCGGGGTCATTCATATGGCCGGCGTCGACTACACGCAGCTTTCTCTGCACGGGATCCAATCGCAAGTGGGGATGGTGCTGCAGACGCCCCACCTCTTTTCCGGATCCATCCGCGAGAACATTCGATACGGCCGCCTCGACGCCAGCGACGAAGAGGTGGCTGCGGCGGCGGCGCTGGCCGGGGCGGACCAATTCATCCGTGCCCTGGAACACGGCTACGAAGAAGACGTCGGCGAAGGCGGCAATCTGCTTTCGGTCGGCCAGAAACAGTTGATCAGTCTTTCAAGGGCGGTTCTGGCGGATCCGGAGATCTTCATCATGGACGAAGCCACCAGCTCGGTCGACACCCTGACCGAGAACCTGATCCAGCGGGGGATGGAGAAGATGATGGCTGACCGGACCAGTCTGATCATCGCCCACCGCCTGTCGACCATCAAGCGCGCCGACCGAATTCTGCTCATCGAGCACGGCCAGATTCAAGAGATGGGCTCGCATGCCGAGCTGCTCCGCCAACGCGGACATTACTATCGACTTTACACACAACAGTTCCGGCGCGAGTATCAACAGCAGCACGATCCATTCGCCAGCGCCCCTGCCTCCTGACGGGCCGACGCCGTCTCGGGTTGGGCATGCCCCAAGGAGGCCGAGATGACTTCTGAGACCGCTCCGCCCGAGATGCCGCCAGCGGTGGCCCCCCACTCGTGGAGCCAGGCTTGGCTGGTGGCGGTCACCCAGCCCAACATCGAAAGCTATACTGCCCTGGCCGACGACCCCAGCGCCAGCGTGAAGAAGGCCTTCGCTTGGGTCTTTATCAGCGGACTCATCGCTTCGGGTGTCGCCAGCCTGCTGCGCTTGGCCTTCATCTCAACCGCTTTGACTGGGCTCGAGCAATCGTCGGACACGGCGATCGGGATCGGGGTCGTCGCCTTGGTCACCTTGGCGTGCGTCATCCCTTTCTCTGCCGCGATGGCCGGCGTTGGCCTGCTGATCTACGCCGGCATCGAACAGTTCGTGGCCGGCGCCCTTGGCGGAGAGGGCAGCTTTACACGCCTCTGCTACGTTATGGCTGCTTACACCGCGCCCATCTCGCTGGCCGCAGCGGTGCTGGCCCTGATCCCCTTCCTGGGCGCCTGCGTGGGTGCCATCCTGGGCTTCTACTCGCTCGGGCTCAACGCGTTGGCCATCAAGAGCGTCAACCGATTCGGCTGGGGCAACGCCATCCTGTCGATGATTGTGCCTCTGATCTTCCTCGGGCTGATCATGGTGATCATCTTCTTCTGGCTCATTTACCCGGCGCTGTCTACCCTGTTAACTCAGCCCTCTGCTTGAGACCCACACTCGCTGGGGGTGAAAGCAACCTGTAATGTCTGACAAGCGCTCGCCAGACTAGACTTAGGAGAACCACGAATCGAGGGGGTAGGCCCCCCAATAATCGCAAGGCTTCCATTGTGGACCTGATCGCTCGCACATTCTCACTTGCCCTTGTTGTTGGTGCGCTAATCACCATCCCGATTGGCGTCCTGATGTGGAACCGTCGCCACGTCAAGGGATCACCTGCGGCCACCATTGCGCTGGCCGCCAGCGCTGTCTGGATGCTCAGCTATTATGGCGAGCTTCACTCCCAAACGGTTGCCCAAGCAGAGTTCTTCGCCAATCTGGAATCGGTCGGCCTGTCTACCATTCCGGCCGCCTGGCTGGTTTTCGTGCTCCAGTACGCGCGCGCTGACCACTGGCTGACCCGCCGTAATTTGATCTTGATTGGGTCTGTCCCGGTCATTACCGTTCTGATGGGTTTTACAAACAACTGGCACCATTTGATATGGGTATCTACGCAGCTTGGACAGGTCGGCGGCCTTCATCGCCTTTCGACCGTCTACGGGGTGGGCTTCTGGGTCTTCGTGGTCATCTCCAATCTTGAGGTCGGTTTGGCGACCTTTCTCATCATTCAGTTGATGGCGCGGGCGCACTCCTTCTACCGCCTGCAGGCTGCAGCCAACCTAACGGCCGCGATCATTCCCTGGGCTGCCAGCCTTCACGATCTCCTCCATGTTGGCCCGCTACCCTATTTTGATCTCACCCCAATCGCTTTCGGCATTACCAGCGCTATTTTTGCCTGGAACGTGATTCGCTGGCGAATGGGAGACCTGCTCCCCATCGCCCGCGGTGTCATTCTTGAGAGCATGGAGGATGCCCTGCTGGTTCTGGACGCCTCGCACCGAGTGGCAGATGTCAACAATGTGGCCTGCGCCATGATTGGCCAGCGGAGCCAAGACCTGCTCGGTGAACCCCTACATGATGTTTGGCCCGAGCTGGCCGAGTATGTCGAGGATCCCACCCAGAAGGCTGCCGCGGATGGCCAATTCACGACAAACTCCGGCCGGCATTTCGACGTACGCGTTTCCCCTCTGCGCGATTTTGGAGGCGGCCTGATGGGCCACGTCTACGCGCTGCGCGATGTTACTTCTCGCGTGACAGCCGAAGCCGCCCTGCGTGCCAGTGAGACCCGCTACGCCCTCGCAGCTCAAGGTGCCAACGATGGCCTTTGGGATTTGGATCTGGATACTTCAGACTGGTACTTCTCACCACGCGCGCGAACACTGTTGGGTCTCGAGAATGAAGCACCTTACACGGGTTTTGACGAGGCTTTCGCCAGGCTCCATTCCGATGACCTCCCTTTGTTAAAGGCGGAGATCGAAACCCACCTGGAGGGTCACTCGCCGCACCTTGAGCGCGAATTCCGCGTGCCCCAGCCGAACGGAGGCGTGCGCTGGATCCTGTGTCGCGGCCTGGCGGTGCGTGGGCCGGAAGGCAAGCCTCACCGTATCGCAGGCTCCTTGACCGACATCACCGACCACAAAGCCGCCGAAGGAAGGCTCCGCCACGCCGCCCTGCACGACACCCTGACCGGTCTGGCCAATCGCGCCCTCCTCATGGACCGGCTTGACCACGCTATCCAAAGATCACGACGCGATCCGTCCAAATCGTTCGCCGTGCTCTTCCTCGATCTCGACCAATTCAAGCTCGTCAATGACAGCCTGGGCCATCTGGTTGGCGACCTGCTGCTGAAAGAGGTTGCCCAGCGGCTCTCCAGCACACTGCGCGAGGTGGACACGGTGGCCCGCCTCGGCGGGGACGAATTCGTTGTAATTCTGGAAGGGATCGAAAACATCAGTGGCGCGAAACGCGCCGCCGAGAGGATTCACGAAGCCCTTTCGGAGCCCTTCTACCTGGATCGTCACGAGGTGTACACCTCGAGCAGCATTGGGATTGCCCTCGGCACCCGGCCCCATACCCGCCCTGAAGAGATGCTTCGCGACGCTGACCTGGCCCTCTACCAGGCGAAAAGTCTGGGCGGTGGACGGTACACCCTCTTTGACCAGAGAATGCACCAACGTGCCGTCACGCAATACGAACTGGAAGTCGACCTGCGCCGCGCCCTGGATATGGAAGGGATGCGGCTTCACTACCAGCCGATATGCTCACTGGCCAGCCGCCAGATCGTGGGATTTGAAGCCCTTCTTCGCTGGCAACATCCGACCCGGGGGCTGCTTCAGCCGGCTGACTTCCTGAGCATCGCCGAGGACACCGGACTGATCATCCCCATTGGCGATTGGGTCATGGGGACTGCCCTTCGTCAGCTTCAGGCTTGGAAGCACCAGTTCCCAGAATTCAGCAATCTGAGCATGAGCGTCAACTTTTCAGCACGTCAGATGGTGGAAGGCAATCTGGTTGAGCGGGTGCAGCAAGCCCTGGATGCCGCCCAACTGGACCCGGAACTGTTCCACCTCGAAATCACAGAGAGCGTCATCATCGAAGACGGCGTTCTCGCCGCTCACCGCCTCAGCCAACTGCGTAACCTGGGCGTTCGGGTTGACATCGACGATTTCGGGACCGGCTACAGCTCGCTAAGCGTTCTTCACCACTTTCCAGTGGATTGTTTGAAGGTAGAGCGCTCATTCGTCAGCCGCATTGAACACGGCGGGCGAGATGCCAAGATCGTGCAGGCCGTGATCTCGTTGGCGCACGCCCTTCAGCTGGATGTCATCGCCGAGGGGATCGAGACCGAGGACCAGCTTATCCGATTGATGGGCCTGGGATGCGCCAAGGGCCAAGGCTTTCTGCTGGGTGCCCCACAATCCCCGGAGGCCATCGAGGCCCTACTCACATCGAGTGTCCCGCCCCGACAACTTCAGACCATTGACATCCCCTAGCCGCTGAACCCACGCGTCCCGAGAATCCAACACGCCCGGCCGCTTGATGTCCGGGCGATTTCGTTGGGATCGGCCTCGTCTCAAGCGGCTTCCCGAATTCCGCGCCGGGTGAGACGCATCAAGATGGGGTATTTGGGCCGAAGTGTGATCAGCGGATCGGGAGTCAAATCGGTCCCGGGAACCAGGGACAATCTGACCTTTTGCACCATGGCCGCCAGGATCAAGCACGCCTCCTGCATGGCGAAGTTGTTACCGATGCATATGCGCGGGCCGCCACCGAAGGGAATGTATGCATAGCGCGGCAAGTCCCGTTCACGCTCAGGCGAGAATCGGTCAGGGTCGAAAGTCTCGGCCTCGGGGAAGTACTCCGGCTGGCGATGAACGGCGTAAGGGGAAACCAGCACGATCGATCCGGGGTCCAGATGGTACGGGCCAATGTCAACCGCCTCGACAGCCTGACGCCCGATCGTCCATGCCGGCGGATATAGGCGCATCGCTTCTTCGATAACTTGCTTCACGTAGGGCAAGTTGGGCAAGTCTTTCACGTCGGGCGGCCGACCCTGGAGGACCTCGTCGACTTCGTTTTCCAATCGTTGGCGCACCCCAGGATCTTGATCCAGCAGCACCCAGGTCCAGGTCAGAGCAACCGCCGTTGTCTCGTGGCCCGCCAGAAACAGAGTCATCGCCTCATCTCTGACCTGCCGATCCGTCAGCCCTGCTCCGCTATCTTCATCTCGCGCCAAAAGCAGCATCGACAGCAGATCGCCGCGATCCTCGCCTGATGTCCGCCGAGCCCGGATGATTTCCGACAAGATGGAATCCAGATCTTTAACAGCGGCCTGGCTCCGGCGATTTCCCGCCGTCGGCACCCAGCGCGGGAGGGTCATCAGCCGACGAAACTGCTCATTTCCGTGCTCTTGCGTGACGGTCACCGCCTGTCCGACGCGCTCCGACAAGTCGCCATCAAGATCGGCGTCGAACAACGTCTTGGCAACGATTCCCAGCGTCAACTTCATCATTTCATGCCGCATGTCGACTTCGCCGCCAGTCACCCAGTCACGCATCATGCTTTCGGTGTATTCGGTCATAACGGCGCCATAAGCCTCGATGCGGGACGAATGAAAAGCGGGCTGAACCAGGCGGCGGTGGCTGCGCCATTCCTCGCCATCGCTGGTCAGCAGACCTTCACCCAGAACGGCACCCAGGACCTGTTTGATGCGCGGTGTCTTGTGGAAACTGGCGGCGCGCTTCACCAGGACGTCGTGGATCATATTGGGATGATTTGCCTGGTAGAACCACATCCATCCAAAACGCCAACGCACCAGATCGCCATACTGCGTGGCCCGGACGACCAGGTCCAAGGGCCGATCTCTGAAGGCGGTAAGGTTGCCAAGGAACCTATTTGAGTCGGGAACAACGGGAATATGTGAAGACATAGCTGGAAGGGCACCTCCAAAACCAGATGTGATGGAAGTCTAAGACGGTGCCAAGCCTTTGTCCAGCCAGGAGGGTCAACACCCTGCCAGTGTTTGGTGCCGACGTCAAACGTCGCAGAGCAGACGGCAGATTGACCAGTTGAGGTTACTTGGGCTTTGAACCGCGTCGGGCCTTCAATTCGGCGACTGCTTCAAAGACAATAATGGGGATGAGGAGCCAGAAGGTCGGGCTCGAGAAGATGCTGCCCAAGTTGTGGGAAATGGCTGCCAAGCTGGCCATTGTCGACCTGCTCCGAATGCTGCGGTTGAGGAGATACCTATATTCAGCATATCTCATCTCATTTGGCGCCTGACTTACAGGCCGATTACAGACCGCCATGGCCCCAGCCACGTGGATGCCGCGCTGAGCGGCCGAGGGTTGCCTATTGTGAAAACTTTCACGGATGGAGGCGAGCGATGATGACGCCTGAGGCCAGCCATCACCGAACCGCCGTGAGGCCTTTACGACGGGATACAATGCTAGCGTGGATGGGTTGGTCGGCAGATGGTGGTGAGATGTGATGGTAGAAGATTCCTCTCGGACTGGGGCCAAGGTGGCGCATACCAGCGAACCACATCCGGTGATCCTGATCACCGGTGGCACCAGCGGGATCGGGCTGAACCTTGCCCTGGCTTTGGCCCGTAGGCAAGTCCGGTTGATTCTGGTTGGCCACCGCCCGGAGCACGCCCAGCAAGCCAGACACCAACTCGATCGAGAGGTGCCCCAAGCCGCCGTCGACCTGCTGGTGACGGATCTCAGTCGCCTACAAGATGTCCGCGCCCTCGCCGAAGACATCCGGACCCGCTATGATCGGCTGGATGTTTTGATCAACAACTCCGGAGGGATCTTCCTGCGTCGCGGCGAGACCGTCGACGGTTTTGAACGCACATTCGCCCTCAACCATCTCAGCCCATTCCTGCTGACCCACGAGCTTCTCCCCCTTCTGCGGCAGAGCACGCCATCCCGTATCGTGATCACGGCCTCGGAGGCTCATCGAGGCGCCAGGCTTCATCTTGACGATCTCCAACTGAAGCGAGGGTTTAACGTCTGGACCGCGTACGGGCAGTCGAAGCTGGCAAATGTAATGTTCACCTATGAACTGGCCCGCCGGCTGAGGGGAGAGCCGATCAGTGTCAACTGCTTTCACCCCGGCCTTGTACGCACCAATTTTGGAAAGAACAATCCGTTGATCCGGCCGTTCATGTCGCTTGGACTTTGGCTGCTGGGCCGCGATCCGGCCGAGGCTGCACGCCAGGCTCTGCCTCTGGTCGTCTCCGACCGATTTCAGTCACACTCTGGAAGCTATGTGATCGACGGGAAGCCGGTACGGTCTTCGACCATCAGCTACGATGAAACCAACCGCGCGCCGATTGTGGGCGGTCAGCCAGCAGCTTACGGGGATCGAGGATGATTGGGGGTTCGAAACCGAGTGAGACTCTAGTCGGCCGAGACGGCCTCGCGGGCCTCACTGCTCGGCATGGGGAGTCCCGTAGGGGACGATAGGCCATCGGAGCGATCGCCCCACAGGTAGGTCTTTCTGCGCAGACGGATGGCGGCGTGCGAAAGTTCCTCGAAGAAAAGCTCGACCATCAAGCGGGCAAGCCCGAGCGGCCGGAACAGCCATCTTCGTCCGCTCCAAGTCACGAACAACTCCTGATCGTAAAGCCGGTGGCCGTTGCTGCGCCGGGCCTCGGCTCGCAGCTGGTCCATGGCCTGCTGCCTCTCGGGCTCTGGCAGGCGCTGGGCGGCCTCGATACGCTGAGTTAATTGGCGGGCCTCGTTTATCAGCCACGAGGTGCGTTGGCTGACTTCCGCCGGCTGCAGTCCCAACGACGTTTTCAACTGGCTCAGGCGGTCGACGGCCTCGTAGGTTGTGTCCGCCAGGACATCCGGGGGCATGCTCTCCAACTCGTAGTTCATAATCCCCGACCAGAGCGGACTATCCAGCCGCTGCCGGTGCTCCTCCAGCGTATGGGCCCGCAGCCGATACCCGAACGCCTCCGGAGCCTCGAAGGCGCGGCTGCCTGGGTCGAGAAACGGGGCTAACGGGGCGATGTAGATCTGGATCCGGGGATCTCCGGAGAAGGTCTTGTATAGCAGGCGGGAGTACTCAACCGACCCCAAGGCTAACTCGGGGGTCTGGAATGGCAGACCAACCATGAAGAACACATCCAGCCGCTGGCAGCCGTGGTCCAGGGCCGCCCGAATGGTCGCCTCAATCCTCTCATTGCTGACGGCAAATTTCCCGTTCTTCTTCCTCAACTCTGGATCGTGGCTTTCCAGAGTCATTTCCAGGCTGTAGCGGGGCACCGCCGCATGCAGGGCTTCGAAAAAGGCCTCGTCGGCGGGTCCAAACAGCTCGAAGACCATTTCGTTGTCGATACGTTCGGCCTTGAGGAGCTCGAGCACCCGCCTCGCATAAGGCATTCCCCCCATGCGGATGTCATGGATGACAAAGATCGGCGCGCGGCTGAAGCGCCGGATGAAATGCACGTCCTTCGCCAAGCGTTCGGGCGAACGAAAGACCGGCCGATTCCGTCCGCAGATCCGCGCGTAGGCCTCACGCGAACCGCCACAGATGCGCGCAGTTCTGGGTGCAGCCTCGTGCGGTAAGCAGGGCCGCCATCGGGTGCTCCAGCCAGCGTACGTAAGGCATGATGTTGTTCAGGTTCCAGTACTTGAACACGGAGCGCATGGTGTAGCGGTACCCCGGCAAGTCCTGGTCATCAATTGATTCGGGAACATAGGAAAGCGGATTTGTGTGGGCGTGACCCAGGTCGTCCTTCCAGGTCAGATTGGGCACGTCGGCAAGCGGCCCGCCCCGGCGCAGCGTCTCCACCAGGGCCAGCACAGGCACCTCGGTCGAGTCACCTCGGACGATGAAATCAACGCTGTGACGGCGGATGAGTTCGTCTTGAAAATAGGAGGCCGAGAGTCCGCCCAGCAGGACGTGGGCATCGGGATGGTGCTTCTTAATCAGGTCCGCCAGGGCCAGTGCGCCCTGCGCGTGGGGCAGCCAATGCAAATCGATGGCCCAGAGGCGGGGATTCTGGCGCCGGATGACGGCTTCCGGATCGTAATTCGGGTCGCTCAGCATGCGGTAGGCGACGTTGATAACCTGGACGTGGTAGCCGGCGTGTTCCAGGCGATCGGCAATGCTGGTGATCCCGATCGGATACATCTCGAACACCGATGACGAGGGGACGACGTCGCTGATCGGCCCAAACAAAACCGTCCCCTTGCGAAAGTCGTACACGCTGGGGGCATGCAAGAAGAGCACATCGATCTTGGCGAAATCGAGAAGGGACACGGATCGGATCGGCCTTTCGATGGCCCGACAATCGGGCCGCAAGTTGACTGACAACCCCACCAAACCCCATTCTAGGCCAGGCTGGCCCCGGCGTCCGGTGACCATCCGCCTGCTCCCGGACGTCGAATGTCCCCAATTCTCATTAAGCCTTTTGCCTTAATTTGATAGGCTATCAGGACGCGTGACACCGGTCGCTCGCGGGAAAACACCAGCGGCCCTCCGTTCCCGGAGGGCCGCTGGTGTTGCCTAGGGCAGGTTTGTGGTGAGGGGCTTACCTCGACCAAATCGCCGTGTAATCGGTATCACCTGGGCTTGAGTGGTCTCCCCCAGGAGAGCCCGCCCCATCACCGTTGGTGGCGTGCGTGGGCACGTTGACGTTCGGGCCACCGACAGTGTAGTCGCCCCCGTAGATGGGCACCAGAGGATCGGGAGATGACTGACCGTGCAGATCACCGGCCTGACCCCCGAGCACTGGGCAAACAAAACCCGAGGAATCAACTCCCGGCCCAGCGGCGAAGGCCGTGGTGGCCGTCAGTGCTGAGAGCGCCGCGAGGATCAACGCGATACGAATAAGCTTGGACATGGTTCTTCCTCCTGAGGTGAAAACGGATCCGACTTCCTTCACCATAGGAGGCCAAGCTTGCGCACGCATTGCAGCAAGATTACATATCCCTTAACGGTCAAGCTGCCCGGCCGCTCGCGCCCACCTGCGGCCCCGCCTGGGCGCGGTATAATGTCTCGACACGCCCTCGTAGCTCAATGGATAGAGCGCCTGACTTCGAATCAGTAGGTTGGGGGTTCGAGTCCCTCCGAGGGCGCCATACAGGTGGCGGTGCTATGCACCGCCACCGCCATATATGGGGGTCTCGGGGCCTCCAACGCGCCCCGATTGAGGATTTTGGGTGCAGATTGGGTGCAGTTCGGTGCAGTTTTGCTGTATTTCAGCCCTTGGGATCTTGCCGTGAGGCAGTGCTCTCTTTCAAGTCCGACACATCGAAACTGACCGGGGTGATCAGGTCGTCCATGATCCTGGCCGCATCGGACTGGACATCCTGGTACAGGTGGGCGTAGATGTCGAGGGTGGTGCTCGGCTTGGAGTGACCCAGGATGTTCGAAACTGCGATGAGGGGAATGCCGTTGTTGAGCATCAGGGATGCCGCCGTGTGTCTGAGATCATGGAACCGTATCCGTGGCAATCCTGCTCGATCAAGCACCCTGAAAGAAGTCTCTTCTGAGGTTGCTTTGACCGAGGGGAGTGCCCACGGTCGACGGGAAGATCAGGCCGTTTTCCTTCCATTGCGGCCCGTTGCACTGTGTGAAGTGATCGTATCCAACAGCGGCCGGTGCAGGAACGACAAGACACGATAACGGCCTACTTCTATGCCCCGCCCACTCTTCCCAGGTCAACGTGAAAGCGACGGATCCATGCTAGAATGTGTACATGAAGATATACACAATGGAGGTGCCCGGTGAAACGAGAGGTGGGCGTGCGAGAGCTGCGCGCCGAAACCAGCAGCATCTTGCGCCACGTGCGCAAGGAGCACGCATCGGTCGACATCACGTACTACGGAAAGGTCGTTGCTCGCATCGTTCCGGTGGAACCGCAGGCGTCCGAAGGCAAGGCGCTTGATGCCGTTTGGACGGACATAGACCGTCTGGCCGGGGAGATCGGGACGCAGTGGGATTTCAGACGGCATGACTGTTGCCGAGGCCGTAAGCGAAGGGCGCCGGGGATGACCGACGCCGTCGTCGATGCCAGCGTCTGGGTCAGCCGCCTGGTCTCAAGTGATGTGCATCATGAGAGATGCCGAGATTGGTTTGAGAATCAAGCCACCGCTAACGGTCTGCTCGTGAGCCCTGTCTCCATGCTGGCGGAGGTGGCTGGGGCGATCTCCCGCCGGACTGGCCAGGCGTCGCTGGCTTCCAGAGCAGTAGCATTGATTCTAGCCCTGCCCACCCTGCGGCTTGTCTCGGTGGATCCCGACTTGGGTCGACTGGCCGCCGGCCTCGCCGCCGAACGCGCCCTACGCGGTGCTGATGCCCTGTACGTCGCCACAGCCTCCAGCCTCGGGCTCGCCCTGGTCACCCTCGACCAAGAGCAGCTCGAAAGATCTGCACCTCTCCTCACGGCAATCTCCCCATAACCTAGCGGGGGCCGATCTACCCAGATCTCCCATCCATAGAGGCTCCTGTCTTCCAGACAGAGGAACCTGTCTTTCTCCAACCTATCCTCGCCACTCGAGGAAAGAGCGACGTTGCCCGGGACGCCATCGCCGGGCAACTCTGCCTTCGCGGGCGAAAACCTGACATACGAGCCGAGCGATGGCCGGCACGTCGTCGCCATGTCCCATCCAGCGCGGGGAGGCCTCGCCCTGCCGCACACCTGAAGCGAGGCAAGAAATGAAACCAACTTTGAATGCCCTTCCGTGCAGAGAGCGACCGGCCTGGCGCTTGTCGTACCAACCGGAAGACTGCACCTCTCTCGAGGTCTTGGCAGCCCTCATCGGGGGCTCCCGACAGTTCGAACTCGCCCAGTCGGTATTGGGGCGTCTGGGATCCATCGACGCCCTCGCCCGTGCCGACCCCAATGACTTGTTGGGTGTGGAAGGCATCGGTCCTGTCACGGCCGCTCGTCTCCTGGCGGCCAAAGAACTCGGAAAGCGCATCGCTACGCACCACAATGGCGATCGGCCAGTGATCAAGAGCCCTGAGGATGCCGCGGCCCTGCTGATGCCTTGGATGCAAGACTTGGAACAGGAACGGTTGGTGCTCCTCCTCCTCGACACCCGCCACGCATTGCTCGGTGGGCCGATCGAGTTGTACAAAGGCTCCCTCAACACATCGTTGATCCGAGTGGGTGAGGTGTTCCGGGCCGGGATCCGGGCCAACGCGGCCGCCATTCTCGCTGCGCACAATCACCCGTCGAACGACCCGACCCCCAGCCCAGAGGACGTCTCCCTCACGAAGGCCATGGTGGAAGCCGGCAGGTTGGTTGACATCGACCTGCTGGACCACTTGATTATCGGGCACGGAAGGTATGTATCGCTCAAGGCTAGAGGGCTGGGTTTCAGCTAGGATGCAGGCGACCCACGTTCAGGGGGCCTTCCCATCTGGGACTTGCCCTTTGTTCACAAGACAGGCGTGCGGCAAGCCCCGTGGGCCGCCACCAGATCCAGTCTGACCCTCGAGTTGTGATATCATGTAATCAAGAATACCATCATGATGATAGGAGGTGGTTCCATTGTACCGAACTCAAATTCAACTGACGGGATCACAGGCGCAAGCCCTCAAAGAGCTGGCGGCGAGCCAACAGCGATCCATGGCTGAGGTGGCGCGCGAAGCCGTCGACATGCTGCTGGAAACATCGGTCTCGGTCAGCCGGGAGGAACGCCAGAGGCGAGCCCTGGCGGCGGTGGGAAGGTTTCATTCTGGACATCACGACATCGCGACGGAGCACGATCGCTACCTCGATGAGGCCTACGCCGATGGCGATCCTGGTTGACACCTCCGCCCTGTTCGCTTTGCTTGACGCCGATGACAATCGCCATGACCACGCCGGTGAGCTCTGGCGAGACCTGATTACGAAGGGTGAGACCCTTATCTGCACCAACTACGTGCTGGTTGAGACGTTTGCGCTTGTCCAGCGACGTTTGGGAATGGAAGCTGTCAGGACACTCCAGGAGGATCTGCTCCCGTTTGTCGGTGTGGAATGGGTCGACGCCGTCAGCCACCATAGCAGCGTCATGGCTGTTCTGACAGCCGGTCGACGAGGACGAAGCTTGGTGGACTGTGCGAGCTTTGAGACGATGCGTCGGCGGGGCATTGATACCGCCTTCGCCTTTGATCTGCACTTCGGCGAGCAAGGGTTCCAGGTCGTGCCAGACCTTTCAGACTGAGGCCACCCGATCAGATTGACCCGCAACACTGCACGTTCAGACCACCCCTCCCCGGGTGGTCCTTGTTTTTCTCCCAATGACCGTCAACTCCGCCTTGAAGACTAACCTTACTGTGGGTCGAAAGGAGGTGATCCTTATGTCGGAGACCGCCCCCGGCGGGCTGGACCGGATGCAGCTGGCAGCGGTCGAGCACACTGGCGGACCGCTGGAGGTCATTGCCGGTCCCGGCGCGGGAAAGACACTGCTCCTCGTGGAACGGGCTGCCAGGCTCCACGAGAAGGGCACGCCCCTGTCCGGCATCGTTCTGGTGACCTTCACGACTCGCGCCGCTGCCGAAATGCGCCATCGCCTTCAGGTCAGGCTCGGGATGGATCTGGACGGCCAGGCGCTCCGCAGCGCCAGCACCATCCATGCCCTGGCTTACCGCATTCTCCGTGCGGCCAAAAAGAGCGCCGGAGACTCCGGTTGGCGAGTAGCCGATGAACGTGAGGCTTTCGACGTCCTGCGCCAGGCGATGACGGAAACCGGCGCCCCGCGAGAACTGTACTCGCCAGTTGAGAT
>CAWAND010000008.1:0-106420 GCA_963783335.1 uncultured Chloroflexia bacterium
CCGGCTTGGCCCGCATTGAAAAACCGAGGATCCCCGCCAGCAGGGACAAGCCGGCTGTGGTCAGGAACATGGCCGTGAATCCAAAGTGGTCCGCCTGGACGCCACTGACCAGTGTGCCGAGCGAGCCGGCGGCAAAGGTCATCCCTAAAACCATGCCGGAGGCGGTCCCCATCCTATCCGGCATCAGGCGTTGGGCGTGGACGACGATCAGGCTGTGCGAGGCGCCGATCAAGGCACCTGAAACGGGTACCAGCGCAAAAGCCCATGGCGTCGGTCCGAGCTGCGGGAAGAACGCGATGGGCAGCGTGGAAACGGTGAGGGTCGAGACCACAATCGGCCAGCGCGGCATGCGGTCCCCCAACCACCCGCCGGTCACGTTCGCCGCGGCCACGCCGGCCATGAAGAGCGCGGCGATCACGCCGTAGATCGTGGGATCGAAGCCCAGGTCAGCGTAGTATTTAGGCAGAAAAACCACGAAGTTGAACTGAACCCACATGCGCAGGATAGCCAGACCGCCAAAGGTCACGATAGCCACCCGGCCGGGCCGAGGGCGACGGCCGCCGGTCGTGGCCTTGGGCGCCGCCATCCATCGTCCGGGGGTCACCCCCACCGCCGCGTTGGCCCCGGTCGGTATGGCCAGGACGAGCAGCAGAAGCAGGCCCGGGGGGCCCCACTTCTCCAGCAACGGACCTCCCAGAGCCGGGCCCAAGGCGAGGCCGGACTGGCCAAACAAGAAGAACAAGGACGCAGACGTCGTCTCTTGGCCGGCGAAGGCCTCCTGTCCGCGCTGCGTGGCTTCCATGACGCCGGCCGGGTGAAACACGGCCGATCCCAATGCGGCCACCACCAGCAGGACCAAAGATCCCTGGCCCGGCACGACCATGGCCGCACCGAAAAAGGCGATCAGCCACGCCACGCCCAAGGTCGCCACCCATCGGGTGCCGTGCCGATCCGCAAGGCTGCCGAACAGCGGCTGGGAAAGAGACGCCATCAAGGTGTAGAGCGTGTTAACGAGACCGACGGCAGAGTTGGAGAGTCCCAGAGGGATAGACAAGAACGCGAGCAGAATTGACTTCTGCCCGTTGATCAGGTCGACCACCAAATGGGCTGCGGCGATCGCCCGGAACGCTTTGTCCCGGATCAAACTCAACGGTAGAGACCGTTGGCTTCGATCACAGCGCCGACGCGAGGCAGGACCAGATACCAGAACGCTCGGCCATCGTGCACACGTTGGCGGATGTCGTACCCGGAGATACCGATAAATGGCGAGTCAAAGAGTTGAAGCTTGGATTTGACACCCGGAAGCTGGGTCTCAAGGCCGTCCAGGTTGAGGTCGACGCCCGGCCGCCGCATGACGCCGATTACATCACAGGCAGCCACAAACGCCTTCGGCAGATGCCAGGATGGAAGGTCGTGCAACGAGTCTGATCCCATGATGTAGGCCAGGCGCTCATGGCCCTGGCGGTGAAGTGCTTCCAACGTATCAACGGCGTAGTGCGGACCCGGCCGGTCCAGATCAACGGACGAACGCTCAAAAGCCGGCATGTCGCCGATCGCCGCCTGGACCATTTCCCAGCGGAGCTCCGCCGGCGAGATCGTCCGATCAGACTTATGTGGCGGATTACCGGTCACAACCCACAGCACGCGCTCCAGCCCCAGAGACATCCGCGCCTCGTCGGCCAAGATCAGATGGCCAAGATGGGGAGGATCGAATGTGCCGCCAAAGACGCCGGTCAATCCTGCCATTCGAGTTCGTACTCTCCAATCCGCACACTGTCTCCGGCCGTGGCTCCGGCTTCTTTGAGTGCCAATTCGACCCCCAACTTGGCCAGGGTCTTTTGGAATCGTCGCACGGCTTCGTCGTATTCCCAATAGGTCATATCGGCGGCGCGCTCGATAGCTTTGCCCTTGACCCGCCAGGTGCCGTCCGGGTCCCTGCCGACCTCAAACGACCGCGCATCGATCTCGGGTTGATACACAGGCAGGGCTTTGTCTTCGACGGGCTCGGGCTCGGCCTCAGCCACGGCCCGAATCGCCGCGCCCAGCAGATCGCGCACACCTTCGCCTGTCACGGCCGACACCGCCATCGGTTGGATCTCCACGGCCTCAAAGGCCCGACGGACGTCCTCCCAGCGGTCGCGTACGTCCGGCAGGTCCATTTTGCTGATGGCCACGACTTGCGCCTTTCGGGAGAGACGTTCATCGAAAAGCGCCAACTCGGTGTTGACTTGCGCGTAATCCGCCAGCGGATCCTCAGCCATGCCGTCGATGAGATGGATCAAGGCGCGCGTCCGCCGAATGTGGCGCAGGAACCGCGCCCCGAGGCCGGCCCCTTCGTGGGCGCCAGCGATCAAGCCGGGGATATCCGCCAGCACGAGCGACGTGTCGTCGTCTAGTTCAGCCACACCTAAGTTCGGCTGCAGGGTCGTGAACGGATAATCGGCGATCTTGGGGCGCGCCCGGCTTACGGCAGACAGCAGCGTCGATTTCCCGGCGTTGGGCACGCCGATGATCCCCACATCGGCGATCAAGCGCAGTTCCAAGCGGAGCCAGAGTTCATCACCCGGCTCGCCCCTCTGCGCCATCCTCGGCGCCTGGTTGCGTGACGTGGCATAGCGCGCATTGCCGCGGCCGCCCCGGCCGCCCTGGCAAATGACCAGGACCTGATCTTCCTCCGTGAGATCGCCGAACGTGTCATCCGAGGCGGCATCCTTGACCACGGTCCCCCGCGGCACGTACAGCACGAGATCCTCCGCATCGCGCCCGGTCTTATTGCTCCCGCCACCGGGTGCGCCGTCATCCGCTCGAAAGTGCCGCTTTCGTCGAAATGGGGAAAGGCTTGATAGCTTTGGGTCCACGCGAAGCACGACGTCGCCGCCGCGGCCGCCGTCTCCCCCATCGGGGCCGCCGCGCGGGACGTACTTCTCCCGCCTGAAATGGACCATCCCGTCGCCACCTCGGCCGGAAGCGACGTGAATCTTGACTTCATCCAGAAACATGAAATTCCTACTCAATGCTGCTTCGAGATTGCGGGCTGAATTATATCAGCCCACCCATTTGCACCGTACTTGCGCAAATTTGCACAGATACTGTACTTGTGGTAGAGTTCATGTCGCCGGCTCACATTCGCTTCGGAGGCAAAGATGGCCCAAGGGAAGATCCCTGATATCGTGGTGGGACGCCTGCCGCTGTATCTACGCGCGCTCGAAATTATGGTCGATGACAACCGAGAAATCACCTCCTCCCAGGAGCTGGGGGACAGATTGGGAATTTCCTCGGCTCAGATCCGCAAAGACCTGTCCCAATTCGGGGAGTTCGGCAAGCAGGGCACCGGCTACAACGTGACCTTTCTTGTCAAGAAGCTCAAAGAGATTCTGCGCGTCAACAAGACTTGGCCGATGGTGTTGGTCGGCGTGGGCGACCTTGGCCGGGCCGTGGCCGACTACGGCGGCTTCACCCCGCGCGGTTTCAAGGTCGAAGCGGTCTACGATTCCGATCCCCAGAAGATCGGCAAGAAAGTGGGGTCGTTCACGATCCGCGACGCATCCCACCTTGAGGACGATCTGCGCAAGAACGGCATCAAGATCGTGATGCTGGCCGTGCCGACCTCGGCGGCCCAGGATATCGCCGACCGGGTGATCAAGGTCGGAGTCAACGCCATCCTGTGCTACTCCTCAACTTCAATCAGCGCGCCCAGCAAGGTGCACGTCGAGTACATCGACCCGGTCCTGCACCTGCAGCGCATGACCTACTACATGCGCTAAACGGCTAAAGCTTTGGAATCCAAACGGCGCACCGCTGGTGCGCCGTTTTCGCGTCTTAGGTAATCCAAGCTCAGACGGTTGGCAGATTGCGTCTTAGGCGCTCGATCATGCTCAGACCGCGGGCAGCGCCGATAGCGATGCACGCGACAGGATCATCCGCCAGATAAGCCGGCACGCCGGTCTCCCGGGTCAGCCACTTGTCGATGCCGCGCAGCAAAGCCCCACCGCCGGCGATGACCATCCCGCGATCGATAATGTCCGACGCCAATTCGGGCGGCGTCGTTTCCAGCACATTGCGGATGGCAGCCGCCTGCAAATTGAGGGTTTCCTGCAGCGCCTCCACGATCTCGTTTGTCGTCAGCGTGACCGGCCGGGGCAAGTTGGTGACCTGGTCTTGCCCCTGGATCTCGATCGAACGATCTTCGTCCTGGGGGATGGCGGATCCGATCCGGATCTTTGCCTCTTCGGCGGTTCTTGGGCCGATGATCAGACCATACTTCTTGCGCACGTAGCTGGCGATAGCTTCATCAAGGTGCACCCCACCCAGCCGCACTGCTCCGGCGCTCACGATGCCGCTCATGGCGATAACCGCCGCCTGGGTCACCCCTCCACCCAGCACCACCACCATGTTTCCTGACGGCGTGGCGATGGGCAGGCCGACGCCAACAGCAGCTGCCAGCGGTTCTTGGATCAGGTGAACCTCTCGGCTACCCGCTTGAAGCGCCGCCTCGTGCACGGCACGGCTTTCAACGCTGGTCACGCCATGCGGCACGGTGATCATAATCCGCGGTTTAAACAAGCGCGCCGGACCGCACACTTTTTCCACGAAGTGGCCCAGCATGCGGTGTGTGACCTCAAAATCAGCGATCACGCCGTCACGCAGTGGGCGCATGACCTCGATCGACTCGGGCACCCGGCCGTCCATCTCCCTGGCCGCCTGACCGACCTCGACGATTTTGAGCTCATCAATATCAATGGCCACGACGGTCGGCTCGTGGAGCACGACCTCGTTGCCTTCGGCGATCAACGTATTGATCGTGCCCAGAGAGATCCCCAGGTCTTTCCCGAAGAGTGGCATGTTTGTTGAAGTCCTTGATTGACCGTTCTCACCGGCCGGGCTGGGTTGCCAAGGTCGGTGTTTGTGGGGCTAGGGTGCCCCAATTGAGGCGTTCACCTAGGCCGACACGCGCCGCGGCGCAAGTGTAACTGAGCGGCCGGCATTTGTCCACCAAAGCACAATCGGAAGCTAACCGTCGTCCAAATGCCCCCGTTGATCACTGCGGCCCAGGGCCGATGAGCGCTCATATGCCGCCCAAATCGCTCGCGAAAGGGCCGTCCGAAAGCCCGCCTTCTCCAGATAATAAAGTGCCGCAGCCGAAGTGCCCCCCGGCGAGGTGACTTCGTTGCGCAGCCTTGCCAGATGCCTTGGCGAATGTTCGTAGTAGGCAACCGATCCCTTGACGGTCTGCACCACCAGTTGTTCAGCGATGCGTCGAGGAAACCCGAGATGGACACCTGCGTCGACCATGGCTTCCATAAACAGGTAGACGTAGGACGGACCGGTGCCGGATAGGGCCGTGGCCATGTCCAGGTAGTTCTCGTCCTCAACGAAGATCTCCTGCCCCAACGCCGCCAGGATCAGCTTGGCCTGCTCCCGCTGGTCGTCGTTCACCGCCGGGGAGGCGGTCCACACCGTGATCCCCTCCCCGACCCGGGCCGGTGTATTGGGCATGGAGCGGACCACTGCCGGGTGCTCCAGGCCTTCGGTCAGAGTCCCCAGCCTAGCGCCGGCGACGATCGACAACACCAAAGCCCCTTGCGGCACACCCCCGTGCAGATCGTCCAGTACCGCCTTCAGGCTCTGCGGTTTGACCGAAATGACCACAATGTCAGCCTGCGCCACCGCGTCCCGGTTCATCAGCGACGTGCCCACTTCATAGCGCTCCGCCAGCCGTCCAAGCCGGTTCTGGCGAGGCCCGCTGAAGGTCACCTGGGCGGCCGGCACACCGGCCGTCTCCAGCAAGCCAATCAACATCGCCTCAGCCATGACGCCTGGGCCCACAAATGTGATTTGACGTCCATCAAGCATGGAAACCTCCCCTAATCCCCTCTGGGTCTGACGGGTACGGCTGGGCTGATGTCACGCCCCGGCGAAGTAACGCAGGGCGTGACGAACGCGAATTTCAATGTCTTCCGGGGCATCCTGGGGGATCGACTGGACAGCCGCCTGGGCTTCAACCAGACTGTAGCCGAGGTTGGTCAGCACGCCGAGAACCTCGGTATCCAATCCGGTCAACGGCGCCCCGCCCCCTTCCTCGGCCGCCATGCGGTCTTTGAGGTGGAAGACGATCTTCTCGGCCGTCTTGCGGCCGATGCCGGGAACCTTGGCCAGCGCCTCGGGTTGGTCGCGGCCGATCGCCTGGCGCAGGATTTCCGGTGACAGGTGGGCCAGGGTCGCCAGTGCCAGGCGCGGGCCGACTCCGCTGACTTCGATCAGCTGGTCGAACAACTCGCGCGTCTCGGGCGCGTCGAAACCATACAGGGTCAGGGAATCCTCACGCACGATAAGGCGCGTGAAGAGTTGGATCGTGGCCCCAATTTTGGGAAGTTCGGTAAGGCGGGCCAGCGGCACGCCGATCTGGAGGCCCACCCCTCCCACCTCGACCACCATCTCATTGTCCCCAACCTGCTGGATACGGCCGCGAACGGTGGCGATCATGAGCTGCCCTCGATAGCGCGTTGAAGTTGGCTTGACTGAAGATGGCAGATAGCCACAGCCAGGGCATCCGCCGCGTCGTCCGGCTTGGGGATATCATCCATCTTCAGCAAAATGCGAACCATCTCCTGCACCTGGCGCTTGTCAGCTTTGCCATAGCCGGTTACGGCCTGCTTGATCTGCAGGGGCGTGTACTCCCCCACGGGCACATGAGCTTCCGCCAACGCCAAGATGGCCACCCCCCTCGCCTGCCCAACGCTGATGGCCGTCTTCACATTGGTTTGAAAGAACAATTGCTCCACCGCCGATGTCTCCGGTTGGTGGAGCTTGATCATCTGGCTGAGTTTGTGAAAAAGATCACTAAGTCTATCGGGCATTGGCTGCCCGGCCTCGGTCTGTACGGTGCCGAAGTCGACCAACTCGTATTCCCCTGAAGGCAGCCAGCGAACCAGGCCGTAGCCCGTGATCGCCGTCCCTGGATCAATGCCCAGCGCCAGCATAGATCCGGGTGGCGCCTTCAGGCCGTTTCCAGCAGTTCGACGGCTTCCTCGCTGACCTCCAGATTGGAGAAAACTTGGGTCACGTCGTCGAGCTCTTCGAGCGAATTCGATCAGACGCATGACCTGCACCGTCTGTTGGGGGCCAAGGGGCAACGCAGCATTGGGCAGCCAACGCAGTTCGGCTTCTTCGGGCTCGATCCCGGCCCCTTCCAGACGGTCATTGATCGCCTTGAACGACTCGACCGGGGCGATGATCTCAATATCTTCGTCAATCACCACGTCGTCGGCGCCGGCCTCAACCGCCATCTCAAACAGCGCGTCAGGGTCCCTTCCCTCGCCATTCACCAGGAAGTAGGCAGCCCGGTGGAACTGCCAGGCCACCGACCCAGCTTCCGCCATGCTGCCCCCTGAGCGATTGAGGATATGGCGCAAATCGGCCACCGTTCGGTTGCGGTTGTCGGTGATGACTTCGACCATCAGCGCCACGCCCTGGGGTCCGTAGCCCTCATACACAACCTGCTCGAGCTCTTCGCCTTCTTTGTCTTCGCCCGTGCCGCGGCGAATGGCGCGCTCGATGTTGTCCTTGGGCATGTTCTCGCTTTTGGCGCGATCAACCGCCAACCGGAGCGCGAAGTTGGTCTCCACGTCGCCGCCGCCCTCCCGGGCCGCCACGGCGATCTCGCGGGCCAGGCGCGTGAAAATGCTGCCCCGCTTCTGGTCGTTGGCAGCCTTCTTGCGTTTGATGGTGGACCACTTGGAATGTCCAGACATTGTGCACTCATCCTCGCCTGGTGGGTTCCGCACTTCACGGGCCCATAGCCGCAATTGGGACGGGCAACCCGATTATACCATCGGGGCCAATTCGGCCTCTCCGCCAGGCCTATCGCCCCCCCCCCGGTCGATCCGACGGCTTGTACCCGCCAGTATCACCCCTAAGAGCCGGCCCTTGAAAGCTCAAGCCGCCGGGGGCTCGCCTTCAGCGGTGTAGAACTCATCCTGCTTGAGCCTTTCTTCGGGCAGGAACAAGGTCAGGAACAGCGCCAGCCCAGCGAAAATCACACCCAGCAGGAAGATCTCCTGCATCGACCCCGCCAGCGCATTCTGGACGTCGTGGATAAACGCCTGGTACATCTGAGCGGCTTGATCTCCCCCGAGGGCGGTGAAGGCGGATTGGGCGGCCGCCTGCCCGTTGGCATTGATCAGCCCCTGGGGATCCAGCAGGGCCTGACGCTGATCAGGGGGCAGACTCTGCAGTGCCTGGGCCAGCGGCGCACTCATCTGAGCGCGGAATTTATCGGAAAAGGCACTCACCAACACCGTGCCCATGATCGGCGTGGCGATGATTCCCCCCAGGGAACGCACAAACTGCTGGGCCGAGTTGACAACGCCCATCATGCGATAAGGAAACTCATTTTGAACAGCCACGTTCAACAGCGGCAGGATCGATCCGATTCCCAGGCCCATGACGAGCATGTTGCGGACCACGGTCCACGGCTGCGTGGAGGCATCCATTTGCGTCAGCAGGGCCATCCCGATCAGCGCCAGAAGCGACCCGAAGATCGCCTGCAGCTTGTATCGTCCGGTTCGGCTGATCAGGTAGCCGCCCACGACGCTGCCGGTGATGAAACTAAGCATCATCGGCGTCAGGATCTGTCCGGACGCCTGCGCCGACTCGCCCATGGCGCCTTGGACGAACAGCGGCAAGAAGGCGATGCTGCCGAACATGCCCATGGAAATGAAGAAGCCCACCGCGTTGGTGGTGGTGAAGACGCGATTGCGGAACAGCTCGGGAGGGATGATGGGCGCCACGGCCCGCCTTTCAACCCACACGAATCCGGCCAGCAAGATCACAGAAAGGGTCACAAGCCCCACAATCTGAGGTGAGGCCCAGGGATAGGTCGATCCGGCCCAAGTGAAGGCCAACAGGAGCGGGATCAAGCCCGCCGCCAGGACCGTGCTCCCCAGCCAATCCACGTGCCGTGATTCCTCAGTGCGCACACTCGGGAGGGCATACAAAACGGCCCCCAGCGCCGCCAGGGCCACGGGCAGGTTGATGTAGAAGATCCAGCGCCAGCCCCAGGTATCGGTAATCCAGCCGCCCATGGTCGGTCCGACGATGCTGGCCAATCCGAACACCGACGAGATCACACCCATCCAACGGCCGCGTTCGCGCGGGTTGAAGATGTCCCCGATCGTCGCTCGCGGCATGCTCAGCATCGCCCCGGCTCCCAGGCCTTGGAATGCCCTGGCGATGATCAACTGGGGCATGGTTTGGACCATTCCCGAGCCCATCGAGCCCAGGATGAACAGACCCAAACCCAGGGCATAGAATGGTTTACGGCCGTAGATGTCCGACAGCTTGCCGTAGATCGGGACCGTGACGGCCGAGGCCATCATGTACGCGGTAAACACCCAGGCGTACAGATTGAAACCCTGCAAGTCTCCGATGATGACCGGCATGGCCGTGGCCACGATGGTCTGATCCAATGCCGAGAAGAACATCGTGATCAACACGGCCCCCAACGCCCACCAGCGGCGCGAGCCGACGATCTGATTGGTCTTCTGCACACCTTCGGACTTGAACGCCAGTCTTCGGCGGACTTGATCTGTACTCGCCACGCGCGACCTCCGACATGGGAAACCGGCCGTCCCGATGGCTGCCAAACGAAAGCCCGCCGGATGGATCCCGGCGGACTGACAACTCCCGGGGGAAGGCCTCGCCTCAATCATTCAAGGCGACTTAACCATTAGCTGGGCTAATCTATCACATCCGGTAGAAGAGCGTCAAGGGGGAGATGGCACGCGCTGCGCACCGCGAGACGTACCCCGGGGCATGAGCCGAGCAGATCTTGGTGGGGGTGTGCGCCAGAACCTGATTTTGCGAGCCACGACCCCTTACATGTCATTGCGAGCCGGCGGCAGCCGGCGTGGCAATCGTTTTGTTTCAGACCCCCTCAGCCAGCAAATCTCGCAGCGTGCTGATCGTGTCCAGGCTTTGCCCCCGATAGTGGTTGTTGGCGTAGACCAGGGTCACCCCGGTCTCAGACTCGAGCTGCCGCAGGCGCGGCAGCCACTCGCTCAGTTCCTGTGCACTGTAGCTGTAGTTGTATCGCTCCCAGGCTTCCTCATGCTTCCACCACTTGTCGTAGTTGCGACCGTGAAAGCGCACATAGCCCACCGGGCCCGTCGCCCTGACCACCGGCGGCATCAGGCTCTTGAATTGCGGTTCGTCTACTGCGCAGAATCCGATTTGCAGCTCCTCCAGGAGCTCAAAAGTCGACTCGTCAAGCCAGCTGCGATTGCGAAACTCAACCACCAAGGGGATCTCCGCCAACCCTTGGCGCAGCTTGACCAAGTAGTCGCGGTTGACCTCATCGGCGCTGAAAGCGTAGGGAAACTGGGCCAGGACACAGGCCAACTTGCCACCTTCAGCGAGGGGCGACACTCCATGGGCGAAGGCCTCAAAGTCGGGAGCCTTTCGATCGTGGGTCAGACTCCGATGTGCCTTGACGGCGAACTGGAAGCCATCCGGCGTGCGTTCGACCCACCCTCGGACTGTGCGCTCTCCAGGGACACGGTAGTAGGTGACATTGACTTCGAGCGTGTCGACCTTTTCAGCGATATGGGGCAGCCAGTCGCGCTTGGCCAAACCCTGGGGGTAGACGGGCCCCACCCAGTCATCGTACGACCAACCGGAAACACCGAAGCTGATCAAGGTTGAAGCACCGCTGCCCCGTCAATGCGACTGTGCTTGAGGTCTTCCAGGGCCTGATTAGCATCCGCCAGAGAATACATCTTGACGGTTGGCTTGATGGGAATCTCAGCCGCCAGGGACAGAAATTCATCCCCGTCTTGCCGGGTGAGGTTGGTCACGCTGCGCAAGGTGCGCTCGCCGTAGATCAAATCATAGCCGAATTCGGGAATCGGGCTCATGTGGATGGCGTTGATCGCCAGGGTCCCCCCCGGCCTGAGCTTGGCCAGCATTTTGGGAACCAGGGTCCCGACGGGCGCAAAAGTGACGATCCGATCGAGGGGATGCGGCGGCTCATCGTCGGCGCCGCCGGCCCATTCCGCCCCCAGCTGGAGGGCGAGCTCCCGGTGATTCTCACTCCGGGTGAAGACGCTTACCGGGCAACCCCAGTAGCGGGCCACCTGAATCGCCAGGTGCGCGCTGGCGCCAAATCCCGCCAGGCCCAGCCTCTCGCCGGGCTGAAGCTCAGACTGGCGAAGAGAACGGTAGCCGATGATACCGGCGCAAAGCAGGGGGGCGGCGGTTTCATCATCCAGGCTCTGGGGGAGGTGCAGAGCGTATTCCGCCGACGCCAGCATCGCTTCCGCATAGCCGCCGTCGACATCGAAGCCGGTGAACCGGGCCTCAGGGCATAGGTTCTCCTGGCCCCTTCGGCAGAACTCACAGGTGCCGTCAGCGTCATACAGCCAAGGAACGCCCACCCGGTCTCCGACCTGCCAGCCCTCAACCCCTTCGCCTAGCGCCTCCACATGGCCGACGACCTGATGGCCAGGTGTGACCGGCAGAGACGGTGGGTGGATGTCGCCTTCCACCGTATGCAAGTCTGTGTGACAGATGCCGCACAGCTGGACCTTGAGAAGCATCTGCCCACGCGACGGTTCAGGGCGCTGCAGGTCGACCACCTCCAGCGGATGCTCTTCGATCGGCGCCTGATGGGTGAGGCGGACGGCACGCACTTCGAATGGCCTTTCAACTTTGACGGCGCGCTAGGCCTTGGCAGTGGCCCCCTTGCCCTTGCCGGCGATAAACGCTTCGGTCTTGTCGCGCGCCACCGAATCCGGGTACTGCTCCGGGGGGCTCTTCATGAAATAAGACGCCGGCGCCAGCAGGGGGCCCGACAGGCCGCGGTCAAGCGCCA
This sequence comes from uncultured Chloroflexia bacterium, assembly GCA_963783335.1. GTDB lineage: Bacteria > Chloroflexota > Anaerolineae > Anaerolineales > E44-bin32 > CAWAND01. The sequence goes on from CAWAND010000008.1 coordinate 11,870, forward strand.
GTTTGGCACAGCGCACGGCGTCGATGACCACGCCGGCCGAATTGGGGGAGTCCCACACTTCGAGTTTGAGCTCGAGGTTGAGCGGCACGTCGCCGAAGGTGGTGCCTTCCATCCGGATGTAGCACCACTTGCGGTCGGTCAGCCAGGGCACATAGTCGCTCGGGCCAACATGGATATCTTTCTCATCCATCTTGTAGGGCAGCAGGCTGGTCACGGCCTGGGTCTTGGAAATCTTCTTCGACTCCAAGCGCTCACGCTCGAGCATGTTGAAGAAATCGGTGTTGCCGCCGAAGTTGAGCTGGTAGGTGTGATCCATCTTCACGCCGCGATCGTTGAACAGTGACGTCAGCACGCGGTGGGTGATGGTGGCGCCAACCTGGCTCTTAATGTCATCACCGATGATGGGCAGATTGCGCTCTTTGAACCGCCCGGCCCAGTAGTCGGAGCTGGCGATGAACACCGGGATGCAGTTCACCAGTGCGCAGCCCGCCTCCAGCACCTGCTCAACATACCATTTGGTGGCCATCTCGGAGCCCACCGGTAGGTAGTTGATGACGACGTCGGTCTTGGTTTCCTTCAGAATCCCCACGATGTCGTCCGTGGGTCCAGGCGCCTTCTCAACCATCTGCGACAGGTACTTGCCGATGCCGTCGTGTGTCATGCCGCGGTGGACGGGGATACCGAGTTCCGGCACGTCGGTGAACTTGACCGTGTTGTTGGGGAAAGCGAAGATCGCCTCCCCCAAATCTTTGCCGACCTTGGTCTTCACCACGTCGAAAGCCGCCGAAAACTCGATGTCATGAATGTGGTACCCGCCCAAATCGACGTGCATCAGGCCCGGGACCTTGTCGTTGGGCTTGGCGTTCTTGTAATACTCAACGCCCTGCACCAGGGATGATGCGCAGTTGCCCACGCCTATGATAGCGACCCGAACCTTCTTCTTGGCTGGCATGCATGCCTCCTCGCTCAGAATGCCGCCGCCACCGTCTCAAGCGGTCGATGCGGCGGAAAGCCCATTGTAACTTGTCCGCCGGGGTCCCTGTGCTAAAATCGGTCGAAAGGACACCCCATGGCGGGATCTACAGCCCCATTGACTTCAGATCGGCAACTTGATCGGCTGCTTGAAATCAGCCGAATTCTGTCTTCGAACTCTCGACTTGCCTCCTCTGCTGCAGTCGATCGTTGACCTGGCGTGTGAACTCACACGAAGCCAGGCCGCGTCCATCCTCCTGTATCACGCGGACACCGACGAACTCCGATTTGAAGCCGCCACCGGCCAACAGCGCGAAAGCATGAAAGAGATCAGCGTTCCGCTGGATTCGTCGGTGGCAGGCTGGATATTCGGCAACGCCCTGCCGCTGGTCATTAAGGACGCCGAGACCGACAAGCGGGTGTACCGGGAGGTCGATCGGGCATTAAAGTTCGAGACCCGCTCCATTCTGGGCGTGCCGCTGATGGTCAAGCAGGAGCCCATCGGGGTCATCGAGGCAGTCAATAAGCTCGACGAAAGGCATTATACCGAAGATGACCTGGCGGTACTCGAAGCCCTGGCAGCCCAGGCGGCCATCGCCATCGAGAACGCCCAGCTTCTCAGTCAGCTCAAACAGGCCAACGCAGAGCTGACCCGCCTGGATCGGATGAAGTCAGATTTCATCGCCATCGCCTCCCACGAGCTCCGAACACCGCTGGGCTTGATCTTGGGTCATGCGACCTTCATCAAGGATTTCGTCCCCGACAAGTATCAAGAGCAGATGGAAGTCATCATCCGCAGCGCACTGCGGCTGAAGGAAATCATCGAGGACATGTCGGCCATCGCGCATCGGGATCAGGGACAATCACGCGTCCGCCGGCAAAGCTTCTCGGTGTCTGATCTGATAGAAACCGTCTCCGGCCGATTCATGCCAACCGCCAAGAACAAGAAGATCGAACTGAGCTACGATGTCCCGCCGGATGATGACTTGAAGGTAGAAGGTGACAAAGAGAAGATCGACATCGTCCTGACCAATCTGGTGCGAAACGCCCTCGCCTTCACGGACGAGGGCGGCCAAGTCGGGATCAAGGCCGAGGAGTCGGGCGGGTACGTGCAGGTCTTCGTGGTGGATACAGGCATTGGAATTCCGGCCAGTGAAATGGAGCGCGTTTTTGAGCGCTTCTACCAGGTGGAGTCGCACCTGACCCGGAAGCACGGGGGCATGGGCCTTGGCCTGTCAATCGCCAAGGCGATGGTCGAGATGCACAACGGCCAGATCTGGTGTGAGAGCAAGGAGGGCGTGGGCAGCCTTTTCTGTTTTACCTTGCCGGCAAACGAGGAACATGCCGAGGCTGCCGCCCGCGTTTTCAAGAGCACCTGAGCCAGACCCCCTTCCGACCCCCACCTTTTCAGTTTGTGAAATCCTTCACAAGATGATCGCACCGATCGGGGCGGCGGACGCAGATCCCCGCCCCTCAGTGTCATGGCGAGGCGGCGTGAGCCGCCGAAGCAATCGTTCCGTCCTTAGATCTCCAAAAGTTTGCTTGGCTCGCTCCCCCAAACAAACCTTGGGGCAAGCGCTCGCTTGCAATGACATGGGCGACTGAGCGCTCGGCTTTCGCCGCTCCTTGTTCCCCTCCCTCTCCTCGTTTATAATTCGCGCATTCGGGGCGTGGCTCAGCCCGGTAGAGCGCACGGTTCGGGTCCGTGAGGTCCCCGGTTCAAATCCGGGCGCCCCGACACGCAAACGGGCTGCCATGATGGCAGCCCGTTTGGCTTGCCAGGTGTTCGCCTCGCTTTGTGAAGTCTGGCACAAATCAGGGCGAGGGCCGAACGCGATCATCAGCAACCGCCTCGCGTCGAGGCGGGAGATCTGAGACGAATCAAACTGGGACTAGGTAGCTATTGCCGGTCAGCAAAGTGCGGGTACAATTCCCAACGTCGTTACTTGGCCGCAAGGTCAATGTCGCGACCGCCCTCGGGCTTGCCCCCCTCAAGTCCGAGGGTGTTTCTTTTGTGCCGAAAGGCGCGCTTCAGCATGACATTCCTACCCTGCCCGCCACCCCCATCGGCTCTAACATAGACCCATCCGCAACGCTTGCGCCTGCGCCGGTGTTTCCTGATTGAGGGAAGCACCGCGCCCTGCAGATAGGTCTATTCCAAGGAGCACGCCGTCATGGCCGTAACCCGTGAAGAAGCACTCGAATATCACCGCGGCGGGAGGCCGGGCAAGATCGAAATCGCCCCGACCAAGCCGCTCGTATCACAGCGTGACCTTTCGCTCGCCTACACGCCCGGTGTGGCCGAGCCTGTCCTCGAAATCGAGAAGAACCCTCTGGCGGCCTACGAGTTCACCGCCAAGGGCAACCTGGTCGGCGTGGTATCCAATGGAACGGCTATATTGGGCCTTGGGGATCGCGGCCCGCTGGCTTCCAAGCCGGTCATGGAAGGCAAAGGCGTCCTCTTCAAGAACTTTGCCGATATCGACGTCTTTGACATCGAACTTGATGCCCGCGATCCAGACCAGCTGGTAGAGATCGTGGCCGCCCTGGCGCCAACCTTCGGCGGGATCAATCTGGAGGACATCAAAGCCCCGGAGTGCTTCTACGTCGAGCGCACCCTGAAAGAACGGCTGGACATACCCGTATTCCATGACGATCAACACGGCACGGCCATCATCACTGGGGCGGCCTTGTTGAACGCCGTTGAGATCATCGGGAAAGATATGAGCCAGCTTCGGGTGGTCGTCTCAGGCGCCGGAGCTTCGGCACTGTCTTGCAGCGATCTCGCCGTCCGCCTGGGCGTCAAGCAGGAGAACATCCTGCTGGTGGACTCCAAGGGCGTCGTTTACAAAGGGCGCGAGGAGGGGATGAATGAATACAAAGCCCGCTTCGCAGCCGACACCGACGCCCGGACCCTGGCCGACGCCGTGCGGGACGCCGACGTCTTTTACGGCCTGTCGGTCGCCGATGTTCTGACAGCGGACATGGTTAGAACCATGGCCGATCGTCCGCTCATCTTCGCCATGGCCAATCCCGATCCTGAGATCAAATATGAAGTCGCCAAGGAGGCACGGCCGGATGCCTTGGTGGCCACCGGTCGAAGCGACTATCCCAACCAGATCAACAACGTGCTCGGCTTCCCGTTTATCTTTCGCGGGGCCCTGGATGTTCGGGCTACGGCCATTAATGAGGAGATGAAGATCGCCGCCTCACATGCCCTGGCTGACCTGGCCAAGCAGGACGTGCCTGACAGCGTCCTGCGGGCCTACGGCCTGACCAGCTTGAAGTTCGGGGAAGGGTACTTCATCCCCAAGCCGCTCGATCCGCGCGTGCTCCTGTATGAGGCCCCGGCCGTAGCCAAGGCAGCCATGAAATCCGGCGTTGCCCGAATGGACATCGACACTGAAGCCTATCGCGAGCATTTGGCCCTGCGTCGAGGCCAGGGAGAATACGTCCGTCACTTCATCATGAACCGCGCCCGCCAGGCGCCCAAGCGGGTCGTGTTCGGAGAAGGCGAGCATACCAAGATCCTGCGCGCAGCCGCTCGTGTGGCCGAAGAAGGTATTGGCCATCCCATCTTGCTCGGGCGCAAACAGGTCATCTCCGAGAAGATTCATGAGCTCGGCCTGGACATGGATGTCCAGGTCATCGATCCAGCCGCATCTGACAAGCTGCAGGAGTACGCGGACGGCTACTACCAGATTCGCGTTCGCAAGGGTATGACGCGTGAGAGCGCCAGGCGCCGCACTCTGTCACCCAACATCTTCGGTCCGATGATGGTCCGTCAGGGCGACGCCGATGCGTTCGTCTCCGGGCTGACCTACGATTACCCGGAGGTCATCAAACCGGCGCTGGAGATCTTCCACACCCGGCCCGGCGCTGAACGGGCCGCCGGCGTGTACCTGATGATCGTGGACAATCGTGTGTATGTGTTCAGCGATGCCACAGTGAATATTGACCCCTCATCGGAGGACCTGGCCGAAATCGCCATTCTGGCGGCCGACTTCGCCCGCCAGCTGGAGATCGAGCCCCGCGTGGCGATGCTTTCCTTTTCCAACTTTGGCAGCACTCGCCATCCGCTGACCGACAAGGTCCGTAAGGCCGTGGCTTTGGTCAAGAACAAGCGCCCCGACCTGGCCGTGGACGGTGAAATGCAAGCGGACACGGCGGTTGTCCCCTCGTTGGTGGACGAGCGCTACGCCTTCAGTTTGGTGCGGGACGCCAACGTGCTGGTCTTCCCATCGCTGGAATCGGCCAACGTAGCGTACAAGCTGCTTTCCCGCCTGGGAAAGGCACGCGCCATTGGGCCCATTCTGGTCGGAATTGGGGCGCCGGTGCATGTGCTTCAAACCGGAGACGATGTTGATGACATCGTGCACATGGCCGCCGTGGCAGTGATGGATTCGCAGCTTCGAGACAAGGATGCGTAACGCAACACGGCGCTCGGCCATTCAGCCGATCCGCCAGCAAGACCCATAGGCGAGGACGACTTTGCCCCCCACTTGAGGGGCGCATCAAACTCGTGTTGGCGCAGACGCAGGCGATGTCTCGCTCCGCAGCAGGGTCACAAAGGGGCGTTCACCTTCGGAACCAGCTTGCAGTCTCTACGCCATGTCACAGAATTGCCTCAGCAATCCGCCTGGCTTGATCACCGCTTGTCTCTGGATTAGAATAAGCCTGCGTGCCCCTGTAGCTCAGTTGGATAGAGCACTGCCCTCCGGAGGCAGGGGCCGGCGTTCGAGTCGCCGCAGGGGTACCAAACGCAGCGCCCCGGTCCTTTGACCGGGGCGCTTTGTGAATTCTGTCACAATTGAAGGCTAGAGATCGATCCAGCTCACCGACCGATCTGTCGTGTCCACCATGGCGATACTGCTGCGACCCTTCAGACCCAGCACCTCGCCTGGGTTCAGGAGCAGCGTCTCCCCAATCCATTCCTCATTGGCGGTGTGGTCGTGACCGTAACACACAAGGTCATAGCGGCCGGCATGCGCCAGATCGCGGGCGATTTCCGGGTAGTGGTTGACGGCTACGCGCACCCCCTCCATATCCAGATGGGCCACCTGGCCATGCAGCGTCACCGCAGGGAAATCCCCGGCCACCTTGGCAATCAGGAACTGATCGCCGTCGTTATTGCCCCACACCATATGCACCGGGATGTCGGCCAGTCGCTCGCCCAAGCGGCGAATCATGAAGGGTGAGCACAGGTCGCCGCAGTGAATCACGGCTTGCGCCGCCTGGAGCTGCTCGCAGGCCGACTCCAGCTTGGCCACATTGTCATGGGTGTCGCTCATCACTCCGATTTTCATTGGTGCGTGCTCCTTGGAAACACTCAGGGATCAGAACAATCTCGGGTGAAGCCACAGCGTGGGCAGATGATCTTGCAGTTCCTGTACTCGGTCGGCCCCTGGCAAACCCAGCAGCCGTGATCCTCGCGGCTCGTTCCAGCCGGCCACTTGGATGGGCTCCCGGCCTTGGGATCCCCATCGGGCGGCTGGGTTGCAGGTGATCGGTCAGCGCTCATAGGCCAGGTTGAGATCCTTCACACGCTTGGCGAGTTGGTCGCTGAGCTGGCGCTTCAGAACTCGCCACGCCCAGTTGCCCTCCGTCGTGCCGGGCGTGTTCATTCTGGCAGCGCTTCCGAGTTCGAGCAAATCCTGCATCGGCACGATGGCTGTGTTGGCTGGGGAACCCCACACGGCCCGCGTGAGGTCCCCACGCGATCTGTGTCCCATCTGACCTCAAATAGCGCCGACAGGCCTCTTTCTCAGCCTGCGGCGCCGCCTCGTACCAGCCGAGGCTGGTGTCATTGTCGTGCGTTCCGGTGTAGGCCACACACTGAGTTGGGTAGCGGTGCGGAAGGTAGGGATGGTCCGGCCCGCCGTTGAAGCCAAACTGCAGCACACACATCCCGGGGAACCCGAGCCGATCTCTCAGCACCTCGACCTCAGGCGTGATGAGACCGAGGTCTTCGGCGATGATCGGCAGCTTCCCCAGCGCGGCTTCGGCCGCCTGAAAGAGGGATTCGCCCGGCCCAGCAGACCAGCGGCCGTATTCGGCAGTCGGATGGGAAGCCGGGATCTCCCAGGCGGATTCGAAACCGCGGAAATGATCTACCCGCACCCGATCCACCTGTGTCATCAGTCGGCGCAGGCGCTCAATCCACCATGTGAAGCCGCGCGATTCCATCTCGTCCCAGTTGTACAAGGGATTCCCCCAGCGCTGGCCAGTGGCCGAGAAATAGTCTGGGGGGACGCCGGCCACGACGGTGGGCAAGCCGTCGGGATCAAGCTTGAACAGCTCCCGGTGTGCCCACACATCGGCGCTGTCCAGGGCGACAAAGATGGGGATATCGCCGATGATGGCGATCCCCTCACGCTGCGCCAGCTCGCGTACTTGTGCCCACTGCCGCTCGAAGAAGAACTGCTGGATCTTCTCAGCTTCGATCTCCTGGCTGTGGGCTTCCTCGAATGCCTGCAGCGCCTGTCTACCTCGGCTGGCCAATGCCGGCGGCCACGCATGCCATGGGCTGCCGTCATGGACGGCCTGGATCACCTGGAACAGGGCAAAGTCGTCCAGCCAGGACGCGGACGTCTCGAAAAACGCCTCCGCTTGGGCCTTGAGTTGCTGATTTGCTCGATCGTGGAAGTGCTCCGTCGCCAACGCAAGCAGACTGCGCCGGGTGTGGCGTGCCTGTTGGAAGTCGGCCTGATCGGCGGCTTTGCCCCGGAAGGATGCCAAATCATCTTCACTGAGGAGCCCGTCTTCGGCCAGCTTCTCGGGGCTGATCAGCCAGGGGTTACCGGCGAAGGCCGACGAACTCAAGTAGGGAGAGGCATCCGCGCCCACCGGCCCCAGCGGGAGGATTTGCCACAATCGGCAGCCTGCTTGGGCGAGCCAGGACACCCAGTGGTCCGCCTCTGGTCCCAAATCGCCGGCGCCGAATGGCCCTGGCAGGCTGGTTGGGTGCAGCAAAACACCGCCGGCCCGGCGCCAACGCGTAGGCTGGCTGCTCATTGCCTCTTGTCGTCCTGCAGCATCTCGTCGTAAAGATCGAAATAGGCTTCTGCGGACACGTACCAACTGTTGTCGACGCGCATGCAGGTCTGCTGAAGCGATCGCCAGGCCTGTGGGTCAGCATAGGCATCGAGCGCCCGGTTGATGGCCGTCGCCAAGGCTTGTGGGCTGTCTTCCTCATACACAAAACCGGTCCCCTGCCCCCCTGAGTCCACATCACTCACCGTGTCCTTGAGGCCACCTGTGGAGCGGACCACGGGCACGGCGCCGTAGCGCATGGCGATCATCTGCGACAAACCACAAGGCTCATAGCGGGATGGCACAAGCAGCATGTCTACACCTGCATAGATTCGCCGCGCGAGGGTCGAGTCGAATCGAAGCTCGGCGCGCGCCCGCTCTGTGTAGCGGGTGGCAAACGAGCGCGCCTGATCCTCGATGGCGGGATCACCTGTGCCGAGCAGAACCCATTGCCAGGGGCGCCCACCAAGCTCGCCGAGCGCTGTCAGCGCCTGATCGACGCCTTTCTGACGGTCCAGCCGCCCAACCATCCCGATCATCGGCAGGCGTTCGTCCACGGCCAAGCCGAGCTCGGACTGCAGCCCGCGTTTGATCTGCGCACGACTCTCCAGCGAATCCACGTCGAAACCGATAGGCAAGGCCGAATCAGAGGCCGGATTCCACCGGACAGGGTCGATCCCATTGATGATCCCGCGCAGCCGACTCCTGCGTTCCCGCAGCAGCCCGTCGAGGCCGTGGCCATAAGCCGGGGTCTGAATTTCCTCGGCATAGGTGGGACTCACGGTGCTGATCCAATCGGCGGTCGCCAGCCCCATCGGCAGGGGCACATGCTCCGCCCAACTCGGCAATCCGGCGTCGGACACCGGTGCGACACCGCAGGCTTCCAACTCGGCCTCGGCACCTTTGCCCATGAAGGGCAAATTGTGCACGGTCATCAGGCTTCGCGCCCGCTTCGCATCGCTCCCTTCTGATCCGTACCTGGCCATGGAAACCACCGCCGCACCGCACTGCCAGTCGTTGGCATGCAGGATGTCAGGCTGCCAGCCGCCAATCTGGCCGATATGCAACGCGGCCAACGACCAGAAGATGTATTTCTCGGCTTCCTTGGCGGGATTGCTGTAGATGCCCTGCATGGCCTGGATAGGCGACCCATCCACCCAATACACCGGCAGCCCGCTGACTTCGGAGCGCCAAACCTGGGCTCGCCCCATCCGAGGACGACAGGGGACGTCGATCTCCCCGGCCAGCCGGAGCCCAAGCCCATCGCGGTCGATGGACGCGTGCAGCGGGACCCACATCCGAACATCGACACCCAAGCGTCTCAACGCCGGAGGCAGGTCGGCGGCCACATCACCCAGACCTCCGACCTTGGCCATTGGGGCCAACTCGGCCGACATGAAGAGGACGTTCATGGGTTCAGCCATCGGTAGTCCATTTCTGGAAACACTCTGTCTTCCTCCCACAGCACCGGCGCCAGAGTCTGATCGACGGTGGCATTTTCACAGGCCGCCAGGCAGGCTTCAAAGCGGGCATGGTGCTCCCTGAATCGCTCGGCGGGAAACTCAGCCGCCTGCCCGGAAGTCATGAGAAACGGCCAGTCGGAGGCCTGCATCAGGAGCAGTTCGCGCGCTGCCTGGTCCAGCAAGCGCTTCCGGGCGGGGTCCGGCTCGTCTTCGGCCGCATATTCCGCCAAGCGGCTCTCAGCCGAGGCGATCTGTGGCCAGATCCAGGCATTGGCCGGATTGTTCCAAACATAGTGTCCGCCGCCCACGCCCCAGGACCCTTCAGGAATGATGACCGACCTTTGGGGCTGGTGGGCATCGACAAAGCTCGAGGCCGACACGAGATGGACATCGGACCTTGGTCCAAACTTGCGAATCACTGCCTCCAGCCAAGAGACACCTTCCGCCCACCAGTGGCCGAACAACTCCGTATCGTAGGCCGCCACCAGAATCGGTGACTCTTCGCCGGATTCTAGGGCCATGCTCAGTTCCGTTTCAACCAAGCTGGTGAAGTGGTTGGCATGGGCGAGAGTGCGCCTGGACGCGGCGCCCTCGTCATAAACCTCCTTGCGGTCAAGCCCCACCGACGGATCCGTCACCCGCCAATAGCGCAGTCCGGATCGAGGGTGCTGTTTGTGGAACTCGCGGTAGGCTCCATCGCCAGGATAGCCGTGTGCCCCCGACCAAACCTGCCTCCCGGTGGTTTCGTCGCGTCCGAGGACAGCTACCTGGGACCCATCGACGTAGTAGGCTTGGTGCGCCGATCGCAGGATTGGCTGCCCCAGAAGAGCTGCGTTTTCGGCCATGGGATTGAGAGAGGCGTAGGCACCTGCGCTGCGCTGATCTGCCACACCGGATGGTTGCCCACCTGTGACCATGAAGGTCTCAGCGAAGAACAAGCGCAAACCATTCGCCTTCAGCAGGTCCTCCAGGCCCGGACGGTACCCGCACTCCGGCAGCCAAATGGCGGCCGGGCTGCGGCCGAAGTGTCGTTCATACGCCGCCCCAGCCGTGCGCAGCTGGAGGCGCACCGACGCGTCTCCGAGCAAAGGCAGATAGCCGTGAGTTGCGGCACTGACGGCGAGTTCTATCATGCCGTTCTCTTGCAGCCGCCTGAAAGCTGCCACCAGATCTCCGCCAAAGCGTGACTCGAATGCCCTCCTGGAGTCCCGATAGAACGCGAGGTGGCCCTCGGCCAAAGCCTGCATCGCAGGCTGGCCGCTCCGCTCGAAATAGCGGCGGTCTGCCTCGGCCGCTTCAGCACGCTCGCCAACGTAAGCCAGGAACCCGTCCTTGATCCGCTCATCGGTGAGCTGCTCCAACAGGACGGGGGTAAGCGACAGCGTCAACTGGACAGGCAGCTTTTGGGATTGGAGTCGGCCCAGACTTTCGAGGATGGGGAGATAGGTCTCGGCGATGGCTTCATAGAGCCAGACCTCACCGTGGGGCCAATGCCCCGTACCGCGCACATAGGGGATATGGCTGTGGAGGACAAAGCACAAGGCGCCGTGTTTGGAGATCATCTGCTGCAAGGGCCCCACAAGGCTGCGCACACCTCACACGCGCGCCAGGCGCGTTTGCAGAGCATCCTAGGCTGAACCTCTGCTCGTTCAGGAGAATATCGAACGATGCCGCACTTCCCCGGCCTTACAGCCGTCGCACTGGCAGGCCACCCCGCATCGGAGACCGCTGCGATCGGGTCGCGGGCGGATGCTGCTACTTCCCGAGGCGCTGCCGCAAGGCTTCCGTCAACGGTGGCAAGATCTTGTACAGGTCTTCAACCACACCGAAGCGTGCCAGTTTGAAGATGGGCGCATCGGGGTCCGTGTTGACGGCGACGATGGTCTTGGCGGTGCGCATCCCAGCCAGATGCTGAATGGCCCCGGAGATCCCGGCCGCGATGTACAGATCGGGCGAGACCACTTTGCCCGTCTGGCCCACCTGGTGGGAATAGGGGATATAGCCGGCATCGACAGCCGCACGGCTGGCGCCCACCGCCCCGCCTAGCACCCCCGCCAGATCTTGTACCAACTTGAATCCCTGGTGGGCGCGCCAGATCTCGATCTCCTTCTCGTCTGTGATATCTGAAGGCGGCTCGAGCGATGGGTTGTTGGAGACACCTCGGCCCCCGGACACAATCACGCCGGCATCGGTGAGGCTCACCCCACTCTCGCTGGGTTTCAGCTCGACTACGTTTGTCAACGCCTCGCCCGGGTCAACCTCGATCCGGGTCGGCTCGCCCCCACCGGTTGCCTCGGGCGTGCTGAATGTCCGACTGCGGAGCGTGATCAGCGCCGGTCGGGCATCGACGACGCGCGCCTTGGACATCAGCTTGCCGGCATAGATCGGACGGGTGGTGAAAAGATCGCCGCCGGTGATTTCGAGGCCCGTGACGTCGGTGATCAATCCGGTGTCCAGGTCTACCGTCAGCATCCCAGCCAGATCTCGGGTGCGCGCTGAATCGGGAAACAAGACAACGTCGGCCTCACCGAGCTGGCCATTCAATGCACTGGCGTAGGCTTCAGAGCGGAAGTCCTCCAGGCGGTCATCTTCGCCAAAGAGGGCTTCGTCAACCCCGTAAGTGAGTGCTTGTTCGGCAAGGGCTTTCACGTCCTTGCCCAATACGATGGCTTTCAGGCTTCCACCCAATTCCGCCTTCAACACCACTCCCGCGCCTACGGCTTCCCAGGCGGCCGGCGGGGCATCGCCGCGGACATGGTCGATGTAGACAACGATGTTCCCAGCCATCAGATCACCTTTTCTTCCAGAAGCCGATCGGCAAGCTTGGCTGCCATCGCTTCGGGCGTTTCGCCTTCGATCACTTCACAGCTCGTCGCCGCTTGCTGAATGGCGAAGATTTCCGGCCAATCGACCTTGGCTTTGGGGACCGAGTCCATGCCCAGGTCGCCGGCGCCCCATGTCGGGATCTCGGCCTTGGAAGCTTTGCGGATCCCCATGAAAGAGGGGTAGCGGGGCTCGTTGATCTCCTTGGTCACGCTGACCACGGCCGGCATACTCGATTCGACCACTTCGCGGCCCTTCGGGCAGCAATCGCTCAACGGTGATGGTAGCGCTGTCCGGATCAATCGACGTCACCCCAGCCACCTGGCTGAGGAGCGGCTTGCCCAGCAGGCGAGCTGTCTGGGCGAAGGTGACGCCAGACGCACTGTCCACGCTTGCCTTGCCAAAGAACACCAATTCCGGAGAGTCGAGCTTGCCAATCGCGGCTGCCAAAACGTGCGATGTAGCAAGCGAGTCCGCAGCCTTGAGCGCCTCATCCGAAATCAAGATCGCTTCGTCGCATCCCATGGCCAGGGCTTGCTTTAGCGCATCCTTGGCCGATTCGGGCCCCATGCTGACGGCCGTCACTTTGCCGCCGTGAGCCTCCTTGGTACGCAGAGCCTCTTCCACGGCGTACTCATCCCACGGGTTAAGCACCAGCGGGGAATCCCCCCACGACACTTGGCCGCCTTCGACGGTGACAGTGGCTGCAGTGTCGGGGGTCTGCTTGACACACACAACGATGTTCAAAGCTCGCCTCCTGGGTTTGGGTCAACTTGTGAATTTTTTCACAAGCCGTCGCGTGGCTCAATGGGCAGCGGCGGTCTCGGGTTCCGACTGCCACGCCTCGGAGTCGTAGGCAGGGAGTTCGCATCTCAGGCTGGCATCTTTGCGCATTTCCAGCGCGTAGCCTGCCTGGATGAGGGTATGTATCTCGCTCGTGCCCTCGTAGATCACGGCACCTTTCGAATTGCGCAGGTAGCGTTCAACGTCGTATTCGGCGCTGTAACCGTAGGCACCATGGACCTGGACAGCTTCCGACGCCGCTTCGAAGGAAGCATCCGTCGCATACCATTTGGCCAGAGAAGTCTCTCGCGTGTTTCGCTGCCCCTGGTTCTTCATCCAACCCGCCCGCAGGTAAAGCAGGCGCGCCGCCTCATAGTCTTTGACCATGCGGGCGATCTTCTGCTGCACGAGTTGGTGGCGGGAGATGGGCCTGCCGAACGTTGTGCGCTCGTTGGCATACTTCACACTGGCTTCCAAGGACGCCCGAATCAGGCCGGTTGCGCCAGCCGCCACGGTGTAGCGGCCATTGTCGAGGCAAGACATGGCAATCCTGAAACCCTCGCCCTCCTCTCCCAGCCGATTTTCGACCGGGACGCGCACGTTCTGGCAGTTCACCCAGCCAGTGGAACCAGCACGCACGCCCATCTTGTCGTGAATATCGCCCGACGTGACGCCGTCCCGCTCCGCCTCGACCACGAACGCCGTCATGCCTTCATGCGGATCTTGCGCGTCCGGGTCTGTGACGGCGACCCACAAGAAATGGTCGGCCTTGGTCGCCAGCGAGATCCACATCTTCTCGCCGTTGATGACATACTCGTCGCCATCGCGCTTGGCTGTAGAGTTCATACTTGCCACATCGGAGCCGGCGCCCGGTTCGGTCAAGCCAAAGGCGGCGATCTTCTCACCCTTGGCCTGGGGTGCAAGAAAACGCTGCTTCTGGTCCTCGGTGCCCCATTGAAGCAGCGCCATGCTGTTGAGCCCCATGTGGACCGACATGACCACCCTGAGGGTCGTGTCAACGGCCTCCAGTTCCTCACAGGCCAAGCCAAGGGAAATGTAGTCCATGCCCTGGCCGCCGTACCTGACAGGGATGCAGATTCCGAGGATGCCCAGCTCACCCATGCGAGGCAGGACTTTGGGATCCATTTCCTGCTTGATGTCCCATTCCTTGATGGTCGGCTTGACCTCCTTCTGGGCAAAGTCGCGAACCATCTTCCGAACCATCTCGTGTTCTTCGGTGAGCCCAAAATCCATCGTCGCCTCCAGTGAAATTCGGCCCCATTATAACCCGGCGGCTTGCACCATCCTACCCGCGGCCACCTGCTTGAAATGGCCCCTGCCGCCGGTGAAGCTATAATCCCAGCCATGCTCAGATCGCCTCCCGAATGGCTGGGTCGCCTCAGTCAACTGCGAGCACGCGGGCCTATGTTGGCCGTCTTGTTCCTTGGCCTGTTGGCCGCTTCCCCCACGCCCGTGGTGCGCTTCGTATCTGCCGAACTTCGGAACGTGCGCGGTGCCCAGATCGCCGGACGCCCATCGGCGGTGCTGCAAGCCCTGACGCCCATCCTGGCACTCGAGCCCGACGCTCCCCGGATCAGGTTGGCGGCGGCTGACGCCGCTCTCAATCTCGGCCAACCCGGCGTCGCCCTCGACCACCTGCATGCGGCGGGCCTCGATGGCCAGCGCTGGAAGGCGGCTGGCTGCGTGCTCGTTCGAGCCCAGGTGGCCTCCGGTGCCGTCACCGCCTTGGGCGATGTCCTGGACCGCCTGGACCGGTTTTGCCCTTCGAATGACCCCGCCTGGCGATCTGTCGTCGCCCAGGCTCAGGCCTCGGGGGACATGCCGGCCGCCAGCCGGGCTGCCAGGGCTTGGGCCGAAGCCGACCCGGCCGATCCGGAGGCTCACTTTTACCTGGGCCTCAGCCTGGCGTTGGTCGATCCGCCAAGCGCTTTGAGCCCGCTCAAGACTGCCCAGGCGCTGTCTCCTTCGCCGTCGCCCCTCACAAGTTCCCTGGCCCAGGCCATTGAGGACTCCCTTCCGAGCGGCGACAGAGCCTACGAATTCGCCCAGGTCGGGCAGGCGCTGGCACGAACAGGACGTTGGGATCTGGCGGCCAAGGCCTTCTCGCAGGCGGTCGAACTCTCTCCCGGGTACGTTGAAGCACGAGCTTATCTTGGTCTGGCCCTTGACCGCACGGGAGGCGATGGTCAGCAGGAACTGATCCGTGCCAGCCAGTCGGTACCATCGGCCAGTTTGCCGCACGTTTTTCTGGCGCAGCACTGGGCGCTCAAAGGTGAACAGCAGAAGGCGGTTCAAGAGCTGCGCATTGCCCAATCCCTTCAGCCAGACAGCCCAGCCATCGCCGCCCAACTCGGCGGGGCACTCGTCGTCTTGGGGGACCTCCAATCGGCCTTGCTCGAGTACCAGCATGCGGTTGAATTGGCGCCATCTTCCGCCGAGTTCCAGAGCTTGCTGGCCGCGTTCAGCCTTGACCACGAAATCGACGTCGCCGGTGTGGGACTCCCGGCCGCCAGACAAGCGGTCTTGCTGGAGCCAACCTCAGCCGACTACATCGACCAACTCGGTTTCAGCTACTACCTGCATGGAAACCCCGAGATGGCAGAGCACCTTCTGGGCCAGGGGCTGCGCGCCGACCCTGTCAGCCCAGCGATCAACTACCATCTTGCCCTGGCACGTTTGGCCCTTCAGAAGACCGATTTGGCGGTCATGTCACTTCGGCAAGCCGCGGCCCTCGACCCCGGCGGCATGTATGCCATGTTGGCCACCAGGACTCTGTCCCGGCTGCAGCCCTGAGGCTTGACGGCGCGGCTGTGCTAGAATTCCGCCTTCCGAATGGAGGTCACCGATGAAAGGAACCGCGGGGTGATTCGCACCTGGCGCTTTGCCATCGGCTTCTGCTTGGCAGCCTTGTGCCTCGCTGCCTGCCAACCCTCCCCAACCCAAGCCCAACCGGGAGCCGTTCTCTTCCAAGATGATTTCTCTCGCACACTGAGCGGCTGGGACCGCCACCGGGAGACGGCATATTGGGTTGACTATCAAGACGGCACCTATCACATGCGCATCAACGCCCCCAACGCTGACGCCGTCAGCAATCCCGGTTTGGATTTCAAGGACGTGCGCGTCCAGGTCGAAGCCGCCAAGGTTGATGGGCCAGACAACAACCTGTTCGGGATCGTCTGCCGCTACCAAGATCCGGGTGACTTCTACTTCTTCGCTGTGTCGAGCGATGGCTATGCTGGAATTGGTGTCAGCAAGAGCGGTCGCCGACACCTCTTGAGCCACGAAACACTCCTCCCTTCGCCAAGAATCCTGAGCGGCAACGCCACCAACGTGCTCCGTGCGGATTGCGTCGGATACGAGCTGACCCTATACGTCAACGGGAATGTGGTCAACCAGGCGCAAGCCGCCGAATGGGACAAAGGGGACGTGGGCTTGATGGTCGGCAGCTACGAGCAAGGTGGCGTCGAAATCGCGTTCGACAATCTTTCGGTAACGCAGCCCTGACCGGAGGAACCTGCGCCATGGCGGCCGCGCTGAGGACGGCTTGAGGAAGACTCATGAAAGTTCATTTGGACAGCCTCGGCTGCCGACTCAACCAAAGTGAAATCGAAGGTTTCGGCCGACAGTTCAGGGCAGCTGGGCATGAACTGGTGGCGGACCCTGAGCACAGCGACCTGGTGGTGATCAATACCTGCACCGTCACCCAGGATGCAGCCTCCGCCTCCCGAGCTCGGGTGCGAAACGCCCATCGCAGGCAGCCGCAGGCCGCCATCGTCCTCACTGGCTGCTGGAGCACCCTCGAGCAGGAATCCGCCCTGGCCCTCCCAGGGGTTGTGTTGGCGGTCCCGAATCCCGCCAAAGGCGCCCTGGTCAAGCAGGTGATAGGGACAACAAGTGATAGGTTTGATTTGGATCCCGTGGCGCGCAAGCCGCTGCCCGGCATTCGGACACGGACGCGTGCCTTTGTCAAGGCCCAGGATGGTTGCGACCACCACTGCACGTTCTGCCTGACAACGCTGGCCCGCGGGCCAGCTTCCAGCCTTCCGATCGATTCTGTGGTCAACCAGGTCAGAGCGGCAGTCGCCGGGGGCGCGCAGGAAGCCGTGATCAGCGGCGTGCAGTTGAGCGGCTACGGGTCCGGTCTTCCCGGGAATCCCCGCCTCACAGACCTGGTCCAGGCTGTACTAGAACGAACGGAAATCCCCCGTCTGCGCCTCTCGTCACTGGAACCTTGGGGGCTTCCCGAAGGCTTTTTTAGCTTGTGGCAGGATCCACGCCTGTGCCGGCAGCTGCATTTTCCGCTGCAATCCGGCAGCCCTTCAACCCTGAGACGGATGGGGCGCCCGACTCGTCCCAGCGGCTACAGTCAGCTGGTTGAACGTGCCCGACGCGCCATCCCGGGTTTGGCGGTGACCACCGATCTCATCGCTGGTTTCCCGGGCGAAACTGAGACGGAATTCCAGGAGAGTCTTCGCTTCGCGGAACAGATGCAGTTCGCCGACGCTCATGTCTTCCCCTACTCTGCCCGCCCCGGCACGGGCGCCGCCAGGCTTCCCGACAGGGTTGACCCCATGGAAGCCAAGGCCCGCGCCCAGACCTTGCGCCTGGCAGTCGCCGACTCGGCATCAAGTTACCGGCGCCAATTCGTCTCACGCAGGCTGGACGTCCTCTGGGAAGCTGGCAGCCGTCTCGGGCCGGACGGATGGACGCTGTCCGGATGGAGTGACAACTACATTCGGGTTACCACCAAGGCCCCGCAAGATCTGTGGAACCGAATCTGCACTGTTCTCATTGAGGAGAGCACGCAGGATGGGCTCATAGGTCGTCTCACATCCTGATACAGCCAGGTTCAACAGACATGGATTCTTGGTGGCTACACGAAAAGAAAGCCGGTTTGGGTCTCGCCTTGTATGATACAATCGGGCACCTATGAGCCGCCACGCTGAGCTGGCAATCGACGACTGCCCCATTGCTCGAACCTCGGCTTTGATCGCCCAAAAGTGGGTCATGTTGATCATTAGGGACTTGGCGGACGGCCCCTGCCGATATTCCGAGCTGCAGACTTCTCTCCGGATCAACCCGCGTACGCTATCCGAGCGCCTTTCCCATCTTGAAGCGCAAGGCGTGGTTGAACAGAAGGCAGGACCCGACCTTCCCGGCAGAATGGCCTATGCCCTCACCCGCAAGGGGCGTGCTCTCCTGCCCGTCCTCGAAGCGATGAAGGCTTTCGGCACAGCCTGGCTCTGATCAGCCACAACCTGACAGGAAACCATCCATGGTGACAAAAGCCACCCTCGAATCGGACCTCAAGCAAGCTATGCGCCAAAGCGACCGCTTGCTCACAAGCACGCTGCGCATGGCCCTTTCGTCGATCAAGTTGGCCGAAGTGGACAAGCAGCGGCAGCTGAACGAAGATGAGATTACGGCCATCCTGCAGCGGGAGGCCAAGTCACGGCGGGAGACCATTGAGGACGCCAAGAAAGCCAATCGGCGGGATCTCATCCAAGGTGCGGAAGCAGAGCTCGAGGTCTTGAGCACCTATCTTCCCGCCCCCTTTTCGGATTCCGAACTCGAGGCCCTGGTCCTTTCAGCCATCCAGGATGCTGGAGCTAGCGGACCCCAAGACATGGGCAAAGTCATGAGCGCCGTGATGGGCAAAGTAGGGGCCCGGGCCGACGGCAAGCGAGTGAGTCAGATGGCGCGGCGACTGCTCGAAAGGGCTTAAGAGACTGCCATGGATCAGGGTCCGGACTTCAAGCTTTCCCCCATCCGGCGGATTCGAAACGCCTGGCACAACATCGAACTGTGGATGATCTTCTTGGCCGGGCTGATCGGGATGACGGCGGCCGTCTCCATACCCATCGCCCAACGACAATCCACCTTCGGACTCGCTGCCGGCGACGTCGCCCCCCAAGACATCCTGGCCCCCTACGCGCTTTCATACAAGAGCGATGCCCTCACTCAACAAGCCAAGCAAGCGGCGGCCAACAGCGTTAGCCCCGTCTACGACCCGCCCGACAGCCAGGTGACTCGTCGACAACTTGATGACCTCAGATCAACTCTCGACTACATCGATGCCATCCGAGCCGATGAACACGCGACAGCAGATCAGAAACTGGCAGATCTGGAGTCCCTGGCGGGGATCAAACTTGAAGGGGACACAGCTCAGGCGATACTCGAACTCCCCGAGCCGCGTTGGAAGGCGGTCAAGAGCGAAGCTGTTTCCGTGCTTGAGCAGGTGATGCGCTCAGAAATTCGTCCCGAGCGAGTTACTCAAGTCCGAAGAACGGTCCCGGCTCTGGTGAGCATCACCATGCCCCAGGATCAAGCTGACCTTGTGGTGCGATTCGTCTCCGCTTTCGTGGCACCCAACGCTCGCTTGAACGAAGAGGCCACACAGGCCGCCCGCGATGAGGCGTCACAAGCGGTGGCGCCGGTCATCAAGACCTACGCCCCCGGCGAAACGATTGTCAGCCGCGGGCAAATCGTGACCCCGCTTCAGCTCGAAGCGCTCCAGGCCTACGATCTCCTTACCCCACCCGAGCCGTGGAAAGAGATCGCCATTCGCGGATTGCTGGTGGCCGTGCTCGGGATCAGCCTGGTGATGTATGGGTTCCGAACCCACCAAGATCAGATCCGGAGCGTACGGCTGGCATCGACCATGACGGTCCTGTTGGTCGTATTCACCTTGGGCCTGCAGGTGATGGTGCCCGGGCGGACCGTGATGCCGTATATCTTCCCAGCGGCCACATTGCCTATGCTCCTGGCGGTTCTTTTCAGTCCTGGGATGGGCGTAATGGGCGCCGTTGTCAGTGGCGCTTTGGCCGGGTTCCTGGGTGCGCGCGGGCTGGAACTTGGTTTGTACATCTCCCTGAGCGGCATCATGGGAGCGCTGATGATCGGCAAGGCCGAGCGGTTGAGCACGTTCTTCTGGTCCGGCCTAAGTGCTGCCCTGGCCGCCGTGGCCATCGTCGTCATCTTCCGCTTCCCCGATCCCGCGACCGACATGGTCGGCAAGGCCAGTTTGATGGGCGCCGGCCTGCTCAGCGGCTTCCTCTCTGCCAGCCTTGCATTCGGCCTCCTGCTCCTCGTGGGAAGCGTCGTGGGGATCACGACCAATCTGCAGTTGATCGAGCTTTCCAGGCCGGACCAGCCCCTTCTCCAGTTCATATTGCGCAACGCGCCAGGGACCTACCAGCACAGCCTGCAAGTCGCCAACCTGGCTGAACAAGCCGCCCGGGCGGTGGGCGCCAACCCTCTTCTGACCCGCGTGGGTGCGCTTTACCACGACGCCGGGAAGGCCCTCCGTCCCCAATTCTTCATTGAGAATCAAGTCGCTGGGCAAAACATCCACCAGCAACTCGACCCGGCGACCAGCGCCGGCATCATCCTGGCTCACGTCCGCGACGGCCTCGATTTGGCCAAGAAGTACCGCCTTCCAGCTCAGGTTCAAGCCTTCATCCCGGAACATCACGGAAAGATGGAGGCCAACTACCAATACCAGGCGGCGGTTGAAGCGGCCGGCGGCGATGCTTCAAAAGTCGATCGGAAGGCCTTCGCCTACCCTGGCCCGAGGCCCCGCTCCAAGGAAACCGCACTGTTGATGCTGGCGGATGGCGTAGAAGCCAAGGCACGGGCTGAGGCGCCCAAGGACGATGGGGAGATCGAAGCGCTCGTCAATTGGGTGATCCAGAATCGCCTCACAAACGGGCAGCTTGACCGCACCAATCTCACACTCAAGGACCTGGACACCATTCGCCGTTCTTTTGTCAGCACCCTGCGTGGGATCTACCATCCGCGCATTCGCTACCCTGAGCAGGACGCCCCTTCGGACTCCGATCAAACACCGGACGTGGCGCCGGCTCAAGACGGGGACGAGGCCAAATCCCCCGCCAGCCCAGCCTCACCTCAGCCGGATTCGGCATGATCCACTCCGCTCATGTCGTCGCCGAAGAAGCGACTCAGACCGCCATAGACTCCGTCCGCGGGGCCGCTCTGGCCGCTCTCAAGTATGAAGATGCCCCTCAGGGCGCATTGGCGGTCGTCTTGACGGATGCCGAGACACTTCGCAAACTCAACCTGCAGTTCCGAAAAACCGATTCAGCAACCGACGTTCTGGCCTTCCCGGATGGTTCTATCGACTTAGACGACGAAGGAGTCTACTTCGGGGATGTCGTGATCGCCCTGCCCGTGGCGAATGAGCAGGCCAAGGACGCCGGCCACGCCTTGGAGTCGGAGCTGGCCCTGCTCACCGTCCATGGCGTCCTTCACCTGCTGGGCCACGACCATGCGACGCAAACCGAGAAAGAAGACATGTGGTCCCGCCAGTCCGCCATTTTGAAGCAGCTGGCGATCAAGGTGAGATTGCCGCGGTGACCGGCAAGGAACCCCGCCGCTCTTCCTCTCGGCCAGATTCGTTCCGCCATGCTTTCGCTGGATGGTGGTACGTCCTCCGTTCGCAGCGAAATGCCTGGATCCACGCCACGGCTACTTTGCTGGCCGTCGGCGTTGGCGCCTGGATCGGCCTGGACAGACTTAGTTGGGGATTGATTCTGGTGGCGATTTCGCTCGTTTGGCTGGCGGAATTCATCAACACTGCCTTGGAAGCTGTGGTGGATTTGGCCAGCCCCGGTCAGAACCCCCTGGCCAAAGTAGGCAAAGACGTCGGCGCCGCCGCTGTGCTCATCGCAGCCGGTGCGGCTGCGCTGATCGGCATCCTCGTCCTTGGGCCCCCATTGTGGGCGCGCCTGTTTTCCTGACCTCGGACTCGGGGAGGGCCAAGGCCAACCGCGTTGCACCCCTCTGTCAACTGTGCGATAATGCCGGCGAATACTCCGTACAGGAACCATCGGATCAAGGTGGGCCACTCAACCGATGACCGCCGATCGCAGCCTAGATGCCTCGTCCCTCATTCGAGCCGCCACAGCCTCCTTTGACTACGGCAATCCAGCAGCCGCTCTGGGGAGTGTCCTGCAGCTCAGCATCGATTTGCTGGGCGTCGATCGCGCAGCACTCTTCGAATCCGACTCCGGCGAAGGTGGATTCAGCCCACGGTTCGCTCATGGTGCTCCGCTTTCCGATTTGGGCAAGATTTCTTCCAGCAGCGAACACGAACTGATCCGCTCGGCTATTCGCAATCAGAAGGCCGCCTCCACGGAAGGCGGCCAGGCATCTCTTGGCCTTCCGTTGGCGCCTGGGATCGTGGCCTGCAGCCCATGCTCAACCGGCGGCGAGACGATCGGCATGCTCTTCGTCGCTCGGGACGACGGCAGCCCATTTGACGAAGAGCTCGCCACGCTTGAGATACTTGCCACCCGCTCTGCAGAAATCCTGACCCACGCCCGGCAATCGGCCAGTCAATCCTACCTATTCCACAAGCTTTCCCTTCTCTACCAAGCCAGCCACGCCATCACCAGCACGCGGGATAAGCAGGAAAGCATCCGCCAGATGGCGGCCCATCTTCTCAAGGCCACCTCTGCCGACACATGCGAGGTGCTGGTCAACGAAGGCAACAGTGGGCAGACGACCCGTTTCCGACAGGAGCTGAACAAGTCGGTTCAGCACACGGTCGTATCGCTGGTCTCCGACAGCATGCCGGATTACCCGATTCACCAATCGGTCATGAAGGACCTCAAGCCGGCCATGATCAGCGTGATGCCGCCAACAGGCAGCGCCAAAGACATGGCGATGCTGCAGAGCGAAGGCATCTCGGCCGCCGCCATTTTCCCTCTGGCCACTCGGCAGAAGGCGCTTGGCCTGGTGCGGATGCTGTACAACCGCTCCGGCCGCCAGATCAACGAGCAAGAGATCGAATTGGCGCAGGCGATCATCAACATCGGAGCTATCGGCCTCGAAGACGCTATCCACCTCGAAGCCTCCGAGGCGCGTGCCGGTCAACTCCAGCTTCTGAACGAGATCGGCCGAGAGATGACCTCCAGCCTGGATCTTGATGCCTCGCTTGAAAATGCAATGCGCAACGCCCAACGCATGCTCCAAGCGGAGGCCTGCGTCTTGTTCCTTCTCGATGAAGAAGGCGAAAAGCTCAATTTGAAGGCCAGCGGTGGCCGCCAGTTTCGCGTCAAGGATGTCGCCATCCGGCTCGAAGAAGGCATCGCCGGCTGGGTGGCTCGAAATCACCGGCCTTTGATCGTGAACGACGTGCGCACCAATCCGCTCTATCACAGCGCAATCGACGCGCAGACCGGGCTGCTAACCACCTGCGTGTTGTGCGTGCCCCTGGAGTCACGCGGCGAAGTGATGGGCGTGATCGAAGCTATTAACCACCCGCGTGGCGTGTTCAACGAAAACGACCAGCAAATGCTCTCATCGGTCTCTGCCTGGGCCTCCATCGCCCTTGACAACGCCAACCTTTTCCAGCAGGTCGCTGAAGAACGGAGCCGGCTCGAAACCACACTTGTGGAGACGGCCGACGCGGTCGCCCTGACAGACCGTACCGGGCGCATCATCTTGATCAACAAGGCTGCCGCCCAGCTCTTTCGCATCAACGCTGAACTGGCAATTGGGCGCCTGGCATCGGAGATCTTCCGCGATCATCCGCTCGGCGAACTGCTGATGGACGAGACGGCCGAGCTGCCCATCACGTTGGACACAACAACCCCCACCGAAAGAGTACTCTTCACAACCATCAGCGAGATCCCAGATGTCGGCCGCGTGGCCGTCATGACCGATATCACCGCCTTGAAACAGATCGACCGGATGCGTTCTCAGCTGCTGGGCACAGCGGCCCACGACCTCAAGAATCCGCTCAACGCCATCCGCCTGGGCGCCGATCTGCTCAACGATGCCGATCTCAGCGAACAGCAGCGAAAAGCGCTCAATATGATGCAGCGGGCTACCGACAGCATGACGAACTTGATTACCGGCCTGCTGGAGACCATCCGCTTGGAGTCGTCCACTCATTTGACTCTCGAGCCGATCCAGATCAATGACCTCATCCGGCGAGCGATTGAAGATCTTCGCCCCCTCTCCGAAGCCAGACAGCACAACATCCTGTATGAGGCGCCAACAGACCCTATCCTGGTGATGGCCGACCCCAGCCGTTTGAACTCCGTGATGACCAATCTGCTCAGCAATGCCATCAAGTTCACGCCGAAGGGCGGGAACATCGAAATCCAATCCAAGTCGGACGACGAACAGGTTCTTGTCAGCGTCAGTGACGACGGGCCCGGCATTGCACCGGATGAGATTCCCCGTGTCTTCGAGCACTTCTTCCGGGGGAGGGTCGCAGTACAGGATCCCAACAACCCCGTGGAAGGAACCGGGCTCGGGCTTGCCTTGGCGAAGACGGTCATTGAGCAGCACGGAGGTCGCATCTGGGTCACCAGCGAAGAAGGCGACGGCACGACATTCTTCTTCTCGCTTCCACGTGAGTCCGTGCCCAAGACAGGCTCCCTCAAGAAGGAAAAACGCGGGGACGCCTGACCCTCACCCGGCCAATCACTTTCCACGTCCTGCACCCCAACCCCACCGGTCCGCCCCATGGCTTGCCGTCCTCCAAGCTGCGCACCCAGACGGTTCGCGTTAGACTTAACCTCACCCCGCATGAACCCAGGAGGTATCCCTTGGCAAACACCGACTTCATCTTTGGCACCGTGGGCACCCCCAAATCAACGCCTGCCAAACCCGGCGGAACGATCGGAACGATCGGCTATCTGGCAGACCAGGGTTTGTTCGCCTTCGAAATCGGTTGGGTCCGCTCGGTCAGAGTTTCGGAAAAAACGTGTGCCGAGATCAAATCCACGGCCGAAGCAGCCGGTGTGCAGCTCAGCGTTCACGCTCCCTACTACATTAACCTAAACGCCGATGATGACGAATGGCCCAAGAGCCGGAAACGGCTTATGGATGCCGCCAGAGCGGGTTTCTTGGCGGGCGCCACTGATATCGTCTTTCACCCCGGTTCCTACTTCGAGCGACCAGCAAAAGAGGTACTGGAAGTCGCCATCCCACGGCTGGCGGGATGCGTAACCGAGCTGAGAGACGAAGACAACACCGTTCGCCTTCGGCCGGAGACCATGGGCAAGGGCGCCATGCTCGGCTCCCTTTCCGACACCCTGGAGATGTCCAAAGCCATTGACGGTGTCGAGCCATGTCTGGACTTCGCCCACCTGCACGCTCGGGCGGGAGACGGCAGCATGAACTCCTACGATGAGTGGATGGATGCCTTCAAAGCTTACAGGAAAGCGATAGGGAAGGCAGCCCTCAGTCGTCTTCACTGCCATCTCTCGGGGATTGAATACAGCGAGAAGGGAGAAAGAAATCACTTGTTTCTGGCTGACTCCGATTTCGACCTCCAAGCCCTAATGCGAGCACTAAGTGACTCGGGATGTAAGGGCCGGATCGTTTGCGAGAGCCCCGAAGATATGGACAAAGATGCCCACGTGATCAAGTCGGCCTGGGAGAAAGCCTCTGGATCGAAGGCATGACTCAGGCAGATCGACGAGATCAGTTGGAAGCGCTCCAGCGCGACATGCGTGCTTGCCGCAAATGCCTTGAGCATGGCCACGACATCACGCCAGGCGCCATCTTCTCTGGGGACAGCCGGGCCAGGGTGATGCTCATCGGCCAAGCCCCCGGCGTGACCGAGGTCGAGGCACAAAGGCCATTCAACGCCGGAAGCGGAACCAGGCTCTTTGAATGGCTTGGACGGGCCGGGGTGATCGAAGCGGAGTTTCGCCGAAATCAATATATGACCGCGGTGACGAAGTGCTTCCCCGGCAAGGCCAGCGGCGGAGGCGGTGACCGCGTGCCCAGCAAGGCAGAGCAGGTGCTCTGCCGCCCCTACTTGGACCGCGAACTCGAACTGGTGGATCCCCGTCTGATCTTGCCGGTTGGCCGGCTGGCCATCAACCTCTTCTTCCCGTCCAGCCGACCGCTGACGGCGATCATCGGCACCGAAGCCGAACACGATGGACGCTGGGTGATCCCATTGCCGCACCCTTCCGGCGCCAGCCGTTGGCATCAAATCGAAGCCAATCGGGACCGAATTCGGAGGGCAATTGACCTGATTGGCAAAAGAGTGCAACAGCTCGGCATCTGATTTGCCCCTGACAGATCAGACGACAGGCGTCCCTCGGGGAGTCGGGGGACGCCTGCATCAGGTGCTCACTTTTCGACTTAGCCAATCGGCGGGGCGAGGGACGGTCCCCTTGGCAGTTCTGTGCCACCGGCTGGACCCGACCTTCTCCCCTGAGCTTCAGGAATGGGCCGCACTCGCCCGGCAGCAATCCACGCAGCCGTCAACTGGTCACCGTTCTCCTTGGCGCCCACGGCGACCAGCATTCCCGTACGGAGATCGCCAAATCCCTGGATCCTGTTCTGGACCGAACGGTACACGGTCTTGTCATTCACGGCCACCGTCAGCTGTTCGCCTTCGAACGTTTTCACGACCAGACTCTGATCCCCGAGATCGACAATATGGCCTGCGAGGCGGACGTCGACTCCCGTCCCGGGATGGTTGGCAGCCTCGGGCGCGACGGTCACGACGATCGCTTCCAGCGTGCCATCTTCGTGCACCAGGGCAGCCACTCGCGCCGGCATACCCTTCTTCAGATCGTGGATGTTCGAGACGCTTTGGTCACGGCTGAAGAAACGGGTCCGCTCCGTGACATGGAACTGGGTTAGATCTCCCTCGGCCGATTGAAGCTCGAACGTGGATTGGCCGGGGACAATGGAACTGATCTCACCACGCTTGCGGACCAATCTGTGCTTGACGGTCTCCGAAGACCCGGCTCCCACTTGGCGGGCCAGATAGGTGCCGTCGGAGAGGATTGAGCCCACCGCAAATGCCTTCATGCCGGGTGCCAAGTCATTAACGGACTGCAGGCTGCCATCGAGCGACCGAAAATGGGTGTCTTGATCGGTGGCGATGGTCAGCAACTCCCCTCGCACCGTGTTCAGTTCGAAGCTGGAACGACCCGAAGCCACGGCGGTGATTTCTCCTGCCACATCAAACCAAGTCTCCGGACCGGCCGTCTGAGCATGGGCCGTCGCCGGGAATCCGAGGCCGAGCACCGCCGCACCCAAGGCCACGACATAGGCACTTCTAGAGCGGATAATCTGAAACATGGTCACCTCCACATGAGAATGCGCAACTGGTGACCATTCTGTCGCGCAGATGCGAAACAGGCACTACTCAGATGTAAATTCCAGGTAAATCGTTGAGGATGGCAGCTCAATCGCTGGGGAAGGCGATTTCCTCCCGACCAGAAAGCTTGTCATTGATCCGCGCCACCACGACTTCCAAATGCTGGGGCTTGTGGACAAAATCCAAATCATCACTGCGGAGTGTGAGCACCGGGCAGACATCAAATCCTGCCAGCCAATCATCGTAGAACCGGTCCAGCAGCTCCAAGTACTCGGCCGTGATCCCCTTCTCCATTTCTCGGCCGCGTTCCCGGATCCGCTGCAGCAGCACCGGAACTGGGGCCTTGAGGACCAAGAGCAAATCCGGGGCCGGCAAACGGGATACAACCAGCCGGAAGAGGCGGTAGTAAGTGTCGAAGTCGCGCTGCGTCATGTTGCCCAGCTCAAGGCTGGCACGCGTGAAGATCTCGGCATCCTCGTAAATAGATCGGTCGATGATGGCCGACTGGTCTTGCCGGGCCAAAGCCAAGTGCTGTTCGGCTCGGTGTCCAAGGAAGAAGATTTGAAGGTGAAAGGCCCACGACCGCATATCGCCGTAAAAGTCCGCCAGGTACGGATTATCGGCTACCGACTCGAATGCCTGAACCCAGCCCAATCTTTCACCCAGCTTTTGGGTCAGCGACGTCTTTCCGGCGCCAATGTTCCCCGCCACGAGCACAAAGCGCTTCGCCACTAATGCTCACTTCCGCATCGGAACAAGCTCGTGTGCCTCAACTCCGATCGAGTCATTTGCCGAGCGCCCGCTCGCCCATCGCCCGTGCTCCCGCCTGCTGTACCGTCGTGAAGAAGCTTTGGAGGCGCATTCCCGGATCCTCGGCGGCGGCCAGGTCAGCGTAGTCCAATCTTGCGCCTTGCCAGCCTTCGGCATGCCAGCGACCGCCCTTGGGCAGCTCAAGTTTAGAGAGCTCTTCCAGGGCCGGGTATGCCGTGGCGTAGAAGTAGGGGTTGGGAATGCCCTCATCTCCGGTCGAGAAACCGAAGTTCATGCTCTCATCGGCGGCTTCCTCGTCCTCAGGATCTTCACCTGGCGCCTGACGCCCGCTCAACCAGAGCACAGCCAGATCGAAATGGTGGGGCCAGAGTTGGGGACCAAGGGTTTCCCCGCGCAGGCCAGAGGCGAACTCTCCCAAGATGGCATCGATGCGAGATAAAGCTGACCAGAAGCTGTCGGCGGCCGCTTGTTCGTAGCCATTCACGTCCCCGATGTCTGGCAGATCGAGTTTCAGCGGAGTGACGCCGCCACTCCTGGTCATCCAGCCGTTCGCCCTCTCCAAGATCTCCTGGGATGACGTCCCCGGAAGGCCACCGACCCAGGCCTGGCCGGATTCGGAGTCGAACACAATTTGCGCCCGCTGGATCTCCAGCCTGATCTCAAACCGCTCACCCGCGACCATCATCGGACCGGTCGTGATGCCGCGTGTTCCGACAGCCAGGCTGATGTGCGACCAGTGCCTGGCAGGCTAACTCAACGCGCCCCGAATGCCACCCAGGCAGCGGGCGTAGCGCCACAGAATGTCACGCGTTGGGCGCCATCGCTCGAGGCCTAGCGGTGGAAGGACAATGCTTTGGGTCATGAAATGATCTCCTCAGACGGGAGCGGCCGCCGGCCGCTCAGAGAGCGAAGTAGGAGCCGAGATCCTCCACGTGGCCGATTGGCGTGTATTCGCCGGTGGCCTTGTCGACCTGATACGTGCCTTGAACCTCCCCGCGAGCGATGCACTGCAGCATCTCAACCATACGATCGACATCGTCCGTGTCGTTGTAGCATCCGAAACTGGCTCGTACCATCCCGGGCATCTCGGTCTTGTCGCCGGCCAAGATTTGACGCCGCCATGCAGCCGTCTCATCACCTGAGACACCCAACAGATGAATCACGTAGGGATGCGCACAGAAGCAACCGCTCCGCACGCCAATCCCACCTTCATAGCCAAGTATGGCCGCAACTTCAAAGTGAGAATGCCCTTCAAGATTGAATGGGATGACGCCCACCCTTTCGCCAGCATGAGCCGGATCGGTGTCGCCATATATCGTCACGCCAGGGACTTCTCTCAGGCGCTCCAATGCGTAGCGCACGAGAGAGGCTTCGTGATCGGCAATGGTCTGCATGCCCACCCGAGTAAGTGTTTGGAGGGCAGCTGCCAGGGCCACTGCCCCGACCACGTTGGGACTCCCGGCCTCTTCCCGATCGGGGAGCCCAGCCCAGACGACGTCATCCAGCGTTACCACATCAATGGTTCCACCGCCTCTGTACTCGGGAGGCGAGGCCAGAAACAGAGCCCTAGGGCCGATGAGGGCTCCAGTTCCATAGGGTGCATACATCTTGTGCGCCGAAATCGCCAAGAAATCCAGGTGCTCGGGGTCTTCATCCGGGCGCATGTCGATAGCCCGATGGGCGGCAAGCTGAGCAGCGTCAACAAGAATCCGGGACCCTGCTCCATGTGTCTTGCGGGCCAGTCTGTGGATCGGTTGGATGAAACCCGTGACGTTGGACGCCCCGGAGACGGCGACCAGGGCAATACGCCCTGCGTAGCGTTGGAGCTGACGATCAAAGTCGTCTTCATCAAGCCTGCCGTCGGCCGTGGCCCTGACGTGCACAACCGGTCCAAGGCGGCGCCACGGCAAGTCGTCGGAGTGATGCTCCATCTGGGTTGATATCACCACCTGCCCGTCGTTGACGGGCAACCGATAGGAAAGCTTGTTGATCGCCTCGGTCGTGTTTTTGCCGAACGCCACAGCATGCGTCTGCGGATTGGCGCCGAAGAACTCGGCCACGATCGCATGTGCCCTGTCGTAGGCCTCCGTGCTGAGACGGGATTTGAATCCTGTGCCGCGGTGCACGCTGGCATAGAAAGGCATGAATCGTTCAAGAGCTTCGATCACATCCAGCAGGGGAGGTGTGCTGGCGGCGTTGTCCAGATTGACATAGGTCACCCGAGTCCCATCCAGCAGGGGAATCTCACGATCGATACCGAGAACCCTTTGACGCAGGTTGGTGACATCTTCGCGAACGGTCAATTCGGCCATCCATTACCTCCCCACAGCCTTGGCCAGTCCTGCCAACTGAATAGGCTGGGTCAGAATAGGTGAGCGGGGATTCAGTCTACCGCCGAGACCTTTCAATTATAGGCGGAACGGCAACCCGGGCATCCCCGGAGGCGCATGACAGCCGTGGGGACCCGGCGCGAGCAGTGCATCGGAGCCGATCGCATGCAGCCATCACCTCGGTTGCGCCTACTGTCCGGCGCGTCGACGAAGGTCGTCCAGGTGCTCCTCGTCGTGTTCGAAGGTGTTGGCGGCAACTCGGTGCCAAAGGGCCATGCCGCGCAGCTCGGGAGCCAGATCCTCCCGCGCCAAATCTTCATCGGAGAACTCCAACAGGCGGATTTCGGTCTGTCGGCGCACGGCTTTCAAATCTGCCAGGATCCGCGCCAGCGGGCGACCGCCGTCAGCCGCATGCCAGTCCTGGTTGAGCTGATCTACTGGCATAGGGTCCTGCACCAGGACGCAGTCGAGTTTCCGGCCCTGAGACAACTGCCACAGCAAGGTCACCAGCTCGCCTTCCCAGCGCGCCAGGTGGGCTAGGACATCTTTGACCGTCCACCCATCGGCGTTTGGGCGCGTCGCCGCCGCCTCCGGCAGGGATTCGATGATCTTCATCACCTCCGCCCGAGTGGCTTGCATCCGTCGCATGAGCGCTGTCTTGTCCACGCCTGTGCCTGCCTCCTGCCTGGACCGTCAGAATCCCATGATAGACGCTTGGCGGCATTCCCGAAAGTCCGGCTTGGCCGGATTGCATTGTGAAATATTTCACAATGCCTTGGGTGAGAATTGTGTAAGGTCTCAGTACTATATTGAAATGCAGCCACTCCAGAAGCGTTGGTCTTGCACCCGAAGGGAGCACCATATGACCGCACCCACGTTGAACGAGGACAGAGTACGGGACATATCCCAAGATGGGCACGTCCTACGGGTGGAACCCAGCCCGCGGTGGGTCCGAGGCGAGGTGAATGGTCAGACGGTGGTGGACAGCAAGCATGTACTTCTGGTCATAGCAGATCACCGCCCGCCGACCTACTACTTTCCCCGAGAGGATATTCTCGTCAGCCGCCTCCGTGCCAACGATCGGGTCGCTCACTACCCCATCCTGGGCGATACAAAGTTCTGGGATCTGCTGAGCGATGGGGTCGTGGCCGAGAACGCTGCGTTCGAACATTCTGCCCTGCCGGCTGAATTGTCTCTCCTGCGCGATCACCTGGCCTTCAAATGGGACGCCATGGACCACTGGTACGAAGAGGATGAAGAAGTCTTCGTGCATGCCCGCAACCCCTACACCCGAATCGATGCTATCCGCAGCACCCGCCATGTCCAGGTCGAGGTCGAAGGGCAGACGGTGGCCAACTCACACGCACCCGTTCTCCTTTTCGAAACTGGCCAGCCCACTCGCTACTACCTTCCCAAAGAAGACATTCAAATGGACTGGCTGATGCCAACAGAAACTCATACCAGCTGCCCCTACAAGGGGACGGCCAGCTACTGGAGTCTGGTCGTCGACGGCAAGGAGTATTCGGATCTTGTTTGGAGCTATCCGGATCCCATTCCTGAGGCAGGGAAAGTGAAAGGCATGTTCTGCTTCTACAACGAGAAGGTTGATATCATCGTGGACGGCGAGCGTCAGCCGAGACCTCAAACACCCTGGTCTTAGGCCAGGATTTCCCATTCGACGTTCAAGCGCCCCAAGAGTGTGGGGCGCTTGCGTCAGATCAGCTGGGCAGTGAGCAACTGACAGGCTAGTCTTCCGCCAGGATTTGCCGCGTCCAAGGGCCAATCCAGAAGTACTCAAAATCATCCCCGGTCGAGCATTGGATGGCACCGATCGTCCCATGTACCAAAGGGTACACGGGAAGCAAGCTCAGGACGCAGACAAACGGGATGCACAGGAGCCCAATCAACACAATAGACATGAGCCCGGTGATCGCCCACAATCCGCCCAGGACAACCCAGGCGCCCAACCACCACACCAATTGGAACAACGTGGCCTGGAGTGATTGGAAAGCGACGTACTTTGAGCGGTCCTTGAAGATCAGGAAGATCACCAGCGCCACGACCGGTCCAAGGGATCCGGTGATCAAGTTGACCAGGACGCTGAGGTGAGCAAGCATCGCCCAAGTTCGTTCCTCGGATGCAGATAGAGGCTGGATCGTCGGTGCGGCCGCGGCTTTCGTCTTCTTGGCTGGTTGACTGGCTTTTCGGGCCATGGTGGTCCTCCGCCATTCGGTTGTCGATGCGGGTGCTTCCGGTCCCAGTATAGCCGCCCAGCGCAAGAGAGACAACGTCATCCTTGCGTGCGGCAGCCGAATGTGAATTCGTGAAGGGTGTGTCTGGGCGCTTAGTCTCCGGAGACTCGCTTCCGCCACAGAAGCAGCCCGGCCACAATGACCAAGAGACCCCCGGCAATCAAGACCAACGTCATGCGACCTCCGGCGACCGAGTTGGCTTGCGACACGGCGAACTGGTAGCTTCCGGTTGTGGTATGGCCGTCCGAGGTCACGGCTGTCCAGGCAACTGTGTACGTTCCCGGCGGCAGGGCTCTGCTCGAAGGCGGCGGTCAGGGTCGTGCCTTCGACGGTTTGGGACCAGTTCGCCGCCAGTTGGAAATCGGCAGCGATGAGCAGGATTTGGCTCTGGTCTGTGATTTCATCGTCGAACTTCAGCACGATCTCAGTCAAAGGCTCTGGGACAACTTCCCCGGGCCCCGGGGAGGCGCTCACCAGCTCAGCATGGGCCGAGGCAGGCAAAGCCAACACCACTGCGAGGAGCACCACGCAGGGAAGCAGCCGCAAGGCGTCTCAAGATCCCTCCAGCTCCGAAAGGGCTTGCTCGAGTTCCCCTGGCGAGAGTGGGCCACCCAGGCGAGCCGCGACCTTGCCCTGAGCG
This sequence comes from uncultured Chloroflexia bacterium, assembly GCA_963783335.1. Lineage (GTDB taxonomy): Bacteria > Chloroflexota > Anaerolineae > Anaerolineales > E44-bin32 > CAWAND01. The sequence continues at coordinate 45,061 of CAWAND010000008.1, forward strand.
TCGATCACGAACGTCCAGGGTTCACTGGTCAGACCCCATGTCTCCATCTCATCGGCGTACACCAGGGGCTGGAACTGCTTGTAGACCTCAATATGGATGAAGTTGACCTGGCCTTTGTGGTCAGCGGCGACCGCTTTGACCGAATTGAGGACCGGCGCGCACATCCGGCTGGTGCAGTATGCGGGCGTGGCAAATGACACCACAGTCGGCCGGCCAGAGTCCAGGGCTTGTGCTACTGTCATCCGGTACAAATCCGGGTCGGGGTCCAAATCGCTGGTGAGCAGGTCAATATCAGGCTCGGTACCCAGGGTCCGATTGTGGCTGGCGGGCGGCGTGTCGCCGATCTGCGGTGACTTGATCGAGCTCGCCACCTGAACCGCAAACTGCCCATCGCTCACGCTGCCGTCGCTGGCCACCAGATGGACGACCACCGCCCAGAAGCCCGCCTTGGGGAAATCAGGATAGATCACCCAGTAGGGAATGTCATAGTCGGGATAGCTGGTCGCCTCCCCATGCCAGACGGATTTTGACTGTCCAGCGCCTATCGGGTAGACATCCACCTCGGCCAATTCGTAACCGGCGGCAGGCTTGCCGCCATCAAAGGCGACGAAGGGCACCCTATTTACGCCGGCCACGAAACCATCTGTGCCGACAGCAATGGCCAAACCAGACGGCGCCTCAAGCGGCTGGGACGTGGGTGCCGGCGCGGCCTCCGGGGCACAACCTGCCACGGCAAGGATAAGCAAACCCACCCAGAAGCTGCCAATGACAGACGGAAGCCGGCCAGCCAATTGACGGTTGGACCAAACCAAAGTAGCCCTGCCTTTCACTTCCTGCAAGCCCCCGAATTTTTGCCGACCGAGAGCCATGGGGTAGACAAACGGCTCGGGCTGGAAGGTGACACCTTCCAGCCCGCAACCACCCCTCCCAAGGGCAATCGACGCTATTGAACGGTCAGATTGGTGTGCATTCCCTGCTTGTAGTGACCTTCAACATTGCACATGATCACGTAGTGACCCGGGTCGAGATTGACGGTCAGGTCCTCACTGTTGCCGGGTTCGAGATCTTCGACTTCGTCCACGACGCTGATCTGGTCTTCATCGACGTTGCCATCGGCGTCCGTGGGGAGATCCGCCGAGTCGAGATCCGTCTTGACAATCACGAACTCGTGAGTTTCATTGTCCGTGGTGACGTTGCTGACATGGAATGTGGTCTGCCCGGCAGACACGCTCGACTTGGCCAAATCAATCTCGTAGGATTTGACGTCCGCATTGACCGCCCCGGAGCCACCACAAGCGGCCAACAGCGGAACAACCAGGAACGCAAGGGCCAGTACTGCAAACAGCCTGCGACCTCTTTGATGCATCTTCTTCCTCCTCCAAGAGTTTGGAAAACATCGCCTGGACGGTCAAAGGATGGACGGGCTGCCACCAGGCATGGCGTCTTCAGTGTGAGTATTCCACAGCCGGGCGCGGCTGTCTTTAGGCCAGCCTTTCACCGACCTAAGGCTGAGCTTAGGGGGCCCAAAAGACCGTCAGACAAGGCGGGGAAAGGCTGAGTTCCGGCAAAGGCAAGACTCTCTCAGCCCTATCGAGTATGAGCAGGTCCGGCCCAATGTCCGCAACGCGGTCAAGGATGAGTTCCGCTGGAATCCGATCCTGGACTGGTTGGAGGTCGGAAAGGGACAACGTCACCAAGTCAACTCCCAGGCGCCTGGAAAGCAGCTCTGCGAAGTGGGAGGCGTGGTGGCCAGAAGTTGGATCGGATGCGATGGTGACGATCTTGCGGACGCTGGTCTGCCGAGGGACAAGCCAAAGCGAGCACGGCAGGCCACCCAGCAGTTCCGCAAGCATCTTGCCCGGGGCGTCGGCCGGATGCCCCCAAAACACACCATCGGTGGCATCAGCTTGGGCACCGAGGGTCTCAGCATCCAGATGGGCCACCAGACGGCTTTCGACGACGATACCGGCTGCGCGCGCCCCGGTTTCAAATTCAGCCAGCCATTGGCTGGCCGTACGCTCACCAGCTGGGTCCTTGGCGGCAAGGCCAATCAGCCGCGAGCCCAATCTCGCCGCCAGATGGAAAGCAGAATAGGCTGCTTCCCATGATATGGGTGTTCCATCGAGCACCACCAGATACGACTTCATCTCCCCTGCCTGCCGCTCAGCTTGCGCGGCGCGCGATCGGCTTCTAGCCCAAGATGTGCAGAGCATAGCCGATGGCAGGCACGCGAGGCCTTAGCCGTCGATTATCGTGACCTATTGGTGACCTTAGATCAGTGCGTGGGGAGCCTCACCTCGGATTGGAGCCCGCCATCCGGCCGATTGGTGAGAGAAACTTGACCGCCATGCGCCAACACCAACTGATGGACGATGGATAGACCCAGGCCAAGCCCAGACTGGGCTCGCTGGCCCTCCCGCCCCTGATAGAAGGGCTCGAAAATATGCTCGAGGTCCCTGTCAGATATGCCAGGCCCTTCATCTGAGATGGTGAAGGCGATTTCGCCGGGCTGCTTGTGCACCCCAATCTTAATTTCTCCGCCGGGGGGAGAGTACTTCGAGCGCGTTGTCCAGCAGATTGCCCATAATTTGGGACAGCCGCCGCTCATCGGCCGATAAAGCGTCCAGACCCGGCTCCAGATCAAGGCTGAGATGCACGCCCTTCGCATTGGCCGTCGGCCAATGCCGTGAAATGAGCCCGCGCATGAACGGTTCGATTGCCACGCGGCCAATCTTGAGGGGCACTGGCTGCTGAGTCGGCCGGGCCGCCAATGCCAGATCTTCCACCATGTCGTCGACTCTCTGCACTGACTTGCTCATACTTTCAAGCAGCTCGTCCGCGAGATCCGGATCTCGCAAGGCGCCGGTGCGAAGGCTGTCAATCCCCAACTGCAACCCCCCCAAGGGCCGCGCCAGCTCATGGGTCACATTGCCGATCATCGTGTTGCGCGCGTTGTGTTCGGCTTCAAGGTCCGCCGCCATCCGGTTGAGGTGCGTGGCCAACTGAGCGAGCTCCTCTGGGCCTTCTTCGGGGAGTCGCAACCCATAATCGCCATCGGCGACTCGCGAAGCCAGCATTTTTGCGTCATCGATGCGCCTGGTCAGGCGTGCCGACAGCCACAAGCTGGCCAACAAGCTTGCCCCGGCCAAGGTGATGCCCAACCAGAACAAGCCCAGACGAGTCCGGCGCAGCCCAGCTTCAAATTCCCCCAGGGGATCCACCAGACAGATGGCGCCCATGATTCTGCCGTCGTCCGTCCTGACCGGCACAGCGGCATACAGATACTCATCGCGGTTGAGGGTCCCATAATAGACTTCGCGAACGGTGGGCTGTCCTTCCAGCGCCAGCCCGCCGATCGAGGCCACATCCTTGGCCACACGGTCATCGATCAGCTGGCCATGGATTTGGAACACGGACAATCTGGGTGAGACGAAGGCCACACTCAGGTCCTCATCGGCATGATCAGGCAAGGTGCCCCACACCCTCGGCGGTTCGCCGGGGGAGAGGCCATCAAAATCAAGTATGGACGACCACAACCAGGCCTGGGTCCTCAAGTCATCAAGCAGCTCTGTCTCGAGCGACTCCTCCTGACGCATCGACAGGAAAAGCGAGACAGAGACTCCCAAGACCACCGCGATGAGCGCGTGGCTGAGTCCGAGCAGCATACCGATGCGGATACGGGGCATACGATTAGGGCATGAACTTGTAACCCACGCCACGCAGCGTTAGGAGGTGGCGCGGGTCGGAAGGGTCGAGTTCGATCTTGGTCCGCAGCCCACGAATCTGAACGTAAAGCACCTGGGGCTCGCCAACAAACTCATGACCCCAGACCCCATCCAAAAGCTCCTCGGTGGAAAAGACGCGATCGGGGTTGCTCATAAACAGCCGCAGCAGATCAAATTCGCGCGGGGCCAGCGTAAGCGGTTCCCCCTTCAGCGTGGCCCGGTGGGCAGCCGGATCAAGGCGGAAGTCCCCGCAGATCAAGACACCCGCTTCATGGGGCTCGCTTGGCCCCTCTTGCCGCCGGAGCAGGGCCCGTACATGGGCGAGCACCAGGTCGGCGCCGCACGGCTTGGTGATGTAGTCATCGGCGCCCGCCTCCAGCCCGACTATTTCGTCGATCTCGAGGCGGCGGGCTGTCAGGAACATGACCGGAATGCCATAGTCTTGTTTGACATTGCGGCACAAGTTGAGCCCGCCGTCGTCGGGAAGCCCAATATCGAGGATTGCCAAGTCGAAGGCATGCAGCTTGAGCTGCTGCAGAGCAGCCCGGGTATCGCCAGAAGGCGTCACACGATAGCCAGCCTGCTCGAGTTGGAATTTCATCGATTTGCGAATCAGTGGATCGTCGTCGACCACGAGGATCCGCTCGTTCATTCTGGTTTCCTAGAATCCCGTCGCCTTGCCTGGGACGCCATCTGGCCGGCAGCCTCGGGGTGGCTTCCCGAGCGTCCAGGCGACCTGCTCGGGGTGGTTCCTTCAAGGCCAGCGGCGTGGCTCATGACATATGAAAGAGCGTGCGGCGAGTCGGCGATCAGAAGATGGACGGCGAACATGTCGGCAGCTGGCAACACTCGCCAGAACGATCTAAGGATGATGGCAGAGCGAAGGCGTGGATTGATGGCTCCAGTGCTACCGGGGCCTGATCCCGCCGAGCGCCGCCCCTTGACGCTTGCTCCCCGGTCGAATTCCGCTGCCCGGCCCAGGATGCACAGTCTAACCCAAGTCGATGCAAAGGCCAAGGCCGTCACCCGCAGCACGCCGGGCGTTCACGCTGGCCTGTGGCAGAAGGACTGATCGAAAGCCCTGATGGTGAAGGAATTCACCTACGGGTTGTACGGATTTAGGGAAAGAGATGTATCAGAAGAGACTGGCGCCAGTGGCCGCCAGGAGGATGATCATCAGGTAGCCGTTGGAGGCCATGAAGGCTCGCCGGATCTGGGCTGGCGAAGGGCTGCCCAGCAGAGCCACACCCGTGGACGACCACCAGGCGAATGCCGCGGCGCTAGACAACGTGTAGCCCCACCCCATCCCGGGTGTCAACGCGAGCCCGAGTCCAGCCAGGCCGGTTACAAGCGTATGGATCAGGATCCACACCCCCGCCGAACCGACGGGGGTTGAGGCCCCAAGCATGGGAAAACCCGATCGCTGATAGTCCTTGCGGTAGAGGAGGGACAGGCTCCAGAAGTGGGAGGGAGTCCAGGCAAACACCAGCAAGCTCAGTATCAGGACAGCCGCCGCCCGCCATGCCCCCACGGCGGCGCCTCCTGCCAGAACGGCGGCGCTGCCGGCAGCGCCGCCGAGCACAATATTGAGAATTGTCCGCGGCTTGAGCCATAGGGTGTAGACACCCACATAGATCACCGCCCCAAGCAGCAAGAAGAAAGCCAATGCTGGGTTCGACTTCATCAGCGCAAGCGGCGGCAGGACCACCATCCCGGCGGCAATAGCCAGAAAACCCAACGGGTGTGGTAGAGACCCCGTCACCATGGGCCGGCGGAGGGTGCGCTTCATTCGGCCATCCACATCACGTTCGAGAATCTGGTTGATGGCCGAGGCGCCCGCAGCGGCCGAGAAACCGGAAAGCGCCAGCACGGCAAGATCCACCAACATTGGACGTCCGCCTGCGCCGAGAAAGGCGCCACCGATGGCCGCCAACAGAAGCAGGGCCACGACACGCACCTTGAAGAGCACGGCCAATTGTCCCAACCAATACCCAGGTCCGGATCCCGGCACGTCCCGGTGCAACGGGCGGAGCAGGCCGGTGGCCTTGCCAGGACGAAGGGGTAGATTCTGCCCGCTGCCCTTGTGTGGGCTCGGGAAGTTGTCGGCCGTGATGGACGAACGGGCGGTGTCAACCAGATCGGTCACAAGCGGGTCCTCAATCGCTCACCGCTAGAAGTGCGGCATAACGAGCAGCATGATCAGGATAATCGGAGTGTTAACGACGACCCCGACGATGAAAGACCAGCGCCAAAGGCGGTGACCGCCTCGCAGGCCCATGAAGAACGAAACCAGGGAGCCGGCATTCACCACCAGCAGAGTCAGGAGCACGGCCGTGCGCGCTGCGCCCTGCAGGGCATAGCTGGTGGCGACTTCGGCTGCCAGCACCAACAGCAGCCAGATGAAGGCCCGGTTGTACAGGGATTGCTTTGATCCTGAAGCCATTTCTTGCGCCATCGACCACCTCTCTCCTAGACCAGGTAGAACAGGACGAAGATCACGCCCCACACCAGGTCGACAAAGTGCCAGTAGAGGCTGAACTGCTCCAACCCGCGATGGTCGGCCTCCGTGTAGGCTCCGCGCCAGGCCGAGACCAGGACGACCGCCAGCCAAATCAAGCCGACCAGAACATGGGTCCCATGAACCCCGGTGACGGTGAAGAAGGGCGTGCCAAAGATGGTATCGATGCCAAAGCCATCGGCGAACAGATTTGACCACTCGTAGGCCTGCCCCGCCAGAAACACGGCCCCCAGCACGAAGGTGGCCACCAGCGCCATCCGCATGGCTCCTGACTTGCCGGCACGAATGGCCTCTACGGCACGCAGCAGCATGTAGCTGCTCGAGAGCAGGATGACCGTGTTCAAGGCGATCAGCGGCAGATTGATTGCAGCCCGCACCTCGGCAAAGTCGGCCGGCGACCTGAGGCGGAAATACACATAGGCCAGGATCAATGTGACAAAAAAGACCACCTCCCCGCCGAGGAACAACCACATGGCAATCTTGGCGTTGTCCTTCTGCGCCAGCGGAGGCGCACCGAGATTGGCCTCAGTCATGGTGCGCCTCCTCATCCATGTCCAAGGACCGGTTCTCCCACGTCCAGCCCACGATTGCAGCCAGGACCACCACGATCCCGATGACGGAGATGATCGACGTGCTGACCACACCCACCGCCATCAACAGCACGCCAGCAGCCAGCACGATCGGCCAGAAGCTGGGAGGCGGCAAATGAATGGTCGGCTTCTCAGGGTTTTGCATCTAGGCGCTCCTTTCGGCAGCCGCTGCGGCGCGTGCGCCGGCGGCATCCGCACGCTCCAGGTCATGCACCCAGGCGTAGAAAACATGAGTCAGTGGAACCAGGTAGGCGACAGTGCCGGTGAACCACATCAGGATGCCGGCTGCTTCTTGGTCCCCCAAAGGATCGACCCCGGCCGAGACTGCCGCCTGGTAGAACGGGTACAACACCCGCGGGCTGAGCGTGAGAAGAACCGCCAGTCCCAACCCCGGGAAGACCATCAAGATCAGGTAGATCAACTGGACCGAACGCGGCGCTCGGGGCACGCTGTCTTGTGCCGCTGCCAGCACAGGCCACCAACCGATCACGCCAGCCGCGATGAAGGTTAGATGCTGAAAGATGTGAATCCCATCCGAGTGCAGCGAAGCCTGATAGAGGGCCGGGATGTGCCAGGCGATCAAAGTCACGTTGAATATGCCAAAGGCCGCCATCGGCTGCGTCAGCTTTCGGCCAACGCGAGCCACGGCAGGAAAGCGGCGGCCCACTTCTTCAATGAGCCAGCCTGGCACGCCCAAAACCCACAGCGGCGCCGTCGCAAACAGGATCAAGATGTGCTGGGCCATGTGTGCCGAAAGAAGGTAGGTTTCGGCGGCCTCGTCAATGGGAGATGTCAGGGCGATGAACAAGGCCAACGTGCCCAGGTGAAAGGCAGTCTGCTGACCCGTGGAGATCGGGGCCGAGCCACGAAATGCCCTCCGGGCGGGGCCAGCCAGAAGCCCGTAGGCCATGGTCACGGCCACCAGACCGATGAGGACACTGGGCTCCCAGGTCCATCCCGATGCCAGCAGCAAGCTCAGGCCAGGATACATTGGAGGTCAGACCAGGTACAGCGCGCCGAACAAGGCGAGCCAGACGGCGACCACGAAGTACCAGAACCAGGCGCAGAGTGTGATGGATGTGTGGCGATCGGCGCTGAAGTCGCCCAGCCGGGCCCGTGCGAAGGTGATGCCAAGGTAGATCATCCCAGCCAGGACATGCAAGGCATGGAAAGCGATCAACGCCATGAAGATGCCGCCGAACGCGGCGTCATCCGGCTTAAGTCCGGACCGAGAGAAATCGAAGACTTGCCCTCCGATGAAGATCAGCCCGAGGACGAAGGTCCATCCCAACGCCATCTGGGCCGCCCTCCTCCGGTCGGCCGCAATCGCACGTTGCGCTTGCCAGATCACCAGCGCGCTGGCCAGGAACAGCAGCGTGTTGAGGCTGGGGACGAGCAGGCCGGTGGGTGTCTGCGCCGGAAGAGACCATTCCGGATGCTCGAGCCGCAGGAAGAAGTACGCCGACAGCGCCGTGGCAAAGAAGAAGATCTCGGAGGCGATGACCGTCAGCAGGCCGACCTTGGCGGTCGAGCCTGGGCGGAACCGGGCGGGGCTGGCGGTTGAAGCGGTCATTCGCCTTGCTTCCAATCCGCCTTGTCGGGGTACTTTTCATCCCACAGCGGGCGGCGGCTTCGGACGCTGGGAATCTCGGCAAAGTTGTATGGGGCCGGCGGCGAAGCGGCTTTCCATTCGAGCGTGAAAGCATCCCACGGATCGGCTTCGTTGGTCGGCGGGCTGGCCATGGTCCGGAAGAAGTTGATCAGGAAGAACAGAATCCCCAGGGCGATCAGATAGGCCCCAACCGTCTCGATCAGATTCCAGATGCCCCACCCCAGGCCGTCGGCGTAGGTGTAGATGCGCCGCGGCATGCCCAGCAGTCCCAGCATATGCATGGGGAAGAAGGTCAGGTTCATTCCGACGAACATCAGCCAGAACTGCCATTTGCCCAATGTTTCGCTCAGTCGCCTTCCGCTCATCTTGGGGAACCAGTAGAACATGGCCGAAAAGAGCCCAAAGATGGCGCCGCCGAACAGCACGTAGTGGATGTGAGACACAACGTAGTAGGTGTCGGTGATCTGCCAGTCCACCGGCAGAACGGCCATGTGCACCCCATCCAGCCCCCCGATGGTGAACAGGGCCACGAACCCGATGGCGAACAACAGGGGGGTTTTGAAATTCAGTTTGCCGCCCCACATCGTCGCCAGCCAGGAGAAGATCTTGACCCCTGTCGGGACTCCGATGATGAAGCTGTTGGCGGAGAAGAAGAGCAATGCACCGATGGCCATCCCGGTGGCAAACATATGATGCGCCCAGACCGTGAAGCCAAGGATGCCGATAGCGATGCCGGAGTAGACGACGGTCATGAAGCCGAACAACGGCTTGCGCGAGAAGACCGGGATGACTTCCGAGATCAAGCCCATTGCAGGCAGGATCATGATGTAGACCTCGGGGTGGCCGAAGAACCAGAACAGGTGCTGCCACAGCAGGGCGCTGCCTCCGGCAGACACGTTGTAAAAGTGCGTGCCCGCCAGCCGATCAAGCAGAAGCAGCAGCGTGGCGGTGGTCAATGAAGGCAAGGCGAAGATGGCAATCACCGACGTGACGAAGGTCATCCACACAAACATCGGCATCCGGGTGAACGACATCCCCGGGGCGCGCATTTGGATGGTGGTGACGACAAAGTTGATGGACCCAATGGTGGTGGCCGTGCCCAAGATCAGGATCGACAAGCCCCAATAGTCCATCCCGTGGTTGATCGAATACAGCTTCTCGGTCAAGGGAGCGTAGCTAAACCAACCGGCGTCGGGCGCGCCGCCAAAGATGAAGCTGCTGAACAGGAACAGGCCACCAAACAAGTACAGCCAATAGCTCAAGGCGTTCAGCTTGGGAAAGGCCATATCCCGAGCCCCGATCATTAGGGGCACAAAGTAATTGCCGAAGCCAGCGCCCAAGGGCATGATCGCCAGGAAGATCATGGTCGTGCCGTGCATGGTGAAGATTTCGTTGTAGGCAGCGTTGCTGAGCACGGTCGCGTTGGGCTGGGCCAATTGCGTACGCATCAGCAACGCCAGGATACCGCCGGCCACGAAGAATGCGGTGGCGGTGATGAGGTACATGATCCCGATGCGTTTGTGATCGACAGTCATGACCCAGCTCAGCAGCCCTTGGCCAGAGCCAGCTGCAGCCTGCGGTGCGGAAAGAGCTTCTGCTTGAGTTGTCATCGCATCCCTGCCTATTTCAGCTTCGTCAGGTAGGCCATCAGATTGTCAATGTCCTCTGATGACAGGTTGACGATCATGTCATTTCCGGGTTTCATCGCCTGAGCGTCCTGCAGCCAGCGACGCAGATTGGCCTCGTTAAGTCGTAGGTGGCTCCGGCGAAAACGCTGCGCGACATCAGGTGGGTCAGATTGGGGCCGATGCTCCGCTTGCCCTCATATTCGCCAAGCGTATGGCAGTTGGAGCAGATCTGGTTGACGATATAGTCCTGCCCAGCCTGTTCCTGAGGCGTCTGCGGCTGGTAGAGAGGCTGCTGCTGACCCTGCACCCAGGCCTTAAAGTCGGCCTCCGATTCGGCCACCGCCCTGATCCTCATGTTGGCATGGTTGACGCCGCAAAACTCAACACATTGGCCGTGGTAGGTGCCGGCCGTGTCCGCCGTGAGCCAAAGGTAGTTGGTGTGTCCGGGGATGGCGTCCGTCTTGCCCGCCAGCTGCGGCACCCAGAAGCTGTGAATCACGTCGACCGAGTCCAGATCGATCTTCACGTTGGCCCCGACCGGAATGTGCAGCTCATTGGCCGTTGTGAAACCGTAATCCGTGTACTCAAACTCCCACCACCACTGGTGGCCGATCACGTGGATGTGCAAATCACTGTCGGCCGGCTTGGGTGCTTCCACGGCGTTGGCCGTGCGCACGGTAAGGGCGAAGAGGGTCAACACCAGCAGCACCGGAATCGCCGTCCAGACCACTTCCAGGCGCATGTTGCCATAGACCTGGTGGGGCTCTTCAGTATCCCCGGCCCGCCGGCGGAAGCGGATGAGGGCATACACCAGCAGTGCTTCAACAATAATGAAGACGCCCAGCGCCAAGTAGAAGATCACCATATACAATCCGGCCTCGTGGTCTGAAATCGACGAGGCCGGATTCAAGAACGTCGGGGAACCTGCGCAGCCGGACAGGCCGGCCGCCACCAGGAATCCTGCGGTGAGGTGCCACGCCTTTCGGATACGCCCTATCGGCGGGACGCGTGAGGCAGTTGGACGATCGCCCATCGACTTCACCTTCCTGCGCTTGTCTGTTCGCACGCTGAATTCAAAACCAATTCGCCCGGCAGGGCGCTTTGAGTATCGACCCTTCGACGGGGCGGCGTCCTTACAGCAGACTGTGGACGACCTTAGAACGACCTAAGTTCCGGCCGCGGTCGGATCGGTAGATCTAATTTGTGATGGATTTCACAAAGGGGAAGGGGTCAGAAGTCGATCAGGGGACGATGGCGGGGTTGATCTCCTGCCAGGTTCGCCCGCCATCGACAGTCTTCACCAAAGCAACCTGGCCCTGGTCCCGGGCCACGGCCCAGCCGGTTTGCACGTCCACAAAACTGAACTGGCCGTCCCAATTGACTGTCTTCAGGCGCTTCCAAGTCCGGCCGCCATCCCGAGTGAGGGCTATGGTGCGCGAGAGCCCCAGGGCCGTCTGCTGATCAAAGAACCGCAGATCGCCGCCCGGGTAGCGGGTGGCTTGCCAGGTCGATCCAGAGTTTGAAGTCGTATAGAGGAAGGGATGGACATCGGTCGCCGACGGGCCGGTCACGCAGCGGACGGCGAGGGCGCCTTGTTCTGGAGAGAAGAGCCAGGGAGAGCTGACCGCGCAGGCAGCCGCGCCCGAGTTAAACAGATGCGGTTCCGTTGACGGAACCGGAAGCTGGACCGAGCTCCACTGGCTGCCTCCGTCAAAGGTGACATCCACAAACGCCCCATCCATCACACCGCCGCAGTCCCGCGTGATCCAGCCGTGATCCGCGTCAGCAAACGCCATCCCGGTCTTTGGGCAGACCTGGATCTGGTCGCCACCGGCCTCGACCACCTCGTCCCACGTGCGTCCCCCATCGACCGTGCGGTACAGGCTCATGTAGTCGTGCATCATCCCCGCGCCAGCGTGCACCATCACCCAGCCGTGCTGAGGATCGATGAAAGTCAGGTTGGAGGGACTGAAGAACTCAAACAGCGCCCCAATGGCCAGCGGGGCGCTCGGAGTCCAAGTGGCTCCCCCGTCTTGGGTTGACCAGACGTTGGCCTGGGGGATGATGTGAAACTGACGGTAGGCGTAGATCACCCAACCGGTATCGGAATCCAGAAACGCCCCGATGGCGGTCTTCTCCTGGCCGTCTTCCGGCTGTGGCTCGGGCGGCGTGACATCCTGCCAGGTCTGCCCACCATCTCCTGTACGCAGGATGTGGTCGGCCGATTCCGGTGTGGCCCCGCCGATCCCCCAACCGTGATCGACATCTATCATCCAGATGTGATCGAGGGACACGGCTTGCCCCGGCAGAAGCGGCGCGATCGGTGTGGCCTGCGGCGTGGGCGTCGGCGGCTGCGCCGTGGACGGGAGGGATGGAGCCGGCGAGGCGGTCGCGCTTGGCTCGGGCGAGACGGTGAAAGTCGCTGACGGGGCGAGGGGCACGCGGGTCGGCGAAGGTACCCGCCCGGCGCACGATGCCAGGGTCAGGCACACGGCCCCGGACCCCGCCAGCAGGCGAAGCGTGGGGCCCAAGTGTCGGACGTGCTTGGCGCGCCCTGAATCAATCATGGGGTCATCTTACCCCACTCCCGAACGGGCGCCCCGCTTCAAGTTGAGGTCGCTAGAAGAAGAGCTCCTGGGCGGCCGCCATGGCCAGCACGGTGAAGGCCAACAATCCAGCGTTCCACACGCCGGCATTGCGCAGCCGCTCGCGGAGGGAAGCCATCTCAGCCGCCTGTTCCGGCGACGGCGGGCCACCGGCCACCTGCACTTCGGCCCCTACGGCCTGGAGCCGGGCAACGGACCGGCCCGCGACGCCCAATCCAACAACCATGGCGACGATCGCCGATAGGCCACCCAGCGTGAGAGCCAAGCCCTGGCCCGAGGTGATCCACGCCAACCGAAGATGCCCTGAGGCGGTCCAATACAGAAGCAGACCGGCCAAGATGGTCAGGCCGCCGGCCACGCCCATCACCTTTGCATAGCCACGGGCGGCAATATTCTGCATCACCTTGCCTCCCTCAGGGCCTGAAGCCCGGATGCTGGGTTCGATATGGGTCGCCATGAGAAAAGTCGCACCCGCCCAAAAAACTCCTGACAAGATGTGGATCCAGCGCAAGATCAGAAGGTACACATTCATGAGATACGCCCCTCCCAAGGGCTCAACACGAGTCAACAAGCGCAGTATCGTAGCCCTGCAGGCCAGCAGAAGCAAGTCCTGGGCGCAATCGGTGGCCTCGTCAGAGCATCTGATGCCTTTCGGGGCACAGCCAAGCAATGGGCGTTCGGTTGGCATTCCCGGGCTTCCAGAGGACAATGAAATGCTCGGATTCGCCGCTTCTCGATGGGTCTGCTACAGGCGAAGAACAGGAGGCACGATGGACCTAGCCGCTGCCAAACGATGGACTCCCGCGCCAGATGCCAACCACATCACCTGCATCGAGGCCCACACCGAAGGGGAGCCTTTCCGAGTTGTCGTGGATGGCTTTCCCACCCTCGAGGGCGACACCATTCTGGAGAAGCGCCGGTTCGCTAAGACGCACTACGATCATTTGCGGACGGCGTTGATGTGGGAGCCGAGGGGACATGCCGACATGTACGGCTGCCTCATCACGGAACCGGTCACCCCCGAGGCCGATTTCGGCATTCTGTTCATGCACAACGAGGGCTTCAGCACGATGTGCGGTCATGGGATCATCGGCATCGCCACCGTGGCGCTCGAAACCGGGATGATCGACGCCGCCCCACCCGAGACGACGCTGCGAATTGACACGCCAGCCGGGCTGGTGACGGCCGTGGCCGAGATCGAAGGCCGACGGGTCCGCCGCGTGCGCTTCACCAACGTGCCTTCATTTGTGGCCGCTTCTGGTGAAGAGATCGATGTCCCTGCATTGGGGCGCATCCGCTACGACCTGGCCTTCGGCGGCGCCTACTACGCCTTTGTGGACGTGGCCCAGGTCGGGCAGCGCTGCCAACCCGAGGCGGCCAATGAGCTGATCCAGGCCGGCATGGCCATCAAACGAGCCATCATGCAAACGCGTCCCATCCAACATCCCGGAGCCGGTGACCTCGGCTTTCTTTACGGCACGATCTTCATTGACAGGCCCAGCTCTCCCGAGCTTCACAGCCGGAATGTGTGCATCTTCGCAGAAGGGGAAGTGGACCGCTGCCCAACGGGCACCGGGGTCAGCGCCCGCCTGGCTATTCACCACGCGCGTGGCGAGCTCGAGGTCGGGCAGCTGATCGAGATTGAGAGCATTCTCGGGACGCGCTTCGGCGGAAGAGTCCTCGAGATCACACATGTAGGCGAGATTCCAGCGGTTGTTCCGGAAGTGAGCGGGACGGCGCATATCACGGGTCGGAGCACGTTCCTCATCTCCGATGATGACCCGCTGAGGGATGGGTTTATCCTGCGATAGGTTGACCCGCTGGCGCCGTCTGCTCGAAGGTGGTCAAGCCAGGGAGTCCAGCCAGGCAGCCGCCCTTGCGGCCAGATGAATGTAGGCTCGCGCCTGGCCAGGACTCAGACTGCCGCTCTTAAGCCTTCCACCAGCGGCTGCTCTGGAGAGCTCCGCCAGACCCTGCACCAGGTTCTCTAGTTCCGGTGGCAGCGCCACCGGCGGTCCGGCACCGGCGCGCTCTTTCAGGCGGCCCTCCAGCGCCGTCCAGGCGAGCAAAACGCCAGCCAGCGGCTGGGCCGAAGCCGCCTCGGTCGCCAGGCCAGCCGAACCCTGGCCAAGGGCTTGCGCAGCCTCAACTTCTGCCTTGGCGGCCTCTGGCACCTCAGAAGGCAGCGTTCCACGCAGCTTCTCCAGCTCACGCCCAAAATCAATCTCCAAATCACGGAATCTCAGTTGCGTGATGGTGACCAGGAGGCGCGACAAGGGCCGGCGAAAAACAACAGCCAGGGCCACCAATGCCACCGGCCAGACCAGGACGCGGGCCAGCTCGATCCATTGTTGTGCGGACATGGAACACCCCCTCTTTTTCTGCTTCGGCTCCCCTTATGTTGAGCCAAGACCGGTCAGATCAATCGCCCCGGCGGGCAAATCACGAAAGTCTGCGGCTGGCTGCCGGCCGAGAGGCCAGCCAGCTCCCGACCTCGAAATACTTGTTCAGGTGCCAACGGCGGCGATCGAACGCATGGCGTCGACAAAGATCCAGCTGGTCACCGGATCGCGGAAATGGGGCGGGAGGATCTGTACCTCTCCGAACCTGCGGAAGCCGCCAGACTTGAGTTCGGACACCTCGGGTTTCGACACGTCTGGAAAGGGGGGCCTCGACCCGCTCCCATCCTCTGCCACGCGAGACGTGGAGCCCAGGAGAAAGCGCAGTGATTTCCAGGCACGCCGGTCCCCGTCCACAACCCAGTACACCATGATGGATGGGACGATCACCGCAAACAATAGGAGCATCCCACCAGCCTCGTTTGATCGCTTGTCAGTCCAGCTCGAACACGTTCCAAGCTGCGGATTGGGTGCCGTCTGTCCCCGTGAGGGGCGTTAGGCTTCTTGCGTCTCGGGTTCGGCCTTCCCGGCTTCCTCTAGCACAGTCAACCCCCCGCCGGCCTCCTTAGCCGCCCTCAGCGCCCGATTTGCCCGCTGGAAGAGACCGAGTGCGCTCTCATCTATCTTATCCACTACGGCCACGCCGGCGCTGAAATCGATTGGTTTCGAAGGATCGTATTCGCGAAGGCTCAAGGATTGAATGTGATCTCGCAGACGGTCGATGAAGATTGTAGCGGCCTGACCCTGGGTGGCTGGCGCAAGGATGACGAACTCGTCGCCACCGTACCTGAAGATGATGTCAGCCTTCCGCAGCCGCGTGGTCAGGGCTGCGCTGAACAAACGGAGCAGGCTGTCGCCCTGTGTGTAACCCATCGTGTCATTGACTGCTTTGAAGCCGTCGAGGTCGATGAGGATCAGCGAAAATGGGAAGCCATAGCGCTGAAAGGCGCTGGTCAGCTGTGCAAGGATCACGTCGAGCCAGCGGCGATTGTACAATCCCGTCAGCGGATCTCGGATGGAGGCCTCCGCCAGACCGGCATTGAGGACGAAGGCGTTCCGTGCCTGGCTTTCCATCATAAAGGCCAGGCCAATGCCCACCACGCTGGCCGCCAGCAGCAAACCGAACATGTAGGCCAATTGGACAGGGGGCAGAGGACGGAGCAGGAGCGATTCCACCATGAACCCAATGATCACGATCGCTGAGGTGGCCGTCGTCTCAAGTACACGCAGACGCAGAAAAGCAAACGCCGACGGCAGGAGCACAAGCAGAGCCTCAAAATGCTGCGGCATGGCGGCACGCGTGGAGAGGTGAATCAATACCACCAAGGCCAGCGAGCTCACAATGAGCCCACCACTCACCACGTAGCCAAGATAGGGCTCAGCCCTCTCCCAGTAGCTGGCAAGCAGCACAAGCAGGAGGATCGGCACCGCGAGGAAGAAGCGTACGGCCCAAAGCGCCCGCCAGGCGTCGGGGCTGTTGACAAGGTCGATGAGGGCGAATATGGCGAACGTGGCGATGCCAATCACCACCCCAATACGTCGAAATCTCAGCGTGGAGCGACCGTATCCCTCGAGGAATCTCTTTTCGACGTCGTCGTCATAGAACTGCAGACTTTGGCGCCGCATCCGATAGCGCGGATCTTCGAGTGGTCCCTCATGGCGGTCCGTCCACTCGACTGGCGACATGCCATCAGAGTCTCGCTCGTGGAATTCCTCTGGCTCGGGCTGATCGTTCATCACCGGATCCTCTGCTTGCCTATCGTTCGCCCGATCGTCGCTCGCTTGACAGGGCTTCAGTGGTCCGAAAGAAGCTGCTCCAGTTGGTCGATGAGTTCCTGATAGGTGCGCGAAGGCCGTCTCCACCGGCTCGGGTCGGGTCATATCGATCCCAGCCAATTTAAGAGCGTCAATGGGATACAGGGAGGCACCCGCCTTCAAGAATGATTGGTAGTCATCCACGGCGTCGGAATCGCCGGCCAGGATCGGACCCGCCAGCGCATGCGCCGCCGAAATACCGGTGGCATATTGATAGACATAGTAGTCGGCATACAGGTGGCCATAGGTCGACCAATGCATGCCGTCAAGATCGTGATCGATGGCAACTTCCCCTCCAAAGCCCTCTTCAAACAGGTCGGCCATCAAGCCGATGGCCACGTCGGCTGTCAGCCCCTGGCCGCGCTCAATCCGCTGATGGGTCTCCAGCTCAAACCTCGCCAGAAGAGGCATGGTGAAGAAATAGCGATAGAAATTGGACATCGCTTCTTCAATCAGGGTGATCTTGAAAGCCCGGTCCCGATCACTCTCAAGCAAGTGGGCGCGCACCAGGGCCTGGTGGAAATTCGAGGCCACTTCGGCCACGAAGATCGAGTACTCGGAGTACACATGCGGCTGCGTCTCCCAGGCCAGATACGAGTGCATCGAGTGGCCCAACTCATGCGCCAGCGTGCTCAGGCTGATGATCGTCTCTCCCCAACTCATCACGATGAAGGGCGGCGTGCCCTGCTCTCCAGATGAGAAAGCTCCCGAGCGTTTGCCCGGAGTGGGGTACACGTCAACCCAGCGCTCCTCGAGACAGGCCTTGCGAACCTGGGCCACGTAGGACTCCCCCATCGGGACGAGACCCTCACAGATCATTTCTACGGCGTCCTCATAGGAGAGGCTGGGTTCCCCTCCGAGCAAGGGCGCCCAGGTATCGAAGGGACGGAGTGTGTCGACGCCGAGGACTTCTCGCCTCAGCCGCCAGTAGCGATGCCAGGTTGGCAAATTCTTCCTGAACACATCCATCAGATTGTGAAACACGTCACTGGGGATATTGTTGTCGAAGAGTGCCATGTCGAGTGTGCTCGCATGACGCCTGGCGCGCATGGCGAACACGTTCTTCTTGATGGAGGCCGTGAGATTGTTGATCAGAGTGTTCTTGAACTCAAGGTGACGAGCATGGTAGTTCTCCCATGCCGTCTGCCGCAGCCGGCGATCGTGGCTTCGGAGCAATCGGACCAGCGTACCCTGCGTTAGAGGGTGCTTCTCACCCTGACTGTCCTCCGCCGGAGCAAACACCATGTCGGCATTGACCAGGACGCCGTAGACGTTGGCAATGCTCCCCAGCGGATCGGCTGCCATCCCCAGCAGCTCTTCAACATCCGACGAGCGGATGTGTTCAGCCTGCCGGAAAAGGTCATCGAAGTAGTGTTTGTAGGTTTGCAGGGCAGGGTTTTCATCCATCCATACAGTCACCTGCTGGCGGCCAAGGGACAGAATCTCAGGGATCACAAAGGCCGTCGCCGCCAGATACTGAGCATACGCAGTGTCGGCTTGACCATTCATTGCAGCTGCAGCCTGGTCGGCGGTATCGACGTTGTGACACATGCTGGCGTAGACGGCGACGTGGCCAGCGCGCATATGAAGCTGATCACGCAAGGCAAGAGCCTCGGCCAAAACCCCCGAGCCTTCAGCCAGCCTCCCCTCAAGCGCCTTGAGCTTGACCAAATCGGCGATCAGGCTGTCGAGCGCCGCTTTCCAGGCCTCCGGATTGGCGAAGATGCTTTCAGGGTTCCAGCGATACCGGGCGGGGACATCGGCCCGAGATGAATACGATTGGCCGGGCACGGACTTCACTCCTGGTTAGAGTCGGGGAACAAGAATTCCTATCCAGCATATGCCAAGCTGGCCGCCAGAACAAGCAAACGCCATCCCGGTCCCGGCGCCCAAATGAGGCGCTTGGCAGCTAGCCCCAGTCCCGCTGCGGATCGAAACGGCGCTGGCGTTTCTTGGATGCATGCCGTCTTTTGCTTTCTAATCGACGGGCTCTGGCTGATTTTGAGGGTCGTGACGGACGTCGGGGTTTCGGGGGCGAGGCCGCGCGGCGGACCAACTTCACCAGCCGGGCGAGCGCTTCCTGGCGATTGCGGGCCTGGCTCCGATGTTCACTCGCCTCAATCAGAAGCTGGCCATCCTTGTTGAGCCGCTGGCCCGCCAATCTGGCCAGGCGCTCTTTGACGGCCGGCGGAAGGCCCTGGCTCCCCATCGCATCCCATCTCAGCTGGGCGGTGGTGGCGACCTTGTTGACGTTTTGGCCCCCGGGGCCCGACCCGCGCACGAAGTGCCAGCTGAGTTCAGATTCGTCGATGTGAACGTCTGGCGTGATCTCGATCATGGGGCAAGCTTATCACGGCACCGTCTCGGCTTTTGTGAAAGATTTCACAATTCCCGGCTGTTGGGCAGACTCATTCTTCTGGCCCGGGCTCGACATCGATCAGACTGCTCAACTCACCGGCCAGGGCGAGTTGGGCATGGCCCGCCTGGACCACGGTGACCGGCGCCTGGGCGAGCACTTCGATCATTTCGCCGACGGCCAGACCGAGCGCCTCCAGTCGGCGACGCTTGCCTTGCGGAAGCCGGGCCAGGTTCAGCACCCTCACTCGCCTACCGGGCTGCACGGCCCGTAGGTCCCCTCGGATGGCTCGAGCGTGACGGTGATGCTTGCGGCGACGCCGACCACCGATCGCCCGGGACATCCAACCCGCCAGCTTCGAACCTGCTGGGTCAACCGTGGTGTATCCACATGCAGGGCAGCACGCCAGTCGGCAGCCCGAGCCCAGAGGGCATGTCCCACAGGCCGGGTTGTCCATTGGATCGTAGCGCGTGCCGCACATCGGGCAGTCCATGTCTGCCATCTCAGGCTCCCCAACCCAGGCTGAGTAGGATCACACGCAATCCCCCGCCAACAGCGATGGCCAGGGGGAAGATAAATGCGAGCAAGGCGACCGTGGTCCGCCAGCCGCGCTCTTTGACGATCATCAGCACGCTGGCGACACATGGAACAAACAAGGTGATGGTCACCATGGCCACCAGCACCTGCAATGGGCTCATCAACCCCTGTGCCTGGAGCGCGTACAGGCCGGCAGCGCCAAAGTCTCTGCGGAAGAAACCAAGCACGAGGGCCGTCGTCGCCTGCGGGGGCAAACCCAGCCAGCCTTCCACCACCGGCCGCCCTGCCCGTACGATGGACTCGAGCACCCCGGTGCGGTCGAGCAGGAACACGGCCAGGGAGCCCAACAGGAACAGAGGCACGACCTCCCGCGCATACCACTCCAATCTGGCGGCCGTCTTGGCCAACAAGAGCCGCCATTCAGGAAGACGCAAGGGCGGGAGTTCGAGCATCAGAGGGGATGGCGAGCCCGGCATGAGTTCGACTCGAAAGCCAGCCGACGGCGAGCATGACCCCCAGTACAACCAGACCCCACACCGCCACAGCCCCGGCCGAGACAGCGGCCAGCATGCCCATCACCACACCCAGCTGAGCTGAACACGGAACAGCCAAAGCAAGAAGCAGAATTGCCAGCGTGCGCTCCCGGCGAGTTTCGAGGATGCGCGTGGTCAGCGTGGCCATGGTCACACAGCCTAGCCCAAGGACCATGGGCAAAACGGCTTTGCCATTCAGGCCCATCCGCTCAAACCAGCGGTTGGTGAGGACGGACAACCTAGGGACATAGCCGGAATCCTCGAGAACGCCGAAAGCCAAGAAGAAGGTGGTCACGATCGGCAAAATGAGCGCCACGGCATAGGTCATGCCCATCGTCCACAGCCCATACGGCCCCACCAGCAAGTCGATGATCCAGCTGCTGCCAAAGATGCTCTGCAGCAATCCCCCCAGCCAGGGATTGATCAGGCCGCCAAACAAGCCGCCCTCGAGCCAGCCCACAAGCGTCCCGGCCCCGAAGACGCCCACGAAGCCGAACATCCCCAGCATCACCAACGCCAGGATGGCCAGTCCCCAGATGGGATGAATCGCGTATCGGCCAAGCCTTTCACCCAACCCGAAGCCCGAGCCGCCGGTGTCACGGCTGACAACGCCGGTCAGTCGTTCAGCGAATGCCAAACGGGCGTGCAAGATGACATCTTCCACAGGTTCGGCGTAGGCCCGCTGCGCTCCTGCACGGATTTCCAGCATTCTGGCCATCTGCTCCGAGGGCAGCCTTTGGCGGAGCCATTCATCTGCCGCGGCATCCTGGGAGAGCCACAAGACGGCCAAGGCTCTGGCTGCCATCGGGCCCGGAGGCACGAGGCCTGCCAGATCGGCCACAGCTTTCTCGACGACCGGGGGATAGACCACCTTCGGAGCAGGGCTGCGCGCTTTATTGACCGCCGCCACCACGTCTGAGACACCCTCGCCGCGCACCGCCTGGGTCGGCACCACCGGAACCCCCAGCCAGTGCTCCAGCGCAGCGTAGTCAACCTCCAGCCCGAGGGTTTCGGCCTCATCCGTCATGTTCAACGCCAACACCACCGGCGATCCCATTTCCAGCAGATAGGAGGTCAAGAACAACGTGCGCCGCAGATGTTTCGAGTCGCCGACCTGAACGATGGCCCGTAGCGGCTCGCGGAGCAGGACCTGGGCCGTGACGCGTTCATCTTCCGAAATCGACGGCAGACTCACCAGACCTGGCGTGTCGATGACCATCAGATCCGGATCGGTGCGTGATGGGGCACGATGAACCTCAACCGTCGTGCCTGGATAGTTGGCGATCTCGGCCAGGCTGCCGGTGAGCCGCTTGAAAAGGGCCGATTTTCCAACGTTGGGCTGCCCAATGAGAGCCAGCAAACCGGATCCCGCACCGCCTAGCCCGCCGATGGGATCGGGTTCAGAGGTTGTGTGGCAGCTTGCCATCAGAGGGCGGCTTCCGACTCGGGCGTTGGCCGAACGAGAACATGCGCCGCAACCAATTCGCCCACCACAACCGTCTTGTTGCCCAGCGCCAACACCAGCGTCCCGTCCAATTCCTCCTTGCTTTTCAAGGTAACCATGGCTTGTGGCCACAGCTCTCGGGCCGCAAGGTAAGCCAAGATATCGGTTCGCTCGGGCCGGATGCGCTCCACCACAGCCGACTCACCCACCGCCAGTTTCGTCAGTTCTTTGCCTTCGATGGGCACGGCCCCCGGCGTGTCAGGGATGGGATTTCCGTGGGGACAGAAGGCTGGCTGGCCCAACCAATCAGCCAGGGGCTCCGTGACGGATTGGTCCACGGCGTGCTCTAATGCGCAGGCCAGGTCGTGGACTTCGACCCACCCGATACCCAACCTGCCATGAAGAAAGCATTCCCATAGGCGGTGTCTGCGAAGGACTTGCTGCGCCCGGCTGGATCCCAGCGGCGAGAGGCGAACGCCGCGGTAGGGCATGTGCTCGAAGAGGCCTTCCGCCTGCAGGCGGTGCACCATTTCGGTCGCCGACACAGGCGAGATATCCAGCTGGCTGGCTACGGCCGAGATTGGGACAAAGTCCCCGGCGGCCGCGAGCTCAAACACGGTCTTGAGATACATTTCGACGCTTTCACTCAGCGCGTCGGATCGAGCTTGCGTTTCGGTCATGTCTAGCGCCCAGTCACGATTTTTTGGTTACCCCAAGAATAGCTTTTCGGGCCAGCCTTAACATGTGCCAAACCGCCTGTCCATGCCTGACGAAGATCACCTTCAGCCTTGACGGGCCGTGATAAGATGCCCTTCCTCAAGTGCATAACTCGGTTCAGAGAGGTCATGGATGGCCGACGCTCACCAAAGCAGTCAACCCAGGGCCAGCAGCTTGAGTGGTTTAGGCCGCTCCAGGCTCATGAAAAAGCATCTCATCCTTCCCCCCGAACACGGCGCTTGGATCTGGTTGGCCGGACCCTTTGTGGTGGGGGCCGTTGCAGGCAAATCGTGGTCTTTGGACATCCTGCTGTGTGGCGCCACGGTGCTGGCGGCCTTCTTCGCCCGCCAGCCGGTGACCTTGCTGGTGAAAATGATAAGTGGACGCCGATCGCGCCGAGAACTGACGCCGGCCTTGTTCTGGCTGGCCGTGGATGGCAGTCTTGCCGCCATCCTGGCCGTCACGCTTGCCTTACGTGGCTACACGCAGATTCTGTTGTTGGCTTTGCCAGCCGTGCCGGTGTTTGGATGGTACCTGTGGCTGGTCAGCCGGCGCGCCGAACGACGGCAGACCGGTGTCCAGATTGTGGCGGCTGGCGTGCTCTCGCTGGCCGCCCCCGCCGGATACTGGGTCGCCGGAGGAAGCGCGCCTGGGTTGCCCTGGATCATCTGGGGGGTGATGTGGTTCCAGGCGGCGGCGTCGATCGTGTTCGTGCAGCTGCGTTTGGAGCAGAGGGATTGGAGCCAGACAGGATCGCTGCCCTTGCGCCTATCGAGGGGCAAGCGCGCCTTGCTCTACAATGGTTTCAACGCGCTGGCCGGGTTGATTGGCTGGGTGATTCTGGGCCTTTGGCCGATATGGCTCACGGTGGGCTTCGGTTTGATGTTGGTTGACACAATCGAAGGGGTGCTCCGTCCAGCGGTGGGGTCCCGGCCGAACGCCGTGGGTATCCGGCAGGGAATCAGCAGCGGGATCTTCATCCTACTGGCTGCCTTGAGTTTCTCTCTGATCTGACGCTTTGGCCGCGTGCGAGTTGGCTCGGGCAGACTCGGGCCGCCTCAATCCGTAAACACAATTCCATCATCACATGGTGCCAACAGAACTTCGACAGGGCCTGGGTGGCGATGGCCCCCACCCATTCAGACTCCGAGGCACGCCGCCCCCGATGCACCTCTGATCCGTCCGCACCGCACCACCGATGTTGCCCGTGCAGTCGTCCCGAACGGCTTTGCTCGGCCCCACTGTCCTCGCCCCTGTGCCCAGCCTGCCATGCGCACCGGCCATCTGAACAGTCTCAGGCCCGCGTTCCCCACAGCAACCTGGCATGCGAGCCACGAATCGTAGGCTAAGACTCTGAGCTAGGCGGTCACCGGGGCTGCCAGGTCGCCCTGTTCCCAGGGCTGCGAGGGGGCCAAGCTTCCGTGCTCGCGATAGGCCTGAAACAGCTGTCCCCATCCGGTGTCCTCGCGCCATGCTTCAAAGACATGGCGCTGCCGAAGGGGCCATTGGACGTAATCGTGATTGAACTCTGAGAGGAAGATGGGGAGCGCAACCAGCCGTGTCCGCAGCACGAGCTTCTGAAGCACCCTGGTTGGCCCGTACCAGGCGAGCCAGGCCAGCATGCGGTGCAGGTTGTACCCGACTTCAAAATGCCAATCCACGCCACTTATGTCATCGCCGACAATCTGGATCTGACGCGGATCTCCCACGCCGAGTCCGCGTTCATGTGCCAGCCTGATGTACGGGATCGACAATGGATCGAAGCCCATCAATCTGGCGGCGACCGCATCGATGGCCACCTGATCTCCCGATGCCAGAATGACGTTCTTGACAACCGGATCCAAAGACCGGGGTCCGGGGCCATTGCCGGCGGTCGTGCCATCCATCACCGCCAGAATTCCCGGATGGATTTCCTTCTGAATGGCCAGCAAGTCCACCAACGTCTCGTGGATCCAGCTGTGGGTGTAGTGGCGATGCTGGCTCAGGAGACCCCCAAAGGCATTCTTCATGGCGCCGGTTGTGGTCGTGTACATGTGGCATTTGACGGTTGGCAGATGAACGATGTTCTTGCCGAAGAAGTAGTCAGGCAGATAGATGCCTTCCGGATAGACGTGGTCGAGCGCCAGCATCTCCGCTTTGGGACGGTACGGCATCCACTGCATGTCACTGTCACGAAAATTGTACAGCACGGGAATCTTGTAGCGGCTGAAGATGGGTCGGTAGCCGTTGAGATCTTCTCCCTTGAACGCGTCAATCACAACCGTCTTGTTCTGCACACAGACCAGAGAATCGAAGCCTCTCCGACGGAGTCCGAGGATGGTGGCCTCGAGCTGCCAGGGGGTCGTGTTGGCTGACGGCATCGGGAAATGCCAGGATATGTTGTCTTTGAGGATTGTGGGGGTGTCGGCCTGGAGCGCCCGGCTGGCGTCCGCCAGATCGAACAAGCGATCGTAGTCCTCCAGGATGCTCTCAGGGTGGGTGTACAGAACCGCTACTTGCGATCTTGACGATGGGCGTTTGCTCAAGACAAGCAATCTCCTCACGCGAACCGGCGATCGCTACTCATCACCGGGCCTGCGGCTATCGGACCACCTAGAGACTAGCGCAACCCCATCGAGGTGAGCATGTGAATTTTGTCACAAACTCCGTGTCCGACAATCCCGCCCGCGATCGAAAGGCGCGACTTTCCCCTACTCACTCGCCTGATCCGACAGAGTCCTTGAAGACATTGATTTGGGCGACGTGTTCGCGTTTGTGGCCATAGTTGCTGTACACAAGCAAATCATCCAGGCTGTAGGACTCGCCATACCAAGGTATCGTCCCCACCTCGGACAGTTTCGCCGGCGGGATCTCCACAACGGCTTTCATCAGCCCTTCGTGAGCCTCCGTATAGGCATTTAACACGTCCTCTGGAGAATGGTCCCTGCGAGCCGCCACCTGCATTGCGTTGAACTCAGATCCCTGCTCGCGCAGCTGGTCCAGTGTGGGCGTCGGACCTGGCTCGATAAAACTGACCAGCAGTTCTGTATGCCACAGTTCATATGACGTGAGATGGGCCATGATGTCTTTGACTGACCAGGACCCGCACACACCTTTCTGTGCCCACAAGTCGATTGGCACGCCGTCCAGGCCAGCCCGCAGCGACCGGTCACCGTACATCAGGATGTCACGAGCATTCATATGGCCTCCGGTACATCAGGATTTGGGGGTTGAAGGGACCTTGCGATGGACAGCTGCGCCTCGGTGGCCATCCCCGGCTGGCAACAATTCGGCCAAACGGTCAGCCAAGAGCCTGGATTTCGCACGTCACAAGCTGGCCCCCGTCAACGTGGGCAAACCCCACGCTCCCAGCGCTGAGCGGCCCGGGGTTGATCACCAGCGTTTCGCCGATGTGGCTCACGCCGCGTGAACTCATGGATGTGTGCCGTGAAGCAAACCAACGGCTGGTAGGCCTGGATGAATTCACGCACGGCTGTGCTGCCGACGTGATGACCGCCGCTCGTGCGATCGGCAGCCGTATCCTTCGGAGGTTGGTGGGATACGAGGATCAGCGGTGCATCTGGTGCCAAACCTTCAACGGCCTCAGTCAGGCTGGCTGCTAGCTCGGGCTCGCTGAACACATTAGGTGTAGGCACCGGCCCGGACAATGAGCCGCCCAGACCGATCAGGCTGACCTCTTCGACTGTGATCGCCCGGCCCTCCAGGCTAATCCCCATCTCATCCAGAGACTGGGCCACGTCGGGGTAATCGCAATTCCCGCTCACCGCCAGAACTAGGGAGGCGCTGGCTTGAAGGGTCTGAATGATGTCCCGTGCATCGTCTGCATGGCCGAAATTGGTGATGTCACCCGCCAGGATGACGATGTCGGACGCCTCAAGCCTGGGCGTCAGCAGCTCAAGCGGGCCAAGCCGCCCGTGGATGTCGGAGATGGATAGGATCTTCATCCCGAGTTCCTATACTTTTGAACACTTGAGACTATTCGTGGGCGCCATGCGGGCCATGAACGTGGCCGTGGCTGAGCTCTTCTTCTGTAGCCTGGCGAACGTCCTCGACTTCGACGTCAAAGTTCAGCGCCTGACCCGCCAAAGGGTGGTTTCCATCAACCGTCACCTGATCTCCCTCGATGTTGACCACGTGCACGATGGTTTCCCCACCCTCGCTCAAGGCGCGGAAAGCCATCCCAACGTCCAGATCATCCGCATCCACGAATGCGCTGCGCGGCATGGTCTGCACCAATTCGTCGGTGCGCTCCCCGTAGGCGTCGCTCGGCTCGAGTCGGACGTTGAACTTGTCTCCTGACTTCCGGCCTTCCAGTGCTGTTTCCAGCCCGGAGATGATCCTGCCCTGCCCGTGAATATAGGCCAGAGGTTCACTTTCCTTTGAAGACTTAATCAGTTCACCTTGATCGTTGGTCAAGGTGTAGTGAAAGATCACCACGGCTTTGTCTTCTATCTGCATATGTCTCTCCTTCGGACGTGCCCCTTGTGGCTCTCTCCGACAAGAGGGCGCCAATTCCATCCGCCGGTTTCCAGCGGGTCAACTGACTCTATCACACCCCCGACTGCCTCCGCGGCTGCCGCCGGGCAGCTTCGGACCAGGGCATCAGCACAGCCTTCCTCCCAGGGGTTTGCTTCCAACAATGAGCTGAAGGCGTCCTCCAGCCCCGACGACATGGGGAGACAAACTCCAGGCCAGAGACGCCAAAGCGGGAATCCTGCCACCCACCCTGACCGGGCGCGGCCCATGAACTGAATCGACCCAAGCGCCCGGTCATCTCCGGGCGGCATGGATCTCGCGTTCCAGCAAGGCAGGTGCCCTCCGGTCGGCCGATGGTCGGGAGCCGCCTGGCCCCTTTGATCAGCTGGGCGACGTGGCGGTCGGTGACCCTGTTGGCGGTGTCTCACTTGAGGTTGCGGTCGGCGTTTCGCTCGGTTCGGGTGTCGCCGTGAACGTCGGTGACGGGGTCAGCGTCCAAGTGGGTGGAAGCACCACGGGCCCCGGCGTCCGTGTGGGAGGCGCAGGAGAATTGACTTGGAACGCAGTCGGCAGGGCTGGTCCCCCGCTGAAGTCAGGATTGGTTAGGACCCAATACGCCCCGCCGGAAATGGCAGCGCAGGCCACAATCAGCAGAATCAGCAGCAGCACAACTTGCCCACAGCTCATACCCATGATCCGCCGACCACTGCCAGATGCGCTCAATTCAACCTCCTGTCAAACCCGATGTATCTTCCACCGACAAGCATACAGCATGCCGCCGTGCCTGCCAACGGCCGACAGATCTCAGGCGCGTCAAGATCGGGTCGCTTCCACGGCACAGCTGACCTGCCAGGGGAGAAGACCCTTGACTCGACGCCGAAAACGTCGTAAAGTGTGACAGAGGTCTGTGTTACAAACTAGTTTGTGGAGATTTGCCCATGGACAAGCCTATGCCTTCCCTGAAAGAATTGATCGACCGGCCGTTCCGCTACTTCTACGATGACGGGCTGGTGGAGCTGGCCGTCGGCACGCTCTTCCTGGCCGCCGGGTTGGCTATCAGCGCGTGGGCAGCCACACCCGCCGGTTCCATGTGGCGGGTGGTGGGCGCGCTGCTGCTGGTGGCCATCCCTATGCTGGGAAGCGTGCTCTTCAAACGCCTGGTCCAAAGGGTCAAGGACCGCTGGGTCCATCCGCGCACAGGCTACGTCGACTACGACGACTCCCAACCCTCCCGGGCCCGCTGGGTTGTGATCGGGGGCGCCTTGGGGCTGGCCATCGCCGGCTTCCTGCTGCCGGACCAAATCAACAATATGGCCTTGATGGAGGGCGCTCTGCTGGGGCTGATCATGGTCACGCTGGCCTATCGGGCTCGCCTGGCACGCTTCTACCTGCTGGCGACCATCGCCGCGCTGATCGGGCTGGCGGCGGCCCTTTGGCTCGGATCGGATCTGTGGGGCAGCGCCGCTACCTTCGGCGCCACCGGGGCCGTGATGATGCTTTCTGGGGGCTGTGCGCTTCGCCGATATTTCGTGGCCCACCCTGAGCCATCCGGGCACGGGGATGGAGCATGAGCCAGCCCATCAAATCCTTGGTTGAAGCGGACCGCATCGTTCATGAGCCGGCCCGCCTGGCCATCCTGGCT
This sequence comes from uncultured Chloroflexia bacterium, assembly GCA_963783335.1. Lineage (GTDB taxonomy): Bacteria > Chloroflexota > Anaerolineae > Anaerolineales > E44-bin32 > CAWAND01. The sequence goes on from CAWAND010000008.1 coordinate 73,659, forward strand.
CTGCTGCACTCGATTCGAGGTGCCGACTTCCTCTACCTTCAAGAGGAAACAGGGCTGACCAAAGGCAACTTGTCATCCCACTTGAGTCGATTGGAGGAGGCTGGCTTTGTCGAGATTGAGAAGACCTTTAAGGGCAAGATTCCGCGCACGATTTGCCGGATCACAGCCGACGGCCGAGTGGCCTTTGAAACTCACTGTCAGGCATTGAAGGGGATCATCGAAGCCGGAAGTTGAAACCTGCCTCAAGGAGTTGTTGTACCTCCAGGTGGCTCACCTTCCACCGAGATCTCATCCCAGAACACATCGGACTCGGTCCCCTGTGAGTCTCTGAACTGCGCGCTCACGAAGTAGCCCGTCCAATTGACGCCGGGAGAAACTTCGAAGGTCACCTGGCGGCTGAACGGCTCCCAGGCTCGTCCAGCCATATCGGCCAGCGTGGCCGCAGCCAAACCGATTCGAGTCCGCATCTCGACCACGTCGCCCATCTGGCTCCGTGCCTGAAGCTCGGCGTGGAGCGTCAGGGGTTGGCCCGCTATCCCACCGGCACAGCAGCGTCCACCTTCAAGCAGCACAGAGCCCTCGATCGGCACAAAGGGTGTCTTGGTGGGAGGCTGAATCGTGCGTGTCGCCCTGGGTACGACCGTCGCCAGGTAAGAAACAAACCCGCTGAGGCGCGTAACCTGCGCTCCCTGCTCGGCCAGAGCCGTCGCCTGGACAGCCTGTGTTTGCCGCAGGCCGGCCACCTCGGTTTGTAGTTCATCCACATCGTCGTTGGTGGCGGATGTGGAGCGGTCACCCACAACCTTCACCTGGCCGCAGCTGGCGGCGAGCACCAAGAACCCCACCGCAGTCGAAAGGCTCAGCAATCGCCTTAAGCTCACGGTAGATCCACCGAGGCCAGGACATCCGGCAGCGGTTCGAGCGTTTCGGGATCGTGAATCGAGAAACCTACCATCTGTCCGTCAAGACGAACGAAGGTCCACTCGACCGTGAACGGCACGCCGCCTCCCCCGATCAGCACGCGCTGGGCGGGCCGTCCATCCAGGCTGACCTCCTCGACCGGGTTCTCCGGACAGGTCTGGCACTGCTGCTGGACAAAAGCCTCCAAGGTCAGGCTGGACGCATCGCCGATGACGATCCGGCTCATGCCCGGCCCGCCTTCAGCCGCGGGATCCAGCCCCAGGGCGTAACTCTGATAACTCAGCCCGTCGGCTTGCACCTCGAATGGGCCGGCTGCACTCCAGCCGTCGGGCAGGGTCAGCGAAAAACCGCCCTGCTGATTGGTGTACAGATTGCCCTCGGAAGCGGTGGGCATCTGGGTGGCAGGGGCACCAGTGGCTGCCGGAGGCTCGCTTGTGGAAACAGCCAGGGGCGTACTGGATGGTGAGGTCGCTGCCCCGGCGCAGGCAGACAATGTCAAACCGATCATCCAGACGATTGCCGCCATGCGCCCCGGACGTGTAAGAGCTTGATATCTCCGCATGATCCCTCTCCCCAGAGATGATGTGGACCTATGAGGGGACCAGTCTACTTGAGACCGCCTCGTTCTGTCCATGGCCGACGGCGGACCGTACTACGCCGAGAGGAAGCCTCCGTCGACGGGGACGGCAGCGCCCTGAACATAGCTGGACAGATCGGAGGCCAACACCAGTGCCATACGGGCCACCTCATCCGGGTCCCCCAGTCGGCCGAGCGGTATCCGCTGTCGAAAACGCAGGCCCGTCCGGATCAACCCCAGCTGCATCCGAAGCACGCCCCAGGCCGCGCTCTTGGTCCCCCGGGTGATGATCCCGCCCGGCAGGAGCGCGTTGATTCGGAACCCGTCCTTGCCGTGCTCGCGCGCCAGCGAACGGGTCAGCGCCATCACGCCCGCCTTGCTTACGCTGTAGTGCGCCAGGTCGGCCTTGAAGGCCACCAGAGCCTCAATCGACGCCAGGTTGATGATCACGCCGCCCTTCTTCAAGCGCCGGCCGATCATCTCCTGGCACATCCAGTACACGGCCCCGAGATTGACGTCCAACACGTGATCGTAGAAGGCGGCGTCCACGTCCAGGAAGCCCTTGAAGGGATAGATCCCTGCGTTGTTGACCAGGATATCCGGCGGATGGTCTCCCACTGCCTCCCACAGCAGACTCCGACCGACTTCGGTGGCGATATCGGATGAATGAAGGCGGATCGATGGCGCCACTGCCTCCAGCTCTCTGCCTGTCTTCAGGAGCGCCGGTTCGGAGATATCCACCAACTCGAGGTCCGCCCCGGCCTCGGCGAACCGGCGCGCAATCGATCGCCCGATGCCGGCCGCAGCCCCCGTAATCATCGCCCGCTTGCCTTCCAATGAGAGAAGCAACGCCAGGGGGGCATCTTGACGTGCCTTGCCTGTCTTCGCGGCTGCCATAGTCAGCTCCAACTGTTGGTTGAGTTTGTGAATGCTTTCACAAATCTCATTATCAACGACGACTCATACGGGCGCAATGCATCCAACGGCTGTGCAACTGACCCGTGAACCGGTGGACTGTGATCGGAGGGAAAGAAAAAGCGGGCCCTTGCGGGGCCCGCTTGACGGTCAGCTGTGTTCGATCAACATTCACTGTAACCGCACGAGTAGCACTTTCGACAGCCTTCTTCGTTCACCACCCCGGCGGCGCCGCATTCGGGGCACAGATCGCCGATGGTCATCGGGATCTGGGACGGGGCTTCGGCCGGCATACTTGTTATGCCGCTCTCAGGCGTGTCGCCCAGGTAGCCCGCCAGCGCCTGAGCGACGCCGTCAGGCAAGGAAAGCACCCGGTTGGGGCCAAACCCGAGTGGCCGGCCACCGCCTATTCCGGAAAGCTGGCGGACGATTTCGGCCAGTCGATCGCGCGGCGGCACCGGCGAAGCGATGCGCAAGACGTAGGACGCCATCCGCCCGATGGCCTCGGAAATGGCCGCCGTTTCGGACCCGGCCTTGGCGGTGGTGATGAAGACCTCAAAGGGTTGCCCCCCACCGTTTTCGTTGATGGTGACAAAGGCTTTGCCCAACGGAGTGTTGATCTGGTAGGTGGCACCATCCAAGCGCGAAGGGCGCGGTTTCTTGCGTTCGTTCCAGATTTGGAGTTGACTGGCTGCCGTGTCGGGTGCCGAGTTCAGCGGCGGTCTTCTTGTCGGCCGTGGCCTTGGTTTCCAGGACGACTTTCTGGCGTGAGCCGGTGACGTAAACCGTCAGGCCCTTGCAGCCCAGTTCCCAGGCCAACAGATAGGCTCGGGCGACATCGTCTTCCGAGGCACCCTCCGGGAAGTTGCACGTCTTGCTGATGCTGTTGTCAACGAAGGCCTGCATGGCGGCTTGCATCCGAACGTGCTCTTTGGCGCTGATGTCTGATGAGACGACAAAGCTGTGGCGGACCTCCGGCGGGATCAGTTCGACATTCTGGCAGGAACCCTTGGCCATCACCTGCTCCACGGCCGCCTGGCGCTGCTCATCATCCAGACCCGCGTCGATGAGCGCCTTCTCAAACAAGGGGCTGGTGTAGGTCAGCCTCAAGTCCTCACCGTGATCGTTGACATGCCGGTAGTAGGCCAAGGCGAAAACGGGCTCGCACCCATAGCCCTCGCAGCCGGCAACGGTGGCAATCGTCCCTGTGGGAGCGATGGTCGTCTGGGCAGCATTGCGAATGCCGTGCGACTTGATCCCTGCCTCCACCTTGTCCCAATCGACGCTTGGGCGTTGGTACTCGTAGCTGTAGGGGATCAATGGCTCAGGAGCCGTCCACTTCAAATCGTCCGGATCGTACAGGCTGCCTTCGATGGCCGGGAACGGCCCGCGGGCCTCGGCCAGGCCCACGCTGGCAAGCATCGAGTGATAGCGAACAAACTCCATCACCTGGGCGGCGAAGTCTTGGGCTTCATCCGAGCCATAGCGAACACCGACGTGGTACATCAGGTCGCCCAATCCCATGATTCCCAACCCGATACGACGGGCGCGCAGGCCGGCTTCCTTCAGCTGCGGGACCGCTGGAACATAGGCATTGACGGTGACCACGTTATCCAGGAAATGCGTACTGAGAACCACGCTCTGGCGAAGCTTCTCCCAATCGACGGTGCCGTCCGGCCCCAGGTGCTGGGCCAGGTTGACGGAGCCCAAGCAGCAGTTCTCATAGGGGCCCAACCACTGCTCGCCGCAGGGGTTGGTGGCTTCCAAGTCATATAGATGCGGCACCGGGTTGGTGCGGTTGGCGGCATCCAAGAAGAGCATTCCGGGCTCGCCGTTGTGATGCGCGTGGGTGACGATCAGATCAAATATCTCCCGAGCCCGAGCCTGCTCGACCACCTCACCCGTGTTGGGAGCGACCAGGTCGTAGGTCGAATCGTTGGCTACGGCTTCCATGAAGGTGTCTGTGACCCCGACCGAAATGTTGAAGTTGGTGATCTGATTTTCGTCGACCTTGCAGGTGATGAATTCGCGGATGTCCGGATGATCCACCCTCAGCACGGCCATGTTGGCTCCGCGCCGCGTCCCGCCCTGGGCGACCTCCCCAAAGGCCTTGTCATACACTCGCAGAAATCCAACCGGGCCGGTGGCGCGACCCATCGACGATTTGACCACCGAGCCCTTGTGACGCAGCCGGCTGAATGAAAAACCGTTTCCCCCACCAGTTTGCTGGATCAGAGCCGCGTCGCGCAGAGTCTGAAAAATCCCCGAGGAATCGCGGCCCATGTCATCGTTGATCGGAAGCACAAAGCAGGCGGCCAGCTGGCCCAGGGGCGTCCCCGCGCCGGTAAAGGTCGGCGAATTGGGAAAGAAGCGCTTGGTGGTCAGCAGCTTGTAAAATGCTTCGGCCACGGGCTCCACCGGCGCATCGTGGACGGATTCGGCGGCGGCCACATGCCACGCAACCCGCCAGAACATCTCTTCGACAGTTTCCGCCGGTTCGCCGTCCGGCGAACGCCGAAGATAGCGTTTAGAAAGCACGGTGCGGGCGTTGTCGCTCAGGTCAACCGAATCGAGATCTTCTGGCAGGCCGGGCCGCTCCGGCATCCGGATTTGTGCCTCGTGACGCACATCGATGTCCTTCTTGTCGGTTTCCAACATCCGCCTGCCTCCCTCACTTGTGAAGAATCTCACCAACTGGCCCAGGCACGAGAACCGGCGCGTCCCGTCCCCACCGATGCGAAACGCCTTCCTGTTGGGCGGAAACGGCTGGCCACGGAACGGCCAAGCCGGGACCCCTCATCCGCCGAGGAGGGCGTCGATTTCGTTGCGAATGGCCTGCAGGTCATCCAGGCCAAGATAAACAATGGCGTATCGAATGTACGCGATGTGGTCGAGCTCCTTCAGACCCGAGATGGCCATATCCCCCACCACTCGGGAAGAGACCTCGGCCTGCCCCATCGCCTGCAGCGCGGCTTCGATCTCGCCCACCATGCGGTCGATATCGGCCGCCGCCACAGGTCGCTTGGCACATGAGATGCGGATGCCATGGGTCAACTTCTCGCGGTCGAATGCCTCTCGGGTGCCATCCTGCTTGACCAACATCGGGGTGGCCTGCACTGCACGTTCATAGGTTGTAAAGCGGCGCTCGCACGTCTGACATTCCCGCCGGCGACGGATGCCGCCCCGAGAATCGTGGGAGGTGTCGATAACCCGGCTGTCCTCACTTTGGCAGTATGGGCACTGCATCGCGAACGCCGTCCTTGAAACAAATGTTCGCCGCCATATCTAGGTTGACTTCGGCGGCGACCCCGATATCTCGGGCAACAGGGAGACGAATTCTAGCACCTGCGCGAATCCCCTGCAAGTCGAAAGTCCCACGACAAGCTTAAAGTCTTCTGGTACTTTGGTCATGGTGGAAGCACAAAGCCCGCCGGCCGGCGTCGGGAGGAGGGTCCGACGCCGGCCAGCAGGCTGCGGCCGGAAGGCGGGACGCACCCACAAGGCGCGCCCACCGCGGCTCATTCCAACGCGGTCATCCGGACCTTGGCCTGGGCCCGGATGGGTGGCGCACTAGCGCCGGCGCAGGAAGGCGGGAATGTCCAAATCATTGACATCGAAGGTTTGCGGCTGGAAGGCTTCCACCTCGACGCTTTCTTCAGCACCCTTGTTGGCCTCCAAGCGCGCCACGGTTCGGCGAGAGGAAGGTCGGCGGATGTTCGAGCCCTCGAAGCCCGTAGCGATCACCGTCACTCGAAGCTCATCGCCCAAGCTCGGGTCGACCACGGCGCCGAAGATCAGGTTGACATCCGGGTGCGCGGTTTCCTTGATGATGGCAGCCGCCTGGTTGACCTCGAACAGGCTCAGGTCCGCCCCACCGGTGACATTGAACAGGATCCCGCGCGCGCCATCGATGGTGATGTCCAGCAGCTGGCTCGAGATCGCCATTTCCGCTGCCGCTCGGGCGCGATCTTCGCCGGTGGCGCGACCGACGGCCATCAGGGCCGCCCCGCCCTCCGACATAATCGTCCGCACATCGGCAAAGTCCAGGTTGATCAGGCCGGGCACTGTGATCAACTCACTGATGCCCTGGATCCCCTGACGCAGCACATCGTCGGCCATCTTGAACGAGTCCTGCAGGCTGGCGCGTTTGTCCGCGACCTGCAGCAGGCGATCGTTGGGGATCACGATCAATGTGTCCACGACTTCCTTCAGCCGGCCGATGCCCTGCTCGGCAGATTTCGCCCGCTTGACACCCTCGAAGGTGAAGGGGCGAGTGACCACACCGATCGTCAAGGCGCCGACCTCCTTGGCCACCTGGGCGATAACCGGGGCCGCGCCGGTGCCGGTGCCGCCACCGATGCCGGCGGCGATGAACACCATGTCGGTCCCTTTCAGCACCTCGTACAGCTCTTCCGCCGACTCTTCGGCGGCCTTCTGCCCCACTTCAGGGTTGCCGCCCGCGCCCAAACCCCGGGTCAGCTTGTCGCCGATACGGACCCGCATCGGCGCGTCCGAAAGCACCAGGGCCTGGGCGTCGGTATTGACGGCCACGAATTCAATACCCGCCAGGCCTTCTTCGATCATGCGGTTGACGGCGTTGCTCCCGCCGCCTCCGACCCCCACGACCTTTATTCGAGCGAACGATTTCATATTAGGTTGCGGATGCATAGCGTTCCTCCTCTTTGATGTTTGCCGGGCCCGTCTTCCATGCGGGACCGGCCTTGCACTAACCAGGCAATAATCGCTTGAGAAAATCAGCCGCTCGAGCCAGGTCCCATTTCGCCAGGCTCAACGGGCTGTAACCTCGCCCATCCAACATGAACTGTTCCTGCTGCAGCTTGGCCCAATGGAGCAGGCCCAGACTGGCGCTGTAGGCCGGGGAGTGCAGCTGGTCCACCAGCCCCCGCAGGTCATCGGGCCCCGACTGACGAACCGGAAGCCGAAGCACGTCCGAGGCGACTTGACGGATCCCCGGCAGCTGGCTCGTGCCTCCCGTAAGCACCACCCCTGCAGGAAGTAGGCCATCGTAGCCCGATCGCTTGATCTCTTGTCGAACCAACCCGAAGAGCTCCTCGACACGCGGCTCAAGGATGGTGGCCAGATCGTCCTGCCGGATCTGTACGGCTTCACCTTGGCCAAACGGCCGCACGGCGAAAGCCTGGTCGCCTTCAGCCATGGCCTTGGCGGCCAAGCCATGACGGCGCTTCACCGATTCGGCCGTCTCCGCCGGAAGGTGTAAGCCCTGAGCGATGTCATTCGTCAGGTGGTCGCCGCCGACCGGAATCACAGCTGTATGCCAGACGGAGCCTTCAATGTAGATCGCCAGGTCGCAGGTGCCGCCGCCGATATCACACACCACAACGCCCATCTCGCGCTCTGTCTCTGTCAGCACCGTCTCGCCAGCGGCCAGCGAGCTGAGCACCCATCCGTCAACGGTCAAACCTGCGGCCTCGATACATTTCTCCATGTTCCGCAGGGCCGTTGCACTGTCGGTCACGATGTGGGCTTCGACTTCCAAACGGTAACCGTGCATGCCCAGGGCGGATTTGATTCCGTCCTGCCCATCAACCACAAACCCGCGCGGAATGACGTGGACGATTTCGCGGTTGTAAGGCACAGCGATCGAACGAGCAGCTTCCAAGGCTCTCGCCACATCGTCGAAACCGATGGTCCGGCCTGAGACGCCGGCCATTCCCTTGCTGTTCATGGAGTTGACCTGCTGCCCGGACAGGCTGATCAAAGCGGAGCTGATTTCGTAGCCGGACGTGCGCTCGGCCTTGTCCTTGGCGGTCTCGATCGCCCGCGCCAGGGCTTCCAGGCTGACCACCCCGCCCTTGCGCATCCCGGCCGACGGCACCAACCCAAGCCCAATCACGCGCACCCGGTTCTCCGGGTCGAGGTGACCTACCAGCGCCGTGATCTTGCTGGTTCCAATATCCAGCCCTACAAAGATCGGTTCGTCCTGTCCGATAAGTGCCGTCACAAGTCTGTCCTCACTGCCTGTAGTACGGCGTGCTTGGGTCTTTCACGCTCACCATGTTGGCCTGGATACCCTGGTCAGCCAGTTGGGCCGCCAGGGCTTTGTACAGCCTCAATTTCATGAGCATGTCGCCGTCGACCCCAAAGTAGGCCGTCCATCCCTTGGGATCGTCAAACCCCAATCCGTAGACCGGGTCATAGCGCAGGGTGGTCCCTTTTGGCAGCTGCGCGCTGAGCACACTGGCCGCCACCAGAATCTTGTCCGGGATGACCTTGGCCAACGGGTCGTCGCCGATATTCAGAACGGGCTGATCGCTGACCACCTTAATCAGATCGGGCCATTGGCCATGATCCAGGAACGCCACACCCTCTGAACTGATCCACCAGCGCCGGCCATTGTCGTCCCAGGCGACCACCGGAGTGCGTTCGGTGACATCGATCTCAACCTTGTTGGGCCATTTGACTTTGACCCGCACATTCGCAACTTCAGCGATGGATGAAAAGCGAGCCACCGCCGCACCTGGATCCACCGAAAACACCGATTCCCGATCCACACGCGCAATCGAGCGTACCTGGTCAGCTGTCAGCATTTGGGCGCCCACCACATCGGCGTCGGCCACATAGAACGCGCTTGCCCCTTTGACCGCCATGAGTCCGTAGGCCACCAGACACAGCAGCACAAATGAGATCAGCCTCGGCCCTGTGTGCACGTTGGGGATCGAAGGCAGACGGATCTCGGCTCCCAATTCAGACGGGATCGCCAGGTCCAGCCGCCGTCGAGGCCGATGTGCGCGCCGGGAGGTCTTGGGCTTTGACTTGCCAGCCAGGGGCTCGAGCTTGCGTCGTTGGCTCGCCCGGCGTGCCCGTACTTGCTCGGCACGCGTCGTTGGCCCACCCAGGACCCGCTCGGAAACCGTCACGCGTCACCCCCGTAGGTTCTCACAAGGCGATCTCTCTGCGCCTTCCGAGCCAAACCGAGCACAACCAGCCGATCGCACAGGTCGGGAAAAGGCAGTCCGGAGGCCTCCCAAAGCTTGGGGTACATGCTGATCTGGGTGAATCCTGGAATGGTGTTGATTTCGTTCAGATACAACCTTCCCGTTGTCTTCTCGAGCAGGAAGTCCACCCGCGCCATTCCGGCGCCGTCGATGGCGCGGAAGGCGCGCCCTGCGATATCGCGCACTTCTTCCATCGTCACGTCGTCGATCGGGGCAGGGATCTTGAGCTCCGAGTCGTCATCCAGGTATTTCGCCCGGTATGAATAGAATTCGTCTCCCGGCACAATCTCACCAGCAATCGAGACCTCCGGCGATTCGTTGCCCAGGACGCTGACTTCGATCTCGCGCGCTTCGATACCGCGTTCCACGATCACCCGACGGTCGTACTGTGCGGCTTCCATGAGACCTTCCACCAAATCAGACCGTCCGCTTACCTTGTTCACACCGACGGAGGAGCCCAAATTTGCCGGCTTGGTGAACAGCGGATATCCCCCCAGGCCCTCAACTTCATTCAGCGCACGCTCCACATCGGAAATGATCACATCCGAGTCCAGGGCAACAAACTCAATCTGCGGGATGTTGTGCGCCCGCATCAGGGACTTGAAAAGGACCTTATCCATCGCAACCGCCGAGGCCAGGACGCCAGCGCCGACGTATGCCACGTCGGCCAGTTCCAACAGGCCCTGCAATGTGCCATCTTCGCCAAAAGTCCCGTGCAGCATGGGGAAGATCACGTCCAGTTGAACGACTCGTTCCAGGGCCTGATCGGCCTGCCTGCGATACAGCCAACCACCGGCCGGCTCGGGCAGCAATACCACGGGGTCCAGGCCCCCCAGATCGGCCGATTCGAAGGCATCCAATGCCCCGTCCCCGGCGAACCAGCGGCCAGCGTGATCGATGCCGATCAACACCACGTCGTACCTGTCGCTGTCCAGCGACGCTATCACGGAACGGGCTGACATCAACGAGACTTCGTGCTCGCCCGAGCGGCCGCCGAAGAGGAGCCCCAACCTGAGCTTCTCGCTCATGCTTGTGCCGCCTCTCTCGAACCTGTCGTTCGCTCGGAATCTTCCCAGTCACCAACTCGCTCGATCTCCATCTGCAGACGGACGTCAAATGCCTCTTCGACGCGTCGCTGGGCTGTTTGCAGCAGCCGCCAAACGTCTTCCGCGGTCGCCTGGCCGTGGTTGATAAAGAAGTTGGCGTGTTGATGGCTGATCTCAGCATCCCCTTCTCGCAGCCCTTTCAAACCTGCCGCCTCGATAAGTCTCCCGGCGAAATCCTTGGGCGGGTTCTTGAACATCGAACCCCAGCTTGCGCCGCCTGGCTGAGTTGTCTTTCGGTGGTCCACGAAGGTTTGCATCTTGCCCCGGGTGGATTCCACCGACAATTCCATCAGATTGAATGTGGCCGAAAGGACCACTGCCTGGCCGGGATGACGCTTGAGCCAGCTGATCCGGTAGCCATAGTCCAGGTCTTCAACCGGCCATTCGGCCCTGCCCTTGTCACGTTGCAAGATTTCGGCCAGCTCCAGTGTTCCAGCCGTATCGCCGCCATGGGCGCCTGCATTGCCGAAGACCGCCCCGCCGACGGTTCCCGGCACAGTTGTCGCCCACTCGAGCCCAGCCCAACCGCGATCGACCGTCCGGCGCGCCAGGCTCCCAAGGGAGGCCCCCAATTCAGCCCAGACTTTCGGCCGGGGCGAATCGTCGTGAAAATCGACCTTTCGGGCGTGATTCAGCACCACGACACCTCTCACACCACGGTCCGCCACCAGGATGTTCGAACCGCCTCCCAGCACGAAGGCCTGCGCCTCATGGGCCCAGAGGATTTCGAATACCCGCTGGAGCTCATCGGCGCGTTCGAACCTCCAACAGAAAGTCCGCCGGCCCGCCAATGCGGGACGATGTGAAGGGGGCCAGAGCCACGCCCTCTTGGAGACGATCCCCGAAGTCCCGCCGGAGCTCCTGCAGGGCCTCGAGGCTGATCACCGCCGATGTCACAATTTGCGCACCTTGGCAATCAAGCGAGTCACCAATTCCTTGGGAGGCTGCTGGCCGTTCAAGATCAGATTCGAACCTGATCCACCGGCGTCGGCAACCTGCTTCAGGGCCAGCCTCAACCTGAGTTCCATCTTTCGATCGCTTTCAAACAGATGTTTTGTTTGCTTCGCCACTTCAGCTCTCTCCCTTCTTGCTCAAGCCCTCCAGCAAGAGCTCACCCACTTTGTTGCCATCACCTGCCGACAGGGTCACAACCACGTCGCCGGCGGAAACTTCGCCAAGGAGAATGTCAGCCGCCTCATCCAGCGATCCGGTGGCCCGGGCTTTTTCGCCAGCGATACGGGAGGCCACCATTTCGGAGTCAACTCCTAGGTCATCTGTCTCGCGGGACGGATAGATCGGCGTCACCAACACCTGGTCTGCGTCCTCGAACGCATCACCCCAACTGTCCAGAAATGCCAGTGTGCGGGTGAACGTGTGGGGTTGAAACACCGCCCAGATTCGCGCCTCTGGGAACCGAGTTCTGAGCGCTGACAGACTGGCGGCGATCTCGGTTGGATGATGAGCGTAGTCATCGACTACGGTCACCCCACCCACCTCACCTCTCGTCTCCAAGCGGCGGGCAGCGCCGTGGAACTCTGTCAGCGATTGGCGCGCTTCGGAAAAAGTCACCCCAACGTGATCGACCGCCGCCAGAGCTGCCAACGCGTTCAGCACGTTGTGCCGGCCTGGGAGCCGGATGCGCGCCAGTCCGAGCACCTCACCCTCGTGAAGAACCAGAAAATCAGAGCCGCCCGCCTGATTGGGCCGGATCTCATCCGCTCGCCACTCGGCGTCTGGAGAAAGGCCGTAGCTGACCCGGCCGCGGCCGGGCACGTCCAGCGCCGACGCCCCAGGGTCATCGGCACAGTAGATCAGCAGATCCTGGATCTGGTCAGCGAAGGACTGGAAGGCCTTTTGGACATCGGCTGCCTGGGCGAATTGGTCCGGATGATCATGTTCGACGTTGGTCACAATGCCAACTTGGGGAAATATGCCCAGAAAGGCCATGCCGTACTCATCGGCTTCGACGACGAAATGCGGCCCAGTGCCTGCCCGGGCGTTGGCCTTGAAATCCACCAGGTCCGCGCCGACGATGAATGTGGGAGCAGCGCCGGCCCGCTCAAGCAGCCAGGTTATCAACCCGCTGGTCGTCGTTTTTCCATGTGTGCCCGCCACAGCCAATATCTCGTAACCCTTGGTGAGTTCACCCCAAAAATCATCTCGATGCAGGATGGGGATGCCCAGCGAACGCGCTTCAACCAATTCCACGTCGTCGGCTGGCACGGCGGCTGAGGCCAGCACGACCTCGGCGCCGCGGAGAGCCAGGGGGTTGTGTCCGTAGGTGATGTTCACACCGGCCCGCTCAAGTGCCTCGGCGTAGCGCGTCCTGGCACGGTCTGAGCCCGTAACCATGACACCCCGCTCGTGTAAGACTCTGGCGATTGCGGACATTCCAACACCTCCAATCCCAACCAAGTGCACGTGCTTCTTCATACGAATACGACGATGATGAAGACAAACACCACGCCCACAGCGAAATAGATGTGGGGGATGGGCAATGCCGCCGGCGGCAGATACTGGACCAGGTTGTTGATCGTCTGCTCCACGTTGGGTACGGGCGGCGGCCAGACGACCAGATCGGTCGGATAACCCGCCTGGTGCAGGTAGTACCAAAGCGAACCCACGATCAGGTATCCGTTCAGCGCTCCCAAGAACATCCCCAACAAGAGTTCTTCGAGCCGTTCGCGGGCCACTTTGGGTTCAAGCGCCCGGATGTGTGGTGTCTGATAGCCAAAGAACGCCAGCAGAATCAGCAGGCTGCCGCGGATGAGAAACTGCGTCTGGCCCGGCTGAAGGAACAACGCCGTGCGATAGGGCGAGATGTAGGTCTCCAGAATGGCGTTCAAGAACAAGCCCAGCACGACAGCGCTGGTCACCAATAGTTCCTTGGCCCAGCCACGCATGGCGCCGATCACACCAAACAGCACCACAAACATGCCGAAGAGGACGACCAGGCTGATCACTCGGCCCTCGCCTCTCTCTGCCCTACGGCAAGAATCTCATCTGCGATGGCATGCGGCGCGTTCGGTTTGGCCAATGCTCGGGCCGCGTCGGACATGGCGGCCAGACTCTCCTGGTCATCCAAGAGCTCAACCAGGGCTGGCCACAGCCCCTGGTTCAATTCCTCATCCGCCAACTGGATGGCGGCCCCCCGATCAACCAGGTACTGCGCATTGACCTTCTGATAACGCCAGGCGTGCGGATAAGGCACCAGGATGGCCGGAAGGCCAAAGACCGGGTACTCACCCAATGCAGACGCGCCAGCCCGCGACACCACCATGTCGGCCGAAACCAGGGCGGCCGCCATTTCATCGTGCAGGTACGGGTAGGGGTGGTAGTCGGCCAGATGACCCGGCGACAGCTTTTTCTGCTCACGGGCCACCTGGGGCCATTCGCCTTCTCCCGTCAGGTGGATGACCTGCGCCCGGCCCAAGAGGCCCGGGAGAATCCGCCACAAGGCCCGGTTGATCGAGCGCGCACCGCGGCTGCCGCCTTGGACCAGCACCACCGGACGGTCCAAGGAGAGGCCCAACCCGCGGCGCCCTTCTTCGCGGGTTAGGCCTCCGAAGCTCCGGCGAGTTGGATACCCGGTAATCCGAACCCGTTCGGAGCTCCCGTAGTAGGCAACCGAGTCCTCGGTCGACACACAGACCCTGTCGGCCGTGCGGCTGATCAATCTTGATGCCAATGCCGGCTCGATATCAGGCACGAAAACCACCTTGGGGACCCTGCGGCCCGCCAATGCCATCGGAATTCCCACATACCCGCCCGTGAAGAAGATCACATCGGGGTGAAAGCGCCGCAGGACCGCCCGTGCGGCCAGGGTTCCTGTCGCCAGCCGCCACAGATTGCCGGGCAGTGTCCACAGGCCAACGCCATGCACCCCGGCGGCCGGGATCGCTTCGAAAGCGAGCCCCGCCCGGCGGACAAGCTGCTCTTCCATCCCGCCGAGTCCTCCGACCCATAGGACCTCAGCCCTCTCGCCGAGGGCGTCGATGACGGCCAAGGCGGGATACACTCCGCCGCCTGTGCCGCCAGCCGATACCAACAGTCGCAATGTGACCCCTTATGTCTTGGACTTCGGGTGTCTCTCGCCTGGACACGTTGAGAAGCAGGCCCACTGCAGCCAAGGTGGTCACCAAACTCGATCCGCCATAGCTAAAGAACGGCAGTGCGTTTCCGGCGAAAGGCAGCAGCCCCAGCAGCACCGACATGTTGACCATGGCTTCAATGCCGACCCAGAACGTGATGCCGCCCGCCAGAAGCATCCCCAGGCGGTCACGTGCTTCCATCGAGATCCGAAAGCCACGCCACATGAAGAACACGAACAGGGCCACCACCAGCAACGCTCCCACGAGGCCCAATTCCTCACCGATCACGGCGAATATGCTGTCCGTGTGCGGGGCTGGCAGAAGCCCAAACTTCTCGCGGCTCGCCCCGAGGCCGCGGCCGAGCAGACCTCCGGCAGTGAACGCCTGAAGAGCGTGCTGCACGTGGTAGGAGGCTTTTTCAATATCCACCAGTCCGGTGATGTAGTCGTTCCAGCGGGTTCGACCGGTGGTCGTGACGCGCACCAGCAGAAACGCCATCGCGCCACCACCCGCCGTCACGGCTACGGATTGAATGAAGCGGGCGCCCGCCATGTAGAACATGGTCACCGAGACGATGGCCACCGTCAGCACCGCGCTCAAGTCAGGTTGAAGCAGAATCAGTCCACTCACCAGCCCAATGATGACCATCAGGGGCAGGAAACCGTATTCCCAATCGGTGACCTTATCGCCCTTCGATTCCATCCAAACCGCCAGGTAGATGATCATCGCCAGCTTGGCCAGCTCGGAAGGCTGGTAGGATCCGCCGAGAAACGCTCGCCGTGGTCCGGCACCCACCTGCACCAAGAGCACGATGAGCAGCGAGCCAATGGCCAGGCCGATCACAGGCAGCGCCAACTTGCGCAGCCAGCGCAGGGGGATGCGAGCGCCGATGAGCATCGCCCCCAACCCCACTATGAGATTGACCACCTGGCGCTGGAACAGCGCGTTGGGGTCTTCCGTCAGCCGGTAGGAAACATCCCAGCTGGCGGAATAGACCATCACCAGGCCGTAGGCCAGCATGATCCCGACGGTCAATAGGAGCCATGGATCAAGCCCAGTCTTCCTCAACCGGCGGATCCAAACCTGACTCTTGAGGCGGGTGTTGAGCGCAATCTCTGTCATAGGTCTCTTACCAAGGCTTTAAACCGGTCTCCCCGGGCTTCAAAATCCGCAAAAGCATCAAAGCTCGTTCCGCCCGGAGCCAGCAGCACCACATCACCTTCTTCAGCCAACTCGGAGGCCCTGGCCACAGCCCCTTCGAGGTCGTCGCAGATGTCTAGGCTCTGAAGGTGCTTCCCGCTGGTGCCTTGCATGGCATCGGCGATCTTGGCCACAGCTTCCCCGAACAGAATCAGATGGTCCACGCGGTGGGAGACCGACTCGGCAAAGGCCTCCCACGGCAAGTTCTTGTCCCGGCCACCCGCGAGCAAGATGATGGGCTCTGACCCGAAGGACGCCAGCGACGCCAGCGTCCGCTCCGGGGCTGTGGCGATCGAATCGTCGTACCAATCTGCGCCATCCACATGTCGCACAAACTCGAGCCGGTGAGGCAGCCCGGGGAAGGATTCAATGGCTGTTCGGATTGCTGGTAAGGGCAATCCAACCAGCATGCCCAGAGCTGACGCCGCCACAGCGTTCATTCGGTTGTGGGCACCTTTCAGTTTCAAGGCCGCCAATTCTGCAACTGGGGTGATCGACCCATCGGCGGACCACAGAATTTGATCGCCTTCGAAGAAGGCCCCCGTCCCTTCGGGCGGTTCATCGTGACCGAAGCTCGCCAGATGGCCTCTCACCTCCGATTTGAGCGCCCAAGCCCCGGGGTCATCGTGGCCCAGGAGCGCTGTGTCGTCCGCGGACTGATGTGCCAGAATCTGTGCCTTGGCCCGTGTGTAGGCGGCCATGTCCCGATGGCGATCGAGATGGTTGGGTGTGATGTTCAGCACGGCGGCCACATTGGGGCTGACGGTCATCCACTCGAGTTGGAACGATGAAAGCTCCAGGACCGCCAGGTCATCCCGGGACATTGCCGGCAGATCGGCCAACAAGGGCTGCCCAATGTTGCCGCCCACCCAGGCCCTCCTGGAGGGGTCGGCCGCCGCCATGGCGCCCAGCAGGGCCGTGGTGGTTGACTTGCCCGCCGACCCGGTAATGCCCACCGTCTGGCAGGGACAGCGCTCAAGGAAGATCTGCGAGTCATTGAGGATCGGAATGCCGCGTCGACCTGCCTCGAGCACGATCGGCAGATCGGATGGCACGCCGCCGGAAAGACACAGCCGATCTGCACCATCAAGCAGATCCAGCGGGTGCCCGCCGAACACGTAGCCAATCGGCAGGTCTGCCAGCTCTTGGCGCGCAACAGTCAACTGGTCAGCCGTCTTGCGATCGCTGACGATGACCTCGGCCCCCTCGGTCGAGAGATACCGCGCCAAAGCTTTTCCCTGTCGGGCCAGTCCAATCACCACCACGCGAAGGTCACTCCAATCCGACAAACGTGTTGCCTCAAGCGGCCTTTCGCCGCCCATTGCTTTGGCTCTGGGCTTTCTGATCAACGCCCAGCCAGAAGTGATGCGGCATGACGGCCGTTGCGCCGCGAACTTCGATCGGGCCCAATTTTGTGTCGCCTTCCGGCAACATGCTCGGATGCACGGCACACAAATTGGGCGACTCTTCATACTTGTCCTGGTAGTACTCGACGGCAGACTGCACCTTCTCCGTCAGCGGACGTTTGCTGTCATCGAACCAAAGCATCCCGGTCTCCATTGCATTTCTCCTTTCGATCAGATCAAAGCCAGGGCAATCCCGATCATGGCGGACAGCAGGCTCACCAGCCAGAACCGCTGCACGATTTGTGTTTCGCTCCATCCGTTCAACTCAAAGTGGTTGTGTATTGGGGCCATCTTGAACAGCCGTCGCCCCTTGGTCAGTTTGAAGTAGGCCACCTGCAGGATCACGCTCAGGGTTTCGCTTCCCGGAATGATGGCGATCACCACCAGCAGCGGCCATTGGCCGGTCATCAAGGCAACCGTGGCCAGCGTGGCGCCGAGGGGCAACGAGCCGGTATCCCCCATGAAGAGTTCGGCTGGGTGCGCGTTGTACCAAAGGAAGGCGAAGAGTGCGCCGACGATTGTGAAACTGAATCGAAGCAGGAAGACCTGCCCTTGAAGCGCGGCGATGACGCCAAAGGCCGCAAAGGCGGTCGCCGAGATCAGCCCGGCCAGGCCGTCCAGGCCATCCGTGAGGTTGACCGCATTGCTGCCCCCGACAATCCAGAACATGGCGATAGGGACATACCAGATTCCGAGATCGATCACGTCCGGCACGTTGGGCAGGATCATGTTGGGCGAATGCAGCCCGTACTTCAACACCAAGGCTGCCCCCAGCGCAATCACGATCTGCCAGACCAACTTCCAGCGGCCACGCATCCCTATCGGACCTTCGCGGCCCTCCTGGCGGGCCCGGATGCCCAGCCAGTCGTCGTAGCTTCCAAGCGCCGTGAAGGCGATCAGCACCAACAAGGGCAGCAGGATCGAGTTGCCCAGGACCGTCAGATCGCTTGCTATCGAGACCAGATTCAGCACGCCTGTAATCAACACAACCGGGATGACGAAGAGCCACCCACCCATCGTCGGCGTGCCCAGCTTGGTGAAATGCCGGGCCGGCCCTTCGATGCGTATCTGCTGTCCGACCTTGAGCATGCGCAAGACGCGGATGAACGGACCGCCCCAAATGACGGTCAGCAAGAAAGCTATCCCGCCCAAGGAGAGCGCCATAGCCGTCTGGCTCATTGCCGCTGCTCCAATTCGTTCACGATCGTGTCCATATGCATGCCGCGAGAGCCTTTGACCAACACCACATCGTCCGGGCCGATATGCTTCTTGAGGTATTTGATCGCCTGCTTCGGGCGATCGACTTCGACCACCCTCTCCTCGCTCAAGCCGGCCTTGATGGCCTCCTGTGCAATCCAGTGGGCCCTTTCACCGACCGTGATCAGCTGGTCGACGACTTCTGCAGCCCGGGCCCCGACCATGCGGTGGCCCCGTTCTTCAAAGCTTCCCAACTCCAACATGTCGCCCAGGACTGCCGTTTTCTGACCGTCGAGATCGTCGAGAAGATTCAGCGCAGCAATGGTTGATGCGGGCGCAGCGTTGTAGGTGTCATCCAGAAGAATGGCGCCTTTGGGGCCAGTTACAGCCATCAGCCTCAGCTGAGACGGTGTCGTTTGAAGCCCGCTGACGATTTCTTCCCATGTCAATCCCTCCACCAAACCCACAGCCGAAGCTCGCAGGACGGTGTGGACCGAATGGCGGCCGAGCAAGGGGACTCGAACATGTATTGACTCGCCCTGGTAGTGGAGGATGAGCCGGATGCCTTCTAACCCAAGGCCAACAACATCATCGGCCCACAAATCGGAATCGCTCGAGAGGCCATAAGTGAAGACTCGGGCTTCGGTTCGCTCAGCCATGCCCTTCACCAATGGGTCGTCATTGTTCAAGATGGCCACACCTTCCGGTGCAGCCGGAAGGCTCTCCACGAGCTCGGTTTTCCCCTGGACAATGGCATCCAGGGTCTTGGCGCGCTCGAAATGAACCTGGCTGATGTTGGTCACCACCCCGACCGACGGTCGGGCGATCTGGCACAAGAGGGCGATTTCGCCCGGCACATAGAACCCCATCTCCAGGACCGCCCGCTTATGCCGTTCGGTGAGCCGCAGCAAGGACAGCGGCAGCCCAATCTCGTTGTTCAGATTGCCCGGATTTTTGAGCGTCCGGTAGCGACGTTCAAGCACCTCAGCCGTGAGCTCTTTGGTGGTCGACTTGCCGACGCTTCCGGTGATCCCGATCACACGCACATCGATCTGGTCACGCCAGTGCGCTGCCGCCTTCTGCAGCGCATCGAGCGTGCTGTTCACTCGCAGGCGAAGGGGAAACTCCCAGGCCTGGCTGTCCTTGAGCTTTCCGCCCCGCAGATCAACCACGCGCACATTTCCGTCTGGGACATCCTCCACCAAAGCCAGCGCGGCACCGTGCTCGAAAGCATCCTCTACGAAGTCATGCCCGTCGGTGCGCTTGCCCTTCATCGCCACGAACATCGATCCGCGCGTGGCCTCGCGCGAGTTAACCACGGCGCCGGTAATCGGGCGATCCACCCCGGGCCGGGTCTGCGTCAGCGCTTCCACCACGTCATCAACGGTCAACATATCGACACTCTCGCCTCAGCCCCCGACGCTCATCTGCGCCCGCACAGAATCGGGAGGGATGTGCATCAAGACCACCAAGCGTTGGACAACCTGCTGGAACACAGGCGCAGCGACCACCGATCCCCAGGGCGACGTTTTCGGCTTGTCGAGACGGACCAGCACCATAAACTTTGGATCTGCCAGCGGGCCCCAACCGATAAAGGAGGCAATGGTCAGGTTGGGATCGTAGCCGTAATCGGTGGGGACCTGCGCCGTCCCCGTCTTGCCAGCCAGCTCATAGCCGTTGACGTGCGCGTATTGGGTTTCGCCGCTGAGTGACTGACTGAGCATCTGGGACAATGTGTCGGCGGTTTGTTTGGAGATCGGCTGGCCGAGAACGGTTGTTTTCGGCCAGTAGGCGCCCTGGGGTCCGACAACCTCACGCACCAAATGTGGCTGGACCATGACTCCGCCGTTGGCCACGGCGCTGACGGCAGCCAGCAGCTGCACCGGCGTCACGGAAACGCCTTGGCCAAAGGAATTCGTGCCCAGATCTGACTCCGTCCACAGCGGATGGCGCGGGGTCCTCAGCTGTCCGGCGACTTCGCCGGCCAAATCGATGCCCGTTAGGCGGCCGATCCCGAAATTGGCCAGGTACTGGTAGAAATCTTTGGCCCCCAGCTTGTCCGATGCGACATAGGCTAGGCAGACATTGAGCGAGTGCTGCATGCACCCGGTCATGGTTTGTGGCCCCCAGGCTCTGCCATCCCAGTTGAGGATCTCGTGCCCCCCCACCTCGATCGAGCCGGTGTCCACAAACGTGGTATCAGGCGTGACGGCGCCTGTGTCGAGAGCGGCGGCCATGGTTAGAATCTTGAACGTCGAACCGGGCTCGTACTGCGCGCTGGCTCCGGGCGTGATCACCGGCTCCTTGCCCTGTTTGTCTTTCTTCAGCCACGGCTGATAGTTGTTGGGGTCGAGCTGCGGTGAGGCTGCCATGGCCAGGATTTCGCCGGTGTGCGGATCCATAACGATGATCTGGCCGCTCTCTGCCTGACTGGATTTGATCGACTCCTTGAGCGCGTCCTCCACCATCTGTTGAATCTCGGTATCGATGGTCAGAACCAGATTGACCCCGGCCGGCGGATTCGGCTCGGGACGCGCCTCAGGCGGTATCAGGGGCTGCTCAATGGTGATGGGTTTGCCTGCCAGCCACTCGTCGTAGTAGCCTTCCACCCCGAAGAAGCCTTTGCCCTCTTCATTAACGAACCCCAGCACGTGGCCAGCCAGGGAGCCGGCGGGATAGACACGTTTGGGCGCCGAAACCATGGCCAGGCCGCTGAGATCGGGTGCGGTGGGATCCGCCAGGAAGCCGTTCAACACATCAGCCACCGACTGATCGACGGTGATGGGGAGGTTGCCTCCCTGGCCATCCGGTCGCGTGAGCCTGATCCGGAATTGCCCCTGACTGGCCCAGTCTCGGGTGAGTTGGTTGTGCAGATTCTCGAAGGGAATCACCAGCAGCTTGGACAGCACCGCCGCGATATCCTGCTGGCTTTGCGGCGTGAGCTGGCGAATCTCGATTTCGATGTGATACAGATTGGCGTTCGTGGCCAGAATTTGCCCGTCTCGATCGTAGATTTGACCGCGGGCCGGGACGACCTGCTCTACTCGGCCAACGCTTGCATTTCCCCTGGCAGCGAAGATCGGCGCATAGGGCCCAAACTGCACTCGGACGAGCTGGATGAGGAGCGTAGCTGCCACCAGACCCATGACGATCAAAATGCTGGTGACGCGAATTCGGGCCTGCGTGTGTTCTGGGTTCACGGCTGGGCCCCCGTTCTTCCGAACACACGTGTCAGCCATTCGCCCAACGTCTCCGTGTACGCCGGGGAAAGCATGGTCGTCGATCCCTCGGTGGAGGCCGGAGGCCGGGGCGCCACAAATGGTGATGGAGGCTCGTAACCCGGCACCTTGAGGTACTGGATCTCGTCGGGGGTAGCTGGACGGAAGCCCAGCGCAAGGGCGCGAGCCATCATCCGCTCCGGGGCTGTGAGCGCCGCCAATTGCGCGGTCAGCTCCTTGTTCGCCTGGAGCAAATCTCGCTTGCGGGATTTCGAGCGTCAGCACCTGACGCCCTGCGTCGGCGACCTTAGCGCTCACGGCCAAGTACATCCCCCCTACGCACAGCAGCACGATCACCAGCAGAATTGCACGACTGGTGGAACGCACGGCGAGGCGCCAGCCTGTGCGCCGCGAGGCCTGAGGTCGTCTTCGATTGGCAACCGTCATGACTTACACCACCCAACGCATTCCTTGCAAGGTTCATGCCGGCCCCACATGCTCTGCCACTCTCAACCGAGCGCTGCGCGCTCGCGGGTTTTCTGAAACTTCGGCCTGGCTGGGCCGAATGGGCTTGCGCGTGATAATCCTCAGGCTGGCCTTGTGACCGCAGGTGCATATCGGCTGATCTGGCGGGCAGATGCAGTCGCTGGACTCGCGCTTGAAGTACTGTTTGACCATGCGATCCTCGAGCGAGTGAAAGGCAATCACAGCCAGTCGCCCCCCCGCTGACAACTTCCCGTCGGCCGCCTCGAGTCCCTTCTGAAGCTGACCGAGCTCATCATTGACCGCCATTCGCAGGGCCTGAAATGTCTTGGTCGCCGGGTGTCGCCTGCCCCCTGCTCTTCCGACGCTGTTGGACACGATTTGGGCCAGCTGGCCGGTGGACTCCACCGGCCGGGCGTTCACGATGGCCCTGGCAATTCGCTTGGCTCTTCGCTCTTCACCAAGCGTGAGGAGAACTTGCGCCAGATCCGTCTCGGGCCAGTTGTTGACCAAATCGGCGGCACTCAGAGCCTGCTGAGGATCAAAGCGCATATCCAGGGGGCCCTCCTCCTTAAAAGCGAATCCCCGATCAGATTGATCCAACTGCATCGAAGACAAACCTAGATCCAGCAAGATGCCGTCCACCGCATGCCACCCCAGCGCTTCCGCCTGCTCATCCATTTCCGCAAAGGGCGCGTGACGGAGCTGCACCCGGTCCCCAAACTCAGCCAGTTTCGCACCGGCAATCTCAAGCGCCTGCGGATCGCGGTCCAGCCCAAGCAGCAATCCATCAGGGCCGGAGGCTTCCATGACTCCGGCAGCGTGTCCGCCGGCGCCAACTGTGCCATCGATGTATCGCCCACCGCCGCGCGGACGAAGCGCCGAGAGCACTTCCTGGTAAAGAACGGGGCGGTGATACGGAGCATCAGGCACGTCAGATGACGGGCCCATGCCCTATTCCGCCGACGACAAATCGAATTCGGTAAAACGCTTGGCATTGACCTCGGGATCACTCACCGAGGCCAACTCACCCGACCAGAGCTCGGAACTCCAAATCTCGAAGTACTCGCCAGCGCCGACGATGGTCGCCTCCCCTTCCAGCTGCGCGTACTCCCGCTGAAACGTGGGGACCAGGATCCTTCCGGCTGAGTCAAGGCCGATGTCCGCCGCCCGACCAAAGATCACGCGGCGGATGGCTCTCGCTTCGGGATTGGTGGTGGTGAGGGTGGCGGCGCGTTGGGCCATTCGCTGGAAATCTTCCGTGGTATAAACAACCAAGTTGCGTTCGAAGCCCTGCGTGACATACGCGCCTGAGGCCAGGGCAGCCCGAAAGCCGACCGGAATGGTTATCCGGCCCTTGGAGTCAATCGAATGGACGAACTGCCCTAGGAACATGTGTTCTAATCTCTGCCTAAACGCCGAGACGCCGGCGGTTCCGGCGTCCCACTTCGTCCCACTTTGTCCCACAATCTGACACAGCATATACTATTTTTGGGAGTGGCGCAACCCTGAACCCCCACCTTGTGGGTTGGTACCGTCTTCCTAGCCCGGTCTTCTGATTAGGCGAGATTCAAGATGGGGACGTGATTTGGACGGCTGACCCACCCGCACTCACTCGAGATAATGGAAAACGCCCCGTGATCAACGGAGCGCGAAAAGTGAACCGGCCCCGAAGGGCCGGTAAGTGGGCTTGGTCATCCTGTAAGCCGCGTTCTGTCCAGCGGGCAGTTTCGATCCGGCAACGCCGGCCGACACACACCACTTGAGCGATCATCTATCTGGACCCAACCTCACGGCTGGGCTCGAGCGGCCGACCCGAAGCTCAAGGAGAACGAGCCGCTCCCCGTCCCGAAGGACATTGCTCCTGCTTGGCCTTGCTCCAGACGGGGGATGCCTGGCCGCCGACATTGCTGCCGGCGCCGGTGGTCTCTTACACCACCTTTTCACCCTTACCCGAGAGTCAAAGCACCACGTGGTCTCGCCGGAGCGAGCTGCGCTGTATTCGACTCTCGGGCGGTTGTTTTCTGTGGCCCTATCCGCGGGTTGCCCCGCCCGGGAGTTACCCGGCGCCCTGCTCTGTGGAGCGCGGACTTTCCTCGGGCACCCGTTGCCGTATCAGGGTGCCCGCGATCGCCCGGATGACCTTACCCACCCAAATCATAAGCGGAACACGATCGCCGGTCAACGGCACCGCCCTCTTCAAGCAAGATCTCCCTTGCTTTGTCTAATTCTTTTCTGATGGAAGGGGAGTATGCTTTGCGTGGTTGTCGGATCTTGCCCGCCGAAGGGCCCTCCGGCAGCCCGCATGCTTGCTATCCACCTGGGCGGGCGATATAATGCGATCCGGGTGGGGCAAGATGGAGGTTCCAGATGCCCGTCTATTCGTATCGGTGTGAAAACTGTGGCGTTCAGTTCGACCGACGCCAGAAGTTCAGCGACAATCCCTTGAAGAAGTGCCCAGAGTGCGGCGAGAAAGCTCTGCGCAAGCTCTTCCAACCGGCGGGCATCGTGTTCAAGGGGTCTGGCTTCTACGTGACCGACAACCGCTCGTCGAAGAACCCTGCCGCGCGGCCCAGCCACACGACCTCCGACGAGTCGTCCAGCAAATCGGAAGCGGAAACAAAGACTGCCCCATCTCCCAAAGAAGATTGAGGCAGTGTCGATCCCCGCTTGACAGCGGCCCCTTGGGCCGCTTTTTGGTTTGACTACATCTGAAACCCGCTGGAGGCCGAAACCACTTTCCACTCGAAGTTGGTGACAAACTCCAGCAAGTTGTCCTTCAAGCTGCCCCAGTCGTCGGTCGCCAGGGCCGTCTCCATCTCGCCCAAGTCATCAGTCACGCCCCCCGTCAGAATCTGAGGACGGTCCCCGTAGGTCGTGTACCAGGCCTCGGTCGGCTGGATGCCCAACCGCTGCATCCCGGGGACGAATTCTCGGACCACGAACTCAAAGTACTCCTGTTCACGCCCCGGGATAATGTCCCAAGTCATCAGAATTTTGACGGCCATGGTTACCTTACCTCACGTGAGCCCGCCGCCCAGCAGGCACACTCCGACCTGCAAACAAAGTCGATCACCCGCTGCGCTCCAGAAGAACCACTTGCGTCTCCTCAGATAGGGCGCTCTTGTTGATCTTGAGCGAAGCTTCGGGCTCAGCGTTTGATATACCCATCTCGGAGAGAAAGGGGTCAACCGCTCCCAAATCCAGCTTCTCTTTGCCCGTCTTGTAGTGCATCGGGATCACAAGCGAGGGCTCGATCAAGCTGATCGTCTCAGCTGCCTGGGCGGGCGTAAGTGCCGAGCCGCCGCCCACGGGCACCATGGCGACATCAACCGTGCCCAAGTCTTCGATTTGAGACTGCGATGGCACGGCGGCCAGGTCGCCCAGATGCACAATCGTCACATCTTCATATTCAAACATGAACAGGATATTGCGCCGATCATCGTTGGCGTCATTCTTCTTCCCGCCGTCAAGAACAATACCCGTGATGAACACGCCTCCGATCTCATACTCACCGGGGCTGGTCAGGGCGCGATAGCCCTTGCGCATGCTCTCGAGAGACGCGTGGCCGGGGGAGTCATGGCTGATGGTAACGATGTCGGCTTTCAGCCTGAGCTGAGGCAAACCCGTATCGGATCCATAGGGATCCGTCACCACCGTCGCCATACCTCGCTGTGTTAGACGGAAGCAAGAAAGCCCGTGCCAGATGATTTCCATGCAGCCTCCTGAATGATGTCCGCGTGATTATACACGAGGCGTTTGACCCCCTGCAAAAGCCTATAATCGGGACATGATCCAGGCTCAGATTGACCTGCACAGACTGATCATTGGCGGTGGCCAGGTCAGCGCAGACCTTGGCGGACAAGCCCGGCTGTGGATTCCGCCGATGCCGGCCGGTTACGCCAACGCGCAGCTGGATGACCACCGTCGCCTATCCCGAAGCAGTTTCCCGTGGCATCCCCCGGTCAATCTGAAACTGAGAGCGCGAGCCTCGGGGGCATCCCCACTGGGCACATTGGGGTTTGGTTTTTGGAACGACCCTTTCAGTCTGACCTTCGGCCAGGCTGGTGCTGCCCGCAAGCTCCCGGTACCACCTCGGGCGGTGTGGTTTTTCTACGGATCACCCCCCAATGACATGACTGCTCTCTCCGCCGAATCCGGGTTGGGGATGGAAAGCCCAGAGCTTGGAAGCGCCCGCCATTCCAGGTTGGTTGCTGGCGGCCCCCGCCCTTCTCGCCTATCTGGCCGCCAAACTGCCTCTCCTTCGTCAGCCTGTGATGCGGGCAGCTTTGCGTGCCATCGACTGCGAAGAGCGCATCCTGGAGGCAAACCTCGATGCGTGGCATACTTACGAAATCAGGTGGCATACAGACGGCGTCACGTTCTTGGTCGATGGCGCGTTGACGCTGGAGAGCCGAATTTCACCAACCGGCCCACTCGGATTTGTGACATGGATCGACAACCAATACGCCGATCGCATCTCCCGACGGGCGGATTGCGTTTTGGCGTCATCCCAACCAAGAATCGAGCAGAGGTCTCGACCTGCAGGACCTGGAACTCTCGCACTACCCAACGCCTTGAGCAGCACGGATGGCCAAGTTCTACGCTGTTGATGGATCGCTCACCGAAGGAGACTGACCATGCAGCGCAGAAACCTGGGATGGACCGACCTTAAGCTAACTCGAGTCGGCCTTGGGACTTGGGCCATTGGCGGGGGAGATTGGTCGTTCGCCTGGGGCCCCCAGGACGACCAACGATCAATCGAGACCATCCATGCCGCCCTGGACCAAGGGATCAACTGGATCGACACGGCCGCAGTGTATGGACTGGGCCACTCCGAAGAAGTGGTGGGGCAAGCCATCACCGGGCTCAGCCAGCGGCCGATCATCGCCACGAAGTGCGGCCGCCGCTGGGATGCCGAACGGCCAGATTTACGGTGAGCTTAGCAGCGAACCTCGTCGATCACGCGAAGCCGAGGACAGCTTCGCCGGCTGAACATCGAGACCATCGACCTTGTATCAGATCCACTGGCCCGATCCTCCCGGAGGCCATCGACGAAGGCTGGCGGGCCATCGGGCGACTGATCGACGACCGGGAAAATTCGCTACGGCGGTGTGTCAAATTTCAGTCCATCACAGATGCGCGTCCGTCAAGGATGATCATCCGATTGCCTCCCTTCAGCCTCCCTACAGCATGCTCCGGCGACAGGTTGAAGAGGAGATCCTGGAGGTATTGCGCCGAGCACGAGATCGGCGTGATACGCCTACAGCCCGATGCAAAAGGGATTGCTTACGGGCAAAGTGACAGCCGAATGGGTGAATTCTCTTCCCAGATGATGACCACCGCCGGCAGCGATGTCTCAGTTTCTGCCCCGGAGTTGGCGGCCAACATCGAGCTGGCGGACGGCCTGGCACAGTTGGCCGAGGAAACCGGTCACACCGCCGCTCAGCTGGCCATCGCCTGGGTCCTTCGCCGGCCGGAGGTGACTGCCGCCATCGTCGGCGCTCGCCGTCCGGATCAGATCAGCGAGACCGCTGTGGCCGGGAGCTGGTCACCCAGCCAAGACACCTTCGAACGGATCGATGCGCTGCTGGCGGCTCGATCCCAGACCCTGGCAGGATGACACGGCAGGACCCGAACCGCGGCCCAGCGCCGCGGCTTGTTGGCCGCGTTTGGCTTAAATACCTCCTGGCCATCACGCTTTCGATCGTAGCGCTACTGGCCGGGATGGCCGGGATCGGACCCTGGCCAGAATCCGGCCTGGTGAGCGGGCTGATCCTCTTGGCGACGGGCCCCTTTTTCGCGCTGAGCTTAATCTCATCGGCACCAAGTCAGCCAAACCAGCCGAGCCATGCAGATCTTTGGAAGAGGCTGCCTTGGTTGACGACAGCCATTGGTCTGGTCGAGATCGCCTTCATCCTGGCTGGGGCCATCAGCGGACAATAGATAGAATCGAGACTCACTGGAGGCTCTTCTCAGAATGCAGATACTGCTGCTCGACATGGACAGCGTGCTTTTGACCCCGATTGGCTACTACCGCGCCCTGCAGGAGACGATTCGGCTGGTGGCAACAACCCTGGGCTTCACCGGCCGACGTTTGACGAGGTCTGAGATTGAAGTGTTCGAGGCCGCCGGCGTGACCAGCGAGTGGGAGTCCAGCGCCATCTGCGCCTGCCTCATGCTCCGCCAGGCCTGGCGAGCTGGCATTGGCATCGATCTGCCCGATACCCCGCCCTTGCCTGTCGTTGAACCCCATGGGGAGGATTGGCCCGATCTTTTGGGATTCTTCCGGGCGCTTGCCGATGGCGATTCCGATACCCGACCGTTGGTCCGAGCCGAGGCTTTGCTGATGGAGTCGGAACCCGACCGGGAGCGCGCTGGGCGCTACCAGGAGCTGTTGAGGCGAGCACGGCGCATCGACGGTTCGTTGACTCATCGATTGTTCCAAGAACTGACACTTGGCAGCCCAGGCTTCCAGGAAACATACCATCTCGAACCTTACCTTCACTGCCCAAGCTACCTTTTTGAGTACGACGAAAGCTGCTTGCCGGTGGCACATCAGGCACAGCTGCTGGCCTGGCTGGACGATCCAGACCACAAGGCGGTGATCTTCACCAACCGTCCTTCGGCTCCCCCCGATGGGTTCTTCGATACCCCGGAAGCCGAGCTGGGCCGCAAGGTGGTCGGTCTGGACCCGGTCCCGATCATCGGCGGCGGGGGCGCCGGCTGGCTAGCCACGCAACATGGCCTGGATATCGAAACCTATCTCAAGCCATCTGCCGTGCATGGATTGGCCGCACTGGCCATGCTGTCGACGGATGACCAGGCCCAGGCACTTCTCGCCGCGCACAGATTGGAGTCCGGCACTTTTCATCCGGCTTTCGCCCCATTGAACGGCGCGCAGGTCTTCGTGTTCGAGGATTCGGTCAAAGGATTGCGCAGTGTGCAAGCGGCGCGTGATCAGCTCGCCAAACATGGCATCGACATTGAGATGTTTCCGATGGGAATCAGCGATGGGGGACCCAAACGGGAAAAGCTTGAGACGTGGGGCGCAGATGTCTATGATGACATTACGAGCGCGCTGCTTCAGGTGCCGGGCATCCTAACGGTCTAGGTTCAATCGGCCGCATCGCCCGGGCGGCGCCTTTCCTTGACACCCCCCCATCCGAACGGTACAATCGCTGGCGTGCCGAGATAGCTCAGTTGGTAGAGCACGCGACTGAAAATCGCGGGGTCGTCAGTTCGATTTTGACTCTCGGCACCAGGTCATCGCTCGACGAGAGCGTCCGACAGGACACCCCACCAAGGGGTGTTTTTCTTCGGCGCAATTGCCCTCGAATCTAGCCTTCGGCGAGCGGAGCAGACGTTGATCGGGTCCTGGCCCGACCGACTTCCGGGAACCCAACACCTCCAGACACACAGCGTGCGTGCGTTTGCCACGTTTGCCCCCCTGCGCAGGATCGACCCACCTGTCCATCCCAAGGCAACCACCGATCAATCGGACTACCCCAGGCAGCCTCAGCCAACCATGAGATTGTATCCATTGCGAACGGCGTACCAGACGGCTGCAAAAGAGAATACGAGGAGGATGTGCAGGAGGACGAGGGGCCAACGCCTACCGCGCCGCGAAATGAGGACATAGGCCGTCAGTACAACCATGGTCGGATAGGACAAGACAAGCAACACAGCCGAAATGTCAGCCGGCCAGCTTCCGAACGCGGCGGAGGCCATTGTGCCGAATATCGCCATGGGCCAGCCAAGCGCAGCCATCCCTTGCCAGAGCAGAACCTCGATGGCCTGGGAGGCAGGGTAGAGCCCAAAAGGAGGAATGGCTAGAGGCAGAAGACACCACGAGAGCAAGGCTGTGGCGAACAAAGACAGGAGAGTTGCAGTGCGCATTCGAGAGTCCACAGCTTCATCTTAGGCAACGCCAACTTGCTGGTGCTCTCAACGCACCGCCAAACACTCTCAGTCGAGGGCCTTTCACGATGGTGGGAAGAGAGCGGCTCAACTTTCGCTCTCGGCGCCCAATCGGCGGCGGGCCTCGGCGCGCAACTCGTCAATCGGCTTGAGCGCGTTACCGCTTTCGAAATACCAGTGTTCCCATCCGTTGCATGGCGAACCATCTCGCAGGTGCCGCCCCACCTGATGGATCGATCCTTCAAAACCGTCAACGCGCAGTTGGCCATCCGGTTTGACCGTCG
This sequence comes from uncultured Chloroflexia bacterium, assembly GCA_963783335.1. Lineage (GTDB taxonomy): Bacteria > Chloroflexota > Anaerolineae > Anaerolineales > E44-bin32 > CAWAND01. Next base: position 103,954 of record CAWAND010000008.1, read on the forward strand.
CATCACGCGCACGGTCGGCCTGAAAGAAGAGCCGTTGGCCCGGCCGGATCAAGTTCAATTCCAGCAGTTGGGCGAAAGGCACCCTGGAGAGCTTTCGCCGTCGGTCGCGCACATCGAAGGTGGCATCATCCAGCGGTTCAGACTCCAACGCCTGGATGCGCTTCCGGGCGATGTCGACGTAGGCCTCATCTTGTTCGATCCCGATACATCGCCGATGAAGTTTCTTGGCGACCGCCCCAGTCGTCCCGGTGCCGAAGAAGGGGTCCAACACAAGATCGCCCGGATTGGTGGTCGCCAGCAGGACCCGGTAAAGGAGTGCTTCGGGCTTCTGGGTCGGATGAGCTCGGGTCCCGTCGATCTTGATGCGTTCCGAACCAGAGCAGATTGGCAGCACCCAATCGCTGCGCATCTGCAGCTCAGCGTTCATATGCTTCATAGCATGATAGTTGAACGTGTACCGGGAATCCTTGTCGCGCGCTGACCAGACCAGCGTTTCATGTGCGTTGGTGAAACGCACGCCCCGGAAGTTGGGCATCGGATTGGTTTTGATCCATACCACATCGTTCAGGAACCAGAACCCTAGATCCTGCATAATGCGCCCCACCCGGAAGATGTTGTGGTAGGTCCCAATGACCCACAAGGCGCCGTCCGGTTTGAGGACACGACGGCAGGCGGAGAGCCAGCTGCGGCTGAAGGAATCGTAGGCCTCGAAATCATCAAAGCGGTCCCAATCTTCGTCGACGCCTGCGACGCGCGACATGTTGGGACGATAGAGGGTCTGGGTCAGCTGCAGGTTGTAAGGCGGGTCAGCAAAGACCAGGTCGACGGACTCTGCGGGCATGTCGGCCAGCACCTGCAGGCAATCACCCTGAACAACCTGGTTGACCGGCAACGAGTCGCTCATGACAGATATTTTAGGCCCGATCCCGTGTTGAATAGGACCACGCTTTGATCGGCCGTGACCCAACCGGATTGCTTCAGCTTACGCAGACCGGCAAGCGTGGCGGCGCCTTCAGGGCACGCCAGGACGCCTTCAGCATGCGCCAGGTCTGCCTGAGCCTGCAGAATGTCATCATCATCGACCGCCACAGCCGTACCCTGAGAACTCGCGAACCGCCCTCAGGATGAGACGATCGGCGAAGACCGCCGGAACGCGCAAGCCGGCAGCCACGGTCTGAGCATCTTCCCAAGGACGGGCTCGTTCGGCACCTTCCTCCACGGCCCTGACCACAGGCGCGCAGCCACTGGCTTGGACGCTGACCATGTGCGGCCTGTCGGAGCTGATCCAACCAAGCGCTTCAAGTTCATCAAAGGCCTTCCACATCCCAACCAGGCCAGTACCGCCGCCGGTCGGATAGATGATCACGTCCGGGAGCTGCCAGTCGAAGGATTCGGCCAGTTCGAGACCCATGATCTTCTTGCCTTCGACTCGGTAGGGCTCACGAAAAGTGGAGACGTTGAACCAGGCGTGGGTTTGGGCGGCTTCGACCGCCTGACGGCCGGCCTCGTCGATTAACCCATCCACCAGGTGCAGCTGGGCGCCATGGGCCCTGACTTCGATCTGATTGAGCCTTGGTGCGTCGGCAGGCATGTAAATATGGGCTTCGGCGCCGGCTCGGGCGGCATAAGCCGCCAGGGCACCGCCAGCGTTGCCGGCGGTGGGGATAACAAAGGACTTGACGCCCAGCTCGAGCGCCCGAGAGACAGCCATCGCCAGACCGCGCGCCTTGAAGGTCCCTGTCGGGTTGACCCCTTCTTCCTTTATATAGAGGTGCCCTAACCCGAGCTGTTCCCCCAACTGGCCGGCCCGGATCAGGGGCGTGTCCCCCTCACCCAAGGTGACGGCGCCGTCGACGTCGGCCAGCGGCAGCAGCTCCGCCCAATGGCCCATGCCGGGGCCTCTGCCTGCAAGGGTTAGGCGGTCCCAATCCTGCCGCAAGCGTGGGAGATCATAGCTTGCCAGCAAAGGGGATTGGCACGCCTCACAAATCGTCTGAAGCTGATCGGCCTCGAAGGACGTATGACACTCGGGGCATTCAAGATGAGTGAGGTAGTTGGGCATCCCGGCTCCAGGATCTGTACCGCGCTATGAATGGCCTAACTTTACCCCTGCCCGACTCCGCCCACAAGCTGAATTCGGAACGACGGGCGGCCAGGGCTAGTGAAATTCCTCACAATGTTTACGGCGGGAGGGGTTATGACATCGCCGGTTTGCCACTTCCCGGCCGTTCACCTTGACGACAATCGGGCTTCAAGGTATCCTTCCGATGCGTTGTGCGGGTGTAGTTCAGTGGTAGAACGCTTCCTTGCCAAGGAAGAGGTCGTGGGTTCGAATCCCATCGCCCGCTCTGTCAAACTGTCAGCCTTCAGCAGTCAGCCGTCAGCTCAGAGAGTCCAACGGGACGTCCCGGCTGAAGGTTGGAGTTTGAAGGCTGATGATTTGTGTGGCGACGTAGCCAAGTGGTAA
>CAWAND010000009.1:0-112488 GCA_963783335.1 uncultured Chloroflexia bacterium
TGTGCGATGTTCGCTGGCTTTGGCCATCAGGGCCAAAGCGGCTGGCACGGTGAGCGCCACACCAACGCCCTGGACCATTCGGATGAAGATCAGGTGGACATACTGGGTGGCCAGCGTGTACGAAAGGGTGCCCACGCCCATCACGAACAGCCCGATCAGGATGAAGGGTTTGCGCCGAGTCATGCGGTCAGATATGGCTCCGGTGAGGGGTTGCAGCCCGGAGAAGAGCAAACCGTAGAGCGAAATCAGGATCCCGACCAGGACTGAATTCGGGACGGATGCCAGCAGCGGCGAAGGCAGTTTGGCGACGTACAGGGGGATGGCGATGAATAGGATGCTGTTTCCGAGTGCATCCGACATACGCGCAATCGATAGGGCCAGGACAATCCGATTGGCGCCCAGGCTGTTGGCCAGTCTATCCAAAACAAGGTCCTCCCAGGGGGAAATCAAACGGGGAAGGGTATCTGAGCACCTTCCCCGCGAAAAGAGCGACACCCAATTATAAACGACATCATCAATGATATAGGGAAGGAGCTGTCCGGCATGGATGCTAGGGCGCCGTCTCAAGCTGATTTCGGGCCAAGCAAGCAACATGCGGGGCGCTGCCCGGACGGTGCAGGAGGGCTAGGCGGCCGAGCTTGAGGGAGCGGTTTGGCGAGAGACGGTCTCCGGCACGAAATGTCTCACGATCCACACGCCGGCAAGACACGCGGCCCCGCCGACGAAGAATGGAAGTTCGAATGAGTGGACAGCCAGGATCCCGGCCAACAGGGGTCCGATGGCGATCCCGAATCCAAAACCCATCGACAGCAAACTCATCTGCTGCCCCTCGCCCCCAGCTCTTGAAAGATCGCCAGCCAGCGCAAATCCGGGTGCTGCAATGGCAGCCGAGGCCAGACCCTGAAAGGCGCGCATGCCTGTGAGCTGCAATGTCGACGTGGCGAAGCCCAGCAGTGCGGTGGCCGGAGCCATCACGATCAGGCCGGTGATGAGCAGCGGCTTGCGGCCGATGCGATCGGAGAGCCGGCCGAGTGGAATCTGGAAAATCAAGCGCGAGAAGGTAAGGGCGCTGAATGCGATTCCAAACCCGAAGGCGGTCTGATTCAGGCGCGCATTGAATTCGTTCTCCAACGTCGTCATCATGGAGAAGGCGCTCGCCATGAAGAACATGGCTGTGCCAAGCGAAATCATGGCCGATGAGAAGATTTCGGGATTGAAGATTCTCAATGGTTTTGCCCGGTTGAGGCTGACATCCTTCGTCGGCTCGTTGACCAAGACGCGTACCAGGACCATCGCCAGCAGAAGGAAACCCGTACCGGTGAAGAAGACTGCGTTGAAGCCATACGCGACTTGAAGGTATCCACCGACGAGCGGACCAATGGCGAAACCGATCATCCGAAAAGTCGTGTAGATGCCCATGGCGCTCCCACGAGTTTCCTTGCGCGTCGAGGTAGCCAGAAGGGCGAGAGAGGCGGGGACGGTCAGCGCCACGCCCACGCCCTGGATGGCTCGGATGAAGAGCAAGTCGAGATAGCGGACGGCGAAGGCAAAAGCAAAGGTGCCCATCGCCATCAAGAGCAGCCCGGCCAGGATGAAAGGCATCCGCCGAGACATCCGGTCGGAAAGGGCTCCTGTGAGTGGCTGGAGCGCCGAATTGAATATGCCGTAAAGAGAGATGAGGATTCCTACCAGGAGTGGTTGTGGGACATCGGGAAGGAGCGGAGACGGAATCTGAGCCACGAAAAGGGGGATGGCGATGAAGAGGATACTGTTGCCCAACGCATCCGACATTCTGGCGATGGATAGTGCAAGGACCACGCGGTTGGCCCCAAGGTTTTCGATGGCTCGATCCAATGATCGGTCCCTTCTTCGATGCAGCGGATGGGGCAAGGCGTTGATCCGCTGGGAGCGCCAGCAACGGGGCATTATATCCGATCTGCATGCCCATGCCGGTCTGGAGAGGATGCCCGCGCCCCATCCAGCACCATGCTCTCCTGTTTCAACAGTTCGCTAGAAGGTATAATCGACCTGCTTATCCGCTTTGATCAGGAGGTGGCAGCGAGCGTAAATTTGGCTGTGGGAGAGGCTAGCGCATGGCCCCATCTTCGGGTGGGGAGACGAGGTCGAGGGTTCCTTGCCGCAAGGTGAGGCCAACCCCTCCAGAAGGTCAAGCCTGCTGGAGGGGGAAAATCGAAGGATCAGCGGATGCCCTCCGGGCGAGCCACCGCCCGAGCACTTTCCCCCAAACTGAAACCCCGTGAGCAATGTGGCCCAGCAATGGGCCCCCCAAAGTCTCGGGGAGTGGCAGGTTCAGGTCCTATTCAAACCAATCTTGGAGGATTCCATGTGTGGAATCGTGGGGTATGTCGGCGCGAAGGACGCGACGCCGATTATCTATGACGGTCTCAAGCGGTTGGAGTACAGGGGATATGATTCCGCCGGAGTGGCGGTTATCCAGAATGGCAAGATCGAAATCCGGCGAGACGCCGGCAAGCTGGAAAATCTCGGGAGGCTGCTGGAAAGCCAACCGCTGACCGGGCGGGTGGGCATCGGCCATACCCGCTGGGCGACTCACGGCGAGCCCAATGCACGCAATGCCCATCCCCATCTCGGAGCCTCCGGACAGGTCGTCGTTGTCCACAACGGGATCGTTGAGAACTTCATCAGCCTCAAGGAAGAACTCTCTGCGGAAGGTGTCAAGTTTCAGTCTGACACCGACACGGAGATCATCGTCCAGTTGGTCGACCGCTACATGGGGGCCGGCCAGAGTCTGGATGAGGCCGCTCGCCAAGCCATCGCCCACCTGGAGGGCGCCCACGGGATCGTCCTCATGTCGCTGAGAGAACCGGAAACGATTGTCGCTGCCAGGGTTGGGAACGCCGGCGGCGTGGTCATCGGCGTCGGCCAAGGAGAGATGTTCGTGGCCTCCGATCTGCCGGCCATCTTGGAACACACTCGCACCGTGGCGTTCCTGGAGCCGGAGCAGATGGCGGTGGTGACGCCGGATGGGTTTGAGATTCGGTCTCTTGCGGATGGTGCCCAAGTGGCCCCCGATATCCAGACTGTGGCTTGGGATCCCGTTTCGGCTGAGAAAGGCGAGTACAAGCATTTCATGCTCAAGGAGATCCATGAGCAAGTACGCTCCTTAACCGACACGCTGGCCGGACGGGTTGATTTTGAGTCCGGAAAGGTTGTTTTGCCACAGCTCAATCTGGACGCGGAAACTGCTCGTGCCATCGAACGCATCGTGATCGTGGCCTGCGGCACAGCCGCCCATGCCGGTATGGTAGGCAAAGTGCTTATCGAGCGCCTGGCTGGCTTGCCGGTCGAAGTCGACATCGCATCTGAGTTCCGCTATCGGGAACCGTTGGTGGATGAGAAGACGGTCGTGTTGGCCATCAGCCAGAGCGGAGAGACGGCCGATACATTGGCCGCCATGGCGGAAGCCAGAGCGCGAGGCGCCAAGTTGTGGAGCATCGTCAACGCCATCGGTTCTCAGGCGATGCGGCTTGCCGACGGAGCGATTGGGATGCAGGTCGGGCCGGAGATCAGCGTCGCCTCCACCAAGGCCTTTACCGCACCCCTGGTCGACCTTTACATGCTGGGAGTCCTACTTGGGGAGTTGCGCGGCTATCTCCCGCCTGACGAGCGGCGACAGCGTGTCCAAGATCTGCGATTGGTTCCGGACCTGGTGAGCCAATGCCTGGATCACGAGAGCGAAGTTGTCGCTTTGGCTGCGCGAATGAAGGATGTAGAGAATTGTCTCTACCTGGGCCGCGGAATTCAGATGCCGATCGCCCATGAAGGCGCGCTGAAGTTGAAGGAAATCTCCTATGTTCATGCTGAAGCCTATCCGGCGGGAGAAATGAAGCACGGGCCCATCGCCTTGATTGATCGCCGAATGCCAGTCATCACGCTCGCTCCGCGCGACCCATGGTACGAGAAGATGCTCAGCCAAATCGAACAGGCGAAGGCGCGAGGTGGCATGGTGGTGGCACTGGCCACGGAAGGCGATGACCGGCTACCGGATATCGCCGACCATATCCTGTGGGTGCCAGATGCCCCGTGGATGTTGGGGCCAGTCCTGACCACCATCCCGCTCCAGCTCTTGGCCTACCACATCGCGGTCATGCGCGGTGCCGATGTCGATCAGCCCCGCAACCTGGCGAAGAGTGTGACGGTGGAGTAGACGCCTGAATCTGGTCAGCGCCTCTTTCGGTGGTCCGAGTTACTTAGTATATTAAGGTACAGTGGCTGAGCGGCCAGAACACCCTTCTCGCCTACGCGTGCACATTCATTCCTCTGTGGCCGCGAATTGTGCGTAGGTGAAGTGTTTCTGATCCCACATGTTTGACAGCTCAGCGTAGGAAAATCAAAATCCGAATGGCGTGAGGCGGTCCCATGAAATGTCCCAATTGCTCACACAACAACCGGCCGGAAGCGAAGTTCTGTGAGAACTGTGGGCAGCCGCTTGAACGCGTCTGCCCGAATTGCCACACCCCCGTCAGCCCTGACGCCAAGTTCTGTCACAATTGCGGCTTTCAAATGACAGGCACAGAAGCAGAAGCGCGGCCGGCAGAGCCCACTCGCAGCCAATCCCTTGACGCACTTCGGCGGAGCGCACCTGAAGCCATGGCCGGCAAGATTCTGGCCGAACGAGACCGAATGCAGGGCGAACGGAAGCTCGTGACGGCGCTGTTTGCCGACATCGTGGGTTCGACGTCGTTGGCCGAAGGGATGGATCCCGAGGATTGGCGTGAGATTGTCGGTGGAGCCCATCAGAGAAGTCAGCCAGGCCATCTACCGATACGAAGGGACGATCGCTCAACTTCTCGGTGACGGAGTGCTCGCCTTTTTTGGGGCGCCCTTGGCCCATGAAGACGATCCCGAACGAGCCATTCGCGCCGGACTGAACCTGCTGGATGGCATCGCCAGCTACGCCAAAGACCTCAAGCAAGCTGGACGGGTGGAAGATTTTCAAGTGCGCGTCGGTCTCAACACCGGTCTGGTGGTGGTCGGGGACATTGGTACCGACTTACACATGGAATACCTGGCGGTTGGCGACACCGTCAACCTGGCCGCTCGAATTCAATCTGCCGCCGAGCCCGGGGAGCTCTTGGTGACGCAGAGTACCTATAAGTTGGCGATGGGGCTGTTCGAGTTTGAAGATCAAGGCGAGATCGAGGTCAAGGGCAAGGCTGAACCGATCCACGTCTTCAGGGCGGTCAAAGAGAGCCACGGTGCCGTTCGCCGGCGCGGCATCAGTGGCCTTGATTCTCCGCTTGTCGGCCGATCTCGAGAATTCGCTACGCTCAATCAGACGATCGAAGAAGTCGGCCGCGGAAACGGTTCGATCGTCTCTTTGGTGGCCGAGGCTGGCTTGGGCAAGTCGCGGCTGATCGCAGAATGGCGGCGAGCAGTCATCAATTCGGGGGCCATTCAGGCGGACCATTGGTTCGAGGGCCGCTGCGTGTCCTATGGCGCCAGCATGGCCCATCACCTGAGCACAGATTTGATCCGATCGTTGATTGATGCACCACCCGGTACGTCGATGGATGCGACCCGTACCGCGCTCAGGACCCGGTTGGAAGCCTTGCTGGGTGACGAACTGTCTGATGTCTATCCCTTTATCGCTCACCTTCTGGGTTTGGAGCTGGAAGACGACATGGCGGCCCGGGTGAAGTATCTGGAAGGGCAGGCGCTGCAGGCAAAGTATGTCACGGCATTCCAAGAGATGCTGCGGCGTATGGCGACGGACCAGCCGACAGTGATGATATGCGAGGACATCCACTGGGCTGACCCGTCATCAGTTGAGCTCGGTCTGCAGGTCATGCCAATTGTCCCCGAGATACCCCTGGTCGTGGTTCTGGTGTCCCGTCCTGATAAGGAGTCGCCGGGTTGGCGCATGGTCGAACTGGCTCGCGAGGTGGCCGGTGCAGGGGCGCTCGAGCTGCATCTGGCACCTCTTACCGAACAGGACAGCCGCCAACTGGTAAGCAACCTGCTCAATGTCGAAGCCCTACCGGATGATGTGCGCGCCATGATCCTGAGCAAAGCCGAAGGCAACCCCTTCTTTGTTGAAGAGGTGATTCGCATGTTGATCGATCAGGGTCAGATCACGTCGGAGGACGGAGGCTGGACGGTGGCCGGGGACCTGGAGTCACTTGATATTCCCGATACCCTGCAAGGCGTGCTGATGGCCCGCATTGACCGACTGCCTGATGATGCCAAACGTACCCTCCAAGTGGCGGCGGTGATTGGTCGGCAGTTCCGGGCCAGCATCCTGGAAGAAGTCCTCAAGGAGATCGACCAACAGTGAATCTGGACTCCCGCCTGTCAGCCCTCGAGGCGCGAGGGCTGATTCGGAGCGTAGGACAACCGGGGGAGGGCGAATTCCTCTTTCGTCACACACTTTTCCAGGAGACTGCATACCGATCCCTTTTGCGGGGCGAGCGAACTGAACTGCACCGTTCGGTAGCCGGCATCTTAGAGAAGCTGCACGTCGACGATGAGGACTCAGTCGCGCCGATCCTCGCCTACCATTTCAAACAGGCCGGCGATGAACAGCGGGCCTTGCGCTATTTCACCCTGGCCGCCAAAGCGGCAGCCAAGGTCTACGCCAATCAGGAGGCCATCGAGCACTATCAACAGGCGATTGATCTGGCGCTGCGCGTGGCGCCGGAACCGGACCGCCTGGTTGAACTCTACACGGGCTGCGGCAGACTGCATGAACTCATGGGGGATTTCGATGGGGCAATCAGGGTCTATGATGTCATGCAGGCCAAGTCGCGGGCGCTGAACTTGCCGATCCTGGAGGTCAAGGCGCGCGTGGCGCGCGACACGCTCTACAGCTCGCCATCAGCGGTGAACGATACTCGAAAAGCCATGCAGAGTGGGCAAGCTACGCTCGCTATGGCTCGCGAGCTGGGTGACGAGGAGGCCGAAGCCCACTCACTCTGGAATTTGATGCTGGCGGGCTTCTTCAGCGGCCAAGGCAAGGTGTCGCGAGAGTATGGCGAGCAGGCACTGACCCTGGCCCAGCGCATCGGAGACAGACAACTTGAAGCGTTCATCATGAATGACCTGGCCCGATCCAATCTGTTTTCGGATGGCCTGCAAGCGCGCGGGTTCGAGTTGGCCGAAAGCGCAGTGCAGCTGTGGAAAGAACTCGACAATATTCCCATGCTGACCGACGGACTGAGCGGACTGGCCATGTTCGCCTCATATTCGGGGGATTACCGCAAGGCAGTCGAACTGTCGGAGCAAGCCCTGGCGATGAGCGAAGAGATCGACCATCCCTGGGGAAAAGCCTACAGCCAGTATGTGATGAGCATGGCGTACATGGAAATGGGCGACTACATGCAGACCATGCGCACCGGCGATGAAGCTCTTCGCTGGTCCGAAGTGGCGGGGTTCGTCGTGCCACAAGTGGCCATTCGCGCTCTCCAGGCCTGGGTTCTGAAAGACCTTGGGCGACCCGATGAGGCGGAGGAAATCGCCCGGGTGGCGACCGAATGTGCCAAGACATCCCTGCCTATGTGGACCGCCATGGGCTTGGCGATGGAGGTGTTGCTGGACCTTTCGCGATCTGAGCCGCCGGGGTCGGGAAGATTCGGCGAGTTGCTGGATCTGTTGAGCGACCCGGAAAGGCAGGTCTTCCCGGTGGCGGAGATATATGGTCGCTTTGCCGAGGCCAGCTACTTTCTCGCGACGGGTGAGTACAAGAGCGTGCTCGACACCACCGAGCGGATCACATCCCTTCAAACGCGTCTCAATTCCACGAGTTTCAAAGTGGATTCCCTTATGGTCCGGGGAAGAGCGGCCCGTTCGCTAGGAATGGTTGAGGACGGATGGTCGGCGCTTGAAGGGGCGAGAGATTTGGCCGAGAAGACTGGGGCGGGGCGCACGCTTTGGCGAGTTCTTCATCTCATGCGTCAGTGGGCCGCTGAAGATGGTCGGCCAGAGGCAGCCGAATTGAAAGCCCTGGCCCGAAAAGCACTCGGGCCCGTGGTGGAGCCGCTTAAGGATGAGTGGCGCGGGACGTTCTTGGCGACGCCTGATGCGGCCGAGGTATGGTCGGCATGAGCGATTTGCGCGGCACGCTCGACAGGCTTGTTGCAGCAAGCTTGCTTCGGAAGGTGCTCACGGAAGCTGATCCTGCCTACAAATTCCGCCACACGCTCGATCAACAAACGGCCTATCATTCCCTGCTTCGAAAAGATCGTGAATTAATTCACAAAGTCGTCGGCTTATCGATTGAACGCGACACGACTGCCGATATGGGGACTCTGGCGCCTGTCCTGGCGGAACATTTCTCAGTCGCCGGGGATGATCATCGGGCTCTGAAGTACTACATGATGGCTGGCGACGAAGCGACCCGCGTCTACGCGCACACCGAAGCCCTCACGTACTATCAGAAGGCTTTGGCAACCGCTGAAGAAGCGAAGGTGGCGGGTGAGATCCTGCGAGAGTTGTACCTTCGCCGAGGGCGGACCCTGGAGCTGACCGGTGAGTATGAGGGCGCCTTGGAAAACTATCGCCAGTTGGAGCACCTTGGGAAGACCCAGGGCGATATCAGCCTTGAGTTGGCGGGGCTGACCCGGCAGACCATACTGCTGGTGGCGCCATCGGCGGTGGCCGATCCCAAAGCCGGAGAAGAGCTGGCGATGAAATTGTTGGAGCTGGCCGCTTCGGCCGAAGACCGGGAAGCTGAAGCTCGGGGGCACTGGAGTCTGCTGCTGGCCAGTATCTACAGTGGCAGAATGGAGCGCGCCATTGCGGAGGGAAAGAAGGCCCTAAAGCTCGCCCGGGAGCTTGGGCTTGATGAACTCGAGGCGTACATCCTGAATGACATGGCCGGACCATACATGCTCATGGGTGGGCCAGACCAAGCACGCGCAGTCCTCGATTCAGCCATTGAAATCTGGCAGCGCATTGGCAATCTCCCCATGTTGGTGGATTCCCTTGGGAACCTCAACAGCAGCCTTATCTACTCAGGTGAATTCGACAGAGCGCTGGAAAACTCAAAACAAGCGGGTGAAATAGCGGATCGGATTGACAATCCATGGGCGAAGGCTTTCAGCCTTTTTCTGATCGAGCTGGTTCATGCTGAGCAAGGGAATTTCGATCAGGCCATGTCAACCTGTGAGAAGCAGATTCGCTGGGGGAAGCAGGCCGGTTTCAAGATACCCGAGGTGTACAGCAACGCATTCATGGCATGGATCTATGCCTACCTGGGTGCGTTCGAGCTGGCCGAACCTTGCCTCGAGGAATCCGCAAGAGTCGGACCGCAGTTGGGCGAGATGTGGGGGCTGCTCCCCGTTTGCGTGAGCATTCTGGTGAATCTGAAGAAGGGAGAACTCAAGGACTCGGATTCGGCCATCCTGGAGCAGGCCGTTGACGAGGAAACCAACCGCGGCTTGATGAATTCTCCCGTCGGTCCCTATTGGTGGCTCACACACGGGGAAGATGCCTTGGCGCGTGGCCGGTTAGATGCAGGGATCGAAAGCTTGATTGTGGTCGTCGAGCGGGAGCGGGCCTCCGACTTCCATGTGATGCTGGCGGATGTCTTCGAGCTGTTGGCCCGGTTGTATCGGGCAGCAGGCGATCGCCAAGCGGCTTACAAAGCCCTCGACCAGGCCGAGGAAGAAGCCGCTTTTCTCTCATCCCGCCGCATGCTCTGGGTTATCCATGCGGAGCGGGCTTTGTGGATGGAGGAGAACGGAGACGCCGTGGCTGCCGCGGCGGAGAGGCAGCGTGCACGGCCGGACTTCGAATATGTCGCCAATCATATAGGTAATGAGTCGCTCAAGAAAACGTTCATGGATTCAGCCTGGGTCCAAGGATTGAAACTAGGGTGACCCAATTTCTGCAGGACCTTGGCATCCTGGAATACTCCAATCTCATCCGACAAGTCCAGGCACAGCCTGAAACAGAGTACGTGTTTCGCCACACGCTGATGCAGGAGACCGCCTACAAGTCTTTGCTGCGGAGCGAGCGGGCCGACCTTCATCGGAGAGTTGGGCTGGCGTTAGAAGAGCTCTACGGTCAGGGTCAAGACGATCTGGCGCCGCTCCTGGCCCATCACTTCGAGGAGGCAGGGCAGGCTGCCAAGGCAGCCGACTTCTACGAGACTTCAGGCGAACATGCCCGGGATCGATATGCCAACCAAGAGGCTCTGGAGTTCTACGGCCGGGCCCTGGCCATGGCCGAACAAATCGGTGACCGCTGGCGTATTCCCGCGCTGCATCGCGCCCGCGGCCAGATTTGTGAGATTCTGGGAGATTTTGATGGCTCTCGACGTGAGCATGAGGCAGCCTTGGAGGTGGCCGAAGAGCTCGGAGACAACAGAGCGGTGTGGCAGGCCTATCAAGATTTGGGGATGCTCTGGTCCAGCAAGGACTATGAACGTACTCAGGCCTACTATGACCAGGCGCTCAAGTTGGCTCGAGCCATGGACGAGCCAACCATTCTTGCTCACACCCTCAATTTGATCGGAAACCTTGAAGTCAATGTGAGCCTTCCGCTGGTGAGCGAAGCACGCCACCAAGAGGCCCTCGACATCTTCAAGTCGTTGGGTGACGAGAGGGGCTTGGCCGAGACATTGGACTACTTGGGGATGACCTACTTGCTGGCTGGGAAGGGAAAAGAGGGCCACAAGTACAATCGCGATGCTGCTCGCTTGTTTCTCAAGCAGGGCGATGAGCTTCGTCTGGCTTCGACGTTGTCCGTTTCGGCCCTGCGGGGGGCCAATCTGCAGACCATGCACCTGGCCAATGCCGAGGAGTCCTATCGCATAGGACTCCAAGATGGGATACAAGCGGCGCGCTTGGCAGACAACATCGGCTGGAGATCAGGAAGTTCATTTGCCGCGTTTCACAATGGCTGCCGCCTTGGGAATAGGCGGCCGGTTTGGCGAGGCACTGCAGTCTGCCCGAGAGGCGATTCAGATCGCTGAGGAGATCGGGCACGAACAATGGGCGGTGGCGGGCAAATGCATGCTCGGCGGTATCCTGGTTGAGATGCTTGAACCCGAGGAAGCGATTGCCCCCCTCAAAGCCGCGGCTGAGCTGGCCGACCGCTCCAACTCTCAGCACTGGCGCAACACGGTGACGGGGTATCTGGCCACAGCCTGGGTTGAATTGAAGGAACTGGATCTTGCGCAAGAGCTGCTCGAATCTCACTGGCAAGAGGCCGATGGCCCCCGCTCTCTTTCTGAGGGAAAGTTGTGGATGGGCAAGGTCAGGCTCAACCTGGCCAGAGGTGACCTGGAGGCCGCACTGAAATTGATACAGGCGATCGTTGATTCAGCCCCGGGCTATCAACCTGGGCACCCCATACCAAGGCTGGGGTGGCTTCAAGGGCTGTGCTTCAGCCGCCTAGGGCTGCACTCGCAGGCTGAGGCCATTTTGCTCGAGAGCAAGGAGATCAGCCAGATACAGGAAACTGATTCAACCACCTGGCGCCTGCACGGCGCACTGGCCGCAGTCCGCCGACACCTGGATCGTATGGAAGAGGCCAAATTGTCCCTGCAATCCGCTGAAGAGATCGTCGATCAGATGGGCCAGACTATTCGGGACCCGAAGCTCAAACACGTGTTCCAGCGGCGTGCGGCCAAACGACTTGACTCCGAGATCGCCCAATGAGGTGCACACCAGATGGGTTCCGCCTGTTGATTCCCGCCGCGAAGGGGACGCGAAGGATGGATCGATGAGTCCGGATCAATTCAAATTGGACGTTCTCGGGATACTCGGCGAGCATCCTCTATTCGAAGCGCTGCCCCAAAAGGACCTGGCGCGCCTGATTGAGATGGCTTCGTCAATTCAACTTGATCCGGGAGATGTACTCATGGAGGAGGGCACCCCAGGAGGGTCGTTGTACCTGCTGCTGGAGGGAGAGTTTGTCGTCACCAAGAGATCGGGACAACAGGACGTCCAGATCGCCGTGCGGGGACCTGGAGAGGTCTTTGGTGAAATATCGATCCTCGACCGGGCTCCGCGTTCGGCTACGCTCACGGCCACCAAGCCATCCTCTCTGCTCGAGCTTGATCAGCAGGCATTCCAAGACGTGATTGAAAGCAGCCCCCCGGCAGCACTTGCGCTTCTGAGCACGATCACGTCTCGTCTCAGGAACACCGAAGCGATGCTGCGCCAACATGAAAAGATGGCGGCCCTCGGAACCCTCGCCGCTGGCCTGGCGCACGAACTCAACAACCCGGCAGCGGCCATTGGGCGTGGAGCTGACCAGCTCCGTGAGACCCTGAACAAATGGCTGAAAGCCAGCGCCGATGTGGGCGTGATCCCGTTGACAGCCGCCGAACAGACGGCGATTCAAGCCTTTGAGCAGCGTATGCTCGAACCGAGCTCCGTGGAGGAGGTCGATCCGCTATCCCGCAGCGACCTGGAAGACCAATTGACGGACTGGCTGCAAGCCAAAGGTGTCGATGACGGATGGGAATACGCTCCGTGGCTTGTCTCGGGGGGATGGAGCCAGCCGGAGTTGGAGTCGATGGTCGTCGACGTGGCCCCTGAGCACCTGGAACGAATTCTCCGCTGGTTCGCCATTGGTGTTTCCTTGTTTTCGCTGGCCGGGGAGATTCACGAAGGCGCTGGCAGAATCTCCAACCTGGTGGGCTCGTTCAAGACCTACGCCTATCTCGATCAGGCGCCGGCCCAGCTCGTGGATGTCCACAAAGGCTTGGAGGACACACTCGCCATCCTGCGGGGGAAGACGGGTCCGGGAATCCACATCGACCGGCAGTATGCACCCGACCTGCCTCGTATAGAGGCCTATGGAAGTGAGCTCAATCAGGTGTGGACCAACTTGATTGACAATGCTTTGGATGCTGTTGGGGAGACCGGTTCGCTGGTCTTGAGAACCGAGCGTAGGTCAGCCAAAGTCGTGGTGAGTATTTGTGACAGCGGTCCTGGCATTCCGGATGACATCCGAGAGCGGGTCTTTGAGCCCTTCTTCACGACCAAGGCACCTGGCGTAGGAACAGGCCTGGGGCTGCACATTGTCTACAACATTGTCTGCCAGCGGCACGGGGGTTCAGTCTGGATTGAAGGGGACGAGGCTGGGATGAACTGCATCGTGGTTGAGCTACCAATCGAGTCCCCGCCACGTCCGAAGTCACCTGAGCCGGACCAGTCTTCTGCCTAAGAGGGGACCGTTCTGTCGGCTTCTTCACTTTCCTCTGCTGGTGCGATAATCAGTAAGGAACATGCCACCTTATCCACAAGGGCGTTGGCAACGTCGTCCAGAAGGATATCCATCCACCGCGTAAGCCCTGGCTGGTAGTGAGATCCGAGCACCACCAGGTCGTATCCGCCACTCTCGATTTCCGTCAAGACTTCATCGACCACCAACCCGTGTCTGAGCACCGGTTGGATTGGCGTGCGAACTCCTGCCTCCGCCAGCAATCGTATGCCCTGCTTGAGCCGGTCGCCCTCTAACGTTCTGCGTTCGATCGCCTCACCAGCAGATTCCTCGAGCTCGGATGCCGGACTGTCCAAGCGCAGTGCAACTTGTGACATGACGTGGATCAAACTGACTTCGGCGTCCGCCGGCGCGATCAACTTTCCCGCCAGGGGGAGGGTCCGAATGGAAGGGATTTCTCCGCTGGAGCAAACCAGGATCTTTCGCACGTGTTCGGGAGGGTTGCGGACAAGCAGCAGATGGCTTGGGATGGTGCGAGCTAGAGTCTGAGTCCCTGATCGAGACATGCGCGGCGAAAGGCGTCGTCTCTTGTGTCGGCTGATGACAACCAGATCGAAATCCTTCTCGCCTGCTGCCCGCATGATCTCGTGCGATGGATCGCCGACTCTCATCACGTGGTCGATACTGGCCGCCGAACTCAGCTGGTTGCCGACGCGCTGCATGATGGCTTTGGTGGCGGCGATGTCATCTTGAGAGTGCGCAATTCCGAGCAGCGTGAGTTCCGAATTGTCTATCAGGCCAAGCTGCGAGGCAAAGGCCGCCGACGTGGCCGAATCGGGCTTCGATTCTGTGCAAACCAACACTCTCATGGAGCCTCCATCATGTCAGACCCAGCAAAGCCACCGGAATGCCAATCGTCAAAGCAAGATAAGCGATCATCTGCCACCGGTGTGCCAGGAACGAGCGGGTAAGCCTGGCCAGCAGGCGGTCGTAGGTTGGAAAGGCGAGCAGAAGCACGGCCAAAGACACGAAGGTGGCGCTCAGCATTTGCACGATGACAATCGTGACTGCTTCGGGGTTGGCGAGCAGTGCTGCCGCCACAAGGGTGTCGACGAAGGTGGTTACGTTGGCACCCATGATGTACGGGATCACGTTCTCCTGACGGATGAAACCCCAATTCGAGAGAGGAATCAACATGCTCACGGAGACGGATACGCTCATGGTCAAGGCTGTGACCCCGGCCCCAAGCAAAAACGAAACGCCCGGCCGGAACAGCAGGCGGTTGATGCGCCCGAGCTGGGTGCCTTGCATATGAAGCTGGGGGAGGGCCATATCGAATAACCAGAAACTTCCCAGCATCAAACCAAATCCCAATGGGAACAATCCCCACAAGGGGATCAGGGTTTCTAACAAAGCTGCGATGGGGCTGAACGCCCAATCGAGGGGCGAAACCAACCCTCCGTTCGAGGCGAACCCAACGCTTCCCAGAAGGCCGGAACGGAAGATGACCACGCCCAGGAGGATGGCGGGCAAGAAGGTGGTTTGGGTGACGAGCAATGACAGCAGGCCGGCGCCCAAACTGCTCTCTCGGGTGCCCCGTCTAAGTGTGTAAACGAATCCGACAAGCAGCACCACGAAAGCCGCGCCCAATCTCGAACCGGCGATCATCGAGAAGGTCTGGATCGCGTCCAAGACCCCGGCCTGGAAGAAAGCCAAAGCGGTTGCGGCTACCGGAGACCCGGAAAGGCTGACCATGGCAGCCAGCCAGCCGAGGCCGAGGGCATCGAAGGGGTTGTCAATCTGAAACCCAGACCGGATCAGCGGTGCCAGCGGGGCTGCACCCTCTTTCACCAGAAGCAAGGACAGAGCGAAGATGGCCAGGCTGGCCAAGAAAACCAGGCCACGCCCGGCGAGACCGAGCTTTGAAATGAGGGTCGGAACTGAGCTTGTCGGTGTTGGATCAGGTGGTCCCGATCGTCTCATAGCTAAGAGTTCTCTTGCAGCTGGCTCGCAAATTCAACGGGGTTGGCCGTCGGTTTCTTGCAGGAGAATTCCCGACAGACGTAGGCGGTTGGCTTCCCTTGGATGGGTCCCCTTGCATCAAGTAGAGCTGGGCCCTTGTCGGATGGGGTATCCCGACCGGCCATTACGGCCAACGGCAGATAGCGAGGATCTGCGACAGAACGTAGGCGTTGATAGTCTGCCTCGGGCTTAAAGCCGATAAACGCCAACTGAAGCTGGGGCCCCAGGGCAAAACCAATGGCGCTGAGCCATCCGGCAAAGGCTGTCGGGTGCCGGGCGGCGTTGTCCTGCATGGCCCTTAGGCTCTCATGGGCCGGCAGGGCATAGCGCTGGGAGTCCCCTGTCAAGGCTGCCAACCGCAGCAGCAGCTGAATGGCCATGGTATTCCCGGAGGGGGTGGGGCTGTCTTGGACCGATTTTGGCCGGACCAAGAGCTGATCCGCCTGGTCGTCGGCAGTGTCGAAAAACCCACCGTTCGGGTCGACAAAGCGATCCAGCACCACGTCCGCCTGAGCCTTGGCCAGCTCAAACCACTCGGGATCGAAGTCAGACTCATACTGTGCGAGCCAGCCCAATCCAAGTGCGGCGGAATCTTCCAGGAAGCCGAACTGGGAAGTCTCCCCGGCACGCCAAGTTCGGCAGGGCCGATTGCCGTCGAGCATCCTGTTTCTCAGGAATTGAGCCAGCTGCAGACTCGCATCAGCCGCCTGGCCATCACCTGTCGCTCGTGCGAACTGGGCCAGAGCCTGCAGCAGCAGGCCATTCCAGGCGGCCAGCACCTTGTCATCGAGCGCCGGCCGGACCCGTCGGCTGCGGGCTTCGAATACTCGAGCCCTTGCCTCATCGAGAATATCTTCAATCCTGTCAGGTGGGAGAGACATTTCGCTGGCGAGGTCAGCGTCTGAGGTCTGTCGCCGCAGAACATAGCGGCCCTCAAAGTTGGGTTGTTCAAACAGACCGTAGGCCCTGGCGAACAGACGCCAGTGTTCTGGGTCGGTGACGATTTCTTCCAGCTCCTTCCGATCCCAGACGTAGAATGAACCTTCTTCATTATCAGAATCCGCATCCAAGGAAGAAGCGAATCCACCATCTGGAAGTCGCAATTCCCTCAAAACGAAATCAACCGTACCTTGGGCAACGGCAAGCAGTTCGGCGTCCTGGGTAAGCTGCCATGCGTGAAGGTAGGCGCTGATCAGCTGTGCGTTGTCGTACAGCATCTTCTCGAAATGGGGAACGGTCCAGTTTGCGTCGACGGCGTAGCGGGCAAACCCTCCGCCGATGTGATCAAAGATTCCGCCCAAGGCCATGCGTCGCAGGGCGTGACTTGCCATATCGCGTGCCAGCTTGTCCCGGCTCACCGCAGCTCGTTGGAGAAGGAACTCTACAACTTGCGGCTGTGGAAACTTGGGGGCGGCTCCCCAGCCTCCATGGGTCCAATCATAGGATCGGAAGAGCATGTCGGCCGCTCTGTCCAGGATGGTCGACGATAGCTCATCATCGCTTCTGGCTAGGGCCAGAGAAACGCCGATGCGTCCAGAGAGTTCTGTGCTTGCCGTGACCAGCCTCTTCCGATCAGATTCCCAGGCCCGAGACACGCTCGAGAGTACTTGCTTGAAAGATGGCATGCCATGCATCGGGGAAGGGGGGAAGTACGTTCCCCCAAAGAAAGGTTCCCCTCCGGGTGTGAGGAAAACAGACATGGGCCATCCTCCTTGGCCCGTCATGGCGACGACAGCGTCCATGTAGACTGAGTCGATGTCCGGCCTTTCCTCTCGGTCGACCTTGATGCTGATGAAGTGCTTGTTCATGAATTCTGCAGTCTCAGCGTCTTCAAAAGATTCATGGGCCATCACGTGGCACCAGTGACAAGAAGCGTAGCCGACGCTTAAGAAGATGGGCTTGTCATCTGAAGCGGCCTTGCCCAACGCCTCGGGTCCCCACGGAAACCAGTCCACCGGATTGTGGGCGTGTTGAAGCAGATAGGGGGAAGTTGCGTCTGCTAGTCGATTGGCCAAGACCAGACCTCAAATCGGGGAAATTGTGGCATTTGGTAGAATTGCGCCCATGGAAAACACATCAAGTTCTCCGCTGCGATGGCTTCCGGCACTGGCGATGATGGTGGCTATCTTTAGTTTTTCGTCGATCCCAGCCAGCAACATGCCGGATTTCGGCGCGTATGACTTCCTGGTGAAGAAGAGCGGACACGCGATTGGCTACGCTATGCTCGGCTTGTCCTACTTCTACGCGCTTCCGCAACGATTGAACTCGGGCTACCGCTGGCTTACCGCTCTCATGATGGTGGTCCTCTTCGCATTGAGCGATGAGTTTCACCAGTCTTTTGTCCAGGGCAGAACGTCGAGTCTGCGCGATGTGATGATTGACAGTGTCAGTGCAGCCGTGTTCGTGGCGGTGGCTGCGATCTATTCTTCGAACTCCAGTTCGAGTTCGAGCTCTTGATCCGAGTCCCACGTTTCCCCCGGGACGAGGTCGATCTCACCGAAGATTTCAGTCTGCACCGCGCTCACTCGGCGCAGCTTGATCAGCTCCAGCATCGCCAGAAATGACACCACGATCTCGAGTCGGGTCTGACTGCCGCTGAGGACCGAGCGGAAAGTGGTCTTGCCTCGGGACCGCAGTGCCTTGATGATCTGGGCGATCCGATCTCGAATTTTCACCTTCGGTGCAACCACAACTTCATCCAAATGTGCATCTGGACGGCGGGAACTGATGAGTTCTGCCAGCGCCTCAACCAACGCGTTGACCGACAAATCGTCCAGATCCAGTTGGGGTTCCATCGACGGGGCCGGGGCTGACCGAGTGTACGTCCGCATGCCGCCGGATTCTCGCTCCGAAAGCAGTACTGCAATCTGCTTGTACTTCTTATAGGCGATGAGCTGCCGGGCAAGCGCATCGCCAGGGTCCTCTTCGTCGGGCTCCCTCTCGGGTGGGCGGGGCAAGAGGGCTTCGGACTTGATCTGGAGCAGCCTGGTGGCGATCACGAGGAAGGCCGTAAGATCCTCGAGCCCATAGCGTGCGGCCCGCTTCAGATAGGCCAGATACTGGTCTGTCACTTGGGCAAGGGCGACCTTCGTGATATCTAGCTCGGCGCGTTCAATCAGTTCCAGAAGCAGATCGAGCGGCCCTTCGTATACAGGAAGCTGAATTGGGACTTCGGTGACTGTGGTCATGGATAGAGCCAATGGATGGCGGCCACGGAGAGCAGTATGACGACTAGGCCCCCCAGGGCAAGCAGGCCGATCACCGCCAGCCGGCGGTCCTTAGCAGCTTGTTCCGCGCGTTGCGTGTGGATTCGATCGATCCGCCGGGCCTCTTGGGCATGGAATGCATCTGACCTCCGCCGGGAGGCTTCAGCTTCTGTCCGCTTGATGTTGGGTGCCTGCTGTCGTGCGTACTCTAGAAACTGGGGCGGACGACGCGCATCCTGGTGGCGTTGGAAAACACGTCCTATCATCGAGAGGGGCTCACCACATTCCCGGCAAACTTCGGCCTCCTCCAAGTTGGTGGTGCCACAGCGAGGGCAAATCCCCTCAGACACACTGAATACTGAACCGCAGTAAATGCATGCGGCGGCCTCTCCTTCGACCATCGGAGGCTGAGGCGCAAGACAGTAAGGGCAGCGGGCTGCACGCTTAGGAAACACCGAGGTCAGCTCCAATACTGGTGTCCCCGATTATAATGGAGGTCACCGTATTGAGGCGCGTATGGGAGCGTTGGCCGTCGCAGGTCCAATGTCAGTGCGAGTGCCGGAATCATGGTATGATCCCCAACGTTACCGTAGGTTGAATGGAGCACGAAATGGTCAAAGAACCGATTCATGTGACAGATGACGCCTTCGAATCGAAGGTCTTGGGCTCAGAAACGCCGGTTATTGTGGACTTCTGGGCGCCGTGGTGCGGGCCCTGCCGGATGGTGGCGCCCATTCTTGAGAAGCTTGCTGAGGAGTACGCCGGCAAACTGATCGTCGCCAAGGTCAATACGGATGAGAATCCCGATTGGGCAGGCAGATATGGCGTGCAAGGCATTCCCACCATGTTGTTCATCGCCAACGGGAAGCTTGTTCACCAACAGGTAGGGGCTGTCCCTGAACCCTACTTGCGAGACATGGTCGACGAGTTTTTGGGTGCTGTGGAAGAGACGGCAGCCGGCTGAGACTCAACCCGATCCTGAAATCAAAAAGGCGCACAAAGTGCGCCTTTTTGTTTTGTTGATGAAGTGCGTGGGGACTAGCGCCGGTTCGGCCGACTGCGCTCGGGGTGATCCCCCTCAGCCCGAGCACCAAAAATTAACCCTTCTATCCGGCGCAGAATTCGTCTTAGCCACGACCTGACATGGGACAACACGGCACGAGCCCGCCGTTGTTGGATTCGGACTGAGGGGACTTCCTTCTCGGGCGCAACCCATTGCAGGGCCACCGCGCCCCAAGTCAGCCCGGCTCCAAATCCCACCAGAACCAAGTTGTCTCCTGGTTCGATCCGGCCGCCTTCGATAGCTTCTGTGACGGCGATCGGGATGGAAGCCGAAGATGTATTGCCATAGCGATCGAGATTGATCATGAACTTCTCGACAGGAAGGCTCAGGCCACGCGCCGCCGCTTCGATGATCCGTCGGTTGGCTTGGTGGGGGATAATCAGATCGAGTTTGTTGACCTCCAGGCCCGCCTTGGCCGTCACCTCTCGTGTCGCATCGGCCATGACCTTGGTGGCGAAGCGGAACACCTCTCTGCCGTTCATCTTTATGGAATGCTGCTTCTTGTCCACCGTCTCCAGCGTGGCTGGCATCCGGCTGCCGCCGGCAGGGATGGCCAGCAAATTCCCACCCGAGCCATCTGAGCGCATCACACCCGAGAGAATTCCGCCAGGTTGCTCGCTGGCCTGCAGGACGAAGGCGCCTGCGCCATCTCCGAACAGGATGCAGGTTCCGCGATCTTCCCAGTCGATGAACCGTGACAAGGTCTCCGATCCAATGATGAGCGCATTGTCGTAGGCGCCGGTTTGGATACCTTGGGCTGCCATGTTCACACCGAAGATAAAGCCGGAGCAGGCGGCAGAAAGGTCGAAGGCGCCGGCATTCACCGCGCCAAGTTGATCTTGGACCAGGCAAGCAGTGGCCGGGAACAAGTGGTCGGGCGTGGCGCTGGCCACGATGATGAGATCAATGTCGTGCGGGTGAAGGTCTGTCTTGTCCAAGGCCCGAAACGCGGCCCGCGTAGCCAGCGATGACGTGGATTCGTCTTTGGCCGCAATGCGGCGTTCACTAATCCCGGTCCGGGAGACTATCCACTCATCTGACGTGTCGACGATGGCAGCGATGTCATCGTTGGTCATGACGCGTTCGGGGACGTACATGCCCCAGCCGGTCACATGGGCATAACGCGTCATGATCCAGCCCCGTTGGCTCCAGGTAGACCGAAGATGAGCGTAGCGTTGTGCCCTCCGAAGCCAAACGAATTGGTCATCGTGCACTCGATCTCGGCTTTGCGGGCTTCATTCGGCACGTAATCCAAATCGCATTCGGGATCTGGCGTTTCATAGTTGATCGTAGGCGGGAGCACGCCGTCCTGCATGGCCTTGATGCAGAAGATGGACTCGAGTGCACCTGCCGCTCCAAGCAAATGGCCGGTCATCGACTTAGTCGAGGAAATAGGCACATCGTATGCACGTTCCCCGAAGATCGTTTTGATGGCGGCCGTCTCGCTCTTGTCGTTTAGCGGCGTGCTGGTCCCATGCGCGTTGATGTAGTCAATGGATTCGGCGCTCACACCTGCATCCGACAGTGCGTTGCGCATGCAGATGGCGGCTCCAGACCCATTCTCGGCAGGGGCCGTGATATGGTACGCGTCATTGTTGGCTGCGTAGCCAAGAACTTCTGCCAACATATTGGCGCCCCTGGCTTGGGCATGCTCGTAAGATTCCAGAATCAGGCTGGCGGCTCCTTCGCCGATCACAAATCCGTCACGATTGAGATCGAATGGTCGCGAAGCCGATGCGGGGTCGTCGTTGCGCTTGGAAACGGCGTCCATGGCGTTGAATCCGCCCACGGCAATTGGGACAATGGCGGCTTCGGCCCCACCGGCAACCATGGCGTCGGCATGCCCACGACGGATGATTTCGGCGGCCTCGCCGATAGCGTTGGCGCTAGAGGCGCAGGCCGTGACCACGGCCATGTTTGGCCCGCGCAGGCCGAATTGAATGGCCACCTGTCCAGCGGAAATATCCGGCAGCATCATGGGCACGAGAAATGGGCTGACCCAGCGTGGTCCGCGTTCGGCGTACTTGAGTGTCTCGTCGAAAAGGGTGCCTATGCCACCAATGCCGGTGCCGATGATTGCGCCAATTCTGTCCCGATTGTCATCTGTGACCTCGAGACCCGCATTCTGGAGCGCTTGGCCGGTGCTGACGACAGAAAAATGGGTAAAACGGTCCATTCGACGGGCATCTCTTCGCCCCAGCAGCTCGTCGGCGTCAAATCCTTTGACCTCGGCGGCAAACGTGGTTTTGAAATCCGTCGTATCGAACAAGGTGATAGGCGCTACGCCAGATCGCCCCTCCACTATGGATTTCCATGTTGATTTAATATCCAAACCCAACGGGCTGACACACCCGATGCCAGTTACAACAACGCGCGAGCGGGACAACTTGGACCTCCTTGCAGGCTGGGAGAACCCCTCGAAGGAGTATAACACCCGAACTTCCGAATAGGTTCGGAGGGGGTGGGGTCGCCTGTGCTAGAATCCCTGCCTGACGCGCCCTGAGATGTTCCGACAGGCATCATCCTCGGCGACCGCCCTGGTGGAGATCCCAGCATTCGAGGTCGTCTCAACTCATGCTACTTGTGACAGGGGCAACGGGATTCATCGGCCAGCGAGTCCTTTCTAGCCTGAACAAGGCAGGCTACGCTGTGCGAATCCTGCTCAAGCCTTCGCGACAGACCCCGCGCTTGCCCAAGGGAACGACGGTTGAGGTTGCACTGACGTCGCTCTCCGACATGGGCGGCATTCGTGCGGCGATGGTGGGCGTCGACAGCGTGATCCACTTGGCAAGTGAAGAGCACTATGGTCGCCGGGCTGATCTGTGGCGAGGTGATGTTGATGGCACGGAGAACCTCGCCCATGCCGCCGCCGAAGCTGGGGTGGCACGCTTCGTCTTCCTGAGTCATCTGGGCGCCGATCGGTCGTCCGCTTACCCGGTGTTGAAGGCAAAGGCTGCGGCCGAGGAGCACGTGCGGGCAAGTGAAGTCCCCTTTACCATTCTGCGCTGCGGTGTTGTCTTCGGCGAGGATGACCACTTCACGACCAGTCTCGCCAAGGTCGGAGCGCTGATGCCTGTCTTCTTCCCCCTTGTTGGGCAAGGTGAGGTTCTCCTTCAGCCGCTTTGGGTTGAGGATCTCGTCACCACGCTCATGTGGCTGCTAGAAGAGCCCTCGTCTTTGAACAGGCGCTTCGAAGTGGCCGGAACCGAGCAGCTCAGTTTGGCGGAGTGCATCGACTTGGTCTTCACCAGTGCAGGCATTCGTCGCGTGATCGTTCCTGTGGGGGCGCCCTACCTGCGTGCCGGAACGGCGCTCTTGGAGAGGGTGCTGCCCCACCCGCCGTTGACAAGCTATTCCCTGGACTATGTGGCTGCCAATCGGACCACGGACTTGGATTCGCTGCCCAGGGTGATCGGACTTCAGCCCTCTCGGATGGTAGACCGTTTGGATTATCTTGAACGCGTGCGATGGGGAGTGCAAATGATACGAGACCAATTGGGGTCTGGAGGATATGCCAGCCATGGGTGAGCGCCTCTACATTCGTCCCCTGGAGAGCATGGAAGAGATGATCCAGGTGGAGAAACTTCAGCTTGTCGTTTGGCCGGGAAGCGAGCTTGACGTCGTCCCTGGCCATATCCTGATCACGCTTGCCCACAATGGAGCCACGCTCCTGGGGGCCTTCGAGGGTGACCGTTTGGTGGGGTTTGTCCTTGGTTTTCCGGGGCTCGACTCGCACATGCCAGAGCGGGTCGCGGTGGCGCGGCTCAAGCACTGTTCACATATGCTGGGGGTAGATCCCGAATATCAGGGGCGCGGCATCGGTTTGGCCCTAAAGTTGGCCCAAAGGCACGAAGTGGAGGCGCAAGGCATACGTCTGATGACTTGGACCTATGATCCGCTCCAAAGCAGGAACGCCCATCTCAACATACGCCGACTCGGTGGGTTGGCGCGGAGCTATATCCGCGACGCGTACGGCGAGATGCGGGATGACCTGAACGAGGGTGTCGCCTCTGACCGCTTCCTGGTAGAGTGGTGGATAACCTCGCCTCGCGTCGTTTCTCGCGTGGATCGTGCCAGGGCCCCCTTGGACCTGGCCAACTTCCTGGCCGCCGGAGCGAAGAAGATCAACCCTGCCATCCTTCGACATGATGACCTGGTAGAGCCCGCAGAAAGCCTACAGCCCATGGATGGCAACCTGCTTCTGGTCGAGATTCCGAGCGAGTTTGATCGGATCAGGAAGAACGATATGGGTCTGGCGTCCGCCTGGCGCAGCCACACCCGCCAGGTCTTCGAAGCTGCCTTTGCCGAAGGCTACATGGCCACCGATTTTGTGCACCTGGGTGAAGAGAAGTTCCCGCGCTCGTACTACCTCCTGATTCAAGGAGAAGGGACTCTGGGCTGAATGAATATCGAACGGATTGAGATGCGACATGTGAGCATGCCATTGGTTGCACCCTTCGAAACATCCTTCGGGGTGGAACGTGACCGTGATGCGATCATACTGCGGCTTGATTCAGAAGGCATGGTAGGGTGGGGTGAATGCGTGGCTGGGGGATGGCCGGGCTATTCATACGAGACGGTGCAGACGGCCTGGCACATACTTGAAGACCATCTCTCACCGCTTATTCTTGGACTGGATGTCACAGACGTCGCCGACTATCGACGTCGGATTGCGCACCTCAAGGGCCATCCGTTGGCCAAGGCCGGACTGGAGCTTGCCCTTTGGGATCTGCTAACCAGCGCTTCGGGCCAATCTTTGATGAGTGCGCTTGGTGGCGAGCGGGATCGTGTCGCGGTCGGCGTGTCGATCGGGATCCAACCAAGCGCAGCCAAGCTGGTTGAGGTCGTAGGGTCATTTGTCGAAGCTGGCTATCCAAGGGTCAAACTGAAAATCAAGCCAGGACGGGATGTCTCGGATGTGCGAGCGGTTCGCCAAGCGTTCCCTGATCTCCCTCTTCAGGTGGATGCCAACTCCGCCTACGAACTTAGCGATGCCGAGGTTTTCGAAGCTATGGACGACCTTGATCTCATCCTCATCGAGCAGCCCTTGGCTGAGGACGATCTTGTAGACCACGCCAAACTCCAGGAAAGGCTCGCCACGCCGATTTGCCTGGATGAAAGCATACTTTCGACTCGTCACGCACGTCAGGCGCTTGAGATAGGGGCCTGCCGCGTTATCAATATCAAACCCGCAAGGGTGGGTGGGCTGAGCGAGGCGGTGGCTATTCACGACCTGTGCTGGGCACAGGAGATTCCTGTCTGGTGTGGCGGTATGTTGGAAACGGGGATCGGGAGAGCGGCAAATCTGGCGCTGGCCTCACTGCCCGGATTCAGCCTCCCGGGCGACATCTCGGCCACTGATCGGTACTACCATGAGGACATCGCGCAGCCCCCGTTCGTGCTTGAGAACGGCACGATCAAGGTGCCAAAACGCCGCGGATTGGGCGTCGAAGTTGTGCAAGACGTGCTGGATCGGGTGACTGTGCGGTCGAAGCTGCTCGAGCCTGCTCGGGCCTGACCAGGCGCGCTAGCTTCCGGGCCAGTTCAACTTCAGAAACTGAAGCAACCACGGGGCCGATGTGGCGCCGGCCACTGCAAAGGCCAGCATCTTGAGCGTTTTTCCCCCCCAGGTCCAGAACAAGAACTGCCTGAGCGGCATTCTCATCGCCCCGGCCGACGCCCCGGCCAGGTCGAACAATGGATTTGGGATCAACGCCAGAATGAAGACCACCGCAGAGCCATAGCGGGCGGTCATGTCTTCCAAACGGTCATACAGATCTGTTCGCTCAAGTACGCCTTGGCCGCTGAATCCGGCCAAGTAGCCGGTCAGCTCACCCAGAGTTGATCCGAGCCCGGCTGCCAGCGCGACCGCATACGGGTTGAATATCGCGCCCGCAGCGAATGTAATGGCCACACCCGGCATGGGCAGAAGCAGCGTTGCGTTGGTCACGAGAGACAGAAGAAAAACACCTGGGTAGCCGTAGCGCGCCAGCTCGGCCGCTCGATCACGGATGGAGAACAGGAAGGCTGTGAGGGCGACCACCAGCAGAATGGCCAGAATGCGAGCCAGCTGGAGGCGCCAACCTGTCAGCCACCCAGTGGATGTCACCCCTCGATGATCTCGATCGTCTTGATCTTCACGGCGGGTGCGTTAGGGTCGTCAGGATCCCGAGCCGGGATCGACATCAGGACGTCCAGCCCCTCGATAACTTGCCCGAAGACGGAGTGTTTGTTGTCGAGCCAGGGCGTCGCCGTATGGGTGATGAAAAACTGGCTTCCGTTGGTGTTGGGTCCAGCGTTGGCCATCGAGAGCACGCCAGGTCCATCATGGCGAAGTTTGGGGTGGAACTCGTCGCCGAAACGGTAGCCGGGTCCGCCTCGCCCCGTGCCGGTGGGATCGCCCGTTTGTGCCATGAAATCGTCGATCACCCGATGGAAGATCACGCCGTCGTAGAAGCCTTCACGGGCCAGGAACACAAAGTTGTTGACCGTCGTGGGAACTTTGTCCGCGAACAGCTCAACCAGCATATCGCCCTTGTCCGTTTGCACCCTGGCCTCATACTTGGCTGTTGGGTCTATGCTCATCTCTGGGGGCTGCGAATATTGATTTTCAGGCATCTTTGTCTCCTTGGTCGAGGTTTTGGAGCAGTTGGGACTCAATCCGGGCGACGACCATATCCATCGCAACAGTGTTCAGGCCGCCTTCCGGAATAATCACATCGGCGTGCCGCTTTGACGGTTCAACGAATTCCAAGTGCATCGGGCGCACGGTGGTCTCGTACTGGCGAATCACCAACTCTATGGTTCTACCGCGTTCGACCATGTCTCTCTGAAGTCGTCGAATGAATCGGATATCAGGGGGCGTATCGACAAAAATCTTGACGTCAAAGAGCTCTCGAAGCTGGGACTCGGCGAAGACAAGGATGCCTTCCACCAGGATGATTGGTTGGGGCTCGAGGTGGATCCGCCTCTCCGTTCGAGCGTGCCTTGAAAAGTCGTAGACCGGGATATCCACTGCGTGCCAATTGCGGAGTGCCGAGAGGTGCTTGACCATCAGGTCAGTTTCGAGCGAATCCGGGTGATCAAAATTGACCAGATCCCGCTGAGCTTTGGGCAACAGTGACAGGTCCTTGTAGTAGGCGTCATGCGGGAGCAGGACGATGTTCTCCGCGCCGGCGCGTTCAAGGATGACCGTGGCCACGGTTGTCTTTCCAGATCCGGTTCCGCCTGCAATCCCGATAATGACGGGAGGTGTTCGATGACTCATTGGCTCACTGTGCTGAGGGCGGAGGCACACGCGAGTGCCGCGGGGAGGTGTCAGGAGCCAGCGAGGGGACTTCGAACCCCTGACCCGCCGCTTACGAAGCGGCTGCTCTGCCGTCTGAGCTACGCTGGCAATCGGCGGCCATTATACCAACCGCTGTTTGGGGTTGGCAAGAACGAGGCCGAGAATGATAATGCTCATATGCGTGTGGCCATGATCTCATATCACACATGCCCCTTGGCGACCCTGGGTGGCAAAGACACCGGCGGAATGAACGTCTACGTGCGCGACCTCAGCCGCGAGCTCGGCCGGCAGGGGATCGGCGTGGATGTCTTCACCCGATCTCAAGACGAGCACGTCCCCCATGTGCTGCACGACCTGGGGTTTGGGAATCGTGTGGTCCACATTCCCGCGGGCCCCGAGACACCGGTGGCCAAAGACAACCTGGCGGACCATCTGCCTGAATTCATAGGCAACATTCGTGCGTTCGCCGAGTCGAAAGGCATGGAGTATGACTTGATCCACAGCCACTATTGGCTCTCAGGACTGGCGGCGCTGGAACTTCGTCGGACCTGGGACGTCCCCATCGTGCATATGATGCATACCTTGGGTCTCATGAAGAATCGCGTGGCTCGCAGCGAATCCGAAAGGGCCACTCGACAGCGAGAAAGGGGCGAACACCAGCTCCTGACCGAGGCCGAACGGATTGTGGCGGCCACGCAGGCCGAGCTGGCCCAGTTTCAGTGGCTGTACAAGGTGGATACAAAGAACGTGGTCGTCATCCCGCCGGGGGTCGATACCAGCCACTTCTACCCAATCCCTGAGGATGAAGCGAAAGAGTTCGTGGGCATCCCGGACGACAAAAGGATGATCCTGTTTGTGGGGAGGATCGAGCCGCTGAAAGGAGTGGACACACTCATCGAGGCTGCTGCCTTGCTTCGGAAGAAGGACGTGCTTGTCGAGGGATGCGAATGCTTGGCGATCATCGGCGGCGAATCAAGTGAGCCCCCTGAGAAAATCAGCGAAGAGATGGCTCGCCTCAAGGGGATCGCGAAGCAGTTGGGTACAGATGACATGGTCACCTTTCTGGGCCAGCGGGATCAGGATACGTTGCAGTACTATTACTCCGCCTCAGATATTGTGGTGGTTCCCTCTCACTATGAATCTTTTGGTCTGGTCGCCTTGGAGGCCATGGCGTGTGGGCGCACCGTGGTGGCGTCCGAGACGGGCGGATTGGCGTTCCTGATCCGTGATGGCGAGAACGGGTTCCACGTCCCGGCCGCCGATCCCCGGGCGCTGGCTGATAAGCTCGAGATGATCCTCAAGGACCCAGAGCTGCGTGCCCGAGTTGGCCAAAGTGCACGCGACTACGCCCAGAGCCATGCCTGGCCACTCATCACAAAGCGGATTGTCAGCCTCTATTCCGAAGTCCTGCGGGCTTATCATCCCTCTCTCGCTTGAGATGAGTCCCCTCAACTCATTCAGCTGTCTCACGCCAGGGGCTCCCACAGCAATCATCTTTCCGCTGGTGCCCAGGCGAACGCAGTTCAGGCAAGGTGCCGATGATTGATTCGCTCGTGGAAGTGTTCAAGGCCTATTTGCTGCCCGGCTCTCTCTCTTTCCTGCTGTTGGCCGGGACGCTGGCTGCCGTACTCCTGCTGATGAAGGGGCGCTGGCGCAAGATGGGGCGATGGGGCTTGGTTTCGTTGATCGTCTTGTACTGGGCTATGGCACTTCCATTTGTGTCAAGGGCTTTGGTTTGGGGGCTGAGCCACAACTACCAGGCCATTCAGACCCGCACAGAAGCCAAGGGCAGCCAGGCCGTTGTTGTGCTTGGGGGTGGGGCGGTGACCTACGAGGAATCAGGGGCCAGGTTGAGCGCTCTCAGTGACGCCAGCGCCCTGCGGGCGCTGGAAGGGGCAAGGCTCTACAAACTGCTGGATCCCCAATGGGTCGTCGTTTCCGGCGGGCCCTCCGGCCCAACATCCGAAGCGGAAAGCGCGGTGCTCAAGCGGGCGATGATCCAGCTCGGTATTCCACCTGCACGGATCTTGGAGGAGGGAGAATCCGGCAATACTTACGAACAGGCTGTCAATCTGCGCCGCCTGCTGGCCGACCATGGAATCAAGCGCTTTGTGATGGTGACAAGTGGAGTCCACATGCCGAGGGCGATGGGGGTGTTCCGGCATGCCGGATTGGACCCCATCCCATCTCCAGCGCCGGAGCATTCCGACGCAAACCTAGGCGGGACGCGGGGCATCCTGCCCAGCATTGACGCGCTTAGGACCAGTCAGGTGGCCATGCGTGAGATACTGGGATTGGTCTATTACGGCGTACGAGGCTGGCTCCGTCCGGCTGCTCCCGGTAACGTACCCACTGGATTAGGCCTCCCAGCCGGCGTTGGATAGCCTTCGGTTGAGATCGTAGGCGGCGCTGATCAGTGCCAGGTGAGTGAACGCTTGGGGGAAATTCCCCAAGTGCTCTGCCCTGGGCCCCAACTCCTCAGCGTAAAGTCCCACGTGGTTCGCATAACCGAGCATCTTCTCGAAGTAGAAGCGTGCTTTGCCTAAGTCGCCCGAGCGGGAGATACACTCGACGAACCAGAAGCTGCACATGCTGAATGTGCCTTCATTGCCTGACAGGCCATCATTTCCTTCTGATGTGTTGTAGCGATAGACAAGAGAATCGTGTACCAGCTCGCGTTCGATTGCTTCCAAGTGGGACAACCAGCGGGGATCAACGGGACTGATGAATCGGACGAGGGGCATGAGGAGGCTGGAAGCGTCCAGCGTTTTGGCGCCCAGTCGCTGGATGAAGGCTCCCTGGTCGGGATCCCAGAAGTTCTGGAAGATGTCTTGGTAGATTTCGTCGCGTGTCTTGATCCATTGGCTTGTCGGGGCAGGGAAGGAGCGTTTGCTGGCCAAGCGAAGCGCTCTGTCCACAGCCACCCAACACATCAGGCGCGAATAGAGAAAATGGTGCTTGCCGGAGCGGATCTCCCAAATGCCTTCATCGGGCTGGTTCCAGTTGCCACACACCCAGTTGACCAAGCGCGTCAAGTCTTCCCACAAGTCGTAGGAGACCGGGTGTCCGTACTTGTCGAAAAGATAGACGGAGTCCATCAGCTCGCCGTAGATGTCAAGTTGCAGCTGTTGATACGCGGCATTCCCGATTCGCACGGGTGAGGATCCGCGGTAGCCCTCGAAGTTGTCCAGGATTTCTTCGCTCAGGTCGGCGCGCCCATCGATGCCATACATCGTCTGTAAACCTTGGTTGGCCTTGGTCTCCCGGCAGCGTGCCTCGATCCAATCCACAAATTGAGCCGCCTCATCTGTGTAGCCTAGGCGGATCAGCGCGTAGAGTGTGAACGATGCGTCCCGGATCCATGTGTAGCGGTAGTCCCAGTTGCGGATGCCCCCAATCGTTTCCGGTAGGCCAAATGTTGGGGCGGCGACGATGGTACCGTGCCGGGTGGACGTGAGCATCTTGAGCGTCAGTGCTGAGCGGTTGACCATCTCACGCCAGCGCCCGGTGTACTCGGATTGACCTACCCAGTTGCGCCAAAAATTGACCGTGTCTTTGAACGAATTCGAGACGTAGTCGGGGGCCAAAGACGGAGACGTCCCGTCGGGGTCGACATCCTCAAGGACGAAAGCCGCGTTCTCACCGTCCCCCAGTGTGAACTCGGCCACGGCCCGGCCATCTTGAATCTCAATCGGAACTTGAGATCGAAGACGGATCGGTCTCAGGAGCTCCGAGTCGGGAGTGAAGACGACCGCGTCTTGTGATTCCCGTTCAAGTTGATGGCTTGTTCGCCCGTAATCGAAAGCGGGCTCACAAATCATACGGAACGTGATTTGACCGCGAACGGTCTTGGCGCGGCGGACCAAGTTGTGTGCGTCTCCCACGTCCTCGACAGGCATGAAGTCCGAGACTTCGGCAACGCCGTCGGAAGACAAGAACCGACTGAGCAGGATGTTGGTGTCTGGGAGGTAAAGTTGCTTCTGCCGGGCGTTTTCGAGTACAGGTGCCAGTCTAAAGAATCCGCCATGTTCATCGTCCAATAGCCGGGCGAACAAACTGGGGGAGTCGAATTCCGGGAAACACATGTAGTCAATCGAGCCGTCCATCCCGACAAGGGCAACGGTGAACAAATCGCCGATGAGACCGTAGTTGCCAATGGGTTGGTAAGCCATGCTCAATGATTCCTCCAACGAAGGCGGTGGGGTACGCGGGGCATGCAGCTGCCCGAACGGGGCGTTTTTTTAGCATACCATGCGGCTGCGATGAGCCTGGAGTGAGTGAGGGTGCGTCTCCGATAGAATGTAGAGACAATGACACTTCGCCACGAAGGAGGTGAGCGTGGAGTACGCCAATCTCGGCAATACGGGCCTGAAGGTTTCAAGAATTTGCCTCGGGATGATGTCCTATGGGACGCCGAAGTGGCGCGACTGGGTTCTTTCTGAGGAGGACAGCCGACCCTTCATCAAGCGAGCGCTTGAAGCCGGGATCAATTTCTTCGATACGTCAGATATGTACTCAAGGGGCGTAAGCGAAGAGGTCCTCGGTCGGGCCATGAGCTCTTTGGTTTCACGACATGAGGTCGTCATTGCGACCAAAGTCTATTTCCCGACCGGAGACGGCCCCAATCAGCGCGGCTTGTCCCGCAAACACATCATGGATGCGATCGACGGGTCCCTGTCTCGCCTTGAGATGGACTACGTTGATCTGTACCAGATTCATCGATGGGATGATGAAACGCCAATCGAAGAGACGATGTCGGCGCTCCACGACGTGGTTCGGGCCGGCAAGGCACGCTACATTGGGGCGTCGAGCATGTATGCGTGGCAGTTCGCCAAGGCGCAGGCCGTTGCGCGCAGCAGGGGCTGGACCCCGTTCGTCTCGATGCAGAATCATTACAACCTGGTCTATCGTGAGGAAGAACGCGAGATGATCCCCTTGTGTCTCGACCAAGGCGTGGGACTCATCCCGTGGAGTCCCTTGGCGAGGGGCTTTCTGGCCGGCAACCGGCAACCCGGTTCAAAAGGCCCTACCACGCGATCCAAATCGGATGGGTTTGCCCATGATATGTACTACGCTGACGGGGATTTCGAAGTGGTGGAGGCGGCCAAAGCCGTGGCGGATGCGCACGCGGTGACACCGGCGCAGATTTCCCTGGCTTGGATACTGCAGAAGCCGGGTGTCGTGGCTCCAATCATCGGCGCCACCAAGATGCCGCACCTGGAGCAGGCCATTGGCAGTCTCGATGTTCGCCTATCGGAGGAGGACATCCAGGCGCTGGAAGCTCCCTATCGACCGCATCCCATTCTGGGGCACAGTTGACCTAGAGACCCACCCAGACGGTCTTGACTTGTGTATAGAGGTCCAATGCGTCCTGCCCCATCTCGCGGCCGAATCCGCTCTGTTTCGTTCCGCCGAAAGGTGCAGCCGCATCGTACAGGCCGTAGGAGTTGACCCAGACGACCCCTGACTGGACGGCTTCGGCGAAGCGGTGCGCCTTACTGATGTCGCGTGTCCACACACCAGCCGCCAGACCGTAGCTGCTGTCGTTGGCTCGCTGGATGAGCTCATCCCAGTCGTTGAAGGCCGTGACCGCCAGGACCGGGCCGAAGATCTCTTCCTTCACGATTTGCAGATCATCATCTTGATGGGCGAAGACTGTTGGGCCGACAAAGTAGCCTTCGGCAAGGTCACCACCCAGACGCTCCCCGCCCGTCAGGACCTCTGCGCCCGCCTCTCTGCCACTCTGAATGTAGCCGAGCACGCGCGTCAACTGGGTCTCTGAGATGATCGGTCCGACGTGAACTTTGGGTGTGAACCCCGTTCCCACGCGCACTCGGCCAGCCTGTTCTTTCAAACCTTCAACCACCCGGTCATAGACTGGGGCCTCCACAAAAAGGCGAGTCCCGGCGGTGCATTCCTGCCCGGAGGTGCTGAAATCCCGCCCAATGGGCGCCCTTGATGGCGGACTCAATATCGGCATCGGCGAAGATGACGTTGGGTGACTTGCCGCCCAACTCAAGGCTGACTCGTTTCAGGTTGCTGGCGGCGGAGGCGGCCATAATCTTGCGGCCGACCTCGGTTGAGCCGGTAAAGCTCACCTTGTCGATGTCTGAGTGGCTGGTGATGGCAGACCCTGTGGGAAGGCCAGGGCCGGTGACAATATTGACAACGCCAGGCGGAAAACCGGCTTCGATCATCAACTCCCCGAGTCGGAGCGCGCTCAGTGGTGTCTCTTCGGCCGGTTTGAAGACGACCGTGTTTCCGCACGCGAGCGCTGGCGCCAGCTTCCAAGATGCCATCAGAAGCGGGAAGTTCCAGGGGATGATCAGCCCCACCACGCCTACCGGCTGCCGCAGCGTGTAGACCAACTTGTCGGGAATCGAAACGGGAATCGTCCGACCCTCCAGTTTGCCTGCCCAGCCGGCGAAATAGCGGAAGTGTTTGACTGTGAAGGGGACGTCACCGCGCCGGGAGACCCGGATCGGCTTGCCGTTATCCAGTGTTTCGATTTCGGCCAGTTCATCGGCATGAGCTTCGATCAAATCCGCCAGCTTCCACAGCAGGCTGCCGCGCGCCTCTCCATCCATATCTGCCCAGGGTCCAGCCTGGAAAGCCGCCCTGGCGGCTGCAACCGCACGATCGACATCGGATTCGCCGGCCAAAGCTACATCTGCCAGAGGCCGGCCATTGGCTGGATTGATGGTGCTGAACGTTTGGCCGTCGGCGGCCGGACTCCATTGATTGTCAATCAGAAAGCCCTTGGGTTGCCGGTCGAAGAAAGCCAGCGTCCCTGGGGACAGCTCAACTTCCGGCAGACTGCTGGAAACGGTCATGGGGTCGGTTCCTTCCGTATGGTGGCTAGCAGCGGGCAATCGAGGCGCATGCCCATTTTACCGGAGACGGCCTTGTCCGCTGAACAAGAAAGATTGTGAAAAAATTCACATGCGGGTGCTTGGCAATGCTGGCTTGGGGCGGGTGAGCCGCGCCCCCGGAAAAGATTGCGCCCGGGAGGCACGAAGCCTGCCCGGGCGCAACCTTGGGAGGGGGAAGTTGGAGTTCGAACGTCTGTCTTCTTAGACGCGTCCGACGATGTTAGCCGCCCTAGGTGCTACCTGAGAGCGGGGGAACGACAAGCATCGAGCAACAGCCTCGACGCAGGGTCTTTTCGGTGACACTGCCATAAATCCACCGGCGCAGCCCGCTCCGGCCGTGGGTGGCCATACCGATGAGCTGGATGCCCTGGCGGTCCGCAAAATCAAGGATGTTCTCGGCCGCCGGTGTCGGTGTGACCGCGACATCCATCTCGACACCCAGATCTTCGAAGCGGTGGACAAGACCTTCCAAGTAGAGGCGCGCTTCCGTTTGATCGGAGCGCTCCATGGCTTCGCCCAGCCCGCGCTCGATGGATTCCAACGTTTCGACCTGGCGGGGGTCGACACGCTTGATAGGTACGGCCTGGAGCAAAGTAACTTTGGCGTCCAGGGCACGTGCGATCTGAAGTGCGGGCTCAATCGCCTTCTCGGAGAGCAAGGAGCCGTCCAGCGGCACGAGCATCTTGCGGATGTTCGTTTCGCCGCGAACGACAAGGATGGGAACTTGAGCTGCCCGCAGGACCTTCTCGGTGATGCTCCCCATAACCCAGCGGGTGACGCCGGAATAACCGTGGGTGGACATAACGATCAGGTCGGCGCCGAATTTCTCGGCCACTTCCAGAATCGCCTCGTCCGGCTGACCTTGACCGAGTTCCGTACGAAGCGGGACACCCTGACCCCGGACTTTGGCTGCAAACTCGTCCAAGTAGGTCTGACATTCTTCCTTGTTGGCCTCCAGGCTGTCCTCGGGCCAGTAGAGCCCCACACCGCCCAACGGCTCCGTGATCGGCACGGCCAGGGTTTCGACCACCGGAGCTCGGGTGATAATGAGCTCGGCGCCCTGATGGCGAGCGACAGCCATCGCCGGTCCCATTGCCCCTTCAGCTAATTCCGAGCCATCCAGGGGGACCACAATCTTACGAAAGGCTGACCAACTCACCGAGTTACCTGGCATTTGCACCTCATCCTGATTCTCATGGACGTCCTGGCACATCACTAGTGACAATCGTCACAAATGGCTTGGAGCCCCGTCCTGCAGGCAATTGCGTCGGAGCGCGGCGGCTGCCAGGTTATTGTCGCTAAGGCTCGTCGGGGGTCATGCCAATGACTGAGCCTCGTGGTCTGCCGGCCGTGTGTGCATGGGTTTGCTGCAGTGATGGTCCCCGACAGCCACCGCGTTCACTCGACGTAAGCCCGCGGTCGGTGGCCAACCTGCCGTCTCACGTGCACATTGGCAGGGCCATTGGCCGGGGGCGAACACGACCCAAGCATAAGGGGCGCGCCATGGGTCGGTTAGTGAGACCTGACATCATTGAACGGTGACGAATGGCGCCGGCCGGCGGCCGACACAGAAGACGTTAGAGAACGGCAGGGGCTGCGGGGAAGACGGCGTTGATCTCGGCAATCAGACTGCGCGAGTCAATGTTCTTGAGCAGGTAGCGCTTGGCGCCCGCGTCCATCATGCTCTTGCGCTCTTCGTCCACGGCATAGGTGGTGAGCACAATCAAGCCGGCACCGTAGCTGCCGAGTTGGTGGGACAATCCCCGGATGTCTGTCGTATCGCGCAGTTTCTCTTGAGTTTTGATGCCCAACAGAACGACGTCGGGGTGCTTGCGGGCCGCTGCCGCCAGGCCTTCCTCGACGGAGGCAGCGGTGGCCATGACTTGGATGTGGGGCGTCGTGGCAAGCCGGGCCGCTAGGGCTCGTCGGACATGTGGGTGTTCATCAATGATCAGAACCTGAGTCTTTTTCATAAGCGGGTGTCGCTTGGATGAACGATCAGTCACGACGCTGATTACAGTTGAGCTTATCCGTCTGTCGGCCAAAGCTAAAGTGTGATTCATCCCAGCCATAACATGACATCTAACGTCACCTACCCACAAGGGCGGTGCCCCTTGAATGTGACGTTTGCTACGGGTCAAGGGGCTGCGGACGAGCTATTCTGGAGATGGATCGAAGGAGGTGAGCATGCTAAGAGTATCGGATCTTATGACGTTGGAGCCAGACACGATCTCGCCTGAAACCTCCTTGCTGGAGGTTCTGGATCGGTTGAAGGCCGATGGCTGCCGGCAGCTACCCGTCCTCGACGAGGACGGTCATCTGGTGGGCATCATCACCGATCGCGATATTCGTTTGGCGATGAATTCACCTTTGGTTCTGCACGAGAGTTCGCAAGATCTGGCCCTGTTGAGCGCAACCACGGTCGGGAGCGTGATGACCCCCAGACCGGTTACGGTGGCGCCAACCACCCCGGCGGCACAGGCGGCCAAAATACTGAGCACCTACAAGTTCGGCGCCCTGCCAGTGATGGACGGAGACGTTCTGGTGGGGATCGTGACCGTAACGGACTTTCTGGATTACTTGGCGGAGAGTCTACGATCTGTGGATGTGGCCGCCAGCACGAATTGAGTCTAATCTCTAGAGGGGGAGGGTCATCCGTATGGTGGTTCCCTTGGCGGGGGCGGAGCGGATCACGAATTCACCGCCCAGGTCCTCAGCCCGGGATCGCATGTTGGCCAATCCATGTCCGACGCTCTCGTTTTGGCGGCTGGTATCGAAGCCGCGGCCATCGTCCTCGATGAGGAGGATGACGGATCCACCGTTCTCGGCCAGCTCAAGTTTGACGTTGCTCGCCCTGGCATGACGGGCGATGTTGGCAAGCGCTTCTTGCGTCGTCATGAACATGGCAAGGGCGACCTGGGGTGGGATTTCGCCAAGTACTTCACCAGGAGGCTCGAAAGCGACCTCCACCATAGCATTGGCGCGAAACTCGCGAACCAGGCGGGACATCCCCTGCTCGAGGTCGCCATCGAATCGATGGGGCCGCAGATCGAGAATGAAATTCCGGATGTCCCGGATGGCCTCGTTGAGGCCTTCAATCGCCTGGTCAAGCAGTTTCTCTGCCTGCCCGAAGTCATCTTTCATCACCAGACGAGTGGTTTCCAAGGTCAGGCCCACCGCGTAGATCGACTGGATGACACCGTCATGGAGATCCATGCCGATGCGGGATCTCTCATCCAGGATCGCCAGGCGTCCGACCTCGTCGTATAGGCGAGCGTTTTCGACGGCAATTCCCACTTGCATTCCAATCGCTTCCAGCAGATCAAGGTCTCGTTGGGACAGACTGCGCTTGTCTTGGGCGGCGAGGTCCATGACACCGATCACGGAGTGCTTGGCGCGGATGGGAATGGAGACGAAGGTCTCAAATCCGTCAGCGATGATCTTGGGCCGCAGGTAGCCCGCTTCGGATTTCGGGTCGGCCGATACCAGGATGCGATCTTCCGCCAAAACACGCCCGGGAAAACCTTCACCGGCGGCGAACCGAGTGCGGGAGTAAAAACTCTCTGGGGCGACGCCTCGATGGGTCTTTAGGAGCAAGTCCCCCGAAGCTTCGTCACGCAAAAAGATCTCTGCGGCGCCCATCTGGGTCAGTTGGAGGATTTCGTCAAGCGACTGTTCCAGCACCCGGTCCAGGTCTGTCGTGTCGCTGGAGACGCGCGACACGGCGTTGATGGCAGCCAGTTGGCGGTTGCGATCTTCGAGCCTCAGACTGTAGGTTTCTATCGATTCGAACAATTCGGCATTTCGAATGGCTGCCGCCGCGTGGGAAGCCAAGAATTCCGATGAGCTCCTCATCCGCCCTGGTGAATTCCGAGGCGCCGATCTTTTCGGTGAGATACAGATTACCGAATAGGTCCTTGCCAGCCACGATCGGCACACCCAAGAAGCTCGTCATTTCGGGGTGTCCGCTGGGGAACCCCACCGAGCGAGGGTCATCGCTGATGACGGGGACGCGCAGGATGCGGCGTTCATCCAAAATGGCTCTCAACAAACCCCGGCCGACGGGCGGATGGGCGATGCGGGTTTCTTTGTCGGTCGGCATTCCGCTGGTGACGAAGGTGATCAAGTGGTCTTGCTCGTCGAAACTGCCCAGCGCGGCGTAGCGCGCATTGGCCACTGCTCGCGCCGAGTTCAACCACTTGCTGCAGCGTGTTCTCCAATGAAAGGTCGCTTGAGACGGCAAGTGCTGCCCGGTTAAGGGCCATGAGCACGCGTTCTTGAAACTGCTCCCCCGTTTCCAAGATCGGATCAGGCACTGTCAAGGTACTCTCGCAAGTTGTGCTTGACTGCGAAGGCGGCTGCCTCGGCACGGTTGGACACGTTGAGCTTGGACAGGATATTGCTGACGTAGTTGCGCACCGTGCCTTGTCCCAGGTAGAGGGTCTCGGCGATTTCCTTGTTTGTCTTGCCCTCGGCCACCAATCCCAACACCCTCAACTCTTGGTCGGTGAGGTCGGCGAAGGCCGATGTGTCCTGATCGCGCATCGCTTTGCGGACTTCAGAGAAGACGCGTTGGGTGAGGGCTGGATCGAGCGAAGCCTCTCCCCGACCAACGGCCTCAATGGCCTGAATCAGCTCATCGCCGCCGATTTGCTTCAAAACGTAGCCTGAGGCGCCGGCGCGAATGGCTGAGAACAACATCTCATCCTCGGCATAAGACGTGAGCATGATGACTTTGGTCTGCGGCAGACGCTTGGTGATCTGCTCACAGGCCTCGATCCCGCTGCGGCCCGGCAAGCGGATGTCCATGAGAACCAGGTCGGGCTGGT
Source organism: uncultured Chloroflexia bacterium (assembly GCA_963783335.1). Lineage (GTDB taxonomy): Bacteria > Chloroflexota > Anaerolineae > Anaerolineales > E44-bin32 > CAWAND01. Next base: position 38,439 of record CAWAND010000009.1, read on the forward strand.
GAGCCAAGGCTTGTTTGACGGCTTCGTCCGCGTCCCCGACCGCAGCCACCACTTCCAGGTCCTTCCGCTGCTCGAGCAAACTCTTCAGGCCCAGACGCACGACTTCATGGTCGTCCACCAGGAGAATTCGAAGATGTGCCATATCCCAAGTATAGCCCGTGGTCGTTTGTCGGACAATGTTCGACTCGCCTTCTCGTGAGCAGCCCGAATCGAGGCAAGCGCCAATTCTGGGCCGCGTGATGAACTCCAGGCTGGAGGCGCCCAGAATGTTCGAACTCGGACCGCAATCGGGCCCAGGATCGGCTCAATCATGGGGCCGTCTCCTTTGGGGAAGTTTGTCGCGTGTTGCGGTGACACTCTTCACTTAGTCGGTCATTGGGTGGCTCCTATCCTTAAAGGCAGGTCGGGGGCCCCTGCGGCCCGGTTCAAGCATGCCTCGGAAGCGTTTGTGGCATGCATCAAATGACGGGAGACCGATCATGGAACTGCAACCTCTGGTTCAAGATTGGATGAGCGCAGATCCGATAACAGCCGATATTGACTTGCCGATTATGGAAGCTCACCGGCTGATGACAGACAACGGAATCCGCCGCTTGCCGGTGATTGATCGTGGGCGCCTGGCAGGCATCGTCACTCTGGGCGACGTGCGCGGGGCAGAGCCGTCGGAAGCCACGAGTTTCAGTATTTGGGAGCTCAACTACCTCCTGAGCAAGCTGACGGTCGAACGGGTTATGAGCAGCCCGGTGATTTCAGTTCGGCCGGAAGACCCTGTGTCTGAAGCTGCGCGCCTCATGCTCACGGAAAAGATCGCTGGCCTGCCCGTTCTTGAGGGTGACGATCTGGTGGGGATCATCACCGAGTTGGATATCTTCCGCATGGTCGTTCATCATTGGCAGCGGACGCCGGCGGCCGCCCCTTCGCTCTGAAAAGGCCGGTTCTTGGAGTAAGAATGGATATCGGTATTCCCAAGGAAAGAACCCCATCCGAGTTTAGAGTCGGCCTACCGCCAGTAGGAGTCCGGCTTTTGACTGAATTGGGGCATGCCTGCTACGTCGAGACCGGGGCCGGCGTCGGATCGGGATTCTCGGATGACGAGTACCGATCTGCCGGCGCCACAATTGTTTTTTCGGGTGAGGAGGCCTACGGCCGGGCGGATTTGGTGCTCAAGGTGGTTCGGCCCACCGTAGGCGAGATTGACTGGCTCAGAGAAGGCCAAACGATCATGGGACTCCTTCATCTGGGCGCGGCGCATCCATCCGAGCTGCTGCGGCTTGCCGATCGTCGCATAACTGCGATCGCATTCGAGCGTATCCAAGATCCTGAGGGGACGTTCCCCGTGCTGCGGCCATTGAGCCAGATTGGTGGGCGCATGGCGGCCCAGCTGGCGGCTCATCTGCTTCAAAATGATGCTGGAAGTCGGGGGGTCTTGCTGGGGGGCATTCCTGGTGTGCCCCCGGCCCAAACGGTGATTATCGGCGCAGGCACAGTGGGCAGGAATGCTGCCCTCACCTTTCTCGGGCTGGGCGCTCAGGTCACGCTTATGGACGTCGACCTGGCTCGCCTACAGAAGCTTGAAGACTGGCTGCCCAACCGAGTGGAAACAGTCCTCTCCTCTCCTCAAGCGATTGAAGATGTCTGCCGAACGGCAGATGTCGTCGTGGGCGCGGTACGCCTGCCAGGCCGGAAGGCTCCCACCGTTCTGCGTCGACGGACTATCAAGGCGCTCAAGCCAGGCACGGTGCTTATCGACTTGAGCATTGACGAGGGGGGCTGCGCCGAGACCTCTCGGCCGACTACCCACACCCAGCCGACATATGTGGAAGAGGGTGTGGTGCACTGCTGCATCCCCAACCTCCCCGGCGCCGTGGCCCAAACGGCCACCCATGCCTTCCACAATGCTGCTTGGCCCTACATTGAGCGGGTGGTGAACCAGGGTATTGAAGCCGCGCTGGAGTCGGGACCAGAACTGAGGTCGGCCGTCATGGTCCACGCCGGCCAAGTGATCGATGAAAACCGGGCCAAGAAGATGTTCCTGGCGGGACAGTCCTCATGAGTTGGACGCATGCGTATACCTCCGGAGTGTGCCAGGCCGATGAGGCTGTGGCGCAGATCGGCTCGGGTCAGCGGGTGTTTGTCACGGGCAATTGCTCTGCTCCCCAAGTGCTTCTGAATGCCCTGGTGGACAGGGCGTCTGAACTCAAAGATGTTGAGCTGATCCAGGTGCTGTCGATTGGTGAGGCGCGCTACGCCGAACCGGCGATGGAAGGCCATATTCGGGTCAACACGCTCTTCATTAGCGACAATGTTCGTCCGGCGGTCAATGAGGGCCGGGCTGATTTCACGCCTTGTCTGCTCTCGGAGATTCCCGGCCTATTTTCCCAGGGAATCCTTCCCTTGGATGTGGCCTTGATTTCAGGTGTCTCCCCCAGATGAGCACGGCTTTTGCTCACTTGGAGTCGAGGTCGGTGTGTCCAAGACGGCGGCCCAATCCGCCAAATGCGTCATCGCTGAAGTCAACCCGCAAATGCCTCGCACGCTGGGCGATGCCTTCATCCATGCCAGCAAACTCGACTACATCGTCGAGGTGGACTACGAACTGCCCGAGGTCCGAATGGGGCAAATGAACGATGTTTGTCGGGAAATCGGGCGGCATGCCGCCGGCCTGATCGAAGATGGCTCCACGATGCAAATGGGTATCGGGGCCATTCCGGACGGCGTTCTGCACCACCTGGGAGGCCACCGGGATCTCGGAATTCATACGGAGCTTTTTTCCGACGGCGTTGTGGAACTGGTTGAGCGCGGGGTGGTCAACAACGAGCGCAAATCGCTCCATCCGGGCAAGATCGTGGCCGGTTTTGTGCTCGGCACACAGCGCCTGTACCGATTCGTCGACAACAACCCGGTCGTCGAAATGCACCCCACTGAGTATGTCAACGACCCTTTCATTATCGCCCAGAACGATCGGATGGTGGCCATCAACTCGGCCATCGAAGTGGACCTGACAGGTCAGGTGTGCGCCGACAGCATTGGAGCACGTCTGTACTCCGGAGTGGGGGGACAGCTTGACTTCATGCGCGGCGCCGCCAGATCGCGAGGCGGCAAGCCGATTATTGCCTTGCCGTCGGTGGTGGAGACCCGCTCGGGCGGACGCTTCAGCCGGATCGTGCCGACTCTGAAGCTGGGAGCGGGCGTCGTGACAACTCGCAATGATGTGCACTATGTGGTGACAGAATTCGGAGTGGCGGATCTCTACGGGCGGTCCATTCGCCAGCGCGCCCGCGCCCTTATCGATGTTGCCCATCCTGATTTCCGGGAGGAACTGGAGGCCCGTGCGGCCGAGTTGAAGTATCTGTGAGCGGACCGGCTGCTTCAGCAGGCCGCCAGTGCGGCGACAGCGAGGCGGTCCGGGAGATAGAGGAGATGTGAGATGACTGAGACGTTTGCAACGATCGATGGAAATGAAGCTGCAGCACTGGTGGCGCACAAGCTCAATGAGGTGATCGCCATCTATCCCATCACGCCGGCCAGCCCTATGGGGGAGTGGGCAGATCTTTGGTCGTCGCAGGGGAGGGAGAACCTGTGGGGCGCCGTCCCACTGGTGGTTGAAATGCAGGCGGAAAGCGGAGCGGCTGGTGCGGTGCATGGGGCACTGCAAGCCGGCGCGCTGACGACCACTTTCACAGCCTCACAGGGATTGTTGTTAATGATCCCCAACATGTACAAGATCGCTGGCGAGCTCACGCCGGCCGTGTTCCATGTTGCCGCCCGGTCGGTGGCAGCCCAGGCCTTGTCGATTTTCGGAGATCACAGCGATGTGATGGCCGCCCGGCAGACGGGATTCGCTCTTCTGGCGTCCAACTCAGTCCAAGAAGTCCACGACTTCGCGGCCATTGCGCAAGCGAGCACGCTGAAAGCCAGGCTGCCTTTCATTCACTTCTTCGACGGGTTCAGGACCTCGCATGAGGTCAACAAGCTTCGGCTGCTTTCAGATGACGTGCTGGCGAAGCTGATCGACGATGAGCTGATTGAGGCCCACCGTGAACGGGCCCTCAACCCTGATCGGCCCTTTGTTCGGGGTACAGCGCAGAATCCGGATGTCTTTTTCCAGGCGCGAGAGAGCGTCAACCCCTACTATGTGGCTTGCCCATCGATTGTCCAAGACGTGATGGATCAATTCGCAGACCTGACCGGTCGGAGCTATCACCTTTTCGACTACGTCGGGGCGGAAGACGCGCAGCGCGTGATCGTCATGATGGGATCCGGCGCTGAGACGGCCGAAGAAACGGTCGAGTATCTGGCGGGACAGGGTGAGAAAGTCGGGTTGATCAAGGTCCGCCTCTATCGCCCCTTTGACTCTGTGGCCTTTGCGAAGAGCCTGCCCGCCAGCGTGCGGAGCGTGGCGGTCCTCGATCGCACCAAAGAACCGGGAAGCGCCGGCGAGCCTCTCTATCTCGACGTCGTCTCGGGATTGGCTGACATCCTGCCGACGGGCGAAGCACCTCTCAAGACGATGCCAATTGTCATCGGTGGCCGCTATGGGCTTTCGTCCAAGGAATTCACGCCGGCGATGGTGAAAGCCGTACTGGATGAGCTTGTCTCCGATGCCCCCAAGAACCATTTCACCGTCGGCATCACAGACGATGTGTCCCACACCAGCCTGCCGGTGGATCCGTCCTTCTCGATCGAGCATCCCGACACTGTCCGGGCCGTCTTTTATGGGCTGGGTTCGGATGGGACGGTCAGCGCCAACAAGAACTCGATCAAGATTATCGGCGGAGAGACGCCCAGCTTTGCCCAGGGCTACTTCGTCTACGACTCGAAGAAGTCGGGGGCGATGACCACTTCGCATTTGCGGTTTGGCAAGAACCCGATCCGATCCACTTACTTGCTCGCATCTGCCAATTTCGTCGCCTGCCACCAATTCGATTTCCTGTCGCGCTACGACGTACTCCGCCTGGCGGAGCCGGGCGCCACATTCCTGCTGAACAGTCCCTTTGGCCCGGACGAGGTCTGGGACGAACTGCCTGTAAGCATTCAGGAAACCATCCTGAACAAGGGCTTGAAGTTCTACGTCATCGATGGCTACTCGGTGGCCGACGAGGCCGGAATGGGCCGCAGGATCAACACTGTGATGCAGACCTGCTTCTTCGCCCTGAGCGGTGTGCTGCCTAAGGACGAGGCCATCGCGCATATCAAGAAGGCGATTGAGAAGTCGTACGGCAAGCGCGGCGAGACCGTGGTGAAGCAGAATTTCGCGGCTGTCGATTCGGCGCTGGCCCACCTGCATGAAGTGAAAATCCCCGAGGCGGCTACGAGCACGTTCGATCGCCAGTCGATCGTTCCCGACTCGGCGCCGGCTTTCGTGAAAGATGTCACCGCCCGCATGATCGCCGGAGATGGCAACAGCCTGCCGGTCAGCATGCTTCCTGCGGATGGTACTTATCCCTCCGGCACGAGCCGGTGGGAAAAGCGGAACATCACCGACGAGATTCCCGCCTGGGAGAAGGACCTGTGCATTCAGTGTGGCAAATGTGTCTTCGTTTGCCCTCACGCTGCCATCAGGGAAAAGGTCTACGATCCGGAGCTTCTCAGCGAAGCGCCCACGAGTTTCAAATCTTCACCGGCGCGCTTCAAAGAGTTCAAAGATATGGTCTACACGCTGCAGGTGGCACCAGAAGACTGCACTGGTTGCACCCTGTGTGTGGACGCTTGCCCGGTCAAGGACAAGGCCAACCCGGCACGACGGGCCGTGAATATGGTGCCCCAAAGGCCGATCCGTGAGGTGGAACGCGAGAACTGGGCGTTCTTCCTGGATCTGCCGGAGATCGATCGAAGCCTGATCCCTGTCAATCAGGTCAAGTATGCCCAGCTCCTTCAGCCTCTGTTCGAGTTCTCCGGAGCTTGCTCGGGCTGCGGCGAGACGCCTTACCTCAAGCTCCTCAGCCAGCTGTTTGGTGAGCGGGCCTATGTGGCCAACGCAACAGGCTGCTCATCGATCTATGGTGGCAACCTGCCCACAACCCCCTGGACCTACAATCGAGAAGGTCGTGGACCGGCCTGGTCGAACTCGCTGTTTGAGGACAACGCGGAGTTCGGGTTCGGAATGCGCGTCGCCCTTGACCAGCGGATGCAGATGGCCACGCAACTCTTGAACAGCCTGGCGGACCAACTCGACCCGACCTTGGTTGAGAATGTCTTGGCTGGTGCCAAAGCTAAGGGGTCCGAGGTCGAGGCGCAGCGGAAGCTCGTCGCACAGTTGAAGGCGGAGCTGGAAAAGCTGGACGGGCCCAAAGCACGACGGCTGTTCAAGCTGGCAGAGGTGTTCGTGCCCAAGAGCGTGTGGATCGTCGGCGGCGATGGCTGGGCATATGACATTGGCTACGGTGGGCTCGACCATGTCCTGGCTTCCGGTCGCGATGTGAACATCCTCGTGATGGACACAGAGGTGTATTCCAACACGGGTGGCCAGAAATCCAAGGCGACGCCCCGCGGGGCGGTGGCGAAATTCGCTGCCAGCGGCAAGTCACGCCCCAAGAAGGATCTGGGCCTGCTGGCGATGTCCTATAAGGATGTGTACGTCGCCCGGGTCGCATTCGGGGCAGACGATGCGCAAACGATCAAGGCCTTTGTCGAAGCCGAAGCCTATCCGGGCCCGTCCCTGATCGTGGCCTACAGCCACTGCATCGAGCAAGGCTTCGATCTGTCGAACGGGCTCGGCCAGCAGAAGGCTGCCGTGGCTTCGGGCTATTGGCCTCTGTATCGCTATCAGCCCGAACGGACAGCAGAAGGTCTGGCGCCTCTGGTGCTCGACTCCAAGGCGCCCAGCTTGCCGCTGGAAGACTACATCTACCAAGAAACCCGCTTCAATTCGCTCCGCCAGGCGCATCCTGAAGCTGCGGCCGAACTGCTGGCTCAAGCGAAGGCGGACGTCAAGGCAACGTGGGAAGCCTATGAGCGTCTGGCCCGGGAACCACAGAAAGAAGCCGCTGACGCCTGAGCGAAGGCGATCCTGCACCCAATCAACTAGCGATCAAATCAAGGAGCCCGACCAGGCAAACCGCCGGTCGGGCTCTTGACAAAGTGTGCTGCGGCAGGCCATGATGCGGCAAGGTTCCTGGATAGGCAAATCAACAGGAGGCGAGTTCCATGGAAGCCTGGCTGTCTTCCTTCAACCCGGTCCTGCAGGCGCTGTTCGGCGGCCTGATCATCACTGCGCTCAACATGTTGGGCGCGTTGGTCGTCTTGGTGTGGCGTCGCCCCTCACAGGCCTTCTTGGACAGCGCCCTGGGATTCGCGGCCGGTGTCATGCTGGCGGCCAGCTTCACCAGCCTTATTCTGCCCGGGGTTGAGATGGGTGGCGTGATCCCGGTGCTGATCGGAATCGCGCTTGGGGCGGTGTTCCTGTTGGCCGCCGACAGCTGGGTGCCGCATCTGCACACCATCATGGGTCGGGAGGGGCGCCCGGCCGAGCGGACCAGTGCCGTATGGCTCTTCATCCTGGCGATCACATTGCACAACATGCCTGAGGGTCTGGCCGTCGGGGTTGGGTTTGGCTCGGGGAACATCGGCAATGCTGTGGCCCTGATGTTGGCCATCGGGATTCAGAACGTTCCTGAAGGTTTGGCAGTGTCCCTCTCAGCCCTGAGCGCCGGAATGGGATCCACCTTCTATGCGATGTTTGTGGGCCTGAGGGCAGGCCTGGTGGAGATTCCGATGGCCTTGCTCGGCGCCTGGGCGGTTCAGATTGCGGCCCCGATCCTGCCGTATGCGATGGGCTTCGCTGCCGGTGCGATGCTGTACGTGATCAGCGATGAGATCGTGCCAGAGACCCACCGGATGGGACACGAACGCTGGGCCACGATTGGGATCATGCTGGGGGTGATGGCCATGCTCTATCTGGATGTGTCGCTGGGGTAGGGACCCTGGCAGGAAGATCGCGATTCTTTGAGGGCCCTGGGGAGAAGACCTGGCGTTCTTCGTGGCTGGGCGCAGGAGGCCCAGAGCCAGGGCTTCATCAGTTTGGCAGGCTTGTGCAGGATCAGACGCCGCTCAGCGGATCGATCCCGGGATTGGTGAACGCCCACTGGCAGCTGGCGCCGGCCATGTTGCATTCCACCGCGTGGCTGCAGCGGCGCGCATTGACGCGAAACTCCTTGCCCTGCCGGAGAAAACCCTCAGGCATGACGCGCAGTTCCGACAGCACAACTTCATCCTGAGCTTTGTCACACCAAACCGGATCCAGGCTCATCCATACAGTGGTTGCCATTGAACCATCCCTCCTCGGCTAGACTTCCGCCAGCACTGGCTGTGACCCGACGGCTTCCCCGCCGCGCTCCAGCGCAGCGGCGTTGGCCTCCAACAGGTCTCGGTGTCGGCCCGGCATATGCTTTTCAAGTGCGCTCACAACTGCTTGGTTGCTCACCAGGGGAAACGCCTTCAGTAGAGCGCCCAGCAGGACCACGTTCGCCATTCGGAGATCGCCACACGACTCAGCCAGGTCGTTGCCGGGGACGAGAATATTGGTGATGTCGTCGCGGGTGGGTGGCCGTTCCACCAGGGAGCTGTTGACAACGAGGATTCCGCCCGGCTTGACCAAAGGTTCATATTTGTCCATCGATGGGACGTTCATCACAATGGCTGCGCGTGGGTTGCGAATGACCGGTGAGCCAATGGGATCATCGGAGACGATCACGATGCAATGGGCCGTTCCCCCTCGCATCTCAGGGCCATATGAAGGAAGCCATGTCACGTGCTTGCCTTCTTCCATCGCCGAGTAAGCAAGAAGCTGGCCGGCAAACAGCGCCCCTTGGCCGCCAAATCCTGAAAAGATGACCTCTGCCTGCATACGTTTTTCTCCCGTCGTGACGTGGCCGATGTGTCGGCCGAGAGTCAACGAACGTTCAGCCCCTCAACACATTTGAAATCGCCCAGCTCGAAGTACGGCACCATATGCTCCTCCAGCCAGGTCATCGAGTCTGTTGCGCTCATATGCCAATTCGTGGGGCAGGTGGATAGCAGCTCTACCAGCGAGAAACCGCGCCCGTCGAGCTGGGCCTGGAATGCCGTCTTGATAGCTTTCTTGGCCTTGATGATCTCACGCACATTGTGAAGGCTGCGCCGCACCACATACGCGGCTCCGTCAAAACCGGCCAGCATTTCGGTAATCTTGAGTGGCATCCCGACGGATTCGACGTCTCTTCCCCGAGGGGATGAGGTCGTCTTCTGGCCCGGCAATGTCGTCGGTGCCATCTGCCCTCCGGTCATGCCGTAGATGGCATTGTTGACAAACACAGTCGTGATGTTCTCCCCGCGAGCGGCCGCGTGCACAATCTCCGCCGTCCCAATCGCCGCCAGGTCGCCGTCCCCTTGATAGGTGAAAACCACTCGGTCCGGAAGAAGGCGCTTGATGCCCGTCGCCATGGCCGGAGCGCGACCGTGGGCGGCCTCGGCGAAATCGAGTTCGTAGTAGTTGTATGCAAACACGGCGCATCCAACCGGTGCGACCCCAATCGTTTGGTCTGCGATCCCCATCTCGTCGATGACTTCAGCGATCAAACGATGCGCGACACCATGGGTGCATCCAGGGCAGTAGTGAGTGAAAACATCGCTTAAACTCTCGGGCCGACTGGCCACACGCTCCTCAAGCATTTGTTCTGTCATGCCTTGCCTCCCAGCTAGGCTAGCCTTTTTGAACCCGCTTGCGTACCGGATAACGAATAATGGTCCTTACCACCTTGGCGTCAGGCCGGGTGAGGTACTCTTCCTCATGCAGCCCGGCAATCTCGTAGCCGTTGGTTTGGATGAACTCGTGCAGCTTCTGGACAGACGGCCCCTCCTCAGCATAAGAGCCCAGGTGCAGGATTTCGGCAACTATGGACCCGTAGTCCCAGGTCTCCAGTCGAATCTCATGCTCTGAATTCTCTGCCTGGAGTTTGCGGGTGCCTTTGGGCAGCGGCAGCCCCCAAATTCCCGTCCAATGTGATTTCTCCACCAGATGGGCGTCGGGCCAGCGGGCGATGAGAGCGCCGACTTTGAAATCTGGTTTGCCGGCGCGCTTCAGGCTGAATTTGTGTTGGTAGGTGGCCCGATAGAGTGCCGAGACGGGCCCGTCCTGAAACTGGTTTGGGTCGCCGACGGTGGTCACCACTGCCATCCGCTGCCTCGGCTTCTTCACAAAGCGCGGCACGCCCGCTTTGAGAGGCTTGGCTTTGGATGGACGTCTCACCTTGCTCGGGCACATGGCCCACGCTCCTGCAGCGGCGGATCAAGCCGGCTCGAACTGCGCCTCGATCTGCTCGAGGACCTCTTCGGGAAGTGGAACGACTCCCCCCATGCGGCCGTAGAATTCGACCGGTGCTCGTCCATTGACGGCCAGCCGCACATCTTCCACCATCTGGCCAGCGTTCATCTCAACCACCAGGAATCCGCGAGCTTGCTCGGCGAGCTCCGCCAGCCGTTGCGTTGGGAACGGGTACAGGCTGATCGGACGATGCAGCCCGACTTTCAACCCTGCCTCCCGGGCGGCTTTGACGGCGCTCTCAGCAACCCGGCCGGCCGTGCCGAAGCCAACCACCACAAGTTCGGCGTCCTCGCAGTCGGTCTCCGCGAAGCGAACTTCGGCGCTCTCAATCTCTCGGAATTTGTCCTGAAGTTTGCGGTTGTATGCTTCTTCGTCGGCCGGTTCCAGGTAGATCGACGTGACCACGTTGCGGTGGCCCCGGTCACCTTTTCCGGTCAATGCCCAATCGGGGCGATGCCCGTTGCCTTTGGCTGGCTCTCGCATCGGTGGCAGCTCGGCGGGTTCCATCATTTGGCCCATGCTGCCATCCGCCAGAACGACCACCGGCCAACGGTACTTGTCCGCCAGATCGAATGCCAGCACAGTGAGATCGACCGCTTCTTGTATGGTGGCCGGGGCGAGGACAATCAGCCGATAGTCCCCATGGCCGCCGCCTTTGACCATCTGGAAGTAGTCGCCTTGGGAAGGGGCGATGTTCCCCAGCCCTGGGCCGCCACGCATGATGTCAACCATCACAAACGGCAGCTCGGATCCGGCGATGTATGAGATGCCTTCCATCATCAGGCTTACGCCGGGAGAGGAGGATGAGGTCATAACGCGCGCACCCGTGGCGGCTGCGCCGTAGACCATGTTGATCACGGCTACCTCGCTCTCCGCTTGCAAGAAGACTCGGCCAAGGTCCGGCATCCGAGCCGCCATGTGTTCGAGAAGTTCGGTCTGCGGCGTGATCGGATAGCCGAAGTAGGCTTCGCATCCGGCTCGGATGGCCGCTTCAGCGATCGCCACATTTCCTTTGATCAGTTCCATCAAGACCGCCTCCTGAGACCTTCGGCTCGGGGCGTCAAGCGGCCCCGGTCGCAACCCGCCGACTGGCGCCAGCGGATTTGTAGCGAAAGACATCGAACACCACATCCGGGCAGATCACTGCGCATAGACCACACCCGGTACACCGCTGATCTGGATCGGTGTAAAGAATTGGATGGTAGCCTTTCGCGTTGAGTTTGGTTTCATCGAGGTGGAGCACATCTTGGGGACAAGCACTTATGCAAAGTTCGCAGCCTTTGCAGCGGTCCGAGTGAACGAACACAAAGCCTTTGGCCATCGACGCTACCCTTCCCGAGGCTTCACACGACGGCTCGCCCGAGGGCACCCTCGGCGCGAGGCACTTCCTGAGCCTAGCTTAGTCAGGGGTGGCGCAGGCAGGCAGTCCCAAACGTCGCCGCTTCGCGGGACGAAACTCACATCGTTCATCAGGTTGGAAAGCAAGCGCCCAAGAGGGTCTCGTGGGATCCACGAGTGTGGGCCCCCGAATTTGTGACAGATTTCACAAATGAATGCGAAATGGCGCGCGGCGGCTTAGTTCCCGCCGCACCAGCGGCCCGCCGGGGTGGTCAATCAAAGACGATGCCGTAGCGCTCAGTGAAAGAAGCCTCGAAGGGTTGTGCGCAATCGCAAATCTCAGTCAGGCTTGGGATGCTGTCGGAGAGTGTGGCCAACTGCACCCTGAGACATACCAGGGCTGGGCCTCGGCGGAAGTCGTAAATCAACTCGTACTCTCGGCCTTCATCGCCCAATTCAAGCACGGTGATGCTCGTCAGGTCGCCCCATTCTGTACCGCATAGCATCCGGGCGGCAGATCGCAGCTCGCTGGCGGGGATGAGGACGTCCAGCCGCCAGGGGGCGATATCATCGACAAGGATCGCCCATTGGCGAAGCAAGGTCTCAGCTGATTCAATGGCTCTCTCAGTGTCCATCATGCGCTTGTCCCCAGAGGTGAGTTGGTCGCTGCAGTGGGCGGGGGTGCCCGTTCGGCGCGGTCGCTGCCCCGTCTTTGATTTGAGTGTCACGGGCGTTCAGACCGAACCGAGCGCCGGCTCCCAAGGCCACCAAGATGTATTCTGAGAGCAAGGCGGGAGCTCCCCCGGTCGACAGCCCGGCTGGTCCTGCACCTGCTACCGCAACATCAGCCATCCAGAACTCCCCTTTTGTCGTCGGCCGAGCGTTTGACCTGCCGGCCGTCGCCTCGAGCACGGAGTTCACTACGGGGCAATGGGTTTGACCTCACCCGATTCAGAGGAACTGTCTGCCTCTGCTTGAGGAGGCTGACCTTGGTTTCAGTCTAGAAGTCGTTTCTGTACGGAGTTAGTGAAGAATGTAACAAACGGGACGGACAACAGGCATTCTCGGCTGGTCACCGAGATGCTGACGAATATCAGCCCGGCGATCGGGACAAAGGGCACTCCCCAACCGGCCCCAGACAGGCTAGAGTTCAGGTTGTAGGAGGTGCCATGACCCCGATCTGGGACGACCTGTACGCATCGCGGGTGGCGGGCATGAAATCGTCTGCCATCAGAGAACTCCTCAAGCTTACCCAACAACCAGAGATCATTTCATTTGCAGGGGGCATGCCTGCCCCAGAACTCTTTCCCCGAGAACGCTTCAAGGAGGCCACGTGCCGGGTTCTCGAGGAGCGAGGTGAAATTGCGCTGCAGTACTCAACCACAGAAGGCTGGCCCGAGCTGCGACAGATGATCGGACGCCATGTGAGTCGCTACGGCATCCAAGTCCAGGCGGACGACATCTTGATCACCACCGGTTCGCAGCAGGCTCTCGATTTGGTGGGGAAGCTGCTCATCGATCCTGGGGACAAGGTCGTGGTAGGTGCGCCCACCTACCTGGGCGCACTCCAAGCTTTTGGAGCCTACCAGGCGGACTTCCTCAGCGTACCGTTGGACGATCAAGGCATGACGATTGAGCCGATCGAAGCGCTCCTCAAGCGCCGACCGAGCTTCATCTACGTCCTGCCCAATTTCCAAAATCCGGCCGGTGTGACGCTTGCTCTGGAGCGACGCACGGCGTTGGTGCGACTGGCGCGCACCTACGGTGTCCCTATCGTGGAAGACGATCCCTACGGCCAACTGCGCTACGAGGGGGAGCACCTGCCGCCGCTTTACACCCTGGATGCCGATTTGGCGGTCTCAGAAGGTGGTGAGGCCAACGTGATCTACATGAGCACGTTTTCGAAGACGTTGGCCCCCGGTCTGCGGTTGGCCTGGGTCATCGCGCCGCGCCAGGTGCTCGGCCGGCTAACCCAGCTCAAGCAGAGCGCCGACCTGCACACAAGCACCCTGGTCCAAATGATCGCCTATGAAGTGGGCCACGGCGGATTCCTCGACGAACATATCCAGAGGCTGCGCGGCGTGTACCGGGAACGGCGGGATGCCATGCTCGGCGCGCTGGACAGCTTCATGCCCTCAGAGGTGACCTGGTCCTCGCCGCAGGGCGGATTGTTCTTGTGGGCCGAGTTGCCAGAAGGCATGGACAGCCAGCCGGTTTTGGCGGAGGCGCTCAAAGAGCAGGTGGCCTTCGTTCCGGGGTCTGCTTTCTTTGCCGAACCGTCTGATGGTCGCCGTTTCATGCGTCTGAATTTCTCCAACGCGCAGCCCGACCGGATCCAAGAAGGCATTCGGCGGCTGGGTGGCTGTCTCGGGCGTCTTCGGCCGCCGATGTCGGCACCGGAGCCTTCAGCCGCCCCGACAACCGGCTGAGAAAGGCGGGCTAACTCATCGATCCAACATGCGGCCTTCATAGTTCCTGAACGGAAAAGGCCTAGGCTTGAGATCAAACTCGAGCCGGTCTCCGAGCCGGCAACCAAAGACCCGGAGGCAATAGCATGAAGAAAGTGTACGTTGGATTGGTGGCGGCAGTCGCCGTAGGCTATCTGGCAGTTCTCAGCGTGGGCACCGCCGAAGCTTGGGGCGGAGACGCACAAGCTGGTCCCGGAGACTGCCAGGCCGGTCCCAGGGCGGGCTGGATGGATGGCGCGCCGCGGACGGGAGTCCTCAGCGACTATGAGAACATCCTGGACAGCGCGCTGGCCAAAGTTCTTAACTTGTCAGTGAGCGATATCCAAGCTGCCCGGGACAATGGGACCTCGTGGGTAGAGTTGGCCGACCAGCAGGGTGTTTCAATCGATGTCCTGCAGTCTGCCATCGCAGATGCCCACCAGGCCATGATCGAACAGGCTCTGGCCGACGGAGCGATCACCCAGGAGCAGGCCGATGCCATGTCGGCTCATCTTGAATCGGGGGCAGGCTTCGGCTTCCAAGGTGGCATGAGGCAGATGCCGCGGGGCGGTATGCAGGGCCCGGCCTTCGGCGGCGGGCAAGGCTTCGGCCGGCGCTGACTCAAGTGACGCTGGTTCGACGGGCCGGTTCCCATGTGGAACCGGCCCGTTGCTTTGGACGAGCCAAACCAAGTGTAAACGCAGTCTTCACAATCTCTTCATGGATTTGCGTTATCCTGCAGGTTAATCGTCCGATCGCATGTTAAATCCTTACACGGAGGCATCAGTGTCCAACAGAACCATTACCGTTTCAACGATCGTGCTGGTCGTGCTGTTCGGCCTGACGGCGGCGGCACGCTTTGCGGTGCAGGCGTTTGCCACACCAATGGGCTACGGGATCCAACGCGGTTTCGAAGGTTTCCGCGGTCAAATGGGTCCCGGCATGATGGGCGGGTTTCACGCCCCCATGGCCTATGGGCAGGGTTGGTTCTACGCTCTGACCAGTTTCGGCATGTGGGTATTCCCGATCATGTTGCTTGGGCTGTTGATTGTGGCCATCGCCCAGAGCCGAAATCCGGAACCCCAGGAAGACCCCGAATCCAAGGGAAAGTCCAAGTAGATTGTGATCGGCGGTCGCCCATCCCGGTCCGACAATCGAAGTGGATCCTGACATGGCCAAGACGATATTGGTTGTCGACGATGAAGAGCGCATCCTGCATCTGCTGAAGGATTACCTGGAGCAAGAAAGCTTCCGGGTCGTGACCGCAGCCGATGGACGGGAAGCGCTCTTCGTGGCACGCCATGAAAAGCCCGACTTAATCGTGCTCGACCTTATGATGCCTGAAATGGATGGGCACGCCTTCATGCGCCAGCACCGCAAAGAGCATGAGACGCCCATAATCCTGCTGACGGCACGCGTCGAGGAGACCGACAAGGTGCTGGGGCTGGAGTTGGGTGCCGACGACTACATCACCAAACCTTTCAGTCCCCGCGAGCTGACCGCCCGAATCCGGGCGGTCCTTCGCCGGTCGGGGATGACAGCTCCCGAGCCAGAGGTGCTGCGGGTACGTGGGATCACCCTCGACCGAGCCGGGCACGTGGTAGAGGTGGATGGCAATGGGGTGGATCTAACGCCATCGGAGTTCGATTTGCTGGCGGCGTTGATGTCTGCGCCAGGCCGCGTCTTCAGCCGTCTCGAACTGCTCGACAGGGTACAAGGCACGGCTTACGAAGGCTACGAAAGGACGATCGACGTCCACGTCAAGAACCTCAGATCCAAGATCGAGCCGGACAGTGCCAACCCCACCTACATCGAGACAGTCTACGGTGTGGGCTATCGCTTCGGGCGGGAGAACTCCGGGTGAGATCGCTTGGCATCAAGCTGGTCTTGGCGTTCCTGGTCGTCAGCCTGACAGGGACGGGGTTGACGGTGCTGCTGGCGCGGCAGGCGACGACCAACGAGTTCGGGCACTTTGTCTTCCGCCAAAGTCGCCAGGACCTGGTCAACCAGCTCAGTGATTACTACGCTCAGACCTCGAGTTGGCAGGGCATCGATCGCTACGTGCTCGGGCGCGGCGGCGAGTTGATGATGGGGCAGATGCATGGCCCCGGGCCGAACGACTTCCTGGCCGTGGCCGATCAGTCCGGCGTGGTGGTCCGTCCGGGCGCAGGCTTTCGGGCCGGGTCAAAGGTCCCCGCCAATGTGCTCAGCGCTGGCATTCCCATCGATGTCCATGGTCGACAGGTAGGCACCCTTCTCGAGGGGCGACCTATTTTTGCCTCGCTCCCCACCGCGGGTCAGGACTTCCTTCGCCAGGTCAACCTGGCACTCATCGTGGCGACTTTGGCCGCGACAGGACTGGCCCTGGTTCTGGGGATCCTGCTCACGCGCGCGCTCACCCGGCCAGTTCAAGAGCTGACAGATGCCACGCGGGCGGTGGCCTCGGGAGAGCTGGGTCGGGTGGTGGAAGTGCGTTCGCACGACGAAATTGGCCAACTGGCTGAGTCCTTCAACCTGATGAGCCGGGATCTCGCCCGGGCGCGGGATTTGCGCCGACAGCTGACGGCCGACGTGGCGCATGAATTGAGAACACCGCTGACACTCATATTGGGCCACGCGGAAGCGTTGAGCGAAGGGGTGCTGCCGGCCAACCCGAAAAACTTGCGCTTGATCCATGAAGAGGCCGAACGCCTGAGCCGGCTGGTTGAAGACTTGCGCCTGCTTTCCCGTGCGGAGGCGGGCGACTTGCCGTTGAGTCTGGGCCCGAACTCGGCCGGATGAACTGGCAGAGAAGGTCGTCGCCAAGCATCAAGCCGCCGCGGCCCAGAACGAGGTGGCCTTGTCGTTGGACATTGAACGACCCTTGCATCTTGTCCAGGCGGATCCTGATCGGCTGACCCAGGTTCTGGACAATCTGCTTGACAATGCCATCCGGCACACGCCCCGGGCGGGCGAGGTCCATGTTGAGCTGCGTGCCATCCCTGGATTTGTGCGCTTCGAAGTGCGTGACTCGGGATCAGGAATCGCTCCAGAGGACCTGCCTCGCGTGTTCGAACGCTTTTACCGCTCAGATGCTGCCCGCAGCCGGGACAGAGGAGGTTCGGGCCTGGGGCTGGCGATTGCCAGGTCGATTGTCAAATCGCACGGTGGTCAGATCGGGGTGACGAGTTCCATGAGTGAGGGCGCGTTGTTTTGGTTTGAAATTCCCGAAGCAGCTTGACCCTGTCGACCGGGCTTCGGGCTCGTTTGCCAGCGATCGGCCGTGCAAGGAGACGCCGGAGACGCTTGCCTCCGGCCTAGAGCCCCTGGAACCCGTCCTGGATCGATCCCTCGCATCAGCCCGCTGCAGGTTGCTTTGATCGCATGGCCCTGAGCTGAAAGCCCGCTGCCGGGTCCAGTACATCACGCTTCCTTCGCCGGGTCCTGCTCCTTCATACTCAGGCATTGAAGGCGGAACACCTCGCCATCCTGAGCACGCGCCAAAGATGCGGTCCCAAACAAATCATGGGACACTCATTCGCTCCCACGATCAAACCTTGGGTCGAAGGCTGTCGCCGTGAGATGCGTGCCAGATCCAGGTGTCGGTCGAGCATGAGGGCATCCGAACATTGGAGCAAGCCGGGAATCGAAAGCATTCTTGCCGGAATCCGAGTGGCCAGGTGCAAGTCGCTTTTGTCTTCTCAGGACTCAAGGCAACTTGTCGACCGCTTAAAGAGTAGGAGATGGCAGGTGGGCTGCCATCTCCCTATCCAACTGGTCAGGTAGGAATCTCATTGTCAGGGGAATCAGTGGCCGAGCTGTGAGCGGATTTCCTCGCCCCGTAGAGGCGTCCCCGGTATCGATGCCCTGACCAGAGAGACATCAGCCTAAGCTGACTCAAGCTCTATCATAGGTAAA
This sequence comes from uncultured Chloroflexia bacterium, assembly GCA_963783335.1. Taxonomy (GTDB): domain Bacteria; phylum Chloroflexota; class Anaerolineae; order Anaerolineales; family E44-bin32; genus CAWAND01. The sequence continues at coordinate 56,421 of CAWAND010000009.1, forward strand.
ACCAGCCCGGATGTCAGTGATGAAGGTCATAACGCGGATGTGTCATGTGACATTTTTCACATATGGGGGTTACCTTGATCCGCGGAGGCTGACGCGCCCGCCCAGGTTGTAATCTGGGTCTTTCCGGCTAGACGTGGTTTTCAGGGTGGGAGCGGAGATTGGCCAACCTGCGCGGCAGATCAAGCCACTTCTTCAGCCCGATAGAGATGAAGAGCAGGGCGGCATAGAGAACCCAGAGCAGCGGCATTTCATGTAGAACAAGCAGCGCCACAATCAGGCCCAGGCCCAAGGCGGCGCTGAGGTCAAAGTGGCGAAGGATGACATAGGAACTTGCGAAGATGACCAGGCCCCACAGGGTGGGCTCTGGCACAAGCAACATTAGTACGCCCAGGCTGGTCGCCATCCCCTGCCCGCCGCGGAAGTGGGCCCATATGGGGAAGTCGTGCCCGATGACGGCCGCCGTCCCGCTGAGGAGTTGAAGATTGGGGTCGGCCCCCAGATTGCGAGCCAGCGATACAGCGATGGCCCCCTTGCCGAAATCGAGGATTGCGACGATAATGCCTGGCCACCACCCTAGCGAGCGGGTGGTGTTGCGTGCGCCCATATTGCCGTCGCCCAAGGTGCGGATGTCGACACCAGCCACGGCGCGGGAAACCAGGACCGCGCTGGGGAATGATCCCAGAACATAGGCGACCAGGATAGCTAGCAAGCGCGGCCCTCCTCAAAGCGGAGAAGCAAGTCGGGGCCCAAGTCGAAGCCCGCCGCCTCATCCATCTCATCCTCAAAGGGCATTCGTGTTTGAACCGTCGGTGACGACGGTTGTGGTTGCTTTCATCATATATGCATTCTTGAACCGCCCGCTGATAATCGTTCAGCGTCGGTGAGATATGGGAAGGAGGTGGTGCTGGCTGCACAACATGCTGAGCGCGCGGAAATGTCCCCCGCGTGACATTTGCCCCAGTTCGAACTGAGGTCTCTGCCGGCATATGGCTGGCAAAGTAGGTTTCAAAAAGCCGCCCCGGGGACGGTCACCCCGAGGTCAGTCCGAACGCAGGCGATCGAGAAACATATGGGAGGAATGGAAGCAATGAGAAGGGCCCTGAAATGGGTAGGAATAGTGTTCGGCGCACTGGTCGGCTTGATTGTCCTGGCCGTGGCCGCTGTCTATATCCTATCGAGTGTTCGTTTCAACAAGACATACGACGTTACCGCAAGCACTGTCGAGGTGCCGACAGACAGCGCCTCCATCGAACATGGCCGTCATCTGGCGACCATTCGCGGATGCACCGAGTGCCATGGCGCTGACCTGTCCGGCAAAGTCTTTTTCAGCGATCCAGCAATTGGCACCCTGTACGCCGCCAATTTGACCGCAGGAAAGGGCGGAGTGGGTTCGGAGTTTACGGATGCGGATTTCTTCAACGTTCTTGAGCATGGTGTGGATCCGGAAGGCAAGTCCGTGTACTTCATGCCCTCCGAAGAGTTCACCTACCTCAGCGATCAGGACATCGCCGACATCATCGCCTTTGTCCGATCCGTGCCGGCCGTGGACGCCGAGCATCCTGAGCCTGCCATTGGACCCATGGGCCGCGTCCTTTTTCTGACTGGCCAGTTGCCGCTCATGCCGGCGGAGCTGATTGACCAAAACGCACCTCGGCCGACGGCCCCTCAGGCGGGTGCTACCGTGGAGTACGGCGCCTACCTGGCGACCACCTGCGCTGGCTGCCATGGCCCTACGTTCTCCGGCGGACCGATCCCCGGGGCTCCTCCCGGGACGGTTCCGGCAGCCAATTTAACCCAGGGGGGCGAGCTCGTCGGCTGGTCTGAAGCCGACTTCGCCACCGCCGTCAGGACGGGGGTGAAGCCCAGTGGGAAGACCATCGACGCGTTCATGCCTGTCAAGAACTTTTCCGACATGACGGACGATGAGGTCAAGGCTGTGTGGCTGTATCTGAAGTCGCTGCCACCCAAGCCATTCGGCAATCGTTAAGTAAAGGCTACTCGATCCATCTACCGGCCGAGCTCACGCCCGGCCGGTTTGTTTTTCCCAGGGGATATGTGGATGGCTTTGCATGTGGATCCCTCGGGAAAGTTTCCCGAGAGGTTTGGGTGCCCGGTCTCATGACGCAGCTCCCCGGTTCATCTAAGGTTGATTCGGAACCCGGACCGGAACTGGGAGGGATGAGTCATGCGGCGTGTACTCAAGTGGGTTGGAATTGTTGTGGGAGCCCTGGTCGGTTTGATTGTGGTCGCGGCAGCTGTGCTGTACGTGAAGGGGGCCATGGATCTCAGCCGAACGATGTCGGTACCGACAGATCACGTGGACGTCCCTGCCGATCCGGACTCTCTGGCGCGGGGCAAGGAATTCGTGACCATCTTCTGTGCCGAGTGCCATGGTGAGGATTTGGGAGGGACCGTGATGCTGGCTGACCCGATGATTGGCACGATCTACTCGGCCAATCTGACGGCAGGCCAGGGAGGCGCGCAAGCCACGTTCAATGACGACGATCTGGTGCGCGCCATCCGGCACGGGGTAACGCCGGATGGTCATAAGTTGATCATCATGCCGTCGGCGGCCTTTAATCACCTGAGCCGGGAGGATGTGGGATCGATCATTGCCTATCTGAAAACCCTTCCGCCGGTGGATCATGCGGTTCCCGAGCCCTCGTTGACTCTGGTTGGCGACATCATGCTCGGCGCCGGCGTTTTTGGAGAGGGGATCTTCCCCGCCGATGTCATTGATCACAACAATCCCTTCCCACCCATGCCTGAAATCGGAGCCAATCCCGCCTACGGTGAGTACTTCACGCGTTTGTGCCGCGAGTGCCATGGACCGGACCTGACTGGTGGGCCCTCCACGCAGCCTGGCGCGCCGCCCGCCCCCAACCTGACCATGACGGGAGAGCTGTCAGGTTGGAGCGAGACGGACTTCCTGCGGGCGATCAAGACCGGCATGAAACCGGACGGGCACATGATTAATGCCGAATTCATGCCCGTGGAAGGCTTTGGGAAGCTGCCCGACGCCGAGCTCAGGGGAATCTACATGTACTTGCACTCAATCCCGGCAGGTCAGTAGGGGTTGAATGCCAGGTACGAGGCGAGGACGCGGTGCGCCCCAGAATGGCAGGCAATTCACTTAGAAGAACTTGATTGAGATTGCTCCATAAAAACGAGGATATCCCGGACGACCAGACAGGAGAGAGTGAGTAATGCGTAGAGTGTTGAAGTGGATCGGCATTGTCTTGGGTGGCTTGATCGGCTTGATCCTGATTGCCGCCGTTGTCTTCTATATCAAAGGCTCCCGTGATCTTGTCGCAACCGTGCAGGTTCCCACCGACCACGTGAATGTGGTCACCGATAAAGCCTCGCAGGCGCGGGGCCAGGAACTCGTAACCGCATTCTGCACGGGGTGTCATGGCGAGAATCTTGGCGGAGACGTGCTGAGCGATGATCCTATGTTGGGGACCCTGTACTCGGCCAATCTTACGGCTGGAAACGGCGGCGTGTTGGCCAGCCACAGTGACGACGACCTGGTCCGATCCATCCGACACGGAGTGGCTCCGGACGGCCGTGCATTGATCGCCATGCCCTCCAGGGCATTCAACGGGTTCAGCGCAGAGGACATCGGCGCGATCATCGCCTATCTCAGGTCTCTACCACCTGTCGACAACGTTGTTCCTTCGCCGAAGCTAGCTCCCGTCGGGACGGTTTTCGCGGGTGCGGACCCCTTCGGTGACATGTTTGCGGCGCACCAGATCGACCATAACCGCCCCTTTCCGCCCATGCCTGAGATCGGTGCCAACGCAGAGTACGGCGCCTACATCACCGGATTTTGCGAGCAATGTCATGGCGCTGACCTGACAGGGGGATTTGGCCCCAATCTGACGATGTCCGGTGAACTCGCAGGGTGGAGCGAGGATCAGTTCATCACGACACTGACAACCGGGGTGACGCCCAGCGGGCGCGAGCTCGATCCAGAGAACATGCCTTGGAAGGATGTACGCAAGCTGGACAAGGACGAGCTTCAAGGAATCTACATGTATTTGAGGACCCTCAGCGCCGATTAGCGGTCAGTAGCTGAAGGGCTGGGTGATTACGAGATACACGCCAGGGTCGTGGCTCGAGCGCCGGATCGGCGTGGTGGAGGATCACCACCATGTACAGATGGATAGTGCTGCTTCATGTTCTGAGTGTCCTCGGGTTCGTGCTGCTGCACGGGGCTTCGGCCATGACCTTCATGCGGCTTCGACGTGAAGCGGATCCCGAGCGGGTAAAGGCGCTCCTGGCCTTGTCCGTGTACCCTGCCAATCTGTCCTGGCTGAGTCTGGGCATGCTGTTGCTCTCGGGAATCGCCCTGGGATTCATGGGAGGCTGGTGGTCCTCGGGTTGGATATGGGCGTCATTGGGAGTCCTGATCCTGATGATCCTTGCGATGGGATTCCTCGGCTCGCGATCCTTGAACGTGATAAGGGCCGACCTTGGTCTACCGTCTTCCTATGGCGACGCGCCCCCCGAACCGGAGGATCGACCGCCTGTCGAGGTGGTGCAGCACGCGGATGGCTGAACTCCCGGCATGGCCCCTGATGGGGGTCGGTGCGGGAGGGCTCGCCATCCTGACCTGGCTGATGATGTTTAAGCCATTCTGAATGTGATGTGATTTGGGGATTTGATCCGGAGGGTGAGATGACAGCCAACGTGTTCATTTCAAGCAGCGTCGAAGGTCGGGCAGGCAAAGGGGGCATGCGCGCCGAGAGAGATGAAAACGGGACCTGGCGCACCGACCTGGTCTTTCCCGAGTTGGACGTTCGCTGCTTGGCGGTCGGGCCGGAAGGGGGGAGGTCGGTATGGGCCGGTACGCAGGGCCAAGGAATCTGGGTTTCCAAGGATCAGGGTGTGACTTGGCGGCAATCTGGCCTTGAGGGCAGCGTGGTCAAGGCGATCGCCGTGAGTCCTCATGACCCGCAGCTTATTTACGCCGGGACCAAACCGGCGTTGATGTACACCTCACACGACGACGGGGCGACGTGGAGCGAGCTCGAAGGATTCCGAGAGATCCCCTGGCGCTGGCTGTGGGTGTCACCGGCGGAACCGCCATTCATCAGAGCCTACGTCCACGCCATCAATGTGTCTCCGTCGGACCCCAACGTCGTTCTGGCGGGGATCGAGGCCGGGGCGCTGGTCAGGAGTACGGATGGCGGGGTGACTTGGCAGGGTCATCGGGCGGGGGCCCTGCGCGACTGCCATGGTCTGACGTTCCACAGACAAGATGGGAACTGGGCGTATGAGGCCGGGGCGGGGCGGCGGCCCGGTTCCGTCAGCCGGGATGGTGGGCAAAGCTGGCGCCAACCTGGAGAGAAGGTTGATCGTACCTACGGTTGGGCATGTGCCGCCGACCCGGAACAACCCGAAATTTGGTATGTCTCGGCATCATCCGGGCCGGGAGATGCCCACAGTTGGGATCACGCCAACGCGCATATCTACCGCGTCACCGGCGGCACGGGCTGGGAGAAGCTGGCGGGGGGGCTTCCACAGCCGCTGGATCATCTTCCGACGGCGCTGATCACCGTTCCCGGCAAGCCAGGCCATGTCTATGCCGGATTGAGCAACGGGGATATCTGGTTCTCAGAGGATCACGGCGACCACTGGAATCGGGAGGATGTCAACCTTAAGGGGATCTGGCACCAACTGGTGATGCTGTAGCAGCCGGAAGACGCAGTGTACGATCCTCGCGCCCGATGTAGAATGGGGTGCAGGCGCACGACCTTGGCCGCATCACGGGAGGCGGGATGGCGTCGGAACGCGCTGCTCGACTGGCCAAAGCACTGGCAGGGTTGGCCTTGGGGGGCATGGCCGTTGGTGTTCTCGGCGGCCTGACGGCTGTCGTCGGCACGGAAACCCTGTTCCCATATCTCATCCATCTGGCACTTGTCCCTGTATCTGCCACAGCCTTCGCCCTTCTGGGGGCTCTCGTGGCATCCAACAGGCCGCGTAACGCCATCGGGTGGCTATTTCTGGCTGCCAGCCTTTGCTACGGATTTCAAACTCTGGCTGTGGCGGGGTCGTTGGTCATTCCAGGCCAATTGCAGCTTCCTGTGCGCACCCTGTCCTGGCTTTCCGGTTGGCTGTGGTTGCCCGCTGTCACGCTCCCGACGAGCTATCTGTTCCTGCTCTTCCCCGACGGCCACCTTCCGACAAGGCGCTGGAGACTGGTTGGCTGGCTGACCGGGATTGGCCTGGGTGGGCTGATTCTTGCCATTGTTCTTCATCCGGGCCCTCTGCCCGAACTCGGCGTGGACAACGCCAATCCCTTCGGCCTGCAACCTCTCATCTCTCTGCTCAACACATTCCTTCAGATCAGCGAAACGGTGCTTGTCTTGGGGATGCTCGGCTGTCTGGCCGCTTTCGTCCAACGGTACCGGCGGGCGCAGGGCGCCGACCGGCAGCAGCTGAAATGGCTCGCCTATGCCGGATGGTTGACGCTGGCGGCCTTCACGGCTGCCACGGTGCTGTGGGTCCTGGCGCCCAACGATCTGGTCAGCCTGCAAATCGGCACCAATCTCACCGGGTTGGCGGTGTTGGCCATTGCCGGAGCGGCTGCAATTGCCATCCTTCAGCATCGGTTGTACGACATCAATATCCTGATCAACCGCACGCTGGTCTTCTCTTTGGTCACGGTGAGTGTGGCAGCCTTGTACGCGCTGGCGGTCGGGATTTCCAGCGTGGCGGTGCGTTTCAGCCCGCTGATTCCGAGCCTGGTGCTGACGGTTGTCATCGCTGCCCTGCTCTTCAAACGCGCCCGCGATGCGGTGCAGGACCTGGCCGACAATTGGACTCAACGTCTGTTTCCGGGCTGGCATGGCGCGGATCGGGGCAGGGTCGAAGACACAACTGATCTGGATGCTGAGAGCGTTCTTCCGGCTTGGACGGCTTGGCCCAAACCCTGGCGGCGAGCAGCCTCGACAACATGGATGGCCGTCGCCGTCGTGACGGTTCTGATTGTGGTTGTTTCGGTGCCGGGCTACATGATGGGCATTGGCCAAGGCCCACAAGATGTGACCGCCGACATCAGCGGGGCCAGATCGATGCTGCTCGGGTTCGACATCTTCGGTCGGCTGGCCTCGCTGGTCTCCGTGTCGTTGTCTTTCGGACTTGCCTACCTGCTTTTTCGGCGTCGGGAAACCCACCCGATGGCTTTGTTCACCTCCTTCTACCTGCTGGTCTTCGCGGCGGGCCTTTCGGGCCCGGCGGAAGCCGCCGCGCGTGTGCTCGGTCTGTCGTCAGAGCTGGTTCTCAAGTTTGAGGCTATCCTCACCGCCGCCCCAACTCTCATGTTCCTATACATCTTTCCAACGGGCCGGTTTGTTCCACGTTGGACGAAGTATCCGGCAGCCGTCGCCATCGCGCTTACTCCCACGCTATTCTGGCTGCCAGCCGCCACGGGGTCGGTCATGGGGGACCCCAAGTATTGGCCCCATATCGGCATATGGACCGTCTTGGTGGTGTCCGGGGTCTTTGCCCAGTGGCGGAGGTACAAGCTGGCCGCGAATCCGGTGGAACGGCAGCAGATTCGGCTGGCGGTTGGGGGGCTGACAGTCTGGATCGTCATGATGCTGCTGCTTTCCATTCCCTATGTCCTGCGTGCCCAAATCCCATCCAGTCAACCCATCCCTTGGTGGGCCCCGGCAAGCGAGGCGCTGTGGTTCTTCAGCTTCATCCTTCCACCGGCGTCCCTTGCCATCGCCGTTCTCCGCTATCGTCTGTGGGATCTCGATATTCTGATCAATCGAGCCATGGTGTATGCTGTCCTGACGTCGGGTGTGGCGGCGCTGTACGTGCTCGTCGTGGGTGGGCTGAGCCTGCTCTTCCAGGCCAAAGGGGGGCTGCTGATCTCTTTGGTGGCCACCGGGCTGGTGGCGGTGCTTTTCCAGCCGCTTCGAAACCGTGTGCAGCTTGGCGTCAATCGGTTTTTGTACGGCGATCGGGACGACCCCTATGCCGTCCTATCCAGCCTTGGACGGCGGCTTGAGACCAGCCTGGCGGCGGATGATCTTCTGCCCACGATTGTGGAGACCGTGGCCGAGACCCTCAAGCTGCCTTACGCCTCCATTTCCCTCACCGTCGGGGAGGAACAACGGGTTGTGGCCGCCTATGGCCTGCCCAAAGGTGAGTTGGTGGAGATCGATCTTCGCTATCAGGGGGACCTTATTGGCAGGCTTGCATGCGGCATGCGTGCGCCGAATGAGCCCTTCACGGCCAGCGAAATGACGCTCTTGCACGATCTTGGACATCAGGCGGGAGTCGTGCTGCATGCCGTCCGGCTGACGGAGGACTTGCGAAATTCCAGGGAGCAGTTGGTGCTGGCTCGGGAAGAGGAGCGGCGAAGGCTGCGCCGAGATCTCCACGATGGGCTCGGGCCAGAATTGGCCAGCATGACCCTCAAGCTGGACGCGGCACGCAACCTCATGAACCGAGATCCGGAGGCTGCCGACAGGCTGCTGGTCGAGTTGAAGAGCCAGGCCCAAGGATCTCTCTCGAATGTTCGACGCCTGGTCTATGGGCTCCGCCCCCCGGCATTGGATGAACTGGGATTGGTGCCTGCCGTCCGCGAGAGCTCGGCCGTCCGCAGCGCTGGCAGCCGTCCCAGGATCAAGGTGGATGGACCGGAACCCCTGCCTCCGCTCCCAGCTGCGGTCGAGGTGGCGGCCTACCGGGTAGCACTGGAAGCCGTGACCAACGTTGTTCGCCACGCTTCGGCCAACAACTGCAGCGTGACCTTCAGCGTCACAGATGAGCTCGAATTGGACGTCACCGACGACGGCTCCGGGATGGCGCCACACACAAGGGCCGGCGTGGGACTGAGTTCGATGCGCGAGCGCGCCAACGAGCTGGGCGGCAGCCTGAGCATTGGGCCCGGGCCCAGCGGGGGCACGCGGCTTCGGGCTCGATTCCCATTGACGCTCACGGAGAAATGAGCATGGATCCCGTACGGTTGATGGTTGTCGATGACCACACACTCTTTCGCGATGGGCTGCGGGCCTTGTTTGGCTCGATCGACGACATTGATGTCGTGGGGGAGGCCTCCAACGGGGAGGAGGCTGTCGACAAGGTCGGACGCCTCCAGCCAGATGTCGTCCTGATGGATATCCAGATTCCCGAGATCAACGGGATCGAAGCCACCCGGAGAATTGTCTCCGCGCACCCGGAGGTCGGTGTGATTGTGGTGACAATGCTGGAAGATGATGATTCGGTTTTCGCCGCCATGCGAGCCGGTGCCCGCGGTTACATTCTCAAGGGAGCCGATCAAGATGAGATGCTGCGCGCCATCCGGTCGGTCGCAACCGGCGAGGCCTTGTTTGGCGCCGAGGTTGCGGACCGGTTGGTCTCCTTCTTCAATGGCGCGATCCAATCGGACGGCGACCCAGCCTTCCCGGAGCTCACCGAGCGAGAGAGGCAGGTGTTGGACCTGATCGCCAAAGGCTGGTCCAACGCCAAAATCGCCGACAGTCTGGTCATCAGCCCCAAGACGGTCAGCAATCACTGCTCCAACATCTTTTCGAAACTGCAGGTCGCTGATCGCACCCAGGCGCTGCTCCGAGCGCGGGAAGCTGGACTGGGTCAAACAGGGAGTTGAGATGGCCAAGGGTTCCCGGGCATCGCCGGGGCCAGGCATCGCCTGATCTGCCAACCGCCTATATAATGGCCAGCATGGGCCTTGTGGGGACAGGGCCAGGCCCGCTGGCTTGGGGCGGCAGATAGGGAACGGGGAGCGTTGGAGGCGAGGGATGGGGCAGTCGGGTTGGATTGGCCACGCACTAAGCGACCGGTATCGTATCGAATCATTGTTGGGCCAGGGTGGGATGTCGGCTGTCTACAAAGGCACGGATCCCAACCTGCGGCGCACCGTGGCCATCAAGCTCATCCACAGCCACCTGTCTGAGGATCCCCAATTCGTAAGCCGATTTGAGGAAGAGGCGGCGGCAGTCGCTCAACTCAAACATCCCAACATCATCCAGGTCTACGATTTCGACAACGACGGGGACACGTACTACATGGTTCTCGAGTTTGTCCCCGGTGAGACCCTGCAAGCGCGCCTTCGAAAACTCAATCAAGGCAACCAGCATATGCCTCCCGAAGATGTCCGCCGGATTGTGGCGGGCGTCTGTGATGCGCTTGAGTACGCTCACAAGCGAGGCATGATCCACCGCGACGTCAAACCGGCCAATGTCATGATCACACCCGAGGGGCAGCCGGTCCTGATGGATTTTGGGATTGCCAAGATCGTCGGCGGCAAACAGCACACTGCCACGGGTAATGTGATCGGGACGGCGTCGTACATCTCTCCGGAGCAGGTGCGCGGCGAGACGCTTGACGCCCGGGTCGATATCTATGCCCTGGGTGTCATGCTCTTTGAAATGTTGAGCGGCAGGCCGCCTTTCGAAGGCGACTCGGCCATGACCGTCATGTTGAAACACGTCAATGAACCGGTGCCGGACCTCACCCAACTCAACCCGGATGTGCCGCCGGCGCTGGTTGCGGTGACGATGAAGGCCCTGGAGAAGGATCGCAATCGTCGCTACGGCTCGACGGCCGAGATGGCGGATGCTCTGCGCAGCGCCGATCTGGCCGCCGAATCCACCGGGCTGGGCACGGCTTCGCCGGCCGGAGCCGGGGGATCGCCGCCCCAGACGATGCGTCCCGCCCCACCGGCCAGAGGCTCAGGAACCGGGAGTCGGCGGGACGGGCCAGGGGCGGGCGCCGGCGGAGGGCGCATGGCCTGGCTTGCCGGCGGTGGGTTACTGGCGGTTGTCCTGGGTTGTGTCGTCATCGGAGGTGTGGGTTTGTTCCTCTATTCACGCATGAACGGCAGCCAAGCAGTCGCCGCCCCGACGCTCACCGGCATGCCGGTTTCAGCAACCACGCAGTCCCCACCCACGACCGCGCCCACGGCGACAGTTGAGCCACCATCGGCCACACCTGAGCCCAGTCTCACGCCATCACCGACCACGCCGGCCGGTCCCTTTGCCCAAATCGATGGCATCCACCTCGATGGCAACCGATACATTGTTGACTATGAGACCTTTGGCTACACGGAAGCTCTGCCCGGTATGCATGTGCATTTCTTCTTCAACACAGTTCCCCCCGAACAGGCAGGCGTTCCTGGTTCGGGCCCGTGGTATGTCTGGGGTGGGCCGCGGCCCTTCAATGGCTACTCGGTGTCCGACAAGCCCCCCGGCGCTACCCAAATGTGCGCCCTGGCCGCCAACCCCAACCACACAGTCGTGGCCAACAGCGGCAACTGTGTCGATCTTCCCTAGCCGGCCCGAGCCTTTGGGCTGCACGGGGACGATTTCTGGCCCACATCGTTTGTGACATTCTTCACTAATGGCGCCACAACTCTCCATCTAAAGTCATCAATGAGGCCCGCGCGGATGGGCGTCTTTTGGCGCGCCGGGTGACATTTGACCTGGAAAGAAGCACCCCAATGAGGTTCTGCTTGACACCCTTAGCAGGAGGACAACATGCCATCAGCTGGCGGAATTAGAAGGATTGCCTTGCTTCTGGCTGGTTCGATGTTGGCTGCCTGCACTGGAGCCAGCCCACCACAGCCGACCATTGATGTGCCCGATGAGGGCTCGGCCGAAATTCCCGCCGGGGTGGTACAGGCCCATTCCTCTGCGCTCGCTTATCTTGCCCAACACGAGCCGGAGAAAGGTCCCCCGTCGGATTTGCAATGGACCTCGGAGGTCATCGATACCGAAGGAATTGTCGGGGCGATGCATTTTCGATATTCTTCATCACCGTGGCAAATGGTGATTGTGGCGCCGGTGGTCGCGCCGGAGCTGACCATCTACCAGGTCCAGGTAACCAACGACCAAACCGGGTTCAAGTGGGAGGGATCGGTCGACAAGTATGGGGCCGTAATTGAGGATGCGCCTCCGCCGCCAACGGCGCACCAGGTGCAGGGTTGGATGGGCCATGTGCGCAGTCTCCCCGACGGGAGCGACTACGTCGAGTTTTCCCCCGAGGGTTCTGGTGCGATGGGGATTGCGGGGGCGACGGATGCCGTGGAGACCCAAATCAGCTCCTTGCGAGACAAGACTGGAGCTGGCGAGTACGTGAATTTCTGGGGCAGCATTGCGTGTGGCGTGGATGACTACCAAGACTGCCGATTGGTGGTCGACCGGATCCGCGCCGGCCCGGAGCAGGCAGAGCCGGAGGCTGTGGAGGGATGGGTCGGCCAGATCGTGAGCCAGCCCGCTGGCGCCCAGTTCGATGACGCGTTTGTCTTGGCCGGCGACTACCCGGTCTGGTTTGGGATCGCGTCCGCCATCGCCGACAACGGCTCGCCAATCTACGATGAGGCGCTGGCCAATTTGCGCGACTCTGGCAAGATCGTTTCGGTTTGGGGGCAGGTCCTGTGTGGTGTCCCCGATGCTAATGGCTGCCAGATCCAGGTCGACCGAGCCGAGGTCGAAGGCCAGGCGTTGGATCCGTACGAAGGTTGGACCGAGTACCACAATGGCGTCTATGGGTTTTCTTTCCACTACCCTGAGGGGTGGTCACTCGAGGAGGTGCCGGCGGGTCTCAATCCGGCCACCGAAGGCATGCCGGCCTCCGGACCAGCCGTTCGGCTGACCAAAGGTGATGCGCAGGTTTACATTGGCTACCGCCGACCGGCTGAGGATTACTTCTTGGGCGGGACGGGGATGCCCGCAGGCGATTTCGAGGATCGCGGGCAGGTGACCTTGCTTGGGGAATCGGTCGATAAACAAGCGCTGGTCCTCGACGGCAAGGACAAGGCGCTGGTCTATGGGCTGTACGAGGGCGCCAATCTGGTGGTCCTGGTCCGGGTCGATGATCGTGGCCAAACGGACTACGCTCAGGCCGAAATCCCGACCGAGGTTCAGAGGGATGTTGATCGAATACTGGGGACTTTCGTCCTCAGTCCGCCTTGATTCAAAGTAGGGCGCTGGTAGCGAACCCCGAAGCCGGCACCTGGGAGCCAAGGCGCTGCTGTTTGTGGGGCAATCTCATTGGCAAGGCTGTTCAGAAAGAGCCCGGCGGGGCAATCGCCGGGCTCTTGTGTCTCCTGCAGTCTACGGCGCAACATCCGTCGGGAGCGGCGTCTCGGTCGAGGTGGCCTCGGGTGTGCTGGTGGGTGTGTTGGTCGGCGTGGGAGTCTCCGAAGGCGTCGAGCTGGCCGTCGCGGAAGGCGTGACCGATGGCGTCGGGCTGCTCGTCGGCGATGGCGTGACGGTTGGTGAAGGCGTCACGGTCGCACTGGGCGTGAGTGATGGCGTCGGGGTGGCCTGACGTTCGACCCACATTTTGACTGAGGCCTCACCAGAGTGTTCGTAGTATTCCACCACGATGGTGTGATCGCCTTTTAACTTCTGATCCACCGCGTAGGTTGTGCTGCCGCTGCCGTCGTGCCATTCGTTGATGATCCACTTGCCGTCGATGCTTACCCGCACGGCGTCGTCGGCGATGGCGCGAAATCGGTAGGTCCCATCGTCGAAGTGGATCTTTTGGGTCCAGCGCGCCGAGAAGTTGTCCGCGGGGAGACCCACTGCGGGTGAGTCGTCTTTCCAGTCATAATCAATCGACTTCTCATCCCGAACCAAGGCGGGCGTGCCCTTGAGTTCCCGGTTGGACCAATACTGGGCTTTCCAGTGCTTGAAGCTGGTCGACGACAGCTTCTCCCAGGCAAGTCGCACTCGGGCATCGTGGGTGTGTTCATAGTATTCCAAACGGATGGTGTGGGTGCTCTTGGTGACGCTGACGTCAGCCGTGAGCTCCCGCACGCTGCCGTCTTTCCACGAGTCAAGCACCAGCTGGTCATCGACGTACAATCGCGCGCCGTCATCAACAGTGACGTGGAAACGATAAGTGGCCGCGTCCAGCTCAGCTTTCCCGGTCCAACGAACGGAGAAGTTGTCGGCCGGGATGCCCGATGCGGGAGAGCCGCGCTGCCAGTCAAAGTTGATCAACGCGTCGTTGCGCGTGACCTTTGGTTTGCCCTTGAGGGTCGCGTTGTCGAAGTACTCGCCCTTCCATGTGCCGTTGACGGTCGAGCCTGTCAGGCCCACCTTAATCTTGACCCAGAAAGGCTGATCGGCGTTCGAACCGAGGCCAAAGAGTACGCCCCCATCACTTCTCAGCTCCCATTCGCCCAGATACGTCCCGTCCTGAGACGGGGCGGTCAGCGAAACCTTGACATCCAAGGTCGCCCCTGGCGCCACGGTGCTGGTGAGGGGCGCTACCTGCGGGGCGTTCATCCGGTTGCCGTTGACGAACACCACGTCGTAGCCGGTGTTCCAGGTGCAGGTGCCCGTGTTCTTCAAACGCCAGATTTTGTCGAATGCTGACCCAGCGATCAGGGTTGTGTTGTCGGGGATGGTGACGTCGGCCACAAAACCAACTCGGTCTGAACACACAGCCGGGAAGGTCGATGTGGCTGTCAACGTCGGCGCAATGGGCGACGCCTGGGGCGCAGGAGTTGGAGTCTCGGATGGTGAGGGCACCAAGACATGGAACGCCGCCGAACTTGCCAGCCCAGCCGGCTGCGCCTGTGCCACGACGGACACCTGGGATCGGCTGGCCCACGGTCCGTCAACAGGGTAGGTGAAGGAAACGCTGAATTGCCCTGCGGAATCCACACTTGAGGCAACCATGACGGCGTCCGGGTCGATCTGGGGGGACTGGCCGGCGGAAGGATCTCCCAGACCAACGACGATCGTCGCCCCGGAGGGCCATCCTTGGCCGAGCAGGCTGAGTGACGTCCCGGGTTTTCCTTCAGTCGGCAGCAGGACGAGGGAGCCGGGGGAGGGGGCGGTTGTTTGTTCGGGAGTAAGAACCCCGCCGGCACCGCCTGGCCCGCGCAGAATGGCGATCGCCATGATGGCGGCGACCGAGGTCAGGATCACCAGCCCTATGACCACAATGCCCAAGACCCACCACGGAACCTGGTCGTACCATTGCTTTCGCAATTGTGTATGCATGCTGCACCTCACCCCGGATCTTGGCCGGGGTTCACTTGCTAATAGAATGCCTCGAATGGCGGACGAACGCTGTCTGGCCATGAGATATCAATCTGGGGTGCTCAGGTGGACCTCCGTCTGGTCAGAATTGCCTGTGCAACGAAACGTTCATCGTCCGGCGACGCACCCCACCGTCGCGTGAGTTGGACGGTGGATCGCCCGGGAAAGTTCCCGGGCGGCTGGCCATCTGGGGCCCAACCCAAGCATGGGAGAAGTGCGCGCGTGGCAAACATGGGGAGGTTTAAGGTGACGTCTGACGAGGCGACGTCGAAGGTGTTATGAGTTCCGGGTGAATTCTCAGAAGTTGGGAAAAGGGTTAGGGGTCGGTGACGCCCTAGGGAGGTGTTATCGGATGGTTAACTCCCGGCGCAAATTGAATTATAGCATCAATCGTGTTTTCGCGAATCAACGACTTGGCTGCCAAAGCGTCACCCGGCGGGCCATCCAAACTGATTGTGAAGAAGTTCACAAGCTCGAGGTGCCGGAAAGGGTATCCGAGGCAGCGGTTGGCCTAGCGGATCTCGCCCCCGTAGTAGCGGCGTTCCATCTCGCGCCGCCGTGCCACCGCCAGCCGGAGGGCCTCGCGCTCGCCGTGCAAAGCGATGGAGTAGGTGGTCTTCTGCACCTTGCCTGGCGTCGGCATCCAGGTGACCTCATAGACATCTGTGCCGTCTTTCTTGCGCCGGGTCACTCCGGGCAGATTCCCTTGAGGGCTTCTGATCCAGCGCTCGGTACGAGGCTTCCCGATGGCCGCCTCGATATCATTGCGCCAGGCTACTGCTTCCTGCAGGGCCGCTTTCTTGTTGCCCAGGTCGGGGAACCACTTGGAGAAGGTCTCACCCTTCCAGCCGATCCGCGCATACCAACCATGCAGATCCTTGCTTTCCTGGTCGATGCGGGTGATGTTCTTGTGGCCGCTGCTTTTGCCCATTTTGATCTCCTGAAGCGGCGATTGGTCGACGCCAGTCGAGCGAATTCGCCGGGGTCGGCCTCCGAGGCTGTCAGGGTGACAGGCCAAAAGCTGGAGCCCGCTTGAATGCGGGCCCCCTGGAGGTTCGGCGCTTTCCGATCTGTGGCTGCCATCCCCGGCAAATCCACCCTTCAGCCGCAGTGCTGAAGAGAAGACAGAACCTGAGCGCAACCTGCGCACTCGGATGGCAGCCCCATTATACACTTGCCTGCCAACGACACCAGGCCGTGTCGATGGTCGAACCGTCTGAATGGAGGGGATTGCAGCTGGACCAGGACAGTGCTATTGTTGACCGCGACGATGACCGTCGCACCTATCCGGACAATCCGGCACCAGCGAAGGAGTGATTTGGCATTCCATGCTGGGGGTGGCCAAATATGCCACCTCTGCCACTCTCGAGGCACCTTCTGACTCAGATCTGCTGACCTTGAACTCCCTCCCCGAAAACCAGATCCCATCCCAGATACGGGCGGTGCCCACATGAATCCCTTCGAATACGTTGCGCTCTTGACATCGATCGTCCTGGCGCTAGGGATCACCCGGGTGCTGGGCGGCTTCGGCGCCATGTTAGGGCACCGACGCAAGCATTCGCTTTACTGGGTCCACCTGGTATGGTTGCTGAACGTCTTCCTCTGGCTGCTCCTCAACTGGTGGATCCTCTTCCGCTGGCACCAACAGGAGACTTGGACATTCTTCCTGTTTGGCTTCGTGCTTCTCAGCCCGATTATCGCCTTTCTTCTCTCCGTGCTCTTGGTCCCTGAGCCGATCGGTGAGGGGCTCGACTTTAAGCGTCACTTCTATGACAATCATCGACCGTTCTTCGCTCTGGCGGCGCTGCTCCCTCCGATCGACCTGACCGACACCCTGCTCAAGGGCTGGGCACATTTCCAGGCCCAGGGCATGGTCTACCCTGTGTCGATAGGTGTCTGGTTTGTGTTGATGGTGATCGCAGCTGTGACCCGAAGTCAGCGCTACCATGCTGCCTATTCGATCTTCTTTTTCATCTACTTGCTGGTCTTCATCAGCATCAATCTGAGCCTGCTCGTCTGAGTTCTGGGCTGCCAGATCGATTCGCAGGCGGCCTCACGAGGAATGTGGATGTTGCCCATATCACCCCGAATCTCCCCGACCCGGTTCTTTGTGTTGACCTTCCTGCTCTCTTGGGCGATCTGGATTCCGTTGGATCTGGCGCACTTCCATTTGGGGAGCTTATCAATCGACGAGGGGGCCAGTGGGGCCATCCGCCTCCTGGGGGTGTTGATGCCGGCCACGTCAGCCTTGGTACTGACCGGGCGGGTCGAGGGCCGGGGCGGTATCTCGCGCCTGCTGGCCAGATTGACCTTGTGGCGTGTCGGCTGGGTCTGGTGGCTGGCGACAGCTTTGCCTTCGGTCCTTCTGGCGGCCGCTGCCGGCTGGGTTAACCTGGTGGATGATTCGCAGCTTGTGGCGCCCTTGCCGCCGCAGCCGCTTTCGGCGCTCCTGGTGAACGTCATCTTCCTGCTCCTTGCCACGCTCGGCGAGGAGATCGGATGGCGTGGGGTGGCCCTGCCGGCGCTCCAAACCAAGTCGAGTGCCTTGGCCGCCAGCGCTGTGCTGGGCGTGCTCTGGGCTGTTTGGCACGTTCCCTTCTGGCTCCTGCTGGACACCTTCCGCGAGTTTGGTGTCGTGTATCTGGTGATGAATGCGCTGTTGATCCTGCCAATGACGTTCTACATCACCTGGTTCTTCAACCACAGCCGGGGCAGCCTGCTTCTGCCCGTCGTCTTTCACGTGCTGTTCAACATCATCAACGTCGCCTGGCTGCCGGTCACGCTTCACCTGGGCGCGTTCTGGCTCCTGATCGGTGCGGTCTGGGTGACCGCCCTGGCGGTCTCCCGGCATCTCGACCGCCCAGCAAGCATACGCCCGACCTGAACCAGGAACCCCCCTCGGCAGGTCGCACAACCCCAGATCTGGGATTGACAGGCTCAAGGACAGTGGATATACTCTGGTCGAATTAACCGACCGACCGTCGGTCTGAGAATAGGACTGGGCATGGCCAGGGTCGTCAACCAGGATGCTTATCGGGCGCGCAAGAATGAAATCCTTGACGTCGCCCAGCAATTGGTGATGGTGACCAAGGGGTTTGACGAGATGTCGATCCAGGACATCTTGGACGAGCTCGGCATTTCCAAGGGGGCCTTCTATCACTACTTCGACTCAAAGCAGGATCTGCTTGAGGCCCTTATCGAGCGCATCATCACCGAAGCCACGCCGATGATTACGGCCATCGTGGACGATCCCGACTTGCCGGCGATGGAGAAGCTAACTCGATTCTTCCATGAGACGGCTCGCTGGAAGACAGAGCGCAAGGAATACCTGCTCTCCTTTTTGAACGTGTGGTATGCGGATGAGAACGTCATCACGCGAGAGAAACTGCGCCTGGCCGCGCCCGAGCGGTTTGGTCCCTTGCTGCAGCGGCTGGTGGAGCAGGGGATAGAAGAAGGTGTGTTCGACACGCGCTATCCCGACCAGGTGGGCCGAGTTGTCATGAACCTGGCGTATGAGATGGGGATTCAATTTGCGTTGTTGTTGAAGGCGGCCCGCTATGACCCGCAGGCCGTCGAGCGTGCTCAAAGAATGGTGGACGCCCTCAACGATGCCGTTGCGCGCGTGATCGGCGCCGCGCCGGGTTCACTCGAGCTTATGGAACCGGATGTCGTCCGCGCCTGGTTTGAGCCGGTCGTCGATTCCGAGCCTGGAACGTCAGGCGAGTAATCAAGCCGGCCGCCGGCTGTGGCGGAGACTGGAAACTTGAATGTCAAGCTCATTAGTTCAAACGCATGCATCGGACAGCGTCCGAAGGGAGTCGTCGAGATGAAGCTCTATCTGCGTCTGGCGTGGCGCAACATTTGGAGGCATTCGCGCCGGACAATCATCGTGGTGATTGCCATGTCTTCGGGCCTGATTTTGATGATGCTCTACGATGGCCTGGTGGCTGGATTTGAACAGGCGATCTATGGCAACGCTATCCGCGTGTTGGGTGGCAACATTCAGGTCCACGCGGCTGGCTACCAAGGCGAGGCCAACACCACGCCGTTGCTGCCACTCCCGGATGAAGGGGCGATCCTGGCGGCGGCCAGAGCCCAGCCACAGGTTGTGGCTGCCTCACGCCGAATCCTGACCGGCGGATTGGCGACCAGCCCTGAGGGCGCATTCGCCGTACAAATCATCGGCATTGAACCCGATCAGGAAGCGCCCGTCAGCCTGGTGCTTCAGAACGTCACGTCGGGGCGTGCTCTGGCGCCTGATGACCAAGACATGGCCCTCATCGGAAAAGGGCTCGCGGATTCCATGGGGCTGGAGGTGGGTGATCGCTTCACCCTGGCTGGCCGAGCGACGCATGACCAGATGCGCCAGCGAACGATGACCGTTGTCGGGATCTATGATATCGGGATGACCGACATCGAGAAGCAGACCGTGTACCTGTCTTTGGGCGAAGCGGAGACCCTGTATGGACTGCCAGGGGAGGCGACTGAGGTCGTCATCACACTCAAGGACATCGGTCACGAAGCGGCCGTGATGGCGCCCTTGAAATCCACCCTTTCCGGGGTGGAGGTGACCTCCTGGCAGACCAACTTCCCTGAGCTGGAGGCCACCATCGGCACCAAAGGTGCGGTGATGACCATCTTCGGCATTGTAATCCTTGGCATCGCCGGAATCGGGATCCTCAACCTGCTGCTGATGGCGGTCTACGAAAGGACGCGCGAAATCGGACTGCTGGGGGCGATGGGCTTCAAACCCCGACAGATTTGGCTGCTCTTCCTCCTGGAGGGGACAATGATGGGCCTGGCCGGGGCGGTTGTCGGCATTGCGGTTGGCCTCTTTATCATGGTCATTCTGAGCCGAATCGGCTTTGACTACAGCGCCTTCAGTGGGCTGGCGTCCTACACGGCCCTCATCAGCGGGCGTGTCTATCCGACGCTGGGGCTCGAGAAACTGCCCATGCGAACCCTCACCGTCCTGATCATCTCCGCCCTGGCGGCCTTGATCCCTGCCCGTGAAGCTTCACAGCGCGAGCCCGCCGAAGCGCTGCACTTTGTGTGAGGACTGACATGCTGCAACTGATCAAGCTCGCCTTCCGAGATCTGGGAAGAAACCGGCGCCGATCGTTCTTCTCGGCGCTGGCCCTGGGATTAGGCGTTGCCCTTCTGCTGTTGATGGCTTCCATCCTGTCGGGGGAGATCCGACAGGCTCTGACCACAACCATCAGGCTGGAAAGTGGACATCTCCAGATCCAAGCGGCGTCCTACGAGGAAGACAAGACCAGCCTGAAGTGGGCTGATTTGATTGACAATCCAGACCAGGTGGCTTCCCAGATTGCCAGTTTGGCGCCGGTGGTCGAAGCCACCCCGCGATTGATCGCCAGCGGGATCTTGTCCATCGGTGATCAGACCGCAGGCGTGCGCGTGATGGGGATCGTCCCATCGGCGGCGGCCAACGCGCCCTACCGAGACGGCTTGCAGAGCGGCACCTGGTTGCAGGCCGATGATCGTGAGGGAATTCTGGTGGGCCAAAGCCTGGCCGACAAACTCGGCGTGGTCACTGGAGACCAGATCCAGCTGCTGGTTAACACCTCGGATGGCACCGTTGATCAGCAAGTGTTCACCATTCGCGGTGTCTTCTCAACCCAGACGCCGGGATTTGATGATCGCACCATCTTCATGCCATTGGCCAAAGCGCAGGCGATGACAGCCACCGAAAACCACGCCAGCCTGATCTTCGTGCTGCTGCAAAATCGAGATCAAGCCAATGCCGTGGCCGCGGCCCTGAGCGGGCCGGGCTTCAAGTCGGTCACCTGGGAGCAAGCGAACTCCATGATGCTCGAAATAGAGAGTTTTGCCGGCGCCTACATGGCCATGTTGTATCTGATCGTTCTGGGGGTGACAGCCTCGGTGATTGTCAACACGTTGGTCATGGCGGTCTTTGAGCGCACTCGCGAAATCGGCATCCTGTCGTCTCTGGGGATGAAGAGCCGCCACATCATGGGCATGTTCTTCGCCGAGTCCGGTTTTATCGCATTGGGAGGCGTCATCATCGGCCTTGCTCTGGGTGGCCTGCTTGTCTACTATGCGACCAATTACGGTTTCTACATCGGCAACATGGGCATCACCGGAATCTTGCTGGGTGATCGCATTTATGGCTATCTGACCATGCGAGACGCACTGACCCTGGTGGCGGCCGCTTTCGGGGTCAGCCTGCTGGCCGGCTTGTATCCGGCGGTGATGGCTGCGCGAATGGAACCGGTGGAGGCGCTGCGGGATGCTCAATAGTGCCTTCCCGTTGACCAGAGTAGGGGCCTCGCGAAGCCCCTTGAATTCTAG
Organism: uncultured Chloroflexia bacterium; assembly: GCA_963783335.1. Taxonomy (GTDB): domain Bacteria; phylum Chloroflexota; class Anaerolineae; order Anaerolineales; family E44-bin32; genus CAWAND01. The sequence goes on from CAWAND010000009.1 coordinate 77,792, forward strand.
GAGAACATCATGGATGTCGTCAAAGTTGAAGGCGTGACCCGCGTCTACCAGGTTGGAGAGGTTGAGACCCAGGCGTTGCGCGGGGTGGATTTGGTCATCGAGAAGGGTGAGTTTACTGCCCTGGTCGGCCCATCCGGTTCGGGAAAGACAACCTTGCTGCAAATCATCGGATGCTTAGATCTTCCGACGACCGGCAAAGTGATGATCGGCGATCAGGATGTCAGCCACCTCAACCGAGATCAGCGCGCCGACATGCGGCGCGGAACGATCGGATTTGTATTTCAGTTTTTCGCCCTGATCCCCACCTTGACGGCCTACGAGAACGTCGAAATGCCGCTGCTTCTCAATGGGCGTAACCCTGCCGACCGAAAGGACCGAGTGATGACCTTACTTGAGTCGGTTGGCCTCGCCGATCGAGCCCATCACCGCCCGGACCAATTGAGCGGTGGCGAGCAGCAGCGAGTGGCCGTGGCCAGGGCCCTGGCTACCAATCCGACGCTGATCCTGGCCGATGAGCCGACAGCAAATCTGGATACGGCCAATGGGGAGCAGGTGATGGAGACGATGACCCGTCTGAACCTGGAGACGGGAGTCACGTTTGTGTTCGCCACCCATGACCCGCGGGTGATCAAGTTCGCCCGACGGATTGTCACCTTGGAAGACGGGCGGGTGGTCGAGAACGCTGTAGGCGAGGTCAAGGCCTAGGAGTTGATGATGAAAGCGCATTTCGTATGGCTGGTCGCCTCGGCGATTCTTGTGGCAGGTTGCGGCCAGGCGGCTGGCAACAGCCAGGCGCTGCCAACCGTCGTTCTCGAAACCAGCGGCGGCGCTCAGCCTCAAGCCACTGGCGCACCCGGAGACCTATCCGCTTCCAGTGTTGTCGCATCGGGCGAGGTGGTGCCGGCCCAACAAGCGCAACTTGCGTTCGCTGTAGCAGGTCAGATCGACCAGGTGATGGTTGGCGTGGGAGACGAGGTCGAGGCGGGCCAGGTGCTCGCCCGTCTTTCGGGCGGTGAAGCGCTTCAAGCGGCCGTGTCTGAGGCCGATCTGAACGTCCTTAAAGCACAGCAGGCGCTGGATGACCAAACATCGGATCCAAGCTGGAAGATGGCCCTCGCTCAGGCCCAATCGGACCTGGCAGCTGCCAAAGATGAACTCCGGATCGCAGACTATGACCGGACGGTCAACCAGAAGGGATATCGGGCCAGCACTCTGACGATCCAAAGCGCCGAGGCCAAGCTGGTCTTGGCCAAGGAAGCCTTGGACGATGCCAAGTCTGCCTATGATCACTATGCCGACAAGCCGAGTGATGACCCCCGGCGCGCTGCCGCCCTTGCTAAGTACTCAAACGCACAAACGGCCTACAACTCGGCACTGCGCACGGTGAACTGGTACAAGGGGCACCCGACAGAGCTTCAGCAATCCCAGCTCGACGCCGCCGTGGCACTTGCCCAGGCCAAGGTGGATGAAGCGCAGCAACGCGTGGACAAGCTGCAGGCGGGCCCGGATCCGGACCAGGTGGCCCTGTTGAGCGGACAACTCGCCAGCGCAAAGGATCAGGCGGCCGCAGCTCGCGGTCAGTTGGGCGAGTTGGAGCTCAGAGCACCATTCGCAGGGACGGTAGGGAAAGTCGTCGCTCAGGAAGGTGAATGGGTGTCTCCCGGCCAAGCCGCGATGGTCATCGCTGATCTGCGGCACCTGCGGGTGCAGACGACCGACTTAAGTGAGCGGGATGTCCCAAGCGTTCGCCTGGGCCAATCGGCAAGCATCAGCATCGATGCGTTGAACGCGACCGCCGAGGCGACAGTGCGCGAGATCTCACCGCTGGCTGATACATTGGGCGGGGATGTTGTCTACCAGACGACTCTGGACCTGGTGTCCGTTCCGGATGGTCTCAGGCCGGGCATGACCGTCGATGTCCAGTTCCTGGGCGGAGGCTAGTCAGCGCTCTCCATCCGCCGTCTCGCAGATGACACCGACTGTCATTGGGAGCGAGCAGGGCGAGCGTGGCAACCGTTGGGGGGAACGCGAGGCGATCCTCGGGCGCGGGGCGGTGCCCTTGATGACAAAACGTTTACTTCGGCGGCTGACGCCGCCTCGCAGATGACACGGACTGTCATTGCGAGCGACCAGCGGGAGCGAAGCAATCGTTAGGGCGACGCGAGGCGATCCTTGGGCGCGGGGCGGTGCCCTTGATGACGAAACGTTTCTTTTCGGCGGCCGACGCCGCCTGGCAGATGACACGGGCACATTCAAGACCTCCTGCAACCTAAATCGCCTCCTGGGCTGCCGATGTCGGCATCCGGGTGGTCCCCTTCCGGTGATCCGGCCCAAGGCAAGTTGGACTTTGCCCAGTTTCGCCTCATAATCCAGGTCATGCACATCACAGCCGCCTGTGGCGAACGAATTGAACGCCCACGGAGGCGGGTATGGCGGTGACAGGACACAGACCCGGCCCCTTCCATGAGATCCCAGACTGCGTGTCCAGACTCAGGAAGACGAAACGCATGCATCAAATACTCCTCCTGAAACCGAGGCAAATGCGCACCATCAAGGCCGCACTGCTTTGTCTTGGTCTGCTGGCCTCCTGTCGGCCAGCTGCCGCCCCGCCATCCAACCGATTCGTGCTTCCCGCCAAGGTGTCGGAGGCGGGGCGTGCGACAACTGACCTGTTGGTGGCGCTGGAGGGGGCGTTGGAAGACGGGGGCGAATGGGTGGCTCCCTATCCGGCCACCGGGCAGGTTGTTACATCCCCCGCTCCGGACAACCCAAACGGAAGCCTTGAGGCGTGTGCTCAGCCGTTCGCGCCGGTGGAAGGTGCCCTGCCGTGCATCAGCCTCAATGATGGCGGGGATCTTATCCGCTTGCAGCCGGTGACTTGGCAGACTCAGGCCGCTTTCATGTACCTGTTCTATTTCGCGCCCACGGGCGGGGGGACCATCGACCCGACGAGGGATTTCATCGCCGTGGACGTTTTCCTTCAACACCAACCGGACTCTCTTCCCGTCGTGGAAGCTGCCATCCAAGCGGCTGCGCTCAAGCTGGGCGCGGTGCCGTTCCAGCCTACGTCGTCCGACTGATCTGTTGGCGTCGGACCGATGTGATGCCTGGCCAGCATAGGATCCTGTTCATCGATGCTGGTCCGTAGTCCGCCTGTAGATCGGATGGGCAGGCGATGGTTGAAAAACATGTGGGCCCCCCGGGCACAAGACGGGCCCCGCGAACAGAATTTGGATACAGCGAGGCCAAGAGATGAACCCAGGCTGGTCGGCATTCGGTGACGGGATACTGGCAGGTTACGGTATTGCGGTCCCCGTAGGGGCCGTGGCCATCCTGATCGTCAACACTGCCATCGTGTGCGGTTTCCCGACGGGCATCATGGCCGGAGCTGGCGCAGCCACGGCGGATTTCACCTATGCTCTGGTCGCGGCAGCGGCCGGCGCAGCCCTGGCGACGATGCTTGAGCCGATCGATGGGCTGGTGCGCATCGCAAGCGGCTTGGTGCTGATAGGCCTTGGAGGATACGGACTGATCGGGCTGCGTCGAAAAGCGGGCGATCAGGTCGGGCAGATGAGTGCCTGTTCCCCCTTAAAGATGTATGCGCGCTTTGTCGGGATTACGCTGATCAACCCGCTCACCGTGGTTTACTTCACGGCTTTCATCATCGGTCAGGGGCCAGCCGGTGTCGCAGATTCGACTGTCAGCCGGGCTGCGTTTGTGGTTGGGGCGGGCTTGGCATCGCTGTCCTGGCAAAGCCTCCTGGCTGCGATGGGCGGATTGGCGGGGCGCCATCTGACGCCGAGATTTCGCGTCCTGGCTACGGCCATCGGGAATCTGCTCGTTGTGGGCCTTGGATTGCGGGCGCTGCTCGCCGCTGTGGCTTGAGGCGACGTTCCCGGTAGAAAGGCCGCCGCGGCAAGAGGCGTTGGGGAGAGTCCGTTCATTCGAAACGACTGGGCATCCCCTGATGGAGGGCCGCCTCGATGTTGGATCGCAAAGGTCTCATCAGTTTTCTGTTTATCACCTTCGGCCTCACCTATGTTGTTGAAATTGGGATGATCACCGCCGGTCTGCGCTTCACCCAGGGTGTGACCGGCATCTTCGCCCAACTTGTGATTATGAGCGTCATGTGGGTGCCCGCGCTGGCGACGGTCATCACGACCAGACTCGTGACGCGCGAGGGGCTGGGCAACACCGGCCTGCGCTTTCCCCCGCTGGGAGTCCTCGTGTGGACGGGACTCTCCGTTCCTCTTCTGTTCGCCTTGATCTTCGGCGTGACGTGGCTGCTGGGACTTGGTCACCCTGATTGGCGTATGGCTGAATTTCAGGCACTTTATGCCAACCAAGGCTCGACCGCCGAACTGCCGTTGCCCGCTGGGGCGATGCTGGCGGTGATCTTCCTGGGGTCGACGCTTGTGTCCCCATTTCTCAACAGCCTGGTTGCTTTTGGTGAGGAGTGGGGGTGGCGGGGCTACCTGCTGCCCAAGTTGATGCCGCTGGGCAAGCCGCGCGCCTATGTCTTGTCCGGTGTCATCTGGGGACTTTGGCACGCCCCACTGGTGGCTGTGGGTTTTGGTTATCCTGGTTTATCTCCCTGGGTTGGGATCCCGCTGTTTGTTCTCTTCACCACAGCCCTCGGGATGTCCATCAACGAGCTTTCACTTCGCTACCGCAGTTCGGTCCTTGCCGCCTGGCTGCACGGTCTGTTCAACAGCCAGAGGTTTGGCGTGTGGGCTGTACTCTTCGCCGGGGCAAACCCAGTTTTCGGTGGATCCTTCGGGTTCATTGGGATCTTGGTGTGGCTCGGGATGGCGCTTTTCATCATGCGAGTGTGGCCAGCACCCCCCACCGCGGCTGCAGAAAGCCATTTGTGAAAAGCATCACAAATGGCTGGGCTTGCACCGCCTGATCCGTAGGAGAGCCATGGTATGGTTGAGACGGGAGGAATTGGCACTGGGGCCGAGGCTCACAGTGCCGCCAAATCGGAAGGGAGAGCCGATGTTGGAGTTCGAGAACCAAATCACCCTCGACCGCCAGGTCGGTGAAGTCTTCGAATTCGCCACCGATCTGACCAGCGTTCCTAAATGGAATTACTTCGTTCGCCGGGTCACGCACGTGTCGGGGGCTCCCGGTGAAGAGGGTGCCGTCTATCACCAGGTGCGGAAGCAGGATGAGCAACAGCTGCGGATCGTCCGCAAAGTAGATGGCGAAACCTTCGTGGTCGAGACCATACTTTCCACCGGACCCGACCTTCGACGCGAGATGGCGTTCAGTCAAGTCGGTAAATCGACACACATTGTCGATCGCTGGCGGTTGGACCTGGGCGTGCCGGCATTGCTTGAACCGCTGGCGGTTGGCCGTGTGAAGAAGGCTGTGCGTGAAAACCTCGGCAAGCTGAAGACTCTTCTGGAGGTCGGAACCGTTACGCTCCAGGATGGAAGAACCTTCGCCATCTAGGTTGTAAGCCCAGGCCCGCTCAACCCCTCACTTACAAGCTCACCATTGCCTCGTCACCATCCCAAGCGGCCTTTGGAATCCGGTCCTTCTACTATGGAACAAGCAGAGAGGGCAGCCATGTCCGATGTTGACCCGGCGGCAGACCCACAACATGCAGACCATTGGCGGGAGTTCCTGGTCACCGGTTCGAACGACCTGGAAAGCCGGGGACGCCGCCTGTTCGCCCATCTGCCGGATGACCCGCGCTGCAAAGCTTGCAACGCACCTTTCTCGGGTGTTGGGGGCCATCTGGTTCGAATCCTGGCCAACAAACGCCAATCGCAGCTGGACCCACGCTACTGCAACCAGTGTACGGACCATATGCGCAAGTTCCCCGGAGGCGCCGAGATCGATGTCAGCATGCTGTTCGCCGACGTGCGGGGATCGACGACGATCGCCGAGGGCATGGCACCGGGTGAATTCAGCAAGCTGATCAACCGCTTTTTTGGCGCGGCCACGGACGTTTTGCTCAAGACAGACGCCTTCATCGATCGCTTGATTGGCGACGAAGTAGTGGCCTTCTTTGTGCCGGGTCTGGCTGGCCCAGATCACGCCCGGGAGGCATTGACGGCGGCCTTTCACATTCTCAGCGCTACCGGTCATGGCGACCCAGACGGCCCTTGGATCCCGGTCGGGATTGGGGTCCACACGGGGGTGAGTTATGTCGGGACGGTTGGTACGCCGGGCGGTGCCATGGATATGACCGCCCTGGGTGATGTTCCGAATGTCGCCGCCCGATTGGCCTCTCAAGCCAAGGCCGGCGAAATCGTGGTCAGCGAAACCTTAGGAAGTGCGGCCGGGCTCGACTTGGAGACCCTCGAGCATCGTCAGCTCCGCCTCAAGGGCCGTAAAGCCGCGGTGGATGTCAGAATCCTCAGGTTGAAGGATCGAAAGCCCCGGGCCGTCTAGGTCGCACTGCAGATTTGTGGAGGGCCGTGCTGGTGAACACCGCCTGGAACCTCAATCCTTCACTTAGACCATATCGACAGTGCCACGTATTGGAATGGGCTGCTCCGGCCCCTTCGTGGCTGCTGGCCTTGACAGGTGTCAAAGCGATCAAGTCCAACAATCCACTAGCAAATGATACGGGAGGTCAAACGTGGATGCCCGCAGGACTGAGGCTGCAGAGGTTGGAACAGGGACTTTCAACCCAATGCGAGATCGCCTGGGCATGGCGGCGTTTGTCGTCATGGTCCTGATGATCGCCTCCAACTTTGTGGCGGTTCGCTTTTCGAATCAAGAAATGGCGCCGTTCTGGGGGGCTGGCGCACGATTCGGAGGCGCAGCCCTGTTGTTCTTTGGGTACATCGCCATCCGGAGGCAGAAGATGCTGCGCGGGCGGAGCTTGGTGGGCGCCGTGCTCTTCGGCCTGCTGCAGTTTGGCCTGGGCTATGCCCTGCTGTACTGGGCGCTGTTGAAGGTTCCGGCCGGCTTGGGCTCGGTGATCATCGCCTCCGTTCCGCTGTTCACCTTGTTGATGGCCGCAGGGTTGGGCATGGAGCGGATCTCGGTGCGTGGAGTCCTGGGCGCGTTGATGGCCGTCGCCGGCATTGCCGTGCTCTACAGCGAACGCGCCAGCTCAAGCATCCCGCCGCAACACCTGCTGGCGGCCGTGGGGGCTGCGGCTTGCTTTGCGCTTGGTCCGACCCTGGCCAAACGGCTGGGAGCCACCCAACCGGCACCGTCGAACGCGATTGGCATGCTGGTGGGTGCCTCCGTGCTGCTGGTTTCTTCCCTGGCCATCGGTGAGCCTTGGACACTTCCTCAATCGCCGTCAGTATGGTCGGCGCTGCTCTACCTAGTCGGCCCGGGTTCGGTCGGCTTGTTCGTGCTTCTCCTGTTTGTCCTGGCGCGCTGGCCAGCTTCGGTGGTGGCCTATGCGACGCCGCTCAGCCCGATCGTGGCCATTGGTCTCTCGGCCTTGCTCTTGGATGAGGCACTCACCGGCGGCCTGTTCATCGGCGCCGTCTTGGTTATGCTGGGGGTTGTCTTGGGGTCGGCCTCCCCGCGGCGGACACGAGCTTCGGCTTGATCTCGGTCGAATTCGACCGAGAATAGAGTGATTTGGGCGCACGCGATCCCCAATTGCTAGATAGCGGGAGAGTCAACAGGATGAATGAACCGCAGTTGATGGGTGGTCCAATGCATGTACGGGCAGTCCGCCTGGAGTGGGCCACCGTGCTTTGGAACGTGGTGGAAGCCGTGGTCGCCATTGGGTCGGGGGCTGTGGTGGGCAGTGCGGCTTTGGTTGCCTTCGGAGCCGACAGTCTGATCGAGGTGTCGTCCGCCGTCGTCGTGCTCTGGCGGTTGATCAGGGCAGGCCCCGATGTGCCGCTGGAAGAGCAGCTGGAATTGGACCGCCGAGCGCATCTCCTGGTCGGGATCACCTTCTTCTTGCTGGCGGCGTACATCTCCGTGGATGCTGGGCTGGCCCTTCTCCGACGGGCCGAGCCAGAAAGTTCGTCGGTAGGGATCCTTCTTGCCATCGCGTCTTTGATCGCCATGCCGACCCTGGCCACGCTCAAACAGCGCACGGGGCGCGCAATGGGCAGCCGAGCCCTGGAGGCGGATGCAGTCGAGACATGGCTTTGTGCCTATCTCTCGGGCACGCTGCTGATTGGGTTGGGGCTCAATGCCTGGCTCGGGTGGTGGTGGGCGGATGCGGCGGCGGCGCTGGCGATGGTCCCATTCATTGTCTGGCAGGGCTGGGACGCCTTTTCCGAGGCACGTTCGGACGACGACTAACGGCCCTGGTACTCCCCCCCTGTTCCCCGGCAGCCGACAAGGCATCGGCCTTCAGCGGCCAGGTGGCTTGAAGGTTTCCAGGGGCACCACGACAGCGGGACTCCCGTCCGAACCAAATGGCCAGACCAAGGGTTTAACTGTCTAAGCTGTGATCGGCGGATCGATACACACCCCAAGGAGGCGGACATGAGTTTCTCTTCGGTTAACTGGTGGGCTGTGCTGGCCTGCGTGATCTTCAGCATGATCAGCGGATCCATCTGGTACAACCCTTCGACCTTCTTCAAAGTCTGGTGGAAGGCGATCGGAAAATCTGAGACCGATCCGCCCGGCGGATCGCCGATGATGTGGGTCCTGACGGTCCTTTCCAGTATCGTCGAGTCCATTTTCATGGCCATGCTTGTCCCTGCGTTGGGCGGTGCGAGTCTGGCATCAGGGGCTCGGATTGGCTTCCTGGTCTGGCTCGGTCTGGTGGCACCCACCAGTCTGGTCAACAAGCTGTTCGCCGGCCGGTACCAGGCGTGGGGGATCGAGGTCGGCAACCACCTGATCAACCTGGTCGTCTTCGGGGCCATCCTGGGCGCTTGGCACTAATCGTCGGAGTATCAAATGGTCAGACACACTCGAGTCAGTGGTGCCTTGGCCGTGCTGGCATTTGCTCTGGGGGCGCTGGGTTGCCAGCCGAGACTGGAAGGGCAAATCGATTGCCCGGTGACAGAGCCGAATGGCGCGGCGCCGGCAGGAGAGTCCGTCTCCCCCTTGTATCTCACGCAGGACGGGCTCACGACGGTCCTGTGGCCCGATGGGAGGATTCCATTTGATTCGGAGGGGCCAGGGGAGATTCGCGATGATGGCTCCCTGGCGATGAAGTTTCCCTTTTGGCGCGCGGACGGGATCCGGGGCCAGCTCATGATCAGCGGCCGCCGGCTCGACGACGACAGTCCGCCAGCCTTCGGTGAGATCCCGGAAGGGTACGGCGACACGGGCTTTCAGGCCAGCGCCATCGTCTTTCCAACGCCCGGCTGCTGGGAAGTCACCGCTCGGGCCGGGGCGGCCCAAATGCGCTTTGTCCAAAAGGTGGTCGTGCAGGCTGATTGACCGTTCTCGATTGGCGCAGGCCGGCTACCAATTGGCCGACGAGGGCTCGCTAGATGGGGCCAGGTCCGTCTTGGCGGCTGTTCCATCAATAGGTGTGACAACCAGGCAGCGTTGGGGGCTTGCTGCCTTTCTGGGCATGTCTGTGAACAGAGGTGTATCGTGGCAAGAGCGTGCTGCTGATCCGGAGGCCAGCCACTAACGGGGTGGCGAATCCTCCGCCTCCAGCATGGCGATCAAGCCCAGCATCCCCATATTGGCGTAGAGCGTTGGGGCCAGGATGGGAGCGCCTCTGAGAAACCTCTCGCCGACAACAACACCTTGTGACGTCAAATTGTCCTGAACATGCAATCCGAGGCCGATCAACCCGACGGCGATCAGCATCAGCATGCTGGCAATGGCCACGCGCGCGTCGCTGGGCCTGATGTTTTTCAGCGATGCCAGACTAATGGTGATCACCGTGGCGAAGGTCCCCACAGCGGTCGGCACCCACAACCAAGGATTATGGAAGCCGGTGCGGGCGTGGTCGAGCACGCTGCTGATCAAGGTGGCCAGGATGCCCAAGCCGACAAGCAGCAGGTAGGCACGCGTCTTTGACATGGGCATGTGAAGTCGCCCTTGGCCGAGCAGCCTGAGCACTCCGCTGTCGGGAGGGTCTTCTACCCAGGCTGCGCTGATGCCGAGCATGCCTACCAGGCAAAAAGTGAGCGGCCCGAGGATCGGGGGAGCCCAGACGAGCAGGTCAAGGCTGGCCCGCTGACCGATCGCCGCCGACGGCAGCAGGGCTCGGGTGAGATGAAAATAGGCGCCCAGCAGGCCAACCGCAATACTGCCCACGAATGTCACGGTGGCCAACAAGGTCGCCAGGGGGCGATTGCGCAGAGCGATGGCGCCAGCGATCAAGAGTGTGATGCCCGCCAGAGGGCCGAAGAAAATGGGGATCCACTCATTGGGCACGATGGTCCCACTGATTGAGTGGGCGAGATAGATGTCGAGGCCCAAGAACAACTCATTGATGGCGGCCATCAGCAGCATCAACTGGTCGCGCGTCAGCGGAAGTCGTCGGGCTCGTGCCAGGGCGGGAACAGCTGTTGCCAACAAGCCCACGGCTAGTTCTCCGGGGGGGCTGCCGAGTGTGTTGCTTGACTGGCCTCCCGAAGTTCGGCCAGATCGCTCAGCATCTCGTAGGCTCCGTGCCACTGCGTATAGTCTGGGCCCTGCATCCAGGCGCCGAACTTGGTCGTACGGCCCCAATGGTGCCAGAGCTCGAAGATCGTGAAATCGATATGCTGGTCGAAGGGGGCATCCGTCAGAAGTCCGGCCTTGGTCAGGTCGGCCACGATGGCGTTTCCCTGCTCGACAAAGCCGTTGACCGATACCGTGGCGCTGTCGGCATCAGCGTAGAACGCCTTGATGAAGTCATCGTTGTGGCATTCACGACAGACATCCTGCATACGGACCTGATTGTCCTGCCAGGCCGGCCGCCGCTCGCTTGTCGGGGCGAACAAGTACCAGGTCAGACGATCTCCGACGTCATGCGTTGTCCCGGAGGCGCCGAATCCACTGAAATGGCAGATGGCGCACGTTGGTGCTGGAAAATCCTCGACCGTCAGCGTGCCCGGATCGGCCGACCAATGCCATGTATCGCCGTTGGTCGCGTAGGCGATCCCGTGGGGTGACTCTTGGTAGATTTCCCACTGGGGATGATCCGGGCCGATGTGACAGGCATTGCAGGTCTCCGGCTTGCGAACCTGTTCCAGGCTGAACTCGTGTCGCAGATGACACTTTTGACATTCCCCGACCGACCCATCGGACCTGGGCAACCCAACTCCGTGACAGACCTCGCAAGCGAATCGGGTCACTTCTGGTCCTTCGAGTGCGTACAAGGCATTGCGAGACTTGTCCGGGGCGTAGCTTCCCTCCGGGATGGCTTGATAGTCTTGAAGCATCTCGTTGGAAAGCCCCTTGCTTCCTGCGTAAGCCACATAGGCCGGGAGGGCGTGGCGGCTCTGATTGAATTGGGCGACTTCCTGGCTGTGGCACTGGTCACATCTGGCGGGTGTGGGAGAGCGCAGAACGTAAACGCCCTTGTGTTCAACGGCTCCAGGGTAGTCGGCCGGAACGACGTGGCAATCGCGGCAGGCGACTTCAGCCGCAGCCATGGTGCTCACGCCGTATTGCGCCACGATGCCCGGCGTCGTGCTGCGGTGGCAGGTGACGCAAGGGTCCGTGCTGGCGGCGAGGGCGTCGATGGGTTGTGCTCGGGGAGAGGGCTCGGGTCTGCCGATAGCCATGATCACAAGCGCCAGACCCAACACGACGATGACGGCTACCAACCCAAGGATCAACAAGCGGCCCGTGGAAAAGAAGTGCGGCGACTCGGGAGGTTCACTCATCAAACACCTCCAGCGCGTGGGCATGGATCCGGCCACCGGTTTGTGAATTTTATCACAAGCGGATCGTGGCACCAAATCTACGGAGGCGGCCAAGGGTAGGGGGCTAGTCGATCAAATGGCTTCTCGCTCAGGAAGGAATTGATCCCAGTCTCAAACCATGCTAAGTTGGGCGAGGATTCGGACCTGTCCGGGAACATACTGGGCGGAGGCTTGAGGTGCTGGGGACTCTCGGTTCTTGGCGAGGCATTAAACTGATTCTGATCGGGTGGATCGCCATGCTCGGCGTCGATCTGCTGCTCCACGCCGGGCTGCTGGCGGCGCTGTACCAACGCCCGAGTCCTTTCCTGCTTCCCCCCATGGAGGCCTTCCGCCGCATTCCCATTGGCTATGCTGGATTCCTTGTGGCGGCGGCTTTCTTGGTGTGGGTCGAAGCCTCCCTTGGGGTACGGGGTTGGCGCAGGGGCGTGGCTATCGGCGCAGTGGTCGGGGGCGCGATTTGGGCCTCTCTGGCGCTCGGTCTGTACTCCATCACCACGGCTGCGCCTGATCTGCTCGTCGCTTGGACCGTTGGGCAAACGGTCGAGATGGCGTACGCGGGGGCTTTCGTGGGCTGGGCTCTGGCAATGGAAACTCACCGTAGCGTGTTCACGGTGGACATCGCCGCAAGTCTTGGCTGGGTAGTGCTGACGGTGCTGCTGCAATCCTTCGGCGTGGTCCCCATCGGGGTCCCCGGCTAGCTGAGATCCGATTTCAGCTGGGCCGGTCATGCAGTGGCAACCTAGTTGATCCGCAAACATGGTAACGGCATCTCTGAAGAAGAAAGCTCGTGGCAGCTGCCGTTCGAGGCAAGCTGCTTCAACCGGATGTTGGGGACCATTGTGTGGAGGCACGACGGTCCGCTGACCCTTGGGGTCTCTGCGCCGTGGCGATCGCCAGAGGGATCAGTCTATCGGACTGGCTCGGAGTCCCTGAGTGACGGCGCAGCTAACTGGCAAGGAGTGTGAAGTTCCGGAAGGGTCCTCTCAACCGAGGTCGGGAGTCCACCCGTTGGGGCCGGCTTGTCCTGAGCCGGCCGCGGAGTTAGGCTGGCCGTGTTTTGGTGAGAAGGCGGAGGTCAGGCCCCCTTTTGGCGCGGGGTTCGGATTGACCGCTCATTGACGATGTGGGAGGTGGTTGGATGGGAGCAAACTACGAATCGGTCTTGCGCAAGAAGGTAAGGGGAGGAGGCGTCGCCTACGCAAGAAACCTCGCCGCTGCCGAACGCGCCGTGGAGGTTGGGCTGTTCAATGTGGCTAAGGTGCTGAGGGCGGTGGGCCACAGCCAGCGTGTGGTAGCGACTCGAGCTGCGCGACGACTCCTGATGGCCCCCGACCCTCAAGCATGGCTGGAAGCCAATCTGCATGGAGAAGCGGAGCTCGACGCATTCGCTCGTCAAACGAATGATGGCCCTTCAGACGAAGAAATGGCCGAAGAAATCAACCGACTGAATGCGGTTGAAACTCAGGCCCAAGGTCTCCTGGACCGATCCTTGAAGAGCCTGAAGCAGCACACCGATGTCTCGGAAGACGATGTCGCCCAGATCATCTGGGGCTGCTATGGCTGCGGATGGTTGGTCGAAGATGAACTGCCGGATGCGTGCCCGATTTGCGGCGCGCTTTCAATCGAATTCGAGTGGTTCGGCCCATTCTATTCCAGTACCCCCGAGCATTTGGGGACCCGGACCCCGCAGGACATTCTTGCCACTCTGGAGGCGATTCCTGACGAGGTCAGACAACTTCTTGATCGCGGCGATGATGATGCGTTGGGCAGGAGACCGGCAGAGGATGAATGGTCGGTCAAGGAGATCATCGGCCATATTATCGAAGTGGAAGGGTTGTTCAACCGTCGGGTGGCGTTCATCCTCGACACGGAGTCCGAAGGGGATTTCAGCACGGAGATTCCGCCCTGGGCATTGCATGAAGGCAAGGGATATCAGCAACTGCCGGCTGCCGAGCTGGTGGAGCGGCTGGCGGCCTCCCGCCAACACTCCCTGGACCTTCTGGGGGGCCTCTCTGCGGAGCAATGGACAGAAGAAGGGGGAATTCAAGGGCGGCCCATAAGCGTCCTTGAATTGGCCATCTGGCTGACGAATTATGATGTCGGGCATGTGGCGCAACTACGTCGCTACATGCCGTAGGCAACCTGAAACCTGGGCAAGCGAACCAGGGGGCTGACGGCCGGTGTGGAGGTGGTGGGCGAGACGGCATAGGGATAATCTGACGGCCCCACCAAGCAGGGCCCCGAAATGTTGGGATGAAAGGTGAAACGTGCACGAAAAGACGGAAAAAGAGCAGGACGCCGGAGCGATCAAGAGCGATTCGGTTGGACTGGAGCGGCTGATCTTCTTCAGCGACGCCGTGTTCGCTATCGCTATCACGCTCCTGGCCCTGGACATCCGCCTTCCCCAAGGGCTAGGGGACCTCAACGACCAGGCTTTGCTGCGCGAACTCATGTCTATCTGGCCACGTTACCTGGGATATGTCGTCAGCTTCCTGGTTCTGGGGAATTTCTGGATCAGCCACCACCGGAAATACCGTTACATCCGCCGTTACAACAGCATCCTGCTCCAGCTCAACTTGCTCCTGCTCATGGCCATTGCCTTCATTCCATTCCCCACGGCCATCCTCAGCGAGTTTGGCAACCGGACGGCGACCATCTTCTATGCGCTTTCGATCTCGCTGGCCGGCCTGCTCTCGACCCTGATTTGGCTGTATGCTACGCATGAGAATCGGTTGGTGGGCGCCGGGATGAGCGCCGCCATTTGGCGCCGGGAAACGCGCGGCCCCTTGGCTGTGATCGGCGTGTTTGTCTTTTCGATCGGTGTGGCGTTCATCAACGCCGACCTGGCAAAACTGTCATGGTTTCTTGTGACAGTGGCCCTGTGGCTGGCAACTCGCATCAGGAGGAATGGCTAGCTGCCGTCCGGTTCGCCATACGATGTGTGTGATTGAAAGCAGAGGACCCTTCCGGGATGGGAGGGTCCTTGGGCTTGGCGCCCTCGGAGGGATTCGTCCCCGCCAGCCCCCAGATTTGAAGAGTTACGCTTGGGCGTCCGGGTGCTCTATACGTTCCATGGAGCCTTTGGAATACGAAGCATTATGCACCGGAACTGCACCGCTGAAGCAATCCGGAAAAGTTGGAAGCGTGAGTCAAGGGAAGGCGCCTCGAACACGTCATGCCGCTCCTTAGATATCTGCTTCTCGACTCGACAGAGTCGATTTTGCATGTCGATCTTGGCCAGGCGGCAGAAAACAAGCTTTGGTCGTGCGTGTGAATGCGTATGCACTTCGCAAGAGACGAGAGCTCAAGCGAGGCTGCACACTTGATGATGAAGATCCACCCGCGAGAAGGTGTGGAGCGGGGGCGATGTTCCCATGCTGGAAATCGGCTTGAGGCTGCTGGACCGCTTCCGAGGGAATTCCAATGGAATCTGTCACAGATTCCACGATAGGCTGGATCGTACAACCGCGTGGGTGAGTGTTAGCGACAGGACCTCGAGGGGGGTCGAGGGACTTTTGACTGTTCTGCCGATTGTCTGTCCCCCGGTCGTGATGAGGTTTGGGAAGGCGCAGACCTGGTCCATTTGGTAACACCCGCCGCCGTCTTCAGATATTGGACGTGTCGCTGGGCGGTGAGTCCTTCCCTTCAGCTCGAAAGCTGCTTCTATTCTCACTCCACCCTAATCTGAGCGCGATAGCATTCCCCTCGGTCGAAAACCTAGCGGCGTTTCTTCGCTCCAGTATCTTCGGTCCAAAGCACTTTCGCAGATATGGGCAGTTCACCTTGCTGGTCCGATTCTCACAGAAATCCCGAACCAAGCACGGCTTGTTCACTGCGATGGGGTGCCTTCTCGTGGCTACCGCGACAAGGCAACTTGGACGGCCACGGCTGCAGACGAGCAGTTGGTTGTGGACAGCTGAGCAAGTAAGGATACCGGCCTGTGTTTCCAGGCTGAACCGAGAAGCTGTGCGCCTCTTGTTCACCCCTGGATGGCGACGAGTTCCTCTATCCGCTGGATTCCGTCGAGAACTGCCAGGTGATTCAAAATGCCCCCATGCAGGGCATGGCGATCCAGGTGGGGTTCACTGGGGGCTGGATCCTGAAAGTCTTAGTACCACAGGCGGTCGCATTGCAAGTGCACGGTCGCCGCACTCTGCGGATCGGCACGGACCAGCCGGAGCGCCTGGCAACGTCAAGTACAGATGTCTAAGCATCTTGGGAGGTATGATGATCACATTCGTTCGCCGTCACCCGTTGTTCGGTTTCTTCCTGCTCGCATATGTCTTCTCCTGGCTCACTTGGTTGCCCTATGTCCTTTCTAAAGATGGGCTGGGGATTCTAGCTTTGCACCTTCCTTCCCTGTATGTCGCAATCGGCGGATTCACTGGACCCTTCCTGGCTGGATTCTTGATGACTGCCGTGGTCAGTGGTAGAGAAGGTATCCATTCACTTCTAAAGAGATTCATCCTCTGGCGAGTCGGCATTGGCTGGTATCTGTTTGCCATCTTTGGGGTACCTGCCATCGCATTACTGGCCGCACTTGCACTGCCAGGTGCTTTGGCCGACCTCACTCAACATGCTCTAGTTTCCTCACTCCTCATGTATCTCCCGGCGCTGATCGTTACATTCATAATTGCGGCTGGAGGTGAAGAGCCGGGCTGGCGCGGATTCGCTCTGCCGAGACTGCAAGAACGCTTCGGCCCATTGATCGGTACGCTCGTGCTGGGCCTGCTTTGGGGCGCCTGGCACTTCCCGTTGGTGCTAACTGTGGGTTATGGCGGTGGTCCAAGCAGCAGTCTCATGGCGGAATTGGAGACTTCACTATTGCAGATCCTTGGGGTGACCTTCACCGCAATCGTTATCACTTGGGTCTTCAACAACACCCAGGGCAGCCTCTTGCTGGCAATGCTCGTGCATGGAGCATTGGATGCAACTCCGCTTCCCCCGAGCGTACAGCAAGCTCTCAGCCATCACTACAATCCATTGCTGCCCCCAATAATCGGGATTGGCTTGCTGGCGATACTGATTGTGGTCTTCACCCGAGGGGGGTTGTCCTATCACCGCCATACGCATGATTTGGTGGACAAGGAGTGGGCGCCTGCATGAACGATACGCTCATACGTAGGCTCAGTTCCCAGCAACAGGGGCGCCCCGGCATGCCTGGAGCTGCAGGGTCTGGATCCACACGCACAATCGAGAGTTGATATGAATGAGCCCGCCCATTTTGGGACCTGCACCTCGAGCAAGCCACCTGCGAGATTGGCAGCTGGCAAGCTGCTATCCATAAGGGGTGGCGGTGAATCGCACCGCCACCTGTATGGCACCCTCGGAGGGACTCAAATCCCCAACCTGCTGAATCGAAGAACTGGGCTTGGTCGTCACGACTATGGGCTCGATACCGTCTATGGGCTTTAGAGAGTGAATGTGGTTGCTCCATGCAGTCTATGGAGCCTATGGCATACCAGGTGTTTTGCACTTGAACTGCGCCGCAGAACCGGTCTGGTGAAGAGCTTGAACCGGCCTTGGTGTCCTCGACTTGGTGCTTGGGGTTGGGTTGAACATCCATGAGAAGTGAGGCTTCAAGATCTGCGGACCTGATTTATTGATAGGTGTCGGAAGAGGGTTTCCGCCAGCGGGTTTGCTGGAGATGTGAGGCGCGAAGCCTACGCCGATATGCAGGTCTTGATGAGCTCGATGAAGTCGTGGCGAGAAATTCTGGCCGGTTGGTCCAATCCCGGCATCTGCATACGTGGCTGGGTGACCCCTCGGATCACAACCACACCAGGTCGCCTCGCAGGTTCGGCAGCCACGGGAGTCCTGTTTTGCGGATGGGCGCCATCCCAGCCAATCTGCTGAACGCAGGGCGGGTGATACGATGATTTGTGGCGGCGGATTCTGAGAGAGTTGGTCGGTCAAGCGAAAGGATCTCAGGTCGTATGCCCGAGTTTCGGCTGAACGTTGTGACCAATCAGTGGGTGCTTGTGGCTGGCAACCGAGGCGGTCGGCCTCACGATGCCCCAAATGTACCTGGCGGTCAAGCCGATCATGGTGCACTTCCTGAACACGACCCGGATTGTCCCTTCTGCCCCGGCAACGAGGCCAAGCTGCCTTTAATCAAGCTGGAACGCCAATCCGAGGATCCCGATGGCTGGTCCGTACGTGTCGTTCCCAACAAGTACCCATTGGTAGACGACGTGGAGCGCGAAACGCCGGCGGCTGATCGAGAAGACGTGTCCCGATCGGCTCTGGGTTTCCATGAAGTGGTCATTGAGACTCCGCGGCACAACGGCAGCCTGGAAAGGATGACGGCGGCCGAAGTCAGCCATCTTTTGGAAGTCATTCAAGCACGAGTTCGGACCCTCATGGAAGAAGAAGCCGTCCGATGGGTCTTGCCCTTCCGGAACCACGGCCGCAGAGCTGGGACATCCCTCGTGCACCCTCACTCGCAGATTGTGGCCATGGACACAATTCCGCGTCCCTTCGCCGACCGCGTGTCGGCTGCACAGGGCTATTTTGAAGATCAAGGTGCATGCGTGCTCTGCGAAATGATCGGGCAGGAAGAGCGAAATGGCGTGCGCATGGTTATCTCCCGGCCGGACTTTTCGGCCTTTGTCCCTTTTGCTGCCGCCTCGCCGTACGAGGTCTGGCTTGTGCCCAACGAGCATCAGGCAGATTTCGATCAGCTCGACGGAAGGCAGCTTGGCAAACTTGCCGAAGCGCTGCGGGATCTTCTTCAAAAACTGGAGCGAGGTCTCGGTGGACCCGACTACAACCTGATGGTCATCACGGCACCGAAGAAGGATCGCGGCGCACTGTTCTTTCATTGGTACGTCCAGTTGACTCCTCGCGTCACCACCCGGGCGGGTTTTGAAATTGCCACTGGGATCAATGTCAATGCCTCTCTGCCGGAAGAAGATGCTGCCTTCTTGAGAGACGTCAAGTAGGGGGTTGACTAAACAGGACGAACGCCAGGGTCAATCCGGCGACCCGCTATAATACAAGTGGGAGGGGCATATCGGTCCGGAGCCAACTTCTTGGACCGGTGAAAGGCCCAAATGCACGTCCTTACCATCAACAGTGGGTCTTCGAGTATCAAGTTCGGCCTTTACCAGGTCGAAGAGTTGGAAACCCGGATCCTGACAGGCAGCCTGGAACGTATCGGATTGCGGGCTGGCATCTTCCGCATTGCGAAGGCTGACGACACTCATCTGGTCGACGAGCACCTGCAGCTTCGCGACCACAAAGATGCGCTCGATACTCTGTTCGCCTGGCTCGAAGAGAACGAGCCCGAGAAAGTTCTTGATGCCGTGGGTCATCGTGTGGTCCATGGCGGCCCTGCCTACGCTCGCCCGCACCTGGTAACGCCAACGCTGGTCGATAACCTCAGAAACCTCACCCACCTGGCGCCCAACCACCTTCCGCACGAAATCAAAGCCATTCAGGCCACGTCCAGTACCTATCCTGACCTGCCGCAGGTGGCATGTTTCGACACCGCGTTCCATCGAAGCATGCCGATTTTGGCCCAAATCTACGGGCTGCCCCGACACTACCAGCATGAAGGCATCATGCGCTATGGATTTCACGGACTGTCCTACGAGTACATCCTCCAGGAGCTCCGCAAGGAAGCAGGTCAGGAGGCTGCCGAAGGACGCGTCGTGATCGCTCATCTCGGCAATGGCGCCAGCATGGCGGCCGTGAGCGGCGGAAGGAGCGTGGACACGACGATGGGCCTGACCCCTGCCGGCGGGCTGGTGATGAGCACGCGCTCAGGAGACTTGGACCCCGGCGTTCCTATCTACCTGATGGAAGAGAAGGGCTTGGAGCCGTCTGGCCTGAATGAGCTCGTCAATCGTCAGGCGGGCCTACTGGGGGTTTCAGGTACTACGTCGGACATGAAGGACCTGCTCGCCCATGAGGATCAGGATCCCCACGCACGCCAGGCTGTTGATTTGTTCTGCTATCAGGCCAAGAAGAGCTTGGGCGCGCTTGTCGCCGTTCTCGGGGGACTGGATACGTTGATCTTCACGGGGGGCATCGGCGAGAATGCGCCCGATGTTCGCCAGCGGATCTGTCACGGCCTGAACTACATGGGCATCCAGCTGAATGCGCGAGCCAACAACAAGAACGCCCCCCTGGTGTCACAACAAAACAGCCCAGTCGCCGTCCGGGTGATGAATACAGACGAAGACTTGATGATTGCGAGACATACGTACGATCAAATCAACCAGGGCCGGCAGAAGGACGAAAGCTAGCAGATGGAGGTAGATGTGACCAACGGCGAACAATCGCCCAACAACCCCAAACAAACCCCGCTCAACGATGAGGAGCTTCGCAAGATTGACGCCTATTGGCGGGCGAGCCTTTACCTGTGCGTTGGGATGATCTACCTGAGGGACAATCCGCTTCTCAGAAAACCCCTCAAGTTGGCGCACGTTAAGAAGCGGCTGCTGGGCCACTGGGGATCCGATCCAGGCCAGTGCTTAGTCTGGGTGCACCTGAACCGAATGATCAGGCAGAGCGACCTGAACATGATCTACATTTCGGGCCCGGGGCACGGGTCGCCGTCCATGCTCTCCAATGCCTATCTGGAGGGCACCTACTCCGAGGTCTATCCCGAGAAGACCCAAGACGAAGCCGGCATGAGGGCGCTTTTCCGGGAGTTTTCTTGGCCGGGGGGATTGGGCAGCCACTGCACCCCTCAGGTTCCCGGTTCAATCCACGAGGGCGGTGAGTTGGGGTACAGCCTCTCCCACGCCTTTGGTGCGGTGTTTGACCGGCCGGACCTGATCGCGGCCGTGGTGATTGGAGACGGGGAGTCCGAAACTGGCCCTCTGGCCACGTCCTGGCACTCGAACAAATTCCTCAATCCAGCCAGGGACGGGGCGGTCCTGCCCATCCTTCACTTGAACGGCTACAAAATCGCCAACCCGACGATCCTGGCAAGGATCAGCCACGATGAGCTAGCCAGCCTATTTGAGGGGTACGGGTACAAACCCTACTTCGTGGAAGGGTCGGACCCGTTGGTTATGCACCAGGAGATGGCGGCGACTCTGGAGGCTGTGTTCTCAGACATCAAGGCCATCCAGGAGGCGGCCAGGCGAGATGGGGTCAGCCAATACCCTCACTGGCCGATGATCGTGCTGCGGACTCCAAAGGGATGGACGTGCCCTGAGGAAGTCGACGGCCACAAGGTCGAGGGTTTCTGGAGAGCGCACCAGATTCCGTTTGAAATCGGTGAAAGCCCCGACCATTTGAAGCTGCTTGAGCGCTGGATGCGCAGCTACAAGCCCGAGGAGCTGTTTGACGACGCTGGCGGGCTGCTGCCGAGTCTGCGGGCGATGGCGCCTCAGGGATCCCGGCGTATGAGCGCCAATCCAATCGCCAATGGGGGCGTGGTGCGTCAGCCGCTGCGCATGCCGGACTTCAAGGCGTACGAGGCAGCGGTGCCCAAACCGGGGGTCACGCAAGCTGAGAACACCCGCGTGCTGGGTGCCTTTTTGCGCAATTTGATGGCGCAGAACATGGATAGTTTCAGACTGTTTGGCCCGGATGAGACCGCCTCCAACCGGCTGGATGCCGTCTACGATGCCACGCAGAAGATATGGATGGAGGAGATCAAGCCGGAAGACTCCGACGGCGGTGAGCTTTCGCGAGACGGACGCGTCATGGAGATGCTCAGTGAGCACACCCTCGAGGGCTGGTTGGAAGGATATCTGCTGACGGGCAGGCATGGCCTCTTCGCCTCGTATGAGGCCTTTATTCATGTGATTGACTCCATGTTCAATCAGCATGCAAAGTGGCTGGAGAGGTGTCAGCAGATCCCCTGGCGGGCTCCTATTTCATCACTGAATCTGTTGATCACATCGCTGGTATGGCGGCAAGACTACAACGGCTTCAGCCATCAAGACCCAGGCTTTCTCGACATCGTGGCCAACAAGAGCGCCAAGGTCACTCGTATCTACCTCCCACCCGACGCCAACTGCCTTCTTTCGGTAGCTGACCACTGTCTTCGAAGTCAGGGCTACGTCAACGTCATCGTCTCAGACAAGCAGCGGCATCTGCAATACCTTTCGATGGACCAAGCTGTTGAACATTGCACCAAAGGCATTGGCATTTGGGATTGGGCCAGCACCGATGAAGGTGCCGAGCCCGACGTCGTGCTGGCCTGTGCCGGCGATATTCCCACCCAAGAGGCCTTGGCAGCGGCGGCATTGCTGAGAGAGAATTTCCCGGACCTCAAGCTGCGTTTCATCAATGTCGTCGACCTGTTCAAACTCGAACCCGACACGGAGCATGGACATGGCTTGTCGGACAGGGATTTCGACAGCCTGTTCACCAAAGACAAGCCCGTGATCTTCAATTTTCATGGCTACCCTTGGTTGATCCACAGGCTGGCCTACCGGCGTACCAACCACGTCAACATGCATGTCCGAGGCTACAAGGAGCATGGAGACATCAACACGCCCCTTGACCTGGCCATGCGCAATCAAATCGATCGCTTCGACCTTGTCATCGACGTGATTGATCGGGTTCCCAAGCTCAACGTCGCCGGCGCCCATGTGAAGGAGCACATGCGCGACCTCATCATCGAGAATGAGAACTACGCCAAACAAGAAGGCGTTGATCAACCGGAGATTGGCAACTGGACGTGGCCATTCTAGGACTCCGTGATCGTCTGCGGCGCGGGCGCTCCTTGGGCTACTGGGGGTGATACCGGCCGGCCGAACCATGCGAAACCGTGACCGACATCGACCCCATGGCGAGGTCTCGCCAAATCCCAGGGTTTCAATGAAAGGCTAGCAAGCATGACCGAAGACACAGCCCCAGCCCCACATAAATCCTCCACCGGGAGGAAGCTGGAGGATATCTCATTCGAGGAACTGAAGCAGGAGCTTGATGCCTCGTTGGACGGCCTGTCCACGCCTGACGCCCAGCGCCGTTTGGACCTGTACGGCCCCAACCAAATCGAGGACAAGCAGGTCAACCCCATCCTCAAGTTCTTGTCCTACTTCTGGGGACCCATCCCGTGGATGATCGAAGTGGCTGCTGTCCTGTCGGCGATCGTCGGGCACTGGGAAGATCTCATCATCATCTGCATTTTGCTGGTATTCAACGCCATCATCGGTTTCTGGCAGGAGTATCAAGCCGCCAACGCCGTCGATGCCCTCAAGCAGCAGCTCGCTCGCAAGGCGCGCGTCAGGCGCGACGGGGCTTGGCTCGAGATTGAGGCCAGCGACCTGGTTCCTGGGGACGTGGTTCGCCTACGTCTCGGCGACCTCGTGCCCGCCGATGTCAAGTTGGCACAAGGTGACTACCTTCGCATCGATGAATCAGCCCTAACGGGAGAGTCTCTGCCGGTTGAAAAGCAGGTCGACGATGTTGCCTTTTCGGGCTCTGTGGTGCAGCAGGGGGAGATGGTCGCCTTGGTGGGGGCGACGGGCGGCGATACCAGTTTTGCGCAGACCGCAAAGTTGGTTGCCTCCGCCAAGTCCGCCTCACACTTTCAGAAGGCCGTGCTCACGATCGGCGATTACCTGATCTACATCAGTATCTTCCTGGCCGTCGCCCTGACATTGGTGATGATTTTGAGGGGCGAGACGATTCTGACCATTGTCCAGTTCGCCTTAATCCTCGTCGTGGCAGCTATCCCCGTGGCGCTTCCGGCTGTGCTTTCGATGACCATGGCCATCGGCGCCCGATCGCTGACGAAGTACAAAGCCATTGTCACCCGGCTTGAATCCATTGAAGAGATGGCGGGCATTGACATTCTGTGCTCGGACAAGACCGGCACACTGACCCAGAACAAGCTCACCCTGTCGGAACCTGCACTCTTCGCGGCCAAGGATGCCCAGGAACTCATTCTGGCCGGGGCGCTGGCCTCCAAGGAAGAGAACCGAGATGCGATCGACATGGCTGTGCTGGATGGATTGGAGAACCAGGGCCAACTGTCGGACTACGAGCAGGCTGACTTTGTCCCCTTCGACCCGGTGCGCAAGCGCACCGAGGCTACGATCAAGGCGCCAGACGGCACGCTGTTCAAAGTCACGAAGGGTGCTCCCCAAGTTGTTATTGACATGTGTGGCCTCGATTCCGAGTGGCGTGAGCGGGCCAATGCCAAGGTCGAAGAATACGCTGAAGAAGGGCACAGGACGCTTGGGGTAGCGCGCACGGAGGGCGACGCCTGGCAATTCCTGGGAATTCTGCCGTTGCACGATCCGCCTCGAGAGGACTCGGCTGAAACCATCAAGCACGCTCAGGATCACGGCATCCGCGTCAAGATGGTCACGGGCGATAATATCGCCATCGCCAAGAGCATCAGCGCCCAGCTGGGTCTGGGATCAACCATATATTCTGCGGACGCCATGTACGACAGCGGTGAAGAGTCGGAGTCCCTTTCAGACAACGCGGTCAAACAGGTCGAGGATGCGGACGGTTTTGCTCAGGTGTACCCGGAGCACAAGTTCAAGATCGTGAAAGCGCTTCAGGACAAGGGACACATTGTCGGCATGACGGGGGATGGCGTGAACGACGCCCCCGCGTTGAAACAAGCTGACACAGGTGTTGCAGTGAGCGGGGCCACGGACGCCGCGCGATCGGCATCCGATCTGGTTCTTACCGCGCCAGGCATCTCAGTCATTGTGAATGCCGTTGAGGAGGCGCGCAAGATCTTTGAGCGGATGAACAGCTATGCCATCTACCGCATCACTGAGACGATCCGGATCATGTTCTTCGTCGTTCTGGCGATGACCATCTTCAACTTCTACCCGATCACCACGATCATGATCATCCTTCTGGCCCTGCTCAACGACCTTCCCATCATGACCATTGCTTTTGACAACACTTGGCTGGATCCGGAGCCGATCCGCTGGAACATGCGGCGCGTGTTGACGTTGGCGACCACGCTGGGGTTGATCGGCGTTGTTCAGACTTTCGGCGTGCTGGTGATCGGTAAGGTCTTCCTGCACCTAAACCAGCCCCAGATCCAGTCCCTGATCTACTTGAAGCTGGCAGTGGCGGGACACTTGACCCTGTTCATCACACGTACCAAGCACGCCTTCTACAGCCGGCCGTATCCCGCTCGCATCCTGCTGGTTGCCGTCCTGGCAACCCAGGCGGTGGCGGCTGCCATCGTCGGATTTGGCATTCTGGTCACTCCGATCCCTTGGCTGTATGTGGGGCTCATTTGGGTCTACTGCCTGATATGGATGTTCATCAACGATTGGGCAAAGCTGCGAGTGTACGAACATCTAGACCTGGGCGGCCCTCACCACCGAACGTTTCTTGGCCGCCTGCAGGAATCCTTCCTGCCTTCTGGTGGCGACTGAAGCTGGAGCCGGTCCAATGGCGAGGTGTGGGGGAGCCATGGCGTGAGGTCGGGGGGGGTAACAGCAGCCCTCCCGGTCGGGCTCACGGATTGCCCTTCTTGGTGCGCGGCGGGTCGCGCTCGGCTGTTCTTGGCAGACTACTTTCGAAGCCGGTAGATGGTCTCAAACGAGTTGTACAGATCCAGCTGCTGTTCGACCATACGGATCATGAGGAATTTCTCTTGAACGCGCTTGCGAGCGCGTTCGCCCATCTCTTGGCGCAGCTTGGGATGCTTCAGTAGATCGACAATTCGTTGGGCAGCCTCTTCAACTGATGAGACCAAGTATCCGTTGACACCGTCATCGATCTGGTACCGGATGCCTCCGACGTTGCCCCCGATGACAGGCGTTCCCTTCCACATGGCCTCGCTCACCGTCAGGCCAAAGCCCTCTCGCAGGGATTTCTGAAGGACGACGGTCGCTCGTGTTTGCAGCGCGTTGACCAGCGCCGTGTCCTCCCGGCTCAAGATGATGATGCGATCTTCTCGCTCGTCGAGGAGCGATTGATAGACCGCCTCACCCTCCGGATCGTCTGTGGCCACATTTCCGAGCAGGACCAGCGTGGCGTCGACTTCTTTGCGGGCGATTTTGAAAGCCTGGATGACCCCCTCAGGATCTTTCCAGCGGTCGAACCGGGAGATTTGGACCACCAGCGGCAGATCGGTCGGGATGTCGTAGTGGCCCAGGCGGTCATCCATTTCCTTGTCGGACAGAGGTCGGTTCTTGATCGTGAAAGGATCAATCGCCGGCATGATCACCACCTGAGGCGTGTCCACCTTCTGTTTGAATTCGGGCAGGCTAACAATCATGGCGTCATACAGCTCAACCATCGGTCTTAGATAGGCCCACAGGCCAGGATCGGGCGCGGTCAGGTCAATGTGACAGCGCCATATCCAGGGTCCGCGCTTGCTGTAGTGTTCAATCATGCCTAAGGGTTGAGGATCGTGAACAACGACAAGATTGTGGTGCTCAAGGTGGTTGCGAGCGACGTTCTGGAGCAGAACCTCTTCGTAGATCTGTTGTTTGCGATCGGAGAGGTTGATCTTGCCCCCCTGCAGGGCGTTGTGCATTTTCTTGGTGATGCTGAAGAAGTCGGGCGCACCTTGGATGACACGCCAGCCGGTTTCGATGCCAAGGTTGTTGAACAAAAGGGTTTCGGAGGACAGTAGCTCGGCGACACCGCCCCCATAGTAGGTCGAGCTGATGTTGACCAGGTGTTGGCCTCCGAGCTGTTTGGCCTTGGCCAGCACGCGCTCGACCACCTCAGCCCCGACCAGGGTTTCATAGTCTTCAATGCACGGACTAGGGTGTGGATCCAGGTCCCCTTCCAGAAGTTCTTCGTCCTCTTTCGGCATGTGCACCTTTCTTCCACTCTTGCGTTGAAGCCCTCCCCTGATTGCCGGGGCAGCCCACAACCCCTTTCAGCCTACCATGAACTCACTGGTGGCGCGTGCGTTGGTGTCGAAAGCTTGACTCGGTCGAAATCTGGCCGGCGTCAAGGGTCGGCCCGTCCTGTGATCAACGCGCATTGCATCGGAGGGACTTGAACCCCCAACCTACTGTTTCGAATTCTGGCTGGGGTGGCTCCATATCGGCATATAGGGGATCAGACAGGTCGGAATCCCCCATATCTGGCGTGTACAAGGCCCCCAAAATGGCATTGATTGCATGGTCAGCAGTGCATAAGCCGCCGATAAGAAGAACGCGATTCGCCCCACCAGTCCAGTTGAACCGCCAGATTTGCCGAAGATTCCACAGGCTGACATCCCATGCGTGAATTGGTCTGGTCTATCAGATGTTTGAGGGCTTCAGAAGCTTTTGCGATCTCTCCTCATTTGTCCCATAATGAGTTTCTGTAGACTGATGCACCACCAAGGAGGTAGATTGCACACATGACCGACGATCTCAAAAGGCAATCCGTCTTTGTGAAAGCGGATTCGGGACCGGGTTGCCTAGTCCAAGCACTTTGGTTCCTTTTCGTGGGATGGTGGCTTGGTGGCCTGGCCATATCAATTGCGTGGCTCCTGAACGTCACCATTCTTGGTCTTCCGTTTGGTATGGCAATCCTCAATAACGTACCGAAGCTTCTAGCGCTCCAGAATCCTGAACGACACATCCTTGCAACTACAGACGGGAAGTCGACATTGTATGAGGTGATTAAAGCAGACCAACTCAACTTTTGGATAAGAGCGTTGTTCTTCCTGCTTGTGGGCTGGTGGTGGAGCGGGCTGTGGCTTGCCGTCGCTTACTTCCTGTGCGGCACCATTATTCTGATGCCTGTCGGTTTGAAGATGTTCCGCATGACTCCTGTGATGACGACTCTCAGACGCTACTGAACGAAAGCTCGAGCAAGTGCTCCAGCCCCTTAGAACTCCGCTGGATCGGGCCTTGAATGCCGGGCGAGTTTGGCGTGATTGTTGTATGCTCAGGACGGGGGCAGGGCGGCGAATGGCCCCGGCCGATCCCCGCAAGGAAGGTGGGAATTCGCGGTTCGAGTGCGTTGGGTTGCATTCAGCATGGAGCTTCTTCGGGTTGCTCGGTTAAGATCCATAGTACTGTGTATTGATGATGAGTAGTCACAATTCGCCTCATGCCCCGCCAGAAACCCGACGCCAGCCGGGTGCGTTCGCTACCCTGTGGCGCCGGCTGACCGAGTCTTCTGCTTCAATCGATAAGCGCGAGGAACGGTATCAAGTCCGCGTCCTAATGTCAATGTTGCTCGCGCTTATTGTCCTTAGCTTGCTTACATTGGCCTTGTCGCTGCTCGGTTTGTTCCGCAAAGCCGGGGAGCAAGAAACGGTGGCAATAGGATACCGGTGGCTCACGCTGGCCGTTGTTATGCTGCTGGCTGTTATGTATGGTCTGTGCCGAAGCAGGTACTTCCTGTGGGCGGAATGGTTGACAGTCGGCATCGTGTGGACTGGAACCTTTGCGATCGCAATACTTGATCCGCAGGATCCTCAGTTTCTCTATTTTTTGGTCATGGGTGGGCTAATCGGCAGTCTGTTTCTGTCGACGCGCGCTACTGCGGCCGTCTTCTTCGTCACGATGGTTGGCGTGTTGCTACTCCCCATACTCGTAGCAAGGACTTCGACGTCGAACAGACTGAATGCGTTGGTCTTCAACCTGGCAGTTGGTGGGCTGGTCGTTTTGGCGACCAGCCTCCGTCAGCGCTACCTCGATCAACTCGGTGAGAGTGAGGGGCTTCTGCGTGAATTGTCCGTCCGCGACCCGCTCACAGGACTGTTCAATCGGCGTTACATGGAAGAGATCTTGGCCCTCGAAATCATACGGGCCATGCGCAAAGAATATCCGATCGGTATCATCATGGTGGATATCGATCATTTCAAGCACATCAATGATATCCATGGCCATGCGGCGGGCGACGCGGTTTTGGTCCAGGCGGGAAACATTCTGCGAGATTGCGTCCGTGCGTCAGATGCTGCCTGTCGCTACGGTGGTGAGGAATTCGTTTTCGTTCTGCCCGAGGCTTCGCAGAAGATAACCCAAATGCGGGCCGAGTATATGCGGGAGGAGATCAGGAACTTGCATATATCCGTCCAAGATCAGATCCTCGAGGCAGTAACAGTATCCATAGGTGTGGCTGCTTTTCCCACGAATGGCTCAACCGGGGACGCCATCTTGAGAGCCGCGGATGATGCTCTGTATCAAGCCAAAGATGCAGGGCGTGACCGTGTGATACTAGCGAACAAAGCCTCAGTCCACGACTCACTTCGAAGTAAAATTGGAAACATCACGAGCCACTGAAAACCTATACCGCGACCCAACTCCGCGTCGATAATGCCTTCGGGGTTTGACCCCGTCTGGATGGTACGCGACAGCCTAAAACGACTCTAGCTTTGGAGGGCCTTCCCGTTCCCCCCGCCGTCCGCTGCAAAGGCAATCATTAGGCAGAGTGATGCAGGCCACCTCCATTTTGGAAAAGTGCCATCAGCCTGGTTGGTTTCCTTGACATACGACACACGGAAACTCGCGGGATAGGAGCAGTCTCGCGAAAGAACATCCTGCGTCCTCCGCCGAACACTTCATGCGTGGTGTGTACAGTGGAGGACCCTCTGTTGCAAGCGAATCAGCCAACGAGGATGTTCTCCTGAGCTATCCGGTGTTCGAAACGATGTTTGGTTCGCCATCCATTCAAGGAATGGACGCGGTCACGGATTTCGTCATAACGTTTTCGAGTAGATGTGACCTGCCCCCCAAAAACTGATCCAGTTGTAGAGTTAGGATCAGACAAGGGAAAAGGGTCAAATGTCACAAAGAAGATACACCCCAGAACAGATTATCAGCAAACTCCGTGAAGCCGAGGTCCTGTTGAGCCAGGGCCAAACGGTGGGTCAAGCCTGCAAGTCCCTGGGCGTGAGCGATCAGACCTACTACCGCCCTGCCCAAACCGCAGGACCTTCGGCTGGCGCAAAGAGTACGGTGGGATGCGGACTTCGCACGTCCGCAGGCTCAAGGAACTCGAGCGGGAGAATGTCAGGTTGAAGAAGCTGGTAGCCGATCTCTCGCTGGACAATGCCATCCTGAAGGAAGCCGCCTCGGGAAATTGACCAGCCCGGCCAGGAGGCGCAGGGCTGTCGAGCGGGTTCAGCAGACCCTGGGTGTCTCCGAGCGCCGGGCGTGCAGGGTCCTGGGCCAGCCTCGATCGACACAGCGCAGTGTAGGGCAGGAAGCTGGAGACGAGGCTGTGCTCACCGAGCACATTGTTGAGCTGGCAAGTCGGTATGGCCGCTATGGATATCGCAGGATCACGGCGCTGCTCAGAAACCAGGGGTGGAGGGTGAACCACAAGCGTGTTGAACGGATTTGGCGGAAAGAGGGCTTGAAGGTGCCTGCCAGGCAACCTAAACGCTCCAGGCTCTGGTTGAACGATGGCTCATGTGTGCGACTTCGTCCGCTGTACCCGAACCATGTATGGAGCTACGATTTCGTCCAGGAGCGAACACACAACGGCCGGGTATTCCGGATCCTGAACATCATCGATGAGTACTCCCGGGAATGCCTGGCGTCGATCGTGGCCCGGAACATCAGGCATGGGGATGTCCAGGATTGCCTTGCCGATCTGTTCTGTCAGCGAGGCGTCCCTGTGCACCTCCGCTCGGATAACGGGCCTGAGTTCACAGCCAGGAGGATCCGGGAGTGGCTGACCCATCTTGGCGTGAGGACCTTGTTCATCGAACCCGGGAGCCCCTGGGAGAACGGCTTCGTTGAATCGTTCAACGGGAAAATGCGGGACGAGCTGCTCGATCGGCAGATCTTCTACACCGTGAAAGAAGCCAGGCAATTGGTTGAGATGTGGTGGTGGGAATACCCCGTGCCGGGACGGTGCAATCACATCAGGCCGCACAGTTCGCTGAGCTACAAGCCGCCCGCGCCGGCAGCATGGATCACCGTTGGACAACCGCTGCAACAGGTGAGTTTAACTTAGAAAGTGGATCAAGAAGTGGGGGCACGTCACTCAAGCTGCGAAACCCCACGATCATTGTGGGGCTCGGCCCGGGCCAATCAACGCCCTGCCCCTGGCCCGTCCTGATCACGCAACAATCACGACAAACCCGCCCAACATCTCCGGTCCGATCCAGCAAAATGTTAAGTGGAGACCGAGGAAGCCGTCGAAACGAAACTTACTGTTTCCTCACTATATCAACTGAGATTTCCACTGCCGGCGTCGTTCTGCTATTCTCAAGCCAGTGCATGGTGTTCTTATCTTCGGGCCAGCCAACTCCTGGCCCATACTCCTTAGCCACTCCATTTCGATGGTCAGTGATCGTTCCTTGCAATATGTAGACCATGCCCGGTCTGTCCTTGTGGTCGTGATTAGGGCCAAAGACGCCTCCGGGTTCAATGGTCACCATGCGCATACGTAGCTGGCGTCCTGCCATACCCTCAAGTTCAGGTCCTAGATCAAGCGCTGCCAGTAGCTTCACCGTAACACCTTTCGTTTCCGGGACTGTTTGTTCGTTTCCCAACGCCGACTCCTTTGTGTGGCCTCTATACATTACGCCCTCGAGCTGCGAAGCCCCACGATCTTTCTGGGGATCGCCCCAGGCCAATCAATGACCTGCCCCTAGCCCGTCCTGAGCATACAACAATCACGCCAAATTTGCCCAACATCCCCAGTCCGATCCAGCGAGATGTTAGGCGTGCCATAGATTTTGCCAAATACCACAAGACCAGACCAGGTATCTGAATGTCGAATGTCCGGCAAGTTTTTTTTGGGGGGGGCGAGACGTCTATGGGCGCGTCGTCAGAGCCAGGACGTACGTGGCGATGGTGAGCCCCGAAAGACAGATGAGGAACACGGCGGCACCCAAGCGGTGGCGGGGATGGAGCTCTGAGATCAGATTATCGATCTGGGCGTCTCGAACAATCCTTTGATTCTTGATAGGTCCCGCCTTTTCTTCCCGAATTTTAAGCCATGTGGCAATGGGGATGAGAAACAATTTCGGAGCTGCAGTTTCGGACCGCATGCTTGGCGATTGTTCCTCAAGCAGAGACCGGAGCTTGAGGAGTTTCAACAGATAGCTGACGATCCTTGGCAACCAGCCGATAATCATAAGTATCGCAAATACCCAAAGGCTGAGGAGAACGGACAAGGCTGCAGGAACATCATTCATAGGGGTATTCCCTCACCTACGGGTGCGATCGGATCGCACGCCTAACGCCCTCGAACTACGAGTCCCACGATCTTTGCGGGGATCGGCCCGGGCCAATCACCTCCCTGGCCCTGGCCCGTCCTGAGCATACAACAATTACCCCAAGAATCGCCCCGCATCCCCGTCCCGATCCAGCGAAATATTATGCCGCGAGATTGGGTCTACGCGACAGATGGCGGGGCCGCCGGCTCGCAAGATAACCCCAAGCAACCCCGGTTGCGATCCCCACAATGCACCCGACAAGGGATGCAGGAATAGAGTGGAGGAAGAACTCAATCACTGTAGGCACGATTTGGTGAGGCACATCGGACGGATTCATGAGGGTTAGGATACTTCCGACCGTGGCCACAATCATCCACAGCACCGCATTTGCGCTCATGATGCCCACTGTGGACGTGATAAGAGCTCGCCACAGATACGGAAACATGGGCTTGCCGGCGCGAGTTATGTGCGCGAGCAACGTACCGCCCGCGAAGATAACAAGATACACAATCAATGCTGGGAGAACGTCAAGGAATATCATGTCGCTTCAAGTCTACTACGCCAGGCTGGTCCTCTCGCTGCATAACGCCCTCGAGCTGAGAAGTCCCACGAACTTTGTGGGGATCGGCCGGGGCCACTCGGCATCCTGCCGCTATGCTACCCTGTGCATACAACAATCACGCCAGTTTCGCCCAGCATAGCCGGTCCAGTCCAGAAAGATGGTAGACGGCTTCTTCCGCGGCCGCGTACACCACATTCTCCTCATCGCCTCCAAAGCCGAAAACCAGCAACGATAACCAGGGCAGCCAGACCAATCCAGATTACCACTATGACGCCGGCCGCAAGCCAGTTGACCGGCTGGCCCATCCCCGCTTCACGCGCAGCACGTTCGCGGCAATCCTTCATCACCTCCGGAGGGATCATTTTGAGGGCCAGCCAAGCCCCAAAGGGCACAATGATGAGATCGTCAAGATAGCCAAGGATGGGGATTGGATCAGGGATTAAGTCGATCGGGCTGAATGCATAGGCAACAACAAGCCCAGCGAAGATTTCGCGCCCGCCACGGTACCCGAGGATCCCGATACGCAAGGTGTAGCGCACGAACCTCGAGTTTGAGGACCTGCGCTTTGGCCTTCCAGACCTGCTGGAAGAGCCGATTTGAGGAGAAATCCTCTCGGGAGCCGGCATTCGACGGTTCTACCTGCTGGGCGGGGTCCCCATTCTCATGCATTGTCCCAGTTGGGGAATCGTCCTGCATAACCTCTTCCGCCTGAATTCTGAAGACGCGTAAAGCCCTCGAACTGCGAAGTCCCACGATCTTTGTGGGGATCGGCCGGGGTCAATCACCGCCTTGCCTCCGGAGCATCCTGAGCATACAAAAATCACGCCAAACTCGCCCTGCATCCCTCGCGAAGCACACTGCAAGTGCAGTCCGATCCAGCTAGATGTTAGAGATGCTAGCAACTTCACATGCTAGAAAGCCAGGACTTCTCTGAGTCAGGTCGCCTGCTCTCCAATCTGTTGGAGATAATCATCTGGCAAACCAAACTTGGATGCTAGTGCCAGAAGAGAATTCGCGTACTCCGGATTCGCTCCATCCAGCCTACAGTTTGGGAGGTTGTAGCAGACGGCAGATTCGACCTTGCCATCCGGCAATACGACTGCAACGGATTCTGAAACGTAGTCCGCCACGCTTTCGTCAGAATACAGGGCTGTCACATCGTCCGCTCGCAAAGTCGAGACAACGCCATATGCTCTATTGGTGTCGTCCCGCACCAGCGTGGTGCGTGTGCCTACGCGTAAACCGTAACCGTCGATGTATCCTACGGTCAGATTCGATGGACTGACCCCCTTCGTAGCAAGCAGTGCTTCGTTCATGAAGAGTCCGTAGAAGAATGCCGAGACCTGTCCGGAATTCATTCCCTTCCTCGACCGCCTCGGATGCCGTTCCGCCGCGCCTAACGCCCTCGAGCTGCGCGGTCCCACGTTCTGTGTGGGGGATCGGCCGGGGCCACACACCGCCCTGCCCCCGACACATCCTGAGCATACAACTATCAGGCCAAATTCGCCCCGCATCCCCGGTCCCATCCAGCGATATGTTAGACGGCGCTGGGCAGACTGGCTTGGTCTTCTTCACATGATGTGCGCATCCATGAGATGACTGATCCAGTCGCAACAGCGTAGACCAGCACCGTTAGAATGACGGGAGCTATGCCCGATCGACTGATCAATGCCAGGACCAGACCCATTCCCAAGCCGAGCCCAGCCGAGCTGACTAGAGGCCAAAGGAAGGGTTTGTCAAAGCGGCCCCGCAGGAGCACCCACTGGATCAATCCCACTACGAGGCCGACGACTGCATATCCTATCATCAATGCAACGATCGACTTCATCCTCGAGGAAACCGATGGCTCCGAGAAAGATCGGGTTGTTGAAAATCACAAGTGCCAAGGGAAGAGCCAACGATATGCTGAATATCCATAGCACCGAAATCGGAGCGACACGTCGAAGAGCAACCCATTGAGCGAGACCGATCGGGAAACCAATAATCAGAGATCCCACAAGCATTCCGCTGCGGATGGGAAGAGCAGGAGGGTGGATGAGAGAAGCCACAGCGACAAGCACGACCGCAAGTAAGTTCGCAATGAACCATCCAAGAATCACTGTCCCTAGTGGTTGACGTTTGTGCGCCATTGCAACTCTCCAATTCGGCCCTCGTCTATCGGGAACATTGCCATTGAGGGTTCAGCGCCATCTAACGCCCTCGAGCTTCGCGAAGCCGCTGATCGCAGCCGAAGGGTATCGGCCGGGGCCATTCAACGCCTTACCTCCGAGCCATCCTGAGCATTCATCGAGCCAAACTCGCCCAACATACCCGGTCCCATCCAGCGAGATGGTAGGGAGTATGA